>NZ_BAAHAL010000001.1:0-1195 GCF_054777635.1 Flaviaestuariibacter terrae
ATACCGATACAACAGCCACAGCCTGCTCTGTGTTTGTATGGCATGGAGCTACGTACACAACCTCGGGCAATTACAACTTCTTCTCCACCGGTGTCAATGGCTGCCCCGATACGGTCACCCTGCACCTGACTATCAACCAGGGCGTGCACACCGATACGACAGCTACGGCCTGTACGCAGTTTGTCTGGCATGGACAGAGCTATACCACGAGTGGCAACTACAACTTCTTCTCCACCGGTGTCAATGGCTGCCCCGATACAGTGACCCTGCACCTCACCATCAACCAGGGCGTGCATACCGATACCACGGCTACGGCTTGTACGCAGTATGTATGGCACGGTCAGACATACCTGGCTTCCGGCAACTACAACTTCTTCTCTACCGGTGTCAACGGCTGCCCCGATACGGTGACCCTGCACCTGACCATCAACCAGGGTGTGCACACCGATACCACGGCTACGGCCTGTACCACCTTCTCGTGGCACGGTCAGACATACCTGGCTTCCGGCAACTACAACTTCTTCTCCACCGGCGTCAATGGCTGCCCCGATACAGTCACCCTGCACCTGACCATCAACCAGGGCGTACATACCGATACCACGGCTACCGCTTGTACCACCTTCAGCTGGCATGGAGCTACGTACACAACTTCCGGCAACTACAACTTCTTCTCCACGGGCGTCAATGGCTGCCCCGACACGGTCACCCTGCACCTCACCATCAACCAGGGTGTGCATACCGATACCACGGCTACGGCTTGCTCGGTGTTTGCCTGGCACGGTCAGAGCTATACTACGAGTGGCAACTACAACTTCTTCTCCACCGGTGTCAACGGCTGCCCCGATACGGTCACCCTGCACCTGACCATCAACCAGGGCGTGCATACCGATACCACGGCTACGGCTTGCTCGGTGTTTGCCTGGCACGGTCAGAGCTATACTACGAGTGGCAACTACAACTTCTTCTCCACCGGTGTCAACGGCTGCCCCGATACGGTCACCCTGCACCTCACCATCAACCAGGGCGTGCATACCGATACCACGGCTACGGCTTGTACCACCTTCTCGTGGCACGGTCAGACATACCTGGCTTCCGGCAACTACAACTTCTTCTCCACCGGCGTCAATGGCTGCCCCGATACAGTCACCCTGCACCTGACCATCAACCAGGGCGTACATACCGATACCACGGCTAC
>NZ_BAAHAL010000001.1:1217-2076 GCF_054777635.1 Flaviaestuariibacter terrae
ACCCTGCACCTGACCATCAACCAGGGTGTGCACACCGATACCACGGCTACGGCTTGTACGCAGTTTGTATGGCACGGACAGACATACCTGGCTTCCGGCAACTACAACTTCTTCTCCACCGGTGTCAACGGCTGCCCCGATACGGTCACCCTGCACCTCACCATCAACCAGGGCGTGCATACCGATACCACGGCTACGGCTTGTACCACCTTCTCGTGGCATGGATCTACTTATACTACGAGTGGCAGCTACAACTTCTTCTCCACCGGTGTCAATGGCTGCCCCGATACGGTCACCCTGCACCTGACCATCAACCAGGGCGTGCACACCGATACCACGGCTACAGCTTGTACGCAGTTTGTATGGCACGGACAGACATACCTGGCTTCCGGCAACTACAACTTCTTCTCCACCGGCGTCAACGGCTGCCCCGATACGGTCACCCTGCACCTGACCATCAACCAGGGTGTGCACACCGATACCACGGCTACAGCTTGTACCACCTTCAGCTGGCATGGAGCTACGTACACAACCTCCGGCAACTACAACTTCTTCTCCACCGGTGTCAATGGCTGTCCCGACACGGTGACCCTGCACCTGACCATCAACCAGGGTGTGCATACCGATACCACGGCTACGGCTTGTACCACCTTCTCGTGGCATGGTCAGACATACCTGGCTTCCGGCAACTACAACTTCTTCTCCACCGGCGTCAATGGCTGCCCCGATACAGTCACCCTGCACCTGACCATCAACCAGGGCGTGCATACCGATACCACGGCTACGGCTTGCTCGGTGTTTGCCTGGCACGGTCAGAGCTATACTACGAGTGGCAACTACAACTTCTTCTCCACCGGTG
>NZ_BAAHAL010000002.1:0-738 GCF_054777635.1 Flaviaestuariibacter terrae
ACCTCACCATCAACCAGGGCGTGCATACCGATACCACAGCTACCGCTTGTACCACGTTCAGCTGGCATGGATCCACTTATACTACAAGTGGCAACTACAACTTCTTCTCCACCGGTGTCAATGGCTGTCCCGATACCGTGACCCTGCACCTCACCATCAACCAGGGTGTGCATACCGATACCACAGCTACGGCTTGTACCACCTTCTCGTGGCATGGATCTACTTATACTACGAGTGGCAACTACAACTTCTTCTCCACCGGTGTCAATGGCTGCCCCGATACGGTCACCCTGCACCTGACCATCAACCAGGGCGTGCACACCGATACCACGGCAACGGCTTGTACCACCTTCAGCTGGCATGGACAGAGCTATACTACGAGTGGCAACTACAACTTCTTCTCCANCACGAGTGGCAACTACAACTTCTTCTCCACGGGCGTCAACGGCTGCCCCGATACGGTCACCCTGCACCTGACCATCAACCAGGGTGTGCACACCGATACCACGGCTACAGCTTGTACCACCTTCAGCTGGCATGGAGCTACGTACACAACCTCGGGCAACTACAACTTCTTCTCCACCGGTGTCAACGGCTGCCCCGACACGGTGACCCTGCACCTCACCATCAACCAGGGCGTGCACACCGATACGACAGCTACGGCCTGCTCTGTGTTTACATGGCATGGATCTACGTACACAACCTCCGGCAACTACAACTTCTTCTCCACCGGTGTCA
>NZ_BAAHAL010000003.1:0-1392 GCF_054777635.1 Flaviaestuariibacter terrae
TGGAATTGCCCGAAGTGCCGGCGGCATTCGTAGCGCGAACTACATAGTAATAGGTCGTATTGGGTGTGAGACCCGTTACGTTGTAGGATGTGACATTGTTGACAGGCAGGTTCTGGTAGCCCGTTACGTACACCGGTGTTGCGGCGCCGCTCGTGGCCTTCACATAGATGGCCGTGATGCGGCTCGTGCCACCCGATGCAACGACGCTGTTGTTCACCGAAACCGTACTGTTCACCACCCAGCGGATCTGCACCAGCGGCTGGTTTTCGGCAGCTGCCGGGAGGGCCAGGTCGGTCACACCAAAGAAGGTGGCCGGGTTGGCGGCAACAGGCGGCGTGGTCACGGCGATGGTACCGCCGGTCACGTCGTTCCAGGTGCCCGAGCTACCCACGCGGTACTGGATCTTCCAGTCGCGGGGACCCGTGTTGGAGCCGCCCTGCAGCGAAGAGAGCGTCAGGCCGGTAGCACCAGTGGTGTTGACTGCAACCATCCAGTACTTCGTATCGACACCGTTGTCCCAGCCGCTTGTCGATACCGACTGAGGGTTGGTGCCGCCGAGGGCCGAAGGACCTGCGGGGAACGAGTAGGTAACGGTGGCAGCGCCGGTAGTAGCGGTCAGTGTCGCCAGGTTGATGTTGCTGGCGTTGCCCTGGTTGGCCGTACGGTTGGCATCCGTAGTGCCGGCCATATCCCAGCCCGCAATCGTCTGCGTGCCGGAGCCTGCGCCAAGCGTATACACATCGAGGAAGTAGCCGGTAGCGCCGGTCACCGCGTTCCAGTTAGCCGTGAAGCTCGTGGTATTGATCGCAGTGGCCGCCGTAGCAACAGGAGCCGCGGGGGCAGAACCTGTGGCCGTGGTCGTAAACGACTGCTGCGCGCTATAGCTGGTACCAGCGGCGTTGGTTACGTATGTAACGTAGTAGTACGTCGTGCTGGCAGTAAGGCCGCTCAGCGAAACGCTGAAGCCCGTGCCCGACAGGTTGCTGCCGGCTGCCGTGGTACCCGATGTAGCGGGGTTGAACCCGTTGGTCGTGCTCCAGATAACGCCATAAGCAGTTGCTGCGGAGCAGCCGTTGTTGCTGATCGTACCCGGGATGGTAGCACCCGTGCTGTTGATGCCCGTAGCCGCTCCCGCCGTAACGGTGGCTGCGGTATTCACACCAGCACCCGTGGCAGCTACGTTGATGGCCGATGCACCGGCACCCGAAACCGGGATGTTACCGTTGTACGACTGAACGGCCGTCGGGGTGAACTGTACAAATACAGCCTGGCTCAGTGCACCACCCGTTGTGGGAATCGTCAGCGTGGAGCTGTAGGTACCACCCGAGGTCGTGCTGAAGGAGTAGCCGGCCAGCGGGCCTACCGTTACGTTGCCGGCCTGGAGGGCCGAGC
>NZ_BAAHAL010000004.1:0-139903 GCF_054777635.1 Flaviaestuariibacter terrae
TGGAATTGCCCGAAGTGCCGGCGGCATTCGTAGCGCGAACTACATAGTAATAGGTCGTATTGGGTGTGAGACCCGTTACGTTGTAGGATGTGACATTGTTGACAGGCAGGTTCTGGTAGCCCGTTACATACACCGGTGTTGCGGCGCCGCTCGTGGCCTTCACATAGATGGCCGTAATGCGGCTCGTGCCACCCGATGCAACGACGCTGTTGTTCACCGAGACAGTGCTGTTCACCACCCAGCGGATCTGCACCAGCGGCTGGTTTTCGGCAGCTGCCGGGAGGGCCAGGTCGGTCACACCAAAGAAGGTGGCCGGGTTGGCGGCAACAGGCGGCGTGGTCACGGCGATGGTACCGCCGGTCACGTCGTTCCAGGTGCCCGAGCTACCCACGCGGTACTGGATCTTCCAGTCGCGGGGACCCGTGTTGGAGCCGCCCTGCAGCGAAGAGAGCGTCAGGCCGGTAGCACCGGTGGTGTTGACAGCAACCATCCAGTACTTCGTATCGACACCGTTGTCCCAGCCGCTTGTCGATACCGACTGCGGGTTGGTGCCGCCGAGGGCCGAAGGACCTGCGGGGAATGAGTAGGTAACGGTGGCAGCACCGGTAGTAGCGGTCAGTGTCGCCAGGTTGATGTTGCTGGCGTTGCCCTGGTTGGCCGTGCGGTTGGCGTCCGTAGTGCCGGCCATATCCCAGCCCGCAATCGTCTGCGTGCCGGAGCCAAGTGTATACACATCGAGGAAGTAACCGGTAGCGCCGGTCACCGCGTTCCAGTTGGCCGTGAAGCTCGTGGTATTGATCGCAGTGGCCGCCGTAGCAACGGGAGCCGCCGGAGGCGTCGCGGTCGACGTGGTGGTGAACGTTTGCTGGGTACCGTAAACGGTGGTGCCGGCAGCATTCGTTACAAAGGGAACATAGTAGTAAGTAGTGCCGGGAGTAAGACCGCTGAGGCTAACCGGGAAGGAGCCGCTGCTGATGCTGGAGCCGTTAACGGTAGTGCCGGTTGTAGCCGGGTTGAAACCGTTCGTAGTGCTGTAGATAACACCGTACGCCGTCAGCGCCGAGCAGCCTGTGGTAGCTACGTTACCCGTGATGGCGGCCGTTGTGCTGCCGGTGGTACCGTTGCTGGCCGTCGGAACGGACGGAGGCGTGTTGACACCGCTTCCCGTAGCAGCTACGTTGATGGTGCTGGCACCAGCACCCGAAGCGCTGATGTTGCCGTTGTACGAAGTAGCCGACGTGGGCGTCAGCTTCACGAATACCTGCTGGTTGTAGGATCCACCGGTCTGGGTCAGCGTGAGGCTGTTGGTATAGGTACCGTTGGCCGTCGTGCTGAAGCTGTAGCCGGCAAGCGGGCCCACCGTGATGTCTCCTGCGAGCAGGTTGGTGCCGCTGAGGGTAAACGACTGGGCGGCGGACGTTGTGTTCACACAAACGTTGCCCAGGGTTGCAAGGGTTGTTGCCGTGAGGGTCGGCGTCAGTGTCGTAAACGACTGCTGGCTGCCGTATACCGTGCCGCCGCCATTGGTGGCGAAGGCTACGTAGTAATAGGTTGTCGAAGGCGTGAGGCCGCTGAGGGCTGCCGTGAAGGCGTTGCTTACAAGGCTCGAGCCGTTGACGATCGTACCCGTGGAAGCGGGGTTGAAGCCGCTCGTCGTGCTGTAAACCACACCGTAGGCGGTCACCGCAGAGCAACCCGTAGCCGGGATGCTGCCGGCAGCGGTAGCCGAAGTGGTGCCGATGGCCGACGGCGCGCCTGTCGTTACCGTGGCGGTCGTGTTGATGCCGCTGCCGGTGGCGGCAACGCTCACAGCGCTGGCGCCGGCGCCGGTTACTGGGATGTTGCCGTTGTACGAGATGGCGGCAGCCGGTGTCAGCTTAACGAACACCTGCTGGTTGTACGCACCACCGGGCTGCGTCAGCGTAAGCGTGCTGCTGTACGTGCCGTTGGCGGCTGTGCTGAAACTGTAGCCACTAAGCGGGCCTACGGTGATATCGCCGGCGACGAGGTTTGAGCCAGAGAGGGTAAAGCTGTTGGCTGCGCTCGCGCTGTTGACGCACACGCTGCCGAAGCCGGCAAGGGCGGTCGTGCTGAAGCTGGGGTTGGAGCTCGTACTAAACGACATCTCGGTGCCGTATACCGTGCCGCCGCCGTTGGTTACAAAGGCTACATAGTAATAAGTAGTGTTCGGCGTCAGGCCGCTGAGGCTGCTGCTGAAGGCGCCACCGGCGAGGTTCGAAGCCGTGACCGTGGTGCCCGTAGTTGCGGAGTTGAAGCCGCTTGTCGTGCTGTACACGAAGCCATAGCTTGTGACCGCGGAGCAGCCAGTGGCAGAGATCGTTCCGGCCAGGGTAGCGGCCGAAGGAGTAATGCCGGAGGCCGCGCCCGTGCTGACCGAAGCGGGCGTATTAATGCCGGTACCTGTGGCTGCAACGCTGATAGCCGCTGCGCCGCCGCCGGTAACCGGGATATTGCCATTGTAGGAAGTCGCCGTTGTGGGCGTCAGCTTCACGAATACCTGCTGGTTGTAGGCACCACCGGGCTGGGTCAGCGTGAGGCTGTTGGTATAGGTGCCGTTGGCCGTCGTGCTGAAGGTGTAGCCGGCAAGCGGGCCCACAACGACATCAGCCGTCGTGAGGTTGGTACCGCTCAGGGTAAACGACTGTGCGCCCGACGTGCTGTTCACGCAGACGTTACCGAAGCCGGCGAGCGTCGTAGCGGTGAAGGCAGGCACGGCCGCTGTTGCCGTAACAACGGTGATTTTGTTCGAGTTCTGCGAGTAGCCACCCGCATTCTCTGCGCGAACAACATAATTATAGGTCGTGTTCTGCGCGAGACCCGTAACGCCGTACGTAATTACGTTGCCGACGCTCAGGTTCTGGTAGCCGGGAACATAGGTACGGACAGTGCCCGTGTAGTTGCCGCTGATATAGATGGCAGCAAGACGGCTGGTACCCGTTGCGGCAACGGTGCCGGCGTTTACCGACGTGTTGCTGGTCATGATCCAGCGGAAATAAACAGCAGGCTGGTTTTCAGCAGCGGCCGGGATGGCCACGTTGCTGATCGCGCCCCAGGTATTGAGCTGGCCGGCCTGAACGGCGGTAGTCAGCTGCACGGTAGCGCCCGGGAGGTCGGTATAGGTACCGGAAGCCCCGATCTTGTACTGCACTTTGAAGTCACGCGGGCCGGTGCTCGACGAGCCCTGCATCGAAGACAGGGTCAGGTTCGAGGCACCCAGCGTGCTCATGTTGATCTCCCAGTATTTCGTATCCTGGCCGGCATCCCAGCCCGTAGCCTGGACGGCATAGGGGTTCGGCGTCGTGCCGATACCACCCGAGGGACCGTTGGCATTGGTGATCGCGTTGGTTGCGGTCGTTACGATGGAGTCGATGTTGACAACGTTGTAAACAGTACCGGTATCCGCATACTTGGGGATATACTGGTTCGACATCGTCCAGGCGGCGATGTTGGTATTCGCTACCGTGGCGTTGCTTTCCGTAAACACGTCGAGGCGGTAGTTAGTCGCATCGCTTACGGCGTTCCAGTTGGCGGTAAAGCCGCTGGATGTAATGCCGGTTGCTGCTGTTGCGACGGGTGCCTGCGTGGGAGCCGGCGGAACAGCCGTCGTGAACGACGACTGGGTGCCGTAACCGGTGCCCTGGCTGTTGGTCGCATAGGCAACATAGTAGTAGGTCACACCCGGGTTAAGGCCCGTTACGGCAACCGTGTAGGCATTGCTGGCAATGTTGGAGCCGGCCACCTGTGTACCGGTGCCGGGTGTGAAGTTGTTGGTCGTGCTGTATTCGATGCCGTACGCGGTGATGGCGGAGCAACCGATGTTGCCTACCGTACCAGCCAGCGTAGCGCCCGAAGTGGTGATGGCCGAAGAAGCACCGGTCGTAACTACTGGGGCATTGATGCCCGCGCCGACCGCTGTCACGTTGTTGGCAGCAGCACCGGCACCTGAAACCGGGATGTTGCCGTTGTAGCTCTGTACCGCCGTCGGCGTGAACTTAACGTACACGGTCTGGAAGTACGAGCCGCCGGGCTGCGTGAGTGTCAGCGTGTTGCTGTACGTACCGCCGGAAGTCGTGCTGAAGGTATAGCCGGCAAGAGGTCCTACCGTGATATCGCCGGCGGCCAGGTTGGAGCCACCGATGTTGAAGGAGTTGGGGCCACCCGTCGTGTTGATGCAAATGCTGCCGAAAGAAGGCAGTGAACTTACGTTCAGTGTCGGTGTGGTAAAGGCGGGGTCCACAGGTGTAACCGTGGCGTAGTCGGTGGCGATGCGCAGCTCGTCGAAAGAGACGAAGGGCGTGGCCGCAGTGGCATCCTGGCGAAGCTGCACGCGACCTACGTTGGCCAGGTCGGTTGCGGCAACGGAGGCGATGGCATCGGCCGGCGGCGCGGTACCGCCAAGGGTAACCGGGTTAAGCCAGATCGATGCATAGTCATTGGCAGTTCCGGAGACGATCGTGTAGGAAACCACCACGAGGTAAGTAGTGTTGACATTCAGCGTCGGCGACAGCCAGGATGTCTGGGCCGCCGTGGTGCGCGAGTTGATACCGATGTTGTAGCCGGTGCCCGAAAGACGGACCCACACCGTGGAGGCGTGGTTCGAGTTGCTGGAACCATCGGACAGCACGAAGAAGTAGCCGCCGGTGCTGTTGAGACCGCCGAGCGAAGTGATGTTCAGCAGGAAGGATGCGTAGACCGTTCCGCTGGTCTGGTTCGAAGGGAGGTTCCGGAAATAGTCCGTTCCGGCCCCGTCGAATTTGACCTTGTTGCCGGTAGAAGCAGCAAGCCCGGTATAGGTAAGGTTACCCGGATCCACAAGGATCGAGTCGCCGCTGTTGACCGTGCGCCACACCGCATTACTTTGAATGGAGAGGCCGGGAGTCGGCGTCGTGGCCGGAGACGGAGTGTAGTCAAACGGCTCCGTGATCAATTGGCTGAAGCCGGCTACCGAGGTCAGCATCAGGCAAAGAAGGAAGTAGAGTTTTCTCATAAAGTCGTTTTTGATCGCTTGTCAGTTGGCGGAAAGAGAAAAAGCCGCGGGTAGCGGCTTATCTCGAAGAGGCTTATTTAGTTCCAGGTGATTTTTACGTCATCGATACCGGTGGTGGGTCGGTTGCCCGAGCCCGTGGTACCCGTCTTGGTCAGGATGCGGATCCACACCTTCTGCGACTGGTTGCTGAGGGCTGCAGGCAGGGGCACCGTAATGAGGTTGCTGCTGAAGCTGCCGCCGCCCGTCGTGAGCGTGCCGCTGGGGGTCAGCGCGGTGAAGCTCGTAGGCACCACGTCGCCAACCGCGTAGTCAACCGACCAGGTTGTGGTACGGGTGCTGCCGAAGTCGAGCGACTGCAGGAGGAACGAAAGCTGCGTCAGGTTCTTGCCGGTTGTGTTGGCCAGGACGAAGGTCACACCTGCACCCGGGTCGCCAATGGAGCTTGTCTGGCGGATGCCGAGGGCGCGGTTGGTATAACCGGCCTGGGTGGCATCATCGGCTCCCTGCGAAGCACCCGTAAATGATGCTACATTCTTGAAGGCGCCAGTCGAGTTGGCCCAGGGTGTGGCCGCATTAACCAGTACGTCGTTGGTGTCGGAAACAGTGCTGCTGTTGCTCATTCCGAGACGAACGCCGTCGGGGAGCGCAGAGCCGATGTTGTTGAAGTCTATCGTGTACGGAGAGCTGCCCGTGAGCGTAAGCGTTGCTGCGCTCGTGCCGCCGCCAACGGGCGGGGGCGTGGAACCGCCGCAGCGGGGACCCCACATCTTGGCGTCGTTCGTGTCGCGGATCGACAGCTGCTTGGTAGCACCGAAGAACGAGTAGATACCGGTGAGGGTACCATTGCCGTTGGGGATCGACTGCGTGGCGAAGTTGGAATAGTTGCTTGTGCGCACCGTGAGGTTGGTGGTCGAAGGCAGGCTGCAGCCACGGGCTACGCGGTTGCCCGAAGCACCGACGTCGGCCCAGCCCTTCGCCGTGTCCGAGGCCGCGAACTCATAGCCCACCACCTGGATCAGCGTGTTGGCATAAGGGTCCTGGCGGTTGGTTGTCAGGTTGGCTACGTTTACGATGGCCGGAACGAGGGGCTGGTTGAGGGCGCCCTTGATAATATGGCGATCCTGCAGCACCGGCGACAGCATTGTTACGCCGCCGTTGATCGAATCGGCGCCGCCGCCCAGCTGGAGCAGGCCGCCGTATTCGCCGAGGTACAGGTCTTTTACTTTTACGAAGAGCTCACGGCCTACGGGATACGAAGTGTTGAGGCTCGAGCCGGCGAGGCGGAGGATCAGGCCGCCGGTAGCGTCCTGGATGGAGATCTGCTGGTAGTAGTTACCACTCTTGTCGTCCATGTTCACGATACCGCGGATCACGAGGTCCTGCGTAATGTGGGTAACGCTGTACGGAGCGGTGTCCATCGCCTTCAGGTCTCTGATGCTGATGTTGGCCACGACGCCCGGAGCCGACGGCTCGGGGGGAACATCATAGCTGCGTTTGCACGATACCAGCAACACGGCGCCCACGAAAAGAGCGGTGCCGGCGGCCAGGAAATGCTTGAGGGAAATACGGTTCATAGCTTTTTTATTAGGTTCCGGCGTCGCCGCCGGGTGCATTCGTTTTTAGTTCCAGGTAAACTTGACGTCGTCGATGGCCGAAGCGCCGCGGCTGCCGCTGCCGGTGGAGGCAGTAAGCGATACGATGCGGATCCAAACTTTCTGCGCCTGGTTGTTCACCGCCGCGGGGAAGGTCACGCTGATGGCGCTGTTGCTGAATACGTGGTTGCCGGTAGTAAGGTTGCCGCTGATGTTCGCGGCCGGAACAGCCGTAAACACGGTGGGATTGTCGCCGATACCATAATCGACGGCCCAGGTCGTCGTGCGCGTAACGGTCGAAGCCGTGTCGAGCGACTGCAGTTGGAAGTCCATCTTCAGGTTGTTCTTGCCGGTCGTATTGTTCACGAGGAATACAAAGGCAGCACCGGGGTCACCGCCGGTGCCGACCGTACCTGTCTGGCGGATACCGAGCGCGCGGTTGGTAGCAGCCACCTGCGTCGCCGAATCAGCGCCCATGGTAAGGCCCGTTGCCGATGCGTAGTTTTTGAAGCCGAGGGTAAACGTCTTCCACAGCGAGGTCGACGGAGCCGTATTGAGGTTGGCCGAGGCACCGATCGTATCGGCGCGGGCGCCCGTGCGGACCGAAACGCCCGTGGGGAGCGAGCCGGTACCGATACCGTTGAAGTCGAAGCTGAGGGGCGACGTGGTCAGCGTAAAGCCGCTGCCGTTGGCGCCGGGGCCGCCCGCCACGATGTCATTCGAGGTACGCAGGATGATCTGCGGGGTGATGATGCCGGTGGTGGCCGACTGGAAGATCGACACGTAGCCGGTCAGCGACTGGGCGTTGCCGGTGGGCACTGTAATATTCGAGCCATTGCGCACGAAGGTCACGATGGTACCCGAGGCGTCGGTGATGTTGTAGTTGGCGCCGGTGGTATTGGTGCTGCCGGCGGAGATCGTTACGTTCTCGAGCTTCACCACTGTCGAAGCCCACTGCTGCAGGCTGTCGAGCACCTGGCGCACGGTGGTCACGCGGGGCACCGGTGCCTGGTTGGAGTCCACCTTCGAGAAGGAAGCCGCCGTCAGGTTCTTGATCTGCATATCGCCGTTGAAGGTGCTCACCACCCCGCCGTTGATATTGATGTCGACCTGCGATCCGAGGCGAAGCTTCGCCGTATCGGTGAAGGAGGTTCCGAGAAACAGGTTGATACCGCGGCCGCTTTCGTCCTGCACACGGTAGTTGCCGGCGGCCTCGTTGAGGCGGTTGGACACGACGATGGCGCGGACCTTTTTGCTGTTGGCGGGGATGGCCGCGTCGGTACCGGAGTACAGGGCGCGTACGCCAGCGATCGTACCGTAGTTATACGGGCTGTACGGGTCGGGACCCGTGGGGCCTACAGGCTGCTTGTCGCAGCTGGCAGCCAGCACGAGCAGCGTGGCCGCAGCAAGCGCTGATTTGGTATTTGTGAAGAGGCTCGGGATGTTCATATAATGTCTTTAAGAGTGGTTTAGAAGCGGATACCGACGCTGGTGAAGAAGTTGACACCGTAGGCATAGAACAGCTTCGGCGGGAACTTGTCGACACGGAGGCTGTTGTCAACACCGGCCGTGCCGTCGAAGCGGAGCTGCTCGAAGCCGCCGGAGATGATGTTGCGGTTGTTGGTCAGGTTGTTCACACCGGCGTTGAAGACGAAGGTGGTGGGCTTGCCTCTCAGGTTAAAGGCACGCGCCAGGCGCTTCGTGTAGCCGAAGAAGAAGTCGAGCGTAAACTGGTTCTCGAATTGCGTCTGGTCGAAGATGCGGTCGTATTCCGCTTTCGTGCCGGCATTCTGCAGGGCATCCCAGGTACGGCGCAGCGGGTTGATGGCGAGGTACGACTGGTTGAAGTAGGCGCCCGTGAGGCTCACGAACCAGTAGCGGGGCGAGCGGTAGGTGGCACCGAGGCTGTACGCTTCCTGCGGGGTCGGGAGGCGGAAGTTCTTGATATAGGTCTGGCGGGCACCGAGCACTTCAGCCGTGTTGTCGGCAGTGATCACAGCCATGGGATTGCTGTCGTAGTAATAGCGGCCGATAGCAGCGGCGGCATTCACCGTCACACCGTAGCCGATGTTGTATTCCGCGCCAAGCTCCGCGCCGAACAGCTTGCGGCTGACGCCGTTCATGGCCACGTTCACAAAGTTCTGAACAAGGTCATCGTAGTACGACATCACATCCATCTGCTTGTCCATGTTGGTGTAGTAGCCACCGATGCGGACCTTCAGCTTGGGAGCGGTATGGATATAAGCGCCTTCCACCGTCTGGATCTCTTCGCTCTGCACGTTGTCCTGCTGCGTGTGGCGGGTGCGGGGCGAGATGTACACGTTGTCGAAGTAGGGCGCACGCGTCAGGTACGAGCCGTTTACATATATATAGTTACGTCCGTTGATCTTGTAGGTAACGCCGCCTTTGAGCGCGTAGTTGTCGAACTCGTTCAGCTGGCCCTTGCCGGCCGAAGAGGTCGGGAACAGACCGCTGCGTACAAAGCCTTCGCGCTGGAACGACGTGTGGCTGTACTGGGCCGCGGCGAAGAAATCAACTTTCGTGAATTTGAACACGCCCTGTGTCCAGGCGGTACCCTGGTTCAGGTTGATGTTGTAATCGTAGCCGTATTTGTCGCCGACACGCACGATGCGGTTGGGTGCATCGAGGTTGTTCTGGTTGACGAGCGGATCGTTGGGATACGCGCGCTCCGCAAACTGGTTGAGGTCAACATAAAAGTCGCCACCGAGCAGGTCGGCAACCTTTTGGGAATAGTGGTTACGCTGCGTCTGGAAGGTGAGGCCGGCGGTGAAATCGACGTGGTTACCGATGCGTGCGTTGAAGGTGGTATTGAGGTTGAGACGCTGCGTGTTGATGACGCGGTCCTGCAGCACGTAGCGCGAGCGAAGCCCGGCGACGTTGTTGCCGCTCTTGCCATCGGCATTGCGGATCGTGTCGTAGGAGGAGCGGTTCACGTCGTAGAGGCGCTGCCAGTTGATCTGGCGCACGTTGACGTCGTTCATCCAGGCGTCGCGAACGGCGGCAGCCTGCACGGGATCGATCACCGAGGCAAAGCGGTCGAGGTAGCTCGGGAGATTGCGGTAGTAGTCGGGGCGCGGGTCGGGCGCGTTGTACCAGTCGAGAGCCGTCACGCTGCGGTCGCCGAACGAGAAGCCGGCGCCGGTGAGGAGGCTCATGTTGTTGCGGATACGGAAGTCGTGCGTCAGCACAAACACCGGCTGGTTGGTCTTGGCCACGCTCGCGTTGCGCTTGACACCGTTCTGGTAACCCCAGTTGGGATTGTAGTACGGCGAGCCGGCGAGGTCCATGGCTTCCTGCGTGGAAGATCCGCCGCGGGCGTTCTCGGTGGGAGCACCGAAGGCGGCCAGCGAAAGGAGGTGACGCGCGTTGATGCGCTTGTCGATGGCAGCGAAATAAGAGAAGCTCTTATACCAGGTGCCGGGCACGTAGCCCTCGTCGGCCCAGCGGGCAGACAGGGAGCCGACGAAGGCCCAGCCGCGCTTGCTCAGGCCGGTGCCGTGGGTCAGCATCACGCGGTGTGTATAATTACGGTTGGCCAGCGCGTAGTTGACGCTGGTCTGCGCGCGTTGCTTGGAGGCACGCACATCGATGTTGGTATTGGAGCCGATATCGCCGTAGGCAAAGGTGTTGGGGCGCAGTCCGTACTCGACGTCGCGGTTGCGCATCACGTCGTTGAGACCACCCCAGAGACCGTAAGGCGCAAAGCCGTTGTCCAGGTTGTCCATCGGCACACCGTTCATGTAGGTCGAGAAGTTGTCGCTCTCGAGGCCGCGGATGCGGAAGCGTGTGGCGCTGAAGTTGTAGGAAGCCGCGTTGAAGTAGGGATCGCGGCCGGCGGTGAGGATCGACGAAATGTTTTGTGTACCGGCGTCGCCCATGTCGTTCTCGTCGAGGGTAATGACCGGTATGTTGTCGAGCACACCCTGCTTCATCTCCTCGATGGTGGTGTCGCGCGAAGCGCGGGTGGTGCTGTCAGCGGGCTTTGTTTGCTGCGCCTGCGCGGCAATGCCTGCAAATAGCAGGACCGGCAGCAATCGGGATTTAGACATAAGGCAGTTAATTAGAAGGGAGGCAAAGCTACTGATTCGGTTTGGCTTCGGGGGGAGGAATTCGACCGGTTAACGTTTATTAACCATGAATTATTTCGGCAAGCATCCTTTTCAATAGGGCGATCGTCTGGATTCAGTACTTTTGCTCCTTGTTTTTTGAATTCCGCGCAAATTATGAAAAAAGCTTGCCTCCTACCCCTGTTCATTATTCTTTTTTTTAATGCCTTCTCGCAGCAGCCTCCGGCACAGGGACGTGTATCCGAAGCGGCTCCCGGCGGAAAACAAACCTATAAGGTGGCCGTCATCGCCTTCTATAACCTGGAGAACTTTTACGACACCGTCAACAACCCGATCGTAGACGACGAGGAGTTTTTGCCCACCGGCGCGCGGAACTACAACACGCGCGTTTACTTCGACAAGGTAGGCAAGCTGGCAACCGTACTCTCCGAGATCGGCACCGAATACAGCCCCGACGGGCCGGCGGTTATCGGCGTTGCGGAGATCGAGAACGACACCGTGCTGCATGATCTCGTGAACCATCCGAAGCTGAAAGCACGCGGCTACCAGATCGTGCATTATGATTCGAGAGATGCCCGCGGCGTGGACGTGGCGCTGCTCTATAACCCCAAATATTTCCGCCCCGATACGAGCGCCGCGCTGCAGGTAGACCTGCCCCACGGCGCGAAGGAAGGCCGCCGCTTCACCCGCGACGTGCTCTGGGTGCGCGGCCTGCTCGATGGCGAAACGATCAACGTATACGTCAACCACTGGCCCTCGCGCGTGGGTGGCGAAGAGCGCTCCGCACCGGGCCGCGCCGCCGCCGCCTCGGTGAGCAAGCACCACAGCGACTCGCTGCTCAGGATCAATCCCCAGAGCAAGTTCGTGATCATGGGCGACCTCAACGACGACCCGACCTCGCCCAGCGTTACCAAGGTACTGGGTGCGAAGGGCGATGCCAAGGACGTGCAGCCGGGCGGGATCTACAATCCCTGGGTGAACCTGTATAACCGCGGTATCGGCACGCTGGCCTACCAGGACGCCTGGAGCCTCTTCGACCAGATCATGATCTCGCAGGCCTGGCTTCCGCGCCAGCAGGACGGATACTTTTTCTTCCAGCAGCGGATCTTCAACAAGGAATACCTCACCGAGAACCAGGGACGTTACCGTGGTTACCCGATGCGCACCTGGGACGGCAACTCCTACCGCGGCGGCTACAGCGACCACTTCCCGACCTACCTGATCTTCCTGCGGAAAAAATAGTCCCGCCGACCAAAAAAGGCGTTCTGCCGCGACCGTTGGGCCAGACCAACTTTTCCCGGTACCTTTATTCCCCCCAAGTCACCTCCTGAAAATGAATAACAAACTGAAACTGGCTGCCGCAGCCCTGCTGCTGATCGCCACTGCTTGCAAAAAGAACAGCATCCAGGATACAGCAACCACGGTCGCTCCCCTCGTTATCGAAGAAAACGACCCGCTGTACCTCGGCAACCCCACTGAAGCCCGCCGGTCGGCGGAATTCTCCGAAAACTACCTGATGCGCGAGATCGGCTATTCCGAAGCCTACAGCGCCAGCCGCGGCATTCCCGTTTGGGTGGCCTGGCACCTGCAGACCGACGACCAGGGACCTGTTTCGCGCCAGGACGACTTCCGCGAAAACCCGAACCTGCCGGCCTCCTATTATAATGTTCGCCCCAGCGACTATACCGCCAACTTCGACAAGGGCCACAACTGCCCTTCGGAAGACCGGACCAACACGGTAGCCGCCAACTCGAGCACCTTCCTTATGACCAACATGATCCCGCAGGCGCCCCGCTTCAACCAGGGCCCCTGGGCTGACATGGAGAACTATATCCGCACCCAGGTGTTGCCGAACAACGAAGCCTATATCTATATGGGCAACTACGGTGTCGGCGGCGCGGGTAACAACGGCGTCATCGTCCCCAACATCGCTTCGGGCAACGTAACCGTACCCAAGATGGTGTACAAGATCGTGGTGATCATGCCGAAGGGCAGCGACGACCGCAACCGCATCGACACGTCGGCCCGCGTGCTGGCGGTGGACATGCCGAACGACAACACGCTCTACGGCGGCGCCGGCGCCAACTCGCTGTGGCAGAGCTACAAAGTGCCCATCGACTCGATCGAGGCTCGCCTGGCCCGCGCCGGCCGCCCGCACAACTTCCTCACGGAGGTGGCGAAGGCGGATGTGCGTACCTACCTGAAAAAGAAAGCCTCCCGGTAATACGCGCGCCGAACGCGCCGGTAACAGATAATAAGAGAAAGCCCCGCATCGCGGGGCTTTTTCGTTTGGGCCACTTCCTTCAAAACCTTTCAAAACCCCTCAAAACCTTTCAAAACCTTTCGAAACCTGCCAAAACCTCGCAAAACCTTCCGCGACCCGGCCCGCGGGCTCCTGAAATATGGCCCCGATTCCTTACCTTTGCGCTCCCATCGGCGGGCCTGTGCCCGATTTGAAGGGAAATTTTATTTAAACAAGCAAATCACGAGTAATGAACAATTACGAATTGATGGTGATTTTTACCCCCGTACTCAGCGACGATGAGTTCAAAGCAGCTCAGCGCAAGTACACGGCGCTGGTAACCGACAACGGTGGCCAGATCGTGGGCGAGAACCCCTGGGGCCTGAAATCACTGGCGTACCCCATCCAGAAGAAGACCACGGGTCTGTACTGGGTGATGGAATACACGGCGCCATCCGACTTCAATGAGAAGCTGAAGATCCAGCTTCTGCGTGACGAGAGCGTTCTCCGTCACCTCCTGACTAAACTCGACAAATACGCCGTCGAGTATAACAACAAAAAGAGAAGTGGCGTACCTACAGGAACCGAAAAAGTACAGGAGGCTTAATCATGGCACGCCAAAACGAGATTAAATACCTGACCGCCATCAAGCAGGAGAAGCGCCCGAAGAAATTCTGCCGTTTCAAGAAGTATGGCATCCGCTACATCGACTATAAAGATGTGGAGTTCCTGAAGAAGTTCCTCAACGACCAGGGTAAGATGCTGCCCCGCCGCATCACCGGCAACAGCCTGAAGTACCAGCGCCTCGTGGCAGAAGCCATCAAGAAGGCCCGCCAGATGTCGCTGCTCCCCTACGTTACCGACCTTCTGAAATAAGATCAATCATTCCCTAACCCTTCGCAGGCCCCGGCCGGGAAGGAGACAGTAGCAATACTGGGACAAAACAACAACAATGGACATTATTCTCATTCAAGACGTAGACAACCTCGGTGGCAAGAACGAGCTGGTGAAGGTGAAGAACGGCTACGCCCGTAACTTCCTTATCCCCCGCGGCTACGCGCTGGAGGCCACGCCCTCGGCCCGCAAGCAGCTGCTCGAGCGCCAGAAGGTTGCCGCCAAGAAGGAAGCCGCGATGCTCGCGAAGATCCAGGAAGTAATCGCCAAGCTGCAGGAAGGCCCCGTTACGGTGGGCGCCAAAACCGGCACCTCGGGCAAAATCTTCGGCTCGATCACCGCACTGCAAATCAGCCGCGCGATCCGCGACCAGAAAGGCTACGACATCGACCGCAAGAAAATCACGATTCCGGACGACGTGAAGGAACTCGGTTCCTACACCGCCGCTATCGACTTCGGTAATGGTCACCATTCCGAGGTTGCTTTCGAGGTGGTTGCTGAATAAGCACCACAGTCTTTTTTGAAAAAGTCCACACCGCCGGTGTGGACTTTTTTCGTTTATGTCCTTTTCTGCGGGCAAATTGTGGAAATACTACCAACAGCACCCCTATCCGCTGGGTAAAACGTTAAAATCGGCACGGGATTGGAAAATTACTTCCCAGAAGCCGCGCAAACGGCGACTGAAAACACCCAAGTAGATCCGACCCAATATCCCCTGTCAGCCCTGTCCAGGCAGCATCCTGAACCTATTTTATTATCTCATAATTATTGCTAACCATGAAACACACTTTTACCCTCAAAGGGCTCTTTATGGCCCTGACCGTCCTCTCCTGCTCTTTTGCCAACGCACAGCACCCCACAACGATCGCCCCGAGCAACAACTGCGACGTTATCCAGGACTTCAACGACAATCCCGGCGACTACCGCTCGCCCTCGATCTTCACCGAATCCGACTACACCGAATTCAACTGGGACTCCACTGCCGGTATGTGGTATGAGCGCAGCGGCCTTGCCCAGCGCAGCGCCTCGATCATCTCCTGCGTGTACATCAACCAGCAGCCCAGTGGCGGCATCGACCTTGGCTTCCGCTACAAGGTATGCGGTGGCGGCCAGTACCGCGTTCGCATCATCAATGTGGCCTGCGATTGCGTGGCCGGCTACGACATCGTCGCCACCACCGCCAACGGTCCCGTATGGACGAACCTCCCCTCCGATTCCGGCCGCCTGTGCATCCGCATCAACGACGGCGACCTGTATCAGGGACAGAAGTTCCGTATCGAGATCTCTTTCCGCGGCAACATTACCTGCGACTGGGAATTTGACGACATCTCCCTCGGCGGCGACCAGGGCGCTATCATCCTGCCGGTGACCTTCATGGGTATCACGGCGAAGAAAGAAAACAGCTCCACCCGCGTGCAGTGGGATGTAGCCGACGAAGTGGATGTTGCCCGCTACGATATCGAGCGCAGCACCGACGGCTCCAACTACACCCGTGTCGGCACGGTATCGGCCAACGGCAAGCCTGCCTACGAATTCATCGACGCCAACGCAGCCAGCCTCGGCACCGTATACTACCGCGTTAAGAACGTGGACCTCGATGGCCGCTTCAAGTACAGCAGCGTAGCCAAGCTGACCGGAAAGAGCTCCAGCGTTGTGCTCAAGGCCTTCCCCCTGCCGGCCCGCACCCAGCTCACCGTGCAGCACGATAAAATGAACGGTGGCCTGATGACGCTCGCTACGGCCGACGGCCGCACGGTACGCCAGCAGGTAATTGCCAACGGCAGCATCCAGAGCCAGATGGACCTCAACGGCCTCAGCTCCGGTCTCTATATCCTTCGTGTTGATGACGGCAATGGCAACGTCGAGAGCATGAAAGTGGTGAAGCAGTAAGAACGTGACGCGCTATTGACAACACTCGCACGTGAAAGAGCCCCCGCCCCCGCGGGGGCTCTTTATTTTGGCAGAGCCGCCGGCAGCCCACCGCTGCGCCAAAGCCGGAGCGCCGCAAACGCGGCAAAATCACGGATTCCGGGCCCCGGAAAGTTTTTAGGAATTTTTACCTGAATAGCTTATTTTTACTGAGTTCACATGTTCTTTCAGTCTCACATCGCGGTTTCGCTGCATCTGTTCGGATCCCTTGTTTGCTGAAGTACATTTTCTCTTTTTTAAAAATTTCGATCATGAACATTTATGTAGGCAACCTCAGCTGGAACCTGAAAGACCAGGACCTGAGCGACCTCTTCGCCCCCTTTGGTGAAGTCACTTCTGCCAAAATCATCCAGGACAAAATGACGAACCGCAGCAAAGGCTTTGGTTTCGTTGAAATGGCCAACGACTCCGAAGCACAGGCTGCCATCGCGCAACTGAACGGCTCCGAAGTAGACGGTCGTAACCTGGTAGTCAACGAGTCTCGTCCCAAAGAAGGCGGTTCCGGTGGCGGCTTCGGCGGCGGCGGTGGCGGCTTCAAGAAGAAGAGCTTCGGCGGCGGTGGCGGCTATGGCGGCGGTGGCAACCGTGGCGGTGGCGGCTATGGCGGCGGTGGTAACCGTGGCGGTGGCGGCGGTTTCCGTGACAGCTACTAAAGGTCCCTGCACCCAGATAATTCAGAAGTCCTGCCTCACGGCGGGACTTTTTTCGTTGTTGCTCAGTGAGCACGTGCCCTGTGCGCCGCGTGCATCGAAATCGTCGCATCGCGGTTTTTACGGTTTGCGGACGAACGCCGCCCCGCTCACCCACTCACCCGCTCACTCGCTCACCCGCTCACCTGCTCACCCGCTCACCCGCTCACGCCCCCTTGGTACATTTACTGCAAATAGTCTCCCTATGTTTCCCATCGGCGACGACAACAGCGGCCGCATCCGCACCCCGTTTATCAACTACGCGCTCATCCTGCTCAACATCTTTGCGTTCGTGTACTGGCAGCGCCTCGGCACCGACGTTTCCTTAACCTACGGTTTTGCCACGGTGCCGGCGGAGATCCTCACGGGTCACGACATCGTATCGCAGGCGCGTATTGTGGTCGATCCCGTATCGGGCCTAAGGCAGGTGATGCCGGGGCTGCAGCCCTCGCCGCACCCGGTGTACCTCACCCTGCTCAGCGCGCTGTTCCTGCACGGCGGTATTGCCCACATCTTCGGCAACATGCTGTACCTCGCCGTGTTTGGCGACAACCTCGAAAATGTAATGGGGCACCTGCGCTACCTGGTTTTCTACCTGCTGTGCGGCGTGCTTGCCTCGCTGGCGCACGTGGCCGCCACGGCCTTTTTCGGGCAGGACCCGCTCATCCCCAGCCTCGGCGCCTCGGGCGCGATCTCGGGCGTGCTGGGCGGCTACCTGCTCCTGTTCCCGACGCACCGGATCCGCATCTGGTTTATCCTCGGCTTCTGGCCGTTCCCGGCCTGGCTTTGCGTGGGCCTTTGGTTCCTCTTTCAATTGGTCAACGGGGCGGGTGCGCTTGGCGGCGATGCAGGTACGGGCGTAGCCTATGCCGCGCATATCGGCGGCTTTGTAGCGGGATTACTGCTGGTGCGTGTGTTCGTGCACCGGGGCGACCTGGCACTATACCGGGAGCAGCGCGCGATCGGGCTCAGACGAGGAAGGTAAACCGCCCCGGGAGGCAGCTGATCTCGAAGCGGGCGGCACTCAGGTACTCGCCATCCAGGTGCGCCGGCAGTTCCTGCGCACATTCCACGACCAGCTCCTTGCTGCGGCCCCACCACACAAAGGGAAGCTTGTCGTGCTCGCCCTTCTCGATCACGGGCAGGTAGCGCATCCGCTGCAGCGCCGCGATGCGGCCCACGAAGTTGATATCGAGCAGCCCGTCGTCGAGCAGCGCCTGCGGGGTTACGCGGAAGTCGCCGCCATAGCGCCGGCCGTTGGCCACCGACAGCAGCAGGCAATCGCCCGACCGGTCGACGCCCGCCCCGCGCAGCGACAGGAATTTCTCCTGGTAGGTCATGATATGCTTCAGCACCGACAAAAGGTACGACGCCTTGCCGGCCAGCTTTTTCTTCCCGATAAGATCCTTCACGATCGCGCCATCGAAGCCGATGCCGACGCCGTTGAGAAACAGGCGGCCATTGCAGGTGCCGGCATCGATGCTGCGGGTGCGGCCCCGGAGAAGGCGCGCCACGAGCTCCCCGATGGGAATGTCCACCTGCTCCTCGTAAAGCGTCCAGTGAAAGTCGTTGGCGCTGCCGGCCGGAATGGCCGCAATGGGCAGCTTTGTATCGGGATATTGGTTGATAAACCAGTTGAGGGTTCCGTCGCCACCCACGATCCAGGCCTCCGTAAACGGCGCGAGGCTCGCGGGCCAGGTACCGCTGAAGGTTTCAAAGCGGCGCCCCTGCTGCTGCAACAGGTCGCTGATCTCGCCGGCGACGCGGAGCGCCCGGGAGTTCTCGAACGTAGGGTTGCAAAGAAGGGCGATGTTAGGATCCATACAAGGAAAAAACGGGGGGCCGGGGCCCTTCCGTCAAATGTAAGGTTATTGCGGCAGCAGCAATGGCGCCTGTATCAATCCGCTTGATGCGCACGGCCCGAGCCGTGTACTTCCTGGTTGACGGCGGCCGTGCCCTTGTAGGTCACATCGCCCGAACCCGCAATATCGATGTCGAGATGCTTGCTGGCAAATACCTGCGCATCGCCCGAGCCGGCAATGTCGACCTTGGTGTTTTCGGCCAGCAGTCCGAAGGCCTCCACGTCGCCGCTGCCGTTGATCCGCGTATCGAAGGTCTGCGTGCTGCCGCTCAGACGCACCGTGCCGCTGCCCGTGATGCCGGCCTTCACCTGCGGCATGTCGAGGCCGAGGGTGGCGTTGCCGCTGCCGGTGATGTTGATGTCAATGCCGTTGCCCGTGAGTTTTCCGGCGCTCGTTACCTCACCGCTGCCCGTTACCTCGAGCGAGCGGAATTCTGCGGCTGTTACATAGACCTTAAGGCCCGCATGCTCGTTCAGGTTGTAGCCTTCGCGGGTGCGGATGTGGAGCGTTCCGCCCGAGACCTCGGTCTCGATATATTCCTGGAGGTTCTCGTCGGTTTCGACGCGCACGCCCTGCGCGGAGCCCTGCGCCAGCTCCACATCCATGGAGCCCATTACGGCTACCTTATCGAAGGAGCCGACGGAGCGGTTTTGCGAGCTGTGCACCCCGTTGCCGGTAACGCGGTGGCCGCCCATAAAAATGCAGGAAGACAGGAAGATCGGGAGTGCGAGTACTGTACTGACGAAGCGCATAGAAGCAGGTTTTGTGTTGAGATGCCGCAATGACGGCCGGGGTTACCGAAAGCGGCAGAAAAATAGCGCTTTTTTACCGCAACCCGAACCTGCTTACCTTCGTCGGGCCATGACCGAAAAGATCCTGATCCTCGACTTCGGCTCGCAATACACCCAACTGATCGCACGCGCGGTCCGCGAAGCCAACGTCTACTGCGAAATTCTTCCCTTCAACAAACCCATTCCTGTCGATCCCTCCGTGAAAGGTGTTATTCTTTCCGGATCGCCCTTTTCGGTCAACGACGAAGCCGCGCCCCAGGTGGATGTGGCAGGCCTCGTGGCCCGGACGCCGGTGCTCGGCGTGTGCTACGGCGCGCAGCTGACCGCCAAGCTGTACGGCGGCCGCGTGGAGCGGAGCAACAAGCGCGAATACGGACGGGCCTACCTGCACCTCAACGAGGACGATCCCCTGCTCGGTGGCCTCACACCGTCTTCGCAGGTGTGGATGAGCCATGGCGACTCCATACTGAAGCTTCCCGATGGCTTCCAGGTGCTGGCCACAACCGACTCCATCCCGGTAGCCGCCTTCAAGGCGCGGAAGGAAGCTCATCCTCTCTATGGACTGCAGTTTCACCCCGAGGTGTACCATTCGATCGAAGGCAAAAAGATCCTGAGGAATTTCCTGGTCGATATCTGCGGCTGCGCGCAGGACTGGACGCCGGCGCATTTTGTAAGCGATACCGTCGCGGCGCTGAAAAACACGATCGGCGACCGGCAGGTGGTGATGGCGCTCAGCGGTGGCGTAGACTCCACGGTTGCGGCAACACTTATTCACCGCGCGATCGGCAAGAACCTGCACGGCATTTTCGTCGATAACGGCGTGCTGCGGCAGGATGAGTTCCAGCAGGTGCTGGATTCCTATGCGTCGATCGGCCTCAACGTAACCGGCATCGACGCAAAGCAGCGTTTTTACGACGCACTGGCGGGCAAGAGCGACCCCGAGCAGAAGCGAAAGGCGATCGGCGCGCTCTTCATCGATATCTTCCAGGAAGAAGCCACGCGTATCGAGAATGTGTCGATGCTGGGCCAGGGAACCATTTACCCCGACGTCATCGAAAGCGTGTCGGTACACGGTCCCTCGGTGACGATCAAGAGCCATCATAATGTGGGCGGGCTTCCCGAGAAAATGCACCTTGAGCTCGTTGAGCCGCTGCGGTACCTGTTCAAGGACGAGGTGCGCCGGGTGGGCCGCGAGCTGGGCATTCCCGACGAGCTGATCAACCGTCATCCTTTCCCCGGTCCCGGTCTCGCGATCCGCATCCTCGGCGATATCACCGAGGACAAAGTGAAGCTGCTCCAGGCCGCCGACGACATCTATGTTAAAGCCCTCAAAGCGCACAATCTCTACGCAACCGTGTGGCAGGCCGGCGCCATCTTATTGCCGGTGAAAAGCGTGGGCGTCATGGGCGACGAGCGGACCTATGAGTTTACCGTGGCCCTCCGCGCTGTGACGAGCGTGGACGGCATGACGGCCGACTGGGCGCACCTTCCCTACGATTTCCTGGCCCAGGTGTCGAACGAGATCATCAACTCCGTGCGCGGCATCAACCGCGTGGTCTATGATATCAGCTCGAAGCCGCCGGCGACGATCGAGTGGGAGTAGATATGGTGAGCGGTGAATGGTCAGCGGTGAGCACCTCTTCGCCGTTACTGCTCACCCGCTCACTGATCACCGCTCACGACTAAACACCCTGACAACCTATTTCTATGAAACGATTCGGTATCCTGTTCCTGACCCTTTGCTGCAGCCTCACGCTGCTGGCCCAGAAGCGGCACAAGATCGCGCTGTGCACGCCGCTGTACCTCGATTCGGCCTTCGATGCCACGAACAATTACCGCTTCAATACCGCCTTTCCGAAATACCTCAATGCGGGCCTCGAGTTTTACCTCGGTGCGCAGGCGGCGCTCGATTCGCTGCAGAAGGCCGGCGCCCCGCTCGACGTGTACGTGATCGACAGCCGCTCGAAGCGTGGCCTTGCCCAGGAGCTCAGGGCCCCGGAGCTGCGCGACGCCGAGTTGTTTCTGGCCAGCAGCAACGTTGCCGAAACCCGGCAACTGGCCGAGGAAGCGCAGCGCCGCAAGATTCCCTTTGTATCGGCTACGTTGCCCAACGATGCGGGTGTTACCGACAACCCCTATTACGTCGTACTGAACTCCACGCTGCGCACGCACTGCGAGGCATTGTATAAATACTACCAGCGTACCGCGCCTAACGACCGCATCGTGCTCTTTACGCGGCCGGGAACGCAGGAAGCACAGGTGCGGGAATACTTCACCGAATACGCCAAAGCGGCCAATGGCACGCCGCTGAAAATAGTGGTGGAAGACCTCGGCAGCAACTTCGACGATGCGCGTATCGTAGCGGCCCTTGACAGCACGCGCCGCAATATCTGCATCGCCGGCTCGCTCGACGAGGAATTTGCCAGCGAAGTGGCTGGAGGTATTACCAGCGCCGGCAGCGCCTACAAGGTGCAGCTCGCGGGGATGCCCACCTGGGAAGGCTTCAACCTGCGGCAGACGGAGTTCCGCGGTCTCGACATCCTCTACACCACGCCCTTCTATTATGCAAAGCCGAATGCCCTGCAAACCGCGGTGGCCAAAGGCTTCACGGCGCGGCAGAACGGCCGCCCCACCGACCTTTTTTACCGCGGCTACGAAACGATGCTGCGCTTCGCCCTGCTGCTACTCGATACGAACGGCGATATGGCGCCGAACCTCTCGCGCAAGGGCAACAACGTCTTTACCAGCTTCGACATCGAGCCCGTTTTCCTCAACCACAAGGAACCCACGCTCGATTATTTCGAGAACAAGCACCTCTATTTTGTGAAGGTGACCAATGGCAACAGGAGCCTGTTGCCGTAAGGAACCAACTTGGAAGTCGGAAGTTGGAAGTCGAATGTGACAGCTTTATGATTGAGGCAAACTTCCGGCTTAGCACTTCCGACTTACCTGCCTGCATGGCATAGTTGTTTCTGGCATTGGCCTAACTTAACTCCATGCCCCTTATCGAGTTTTCGGATAAAGGATTGTATTGCCGCGCGGGTGGATTTTACATCGACCCCTGGAAGCCCGTCGACCGCGCGCTGATCACGCACGCGCACAGCGACCACGCGCGCTGGGGCTCGAAGTTTTACCTCGCGCAGCACGACTCCATTCCCATCATGCAGGCGCGTCTCGGACCCAATCATTACCAGGGCGTCAGCTTTGGCGAAACCACGTACATCAACGGTGTACGCGTGTCCTTTCATCCCGCCGGCCACATCATCGGGTCGGCGCAGATCCGTGTTGAATACGAAGGCGAAGTGTGGGTGGTAAGCGGCGACTACAAGCTCGAAAACGACGGGATCAGCGGCGCCTTCGAGCCCGTTCCCTGCCAGCACTTTGTAACCGAATCGACCTTCGGCCTGCCGATCTACACCTGGAAGCCGCAGGCCGAGATCTACCGGGGGATGCAGGAATGGATCCTGAAGAACAAGGCAGCGGGCAAGTCGTCGATCTTCATTGCCTACAGCCTCGGCAAGGCCCAGCGCCTGCTGCAGCCGCTCAGCGAAGTAAGCGACCGCATTCTCGTGCACGGCGCCGTGTACAACATGCATATGGCGCTCGTCAACGCGGGGCACAGGCTGCCGCCGGTGGAGCGCGTAACACCCGACACACCCAAAGAGCACCTCAAGGGCGCCGTCGTTATTGCACCTTCGAGCGCGGAGGGCACATCCTGGATCCGCCGCTTCAGCCCGCATGCCATCGGCATCTGCAGTGGCTGGATGATGGTGCGCGGCAACACGCGCCGCAAGAATGCCGACGCCGGCTTTGCCCTGTCGGACCATGCCGATTGGAACGGTTTGCTGGAGGCCTGCAAAGCCACTGGTGCCGAAAACGTATACGTAACCCACGGCTTCCAGGCCGCCTTCAGCCGCTACCTTACCGAGCTCGGTATCGAGGCACGCGAGGTGGTCACCGAGTATGGCAACGACGAGGACGCCGGCCCTACGCCTACGGAAGAAGAAGAAGCACAAAAAATACCCGATGCCGAATGAGCCCAATACCGAAGCAGCATTGCCCGCTACAGGCGCCGGCCTGCAGGGATTCCGCGCCTTCTCGGAGCTGGTGCTCCGTATCGGGAGCAGCACCAAGACCAACGAGAAACTCGATGCACTGGTACAGTATTTCTACAATGCCGACGATAAAGACAAGGTGTGGGTGATCGCCATCTTCAGCGGGCGCCGCCCGAAGCGGGTCGTCAACAGCACGCAGCTCGCGAGCTGGGCGGTGGAGCTGGGAAACCTGCCCTTCTGGCTTTTCGAGGAATCGTACCACACGGTGGGCGACCTGGCCGAAACCATCGCGCTGCTCCTTCCCGAAAGCCGCTCGCTGCCGGCGCAGGCGGAGGCCTTGCACTATTATATCGGGCAGCTCAAAAGCCTCGAAAAGCAAAGCGAGGAAGCACGCAAATACTTCATCCTCGAGAGCTGGCGGGAAATGAGCTTCGCCGAGCGCTTCGTATTCAACAAGCTGATCACGGGTGGCTTCCGGATCGGCGTATCGCAGAAGCTGATGGTCAACGCGCTGGCAAAGACCGTGAAGGCCGAGCCCTCCGTCATCGCGCACCGGATCAGCGGCAACTGGGATCCGTCGACCATCGGCTTCTCCGACCTGCTCAGCGAAGAAGCGCAGGCCAACGATAGCTCGAAGCCCTACCCGTTTTACCTCGCCTATGCCATCGAGGAGCCCGAGCTCGTGAAGCTGGGCGACCCATCGGAATGGCAGGCCGAGTGGAAATGGGACGGCATCCGCGGGCAGCTGATCAAACGCAACGGGGAGCTGTTTGTGTGGAGCCGCGGCGAGGAGCTGATGACCGACAAATTTCCCGAGTATGCTTCGCTGCTACCGCTGCTGCCCGACGGCGTGGTGCTCGATGGCGAGATCATCCCCAGCGTCGACGGAAAGCCGCTTCCCTTTGCGCTGCTGCAAACCCGCATCGGCCGGAAGAACGTCACAAAAAAGCAACTGCAGGAAGCCCCCATCTCCTTCTTTGCCTACGACCTGCTCGAATATGGCGGCGACGATTGGCGCACACGCCCCCTGTCGGAGCGGCGCGCGAAGCTGGCGGAGGTCGTGCGCGCCGCCGCCCATCCCATCCTGCTGCTTTCGGAGATCGTGCCCTTCGGAAGCTGGACCGAGCTGGCCGAGCTTCGCGGCGGCTCGCGCGAGGCCGGTGCGGAAGGCTTCATGCTGAAGCGGCTTGCATCTACCTACCAGGTGGGCCGCAAGCGCGGCGACTGGTGGAAGTGGAAGATCGACCCGCTGACGATCGATGCCGTGATGATTTATGCCCAAAAGGGCGCCGGCCGCCGGAGCAACCTCTACACCGACTACACCTTTGCCGTGCGCGATGGCGAAAAGCTCATCCCCTTTACGAAGGCTTATTCCGGGTTGACCGACAAGGAATTTGCCCAGGTCGATGCCTTTGTGAAGCGCAACTCGCTGGAGAAGTTTGGCCCAGTGCGCACCGTCAAACCCGAGCTGGTGTTCGAGATCGCCTTCGAAGGGATCGCCGCCTCGAACCGGCACAAGTCGGGCGTAGCCCTGCGGTTCCCCCGGATCAGCCGCTGGCGCCAGGATAAAAAGGCCGACGAGATCAATACCCTTGACGATCTGAAGCAACTCCTCGAACTTTACGGGAAATAGGGAAGGCGCCCCGAGAAAGAACGCAGATTTCATAGGATCTATACGATTGAAAATGATTCAGAATAAATAATCTGCGTTTATCTTAACAATCATAACGAATCTGCGTTCTTTCTGTATCCCGCCTGCATGAAAAAGACACTCATCCTGCTCTCCTGCCTCGCCCTGATGGCCTTCGGCTACTTCGGCACCGGCCAGGATCCGGTCGCGATCCCGCCGAGCAAGCAACGCACGGGCAATGCCGCACGCGGCTACGACTACCTCGTGACCGGCGATTACGTGCGCAGCGGCATCCCGATCAACCTGTTCCGAATGGGCTTTACGAAGTACGACTCGTCGCTGCTGCCGCGCACCGGGCTCAACGCGAACATGCCCTATGATTTCACCGCGCAACGAACGGCCAACGGGGCCGTGATCGCGGCGCCCAACTGCCTGCAGTGCCATGCGATGCCCTTCGACGGTAAACTCGTGATCGGCCTCGGCAATGCGGGGATCGACTTTACAAAGGGCCGCGGCATTAATGCAGCCAGCGTGGCGATGATGGAGCGGATGCTCAAAAAGAATTTCCCCGACGACTACGAGGCCGCGCGCACGTTCCTCAACGTTACCAGAATCATTGCGCCCGACCTTGTTGCCGATGTGCGCGGTGTGAACCTGGCCGATCACCTCGCGGCCCTGCTGGTGGCCCACCGCGACCCGCAGACATTCCGCTGGAGCGATTCGGCACTGCTCCCCAACGATCATGCGGTGATCCCGACCGACACGCCACCCTGGTGGCTGCTGAAGAAGAAGAACGCGATGTTTTACAACGGCTTCGGCCGCGGCGACTTCGGGCGCTTCCTGATGGCATCGAACCTGCTCACCACGGGCGATACCAGCGAGTCGCGGGCTGTAGACGCGCATATGCCCGACCTGCTCGCCTATATCTATTCGCTGAAGCCGCCGGCCTACCCGAAGGCCATCGACAAGACCCTTGCGGCGAAGGGCAAGGTCCTGTTCGAAAAAACCTGCGCTTCCTGTCATGGCACCTACGGGTCAAAAGAAAGCTATCCCAACCTGCTGATACCCGGCGCCGTTATTCAAACCGATTCACTGCTGTATGCCAGCAACTACTCCACGCCGCAGTTTGTGGACTGGTTTAACCGGAGCTGGTTCCGCCAGGGCGATCACCCGGCGCAGCTGCAGCCTTTTTCCGGCTATGTGGCCCCTCCGCTCGACGGCATCTGGATCAGCGCGCCCTACCTGCACAACGGCTCGGTACCCTCGCTGGAAGCGCTTCTGAACAGCGCGATCCGCCCGCGCTACTGGTCGCGCGACTTCAAGCGTCCCCAGTATAACTACGGGAACCCGGGATGGGTATACCAGCAGGAAAGCTCGGCCGGCCGGCCGGAGATCTACAATACCGATCTTCCCGGCTACAGCAACCGCGGGCACTACTTCGGCGATGCTCTAAGCGACGCCGGGCGAAAGGCGGTCATCGAGTACCTCAAAACGCTGTAGTGCCAACTGGCAAAGGCCACCTGAATAGTCAGGCAGCCTCGCTGTTGCCAAATCTGAAAGTATATCGCATCAGAAACCGCGCGCCCGTCGCCGGCACGGGGCGCCGACACACGTAGCCCGCAACCAACTACGGACGCGGGGACGCGGCAGTCGGAACGGGCCGTTGAAGCGGTCAGCCTTTATGCGCGGTCAATAAGATCAAGGGTGGGGAGGCGAAATAGCCGGGACCAGCAGCGGTGCCGGGAGTCGGGTACAATTGTGTCATTTTCGGTAAGGTATAGGTTAGCGTATGCCTGGCGATCCGCATGGGAAGCGCAGGCGAACGTTGCTGTAAGCACACAATACATGCCAACTGCCGCTACGGCCGCGCAGCCCCGGTGAAAATGCGCCGCAGCAGGTCGCGGATGCGCCGGGCATCAATGCGCGACAAGATCTGGCTCCGCCGCGCGAAAGAATTTGTAGTGCCTTCGCCCCAATGATTCGGTAAGGAATGGGCTGCGGCGGCCGCGTGACGAGGCTTACCTTTATCGGCCAATGCCGTACCGGCACAAAGCAGCACCGTGCAGTTGAAGCGAACCCGTGGCTATAAGATCATATCGGAGTGGCTGGCCTCCAAAGGCTTCCGCCCCTTCGCCTACCAGGAAGAAGCCTGGCAGCATATCCTGCAGGGCGACAGCGGCCTTGTGAATGCACCTACCGGTACCGGCAAAACCTACTCGGTGTTCCTCGGCACCGTCATCCGCTTTATCAACGAGCATCCCGACGACTACCCGACGCGCTCGGGCAATGGGCTGCAGCTCCTCTGGATCACGCCGCTCCGCGCGCTGGCCAAAGACATCGGGCGCGCGATGGAAGAAGTATTCACCGAGCTCAACCTGCCCTGGCGTGTCGGCATCCGTAACGGCGACACCTCTATCAGCGACCGGCAGAAGCAAAAGCGCAACATGCCCGAGGTGCTGATCATTACCCCCGAAAGCCTGCACCTGCTGCTCGCGCAGAAGTATTACCCCGACGTCTTCAAACAGCTGCGCCTCGTCGCCGTCGATGAGTGGCACGAGCTCATCGGCTCGAAGCGCGGCGTGCAGGTAGAATTGGCATTGAGCCGGATCGTAGCGCTACGCACGGGGATGGTGCGCGCTGAGGGGCCAGCTGTAAGCGAGGCTGCCTTACCCCGGAAGGGATTGCCTCGCTCCGCGCGCAATGACGGTGGAGGCGGGCTCTCCGTGTGGGGCGTGTCGGCAACCATCGGGAACCTGGAACAGGCAATGGAGGTGCTGCTGGCGCCGCTGGTGTCGACTACCGGTGTGCAACCCGTAATTGTACGGACCAACATCAGCAAGAAGATCGAGATCGATTCGATACTTCCCGACGAGATCGAGAAATATCCCTGGGCAGGCCACCTCGGTATACGCCTCGCCGAAAAGGTGCTCCCGATCCTCGAGCAAAGCCGCACCACGCTCATCTTCATCAACACCCGCGGCATGAGCGAGCAGTGGTACCATCGCCTGCTCACGATTGCGCCCGAGCTCTCGGGCGCCATTGCCCTGCACCACGGCTCGATCGATATGGAGCTCCGCACCTGGGTGGAGGAAGCGCTCCACGAAGGCAAGCTGAAGGCCGTGGTGTGCACCGCATCGTTAGACCTGGGCGTCGACTTCCGCCCGGTGGAAACCGTGATCCAGGTGGGCTCGCCGAAGGGCGTTGCCCGCTTTCTCCAGCGCGCCGGCCGAAGCGGCCACCAGCCCGATGCCGTAAGCCGCATCTATTTTCTGCCCACGCATTCGCTCGAGCTGATGGAGGCCGCAGCCCTTAAGGAAGCCGTGGGCCGGCAGTTCATCGAGAGCCGCGAGCCCTACCTTCTGTGCTACGACGTGCTCATACAATACCTCTGCACGCTGGCGGTGTCGGATGGTTTTATCCCGGCCGAGGTATTGCCCGAGATCCGCAGCACGCATTGCTACCGCGAGCTGAGCGACGACGACTTCGATGCCGTGTTACGCTTCATCACATCGGGCGGCGAAGCCCTGGGGCAATACGATGAGTACAAAAAGGTGGAGGTGATCGACGGCGTTTACAAGATCACGGGCCGCCGCATCGCGATGCGGCACCGGATGCACATCGGCACCATCGTTTCCGACGCGATGCTGAAGGTGAAATTTCTCGGCGGTGGTTATATCGGGATGATCGAGGAATATTTCATCTCGCGCCTCGAGCCCGGCGACACGTTCACGCTGGCCGGCCGCCAGCTCGAGCTCGTGATGATCAAGGATATGACCGTGCTGGTGCGCAAGTCGAACGCGAAGAAATCGCTCGTGCCCAGCTGGAACGGCGGTCGCCTGCCGCTGTCGGCGAGCCTCGGGGCCGTGCTCCGCGAGCAGTTCGGTATTGCGGCAACGGCGGAGGTCGCCATCGAAAGCGGAGCTACCCAAACAGCGGCGTTGCGCGGCCTGCCCGGGGAGATCAAAGCGCTGCAACCCTTGCTCCGCCTGCAGGCGCAGCTCTCGCAGGTGCCGCAGGCCGGCGAGCTGCTCATCGAGCAGATCGAAACGGGCGACGGCTTTCACCTGTTTGTATACCCGTTCGAAGGACGACTTGTGCACGAGGCCGCTGCCGCCCTCCTCGCCTACCGCATCAGCAAGCTGCTCCCCATCACGTTTTCGATTGCGATGAACGACTACGGATTCGAGCTCCTGAGCGACCAGCCGATCCCCGTCGACGACAGCAATGTGTATGCGCTCTTCTCGCCCGACAACCTGCTGGCCGACATACAGCACAGCGTCAACGCCACCGAGATGGCGCGGCGCAAGTTCCGCGACATCGCCGTGATCGGGGGCCTCATCTTCCAGGGCATGCCGGGCGAAAAAAAGAAGGCCCGTCACCTTCAGTCTTCTGCCGGGCTGCTTTTCAACGTGTTCAACGAATACGAGCCCGGCAACGTGCTGGTGCGCCAGGCCTACCAGGAAGTGTTCGACCAGCAGATGGAGGAGCGTCGCCTGCGCGCCATGCTCGACCGGGTGCAGCGCTCGCGCATCGTGCTGATGTTCCCGAAACGCCTCACACCGCTCTGCTTCCCCATCAAGGTCGACAGCATGCGCGAAAACCTGACCTCCGAAAAGCTCGAAGACCGCATCAAGAAGATGCAGCAGCAGCTGGAACGATAACAATAACGTTTTACGTTTTCTGTTTTAGGTTCTCCGTTCGGGCTTGAAGGTTTCATGCTCCAGTCTTGGCTGTCCCTTCGGTCAACATAAAACGTAAAACATAAAACGCAGAACCCTGAACTTTGCGCCGATGCAGGCGCCGTTACTATTCGAATTCAAGGGCCAGCGCCTCTGGCTGTCGGGGCAGCGCGCGCTTTTCTGGGAGAACGAGGGCCTGCTGCTCCTCTCCGACCTGCACCTGGGCAAGAGCGGTCACTTTCGCAAGGAAGGCATCGCCGTACCGGGCGCCGTGATGAAGGAAGACATGCAGCGACTCATGGCCCTGCTGCAGCATTTCCAGCCGAAAAAACTGGTCGTCGTGGGCGACTTCTTTCACAGCCGTGCCAACCAGGAGCTCGAACTGTTCAGCCGCTGGCGCGCCGATATGGCCGGGCAGTCTATTGTATTAATACGGGGCAACCACGATATCCTTTCCGACGAATGGTATGCCGCCAATGATATCGAGGTTGTGGAAGGATCACTGCGCATTGGCGACTTCTGCCTGGCCCACGATCCAAACGATGCGCCTCCGGGGCTGTATACCTTTTGTGGCCACGTGCACCCCGGCGTCGTGCTGAACGGGCTTGCCCGGCAGTCGCTCCGCCTTGCCTGCTTTTATTTCGCGCAGCACTATTGCATCCTGCCTGCTTTCGGGCGCTTTACCGGCCTCGCAACGGTGCGGCCACAAGCCGGAGAAACCGTGTTTATCATTGCCGAGCAAAAGGTGATGAAGATCGTGTGAGGAGGGAGCGTGAGGGGTGAGCGGTGAGCGGGTGAGCAGGTGAGCGGGAATGCGGGCAGCCTGACCAACGGGAAAACTACAAACTACAAACCCCAAACTACAAACTATCTCTTACGTAGCTGGTTGTAATCGAGGAAGTAAATCACGCGGAGCGAAAACTCGTTTGTGTGCGCGAGGTCGAAGGTGCGCGTGAGGTTGCGCTTGTAATTGCCATACTGCGCGCCATCGATGCTGAAGGTTTCGGGAACGGCATTCTTCCAGCCAAGGATGATGCGGCTGCCGGGACGGAAATCCCAGGTATAGAACGCATCCAGGTTGAACACGTTGTAGTTGAGGTCCTGTCCGTTGATGAAGGCAATGGGCAGCGGTGCGCCTTTTTCATCGACGCGGTGGAAGCTGAGGTAGCGCACCTGGCTCCAGTAATGACGCGCCCGCAGCGTCAGGTTCATCCGCGGCGTGAAGCTGTACGACCCGGAAAGAACGGCGCTGTGGTCGAGGCTGTTGCGGTAGCCCACGATCGACGGATCGGAGATGCGCGGCTTGCCGATCTGCAGGGCATCCTCGCTGCGCTCGAGGTCCAGCTCGAGGCTGAGGCGATTCGAAAAGCGATAGCGCGTGCCGAGGTACAGGTCGTAGTATGGGCTATGCGCGAGCGTGCTGTGCTCGTAGCCCGCGCGGAAGGCCACGTACAGCCGCTTGCGGCTGTCGCTGCTGCCCTGCACCGACGAATAATAAAAGGCAGGCCGCTGCAACCGGTACTGCAGGTTGCGCAGCTCGAAGTAATCGTACTGCGGCGCCGGCACCGCGCCCAGCGTGAGCGAGATATCCCAGAAGTTGCGGAAGATGGCAAAAAAGTTGGCCGAGAACTCCGTAATGCCGTAGGCGTAGGGCTTGTACAGGTTCGTCTGGTAAGCCGACAGCGTGTAGCTGTAGTTGATGAAGTGCGCCGTGGGCTCAAACACGTTGTAGGAGGCGTTTCCGGCGAATGTCACCTCGTTGGGCGCCTGCAGGTAGCCCAGGTCGTTGGGGTCGTACTTGTCCGACTCCACGTTGACCGAGCCCGAGTAGCGCCAGTGGCCGCTCACCTTGGCATAGCGGGCCCGCGTGGCAAACCCGCTGTAGGGACGCAGGTAAAGATGCCCGTCGTCGCGACGAACGGTATCGGTAAAATAAAATTCCGTGTACGGGTTGTATAGCGTGTAGCCGAAGACGTTACTCGCCCGCACCGTGCCGCTGAACACGTGGGTGTTGCTGCGGTCGTACAGCGACCAGTCGAAAGCGGAGGTGTTGGCGTCGCGGTTGGCGCCGTCGCGGATGACGGTGGCGCTGGTGAACGTGAGCGAGGAGCGCCCGCGCAGCGCCTGGTCGAGCACCACGAGATTGTAGTTGGCCAGCGGCTCCGTCTGCAGCACGGTATCAGCCTTGTTGTCGTAGCGGCGGAAGCGCGCTTTCATTGGCGCCGTCACCGCGTTGAATACGCCGATCCCGAGTTTGCCCCCGGTGCGGCCCGAGAGCTTGATGGCATTGTATAATTGCGTCTGTGCCGGGTTGCTCCGGAGCTCGTATTCAGGATGGCTGGCCGAAAAGTATTCGGCCGAATCGTAAAACGAGGGCCGCGCGCCGATGCGGCGCGAGTAAAAGATCCCTGCCTTGTTGAACAGCTCCGTGCCTTCGGTAAAGAAGGGTCTGTTTTCCTGGAACCGGACCTCGTAAGGCGTCAGGTTATTGACGACGTTGTCGGAAATGACCTGTCCGAAGTTGGGGATGAGCGTGGCGTCGAGGGTAAAGCTTTTGCTGATGCCCCACTTGACGTCCATGCCGCCGCTGCGAAGTATTTCCGTGCGATCGCGGCTTCCTTCGGGGTTCACACGTACGCCGCCGAGCAGGTAAGGCGAGAGGCTGAGCCGCAGCGGCGGACGCAGCGAGCGCAGGCCTTCGAGCAGGCCGAACTGGTTGACAAAACCGTTGACGTTGGGATCGAGCGTGTTCCAGTACGAGCTTTCGTTGTCGCGGCGGGAGAGCCGGAGAAACTGCAGCCCCCAGGTTTGCACATCTTTCTTGGTGAAGCGGAGGGAGATATAGGGGATCCGCATTTCTACAACCCAGCCATCGCTTTTGGCCGAAGTCGCGCTATGCCACACCGCGTCCCAGGTCTTGTCGCCGAAGTCGCCGAAGCCGGCATTGCCGCCTCCGCTGAGACGCGCATCGCTTTGGACGTTGGCGGAGGTCACCAAAAACTGGAAGCCGTTCTGCTGGTCGTTGTAGGTATCGAGGAAGACCGAGAAATAGTCGACGTCCTGGCGGCTTTCGCCATCGCGGGCGGTCAGCTGCCGGCGAACGAGCGCGGGATCGTCGTAGAGGTAAGCGGCAATATAGATGGCGGCATCGTCGTAGAGCACGCGTACCTCGGTGCGGTGCTTCGAGGGCTTGCCATAGTCGGGGTAGTTCTGAACGAAGCCGGTAGCAGCGTCGGCTGTTTGCCAAGCCGGCTCATTAAGGTTGCCGTCGATGCGGGGCGCGGACTCGGTACGCACGGCCGAAAGCGTCCGCCGTTGCGCAGTAGCCGTTTGAAGCAGTAGCAGTGAAATCCACAGGTATAAGAAGCGCCGCAGCATGCCGGTATCAACAGGGTTAAGGTATAAATATAGGCGCTCCGGCTCAAACGGCCGGGCTTTTCCCCCTTCTTTTGTGGATTCTACGTCCGGCGCATGGGGTTTTTACGAAAAGGGGTGAGCCGTGAAGCGCCGGGCCCGAGCAACAATGGCTCAAACCCGCACCCACGGCTCACGGTCTATGCCTGGCGGCGTTAATTCATTTTCTTCTTCAGCACACTCACCTGCTGCTGCAGGTTGGTGACGAGGGAGGCGATCTGGTTCACATCCCAGCGCTGCTGCTGGTTGGCGCGGGCAATGATCATCTGCGCCTGCCAGACCTCCACGATGTCTTCGGCCGCCAAGGTGTAAGGCTGGTAGGCCGGGTTGTCGGAGATCATGGTGAACTTGTTCTTGGAGCGGTTGTTCTTCGCCATCCGCTTGTATACGATGCCTTCGGTCTTCGATACAACGATATAGGTCTGGTTCGATTTGATGTCGTCGAGGCTTTCGACTTTTTCACCCACGATCACCGAGCCGCTGGGGGTGGGCATCATGGAGTCGCCGACGATCTCGAAGGCGCGGTAGTCGCCACCGGCAAGCATCGGGAGCGTAAAGGTGTTGAGCTCATCGATGAACTCCGGGTCTGAATAGCCGGCGAGGTAACCGGCGGCCGCCTTCACGGGAACAAAGGCGATATCGGCACGGCCGGCAGCCAGCTTCTGCGCCCGGCGACGCGAAAGGTAGTTGCCCTTGCTTTCGCTGAGGTCCTTGCGGAGCAGGTCGTCGAGGGAAAGCTTGAAGAGGTCGGCAACGATCTCCAGCACATCGATGCGCGGATCGGCACGCTCTTCCTCGTAGGCACCGAGCAGCGAGCGCTTGATGGAAAGCTTGTTGGCGAATTCTTCCTGGGTCCATCCGCGCAGCTTGCGCAGGTATTTGAGGTTTTTGTTGGAGACGCCCATGCGACTAACTTATTTAGCCGCAAATTACTAATTTATTTAGAACCCGAAAACAATTCAAAAGGCAAAAATTAAAAATCAGAAAATCAGCGGCATCTTTGGCATTGAAGCAGAAAAGGCTGACCGTTACGCTTAAAGGTCAAACCTATAAACCACAAACTTCAAACTACAAACTGTCGCTGGCGGGCAGGGAAATTGCAGGAAGTTTGACACAACGAAACTATAACGAATGGCAGAAGAGAAGAAGCAGCCGGTCATCCTCATCACCAACGATGACGGCGTGACGGCGCCGGGGATCAGGAACCTCGTGGAAGCAGTGAAAGACCTTGGAAAGATCGTAATCGTGGCGCCCGACAAGCCGCAATCGGGCATGGGGCATGCGATTACCATCGGCGTTCCGCTTCGCCTGCACCGCGTTACCTACTTCGACGATATAGAAGCCTACCAGTGCACCGGCACACCGGTCGATTGCGTGAAGCTGGCGGTCGACAAAGTGCTGCACTCGAAGCCCGATATCTGCCTCAGCGGCATCAACCACGGCGCCAACCACAGCATCAACGTCATCTACTCCGGCACGATGTCGGCGGCGGTGGAAGCGGCCATCGAAAGCATCCCCTCGGCGGGCTTCTCGCTGCTCGATTACAGCCTTGAGGCCGACTTCACGGCCGCCCGCTACTACATCCGGCAGATCGTGGAGCAGATGCTGGCGCACCCGCTCGACAAGCATACGGTGCTCAACGTAAACTTCCCGAAGGCAACGCCCGACGAGATCAACGGCGTAAAGCTTTGCCGCCAGGCCTATGCGAAATACGAGGAGGATTTTATCGAGCGCACCGACCCGCACGGACGCAAATACTATTGGCTTACCGGTGAGTTTATTAACTTCGACGAAGGAACCGATACCGACGTGTGGGCGCTGGCCAACAATTATGTGAGCGTGGTGCCGGTACAGTTCGACCTCACGCATTACAAACAAAAAGATCAATTTGAAAGCAGCTGGGACATTTTTACTTAAACGCGACGACATCCGCCTCGGCCTCGCCCTCGGTATCCTGGCACCCGTGCTGGTGCTGCTGATCATTTACCTGCTGCGTTTCAGAGCCTACGCCTTCGGCGAATTCCTCGGGCTGCTGAGCCGCGAGAAAAGCCTGATCACCTTCTTCGGCGCCTGGTGCGTTGTCGGCAACATTGCGCTCTTCACCTTCTACACCAACACAGCCCGTCACCGCACGGCCCGCGGCGTCTTCGTCGTTACCGTCATCTACGCGATCGGCGTGCTGCTTGCGAAAGCGGTTATTTAGTCTGCTGATCAGATAGTCTGCTAGTCTGCTAATAGCGAATGCCCCTGGCTGTGCCAAGGGCATTCGCTATGGTATCTCAACAGTATCAGCAGACTGGCAGACTTGCCCATTAGCAGATTATCTTCGTTTCATGAAGTATTACCTCATCGCCGGCGAAGCCTCGGGCGACCTGCACGGGAGCAACCTTGTAAAGGAGCTGCGCCGCAAGGATCCCGCGGCCGATATCCGCTGCTGGGGCGGCGACCTGATGGAAGCCGCGGGTGCCACGCTGGTGAAGCATTACCGCGACCTCGCCTTCATGGGCTTCGTGGAAGTGCTGATGAACCTGCGCACCATCCTGCGCAACCTCGCCTTCTGCAAGGAAGACATCAAGGCCTTCGCCCCCGACGTGATCGTGCTCATCGACTATCCCGGCTTCAACCTGCGGGTAGCCGAGTGGGCGAAATCCGAGGGCATCCGCGTGGTGTATTACATTTCGCCGCAGGTATGGGCCTGGAAAGAAAGCCGCGTGAAGAAGATCCGCGCCACTGTCGACAAGATGCTGGTGATCCTTCCCTTCGAAGAAAGCTGGTACCGCGATCGCTGGGACTATAAGGTGGAGTTCGTGGGGCACCCGCTGATGCAGGTGGTGAGCGACTTCCTCGCCAGCTACCAGCCCGAGGTCGAATACCTCAAGCCGGTGGTGGCGCTGCTGCCCGGCAGCCGCCGCCAGGAAGTGGCCGTGAAGCTGCCCGTGATGCTCGAGGCCGCCAAAGACTTTCCCGATTACCAGTTCGTGGTGGCAAAGGCCGCCTCGCTCGACGAGGAATTTTTCAACGAGCTGCTGCGCGACCACCCCGGCGTGCTCTCGGTGCGCAACGAGACCTATGCGCTGCTGGCGCAATCGGCCGCGGCACTTGTTACGTCGGGCACCGCCACGCTCGAAACCGCTCTCTTTGGCGTGCCGCAGGTCGTATGCTATAAGGGTTCGGCCATCTCCTACCAGATCGCGAAGCGCCTCGTGAAGATCAAATACATCTCGCTTGTCAACCTGATCATGGACCGCCCGGTGGTGACCGAATTGATCCAGGGCGAATGCAACCCCGCCAACGTGAAGCGCGAGCTCCGCGCCCTGCTCTTTGATGAAGCCAGGAAAGCGCAGGTCAAGAACGATTATTACGAATTGAAGCAGCTGCTGCAGCAGGGAGGGAATGCCTCGGAGAAGGCGGCGGAGGCGGTGATGGCGGTGGTGAAGCGGTAAGCGGCAATCGTGAATCGTCAATCGTGAATAAAATCGGGAAGGCCCGGTTCATTTGTGTTTATACCCCCTTCGCGATGCGAAGGGCATACCGATTTCGGAACATCCTTCTTTACCCGTATGTATTCACGATTGACGATTCACGATTCACGAACCCTGTCGCCCAGCTACCCCAATGCCTTCCCGATTCACGATTGACGATTCACGAATCGGTCTGCCCGATCAATGCTTCAACGACAGCTTGATCGCCAAGATAACCAGCGCGAGCAGGAACAGGAGGATGCTGATACGGTTGATCCCGTGCATGTACCGCACCCAGCTGCTTTTCGGCCGGTTGGGATCGGGTTTGCGGAGATAGAGGTACTCGGCCAGTTGTCGGAGAACGCCCATAAAAAAAGAGGGTTGTTGCGAAGTTCAAAGTTCACTTTTTCAACACGCATTCCGCAAAAAAGTTTACTAGGGAAGGAAGCGGTAGTCGCGGTTCTCGAGCTTCTGCAGCTGGTCGCTGAGCAGCTCGCCCGGCGAGCGCATGCTGTTGTAGCGAAGCCGCAGCGCGCCGGCGTAGCCATCGAGGTCGGGGAAGAGCGAAACCCGGTTGAGGTTCATCCGCTGCAGCTCGCGGAGCACCGTTTTTTGCAACGCAACGGGAAGCTCGATCTTGAGCACCGCGCGTGGCATCTCGGGACCAAGAAAAGCAAGTTGCTCCATGAAGGGCGCAGCGCCGGTGCCGGTGCTTACGAAAATCGATTGCTGCAGCGAGTAGCGGCGGTTCATCCGGAATGGCTCCACCGGGAACACAAGCCGGGCGCGGTTTTCGTTAAACACGCGCTCGAAGAGCTGCTCGTGGATAAAGCCGGGCTTATCAGTAAGGTCGGCGGGGTAGTGCCGGCTGAGTTCCTCGAGGGCGCGGATTTTCAGGTAGTTGATATTGATGGCCCAGATCGCGATATGGTCGCCGCTGAAAAGGTCGCAGATCTCGTAGGCAAAATAGGCCGCGATAAAGGGCGATCGGGTGAAGTCGAGCAGACGCGTCGGTGCGCCGTGGTGCTGCATCAGGGCCAGCCACTCGATCAGATGCTCCGGCGTCTGGTCGCGGCTCAGGTAGTTGCGCGCGCCGCGCTGAAACTCCGCAACGAACTCGCGCTCCACCGATTGGTGCAGCTGCACAAAGTCCGTCCGCTCTATAGCATTCTGCAACTCCCAGCGTGTATCGGCCTGCCCGCGAAAAACCCAGTTCTCGGATAGCTCATCCAGAAACTGCCGCAGGTCATTCCATTGTTTTAGCCGGATTGTGCTGTACGACGCCTCCATCGGTGCCACTGCTGAAAATTTTGCGCCACCCCCCTTCCTTGCTTTCCCTCCCTCGTTCTCCCTCCCTTCCTTGTTCTGCCTTCCTTGTTCCTTGTTCTCCGGTTCTACAATTCCTGCTTCGCCAGCCGTCCCAGCGTCTTCAGCACGCCTTCGAGCTTTTCATTCCACAGGTGCCCGTAGCTGAGGCGCATGCAATGATGGTATTGATCCTGCAGCGTGAACATGCGGCCCGGTGCGATGGAGATCTTTTGCTTCAGTGCCGACTCGTAAAGCGAGGATACGTGGATACGCTTGTCGAGCTCGATCCACAGCACAAAGCCGCCCTGGGGCCGGCTGACGCGCGTGCCTTCGGGAAAGTATTCGCTCACGGCGCGGATAAACTGGAACGAGTTGGCCTGGAGCGTTTGGCGCAGGCGGCGAAGGTGCGTTTCGTAGCGGCCGTTTTCCAGGAAGTTGGCGATCACTTCCTGGGTGAGCGTCGTCGCCGACACCGAATGAAACATCTTGAGCTTGATGATCTTTTCCTTGAAGCGGCCCGGCGCCACCCAGCCCACGCGGTAGCCCGGGGCCAGGGTTTTCGACACCGATCCGCACCAGAGCACGTTGCCGCTCTCGTCGAATGTCTTGCAGCTTTTGGGCCGCGAGGCACCGAAATAGGTTTCGCCATACAGGTCGTCCTCGATAAGCGGAACGCCGTAATGATCGAGGAGGCGCACCACTTCCTTCTTGTGCGCGTCGGGCATGCAGGAGCCGAGGGGATTGTTGAAATTCGAAACCAGGAGGCACACCTGGATCTTCCCCGCTTTGACCACAGCTGTAAGCGCCTCGAGGTCGATACCGGTCTGCGGGTGTGTCGGCAGCTCCAGCACCTTGAGGCCGAGCGAGCGCGCGAGCTGGAGGATGCCGAAATATACCGGGCTCTCCACGGCGATGGTATCGCCCGCCTTGGCCACGGCCATCAGCGAGAAGGAGATGGCGTTCATACAGCCCGCGGTGGTCACCACGTCGTCCTCGCTGAGACGTCCCTGCCAGGTAATGGCCCATCTGGCTACCTGCCGGCGCAGCTTTCGATTGCCCTGCACTTCCTCGTACTCCGTGCCGCTGCCGGGAAGATCACGGAGCGCCTGCACCAACGCCTTGTTGAGCCGCGGGATCGGAAGCAGGTCGTTGGACGGCACTCCCAGCGACAGCATCGTGCCCTGTCTCGAGCCGATGTAGTTATACACCTTGCGGATGATCTCGTCGGGCTCGTTGTTTTCGGTCCACACCGACGGCTTGCTGGTGTCGGGCACCGGGGCGATGCGCTGGTGCCAGAAGCTCACGTAGTAGCCCGATTGCGGCCGCGATTCGATGAGGGCCTTCTTCTCCAGCTCGAGGTAGGCCTGCAGCACCGTGCTCATGCTGATGCCCTGCTCTCGGCAGAGGGTACGCACGGAAGGCAGCCGGTCGCCGGCCTTCAGCACGCCGTTGCGGATCTGCTGCTCGATGGTGCGCGCCAGTTGCTGGTAGACGTATTCGGTGCGGGCTTCTTTGACAATTGCCATGACTTGAAGTTTACATGCGGCTTCCGGAGGGAAAGAACGCAGATCTTTTATGATTGATACGATTCGCGCAGATGTTCGAAACGACGGAATCCACGTACATCCGAGATCCGAGATCCGACATCTGACATCCCCGAACTGTTCTGCCCAAAATTATCTTTTTTGTATCTGTACCGGCCGATTTTTTGTTGCCACTTTTGGGGTGTAATCCGGGTAGGATTGCCTAAAAAAATTCGATCATGCATACTCCCAGCTCCACAGCCATGCCGAAGACTGCCTTCGGAAGCACCGTCGCCGACCATATGCTCAGCGCTACGTACGAACACGACGCGTGGAGTTCCTGGCAGGTAGAGCCTTTTCATCCCCTGACGCTGTCGCCAACGGCGATGGTGTTTCATTACGGGCAAAGCATCTTCGAGGGAATGAAAGCCTTCCGGATGGCCGACGGGCGCGTCTCCATCTTCCGCATCCGGAAGCACTGGGAGCGTTTCTGCATCTCGGCAGAGCGGATGTGCATGCCGCAGATTCCGCAGGAACTTTTTACCGAAGGACTCAAGGCGCTCGTCGCCACCGATGCGGCCTGGGTGCCCGAGTCGGCCGATGGCTCGCTGTACCTCCGCCCATTCCTCTTTGCCACCGAGGAGCGCTTCGGCGTCGGCGTTTCGGACAGGTATCAATTCCTGACGTTTACGGGACCGGTGCGCAGCCTCTATGAAAAACCGCTGCGGGTAAAGGTCGAGGACCGCTACATCCGCGCGGCGCATGGCGGTGTGGGTTACGCGAAATGCTCGGGCAACTACGGTGGTGCCCTGTACCCGACGCAGCTTGCCAAAAAGGAAGGCTTCGACCAGGTGCTGTGGACGGACGGCACACCCGACTTGAATATCGAGGAGTCGGGTACGATGAACGTCGCCTTTGTTATCGGCGGAACGCTTGTTACACCGCCGCTTTCCGATACGATCCTGGATGGCGTTACGCGCGACTCCTTCCTGACCATCGCCCGCGAATGGGGAATGCCGGTAGAAGAGCGCCGCATTTCGGCCTGGGAACTGGTGGATGCCGCCGCCGCCGGCCGCCTCGAGGAAGCATTTGGCTTCGGCACGGCCGCCGTTGTAGCGCCGATTGCCGCGATCGCTGTGAAGGAAAAAATGCTGGAGCTGCCGGCGTTGCACGAAGGCTCATTCTGCCTCCGCGGGAAACAGTATCTCTCCGACATGCGCCGCGGGCTCGCTCCCGACCGCTACGGGTGGAATACAATCGTAACAGCGTAACAGGAGCCAGCAGCTATGCGAATTAATGCCCGCTCTTGCCGGGGGCTTCTTCTGTATTCGGATCCTGATGGGGCCGCAGGTAGCTGAGGGCCACCATGACGATCCCGAAGAGCACGAAGAGTGCGCCGCAGTTTCGGTTGATGGCCGCTCCTTCAGCAAAACCGTATACCAGCAGCAGGAGGCCGGCAACCGTGAAGAAGGCGCCGATGACGAAGCGGAGGTCGAATAAGCGTTCCATATTTGGACAATTCAAAAGTCAAGAATCAAAAGTCAAAAAGGCTCCACTGATTTTGCTTCGAAGAACCGGCTTTTGACGTTTGACTTTTTACTTTTTAGTTAGTAGAAGATAACATTCAGGATCAGGGTAACCACAAGCACGGCCACTCCCAGCCACAGGGGGTTGTTGTACCAGGCCTTGGCGCGGTCGGTTTGCTTCGGGGTGAGGCTGTACACGAGTCCGTGGAGCGAGGCTTCGGGCTTCGGCTTCGTGGCGAGGCTTACAAGCGTGGTCACCAGCAGGCAAACAACGAAAGCGATCCACGCAATGTTGAAGGCTTGTCCCGTGCCCGAATGGAACGTGTGCAGGCTGGCGATCCAGCCGCCCTTGCCTTCCGCAACAGTCAGCCCGTGGGTCAGCGCCGCGGCCGATGTGCCGGCAATAAGGCCCCAGAAGGCACCGTGACCAGTGCTTCGCTTCCAGAACATCCCGAGGAAGAACGTGGCAAAGAGCGGCGCGTTTACGAAGGAGAACACGAGCTGCAGCAGGTCCATGATGGAGTTGAAGCCGCGCGCCACGTAGGCCGTCATTACCGACAGCAGGATCCCCACCACGGTAGTCGCCTTGCCCACCATGAGGTAGTGATGCTCGGATGCATTTTTGCGGATATGCGACTGGTAGATGTCGAAGGTCCAAACCGTGTTGAACGCCGTTACGTTGCCGGCCATCCCGCTCATGAATGAGGCGATGAGGGCCGTGATGCCGACGCCGAGGATGCCGCTTGGGTACAGCTTCGAAAGCAGCAGCGGCAGGGTCATGTTGTAATCGGTATCGCCCGACGCATTCTTCGGCAGGTCGAAGCCAACGCCTGTTTTTTGCAACGCCAGCAGGATGATCCCCGGGAGGATCACCACGGCGGGCATGAGGATCTTCGGTACCGCCGCGATAATGGGCGTGCGCCGCGCCTCGTTGAGGTTGCGCGAGATCATCGCCCGCTGCACCACGAGGAAGTCGGTGCACCAGTAGCCGAAGGCCAGCACGAAGCCGAGGCCGAATACCATCGAGAAGGCATCCACGCCCATCGGGTTGGTATCGGGCGATCCCATTCCCTTCCAGAGGTGCAGTTTCGCATTGTCAACATTGTGCAAGATCCCTTCCCAGCCGCCGGCCTGCTGCATGCCGATGTATACGAGCGGTGCGATGCCGAGCACGATCAGGAAGAACTGCAGCACTTCGTTGTACACGGCGCTGGTGAGCCCGCCGAGGTAGGTATACGCAAGCACGATACCGGCCGCGAGCCACACCGACACGTTGAAGTTCCAGCCCAGTATCGTTTGCATGAGGATGGCCAGCGCAAACAGGGAGATACCCGAGGAGAACACCGTCATCACCGCGAAGGTGAGTGCGTTGAACGTGCGCGTCTTTTCATCGAAGCGCAGCTTGAGGTATTCGGGTACGGAGCGGGCGCGGCTGCCGTAATAGAAGGGCATCATGAAGATCCCGAGAAACACCATCGCGAAGGCCGCACCTAGCCAGTAGAAATGCGTTGTGTACAATCCGTACTTGGCGCCCGAAGCTGCCATCCCGAGCACTTCCTGGGCACCGAGGTTGGCCGAGATAAACGCCAGAGACGTGATCCAGAGCGGGATCGAGCGGTTGCTCATCAGAAAGTCGTTGCCGGTGCGCACCCGCTTCTTAAGCAGTAGTCCGATGCCGATCACGAAAAGAAAATACAGGGCGATGATGCCATAGTCGATCGCGCGGAGATGAAGGTTCATAAGCCGTTTTCGGTTGGGTTGTTTGAAGTTACTTGGTCAGATGTTTCTGGCGGATGGCGTCGTAAAGTTCGAGGAAAGCGTTCGACTTTCCCTGCCGGTCGAACACGCTTTCCCAGGTATTGAGCGGCTCCCAGATAAAGGTGCCTTTGCCGTGGTTGCCCGGGATGTCGAAGGCGATGTCGGCGATCTCCTCCTTCAGCTGCGAGTACTCGGCTACGATCACATCGCGGTCGTAGCGACGGGCGAGGTCGCGCAGGTTATAGCGCAGGTCGGCCAGTGTGCCGTGCCACTTGGGGTAATACGATTCGCCGATGATGTCGAAGGGCACGCCGCGCTGCAACAGGTTGTCGAGGAACCATACCGACTCGTCGTTCTGCCCGCCCAGTGCGATGTGAAGCAGCAAGAGACTTTGCGGCGCCACGTCGCGCACGGCGCGGTGCGCGGCTACGAGCAGGCGCGCGAGGCTGTCGAGGTGCGCTACGTGGCCCTCGGGCCAGAGAATGCCGTGGTTGATCTCGTTGCCGCATTGCACCATATCGGGCAGCGTTCCCTGCGCGCGGAGCGCCTGCATTACGGACTTCGTGTAGGCATACACCGAGTCTTCAAGCTGCGCGAACGGCAGGTTGCGCCAGGCAAGCGGCTTGTATTGCTTGCCCGGGTCGGCCCAGTAATCGCTGTAGTGAAAGTCGAGCAGGAACTTCATCCCCGCCGCCTTCATGCGCTTGGCCATGGCAAGCGTATGCGGCAGGTCGCAGAAGCCGGTGCCGGGCGCATAGCCACTGTCGTTGGCGGGCGCATGGAAAAGCCGCAGGCGGATGTAGTTGATGCCGTGCGCTTTCAGGATCTGCAGCGGGTCTTTTACCATACCCTTGTCGGTGAAGCGAATGCCTCGTGCTTCCAGCTGCGGCAGGAACGAAATATCGGCACCGAGCATACGCTCACCGGCACTGCGGGGCATGTAGTGCGCTGCCGGCTTCGTTACCGGTTGCAGGGGTATCGTATGAATATCGGTGCTGCCCGTCCACAGGCTATCACTCTTGGCGGTGAAGGCTACGAAGGAAGGCGTCTTACCCGCCTGCACGATCACCTGCGCCTTGCCGTTGAACAGGTGCCGCGTAGCCACCGTGTCTTCGTAGCGATCCTGCTCGTGGCTGCTCGGGTCGCCATTGCCGACCCCGATGATGGTCGCATCGCCGCGCACGGAAAAGCGAACAAGGTTCTGCGCGTCGGGCACCTCGCGGCCTTCTTTGTCCACCACGCTGATATTGAGGACGGTGGCGTCGCGTCCGTCGGCGAGGATCGTCGTACGGTAGGGCGTCACCACCACTTCGGCCGGCGCGCCTGTGGTTTCCACGTGTGCCGTCAGCTTGCGTCCACCCTTGTAGGCAACCGCTTCAAGGCGGCCGGGCTCGTAGGTGACGCTCCACTGCAGGTGCCGGTTGCGGGGCATGTCCTTCTTCCCGAGACTCTTTCCATTGAGAAACAGTTCGACGTTATCGGCATTCGTATTCACCCATACATCGATGGGCTGGCCTTCCCGGCCTTTCCAGTTCCAGTGCGGGGAGATGTGCAACACGTCTTCGTCGGTCCACCAGCTTTTGTAGTAGTAATAGATATTCTTGGGAAAGCCGCAGGCATCCATCACACCAAAGTGCGAGGAGATGTTGGGCCACTGGTAGGGTGTTGGCTCGCCGCGGTAGTCGAAGCCCGTCCAGATGAAGCCGCCCGCCCAATACGGATTAGGTGCCGAAAGGGTCCACCAGGCTTCGGCGGTGGAGGCCCACCAGGGTGCGCTGATGTCCTGGTCGGGCACGTAGGCGCGGATCGTGTCTTTCACATAAATTCCACGCGTCGTTACAGTGCTGCCCATTTCGGTTCCAATGATGGGTTGCTTCGGATGATCACGGTGGTAGTCGGCCACACCGAGGTGGCGGTAGTTGAAGCCGCGTACGTCGATCACTTCGTTCACGCCATGAGACACATTGGCCACGTCGGCGGCATAGGTGCTCTGGCGCGTCGGATCGAGCTGTACCTGCAACGCCATCAGGCTTTGGGCGATGCGGCGCCCGACGTCTTGTGTCTGGATCCAGCCTTCCTCGTTGCCGATCGACCAGAGAAATACGGACGGATGATTGCGGTCGCGTTTGACAAGTCGTGTGAACTGGTCCACGTATTCGGGCGAGCTGTTGAGCAGGCGCTGCTCGTCGAGCACCAGCAACCCGAGCGAGTCGCAGGCGTCGAGCAGTTCGGGTGTCGGCGCGCCGTGGCTCGTGCGGTAGGCGTTGCAGCCCATGTCTTTCAGCAGGTGCACGCGGTAGTATTGGATATAGTCGGGAAGCGCGGTGCCCAGCCCGGCATGATCGCCGTGGTTGTTGGTGCCTTTTATTTTTATGGGTTTCCCGTTCAGGAAAAAACCACGCTGTGCATCGAAGCGCACCGTGCGGAAGCCGACGCGCGTGGCGAAGCTGTCTACTACCTGCGTACCGTACCGGATCACGGTTTGCAGCCGGTAGAGATACGGGTCGTCCAGCTGCCAGAGCCGGGGCTTCGCGCAGCTTAGTTCCTGCTCCGCGGTCATCTCGCTTTTCGAAGCGACACGCAGCTTCTTACGGCCGGATCCACCGACGCGCTTTCCGTCGCGGGTAACGAGGTAGCTCTCGATCGTGACCTCCTTCGTCCCGAGGCCATCATTGCGTATTTCGGTTCGGGTGCGCAGCATGCCGTCCGGGTTCGCCTCGATCCTTTGCCCGCCCGGTGCCACGTGCAAGTCGTTATACCGGTTGAGCCACACGTGCCGGTAAATGCCCGCGCCTTCATAGAACCAGCCTTCGTATTGCGTGGCGTCGACCCGTACAACTACAATATTGTCTTTGCCGTAGTTCAGGTAATCGGTGATGTCGTAATTGACGCCGACATAGCCGCTCTCATTCCTTCCGAGGTAAAACCCATTGATCCATACCCGGGCGTCGCGGAAGATGCCATCGAACTGCAGCTCGTAGCGGGCACCGGAATCCTTGCGTGCCACCTGGAAGCGCTTGCGGTACCAGCCAATGCTTGTTTCGGGAAATAGTCCCCCGACCGGCTTGTAGCCATGCGACTGCACATCGAAGTTGTTGCCGTTCACGAAGGGCAGCTCCACCGCCCAGTCGTGCGGCAGGTTCAGCTTGCGCCAGCCGCTGTCGTTGAATTTCGCATCCAGCGCGGTGCCCGTCGTACGCCCCGACTTGGAAAAGATCGGTTCGATGCCGAAGCCGAAATCTTTCGCCGGGTCGGCGGCATTCCCGAAGTGAAAGCGCCAGTCGTCGTCGAGCAGCAGGTGGGCCCGCTGCGCGTTCGCCCCAAGGGCCAGGACCAGCAGGAGCAGGAAGAGTACGCGTGGTTTCCGCATAAGGCTTGATTTCATTTATTGAGTTGCGGGGTCGGGTGAGGAAGCAGGAGTTGCACCCGCTCAATGTCCAGGTCGATGCTGGCGCCGGCCGCGCTGGACGGGCCCGTATCGCCGAAGCTGAACTCGAGGTGTTCCAGCAGCCGGATATCGAAAGTGCCTTCATCGCGCCGGAATTCCAGCGGCTGGAAACCGGGATACGGGCGGGGCAGCAATACAAACGGCGTCGGGTGAAGCATCGAAAGCGGCACCGTGATCGTCGACATCTCGTCGCGCAGGGCGATGGAGGTTTCGACCGCCTTTCCATTGCGGTCTACAAGTGTAACAGTGAGTGAGCGCCCACTTCGTGAGCGTCCCCGCACCAATAACTGGAAGTTGCCCGCAACATAAGCGGTATCGATCACCTTGTCGCCCGCAAACACGCGCCAGCGGATCGTTTCGCCGCTTTTGACCTGCTGGATCGATGCGCGCAGTACCGGCGCACTGCTGCCTTCGGCAATTGAGTAGCCGATCGCCTGCCGGCGCCAGTCGGTCAGCCAGGGCGTCACGCGGCCCCGCTCGGTCGACGGATCGAAAAGAACCGGCCCGGCATCCTGCGGGATGAGGCGGATGGCGTAGCGTGCCTCGTCGGTATTATTCCAGGCATAGGGGTCGCCTTTCTGCCCAGAAGGAAAGACATGGATTTCGCCCGAAGCCTTCCGCACGATGACCCGGTATTCAAGAAGGCCCGGCTCGAGTAGCTCGGCGGGCAGCTGAACTCCATAAACGTAATTGGCCCGGCGCTGCGGCTGCAGCGTTTTCCAGCGGTTGAGCGAGTGCCGTAGTTCTACGGTTACCGCGTCGCGCTCCTCCACGTTGCCGGCCTGGAACGAAAGCCACAGCGGCTTCCCTGCAGGCCGGTCGGCTACCGGGGCCCCGGCGATAAACGGTGCTCCTCCGGAGAGCTTCGGAAGATCGAAACGCGCCACGGGCCCCGCCTTCGGGTCCGCACCGAGCTCATACACACCGGGGCGCAGCAGGAATCCGCCGGCACCGCTGATCGATACGCCGCGGTTGGCGCTGTCGAGACCCACCGCGCGGAAGTTCGCAGGAAGACCGGGCAGGCTGATCTCCATCCGGTTGGCGGAAGCAAGCAGCCGCACGACCTCGCGTGCCGGCGAAGCTTTACCGAACGGGTCTGCTACAATTACGGCATCGGGGTACACTTCGAGACGCCAGCGACCTTCGCCCAGCTTATCCAGGAAATAAGCGCCGCTGCCTTCGTAGCGCACCACGGGCGAGGAACCAACACCGCCCAAGTGCCGCAGGGCTGCCACATTGCGCGGCCCCGTTGTCGTGTTGTTCGAATAATAGAAAGCTGTGTCGCTGTTCATTTCGCTGAGATTGCCTGCATAACTCACGCGGAATACATCGAACGCCGTATCGGAAGGGAACGTGCCCCAGCTCCTGCCACGCGGCAACTGGTGAAAAGCTTTCCCGGCGATCAGCAGCGAAAGCGCCTTGCCGGGTGTATACAGCAGGTTGAGAAAATGCGTTTGATACTCGGTATTCGCATAGGCCGTGTACATCGGATCGTAGGCAAACTGCGTGGCCCACTGGAAGCCCGCCGTGCGGAAGGAGCGCGCCATTGCCGGGTACATGTTCGACTGCAGCACATCGCCCGCATCAAACTCGTACAGCATCAGCGCGCGGCTCTTCAGCGAAGGGATCGAATCGAAAAACGGGATTCGGTATTGATCGACATTGGGCAGGAAGTTGCCCTTCTGCTCGTGACCGGCAACAAGACCGGTGGGATACCACTGGAAGCTGTGGCCGTCGACGTTGGCGGCCGCAACGGCTCCCGCATACGAAGGCGACTCGCTGATGTTGTAAAACACAGGCTTTGTCCAGCCGCTGCCGCGGAGTGCTGCCGCGAGCCGGTTGATGTATTCGGTGGTACGCTCGCGCGGGCCGCTGTGATGCGGCTCGTTATTGAGCTCCGCGGCGACCACGTTCGCGTCGGCGATGTAGGTCTGCTTTGTATAGGGATTGACATGTGCGAAGAACTGGCGGAGGTAGTTCTCCTGCGCCACGATGGCTTCTTCCTTTACCACCGAAGGACCTTTGCCATACTTCGTGGAAAAGCCCGGCGTTTTTTCATCGGGCTCGGGATAACCGTTGCCCCAGAAGGCGATGGGTGTAATGATGACGCGGATGTTGCGCTCGCGGAGCCGCATCAGTAAATAGTCGAAAAGACGGAGGTGCTCGTTCTGCAGCAGGTTGCCCGCCGAGTCGGAGATCTCCACGTCCCATACATGCACGCGGAACGCATCGAGGCCGAGGCGCGCCATATGGGCCACGTCGGCGTCGATGGCTTTCTCCAGGTCGATACCCAGGGCTTTGTGCGAGCGGTAGCCATAGGCAAAGGGCACAGTATAATTCACACCAAAGAAAGTTGCCTCGGCGTCTCCTTTCGTATAGCGCAGCACGCCGCTCTTATCGACGTACACCAGGTTGCCCGTGGGCTTCTGCGCGCCGGCTGCGAGTGACAGCAGAACAATGATGAGGACAGAAAACGTTTTGCGGAGCGACATAGCCGTTTATTGAAATGCATTTAATGCGATCGTCGGGCGACCGTTGTTGTCGAAGGCGCCGAGCGTATAGCCGCTCCAGCCAGGAGGCGCTTCGGGCTCCCAGTACAGCACGCCAAGCCCCTTGTGGTTGGGGAGTGCACGTACGCGGGTAATGAGGTCGGACAAAAACTGCGCGCAGCGGTCGGGGCTGTCCCAGGGCATGCCCACTTCCACCACGAACACTTCCTTTCCGTAGCGCGTGATCATATCGCTCATATTGGCCGAGGCTTGCACGTTCGTGTTGCCCCAGCTGTTCACGTCGGGATACAGTGAGAGGCCGATGACATCCCAGCGGGCGCCGTTGCTTTGGAGCCCGTCGAAGAGCCAGCGATACAGGCTGTTGTTCCAGCCATTGGAAAGATGCACGATCACTTTGGCCGCAGGGTACACCGACTTCACGGCATCGTAGCCGCTATTCAGCAGCTGCGCGAAGGCGGCCAAATTGGTAGACGCGCGGGCCTCGGGCCACAGGAAACCGTCGTTGGTTTCGTTACCGACCTGCACCCACTCCACCGAAACACCGGCATTCTTCAGCGTTGCCAGCACGTCGGTGGTATGCGCGGCCAATGCAGCTTTGAGGCCGTTCAGGTCGAGCGATGCCCAGGCCGCGGGCTTTGCCTGCTGGCCCGGGTCGGCCCAGGTATCGCTGTAGTGGAAGTCGATGAGGAGGCGCATGCCGAGGCTTTTTGCGCGGAGGGCTTTCGCCAGCACGTCGGCCTTGTTGTTCCAGCCGCCGGTTGGATTCACCCATACGCGCAACCGGATCGTATTCATGCCGAGGCTTTTGAGCAGGGCCATGCCTTCGCGCTCCACGCCGGCCGCATCGTAGAAATGCTTATTGGCCGCTTCGAGCTCGGTGATCCAGCTTACGTCGGCGCCCTTGGCCAGCTGGAAGGTATCCGCGCTGACCACCGGTGCCGGTTGCGGAGTGACAGTACCGTCGGATGACTTCTTGCCGCAGGATGCGAGGAGCAGCAGCAACGGCACGATCCAAAGTTGTTTCATATAGCAGTGCGTTTACTTGATTCGCGGATGATGAGGAGCGGGTCGAGCACGAGCCGCCTGGGTTTGCCGGCATAGAAATCGTCGGATGCCGAGAGCTCGAAAAAAAGGCGGGCCGCTTCCTCGCCCATGCGGATCGTTTGCTGGTCGACGCTGGTTAGTGAGGGGGTAATATGTGCGCCGAAGGCTTCGTTGGCAAAGCCTACCAACCCCATTTCGGAAGGAACGGAGATCCCGTGCCCGCGGAGCACCTGCAGGGCGCCGAGCGCGGTGAAGTCTTCCACGCAGCAAACGGCATCGGGCCGCGCGGGGCCGCTGAGCAGGCGCTGCATGCAGGCCGCGCCGGATTCGATCGAAACATCGCCATGCTGCAGCCAGTCCGGGTTGACGGGCAGGCCATGATCGCGCAGCGCCGCCCGGTACCCTTCGGCGCGCTCCTGCCAGATGGGCACGTGCGGCTGCCCGCCGATAAATGCAATGTGCCGGTAACCCTGCTCTGCCAGGTGACTGGTGGCGCCGTAGGCGCCGAGCCGGTCGTCGATGGATACGGAGGGCACCGGCAGCTTCGCATTGATGCGGTCGAAGAGCACGAGCGGAACAGCCTGCTTGCGGAGGGCGAGCCAGTGGCTGTTGTCGGTTGTTTGCTTGGCGATGGAAGCCAGCACGCCGTCGACCTGCGAGCGCAGGAAGGTGTCGACGCCGCGGCGCTCCCACTCTTCCGATTCGTTCGATTGGTAGATGAGTACGTTGTAGTCCTGCTCGCTGGCCACTTTTTCGATGCCGTGGATGACAGAGCCGAAGAAGTTGATCTCGGCGCTGGGGATCATCACGCCCAGGATGCGTGTCTTGCCAAGGCGGAGCGACGAGGCTACGCGGTTGGGCTGGTAGCGGAGGCGGCGCGCCGCCCGGAGCACCGCCTCCTTGGTGCCGGCCGATATTGCGGGGTGGTTGTTGAGCGCCCGCGACACCGTGGCGGCGTTGACGTTGAGGTGTCGGGCGATATCTTGCAAGGTCGTGTTGCGGGCCAACGTGCAATCGTTTGCATAAAGATAAGGGGGCGGCCAGCGCTGGAGCCGCAGAGTTTTTCAACAGGATGCCCACATCAAGCCGGCTAGCAGTTGTGGCCCGTTTCTTGTGTATCAAGTACACATTAAGGCGCAGGCCTTATCTTTACCCAACGGTTGCTGCCATAGGATGTCCTCCCCGCGGGGAGCTTTTTGTTATGATCAACAGCGCAGTAACCATAGTACCCTCCCTTCGCGTGCAGCGTCTTGCTGTCGGCGGCCTTTTCTTCCTGCAAGGACTTTGCTTTGCCACCTGGGCGTCGCGGATACCCGGAATCCAGCAGGCCCTGGCACTCTCCAACACCGCGCTCGGGCTTGTGCTGCTGGCGCTTCCCATCGGCTCGCTCCTAGGCCTCCTGCTCGCGGGCTGGCTCGTAACGCGCTTCGGATCGCGGGGCATTTCGGGGATTGCCCTCCTGGCCTATGCCGCCGTGCTCGCCCTCATCGGCAGCTGCGCGTCGGTTGCTACGCTTTGCGCCGCGCTGGTTCTTTTCGGCTTCGCCGGCAACAGCACCAACATCGCCATGAACACGCAGGCCGTTGGTCTTGAGGGCCGCTATGGCCGCCCCATTCTCGCTTCCTTCCACGGCCTGTGGAGCCTCGCCGGCTTCACGGCCGCCGGCATCGGCACCTGGGCCACGGGCAGCGGGATCGGCCCCCTCTCCCACTTCAGCGGCATTGCCGTCCTTATCGCCATCGGTCTTGCATTCGTCTTTCCGTATTTATACAGTGAGCCGCCCGCGCCCCGCAGCAACACACCCCTGCTGGTGCTCCCGGGCAAAGAGTTGCTGCCACTCGGTGCCGTTTGCTTCTGCAGCATGATCTGCGAGGGCGCCATGTTCGACTGGAGCAACGTCTATGTAAAAACAGTCGTGCAGGCACGCGGCGCCTGGGCCGGAGCGGGCTATACGGCCTTCATGGCCACCATGGCCACGGGCCGCTTTCTCGCCGACCGCATCAGTCATCGCTTCGGCAGCTACCGCACCATCCAGGGCAGCGCCCTCCTGCTCGTTGCGGGTCTCCTGGTAGCCGTAGCCTGGCCTTCGCTGCCCGGCGCCATCAGCGGATTTCTCCTCGTGGGCTTCGGCGTGTCGTCGGTCGTGCCGCTCGTATACAGCGCGGCCGGCCGCAGCAGCGCATCGGCGGGGATGGCCCTCGCCGCCGTTTCGAGCATCGGCTTTCTCGGCTTCCTCGCCGGCCCGCCCGTCATCGGCCTGCTGGCGGGTCTCTTCACCCTGCGCGGCGCCTTCCTGTTTGTAGCGCTCATGGGCACACTGGTGTTCGTGCTCGCGCGTATTGCTTCACAAAAAGATCCTGCCTCCTATGCAACCGAATAACCCGGCCGAATACAACCATCCCTTCTGGGGTCCGTACCTGAGCGAGCGCCAGTGGGGCACGGTGCGCGAAGACTACAGCGCCGACGGCAACGCCTGGCAATACTTTCCCTTCGAGCATGCGCACTACCGCGCCTACCGCTGGGGCGAAGACGGCCTCGCCGGGATCTCCGACCGCCTGCAGCTGCTTTGCTTCGGCATCGCACTCTGGAACGGTCGCGACCCGATCCTCAAGGAGCGCCTCTTCGGCCTGCACAACTACGAGGGCAACCACGGCGAGGATGTAAAGGAGCACTATTACTACCTCGACAACGTACCCGACCACTCCTACATGTCGTTTCGCTACCAGTACCCGCAACTGGAGTTTCCCTACGAAAAGCTCAAAAGCGAGAATGCCCGCCGCTCACGCCAGGAGCCCGAGTACGAGCTGCTCGACACGGGTGTGCTCGACGGCCAGCGCTACTTCGACGTCACGGTCACCTACGCCCGGCGCGACGACGACGACCTCTACATCCGCATCGACATACATAACCGCTACCAGCGCGCGGCCAACATCACGGTACTGCCGATGCTGTGGTTCTCGCACCTGGCACACCACAAAAATCAATCGCCGCTGATCACGGCCACCGGCACGCATTCGGCGCGCGCCTGGCACGAGCGCACCGGCGCCTGGCACTTCTATAGCCAGGAAGCCGACACGCTGCTATTTACCGACAACGTAAGCAACAGCGCGCGGATGAATGGCGAAACACCCGGCGATGCTTTCAGCAAGGACGCCTTCCACGAAGCCATTGTGAACGCCAACAACCTCGACGAACTGCGCACGCGCGGCGAAGGCACCAAGCTCGGCGCGCTGCAGCAGCTGCGGATCCGCGGCGGCGACACGCGAAGCATTTATTGCCGCCTCAGCACACGCGAGCTCGATCATCCCTTCCACGAGGGCTTCACCGAAGTATTCACGGAGCGGAAGGCAGCCGCCGACGCCTGGTACCGGAGCCTGCTTCCCGGTCCGGCCAGCGAGGACCAGCGCAACATCTTCCGGCAGGCCATCGCCGGACTTCTCTGGAGCAAGCAGTTCTATTATTTCGACGTGGAGAAATGGCTGCAGCGCAGCGACGGTGTGTCGCCCTTCGCGCCCGAGCGCCTTAACGGCCGCAACCACGACTGGCAGCACCTCAAGAACCAGGACATCATCTGCATGCCCGACAAATGGGAGTACCCCTGGTATGCCGCCTGGGACCTCGCGTTTCAGTGCATCGCCTTTGCGCCCGTCGATGCCGCCTTTGCCAAGCAGCAGCTGCTGCTTATCATGCGCGAGTGGTATATGAAGCCTGACGGGCAGTTACCGGCGTACGAGTGGAACTTCAGCGACGTCAACCCGCCGGTGCATGCCTGGGCCGCGATGGAAGTGTATGGCATCGAGAAGAAGCAGAAGGGCAGTGGCGATATTGTATTTCTCAAGAAGATATTCCAGAAGCTACTGATCAACTTCACGTGGTGGATCAACCGCAAAGACCGCAACGGCAACAACATTTTCGAGGGCGGCTTCCTCGGTCTCGACAATATCGGTGTGTTCAACCGCTCCTTCTACGGCGAGCACATGCGCCTCGAGCAGGCCGACGGCACGAGCTGGATGGGCACCTATGCGCTCAACATGATGGACATGGCCCTCGAGATCGCGCTGCACGACGAATCGTTCGAAGACACGGCTACCAAGTTCTTCGAGCACTTCGTGCTGATCGCTGAATCGCTCAACGAGCACCACCTCTGGAACAAGGAAGACAAATTCTTTTACGACGTGCTGTCGATACCCGGGGAGGAGCCCATACCGCTCCGCATCCAGTCGATCGTGGGGCTTACGTCGCTGTTTGCCGTGAGCACCATCAGCCGGCAGACACTCAATACGCTGCCCGACTTCAAGCGCCGCACCGAATGGTTCGAGCAGTACCGGAAAAAGTACAACAAGTTCTGGCCCAACGAGGAGCGCGGCGACCAGGAGGAGATCCTGCTGTCGCTGGTAAAGCGCGAGCGTCTCGTGTACCTGCTCCAGCGGTTGCTCGATGAATCGGCGTTCCTCTCGCCGGGCGGCATCCGTGCCCTTTCGAAGCATCACCAGGAGCATCCCTACTCGGTAACGATCGATGGCAATGAGTACAGCATCGCCTACGACCCCGGCGACTCCACGTCGGAGATCTTCGGTGGCAACTCCAACTGGCGCGGGCCGGTGTGGGTACCGATCAATTTCCTGATCATCCGCTCGCTGCGCAAGTATGGCCGCTTCTATGGCGACAGCCTGCAGGTGGAGTGCCCGGTGGGCTCGGGACAGATGATGAACCTTTGCCAGGTGGCCGACGAGCTCACGCGCCGCGTGGCCAGCCTCTTCACCCGCGACGAGGCGGGTGAGCGCCGCTGCTATGGCCGCTACAACGACTTCTACAGCGCCGACGGCAACCGCGACCTGCTGCTGTTTTACGAATATTTCCACGGCGATACGGGCGCGGGTCTCGGGGCCTGCCACCAAACCGGGTGGACGGCGCTGATCGCCGAGCTCATACGCGAAAGCGCGCTGCGGGCGATGGCCGAAAACGTTGCCAGCTAGCGCCACCGTTAACTTGACATTAAGCAGGGCCGAGGCCGGGTGCCCGTACCTTTAACCTGCTTCAGTTCCATATGAGAAAAGATAAATATGGCCGCCGGTACAACCGTCCCGTTTACCAGTTTGCGCTGTTCCTCATCGTCGCCACACTCATCGCGATCATCACGATGATCATCCTCGCCAATTAGCGATTGCTGTTGCGCGCACCTGCGGCGGCAATGGAAATACCTGCCTTCGGGCCGCAGCCATGCGCATCTTTCCCTGATTTGTATTGCTGAAAATAACTAGCGGCGTGGCTCTTTCCCGCCCAGCGGCCGGCTGAAAAGCAGCCTAAGACCGGCGCTTGTGAGCGGCAGGCTGCCCGCGCCGGCATTGCGCAGCGGCACCTGCACGTAGGGCTCGAAGCGGAGGCTGTAGCTGCGCGGAAGGGCCAGCCGGTAACCTGCCGACAGCTGGAGCACGGCGGCCCAATCGCGGGAGGCATTGCGGAACGTGGTATCGTGGTAGCCGTCGTAATTGGTCATGCCGTAGTGCAGCACGTAACCGTATTCCTCGCGCTTCATCAGGTAGCTCGACACGCCGGCGCTCGCAAACCAGCTGCCACGCTGGCGGAGGTGGAAATCGTAGCGAAGCACCACCGGTATCTCGAACATGCGGCAGTCGCCATCGACCGACTTTATAGAAGAATATTGCGGCATGTAGCCGGGACTCTTCCCGACATATACGCCGCTGCTGTAATAATGCTTGCGGCTCCAGAGGAGTTGCGCTTCGACCGCGAGGTGGCGGCCTGCCTGGAAGCCGATGGCGACACCGAGGTCGTAGCCGGGCGCTTCGACCTTCTGGCCTTTTACCGTAGTAATACCGGCCCCGGCTACGACACCTGCGTATACCCGGGATGCTTTGGCTGCCGGCTTTTTCGCCGCAGCGGGCGTTGCAGCAGGAGTGGTATCCACGGGATCTGCGGCGGCGATGGCGCGCTGCTGCGTTGCAGCATCTTTACCGGGGGCAGGCGGTTGAACCGGCGCAGGGGCGAATGCGTCCGGGGCGGCAACGCTGCCGGCATCGGCCTGTTGCAGATCGTTGTCGGCATTATGTTGCCGGGGCTGCGCGGGATCGCGGTGCGCGGTTGCAGCAACCGGAGCGCTTGCTGCCGGCTGGCGCGACGAAGCAGCGCGGGCACGGCGGGACGGCGCATTGTTGCCGGACCGGCGCCCGCTGGGGGCGCCGCCGGCTATCGGTGGTCTGGTTGCAACAGCAGGAGAAACCGGGATGGGTGTTGTTGATGGAGCGGCATCCGTAGAACTACGGTTGGCAGTGCCCGCGCTATCCATGGCCGCCGCCCGATCTGTGCCGGGCGTTGCCGCGGGGCGCGCGGTGCGCGTCGTTTGGCCGGGGAGCGCTGGGGCTGCCCTGTGTTGCAGGGGCGCGGTGGATTCCTGCGCTGTCGGCGCTTTTTCGTCGCTGCCGATGCCGAGCGGGAAGGGCCGGACGCAGATCACCGGTATCAGCAGGAGCAGCAGGAGCCATAGGTAGCGACGGTCGCGGCGTTTCGGCGCGGGCGGGATTCCGAGCTTGGCGGCCACTTTATCCCAGTCAGCGCCGTCGCTGTTCAGGGGATATTCGTTGCCCGCCTTGCGCCACAAATCGTCCATATCGTCATTGACAGAGTGCATAGGTCAGATCCGAATCATTTTTTTTTAGGGTTTTCTGCAGCGACATCCGGGCCTTGGCGAGGTTCGACTTCGATGTGCCCACGGCGATCCCAAGCTGGTCGGCGATCTCCTGGTGACTGAACCCGTCGATCACATACATATTGAACACGGCCCGGTACGCCGGCGGCAGCTTCTTGATCTCCTTTACCAGCTCTTTATACAGCAAGGCATTGTCGGAACGCGCACTGGGGTCTTCGGGCTGCCACACTTCTTCGGGCAGGCTTCCGATCTCCTGCAGGAAATTATACTTGCGCAGGTGGTCGATCGCCGTGTTGACCATGATGGTACGCAGCCAGCCCATGAAGATCGCCTCAACGTTGCTGCCGGGCTCGTAGTTAAAGCGGTCCAGGTTGCGGAACACCTTTACGTAGCCATCGTTGACGACGTCCACCGCGGTATCGTAGTGGAAAATATACCGGAACACGACTTTGAGGCAGAACCCATAGTACTGCTGGTACAGGGCCTTCTGCTCCCGGTGGTTGTGCGCGAGGCAATTTTTTATGGTCGATTGCAGGTCCAAAGGGGCGATCGTCGTGTTGGTCGCCCTTAAAATACGCCAATTCAGCGGGGCGGTTGCCTCCCCCGCAAAAAAATTACAGCGTGGCCAGGTCGATCACAAAGCGGTATTTCACGTCGCCCTTCATCATCCGCTCGTAGGCTTCGTTGATGGCGCTCATGGGGATCATCTCCACGTCGGACACGATGCCGTGCTCGGCGCAGTAGTCGAGCATCTCCTGGGTTTCGGGAATGCCACCGATCAGGGAGCCGGCGATGCTGCGGCGCTGCATGATGAGGTTAAAGACCGCGACCTGGGCCGGTGCCGGCGGGGCGCCCACGCAGATCATGGTGCCGCTGGTATTAAGCAGGTTGAGATAGCTGTTGTAATCGTGCGGGGCCGATACGGTATCGATGATGAAATCAAAGTAATTCGACAGCTCCTTCAGCGTGTCGGCATTGCTGGTAAGCGCAAAGCGATGGGCGCCCAGGCGCTTCGCATCGGCTTCCTTCGAGGGCGAGTGGCTCAGCATCGTTACCTCGGCACCAAAGGAGGCGGCAAATTTCACCGCCATGTGACCGAGCCCGCCAAGACCGAGTACGCCAACCTTATGGCCCTTGCCCACCTTCCAGTGGCGCAGCGGCGACCAGGTGGTGATGCCCGCGCACAGCAGCGGGGCCACGGCCTTCAGGTCGAGCTTATCGGAAATTTTCAGCACAAAGTCCTCGGTCGTTACGATCTGCTTGCTGTAGCCGCCATAAGTAACGGTCTTGCCATCGCGCTCAAGCGCGTTATAGGTGCCAACGGAGCCGTTCTCGCAATATTGCTCCAGGCCTTCCTTGCACTTCGGGCACTCGCGGCAGCTGTCCACAAGACAGCCTACGCCGGCGAGGTCGCCGATCTTGAATTTCGTGACGTGGTTGCCCACGGCGGTCACGCGGCCCACGATCTCGTGGCCGGGCACCATCGGGTACATGGAGCCGCCCCACTCGTTGCGAACCTGGTGGATGTCCGAATGGCAAACGCCGCAGTACAGGATCTCGATCTGCACGTCGTGCGGCCCCGGTGCCCGGCGCTCAAGGGAAAAATCGCGGAGGGGGCTGCTGGCGTCGTAGGCGGCGTATGCTTTCGTAGTGGACATCAGGAAAAATTTTGACAAATGTAGGCGCGGGCCAAAATGCGCTGTATTTTGGTTCCAAACCACTGCCATGAGATACTTCGCCACGGTGCTGCTGCTTGCGCTTGCATCACTGGCAAACGCGCAGGACAGCACGATCATCGCGCTGGAGGCAACCAGTGCCGACACATTCACCGACGACTATAAGATAGACAGCCTCCTCCGGCACCTGAATGTGCTGACGCTGAACAAGCACATCCGCTTTGTCCGCAGCACCGAGGACGATACCCGCAGTGGCTTCCGCGCCGACAGCTACGTAACGATCCGGATCAAATGGAAGATCCCGCCGAACCCATTCACGACACCGCTACCGCCACCCGACATGAACCAGCGCCCGGCACGCGTGCTGCGTGGCGTTGATGGCCGCGTCGTGGAAGATAGCAACCCGCGGCCGCAGCCTGCCAGCACCCAATACCCGCAGAACACAAAAGCATCTGCGGAATGCTACCTCGCCATACGCGGCAAGGGGATCAACAGCAAACCTTTGCGGAGCGTCTATACCGTTGAAGCGCCGGATGAGCGCGAGCTGCTGGCGCAAACGATGATCAGCCTCCTCAACCGCCTCCTCGGGGAATTCGACAAGCCGAAGGGGCCCTGACGCATTGTACCGCACCTTACTCCGCGCCGGTGAAGTACCAAGAAAATACAGTTCCGGGCGCTCCCGGTTCCTCGGAAAGAAGGCATCTCCAACAACAGCTTCCTGCTCCAGCCGAAGCTTCGGCCCTTGGATTATTTCAGCGAAAGGATGTAGCGGGCCATCTCATCGGCATCATCCGGCGAAAGTCCCGCGTGCGGCGTCATCGGCGTCTGGCCCCAGTTGCCGCTTCCACCGCGGATGATCTTCGCGGCAAGCGTCGGGACGGCGTCTTCACGACCCGCGTAGCGCCGGGCAATGGCGTTGTACGCCGGCCCCACCATGGGCTCCGTTTCCTTGTGGCAGGACAGGCAGTCGCTCTTGGCGATGAGTGCTTTGCCGGCAGGCGCGCCGGCCGCCGCGGTCGTTGATTCCGTTGCATGCGGACCATTGCTGCCGCAGGCAATGAGGAAGGAGGCCAGCACGGCGCAGAGAAAGATTTTCATGCCCTAAAAATACCGGGCGGCCCGTTACTTTAACGATTCCTTGCCGCCGCGCCGCTTCGCCTTGCTTACTTTGGCGCATCATGAAACGGCTGCTTCTTCCCCTCATTATCCTGCTGCTCGCACAAGGCGCCGGCGCGCAGCGCTCACTCCTGCTGCTCAAGAAAGGAGCCCGCACCGTTGCCCGCTACTGGGAAGGCGGCACGATCGCCTTCCAGCTAAGCAACGGCGCCTGGCAGCAGGGCGACCTCGTAGCGCTGCGGAACGATTCGGTTTTTGTGCAGCCGCGGATCGTGCGCTATTATATGATCGGCAACGACACGCTCAAGCTTCCCGTGCAGGGCTACCCGCTGCAAACGCTGGCCGCCTTCCCCCGGCCCGGTGTTTCCATCGAATTCCGGAGCGGCGCCTTCGGCGTCAGCAAGCGACGCAGCCTCGCCGGAACGCTGCTCCAGGTGGGCGCGATCGGCTATACCGCGCTGGGCCTGGTCAATGGGTTACGCGAGGGCAACTATTCTTTGTCGGAACACAAGACCGAGCTTGCCGTTGCGGGAGCGGTCTATGCACTGGGCTTTGCGCTGAAGCGGCTCACACGCTACACGTACCCTATCGGATCAAAATACCACATCGAAAGCATCCGCTTCGACAGGAGCGGTACCGGTGCCGGCAGCCAGGCGAGGTAAGGCTCGCAGGGTGCTCGTCATCCCGCGGGCTGCCCCCCAACAGCTATCTTTACCGGGTGACCAACAAGCCCTTTTCCATCAGCTCGTACCAGGGGATCAATGAGTTTCTCCAATCCTTTTCGTCGGGCTACCAGACCAGCGATCCTAACCTGTATTGCCTGCGACTGAGGGAACATATGCCCGGCATGGACCGGTACAAGCCGCCCTTCAAGAAGGACTTTTATTTCGTTGCGCTGGTGCGCAATGCCGGCAACACCAAGATCACGTACGACAATACCAGCGTTACCGAGCTGAATGCCTTCCTCGTGTTTCAATCGCCGGGGCTGCTGTACAGCTTTTTCCGCGACGACACAGCTTCGGGATACCTGCTGTATTTCCGGAAGGAATGCTTTTCGTTCTTCAAGCCCGATTTTGAAACCGAGTTCCCGTTCTTCGACCTGATGCATACCAACTTCTTCCGGCTCAATGGCGCGCGGTTCCAGGAGTTTGCGCCCATGTTCGAAGAGGTGTTCACGGCCTACGAGGGAGGCACCGATAAAACGCACCGGGTTGCGTCGCTGAAGCTGCTGGCGCTCCTCTACCAGCTGCGCGATTTCGCTACCGCCTTCCGGCAATGGGAACAGGGATTTACGAGCCCGCAGCAGGCGCTCGTGAAACAGTATGTGCAACTGGTCAATAATTATTACCTCGAGAAGCGCAGCATCGACGAGTATGCGGCGCTGCTCCATATCACACCGAATCACCTGTCGCAGACGGTAAAGGTCGCTACCGGCAAGAACGCGCTGGCCTTCATCAACGAGCGGATCATGACGGAAGCAAAATCGCTGATCCTGTATTCCGACTACGACATCGCGCAGGTAGCCTGGCAGCTGAATTTTTCGGACCCGGCCAACTTCGGGAAATTTTTCAAGCGGCACTCCGGAACAACACCGCTCGAATTCCGCCGCAGCAACCGCTGATGCGCCTCGCGGGCCAGCTTTCATTCGAATATACCAGCACAACCAAGTTATCGACCATGATGGGCGCACCCGGCGGTGTCACCTTTGTACGGCAAACATTGAATCACTAAAAAAACACGGGTAATGAAAATAGCTGTATTAGGAACCGGGATGGTCGGCGATACCATCGGTTCGAAACTGGTTGCGCTGGGTCACGAAGTAATCATGGGATCACGCACGGCTGACAATGAAAAGGCACAGGCCTTTGTGGCCAAAAATGAAGGCAAGGCCAGCGCCGGCACGTTTGCCGATGCCGCTGCGGCCGCTGAGATCGTCATCAACTGCACCGCGGGCGCGGCATCGCTCGAGGCGCTTACGCAGGCCGGAGAAGCCAACCTTGCCGGTAAGGTCCTTATCGACATCGCCAACCCGCTCGACTTCAGCAATGGCGCACCGCCCTCGCTGCTGCCGGCGCTCAGCAATACCAATTCATTGGGCGAGGAAATACAGAAAGCGTTCCCCGCGGCCCGTGTGGTTAAGACACTCAACACGATGTGGTGCGGGCTGATGGTGAACCCGGGCATGATCAATGGCGGAGAGCACACGAACTTTATCTGCGGTAACGACGCGGATGCCAAGCAACAGGTGAAGACGCTCCTGCAGGAGTTTGGCTGGACAAGCGAGAACCTGCTCGACCTCGGCGACATCAGCGCGGCGCGCGGCACCGAAGCGGTGTTGCCCGTGTGGCTGCGGATCTGGTCTGCCACCCAGAACGGCGCCTTCAACTTCAAGGTTGTGAGTTAAGGCATCATCGTACTGATTAAAGCCCCGCCCCGGCGGGGCTTTTGCTTTTGGACAGTCGGCGAACAGAGACATGCATCCGTATTTATACGGGATAGCGTCCGCTCCAGCTCCAGCTTACCAGCCGCATTGCGGCACCGCTACCAGCAATCCCGGCTTTTCACCGCCCATGCCGAAACGCCGTACCATGCTTTACATAGTAATTAGCTTAGCTGTGTATTAGTTAATGGCCTGTAGCGGCTCCGGGCCTCGCTTCGGCACATACCCACACTAAAAACCTACTCCCATGGACCATATTATCCGGACCACCGGCCTTTCCTATCACTATTCCCGCGAGGTACAAACCCTCATCGACATCAACCTCCGCGTGGAGCGCGGCAGCATCTACGGCTTTCTGGGACCCAACGGCTCCGGCAAGACGACCACCCTGTCGCTGCTCCTCGGCCTTCTCAACAACCAGAAAGGCGCTATCGAGATCTTCGGCCAGCACCTGCACGCCGCCCGCGAAACCATCCTGGGCCGGATCGGCTCCCTCATAGAAACGCCTTCGCTTTATGCCCACCTGACAGCCCGCGAAAACCTGGAGGTATACCGCGAAACCTACGGCGCCACGAAGGCAAGGGTGGAGGAAGTGCTGGAGATCGTCGGGCTTGCCGACACGGGCAACAAAGTGGCGAAGAAATTCTCGCTCGGCATGAAGCAACGCCTGTCGATAGCGCTCGCCCTGCTGCCGGCTCCCGAGCTCCTGATCCTCGACGAGCCGTCCAACGGCCTCGACCCGGCGGGCATCATCGAGCTGCGCGCACTGGTGAAAAAGCTGAATAAGGAACACGGCATGACGATCCTGATATCGAGTCACCTGCTTGCCGAGATCGAAAAAATGGTGACCCATGTAGGGATCATCTATAAGGGCCGGATGCTGTTCCAGGGATCGCTCGCCGAGCTGCACCGCTTCCAGCAGCGGGGCTCGCGCCTGTTCATCCGAACCTCCGACAACGTAGCAGCCTGCAGGATCCTAGAGGAGCACGGCCCCGAGCTTAGCGACGAAGGCCTGAGCGTTGCCTATGAGAACGCGGGCCAGGTGGCGGCCATCAACCGCCGGCTTACCGAACAGCAACTCGACGTGTTCCTGCTGCACCCGCGCGAAAGCGATCTCGAACAATTATTTATTGACCTCACATCCGCACACGCATGAAACTTCTGACCGCGCTTCGCTCCGAAATCCTGAAGAGCAAACGGACCGCATCTTTCTATTTTACGATCATCGGCGCAGCGCCCGTGCCGCTCATTTTCCTGCTCAACGTACTCACGGGCGGCGGCGATGTGGAGGCCGTGCACCGGGGCTCGCTGAACGCCGTCTTCGAGCTCGGCATGGAGCGGAATGGCCTCGTCTTCTTCCCGCTGTACGTGATCCTGCTAAGCACCCTTCTGCCGCAGATCGAGTACCGTAATAATACGTGGAAGCAGGTCTTTGCCGCGCCACAGACAAAAGCAACTGTTTTCCTTGCCAAGTTTCTCAACAGCAACCGGCTCATCGGGCTCTTCCTGCTGACGAACCTGCTCTACCTGTCGCTGGTGATTGTGCTGATACACTTCGCCGACCCGGCGCGCAACCTACTCAGCCAGCCCTTCGACGCAACCCGGCTCCTGACGGCAACCGCAACCACCTATATCACGATGCTGGCCCTGTGCACCTTCCAGTTCTGGCTGGGCCTGCGGTTCCGCAATTTCGTTGTCCCGATCGCGATCGGCCTCACGCTCTGGATCACGGGTATGATGATCAGTATCGAGTTTCAATCGGGTCTCGTGAATTTCTTTCCCTACAGCTTCCAGACCTTCCCCTACCTGCCGAAGCTCCAGCCGAAGATCGCCCAGGCATGCTGGGCATCGGCAGCAAACGCGCTGCTGTTCCTCGGGTTTGGCTTCCTCGATTTCCGGAAGAGAAGGCTCACGGCCTGACAGCGTACGGTCGGTCACAAAGAAGCCCCGCATTGTGTAGTCGTCCGATTCTTACCATTGATGGGCTGCCGCTTTTGTGGCCGTTACTATCGTGGTATCACAAGCAAACACAACATCTATAGGTAACAGATATTTTATTCCCCCTAACGGTCGGGAAGAATTTACCTTTAGCCGTGCATGAACTTATTTACTGACAAAGCGGTCGTTATCATTACTTGTCCAAAGCGGCTTGCCCCTTACCTAGAGAAGGAAGTAACAGATCTTGGATTCACCATAGAAAAACAATTTCTGACAGGAGTCAGCATCCACGGCACTATTAACGACTGCATAAAACTCAACCTGAATCTTCGTTGCGCCAGCCAGGTACTTTATAGCCTGAGAAAGTTTGAAGCACACAATGCGGATGGGATTTATGAAAACCTGGTTACGTATCCGTGGGAAGATGTTTTACCCGATGGGGGTTACTTTTCCATCACCAGCAATGTGAATAACCCGACGATCAACAACAGCATGTTTGCAAACCTGCGGGTGAAAGATGCCATCGTGGATCGGTTGCGTGATAAAACAGGCACAAGGCCATCAACAGGCGCAGCGCTTGCAGGCGCCGTCATCAACCTGTTTTGGGACAATGAAAGTGCAGAAATATTCATTGATACGTCCGGTCCGTCTTTAGGCCGGCACGGGTACCGGAAAATACCCGGCCAGGCACCCATGCTGGAGGCTCTGGCCGCAGCCACAATTCTGGCTACCCAATGGGATAAACGTTCGCCGTTCGTGAATCCCATGTGCGGCTCAGGCACGATTGCCATTGAAGCTGCCATGATTGCCACCAACAGGCGACCCGGTTTATTCAGAACCAATTATGCTTTTATGCACTTGCGGGGATACGACGAATCCGTTTATTTACAGGAGGACGCGTTACTGGAAACACAAATCACCGATGTACCCGGTCTTCGGATCATTGCTACGGATTATAGTGCCCGTGCAATCGAGAATGCAAAGAAGAACGCCATTGCCGCAGGTGTCGCCAGCCTCATCGATTTTGCCGTCTGTGATTTTGCCGATACAGACATACCTCCAGACGTACCAGGCATTTTTTATGTCAATCCTGAATATGGGGAACGCCTGGGTGACGTTGCTAAGCTGGAAGCAACGTACAGCCGTATCGGTGATTTTATGAAAAAGAAATGTCGCGGGTATCATGGTTATGTATTTACCGGCAATTTGGACCTTGCAAAAAAGATCGGGTTGAAAGCCAGGCGCCGGATCGAATTTTACAACAGCACGATCGATTGCCGGCTGCTGGAGTATGAACTGTATAGCGGAAGCCGGGCGGCACCGAAAGAAGAACAGTAATTATAAAATTGACGATAGCCTATCAACATGGAAATTTCCGCACTGCAAAAAATCGTACGAGACAGATATTTCTCCTCGGATAACGAACGGGGAATCTATCATACGGCTTTATGGTTTCATGAAGAGGTAGGAGAGCTTTCAGCGGCAATAGCCAGCGGGGACAGGCAAAATGCCAAGGAAGAATTGGGAGATGTGTTGATGTGGTTGTTAACCCTGTCCAATCTTCTGGATATCGATATGGAAGATGTTATCAACGATCATTTAAATAATCCCCGAAAGCTCCCGTCGAAATAGGGGATTTGCTGATTGTTTTTTCGCAAGACTTCAAATGGGCATATGGATGTCGAACCGCCCCGAATGAGCGAATTCCTGCGCCTGATTCTCGGCGCTGACGGAAGATCTCGCCAAAACAAAAACTGCCATTGCTGCGCGGCTTTGGACTGGAGGATACCGGAGGCGAACCGGTGACCTTCCCGCACGGCGTGCGGGACGCCCTAGCCGGCACCCTTGATAATTGATTCGATATAGTTTCTACTCTTGCGGCTCTTTATCGCTTGCTCCCTTTGCATGGCTTCCGAGCGGGTAGGGAACGACTGGCGATACACGAGTTGCCAGTCATGTGCCTTCTTTGTTGATTTGCTGCCGGAATTTCTGTGTCGTAACAATCGGTCTTCCAGGTCTGCGGTATGACCAACGTAGTATTGGTTCAATGTGGATGAATGGAGAATATAAACCCAGTAAGACACGCCGCGAAGTTTGTGCTTCAAATGTAACCATCCGGGTTGTTTTCGAAACGGCACAAAAAAGCCCCACCTTTCGGTAGGGCCATTTTAAAGCTTCGTGCTTCGCCGGAGGCTCCGGAGAACGGTGGAGTGGAGGATACCGGAGTCGAACCGGTGACCTTCCCGCACTCCGTGCGGGACGCTCTTGCCAACCACCTTGACGTAAAGACACAAAAAAGCCCCACCTTTCGGCAGGGCCATTTTAAAGCTTCGTGCTTCGCCGGAGGATCCGGAGAACGTTGGTGGAGGATACCGGAGTCGAACCGGTGACCTCTTGCATGCCATGCAAGCGCTCTAGCCAACTGAGCTAATCCCCCTCTCTGCCCGACGTACCTTAAGCGAAATCGGGTCGGTGTAAGAACTGCCGATCCGGACCTAAATCCCTGATCGGGTTGCAAATATAGGGAGCCCGGATAATTCGCGGCACAAATTTTTTGACCCTTCCCGAAAATTATTTCTATGCAAAAAGCTGGCGCTTCGAAAAAGCTGCGGCCGCGTCAAACGCAGCCCATGCCGGGCCTCGAGGAAAAAATGAAACCCCATCCCCGCGACCTGAAGGCACAGCCCGAGCGGAAGCTCGCCGGCAAGGTCGCCCTCATCACCGGTGGCGACTCCGGAATCGGGCGCGCCGTGGCCCTGCTCTTCGCCCGGCAGGGCGCCGACGTGGCCATCGCCTACCTCCCCGGCGAGCAGGAAGACGCCGAAGTGGTGCGCGGCACCGTGGAAATGGAATTCAGCCGCCGCTGCCTCCTGCTGCCCGGCGACATCCGCCGCGAGCGCCACTGCGAGAAGATCGTCAACGACACCGTGAAGAAGCTCGGGCGCCTCGACATCCTCGTCAACAACGCCGCCACGCAAACGGAGCAGAAGTCCCTGCTCGACATCACGACCGAGCAGCTCCGCGAAACCTTCGAGACCAACATCTTCTCCATGTTCTGGATCACGAAGGCGGCCCTGCCCCACCTGAAAAAGGGCGCCTGCATCATCAACACCACCTCGGTAACAGCCTACCGCGGCTCCGGGTCGCTGATCGACTATTCGAGCACGAAAGGCGCCATCCTCACCTTCACGCGCAGCCTCGCCCAGAACCTCGCCAAAAAGGGAATACGCGTCAACGCCGTGGCGCCGGGGCCCATCTGGACGCCGCTGATCGCGGGCTCCTTCAAAGGCAAGAAGGTGGCCGAATTCGGCTCCGATGTACCCATGGGCCGCGCGGGCGAACCGGCCGACGTGGCGCCGGCCTACCTCTTCCTTTCGTCGGGCGATGGCGCTTACTTTACGGGCCAGGTGCTGCACCCGAATGGCGGCGAAATTGTTAACGGCTAAGCGCACGCGGCGTTAATTAACCCCGGCCGCCACTCCGCCGCCCTGACGCGGCGGCGGAGTGGCGCTTTTCGGCCCAGATTTGGCTAAAGGCAGGATGCATGGAAAACGTGAAGCTTCAATTTCAGACACCGCAGGACTTCCAGAGCTTTCGCAAGATGGCTTCGGAAGGCATCGTGTTCGCCTCCATCGCGGGTCTTTACATCATCTGCAACTGCGAGTTGATCGACATTGCCAGCGCCATCAACCAGTTCGGCGCCATCGTAACCGATGGGCCGGGCGCCGGCCTCGGCTGCTGATGCTGCCGGGGCCACCGGTAGGGCGCAGCGCGTTGTTGGTACAGCGGAAAGCAACGCCCGAAGTTTTTTGCGCGCCTGCGGTTTTTTTTAGGAATTTGAGCCCTATGCAACGAGTGGCGCGGCACCTGCTCTTCTGGGGCCTTTATTATGTTCAGAACGTGCTGCTGATTTTCCTGGTGAACACGACCCGCCTCGTTCCACCGGCATCGGCAAGCCTCCGCCTTGCCATCGAAAGCTGTCTCCTGCTCCTTCTGCCGAAGCTGCTTTTCACCTACTTCCTCTTTGCATTCCGCCCGGCAATGTCGCCGGGAAACGCCGGCCAGCGGCGCGGCATTGCCGGCATCGCCGTTGCCCTCCTTGCGACGCTGTTGCTGTACCGCGCCCTCTCCTTCTTCGTGATCGATCCGTATATCTACAGGTGGCGCGGCGGCCTCCCGCTGCTGCATCCGCTCGGGCTCCTGGTGGCGCTTATGGATATCGGCTTTGTAGCAGGCGCCGCACTTGCCATCCGGCAATACCGCGAGCAACGCGCCGCCCGCGAGCGCGAGCAGGAGCTGGCCCACGGCCGCCTCGAAACAGAGCTCCGCTTTCTCCGCCAGCAAACGAACCCGCACTTCCTCTTTAACACCCTCAACAACATCTACGCCCTCGCGCGGAAGAAGTCCGACCAGACACCCGAAGTCGTAGTGCGCCTGTCGAAGCTGCTTCGCTTTATGCTCTATGAAAGCGCGCGCCCCCGTATCAGCATCGACGACGAGCTGCGCCTGCTCGACGACTATATCGAGCTGGAAAAAATGCGCTACGACAGCCGCCTCACCGTAAACTTCTACCGCGAGATCGACAATGCGCAGGAGCCCGTCTCGCCCCTGCTGCTATTGCCCCTCGTGGAAAACGCCTTCAAGCACGGCCCCGGCGACAGCCACCGCGAGTCCTACATTCATATCGACCTGCTCCTGAAGGGAAGCCTGCTGACCTTTGCCATTGAAAACAGTACGGAAAACGCATCGGCAACTGCCTTGCAGGAAGGTATCGGCCTGTCGAACGTACAGCGGCAGCTCGAGCTGCTGTACTCCGGCTACGACCTCTCCTTCGACCGGCAGCCCGGTCTGTTCACCGTTACACTCACCATCAACCTGAAAACCCATGCAGCCCATCCCCTGCCTGTTGCTTGAAGACGAGCCCCTCGCCGCCGAAGTGCTGCAGGACTACATCGGCCGCGTGCCCTTCCTCGACCTGAGGGCCACCTGCCCCGATGCGCTCTACGCACTCGACGTGCTGCAGCGCGAACCCATCGGGCTTCTCTTTCTCGATATTCATTTGCCGAAAATGACCGGGCTCGACTTCCTCCGCACGCTGCCCAACCCACCGAAGGTGATCGTGACCACCGCGCATCCCGACTATGCCCTCCAGGGCTATGAGCTCAACGTGGTCGACTACCTGCTGAAGCCCGTTGAGTGGGGCCGGTTCCTGGCTGCCGTCAACAAGGTGGCGCCGCAAGTACCAGCCGCGCCAACACTCGCGCTGTCGCCGCTGCAGCCCGGTGCGCGGCCGCATCTTTTCTTCAATGTCAATAAGCGCCGGGTAAAGGTTTGCCTCGACGAGATCCTTTACGTCGAAAGCCTCAAGGAATATATCCGGATCACTACCCGCGACCGCTCCATCCTGACCAAGTATCCCCTGAGCGAAGTGGAGGAGCTGCTGCGGCAGAACAACTTCCTCCGGATCCACCGGTCGTTCATCGTAGCGAAGGACAAGGTCGAGACGTTTTCCGCCACCGACGTGGAGGTGGGCGGCAAGCAGCTTCCCATCGGACGCAACTACAAGGAAGCCGTGCTCGCGGGACTCGAGGGCCGGTAACAACCCGGACAGGGGGCGCAGCCTGCTTTCCGTAGGGCAGAAGTCGCTGTTGGTGGATATGTGCTGCGACTAACGGGACTGCCCATTAGCTTTACCGCGTACCAAAGGCCCGCCCATGAACCTTCGTCTTGTCAGAACCCGTACGTGCATCCGCAGCCTCCTTCTCGCGCTTGCACTGTCCCCCCTGCTCCCGGCCACTGCGCAGGCGCCGTCGAAAGAAGCAGCCAAACCAGTTCCCTTTGTCCTCGGTGTCGTCGAGCAACTCCGCTCCGCCGAACTCGGGGAAACGCGCACGCTTAATATCTACCTGCCCGAAGGTTATTCGGCCAACGACACAACGACCTACCCGGTCGTATACCTGCTCGACGGGTCGGCCGACGAGGATTTCATCCATATCGCGGGGCTGTACCAGTATTACAGCTTCCCCTGGATCAAGCGTGTGCCGAAGACGATCGTGGTGGGCATTGCGAGCGTAGACCGGAGGCGCGATTTCACCTACCCGACGCGTATTGAGAAAGACCGGCAGCACTACCCGACCACCGGGAAGTCGGCCCGCTTTATCGCCTTCCTGGAAAAAGAGCTGCGGCCCTTTATTGAAAAAAGATACCGGGTCAACGGAACACGCACGCTTATCGGGCAGTCGCTGGGCGGCCTGCTCGCCACCGAGATCCTCTTTACCCGGCCGGCCCTGTTCACGCAGTACATTATCGTAAGCCCGAGCCTTTGGTGGGACAATGGCTCCCTGCTCGAGCGCAAGCCGGAACTGCTGCAGGAAAGCTTCACGCAGCCGGTCGACGTGTACATCGGCGTGGGCAAGGAAGGCCTTGTGCCGGGCGACAATCCCCATGTGATGGAGGTTGACGCCAACGTGCTTGCCGACATGATCCGGCAAACAAAAAGCAAGTCGGTGCACGTGTATTTCGACTACCTGCCCGGGGAAGACCATGCGACCATCCTGCATCCCGCGGTGATCAACGCACTGCGGTTGCTGCAACCCTCCTACCCGATAAAGCCCTGATATGAACCGCATCCGCAGCATCGACATCGTTCGTGGCCTGGCGATGATCATCATGGCCCTCGACCACACGCGCGACCTCATTCATGTGTCGTCGATCACGCAGTCGCCCACCGACCTCGCCACAACAACACCCGCGCTTTTCTTCACGCGCTGGATCACGCACCTCTGCGCGCCGACCTTTGTGTTTCTTTCGGGTACGTCCGCGTTTATCTCCCTGCGCAACCGCAACGATGTGGCGGCCGCACGCCGTTTTCTCCTTAGCCGCGGGCTCTGGCTGCTATTGCTTGAATTCACGCTCGTCAACTTCGGCATCTGGTTCGACCTGCATTTCAACGTGCTGCTCTTCGACGTTATCGCAACCATCGGCACCGGCTTCCTGGTGCTGTCGCTGCTGCTCAACGCATCGGCACGCAACATTGCGATCGCGGGAATCGCCATCATCTTCCTCCACGACCTCGCGCCCCTCGTGCCGCTGACCGAAACCTCACTTGTGAAGCAGGTGCTGATGCCGCTGTTCGGGCCGATGGCCTACCCGCTGGGTGGCGGGCACCTGTTCATCATGGGCTACCCGCCAATTCCCTGGCTGGGGATCATGCTCACGGGCTTTGCCGCAGGCAAGCTATTCGAGCGCAGCAGCGCCGGCCGCAAAGCGATTTTTGCAAAGCTTGGCCTCGGGGCACTGTTGCTATTCGTGCTGGTACGCGCCCTCAATGTATACGGCGACCCGCTGCCCTGGCGGGTGCAGCACAATGCGCTCTATACCGTCCTGTCGTTTTTGAATGTGACGAAATACCCGCCGTCGCTGCAGTTTACCCTGCTTTTTCTCGGGCTGATGTTCCTGCTGCTGGCCGCCACGGAGAACCTCGAAGGCCCCCTGGCCCGGGTGAGCACGACCTATGGAAAAGTGCCGCTATTCTACTTTCTCGTGCACTGGTACCTCATCCACCCGATCCTCCTCGCCATCGTGCTGTTGCAGGGATACCGGCCGGCTGACTTCATTTTCGGAACCAACTTCGGGAGGCCGCAGGGGCCGAGCGGCGTTGGACTCGGATGGGTCTATGCCATCTGGATCGGCGTGGTGCTGCTTCTTTACCCGCTATGCCGCTGGTATGGACGCTATAAGTCCGCGCACCCCGAAAAGGCCTGGCTGCGCTACCTGTAACCGACTGCAATGCCCGGCTTACCCGATCTTCCGGATGCGCCGCAGGTCTTCGCGGGTTCGCTCGTTGAGTCGCCGGATGCTGGGGTGAGCGGCCATTTCGCGGGGAATGACACACTCGTGAACCGCTGGCGCCACGGCCGGCCGCCCGGCGCGGGGGCCCGCTTTATCGAGGAGGCGGGCCACGATGGATTCATAGAACGGGAACTGGTCGGGCTTGAGCAGGTGCAGCTGCTTGCGGGGCTGCGTGCGCGCCGGCTCCGGGCTGCCCACGAGGAGCGCGACCGGGATCCGCGCGAATTTGGGCTCGGCCTTCAGGAGCCGAAGGGCTTCGAGCGCGTCCATCGCGGGCAGGTGGATGTCGAGTATGATGAGCGAAGGAAGGAGCTCATCGCTGCGCAGCCGGTGAAACAGCGCCACGGGGTGGGCAAACAGCAGCACCTCATACCCGGTGCCCGGGAAGGCGCCGGCTATCCGGAGGGCATCGTCGGGATCGGCTTCAACGTAATACACGCGGCTCAGGCTCATATGGTTATTTTAGGGCGGACCGCCTCTGCCTTCGAGTTTGTTGCACGTTAGTAGACGATCAACGGCAGGGCGTACAACAAAATAGCAATTTTTCCGGATAACCGGTAGGCCGGCCGAAGATTTACCTGCGCGGCCGGGTTGGGGACCGGGCCTTTCGTTCCGGCACGGCGGTACGCCATTCGGGGCTCGAATCTTGCTGCATCAGGGTTATCTCCTTCGCTTCTGCCGGCGCGCCCCCGAACAGTGCGCAGACCGACCGGTTCCGGCAGTACCTGCGAGCCATCCTTAATCAAGAAATCATGATCCACATCAATGAATTCCGCCTGGGCAACTTTATCCTGGCGGGAACGGAAATCTGCCCTGTTACCTTTCTCAACGACGACCCGGGCTTTGAGGGCACACCCGGCATCGGCTTTCACTCGAAAAGCGGGGCGCACTATTGCGAATGCAACGACCGCAAGCTGAACCCCGTGCCGCTGAGCGACGAGCTGCTCGAGCGCCTTTCCTACAAATTCGACGGCCACTTCAAGCTGTGGCAGCACCCGAAGACCGAGCGGTCGTACCACCTGGAGCTCGACCGCGACTATACGGCGCTTGATTTTTCGCACCGTCCGTTCGCCCGTGAAATCCGGTACCTGCACACGCTGCAGAACCTCTATTTTGCCCTGTCGGGCGAGGAGCTGGTGCTGGGAACAGGGGCCCTTGCCAGGGAAAATAATACGGCCGGGGCGCTGAAATAAGCGTACCTTCATTCAATTCCCTGAGCATCGGGCATCAGTACCGGAACGCCTCTTCCCGTTTTTCTTCCCTTACTTTCTGCTTCCTGTTCATTTCACCTTTAAAACCGGAATGCATGAAAATCTATGTCGCTAATTTCCCGGGCAGCGTAACCTCCAGCGAGCTCAACGAACTCTTCACCCCCTTCGGCAGTGTCGGCCAGACCGAGATCGCCATGGATGCCTTTACCGGCGTATCGCGTGGCTTCGGCTACGTGACGATGGCCGACGAGGCCGGCGCCGGCGCCGTGGCTTCCCTCAACGGGAGCGACTGGCAAGGCCACAAGCTGACGGTTGAAGAAGCCCCCACGCTGCAAAACCGCGGCTCCTACAAGGTAGGCACCGGCCCGATTACCAACTATCGCTTCCGCGGCAATGGACGGAGCCATGACCGGCGGTGACCAGCTCCTTGCTTCGTACCACCCGGCTGCCCAGCAGTTGTATTTTGAGCGCGTCAGGCAATTCCTGGCGCAATCGGGACGACTCGACCGCCGGCGTGACGAGCAGCGCTACCAGGAACTGTGCAACCAGCATGTGCACAGCTTCCGCTCCGAGCTTCAATCGGAGGCCCGGCGCCTGCTGGCACAGCACAGCAAAACCTCGGGCAGCGGCGGCATCGACCGCGGCCTTCGCGAAATCATCCAGGACTACCTCCGGCAATTCGTCCGGCGGGTTTCCTGAAAAACAGAACCATGCGTCGTGACCGCTACGGAAGCAACCTGAACCGGCCGATGTATGTCTTCGGCACCCTGCTTCTGTTCGTGGCCCTCCTGCTGATTGCGGTAATGGCTTACCGGGCGGCGCACCGCTGAGAAGCACGGCTCCCCAACCTGACTATGAGACAACTCGTTATCAACCCGTCCCTTACCCAGCGCCAAGGCGACAGCCTCGATCGCTACCTTGCCGACATCAACCGGATGCCGATGGTGGATATCAACGAGGAGCAGCGCCTTGCGCAGGAAATTCGGGCGGGATCGGACGAAGCCCTGCAGCAGCTGGTTTGCGCCAACCTGCGTTTTGTGGTGTCGGTGGCGAAGCAGTACCAGTTTCGCGGCCTGTCGCTCGCCGACCTCATCAACGAGGGCAACCTCGGCCTGGTGCGCTCGGCCAGCCGCTTCGATGAAACCCGCGGCTTCAAGTTCATCACCTATGCCGTGTGGTGGATCCGCCAGGGCATCGTGCAGGCGCTCGACGAAAAAGGACGCCTCGTGCGTCTTCCGGCCAACCAGCTCGGCCTTGGTATCCGCGCCCAACGCGCTTCCGACCGGATCGAGCAGGATGAGCAGCGGCTCCCGACCCTTGCCGAGGTAGCCGAAGCGCTCGATATCGACCCGAAGCAGCTTGCGGTGGCCTCCCGCATCGGCGACCGCCACGAAAGCCTCGATGCCGAGCGGCCGGGCATGGAAGGGTTCACCATGGGCGACAGCCTGTTCGGTGACGATGAGTCGGACCAGCAGCTCGTGCATACGCAGTCGCTGCACATTGAGTTGGAGCGGTTTTTGGCGACCCTTAAAACCCGCGACCGCTCGGTGCTTTGTGCGCTCTTCGGTGTGGGCGGGGTGCCGGCGATCACCATGGGTGAGCTGGCCGAGCGCATGGATATGACCCGCGAACGGATCAGGCAGATCCGCGACCGGGCGCTCAAGACACTTCGCGATCGCAGCCGCTCCGAGCGACTGCGTGATTTTCTTTAACTTGAACATTGTTATCTCAAAATCTCAGTTTATGTATACTACGCTTTGGAACAAGTACCTCCCCGCTATCCGCATCGTCATGAAGCGCGCCCGCTCCGGCCCGCAATCCCTGCAACTCAATGCGGGCGACTTTGAGCGAGTAGGGCTGAAGCGCAAGTCGGGCTATCCCTTCTCCATCGGGCTTGAGAAAGGCCGCCTCCAGAACGTGATCATCGACCAGCCGCTCGCCAACGACCTCGCCCAGCTGCTGCTTGAAGACCAGCAGTCGCGCGCGCTTTTCGAGCATGATACCTTCGAGCTCACGCTTAATTCCAAGTGGGAATTGTCGATCCGCCACACTCCCGAGCTGGTGTCGACGAGCGATGACGACGAGACGATCAAGTAATCCCCGGAAGGGACAACTCTTAACAACAAGATGACCGGTGCGCCCGCAAATAAAACTGCCCCTTCGCGGAAAAAGGCGTACCTTCATTGAGTTATACATTTGAGCCGCGCATCTAGTATCTGTCGATTATCCTGCCTTTGCACTTATCCTGCCTCAGCACTTTAGTTCGCTACTACTCCTTGCCTTTCTCAGATTTCTATTTATCTGTTAAAAAACAAGTATGAACATTTACGTATCGAACTTAAGCTTCAACATCCAGGACGAAGATCTCCGTGGTTTTTTCACTCCGTACGGCGACGTAACCTCGTCCAAGGTGATCATGGACAAATTCACCGGCAAATCCAAAGGTTTTGGATTCGTGGAAATGTCTGACGATGAGGCTGCCCGCAAAGCCATCGCTGAGCTGGACAACGGCTCTGTTGAAGGCCGCAACATCCGCGTGATGGAAGCCCGCCCCAAAGAAACACGACCCGAGCGCAGCCAGCAGAACCGCTGGTAAGCGTTTTTTCACTAACTTACAAAGCCCCCCAAACGGGGGGCTTTTTATATCACCAAAAATTCCGAATGGCAAAATCGAAAGAAACCTTCAACAAGCGGGAAATGGAAAACCGCAAGCGCAAGCAGCGCCAGGAAAAAGCGGAAAAGAAACAGGCCCGCAAAGACCAGGGCTCCCGCTCTTTTGACGACATGATCGCCTACCTCGACGAGAACGGTAACCTTACCGAGAAGCCCGTCGATATCAAAAAGAAGAAAGTGTACAAGCTGGAAGAAGTGCCCGATGCGGTGCCGAAGGCCGAACACTTTATCGCCGATGACAGCATGCACACCGGCGTGGTGCAGTATTTCAGCAAGTCGAAAGGCTTTGGATTCCTGCAGGATGCGACGACAGGCGAGCGCATCTTCGTGCACAAAGACCAGTGCAACTTCCCGATCGCGGAAGGAGACAAGGTTACGTACCTGCTCCGCCAGGGCGACCGCGGCCTGCTGGCCATGGGCGTGCGCAAAGCCGTTTAACAGCGGCGGCGCACGCTGCTAGGCGTGCGCTACCTGGGTTGTTGCCTCCTGCGGCCGGCGACCCAGTTCCTTAATAATGTACAAGTGCGATTTGATGGCCCCGCCCAGAGTCTGGTGGCAGTGGTACGGCAACCCGAAACGGTTGCATTGCTCCTGCACGATCCGGCTCAGTGCGGGGTAATGCACGTGGGCCACGCGCGGGAAGAGGTGGTGCTCCACCTGGAAATTCAGCCCGCCCACGAACCAGGACAGGGCCTTGTTGCGCGGCGCAAAGTTGGCCGTCGTCAGCACCTGGTGGGCCGCCCACTCAGAAGGCAGCACGCGGTCTTCGTGTCCGTTCTCGAACACCGGGCCTTCCACGGCATGGGCCAGCTGGAATACGTACGAAAGCACGATCCCCGCCACCACGTTCATCAGGCTCCAGCCGATAAGCCAGGGCCAGAAACCCACGCAATAGATCGGTAAGGCCATATAGAAAAAGACGTACAGCGCCTTGCTGGCCCAGAACAGCACGTGCTCCTGGACGCTCATCGGCTGCAGGGGCGTGTTGTGGATCTTGCGGCGGAAGTATTTGTCGAAGTCGCGTATCAGCACCCACACAAACATCGTGAGCCCGTAGGCCACCGGCAGGTAGTGATGCTGGTAGCTATGCAGGCGCATCCAGGGCTGCGACGGGCATTGCCGCAGCAGCTTGCTTTGCGCGATGTCGTCATCGAGGCCTTCCACGTTGGTATAGGTGTGGTGGAGGATGTTGTGCTTTTGCTTCCAGAAAAAGGCGTTGCCGCCAAGCGCGTTGAGCGAAAGTCCGAGGATATTATTGACCCAGCGACGGCTCGAGAAAGCGCCGTGGCAGGCATCGTGCATAACGTTGAAGCCGATGGCGGCCAGCATAAGGCCCATCGTGCCCGAAAGTATCAGTGCCAGCGCGGTAGGAAGTACGCCCGACAGGAGGAGGACATAGAAAAGCGCGGTTGCCGGGAGAATGATGACCGCCTTGTGATAGAGGCGCCAGTTGCCGGTCTTTTTGATTCCGCGCTCGCGGAAGTATTCATCAACTGCACGGCGCAGCGCCGTACCAAAAGCTGCATTCTGATTTGCAAAAGTGATCTTAGCCATAGAGAAAAACATTCGTTTCAAAGGGTGCTCCTGAACGGAGGTGTTGAAGGTAGGCCAATTTGCCGGTTGAGCAATAGGCATGCTGTTAAGGTTCGTCGTTTGGCGAAAAAACGTTTCGCTCCATAAGATGCCCTGTCAGCGCGGCTCTCCGGGCATCAACCTGCGTTTGGCGAGGCGAGCAACAGCCAAAACTTGCGGCTGCAACGGCCTGCGACGGAACTATGTTTGCAGCACGAACACCGGATCACCGGTCTTCTGTCCTGATTTTCTTACGACCGCTTGCCGCGATCGCTTGCTCATGAAACGGATGCCTGCTATGTGTTTTTATGCACCGTAAACAATGAAAAACATGAAAAAGCAATTGATGAACCGCAAGCCTCTCGCCCTTTTTGTTGCCGCAATCGCCGCCGGCACCCTGTCTGCCTCCGCGCAAACTTCGACCGAACCGACAGCCCCCGAAGTCAGCATCATCCGCGTAGCGCCCATCGACGGCCGCCCGATGTTCCAGATCCGCTTCGACAAGCCCGGTACCGAGGCCCTCGACATCAGCATCAGCGATACCGATGGCGAAGTGCTCTTTTCCGAAACCGTCCGCGACCAGCACTATGACCGCTATTTCCTTGTCGATATCGCCCGCCGCGACGTGCAGCTTGTGCTGCAGGTGGAAGGCCGCAAGCGCCTGCCCGCGCAAACCTTTGTGATCGATACCGAAGAAGGCGCCCATACCGGGATACCCGTTGCACGCCGCTGAACCGACACACCGAAAACCCCTGCCCCCGCCAACGCGGGGGTATTTTTTTGCCGCGGCCTGCCGACGGCCACCGTGCCTATCTTTAGTCCAGCGGTTAACGCACTGCTCATGAAACAGCTACTTTTCTTCCTGCTCCTCCTCGCCGGCCTGAACGGCGCGGCGCAGACCGCCCCGGCCTTCTGGAGCGACATCCTGGCCTTCAAAAAAGCCGACAGCGCCACCCCGCCCCCGGCGCAGCCCATCCTCCTGATCGGCTCCTCGTCGTTTACCCGCTGGACCGATGTACAGGCCGCTTTTCCCGGCTTCCCGATCCTGAACAGGGCCTTTGGCGGTTCCACCCTGCCCGATGTCAGCCGGTACTTTTACGATGTGGTGGCGCCCTACAATCCCAAACAGGTATTGATCTATTGCGGAGAGAACGACCTTGCGTCGAAAGACAGCATCACGGCCGGCGAAGCACTCCTGCGCGTGAAAACGCTCTTTGCGCAGCTGCGTGCTTACCTGCCCGGTGCGCGGATCAGCTATGTGTCGATCAAGCCGAGCCCGGTGCGCGCCTCCATCCAGCCCAAGGTGCAGGCCGCCAATAAAGCCATCCGGAAATTCATCCGCCGCCAGAAGAACGCCGACTTCATCGACGTCTACGGCGCCATGCTCGATGCCGGCGGACATATGCGCGAGGAGCTGTACGTGGGCGATCGACTCCACATGAAACCCGAGGGCTATGCCATCTGGCAACGGATCATCGCACCTTACCTGCTCCATTGATACAGGATGAACCGGGCGTTACCGCAGGAGGTCGCGGAGACAGTATACGTTCTCGCGGGCGGTAACCAGCAGGTCGCGGCCGGAAGGTCCGCCCCAGCAGCAGTTCGCCGGGATCTTGTCGAGCGTGATCAGCGCAAGCCGCGCTCCATCGGGACGGAGCAGCAGGATACCCTCTTTTGTGCACAGCCACAGGTTGCCGGCAGGGTCGCACTTGAGGCCATCGCAATTCTCTTCGGCCACGAGGCGCTGCCGCTCGAGCGATGCGGCATCGTACGCAAGCAGGCGCCGCTCGAAGGGCTTGCTCGACCCTACGTACAGCGTGCCACCATCGGGCGCGAGGCAAAGCCCGTTCGGGAATTGGTATTCGTGGCAAAAGGGCGTCAGCAATCCATCGCGCCAGCAATAGAAGGCGGCGGCCGCCTGCCGCAGGTCGGGACGCAGCCCCTGGTCTTTTAGTCCATACGGCGGATCGCTGAAGAACACGGCGCCGCTTCGATCCACGACGATATCGTTGGGACTGTTGAACGGCTTGTCGTTGGGCGAGGGCAGGAACGATTGAAGCGATCCGTTTTCATAGACCGCAATGGCGCCGTTGCCGTGCTGGCAGATATACAGACGCCCGGCACTGTCGTAGGCGAGCCCGTTGGAGCCGACCTGTTCCGAGAGGAAAGATCGGTCCTGGAGCGTACAGCCGCTGTCCCGTATAAATACGGACCTGCTCCCCTTCCCGTCGATCCGGAAGATGACGTTGGCGGGGATGTCGCTGTACAGGTAATAGCCCTCCGGGTTCCACACGGGCCCCTCGGTAAACTGGTTCTCATCCGACCAGAGCTCGGGCCCGAAGTCGGGATTCAACACGGAGTAGGCATCAGGATGAAAGACAGTAAGCATAAGAAGCTGTGGGGTTGGCAACGCAGGCAGCTGCTGTTGGCTATCCAAATTACGAATTGTTGTTGCTTGGATTCTCCCAGAGTCAGCTTAGTTCATCAGGAGCCTCGGACTAAAGTCCGAGCTGAAGAAGTGGCGGCGCTGACGCGCCGCATTTACTGTGCTCTGCCCACGCCCCCGGACTCAAGTCCGGGGCAATGAAAGCACGGCGCTGACGCGCCGCCCGGACAATGCTACGGATCTGGAAAACAGACTGTCGAAACAAACCCTGAACCGCTTCTTGTCAGGAAGTATACGGATTTTGAATTGTTGGAGGCAGCGGAACTAGCAAACCCAAAACTCCCGCCTTCGCTGAGGCTTTAGCGGGCGGAGCCAAACTCCAAACCCCAAACTACAAACTCCAAACTACAATCCTTCCACCCGCTTCAGCACCCTGGCCAGGTCGATGCCCTTGCCGAGCACGGGCTTGAACAGGTCGCCCACTTCCTGCACGCGGTCGAACACGTTGTTAATGTGCCAGGTTTGCGGGGTCAATCCTTTCTTCACCTCGTCCCAATGCAGCGGGGTGCTTACGGGCGCACCGGGCTTGGGACGCAGCGAATAGGGCGCGGCCGCCGTCTGCGTTTCGGTGTTCTGGAGGAAGTCGAGGTAGATGCGGTTCTTGCGTTTCGAAGGGCTGCGCTCGAGGCTCGTAAGATCGGGAAGCTCGCGGTGCACGAGGCTCACAACCAGCTCGGCGAGCTGGCGGCTTTGCGGGTACGTATATTTCGCGCCAAGCGGAATGTAAATGTGAATACCGGTGGAGCCGGAGGTCTTCACACAGCTAGCCGCTCCGATATTTTCAAGAACCTGCCGCACAACCTGCGCCGTCTCGATCACCTTGTCGAAGCCAACGCCTTCGGGATCGAGGTCGATGAGGCACCAGTCAGGGTATTCCCAGCGGTCGCTGCGCGAATGCCAGGGATGCAGCTCGATGCAGCCCATATTGGCCATGTACAGGAGCGTCGCCTCGTCGTTGCAAACGAGGTAATGAACGTTCTGCCCCGTCGACTCGCTGAAGTCGGTATGTGTCGGGATCCAACCGGGTACCTTCCCTTTCATGTCCTTCTGAAAAAAATGAGGGCCCGCAATGCCGTTCGGGTGGCGGTGCAGCGACTCGGGCCGTCCCTCCAGGTAGGGCAGGATCCAGGGCGCCATCCGCAGGTAGTAGTTAAGGAGGTCGCGCTTTACAAGTCCCTCTTTCGGCCAGTATGGCTTGTCGAGATTGGTTAGTGTCAGGGGCTGGCGGTTGATCGTGAGCTCCACCTGCGTTCCTTCGCTTTCGCTCAATTGCCTCGAGCCCTTGCCGCTCTTTTTACTGCCGCTGCTTTTCGCAGCAGCGCGGGCGGCCGGGGCCGATTTCTTCGCCCGCGCTGTTGCTTTTTTCACGACAGCTTTTTTCGGAGCAGCTTTTTTCGGAGCGGACTTGGCGGCCCTGGCGGGCGCAGATTTCTTCACCATGGTTTTTGTCTTTTTGCTGATCTCAATACGAACATCCTTTGCTTTCTTGTCGCTCCGCAAACCCATGAAAATCGGGTGGCGGGCAATGCCCTCGCGCGTCCATTCGGTAAACTTGATCTCGCACACGAGCTTCGGCTTCACCCAGGTTACGGGCATATTCGCCTTGGGACATTTTTCGAAGGGACACTTGTCGGTAGCCAGCGGCTGCATTCGGTGGTACAGATCTTCGAGGCTTTTCCTGTTGAAGCCCGATCCGGAGTGCCCCACGTAAACGAGCTCATCGCCCTGGTAGGCACCTAGCAGGATGGCCCCGAAAAATTTGCGCGTATTGCGAGGCTCCGTGAATCCGGCGATAACGACCTCCTGTCGCTGGTTCACCTTGATCTTAAGCCAGTCGGGCGAGCGTGCCCCGACTGTATAACTACTATCGGCCCGCTTGCCCATGATCCCTTCGAGGCCCTGCCGGAGAGCAGCCTTGAAGAACGAAGTACCCTTGCCCAGCACGTGATCGCTGTAGTGCAATACCGGATCGCCGGCAGGAAGGATCGACTGAAGCAACGCTTTCCGCTGCAGCAGTGGTACCGCGGTCACATCGTAACCACCCACCCAGAGAACATCGAAGATGTAATACCGCAGCGACACCGGGGCGTTCTGCCAGTTCTGGAGCAACTGGAAGTTAGCGAGTCCCCTCTCGTCAACTGCCACGATCTCCCCGTCGAACACGGCATCGAAGGGCAGTGCCGCCATCGCTTCGGCAACGGGCGTGTACTTATCAGTAAAGGGCTTTTCATTGCGCGAGATAAGTTCCACATCGCCCTGCTGCACATAGCCCACGGCCCGGTATCCATCCCACTTGATTTCGTAGAGCCAGTCCGGATCGTCGAAAGGCGCGTCGACGAGCGTGGCCATCATCGGCGGCATCAGCTGGGGCATCGGTACTTCCTTCGCCAGCGCGAAGTGCCCGCCCAATAACGATTTCAGGTTGAGATTTTTCCGCCTCGTCTTTTTTCCAGCCGCTGCTGTCTTTTTCGCGGCTGCCGATTTACGGGGTTGCTTTGCCTCGCCCGCCTTGCCGTCGCCGCCGGCGGCTTCCGGCTTCGCCGCGATCTTCGTCGCTTCTTTTTTCGAGGCCTTCTTCTGGTCGGGGTGATTGGGAGTCGTTCCATGCGCAAGCGCCACCTCGGTGATGGTCTTGCCGGTTTTGACCGAGCGGTCTTTCAGGACCACCTCCTTATCGGAGGCCGATTTGTCGCGGTGCTTGATCAACAGCCAGGAGCGATCGTCCTTCATCTTGTGCAGGGCAAACTCACCGGTCAGCTTCTCACCGCTCAACACGATCTTGATATTGCCCGAAGCGAGCATTCCGCGCATCACCCGCTCCTGCTCCCTGCGACCGGCATCTTCCATACCGATCGGGTGGTAGGTGCCTTCGTCCCAGACGATCACGACACCAGCGCCGTAATTGCCTTCGGGAATTATTCCCTCGAAGTTGCGGTAGTCGAACGGATGATCTTCCACGTGCATTGCGAGGCGCCGGTCGGCGGGGTTGAGTGAGGGTCCCTTCGGCACGGCCCAACTGACCAGCACCCCACCCAGCTCCAGCCGGAAATCGTAGTGCAGGTGCGAGGCATCATGCTTCTGCACCACGAAGCGGAGCGCGCCTTTCGACGACTTGCGTTTCCCTTCCGGCTCCGGCGTTTCGTTGAAGTGCCGCTTCTCATTGTACTTGGACAGGCCCATACGGGATTCAACAAAAAGCCCGTGCCAGAAGGGGATGTAGGAGCTCGGATGTCTGATCTCGGATGTCGGATGGCTGATGTAGGATCTCGGATGTGGAATGTATTTAAAACAAGAACGGATCGCGTTGCGATCCGTTCTTACATCAGACATCCGACATCAGACATCCGATATGCTATGCGCGTTTTTTGCGCTTGCCTTCGAGGCTTTGCTTGAGTACATCCATCAGGTCTTTGACGGTAGCGCTCCGCTCTTCGGGCTCGGCGATGCGGATATGCTTGCCCGCGGCCTTTGCCTTAATTACTTTCTTTAAGGAGGCCGCGTAATTGTCTTTAAACGCGGCGGGATTGAACGTTTCTGTAAGCTGCTCGATGAGCTTGAGCGCGAGCTGCAATTCTTTTTCGGCCACGCGGCCGCTTTCGAGCGCCGGCACTTCCTTGATCTCCTCCTCGTAGCGCATCTGGTCGAGCAGGAGCATTCCTTTATAGGGCTTGATGGCGCAGACGTGCTCGCGATTGCGCAGCATGAACTCGGCGATGCCGACCGTACCGGCTTCTTCGAGCGCTTTCACGAGCAGGCGGTACGTTTTCTCGCCGCCTTTTGCAGGCAGGAGGTAATATGGTTTCTCAAAATAGATGGGATCGATCTCTTCGGCTTTCACAAACTGCACGATGTCGATCGAGCGGGATTTCTGGGGCGAAGCCTTCTCGAAGTCTTCATCTTCGACCACAACAAACTTCCCCTTTGCGTATTCGTATCCCTTAACGATATCTTTCCAGTCGACCTCCTTCCCGGTCTTCGTGTCGATCCGCGCGTACTTGATCGGAGCCAGGTCCTTCTTCGCGAGCATATGCAGCGGCAGTTCTTCCGACTGCACGGCACTTTGCAATTTTACAGGGATGTTGACCAGACCAAAGGAGATCGTACCGGACCAAATGGAGCGGGCTGTGGCCATATGTGCAACCGTTTTTTAGGAGGCAGGGAAAAAGGTGTTGCCAACATTGCCGGCAGGACGGAACAGTGCGGTCACATAGTTGAGCGCGTGCTGCCACCAGGAGTGATGGGCAGGGGCCGTTTCGAAGAATTCGGCGCGTTGCATTTTCACCTTCACGAGTGCCATTTCCTGGAACACCTGCGGGTTGACGTCTTCGTTCATTTCGAGGAACGCATACATTTCCTCGGGGTCGGTCACCATCCAGCCCTGGCCGGTTACCTGCAGGAAGCAGTCGACTCCTTTGCGGAAAAAGTCAAGGCGCACGGGAAAGTCTTGTTCGAATTGCTTGATGTCTTGGTTGGGCTTCTTGACGAAGAACCATACATAACCGTAATCATCCGTTTTCAGGATCGACACCAGCGAGGTGGGAAGCTTCAGCACGGCATCGCTCTGATTGAAAAAGATGGCACTGCCGATCAGGCGAATCTTCTCCTGGAGGAAGGCCAGCTGTTGTGGAGCGTGTTGATGTAGTGGCATACACAGTGTTTTGTTAACGAAATCGAAAAGAACTCAGGGATAAATGCTCCAAATAGAATACCATAAAAAATCCGCCTTTGGCCGCCATAGCAGGGGCTGTAGCTTGGGGAAATTGCGCAACAACACGGCTTTAGCGCCTTGCGGCGGCTGGTCTAATTTTTTCATCTGTAGCGTCCTACTATAAACTTCCTTTTATTATGGCAAAAGCAACAAAATCCTCCGCAGCCCGCAAAAGCGCCCCGGCAAAAGCCGCTTCCCGCTCCAATGGAAAGAGCGCCGCTTCGGGCCGCTCCAAGTCGGCATCCAACGGCCGCAGCGGTGCAACGCGTAGCAACGGCAGCCGCGCCGGCGCTGAGCGCTTCGACGAAGCCACACTTCTCCACGAGTTGTTCGTTGAAGAGCTGCGCGACATTTTCTGGGCCGAGAAGCACCTCACCAAGGCTCTTCCCAAAATGGCAAAAGCCGCCACTTCTGACGAGCTGCGCAGCGCCTTCGAAAATCACCTGACCCAAACTGAAGAGCAGATCGGCCGTGTGGAGCAGGTGTTCGAAATCCTTGGACTGCCGGCCCGCGCCAAGAAATGCGAAGCCATGGAAGGCCTCGTGAAAGAAGCCCAGCAGGGTATCGAAGACACACCGAAAGGTTCGTCGGTACGCGACGCCGCACTGATCATCTGCGCCCAGAAAGTGGAGCACTACGAGATCGCCGCTTACGGCTCGCTGGTACAGCTCGCCAAAACGATGGGTCAAAACGAAGTGTCTGACCTTCTCGCGCTGACACTCGAGGAAGAAAAGGAAACCGATCAGCTGCTCACTGAGCTCGCGGTAACCGGCATCAACATCACCGCCGACCAGGAGTCGGAGTAATCTCCAGGCTCCAGCCAGGCAAAGCGTCCCGCACTTCGTGCCGGACGCTTTTTTTGTCACCTGCATGTTAACGCGGCTACGTGATCCTGTCCGCGCCCGTTTTTGGCCCGGCTTTCGTCTACCTTAGGAAGAAATGTTTACCTATGCCCGTCAATAGCGAGTTGCAGGAAGAAGTAGCCAACCTGCAGGCCAATAAGAAAGGAGTTAAAGCCCGGTTCGAATCATTTGCGGAAGGCACAACCCGGGCGACGGGTTCGCCCCTTGCTTTTTGCATTGCGTTCCTGATCATCATTATCTGGGGGGTCACCGGACCGATCTTTCATTTTTCCGATACCTGGCAGCTGGTCATCAACACCGGCACCACCATCGTTACGTTCCTGATGGTGTTCCTTATCCAGCAGTCGCAGAACAAGGATTCGCTGGCCCTGCAGCTGAAGCTCAACGAGCTCATCGCCTGCGAGGAGCGCGCCTCCAACCGGTTGATCGACGTGGAAGACCTCAGCCAGGAAGAGCTTGACGTGCTGAAGAAATTCTATGTGAAGCTGGCCACGCTGGCCAAGGAAGGCGACGACCTGCATACCTCCCACTCGGTCGACGATGCCTCGGATGTGAACCACGCCAAGCGCAGTTACCACGAAAAGCGGCGCCTTGAACGATTGGAGCGAAAAAAACAAGTACACCCTAATGGAAGCAGTAAGCCTGACGCATAAGGAATTCCGGAAAATCGACCGCGACTACAGCGAGGCAGCCCGCGCGGCCGACCTCGTGTATGTAAGCGACCAATGGCCCGGGATCCGGCGGGTAAAAAAAGGAAAGGGATTCTCCTATTCGTTCAAGGATTCCGTTGTCAGCGACAAGAGCGAGCTTGAGCGGATCCGCAAGCTGGCCATTCCCCCAGCCTGGACCAACGTCTGGATCTGCCCGCGGGCCAACGGTCATATACAGGCCACGGGCTACGACAGCCGCGGACGAAAGCAATACCGCTACCATGCGCTCTGGCACGAGCTCCGCAATGAAACAAAATTTCACCGCCTCTTCGAATTCGGAAAGCTGCTGCCATCGCTTCGCCTGCAACTCGAGGAAGACCTCGCAGGAAAAGAGCTCAGCGACCGCAAGGTCATGGCCACGGTGATCTCGCTTATGGAGCGCACCTACATCCGGATCGGCAACAGCGATTATGAAAAGCAGAACGGCTCTTACGGGCTGACTACACTTAAGGACAAGCACGTCAGGATCGACGGCGACGAACTCCGGTTTTCATTTACCGGGAAGAAGGGAATCGATCACGACATCTCGCTGCGCAACCGCCGACTCGCCAAAGCCGTGCAGGCCTGTCGTGACATTCCGGGAAAAGAACTCTTTCAATACTACGATGGAAGCGGCGCCCGAAAGCCCATCGACTCGGGTATGGTGAACAGCTATATCAAGGAAGCCACCGGCGGCGACTTTACAGCGAAAGACTTTCGGACCTGGGCAGGCACGCTCAACGTGCTGCGTGCCTTCAACGCCATGGGACCCGCGGAAACGGAAGCCGAATGCAAGAAAAACACACTTGCCGCCCTCGATGAGGTAAGCCATAAGCTGGGCAACACGCGTACCGTTTGCCGCAAGTATTACGTGCACCCGGGCGTACTGCGCCTCTACGAGGAAAAACAGCTGCATCGGTACCTCAGGGAGCTCGACAAGATTGAAGCCCCCGATAACCTTTCCGGTCTCACGTCGGAAGAGCGCGTGCTGATGAAGATTTTGAAAGAGCTGATGTAGTCTGCTAATTTGTTAGTCTGCTAGTCTGCAAATAAAAAAAGCCTTGCGTAGCAAGGCTTTAAAAATTCTGTTTGTATAGCAATTGCATTAGCAGACGAGCAGACTAACTGATTAGCAGACTAACCCATTAGCAGATTACCTGCTTGCTTTACCACCCTTACGCGCAACTGATTTTTTCGTTGCTGCCGAGGCGGAGGCAAGGCCGCGTTTCGAAGATCCGCGGGCCGTAGAGCCACCGCTCCGGCTGACCGAGGTACCTCCGGATTTGCTGGCTGCTTTTTTCGGAGCTGCCTTTTTCGCTGCGGCCTTCCTGGGAGCGGCTTTCTTGGCAGCAGCTTTTTTCGGCGCCGACTTGCGGGCGGAAGCGCGTCCGCCACTGCTGGCTTTTTTCGGCGCGGCTTTCTTGGCAGCCTTCTTCGGAGCAGCCTTCTTCGCGGCTTTTTTGGGAGCCGCTTTTTTCGAAGCGCCCTTCGACGGTACTTTTTCGCCTGCCTCGCGTGCTTCGGAAAGGCCTATGGCAATCGCCTGCTTGCGCGATGTGACTTTCTTACCGCTGCGCCCGCTTTTCAGGGAGCCCTCTTTGCGTTCTTCCATCGCCCGTTTGACTTTGGAACCAGCGCCTTTGGAATACTTGGCCATAATGTCTGGGATTTAGGGTTAGTTGATGGGAAAGCCTGCAAAATTTTCATACCAAGGCAGCAAGGGGTATGATTTTTTCCCTTTATAGCAAAACATGTGTTATGCCCAATTACGAAAAAGTTACAGATCTGCTGAATGATCTCATCCGCATCAATAATGACCGGATTGTTGGCTACGAGAAAGCCATCGACGAATTAAAAGCAGAGACCGAAGACCTGCGCCCGCTCTTCCTGCGCTATGCCGAGGAAAGCCGCCAGTATACACGTGAGCTCGCCACCGAAGTAAGCCGGCTCGGCGGGGATCCTGCCGACGGAACCACCAACTCCGGTAAGATCTACCGCGTATGGATGGACCTCAAGGCCGTTGTAGCCGGGAAGGACCGCAAGGCGATCCTGGAAAATTGCGAGTTCGGAGAAGACGCTGCGCAGAAGGCCTACGACATGGCGCTCAACAGCGACGAGGAACTTGAGCCTTCACTCCGCGACCTCATCGTACGCCAGAAGACGCAGCTGCGCATAGGCCACGACGAGATCAAGCGTCTGCGCGACCTCGTTCGCCAGGCATAAAAAAATGGCCACAGTGGAGACTGCAGCCTTGCTGATAGAATGGACCGTGTATATGAGACTTTTGAATTCGCTGTTATTTTTACCTATAAAAAACCGGTGCCACGCTCCGCTTGCCCGGTCTGCCGGGGTCCTGGACTAACTTCGTTCAGGAAGCCCGGCAGCTATGGGTAGTAAATTCTACAAGCCCGGCTGCACCGGGCGCGCTCCATCCACCGATATGATCAAGTCCATCCGACGCTTTCTTTCCCTCTTTGCCAAGGCCGGCTTCGGCTTTGTGAACGACAACGCGTTTAAGCTGAGTGCGTCGCTCAGTTACTATACGGTGTTTGCGCTCGGCCCCCTGTTGCTGATCATCATCTCGCTCGCCGGGATCTTTTTCGGCCGCGAAGCCGTCCAGGGGAAGATCTACCTGCAACTGAGCGGACTCGTTGGTAAAGAAGCGGCACTCCAGATACAGGACATCATCCGCAACGTCCACCACACGCACGCCACCACGGCGGGCGCCGTCATCGGCGCCATCATTCTTGTGATCGGCGCCACGGGCGTTTTTACCGAGATGCAAGATTCGATCAACTTCATCTGGTCGGTGCGCGCAAAACCGAAAAAGAGCTGGCTCAAATATCTCAGTAACCGGTTGCTGTCGTTTTCACTTGTCATCGGCCTCGGATTCCTGCTGCTGGTATCGCTGGTGGTCAACGCGCTGCTCAACCTGCTCAGCGAGCGGCTGACGCGGGTTTTCCCGCACTATACCGTGTACGTGTTCAACTGGATCAACATCGGTATCATCATCGTCGTCATCACCGGGCTCTTCGCGGTTATCTTCAAGATACTTCCCGATGCTGTTATTGCCTGGCGCGATGCCTTCGTGGGCGCGCTCATCACGGCGCTGCTTTTCCTCCTCGGTAAGTTCGGTATCGGCTATTACCTCGAGCGATCCAACCTGGACGTCACCTACGGAACGGCCGCTTCGATCGTCATCATTCTTTCCTGGATCTATTACAGTGCGCTCATCCTTTACTACGGCGCCGAGTTTACGAAGATGTACGCGCTCAACCACGGCCAGGGGATTCACCCGAAAGACACGGCCGTGTTCATCATCAAGCGCGAGTCGAAGGAAGTACCGACATCGTACCTCGATACGTAAGAAAACCTTTTGCGCGCCGGCTTGTTTTTCTTCTTCGACCCATGAAGTTGCATACACCCCATACCTATTCGCTGGAAAGCAGCGGCCCGCAGCCATCGTACCCTGTGCTCGACCGGGACCTGCAAACCGACGTACTCGTGATCGGAAGCGGCATCTCGGGCGCGCTCACTGCCTGGACCCTGCAGCGCGCCGGCTTTTCCTGCAGCATCATCGACAAGCGCCGCGCCGCCACGGGCAGCACCGCTGCGTCGACATCGCTGCTCCAATACGAACTGGACAGCTCACTCTGCATGCTCAGCGACCGCATCGGGCGGAAGGCCGCTGAAGAAAGCTACCTCCTTTGCTACGAAGCGATCGACCGGCTGCGCGCGGTATGTGCCGCCTGCGGCGCCGCCGACCTTTTCGAGCCGCGACCGAGCCTCCAGTGGGCCCGCAGCCGGAAGGATCTTGCCACACTGCGCGAGGAAACAGCCCGGAGGAAAGCCATCGGGCTTGATGTTGATCTCGTGGGGCCTACGGAGCTGCAGCAACAATACTTTCTTGAAAAGCCGGGCGCGCTGCTTAGCCGAAAGGCCGCACAGATCGATGCCTACCGCCTCACGCACCGGCTGCTGCAGGACGTGCAGGCAGGTGCCGGAGCCGTATACGAGCGGACCGAAGCCGCCCATATCCAATGGGAAAAATCAGGCGTTCGCGTGCAAACGACAGACGGGCACGTCATACGCGCCGGCAAGTTGGTGATCGCCTGCGGCTACGAGTCGCAGCGCTACCTTCCGAAAGAAGTCGAGGAATTGTTCGTCACCTATGTGCTCCTCAGCAAGCCCGTTGATCCCGGCCTGTTGTGGCACCGGCGGGCCTTGCTATGGGACACCGGCGACCCGTATTTATACTTACGAACGACGCCCGATCAGCGCGTCATCATCGGCGGCAAGGATCACCCCTTCGATGGACGAACGGACTTCCCGCAACTGCGCCGAAGGTCGGCGGCGCTCGAAGCCTCCCTGCGGCGGCTGATGCCGGAGCTCGCATTCGAGCCCGATTATTCCTGGGCGGGCATTTTCGCCGGCACCCCCGACACACTACCCTTCATCGGGTCGGTGCCCGGTCAGCCGCACACGGCCTACGCGCTCGGCTTCGGGGGCAACGGCATTCTTTTCAGCGTACTCGCGGCCGATATCATCACGCAGCAGTTCAGCGGGCATAAGCCCCGCGAGGCGGCGCTCTTTTCGTTCGACCGCGTGTAGCGCTTTTTGTAAACGAATAAAAACTGATGTTATGAAAGAAACAGCCAGGGCCAAGCAAACAATGCATCCCAACTTTATCCTCGGCGTCATCAGTCTCATCCTGTTATTTGTTGGTGTCGGCATCTACCGAACAGGAACTGTATCAGGCATCTGGGTCTGGGTGACGGCAGCCGCCCTCGGCGGCGTGCACTGGATCTGGAGCATCACCGATGTCTTCCGCCAGCAAAACCTCGCTTCGCAAAGCCGCGTGCTTTGGGGAATCCTTGTCATTGCCATACCGCCCGTCGGCGGCCTGCTCTATTACATGATGAGCAAGACGGTGCGGATGTAGCCAGTCTGCTAATCTTGGTAGTCTGCTAATCTGCTACGGGTTGCGAATAAAATCGAACGCCGCTCCTCGGAGCGGCGTTCGTCATTAGCAAACTACTATTAGTTGCAGACCAGCAGATTATTACGCTGCCGGGAAAGAAATGGTGAAGGTTGTCCCCTGCCCTACCACCGAGCTCACATCGATCTGCGCCTTGTGGGCTTGCAGGATGTTGAGGGTGGCGGCGAGTCCAAGACCCATACCATTGCGCTTCGAGGTATAATAAGGTTCGAACAGGCGGGAAATATTTTCTTCGGAAATACCGCAGCCGTTGTCGCGGATCACGGTAATGTGGCGACCGTCGTCGGTGGTGATCGAGATGTCGAGCGAGCCGCTGCCGTCGTTGGGCATCGCTTCCACCGCGTTGATGATGATGTTGAGGAACGCGATCTTCAGCTTCTCCTTGTTGGCGTTGATCGGGCAGGGCTGCTCTTCGTAGCGCACCTTCAGCTGTATGTGCTGGAGCGTGATGCGGTCGAGGGCTTCCTGGATGCTTTCGTCCATCACCGATTGCAGCGTGCAGCGCTCGAAGGTGAGCTCCGTGGGACGGCTCGTATCGAGCAGCTCGGTGATCAGGTCGCCGATGCGCTTGCTGTTGCGTTGGATGATGTCGAGGAAAAGAGTCGAGTCTTCGGTGATGCCGTCGCCAACGAGTTGCTCCACCGACATGTTGATGTTGTTCAGCGGGTTGCGCACCTCGTGGGCCAGGGTGCGCACGAGACGGCCCGTGGCGCCGAGCTTCTCCACCATCAGGTTGGCCTTCTCGGCCCGCCGCATGTTGGTGATGTCGTGCATCAGCCCCTGGTAATAGAAGTTGCCTTCCGTATCCATCGGCGCGGTAAGCGTGAAGATGAAGATGCGGCGCTCGCCCGAGCTCGTGATGATCTCGAGCTCCATGTCGTTCACCTCGCCTTCTTCGCTGAGCACCTTCTCAAGCATCCGGCGCTCGCTTTCATCGGCCAGCAGGTCGTATACGGTGCGTTGCTGCAGGTCGTCGGCGCCGAAGCCAAGGAGCTCCGAGGTCGCGGCATTGACGTCTTTGAAGTACAGGTTCTTGTCGGCGATGAACACCACGTCTTTCGACAGCTCGAAGATGCTTCGGTATTTGCGCTCGTTGGCGCGGAGGGCTTTCAGGTAGGCGGTCCGCTCGAGGGCATAGCGGATGCAGCGCTCCAGCTTGTCGGCATTGAGGTCGGTCTTGACGAGGTAGTCGGTCGCGCCGATCTGCATCGCCTCGATATCGATCTCCTTATTGCCCTTACCGGTAAGCAGCACGATCGGCTCCTCGCAGCCAAGGCGGATGGCTTCCTTCAGGAAGTCGATACCGGTTTTGGCGCCCAGGCGATAGTCGACGAAATAAATGTCGAACTGGCGCTTCTGCACCTGCTCGATGGCGTCGGAGAATTTATAGGACCAGTTGATGACGAGGTTGTACTCCTCGATCTGGCGCAGGTATTCGGACGTGATGAAGTAATCGTCCTCATCATCATCGATTATGAGAATGCGAATGGTGGGCTTGGTGCTGGGCATGTCAGTTTTTCTTTCCGGCAAATTGCAGGATAAACAGGCAATGGGAATCGTCGGGTGAAGGAGGCAGGAGTTGAACCTGGAGGCGCTGGGCGATGGCGCTCAGTTGCGGGTTGTCGAAGGCCGACACGGTGGCGGCGCAGACAAATCCGTCGCAGCGCATGCTGAGGAGGTAGCGCTCGTCGCGGCTGCTGTTGTCTTCGCTGCACTGCACGTGCACGTAGCGGGCGCCGCCGTCGCGGAGCGGATGGAGCAGCCATTGCAGCAGGAGCCACCATTCTTCCTCCGGGCCTGCCGCGGGCGGCAGTGTGTCGCAGCGGAGCGACACCCGGAGGGCCATACTGGCAAGTAGACCGGCCAGGAGCACATTCAGGTCTGAAGTGCCGGAAGGCTCCGCGGTACCGCGGAGCCTTTCAGCTGGATGCACAGAAGTCAGGTTCATGTTACTGGTTGTTTAACTCCTGGTATTGTTTCATTTTGTTGTAGAGCGTCTTGCGGTCGATGTTGAGCAACTTGGCCGCTTTGCTCTTGTTGAAGTTCACCTTCTTGAGGGCCTTCAGGATCATGTCGTACTCCGCATCGATGGAGGCGCTCTTCAGCGTGCCGTCGCCTACGGGGCGGGCCGTGTCGAAGGCTTCTTCGGAAGGACGCTGCGGTGCCGGCATCACCGGTGCGAAGCTCGCGGGAGCGGGCTCGGCCGGCGCCTTGTCGAACTGCAGCTTGTCGTAGTGCGAGATCTCGAACGGCAGCGATGAAGCCTCGATGAGATCGCCGTCGCTCAGGAGCGTCGCGCGCTTGATGACATTCTTCAGCTCACGGAGGTTACCGTACCACACGTAATTCCGGAAGATGTTCTCCACTTCTGCCGAGAAGCCATGGATGTTCTTGCCCAGCTCGGCGTTGGTGATCGTAAGGAAGTGCGTGGCAAAGAGCATGATGTCGTCGGGGCGCTGGCGCAGCGGCGGCACATCGATGGAGAATTCGTTGAAGCGGTGGTACAGGTCCTCGCGGAACTTGCCTTTGCGGGCGGCGTCCCACAGCTTCTCGTTGGAAGCTACCAGGATGCGGACGTCGAGCTCGATGTCCTTGAGGCCACCCACGCGGCGGATCTTGCGCTCCTGTACCACGCGGAGCAGCGACACCTGGATATCGTAGCCAAGGTTGGCCACCTCATCGAGGAAGATCGTACCGCCGTTGGCCAGCTCGAGCGAGCCCACCTTCATGTTGAGGGCGCCGGTGAAGGAGCCTTTCTCGTGGCCGAACAGCTCGGAGCCTGCCAGCTCTTTGGAGAGGGCACCGCAGTCGATGGCGATGAAGGGCTTGTTCTTGCGCTTCGAGCGCTTATGAATTTCCTGGGCGATGGCTTCCTTACCGGAGCCGCTTTCGCCGTAGATAATGACCGAGTAGTTCGTGGGACCAACGAGGTCGATCTGCTGGAGCAGCTGGCGGAACACCGGTGTGTCGCCGAAGATGTAGTCGCCGGAATGTACGATCTGGCCGCTGTTCGCGGCGGAGGCCGGTGCAGGACGTGTAACCGTCGTGGGGCCGGAGGAAACCGGTGCCGCGGGGGCCGTACGCTGGGGCTGGTGCACCGCGCCGGTGTCCTGTGAGGAAGCGGCTTCGAGCGCTTTCTTGATGGTCACGAGGATCTCATCGGGGAAGAGCGGCTTCGTGATATAGTCGTAGGCGCCCATCTTCATCACTTCCACGGCGATCTTGATATCGCTGTAGCCGGTGATGATGATCACGGGAACCTGCGGGTAGATCTCCTTGATCTTGGCGAGCAGGACATTGCCTTCCATGTCTTCGAGGCGGAAATCACACATCACAAGGTCGGGCTCTACGGTCTCGAGGAGCTCCAGGGCTTTCTTGCCGCTGTACGCTTCGAGCACCTCGAAATTGTGTCGGGTAAGGAAGCGCTTCAGCAAGAGGCACATGTCGCGGTCGTCATCAACAATCAGGATCTTTTGCATGAGTAGGGGTTGTCGTTAAGGTTCGTAATATCGTTTAGGTCAGATGTATCTCGAAGTTAAAATAATTATGCCTGAGCTATGCCCACAGGCCGCGCACGTGTGAAACGGGGATCTGCAGCTGCTCGCGGTACTTGGCCACGGTGCGGCGCGCTACCGAAAAGCCGCGCTGGGCAAGGATGTTGACGAGCTGCTGGTCGGTGTAGGGATTGTGCTTGTCCTCGCTTTCGATCACCTCTTCGATGGCGCTCTGGATCACCTTGTTGGAAATCACTTGTCCCTCGGCGTTAGCAATGCCTTCGGTAAAGAGATCTTTCAGCAGCAGGAGACCGAAAGGCGTTTCTACATATTTGTTGCAGGTGATCCGTGATACGGTAGAAATGTCCACACCCACCATCTCGGCGATGTTCTTCAGGATCATCGGCTTCAGCAGGTTGATGTCGCCGCTGAGGAAGTAATCGTACTGGAGCTGCACGATCGCCTTCATGATCTTCAGCATCGTGGCTTCGCGCTGCTGCACGGCGTTGATAAACCATTGGGCCGACTGGAGCTTGTTCTTCATATACTGAAGCGCGCTCTTGTCGGTGTTCACCTGCTGGCTGCCTTCGGCGAGCTGCTTCCAGGTGGTGTTGATATTGAGGCTTTCCGAGCGGTTGCGGTACAATTGCACATCGAGCACATCGGCGCTCTGCGTGATGATGAAGTCGGGCAGGATGTTCTTGTTGATCACGATGGAATCTTCCTGCTCGCAAACGGGCTTCATCTTGAGCGTGGCGATCAGCTGGAGAACGATCTTCAGCTCCTCGTCGTCGATATGAAGCTGGTGCTTGATCTTGTCCATGTTGCGGTTGTGCAGGTCGGTGAAGTGCTGCTCGAGGAGGCGTGTGGCCATCTTCACATCGGGGCGCTTCTGGTTGAAGCGGCGAAGCTGGATCAGCAGGCACTCCCGGATGGAGCGGGCACCAACACCCACGGGCTCCAGCGTCTGGATCTTCTCGAGCACCGCGGCGATGAGGTCGGCCTCCACCCATTTTCCCTGCTTGAAGGAAATGTCTTCGGCAAGCGCCTGCACATCCTGCTCCAGGAGTCCATGCTCGTTGAGCGAATCGATGATGAACTCGGCGAGCTCGATCTCTTTCTCGTCGCTCGAAGCGACCTTGAACTGCTCCTTGAGCAGCGGACGGAAGTCGAAGCCGCTCGTGATGGGGCGCTCCGGCATCTTCTCGTCTGCGAGGTAATTGCAGTACTCGGTCTTGTAATCGGGTACGTCGTTATACCCGTACTCGTCCCAATCCTGGTAGTCCTGTACGCTGTCCTTACTATACTTGTCCACCGACGAATCGGTGTCGTTGTTATTATCGTCCAGGAGCGGGTTGTCTTCGATTTCCTGTTGAATACGTTGCTCGAGTTCGAGCGTGTTCAGGTGGAAGAAGTTCAGCAACTGGATCTGCTGGGGCAGAATTTTCAGCCGCTGCTTCTGGGCTAAACGCTGGTTGATCATTGTGGTGATTTTGGCGTACGCTCTTCTTACGGCAAGTGTGGAACCAAAATCACAACTTTTTACAAATCGTTGATAATTAGCCTCTTAAAAATTAGTTTTTCCTGTTGAGTTTGCCGCCGGTGCCAAACGCGGCCGTAAAAACGGCTGAACTGTGGAATTTGGACCCCACAAGCCCGTCCTTACCCCTTTCCCGGAAAGCAAAAAACGTAACCGGGCGGGTTACGTCAGCACAGGTTGCACGTGTCTTCTCAGAGTAAGTCGCGGTTGCCGGGCTGCAGCCGGTATTCGAAGAATGCCGGGATCGGGTAGCTCGCACCACCGCAGTCGGCGGCCGGGTCATAGCGTTGCCCCCGGCTGTTCTCCACCCGGGTTGCCTCCGGCATAGTCGGGGCATTGAAGCCGGCCGTTGCGTTACTGCTGCTGTACGACGAACGTTCGTTATTGGTTTGCATAACACGGGAATTCGCGGAAAGGGCAGCCAAAACCGCACCAATTGGCGCTGAGCGCCCGCCCCTGAAGGGCTTCCCGGCGCGCGGGTAGATTTTTCCTCATCCACCTGCTCAGGTGAGAAAAATAATGAGCGCCCGAAAAACCGTTTTTGGCACCATTCTTTGATTAATAGCGGTAGAAAATTTATTAACTCCTAAAACCTATTGTTATGTTACGTTGGACAGTAATCTTCCTGGTAGTGGCTATTATCGCCGCGATCTTCGGTTTTGGCGGTATTGCAGCTGGTGCTGCCTCCATCGCAAAAATCCTGTTCTTTATCTTCCTGGTTCTGTTTGTACTGAGCCTGATCGCTGGTGGTTTCCGCCGGGTCGATTAAGCGCAACACAGCGCCCAGATATAAAAAAAGGAATGCACTGCATTCCTTTTTTTATTTCGGTGAGCGGGTGAGCGGGTGAGCGGTGAGCGGTGAGCAACACGGCTAGACTGGGGATGCAGGTCACTGCATGCAAAGCCCCGATGCTGTTCGCATCGGGGCTTCGACTCCCACCTACGTACTGTAGACGGGCTGGTGAAAGGTCACCGGGAGCTGTCGCTGTCCTCGCGGAAGCTGTCCGGGGCGCTGTTGGCGCCGGCATCGCCGGGCGCGGGGGTGCGCTCGGAGTCGGAGCGCGACAGCACTTTCTCGTCGTTGCGGGGGTCGCTGGGGTTGGCTTCGGCCAGTGAGTCGTCGCCGCCCTCGCGGCGGGGCGTCAGGTCGGCCGGGTTGCTGTACCCGGGCTCGTTGGGCAGACCCATGTGGTTGGTCAGGGGACGATCGTCGTTCATATCGTTTGTTTTAGGGTTAATGCGTGCCGTCGTGCTCCACGTCGGAAGCCGTTTTCATATCCGGCGGTATGTCGGGGTGCTTTCCGAAGTTGGCGAAGAAGTCTTTGACCTTCCTGCTGAAGGCGGTTTCCTTTTCGCTGTTGAGGAAGCGGGCGATGAGGGTGCTGGCGGCCAGGGGCACGAAGGTGCGCGAGAACCAGCCGGCCTTGCGGAGCAGGTAGCGGCGCAGCACCATGTCGACCCCGATGTCGAGACCCACGTTGAGCAGCGGCGAGGTGGGTCGGTTGCGCTTCCCGATCTTGGTCAGCAGGCGGGTTACCACGAGGAGGCCGTTGGTTACGGGGCGAACGTCTTCCTGGATAGAGGAAAGGCTTCCCTTGATGGCTGCCTTCTGCAGGCCCAGGAGCTCTTCGAGCCGCGCCTTCTCCTCGACCAGGTCGTCATAGCTGGCAATCTTCTTACTCATAGATCTTTTTGAGGATGGCTTTTTTCAGAATGGGGAATACAAGCTTTTTGCGCAGGAGCACGATGACGACCATCAGCACGATAAAGACACCGCCGACAATGAAGAAGCCGGCCGCGGTGCTTCCCAGCAGGCCGCCCAGCCACCAGGCGAGGCCCATGCCGAGAAAGAACAGGATAAAGATGGTCAGGATAACGGCCGAGAGACCGGCCACGAGGCCGGCGGTAACGTTGGTCGCCTTTTGCGTGAGGGTAACGAGTGCCAGTTTGTAATACGTGTCGAGGTAGTCGCTCACGCTCTGGGTCAGGGTGCCGGTCTTCGATTTAAGTTCTTCCATAAGCTGGGTTCGTTAATAAGAAAAGAACAGGCTCCGGGAGCCTGTTCCGAATGTTTAGCTGTAGCGCTCCCGGGCGCTGTTGAAGCCGTCAACCGCGTCGTCGGCGGACTGGCGGCCTTTCTTGGCCAGGTTCTGCAACTCGCCCTTCGCGTTGGCGAACAGGTCGGTGAGCGAGTCGCCCCAGTCGCCGGCTGTTTTACCGATACGTGCACGCAGGTCGGTGCCTTTCTCCGGGGCCAGCAACAGGCCCAATGCCACACCGGCCGCCGCAGCGCCGATAAGGCCCAATACCATCTTCGATTTCGTTGTCATAATCATCCCTGTTTTTAAGTTACAAAATCACACTGCCGGATATTTGAAATAATCATACCACCTCGGCTGGCGCGGTAGTTGTGCTGTATACCCCGAAAAAAAGCCGGCAGCCCGTCCCCGGGAACTGGTTTTCTGTTAATTTTCCAATCGAATGGTATAATAATTTTAGCGAAACACAGAACGGATCTAGCTTATGGTACTGCGGAAGAAGGTATTGATTATAGACGACGAGGTGGACTTATGCTTGCTGATGAAGTCGTACTTCCTGCGCAAGAACTATGAAGTGTACATTGCGCATACGCTCAATGACGGCATACAGCGCCTCGACGAAATTATTCCCGATTACCTGTTTATCGACTACAACCTCCCCGACGGGCTCGGCTGGGACAAGCTCCCGGAAATGTACCGGAAGCACCCCGGTATCAATTACCATCTCATCAGCGCCTTCCGCCCCACGATCCCACCCGACCTCGATGAGGCGAAGCTGACGATCTGGGAAAAGCCGATCAGCCTGAAAGCGCTGGATAACTTCTTTTAGAATATCGAATAACGAATAACGAATATCGAATATCGAGATGGCCCTCCCCTCAAAAAGGAGGGCTTCCCATTTCTGGAAAGCCCTTCGCTATTTTTGGAATCGGTATTTAATCTTCCTTACTCGCCCCACACATTGTCTTCTCCCTTCAGGAACTTCTTTACGAGCTCCGTCGTTACCGACTTCGGACGCTCGAGGGGGAAGTTGAGGGCGCGGTCCCAGCAGAGGGAGGCCAGTACGCCTAGGGCGCGGCTAACGGCAAAGAGCACTGTGTAGAACTCGTACTCCACCATGCCGTAGTGTACCAGCAGGGCGCCGCTGTGCGCGTCGACGTTGGGCCAGGGGTTCTTGATCTTACCCAGCGACTGCAGGATCGGCGGAACCGTTTCGTAGATGTTCCAGACGGTCTGCACCAGCGGGTCGTCGGGCATGTGCTTCTTGCCGAATTCCATCTGCGCGGTAAAGCGCGGGTCGGTCTTGCGGAGCACGGCGTGGCCGTAGCCCGGCACCACCTTGCCGGCGGCGAGGGTCTTCTTCACGTACTCGGCGATCTGCTCGCTCGTGGGCGCCTCGGTGCTGAGCTCCTCGCGCATCTCGAAGATCCACTTGATTACTTCCTGGTTGGCGAGGCCGTGCAGCGGACCGGCAAGGCCGTTCATACCGGCAGCGTAGCTCAGGTAGGGATCGCTGAGGGCGGAGCCCACCAGGTGCGTCGTATGTGCGGAAACGTTACCCCCTTCGTGGTCGGCGTGGATCGTCATGTACAGGCGCATCAGCTCCTTGAACGAATCGTCGCGGAAGCCCATCATGTGGGCAAAGTTGCCCGACCAGTCCAAAAGACCGTCCGGCTGGATGTGGTCGCCACCCTTGTATTTGCGGCGGTAGATATAGGCCGCGATGCGGGGCAGGCGGGCAATGAGGTCCATGGAGTCGTCGAACACGGCCTCCCAGTAATCTTTTTTGGCCATCCCGGCGGCATAGCGCTTCGAGAACTGGCTTTCGGTCTGCAGGGCCATCACACCCACCACGAATTGGGTCATGGGGTGCGTTGCCACGGGCAGTGCCTCAATAGTGGCGAAGACGTGGTTGGGTACGTGGCTGCGACGCTGCCATACGGAGGTCAGGTGCTGCACGTTTTCTTCGGTCGGCAATTCGCCTACGAGCATCAGGTAGAAAAGGCCTTCGGGCAGGGGCTCCGAGCCGCCTTCATATTTGGGGAGCTTTTCCTGCAGCTCCGGGATCGAGTAGCCGCGGAAGCGGATGCCTTCCTGGGCGTCGAGCAGCGACGTTTCGGTAACGAGGCCCGTCATGCCCCGCATGCCCTGGTAGATCTGCGCCAGCTGTACCTCGCCGATGACCTTATTCCCGTGTTCCTTGATCAGCTCCTTGATCTCCGCGCCGACGGCATCCGCCTTTGCCTTGAAACTGTCTTTGATGATACCCATTGAGTAACTATTTTCTAAAGATGAAAAGGATTTTTTAAAGCGGCCTAAAGGTAGGGGTTGGGCGGGAATCGGCAATCGGCAATCGGCAATCCCAAACAAGCAAAGGGAACCGGTAAAATGGGTTCGTCCACTATAGACAAAGACGCGGCGATGCCGCGTCTTTGTCTATTACCGATTCCCGATTGCCGATTGCCGTACTTACTTCGGTGCCTTCCGGTAGAGGTAGATCGCCACGACCGTAAACAGGACGTTGGGCACCCAGGCGGCTATGAACGGCGGGAGGTTGCCCTTGACCGAGAAGACCGTCGAGAAGCGGTCGAACATGATGAAGACCACCGAGATGATGATCCCGAGCGCCAGGTGCACCCCCGAGCCGCCGCGGGTTTTACGCCCGGCGAGGATGGCGCCGATAAGGGCCAGCAGGATCACCGAGTAGCAGGTAGCCGTGCGGCGGTACTTTTCCACCTTTAGGGTGTTGACCCCCTCGTTGCCGCGGAGCTCCTCGGCCGAGATGTAGCGGTTGAGCTCCGGGGTCGTCAGCTTGTCTTTAATGTATTGATCGCGGCGCAGGTCGCCGGGCTTCAGGTGCAGGTCGAGGAGCAGCTCGGTCTGCTGGGTCACCGTTTCCCCCATCGGTCCCACATCGCGGGTGGTCACATTCCGGAGACGCCACTTCCGCGACGCGCTGTCCCAGCTGATCATGTCGGCGCGCAGGTTGTACACGAGGTCGCGGCCATGAATGCGGTTGAGGAAAAAGTTGTTGCCGGTGCGCGAGGACGTATCGAAATACTTAAGCCCGATGTAGGTGCTCGAGTCGGTGCGCATATACCAGGCATTGGGCTTGGATACATCTTCCGCCGTGGGGCTGTCGATATATTTTGCCTGGAAGCTGCTGCGCAGGTCGTTGGCTTTCGGGATCCAGAAGGCCGCGGCAAACCAGAGCACGACTGCGAAGAAGATACCGCCGCCCAGGTACGTGCGCAGCCAGCGGTTGTAGGTGGTGCCGGTGGCGAGTATGGCGATGATCTCGGTGCGCATGGCCATGCGGCTGGTCGAATAGATCACCGCGATGAACACGAACAGCGGGTAGAGCATACCCCAGATATAGGGCACGAACCCGATGTAATACTGGCTGATGATCTGGCGGCCCGTAAGCCCCGACTTCACGAAGTCGTCGGTCTTCTCCGAGCTGTCGACCGCCACCGCGATGACCGTAAAGATCAGCATGCAGGTGATAAAGGCCGTCAGCAGCTGCCGCAGTATGTACCAGTCAAGTTTCTTCATGAATCGGGGACGAAAATAGGCGAGTTTGGAGTTTGGCGTTTGGGGTTTGTAGTTAAAGCGGCTTTAAAGCGGCTAGTCCGTCATTGCGAGGCGCCCGAAGTGCAACAAGGGCAACGAAGCAATCCGATGGGGTTTTCACCGCGGCCGCGCCCCCTCAGCCCGGAGCAGATTGCTTCGCGCTCTCCGTTTCGCTCGCAATGACGAAGCGGGCGCGGCTTGGCCCGGCGTTTGCCGCCAACCCGTAAAAATAGCGGATGCGTTTCCAGGACAAAGTATGCCTCGTTACCGGGGCCGGCTCGGGTATCGGGCGGGCCATCTCCCTGCAAATGGGCCGCGAGGGCGGCCGCGTGCTGGTGATCGACCGCGACGAGGAAGGTGGCCAGGAGACGGTGCGCCTCATTACCGACGCCGGTGGCCGCGCCGGCTTCGCCCGTTGCGATATCGGCGAGGAAGCGCAGGTGCGCGCCGCGGTGCAAACGGCCCTCAGCACCTGGGGGCGCATCGACATACTGGTAAACAACGCGGCGATGATGACCTTCAAGAAGCTTGTCGACCTGAGCGTCGATGAGTGGGACACGGTGCTGCGCGTCAACCTGCGCTCCGTGTTCCTGTTCTGCAAGCTCTGCATCCCGCACCTCGATCGCGGCGCCATCGTCAACATCAGCTCGGTGCACGCGCACGAAACCACCGCCAACGTGGTGCCCTATGCGAGCAGCAAGGGCGCGATGGAAGCCTTCAGCCGCGGTGTGTCGCTCGAGTATCCCTGGCCGAAGCTCCGGATCAACTGCGTGGCGCCCGGCGCCGTCAATACGCCGATGCTCTGGAACAACCCCAATATCAAGAGCGGCGCGGAGAAGCTCGACGGCGCCATCGGGCAGCCCGAGGAGCTCGCGGCAGCCGTGTGCTTTATCGCCTCCGACGAGGCCTCCTTCATCAACGGAACTACATTGGTGGCCGACGGCGGCCGCCTGGATATTTTATAACGAAAGGCTTTCCCTATGATCGGATCCAAATTCATGTTCGCTACCGGCATCGAAAACTCCTACCCCACCATCCGCCTCGCGGACGGTACCATGAAGCGCATCGACGAAATGGAAAAATGCGGGCACTACCGCAACATGGCGCTCGACTTCCAGCTGACGAAGGATATCTGCGTGGAGTTTCTTCGCTGGGGACCACCTTATTACAAGTCGCACCTGGGGCCGGGCCAATACGACTGGACCTACGCCGACGAAGCGATCACGATGATGCGCGAGCTCGGCATCACACCGATCGTCGACCTCCTCCACTTCGGCGTGCCCGACTGGCTGGGCAATTTCCAGAACCCCGATTTCCCGAAGTTCTTTTGCGAATATGCCTGCGCCTTCGCCAAGCGCTACCCGGACCTCGACCTGTATACCCCGATCAACGAGATCTTCATCACGGCTATGTTCTCGGCGCAATACGGCTGGTGGAACGAATGCCTTACTTCCGACGTTGCCTTCGTGACGGCGCTGAAGCACCTGTGTCAGGCCAATGTGCTGGCGATGCGCGAGATCCTGAAGATCCAGCCCAACGCCACCTTCATACAAAGCGAGTCTTCGGAATACTTCCACCCGATCCGCCCCGAGGTGCAGGGCCTCGCGAATTTCCTCAACCAGAAGCGCTTCCTTGCCCTCGACTTCACCTACGGCTATCCCATCCGCGTGAACATGTACGAGTACCTCATGCAAAACGGGATGACGCGCGACGAGATCCACTGGTTCGAGCTGAACCAGGTAAAGGCACGTTGCGTGATGGGCAACGACTACTACGCCACCAACGAGCACCTCGTGATGCCCAACGGCACCTGGCAGGCCGCCGGCGACATCTTCGGCTACTACGTCATCACCCACCAGTATTATGCGCGGTATAAGCTGCCGATCATGCATACCGAGACCAACCGGGCCACCGACGCCGAAGACTGGCTGTGGCGCCAGTGGGCCAACCTGCACCGCCTGAAGCAGGATGGCGTGCCGATCCTGGGCTTCACCTGGTACAGCCTCACGCACCAGATCGACTGGGACATCGCGCTGCGCGAGGAGCGCAACAACGTGCACCCCGTTGGCCTCTTCGACCTCGACCGGAATATCCTGCCGGTGGGCAAAGCCTTCAAGCGACTCATCCAGCAATGGGGTCCCGTACTCGACGAAGAGCGGTATGGCGCGGTGTACCGGTAAGGGAAAGTTTGGGGTTTGGAGTTTGGGGTTTCCGGTTGCCGGTTGCCGGTTTTCGGTTTTAGGTTTTCGGTTTTAGGTTTCTTGACGTTACGCGCCAGGTAACCTGAAAGATTTACAGGCATAGACTCGTGCCATAACATCAAACGCCAAACCCCAAACTTCAATCTTCAAACTCCAAACTCCAAACTCCAAACCCCAAACCGGAATCTGTAAGCTAGCTTTACAGCATGCGCCTGCTGCTTCTCCTCTTAGCCATCCTGTTTGCCCGGCCCCTGTTTGCCGCCGATTCGCTGTACACCGAAACGCCCTTCGTGCTGCATACGCCGACCGGCGACCTGCAGGGTACGCTGATGCGTCCGCTCCATAAAAAAGGAAAGCTGCCTGTTGCGCTCATCATCGCGGGTTCCGGTCCTACCGACCGCGACGGCAATACGATCGTGCTGCCCGGGAAGAACAACAGCCTGCTGTACCTCGCCCGCGGTCTTGCCGCTCAGGGCATTGCCAGCCTGCGCTACGACAAGCGTGGGATCGCCGCCAGCAAAGACGCCGGGGCCAGGGAGGAAGACCTGCGTTTCGATCAATACATCGCCGATGCGGCCGCCTGGATCGATACGCTGCGGCATAGTGGCCTCTTTGGCCGCATCACCGTCATCGGGCACAGCGAAGGCACGCTGATCGGGATGCTGGCAGCCCCGCGCGCCGACCGCTTTGTGTCGGTCGCCGGTGCCGGCTTCCCTGCCGACAGCATCCTGCGCCGCCAGCTTGCCAACCTTCCGGAGAAGCTGCGGGCCATGGCCTTTACAACACTCGACAGCCTGAAGGTGGGTCAGCTCGTGCGCCAGCCACCCGTGCTGCTCGCGAGCCTGTTCCGCCCAAGCGTGCAACCGTACCTCATTTCCTGGATCAGCCGCGACCCGCGCAAGGCCATCGCCGACCTCCGCATACCGGTACTGATCGTGCAGGGCGATAAGGACCTTCAGGTTACGGTGAGCGATGCCGAAGCGCTTCATGTCGCAGCGCCAAAGGCGCAATACGTGCTCGTGAAAAACATGAACCACGTGCTCAAGCTGGTCGACAGCGACGATTCGCTGCTGAACCAGAAATCATATACCGACCCGGCCCTTCCCGTGGCGCCGCAGCTCCTGCTGGCGGTTTCGGCCTTCATCCGGAAACCGTAACGAAACCGAATTTGCCGGATCCGAAAGGGCCGGACTTGGGCGGCGGCAACCGGTACCGGGGCGCTTTACCGGCAACGAATGCGCGTTACCGGAGCTGCTGACCGAGCACCGCACAAGTGGTTTATTATTCCTGGAATCCGGCGAGACGCGCTTCCGCGGCAGCAAGCACGATCATCTGCCGGCGCAACCGATAACTCTGGACCATCAGTAGGGCGTAGCCAATGCCGCCGAACAAAAAGATCGGGAACGTGTCGAAGGCAAACGACACCCAGTAGCTGCCGTCGTACACGTAGATTTCCTGTGGATGCCCGCGAACCACCAGCAGCGGCGCTTTCACACCAATCGGGTATGCGGCGTTGGGTGGGACGGCCTGGTATTCGTCGCCGTCGATGACGTAGTGAAACACGGGCCGCGCCTTTGCGAGGTCGCCGCCACCGATCTGCCCGATCACGTCGCCATCAACTCGGATACATCCGTCGCGGAACGCGCTCCCGTTGTGATACACGAGCCCGCCCGCCAGCAGGAGCAGCAGGGTGAAGTATTCGAGCGAAAAGCGCAGGAGCCGCTGGTTGGCGCGAAAAGCCATGGCCCAAGTTATTACAAGCGGGTCTTCAGGCGCGGCACCATTTCATTTTTCCAGGAAAGGAAATCGCCGGCCAGGATATGCTTGCGCGCTTCCTTCACCAGCCACAGGTAAAAGGCGAGGTTCTGGATCGAGGCGATGCTCATCGCCAGGTACTCGCTGGCCTTGAAGAGATGCCGCAGGTAGGCTTTCGAATAATAATTCGAGGTTTCGCAGTCGAGCCCGTCGTCGATGACGCTGAAATCGCGCTCCCATTTCTTGTTGTCGATGTTGATGACGCCCTTCGTGGTAAAGAGCATCGCGTTGCGCCCGTTGCGGGTGGGCATCACGCAGTCGAACATATCGACGCCGAGGGCGATGTTCTCGAGGATGTTCCAGGGTGTGCCGACGCCCATGAGGTAGCGGGGCTTGTCTTTGGGGAGGTGCTCGCAGCAAAGCGCGGCGATCTCGTACATCACGGGCTCGGGCTCGCCTACACTGAGGCCGCCGATGGCATTGCCGGTGGCGCCCTTGGAGGCGATGTATTCGCAGGAAGCCTTGCGGAGGTCGTGGAAGACGGCGCCCTGCACGATCGGAAACAGGTTCTGGGTATGCCCGTACTTATCGGGCGTATCGTTGAAGCGGGCCACGCAGCGATCGAGCCAGCGATGCGTCAGGTTCATGGAGTCGAGGGCATAGCGGTACTCGCTGTTGGCCGGCGGGCACTCGTCGAAGGCCATCATGATGTCGGCGCCGATGCTCCGCTCGATGTCCATGACGCGCTCCGGTGTAAAGAGGTGCTTCGACCCGTCGATATGCGAGCGGAAGGTGACGCCTTCGTCGGTGATCTTGCGGTTGGCGGCGAGCGAGAACACCTGGTAACCACCCGAGTCGGTGAGGATGGGCCGGTCCCAGTTGATGAACTGGTGCAGCCCGCCGGCGGCCTCCATCGTTTCCATCCCGGGGCGCAGGTACAGGTGGTAGGTATTGCCCAGGATGATGTGCGGGTCGACCTCGCTTTTGAGCTGCTGCTGGCTGAGCGCCTTGACCGAGCCCACCGTACCCACGGGCATGAAGATGGGTGTCTGGATCGTACCGTGGTCGGTTGTGATGGTCCCGGCGCGGGCCGCGCTTTGGGGGTCGGTTGTCTGAAGCTCGAAAGATAAGGCGGGCATAAGGGCGCAAAATTAAACAATGTGGTAATGTGTGGATGTGGTAATGTGGTAATTAGCCGTGCGAACAGTCAATTTGCTGCTTTTCTATCAGCACATCACCCCATTACCACATTACCCCATTAATTTCGCGTATGCTTATGAGCTGGCAACTGCTGCTTTTCGTCGCCTTTTGTGTGGTTGCGGCGATCCAACTGTTTTATTACCTATACTTTTTCCGCCGCGTGGGCGCCTGGAAGCCGCAGGCCCGCGATGTATCGCGCCAGCACCCGGTTTCGGTGATCATCTGCGCCCGCGACGAGGACGAAAACCTCGCCCGCAACCTCCCCGGCATCCTGCTCCAGCAATACCGCTCCACGCGCGAGGTGCTCGTGGTCAACGACAATTCCGTCGACGACACCCGCTATGTGCTCGAGGAATTCCAGAAGACCTACAAAGACCTGCATATCGTAGAACTACAACAGGAGGCCAAGCTGATCGCCGGAAAGAAATACCCGCTTTCCATGGGCATCAAGGAAGCCCGCCACGAGTTGCTCCTCCTCACCGATGCCGACTGTGTGCCCGCCTCCGAGCACTGGCTCTTTAAGATGCAGGACGCCTTCGAAGACGACATCGAGGTGGTGCTCGGCTACGGCGCCTACAAAAAGCAAAAGGGCTTTCTCAACAAGGCCATCCGCTTCGAGACCTTCCATACGGCGCTTCAGTATTTTGGCTACGCCCTCGCCGGCAAACCGTACATGGGCGTCGGCCGCAACCTGGCCTACCGCAAAGGGACCTTCTTCCGGCACAAAGGATTTTCCAGCATCAACCACATCCCTTCCGGCGACGACGACCTGTTCATCAACAAGGTGGCCAACAGGCACAACACCTCGGTGGTGATCGACCCGGAGGCCTTTACCCTGTCGCGCCCCAAGCAAAGCTGGAAGGAATGGAAGCGGCAAAAGAACCGGCACTACAGCACCGGCAAATATTATGGCCGAGCGATCAAGTGGCTGCTCGGGCTGTATACCTTCAGCTTCTTCCTTTTTTACCCGCTTTTCGTGGCTTCCCTCCTGCTCTTCGACTGGCGCTGGTCGCTGATCCCGCTCGTTCTGCGCTGGATCACCCTCGGCTTCGTGTGGAGCAAGGCGATGAAAAAGCTTCAAGAGAAAGACCTCTTCGCCGCCTTTATCTTCTGGGATATCTGGCAGTTCTTCTACTACATCCTGTTTGCGCCGGCGGTGTGGAAGAAGCCGAAGAACGCCTGGTAAGCCCCCTGCCCCCCGAAGGGGGCATTCAGGTTGGGCACACTGCTTTTATTCAAGGCATGATTTTAATCGACGGTACTCGGCCTCCGTTCCGAGCCGGAACCAGAATTTCCGTGCATAACTTTACACCTGTATGAGCGACTCCAATGACAAAGAACTGCAGGACCTAAGTGCCCCCACCGGGGGACAGGGGGCCGGAATTCTACTGAAATACTTCTCCGACTTCTCCGAAAAGCAGCTGTCGCAGTTCGCGGCGCTCGAGGGCCTTTATACAGACTGGAATGCGAAGATCAATGTCATTTCCCGGAAGGACATTGACAGCCTGTACGAGAAGCACGTGCTCCATTCGCTGGCCATCGCGGCGGCCTTCCCCTTTCCCGACGGGCTCGAGATCATCGATATCGGCACCGGCGGCGGCTTCCCGGGCGTGCCCCTCGCGATCTTCTTTCCCAACGTAAAGTTTCACCTCGTCGACTCCATCGGCAAGAAGCTCAAAATCATCGAAGCCGTTAAGGAGGCGCTCGGGCTCGACAACCTGACCACCCAGCACACTCGCGCCGAGGAGATCAAGGGCCGAAAGTTCGACTTCGCCGTCTCCCGCGCCGTAGCACCCCTCGGCGACCTGCTCCGCTGGAGCAAGCCGCTGCTTCGCAAGGGCCAGTTTACCGTTAAGGACGACGATGGAGCTGAAACGGTGTACCGCTCCGGCCTCATCTGCCTCAAGGGCGGCGACCTCGCCGAAGAGATCAACGCCACCGGCACGCGCCCCAAAATGATCGAGCTCTCCGACCTCTTCGAGGAAGAGTGGTTCCAGGGGAAGTACATCGTATATGTGTAGCCATTCCCGGGCGTCATCGCGAGGCGGACCGTCCCGAAGGGCGGGCAACCGAAGCCATCTTTCCCAGGCTGCCAACGGCAGCTTGTCAGGGGGCCTCGGAGCCACCCTTCAAGAGATTGCTTCGCTGCGCTCGAAATGACGTGTAAAGAGCCCTCGCTATCGTTTGCGTTGATTCCCGGCGTTTTCCTTGATTTTGGCTTATTTTCGGCCCCTAAAAACCAATCTTAGATCATGGCTGAAGTGATTCGGATGCCCCGACTGAGCGATACAATGACCGAAGGGGTGATCGCCGCCTGGCACAAAAAGGTGGGCGACACCGTGAAGAAAGGGGACATCCTCGCTGATATTGAGACCGATAAAGCCACCATGGAGCTTGAGAGCTACAAGGACGGCACCATCCTGCACCTCGGCGCCGACAAGGGCGGCAAGATCCAGGTTGACGACCTGCTGTGCATCATCGGCGCTGCCGGTGAAGACATTTCGTCGCTGCTCGGCAGCGCCGAACCGAAGAACAAGGAACAAGGATCGACGACTAATGAAGGGAAGGCCGAAACAGCGGCTCCCGCTCCGGCTGCAGCCACGGCCCCGTCCGCGGAAGCTTCCGTTAAGCAAGGCCCTTCCCTCGACGTCTCCAAGATGGAGGAGGTCGTGCTGATGCCCCGTCTTTCTGATACGATGACCGAAGGCGTTATCGCCTCCTGGCACAAGAAAGTGGGCGATACCGTAAAGAAAGGCGACGTGCTGGCTGATATCGAGACCGATAAGGCCACCATGGAGCTCGAATCGTATAAGAACGGCACGCTGCTCTACCAGGGCGGACAGCCCGGCGAGAAAGTAGCCGTCAACGACCTGCTCTGCATCATCGGCGAGCCCGGCAAGGTGGATGTCGATGCGATCGTTGCAGCAGCCAAAGGCGGCGGCGCACCCGCAGGTGCAGAACAACAGAACAAGGGTTCCGAACAGCAGAACAAGGAACAAGGAATACAGAATGCGGAAGGGAAGGCAACAGGGACACCCGCAGCAGCGGCTGGCTCCGACGGCCGCGTAAAAGCCTCTCCCCTTGCCAAAGCGCTGGCCAAGGAAAAAGGCATCGACCTGGCGCAGGTGCAGGGTTCCGGCGACGGTGGCCGCATTACCAAAAGCGACATCGACAACTTCAAGCCCTCCGCACAACCGGCGCAAGCTGCGTCGAAGTCGGGCCAACCTGGTCAACCGGCTCAGCCCTCCTCCGCATTCGCTCCGGCGGGCGGTGAAGGCTACGCCGATACCAACGTTTCGCAGATGCGCAAGGTGATCGCCAAGCGCCTCGGCGAATCGAAGTTCAGCGCCCCGCATTTCTACCTGACCATGGAGATCAACATGGACGGGGCGATGGAAGCCCGCGCGAAGATGAACGAGGTAAGCGACGTCAAGATCTCCTTCAACGATATGGTGGTGAAAGCCGCCGCCATGGCCCTTCGCAAGCACCCGGCCGTGAACAGCAGCTGGATGGGCGACTTTATCCGCACCTACCAGCACGTGCACATCGGCGTGGCCGTAGCCATCGAAGACGGCCTCATCGTACCCGTTATCCGCTTCGCCGACCAGAAGACGCTGTCCCAGATCGGCGCCGAATCGAAAGAGCTCGCCGGCAAGGCCCGCAACAAGAAGCTGCAGCCCAACGAATTCACCGGCAACACCTTTACCATCTCCAACCTCGGCATGATGGACATCGAGGAGTTTACCGCCATCATCAACCCGCCCGACTCGGCGATCATGGCCGTGGGCCGTATCAAGGAAGTGGTGGTGCGCAAAGGTGACGGCTTCGGTGTGAGCAACGTGATGAAGGTGACCCTCTCCTGCGACCACCGCTCGGTGGACGGAGCCGTGGGTGCCTCCTTCCTGCAAACATTCAAGAAGTTCCTGGAAAATCCTGTGACGATGCTCGTGTGACAGACTCGTGAATCGTCAATAAAAAAGCCCCTGCATTGCGGGGGCTTTTTGTTAGTTGTAGGTCCGGAGCTGTCGCTTCACCCGGAAATAATTGCCGGACTTGCCAACGCTGCCGATAAGCCGGTACAGTAGCTTTTTGTTCGGATCGACAACAACCGCCCACGAGTCGCCGTCTATGCGTCCGAAGGGCAGCGTCGTTTCGCGGTCGCGGATCCAGAACGACCGGACATCCTTTTTCCCCGAGGCATCGCTTACCTCTATCTCAAGCGGGAAGGAATAGAGCGTTCCTTCCTGGCGCAATACAAAGGAGATATTGCTTCGCGAGCCAGCAGACAATTTCAATTCGAAGGCCGGGATGCCGGGCCGGTACAGCCATTGATCGAAGAACGTGGCCAGCGACTCTCCCTTTCGAAGCGGATACATGGCATTGTACACCGAGTCTGCCACGCGCTGAAAGTCGCGTGTGTCTGCGTTTCCGCCCTTATAGCTTTGGTAATAGGACTGGATGATCTTCCTGAATGCCGAATCGCCCACTTGCTGGCGCAGCATGTGCAGCACCCAGCCGCCCTTGTCGTAACTGTTGGCGTTGAGCAGCGACATCAGGTCCTTGGTCGAATCGACCACGGCGCGGGTAGGGTTGAGGCCGGTGAAAATGATGATCTTCATCCGGTCCGTTTCGAGGCGCTTCCGCATGCTGTCTACGCCGTACTTCTGCTCGATGTACAGGTCCGTCATATAGGTAGCGAAGCCTTCGCTGAGCCAGAGGTGGGCGAAGCTTTTCTCCGAGGCCATATCGCCGAACCACTGGTGCGCGATCTCGTGGGCAAACACGTCTTCCCACTTTCGGTTGCCGGTGACGCTTTCCTCCGCATAGAATATGCAGGACGCATTTTCCATTCCGCCGAAGATGGTCTTCGACTGCACGTTCGCCAGCTTTTCATACGGAAAGGGCGCAATGTAATTGCTGAAGAACTTCAGGATCGACGGCGTGACGGCATAGTCGTAAAATCCTTTGGTACTGTCCTGCGGGTACACCCAGGCCGACACGGGAATGCCTTGCGGGCTGTCTTCGAAAGTCTTGACGGCAAAGCGCGCCGCGCCGATCACCATCACTTTTGTGGGAAGCGGCGTGTCTTCGCGGTAGTAGAAATGCCGGCCACCGGCGACGTACTTGTCGGGATCTTCTGCGGTCTCGTCGTTTAGCGCCGTGCCGTTGGCGATGACGGTATACGGCGCGGGGGCCGTCACGCGGAATTCGAAGCTGGCCTTGTCGTCGGGGCGATCGTTGCAGGGAATCCAGTGATGCGCGCGGTTCGGCCAGTTGTCGGCGAAGAAGGTCCGGTCACCCCATTTGTTTTTGGAAATGATGAGACCATCGCGCGGTACACCGCTGTATACGATCGTGATTTCCTGCGCGCTGTCTGCGGGCAACTGCTGCTTCAGGCGTACGCGGATCTTGTCGTCTGCCTGCAACCAGCCCGCCACATTCGCCCCCGTAAGCTTGCTCACGATCATACCCTTGCCCGACGCGTTGGGTTGCACGAGGTCCAGCTCGAACGCATCAACAGGCTTAACGACGCGCAGGACGACGATGGCAATGCCGTCAACCCGGTCCGTTTCATCGTGCAGCCCAATCTGGAAGCGGTAATGCTGCACGTCGATATCCTGTGCCCTGCCGAGCAAGGGCAACAGCAGCAGCAGCGAAAGAAGCTTTCTCAACATGACAGAAAGTTAGCGGCAAAACCCGGCTGCGCGCAACAATTGTTTGATAAAATTTAGCGGGGTTGCCTAAACATGATCGTTTGTGCAGCCGCAGCACAACCAAACGAGTATTAGCAGCAAGCGGGCATCCCTGTGAGATGCTTATGTTCCGGCAACTGGCAAGGCCGATCGCCCCCGACAGCCTTTACCAGCAGACTTTCTAATTAGCAGACTGGCAGATTACCCGATTACCACATCACCACATTCATTAATTACTCCCCAGGCTTTCCAAAAGATCCACTACTTTCTCTCTTCGCAGAATGACGTAGCCGATCCGGTCGTTGGAGATGCCTTCGCGCAACTGGTAGCTGAAGGAAAGCTGGTCGTTGTCGACGCGGGTTTCGAAATATTTGAACGCGATATTCGGGTAAGCTTTGAGCTCCTCGCCGATCTCGTAAAGGTGCGTGGAGAGTATGAACAGCGAATTGCGCATCTTCACGAGCCCCTGGATCACCGCCAGCGAGCACTTCATGGCATCCTGCACATTAGTGCCCTTAAACAGCTCGTCGATCAGCACGAGCCACTTGCGGCCATCGTTGATTTTGACGATCGTATTCTTGATTCGCTGCACCTCGTTGTAGAAATACGACTCGCCCTTTACGATATTGTCCGTTACGTTGATGTTCGACAGCAACCCGTCGAACAGGCTCAGGGTCATCTTTTGCGCCGGCACGCCCATCCCCAGGTGAGCCAGGTACACCGAGGCGCCCACGGCCTTGATCAGCGTGCTTTTCCCCGCCATGTTGGCGCCGGTGAGGAACACGAAGTTCTGCTGCGGATTCATCACGAGGTGGTACGAAACAGGCTGCGGCAGCAGTACGTGGTAGAGGCCCTCGGCGCTGAATTGCGGCTGCTCGCTGTCCACGAATTCCGGGAACTGCAATCCGAAATGCCGCATCGCGAGTGCCATCGAGTACCAGGCCTCGAGCCGCCCGAAAATGTCGATCAGCTCGAGCGTGCTGGTCTTGTAGCGGCCGCGCAGGTAGTAGCCATAATACAGGTTCTCCTGGATGCTGAGCCGGGCGCCGCTTTTTGTTTCTGCCAGCCGTGCAAGCGGCTCCTCGCGGAGCAGCGCCGCGATCCGGTCAAGGTAAAAAGCCAGCTTCTGGGGCAGCTCGGCGGCCGAGAGCAGACCGGCCAGCACACGAAGCCCCCGGAAGAAATCGGCAAAGTGCTTTACCGAGTAGCGGATCATCGAGTAATCCTGGCTATGCAGCACCCGGTAGCTGAACGCATTCATCCGGTTGAGCGTCGTCGGAATCGGATCGAGATGATAGTCGAGGAACTTGTCCATCACCAGCACGGTGCCGTTGGTGATCTCGGCCGGCCATTCGGCATCGCGTGCCAGCAGCGCCCGCAGGATGCTTTGCGTGCCGCGGATCTTGCTGATGTCGCTCAACGGCTCGCTGAAAAAACGGCGCAGCCACTCCTTCCCCACTTCGGTCTGGGTGAAGTTGAGCCGGTGAAAGATTGAGAATTCCTCTTCCGGATGGAACAGGGCAAGATCGGTGAGGGTTATTTTGTCTACAAGCATGATGATCGGTTAAGTGGGCGGCAGGACTTCAGAGAAAGAACGCAGATTTTTTATGATTGTTAAGATGAACGCAGATAGACAATAACGTGCGTTAGCAAATCATAATAAATCATGACCAATCTGCGTGTACCGCTTGCGGTACCTGCGTTCTCTACCGCGCGAAGCGCAGCCGTTGCCCCATCTGAGATTCATCCCAGGCTCCTTTTGCATAAACAAGGTGCCCGTTGATAAAGGTATGGGTGACGCGGGCCGGGAAAACATGTCCCTCGAGCGGGCTCCAGCCGCAGGTATAATAGAGGCTTTCGCGCGTCACTTCCGTGTTTTCGTTGAGGTCCACGATGACGAGATCGGCCCAATAGCCCTCGCGGATGTAGCCGCGCTCCTCGATGCCGAAGCAAACAGCAACGTCCTCGCTCATCTTCTGAGCGATCTTTTCGAGCGAAATGCGACCCTCCTTGTGGTATTGCAGCATGAGGAGCAGGGGATGCTGCACGAGCGGGAGACCCGCGTGGGCATGCTCGTAAGGACCTTCCTTCTCCGACCGAAGGTGTGGCGCATGGTCGGTGGCAATGACATCAAGCCGGTCGTCGAGAAGGGCCTTCCACAGGGCTTCTTTGTTGTGCGGCGCCTTGATGGCCGGGTTGCACTTGATGTCGTAGCCAAGACGCGCATAGTCGTCCGATGTGTAATGCAGGTGGTGCACGCACACTTCCGATGTGATCCGCTTGTCGGCCAGCGGCAACATGTTGGTAAAGAGCTGCAGCTCGCGCTCCGTTGTAATGTGCAATATGTGCAGCCTTGTGCCGTGCTTCTTGGCCAGCTGCACGGCTTTGAACGACGACTCGAAGCAGGCTTCCTCGTCGCGGACCAGCGGGTGATCGGCCGGCGACAGCTCGCCCTTTTCGGCTTTGAGCCGCTCGTAGTTGGCCTTGATGATGCGTTCCTCTTCACAGTGCGTGGCGATGAGCAGCTCGCTGTCGGAGAAGATCCGATCGATGGTCAGGTAGTTGTCGACAAGCAGGTTGCCGGTGGAAGCACCCATGAAGATCTTCACGCCGCACACGTCGCGCTTCTTGTCGTTCGTACGGAGCACCTCGTCGATGTTGTCGTTCGACGTACCCATATAAAACGAATAGTTGGCCAGCGAGGTGCGGGCGCCGATGGCGTACTTGTCTTCGAGCAGCTCCTGCGTGAACACCGGCGGCTTCGTGTTGGGCATTTCCATAAAGGACGTAACGCCACCCGCAACGGCCGCCTTCGCCTCCGTATAGATCGTAGCCTTGTGTGTCAGTCCCGGCTCGCGGAAGTGGACCTGGTCGTCGATGGCGCCGGGCAGCAGGTACTTGCCTTCACCGTCGATCTCCTCGAAGGCGCTGTTGCCCGGGTCGATTGCCGGCGCGATCTTTTCGATACGCCCGCGGCTGATCCAAACATCCTGTGTGCTGATGCGGCCTTCGGCCACTACTCCTATATTCCGGATCAGGTAATTTTTTTGTAGCATTGTCCCTCCTAAAACTTGGTAATGCAATATAAACAAAGCCTTCTTGCGGCCTGCGTGCTGGCGCCTTTCTTCGCCGCGGCACAAACGACCTACCTGCCGCAGGGCGCTACTGAGGCCACGCTCCTCGAACGCATGGAGATCAGGAGCGGCCGCGATTCGGTGCTGAACTATTCGACCGTAAAGCCCCTGAGCCGCAAGCAGTTCATTCCCGCGCTGCTCCGCGTCGACTCGTCGCTGATGACCCGCGTAGACCGCTACAATCTCTGGCTCGCGAAAATCAATAACCTGGAGTGGGTTCCCGAGAGCCCCGAAGCATACAGCAGCAGGAAGCCGATCCTGAAGAATTTCTACCGAACGCCCGGCACCCTCTTCGAGGTACACAACCCCGACTTCTTCCTGGCCGTCAACCCGGTGTTCCAGTATACGCTCTCGAAAGAGCAGGACAACGACCAGCACCTGTTCCAGAATACGCGCGGCTTTACGCTGCGCGGCCGCATCGCCAACAAGATCGGGTTTGCTGCCTATGTTACCGACAACCAGGAGCGCGACCCTTCGTACGTGCAGGCTTTCACCGCTGCGCGCAATGCCGTGCCGGGTGCCGGCTTCTATAAAGACTTCAAGGCCGCCGGCGGCGTGGATTACTTCGACGCGCGCGGGTATGTTACGTTCAACGCTACGAAGTACATCGATGTGGCCTTCGGCTACGACAAGAACTTCATCGGCGCAGGCTACCGCTCGCTGTTCCTGAGCGACTTCTCCGCCCCCACGGTCTTCCTGAAGCTTAATACCCGCATCTGGAAATTCCAGTACCAGAACCTGTTCATGGAGCTCAACTCGGCCAACCGCCTCAATGCCGACAAGCTGCAGCCGAAGAAGTACGCCGTCATGCACCACCTCGACCTCGGCGTCACCAGGTGGCTCAACGTGGGTCTGTTTGAGGGCATCGTGTTCGGCCGTACCAATCACTTCGAGTTCGGCTACCTCAATCCCATTATCTTTTACCGCTCCATCGAGCAAGCCAACGGCTCCTTCGACAACTCGGTGGCGGGCCTCGACTTCAAGGCCAACGTGGCGAAGCGCTTCCAGGTATACGGGCAGCTGCTGCTCGACGAGTTCAAGCTTTCGGAGATCAAGGCCGGGAACGGCTGGTGGGGCAACAAATTCGGCTACCAGCTCGGGGCAAAATATGTCGATGCCTTCAACATCGCCAACCTCGACCTGCAATTCGAGCTGAACCGCGTGCGTCCCTTCACCTACTCGCACAACGACTCGGTGGCCAACTACACGCACTACAACCAGCCGCTGGCGCACCCGCTGGGCGCCAACTTCCAGGAAGTGATCGGCACCGCGCGCTACCAGCCCTTCCCGAAGTGGACCTTCCTGGCCCGCGCGCAGGCCTACTACCAGGGCCGCGATACGGGCATCGTTTCGTACGGCAGCAACATCTTCCTGCCCAACCAGATCCCCGACCCGAACAACGCGTCGGCCAATGCCATCCCGCACCGTACCACCGACTACGGCTTCAACGTTGGCTCGGGCTACAAGACGACGGTTGTACTTACGTCGTTGCTGGTCTCCTACCAGCTGCGTCCGAACCTCTTTATCGAGGCCAACGCGATGTATCGCCACACTACGATTCCCTGGCCCAACAACAATACGGTTGGCTCGGGTACGTTCATCATCGGCGGCGGGATCCGCTGGAATGTTTGGCGCAGGGACTTCAATTTTTAAACCCTCCCACAACCCGTAAACGAGTTTACTAAAGCCCTGGACTGCAAAGCGATCCGGGGCTTTTTCGTGCAGAAGCACTGAAGCGCGAATAGAAGCGTTGCCTGACCAGACGGAATCTGTGCGCACACGATCCGTATAATTACGGAATCTCCCGGTACCGGACAGACGATAATGGTTATGTTTGATTCAAACTATTAGCACATGATCACGTACGTTGAGTTATGGAAGGCAAAACAGGCCTGGCTGGATTTGTCACAGGAAGAACGCGGAAACTACATGAACGCATTGGGACCGGCGATCCAGCAGCTGCTCGAAAGCGGTGTTCAGATCCTGAGCTGGGGCCGCAACGAAGCCGCCACCTTCAACCGCGGCGACTACGACTACTTCGCCGTATGGACATTCCCCAACGCCGAAGCGGCACAGGGATTTGAAAAGATGGTGGAAGGCGCCGGCTGGTACAATTACTTCGACCAGGTGAATGTGATGGGCACCGCCGGAACTCCGCAGGATGTGATCGGCCAGATGATCCAACTCTGACCCGAACTTGTCGAACGCCCCTGTCCTCCCCGGAGGCAGGGGCGTTTTTAGGCGCCTGGGTGAGCCTCACCAGGTGCCGGAGGGCGACAACAGCAGGTCCACCTGCCCCCGGCCCGGGTCGTACAGCCAGTGAGAGCCCGACAGCGCATGACCGGCATGGGCGAAGTGGCGCACCAGGTTGGCCATCGTGGTGTACGATTCGCGCGTCAGGTAACAGGTGAAGTTGCGTCGGTCGTCGGGCAACGCGATCCCGAGGTTGGTATTTGACGGCGCCAGCGTGAGTGTACAATTGAGCGCTTCAATAAATTGCAACTCGTGGAGCTGAAGCGGCTGCTCCCCCTCGATCAGCTTCGTGGCAATGGCGAGGCACAAAGCCCTCGCTTCCGGCACCGTAAAATCAAAGAGGCGGATCAGTTTATCGGGATCTGCAAACGGGAAGGCGCCGCCACGCGAAATATCATCAAGGAATTCAAGCTTCATACATGCGCCCGGGCGTTGCTGCACGCCCTACTGAATTTACGACAATTCCAGCGCTACCGGGAAGGTAACTGCCAAGCCCGACTGTTGTATGCAACGGCTTCGCATCGGTCAAGTGGTTGACGGAGCCAGAGACTGTATCCGGAAGCTTACTTCTTCAGCCGCGTCCAAAGGATGTAATCCGTTGCCGGTATCGTCGTCACGCCCAGCTGCCGCAGCATCGTAACAACCTGGCCACGGTGGTAGGTGCCGTGGTTGAACAGGTGCAGCAGCACGTTGCTGACCATCGATTTCTGCTGCTGCTTCCTGAGATCGGCGTAAATAAATTCATGGGTGAAGACATGCTCGCCGGCCTTTTGCACAAACTCGAGCCATTGCTGGTCGGTCTTGCGAAGGGCTTGTGCAATCGCAACGCCGTCGCCACCGAAATTGTCGCTGGGACGCACGATCTTCTCCTGCAGCTGCATCCGCTGCCACCAGATGCTCTCGGCATCCAGCACGTGGAGCAACGTTTTGCGAAGCGATGGGAAGGAGCTGGGCACTTCGCGCGTCCATTGCTCTTCGGGCATCGATTGCATCACCTGGAGCAACTGGTCATTGGCCCAGGCATGATAACGGGCATACGAAAGCAGGAGTTCTTTCATGGGGGTGCGTTGCGGCTACGAAATAACAACTTTGCCCGCACCGCGCGAAACGAAGCCGCTGCTTTTTACCTGCGCTTATCTTGCAGCCTCATTCATCACGACCATGGACATCAACATACGCCGCGCCACGCGCGAAGACTGCCCCCGGATATTGGAGCTTGTAAAAGAGCTGGCGCTTTACGAACGCGCGCCCGACGAAGTGACGGTAACGGTCGATCACTTTACCAACAGCGGCTTCGGCGAAAACCCGGTTTGGTGGGCCTTCGTAGCCGAAGTCGATGGCGTGGTGGAAGGCTTCGCCCTTTGGTATGTACGCTTCAGCACCTGGAAGGGACAGCGCATGTACCTCGAAGATTTTTACGTGCGCGAGGAGATGCGTCGCTACGGCATCGGCCGCGCTCTTTTCGAGACCCTCCTCGACGAAGGCCGACGCCTCGGCTACAACGGCCTCGTATGGCAGGTACTCCAATGGAACGAGCCGGCCATCAGCTTCTACAAAAAATACAACGCCAGCTTCGATGGCGAATGGTTCAACTGCGCCATTTTGCTCGCTGAGCAGTGAGCGGTGAGCAACGCACGAAAATAAAAAGGCCGCCCGGAAGGGCGGCCTTGTCGTCTGTGTGTGTGTGTTGGCTTTTGCGATTCCCAACGCTGCCGGAGCTTGTCATCCGGAGCGCAGCCGAAGGGAGTTATTCTGAGCAGAATTATTGCTTCACAAAGCGGGTTTGCCCGATCACGTTGCCGTTGGCACCGATCACCTGCAGGTAGTAAACGCCGCGCGAAAGCGATTGAACGCCGAGGGCCGTGTTGCTGCGAAGCAGGCCCTGCTGCAGCACCGAGCGGCCATTAGCATCGAGTACACGCAGCTGACCGCGTCCCTCGAATCCGAGTGCAGATACGTTGAGCGTCTGGGCAACCGGGTTCGGATATACATCCACCTTCACGTTGCCGGTAACCAACGAGGGGTCGGCCTGGCGTGTGGCGGTGCCAAGCGCTACTTTCAGCGTGTAGCAGCTCGTGCTGCTGAAAGCGCCGTTGTAGCCGTATACATACGCGTAGTACGTACCTGCTGCTGCGGTATAGCTGATGGTCTCACCCGTAGTGCCGCCGTTTTGCGAGATGCCTACCTGCGTGCCGGCGCTGTTCACCAGCTTCAGGTCGTAGTCGCCGGGCAGCGTACCCAGGGTAACGGTAATGCTGCCTCCGGTAGTGATGACGAACTTGTAGTAATCCACATCCGTAGAAGTACCGATCGTGCCTTTGATGTCGGTATTAAAAGGAATCTGCGCAGCGCCGCTGGTTGTACCGTTGGTCCCGTTGTCGTAAGTACCCGGGCAGGTCGGAGCGGAAACCGGCGTGGCGCCGATGGTAAGGCTGTAGCAGGTTGCGCTGTTGGCGCCGTTGTAGCCAAAGACCTTCACATAATAGGTGCCGGCAGCGCTGTTCGTAGTCGCGATCGACTCGCTTGTAGTACCGCCATTCTCCGAGATCGCCAGCTGGGTGCCCGCCGAGTTGTAAAGCACAAGGTCGTAGTCACCCGCCAGACCGGTCAGCGAGATGTTGAAGTTCGAGGTAGAAGCAAGCGTCACCTTGAACCAGTCCTGGTCGGTGGTTGTGGTGATTGCGGCAGAAAGCGCTGTGCCGGTCGAAACCGCGGCAGCAGCCGACAGGCTTTCGTTGGGCTCATAGGCCGAGCCACAGCCCGATGTCGCAGCCGTCGTGGTAAATGAAGCAGCCGTATAAGCACTGCTTGAGCCGGAGCAGTTGGTGCTTACCTGGTAGTTGTACGTAGTCGACGCGGTCAGGCCGGTGAGGCTAACCGACGTAGCCGTTGTTGCGCTCGCGGCAGTTGTCCAGATACTTGCACCGCTCGTCTTGTACTGTACGGTGTAGGAAACAGCACCGCTGACGGCAGACCAGCTCACCGTGGCACCCGAAGAGGTGATCGATGAGGCACTCAGTCCGCTGGGGGCCGAGCAGGCGCCGCCGCCCGGGGCCTGGCAGCCCAGCGAAGAAGCCAGCGAAGCGCGCGAGCCGCCGCTTTGCAGCACGCCGTACATGCGGGTCTTCTGGCCGTTTGTGAACATCATCATACAGGCATCGTCCACGTAGTCCATGTAGTTCATATACATAACACCATTGCCGCCGGAGCAGGCATCGGTGTGCGGGAACGTGGGGCAGCCATAGTTCTCGGCGCCCTGAAGCGGTGTATCGCCTACGAGATCGTCCTGGGCGCAGGCAGCCTCGTCGCCCCAGATGTGACGCAGGTTGAGCCAGTGACCCACTTCATGCGTAGCCGTGCGTCCCTTGTTGAAAGGAGCCGCTACAGCACCCGTAGTTCCGAAATAATTATAGCCGATTACGACGCCATCCGTGGCAGCGGCGCCGCCCGGGAATTGCGCGTACCCAAGGATGCCTCCCTGGCCGCCCGAGGTGATCGCAGGCACCACCCAAAGGTTCAGGTAGCTGTTGCGGTCCCAGGCATTGTCGCCGCCGGTAGTGCTTGACTTGGCATCGTCGGTATCGGCGCTGAAGGATGTCTTCGTTGTTTGCTTGCGGATGATGCCCGTGGTCGCGTTGCCCGAGGGGTCGCGCTGCGCCAGGCAGAAGGATACTTTACAATCGGCAACCAGGCTCTTAAAGGCCGACGGCACCAGACCGGTGTCGGAGTTATTGAGCTGGTAGTCGGCGTTGAGCACGGTGATCTGGCTTTGGATCTGCGCGTCGCTGATGTTCTGCGCGCTTGTGTTCCAGAGTACGTGCACCACTACGGGAATGTTGTAAACGGGCGTGCCGCGCTGGGTTTGCGCGTTCTGCGGGCGGGCCGCCAGGTCCTGGGTGAAGCGCTCGATCGCCTGCTGGTTGCGGGCCATTTCGGGATCGCGGGACATCTGCTGCTGGAAGTGCTGGAAGGAGGCGCAACGACGTTGCTGCTGGGCACCGGCAAATAAGCCGAGCGCCAGTCCTCCAAGGAGGAGTAACTGTTTTCTCATGTGTGTGTGTGTGTTGAAAGGGTTGAACAGCTAATATATTCTTTCAAGAGGAGAAAAACTACCCTTTCGTATATGTACGTAAAAAAAGAGTAAAACCCCGCAAACCCTTGCCCCAAGCGGAATAGCGCACTTTCAAATGTGTATCCCTTACACAAATACGGATCGCCACGACACAAAAAAAGCCGGATGCATGCATCCGGCTTTTTTTGTTTTATGGCGTGCTGTATCCTTACAGGCCAGCGTCGTTCTTCGCCTGGTTGAATACGGCGACTACGAAGATGATCGACAGGGCAACAGCGGCAGCAAGGCGATCCGACTACCTGATGCGGTTGCTCTTGCCTTCTGACGCACTGCAAATTTTATTGGAACCCGTCCGTCTGCGCTGTCTTGTCAATCTTCGCAACAAGACCTTGCAACACCTTGCCCGGACCGCATTCGGTAAACTGCGACGCACCATCACCGATCATGGCCTGCACACACTGCGTCCACTTCACCGCACCCGTGAGCTGGTCGATCAGGTTTTCTTTGATTTCGTCTTTGTTGATAATCCCGCGCGCCGCCACGTTCTGGTATACCGGGCAGGACGGTGTATTAAAGTACGTTGACGTAATGGCTTTACTGAGCTCCTCGCGCGCGGGAGCCATCAGCGGCGAATGAAAGGCACCGCCAACAGGCAGCAGCAGCGCGCGCTTCGCACCTGCCGCTTTCAGCCGCTCACAGGCGATCTCCACACCCTTGATGCTTCCGGAGATCACGAGCTGGCCGGGACAGTTGTAATTGGCCGGCACAACCACCTCGCCGCTTTCCTCCTGCACCTGCGCACAGATAGCTTCGACCTGGTCGTCGGCAAGTCCCAACACAGCTGCCATCGTGGAAGGCGTCTGCTCACAGGCAGCCTGCATCGCCTGGGCCCGGAGGCTCACGAGACGAAGTCCGTCTTCGAAGCTGAGCGTGCCGTTGGCAACGAGCGCCGAAAATTCGCCAAGCGAATGCCCGGCTACCATGTCGGGGCGCGCACCTTCGATGCCGCGGAAGGCGATGACGGAATGCAGGAAGATCGCCGGCTGCGTGATCTTCGTTTGCTTCAGGTCTTCATCCGAGCCATGAAACATTACATCGGAAATGCGGAATCCTAATTGCTCATTGGCCTGCTCAAATAACTTCTTCGCGAAGGCACTGTTGTCGTAATGAGCCTTACCCATCCCGCTGAACTGGGCACCCTGGCCGGGAAAAACAAATGCGTGTTTCATGGTTGTACTGTATTGATCTACTGGTCTGTTTATCGGTTGCTGATTCTTGATAACGGTATTTCCGAAAGGATGTTGGAGCCGGCGGACCGAAGTGAGCAAAATTAGGGCTTCGTGTTCATTCGCTGTCTCCCGGTTTCGCCCGGGCCGGGTAAAGAACCCGCGCCCGATGGTCAGCAATTCTACCGATCCGCCCGCCGATCAGGGTGGCAAAGGCCGGCCATTCCGGATAAGAAAAACCATGGGAGTTACCCATGGCTGCAGATTGGTCAAGCTGTTGCAGGTAAACCTGGCAACAGGCCCTACGAGAGGCTCGAGCCGATCAGCTTGAGAAATTCGTTACGGGTGACATGGTTGTCGAGAAACTCGCCGTAGAACGCGGAGGTGGTGGTTACCGAGTTCTGCTTTTGCACGCCCCGCATCATCATACACAGGTGCTTGGCCTCGATCACGACGGCAACACCGAGCGGGTTGAGGCTTTCGCGGATCGCGTCGAGGACCTGCGTGGTGAGGCGCTCCTGCACCTGCAGTCGGCGCGCATAGACGTCCACCACCCGCGCAAGCTTGCTCAGGCCCGTAATGTACCCGTTGGGGATATAAGCGATATGCGCCTTGCCATAGAACGGATGCAGGTGATGCTCGCACATCGAGTACAGCTCGATATCCTTTACAATGACCATCTCGCTCACATCCTCGCGAAAGCGCGCCGAATTCAGGATGTGCACCGCATCGAGCGTATAGCCCTGCGTGTTGAACTGCATCGCCTTCGCGGCGCGCTCCGGTGTTTTCAAAAGACCCTCACGGCCCGCGTCCTCACCGGTGAGCTCGATGATCCGCTTGTAGGCATCCATCATGCCCTCCGTAACATCCTGGTCGTAGTATTCTTTTTTATGATAAGCCATTCTTCAGAAATAAATAAAGCTTGAAATTTTTGTCCTAACACCTGCAAAAAATCTGAAATCCAAAATCTGAAATCCAAAATCCAGATCCGACATCCGAGATCCTACATCCGAGATCCTCCATCCGGGATCCTACATCCCCAATTACTCCGTCGGGTACTCAACATAGTTCCTCGGCGTCTCGTACAACCGCAGCTTCAGGTCGAGGTGCTGGTCGATATACGGACGTAGGAGCCGGTAGATGACGATCGAAATGTTCTCGGCCGTGGGATTCAGCTGCTGGAACTCCTTGGTGTCGAGATTGAGATTCTTGTGATCGAAGCGCTCCACCACCTGCTGTTGCACGAGGTCGGACAGCACTTTCATGTCCATCACGAAGCCTGTGCGCGGGTCTACCTCTCCGGTGACCTTGATCTCCAGCTCGTAGTTGTGACCATGGTAATGCGGAAGGCTGCACTTGCCGAACACCTTGGCGTTGGTCTCTTCGCTCCACGTGGGATTGAACAGGCGGTGTGCGGCATTGAAATGCTCGCGGCGAAAAACGGAAACTCTCTCTCCCATGAAAACGTTTTATGTTTCTACGTTCTCTGTTTTGAATCCCGGGTTGCAGGCGCCGACACCGGGTACCGGATGCCTTTCCCTTGGAAACCTAAAACGTAAAACGCAGAACACCTAAATGTAAGATCGGTTCAGTCAACCGGGTGCTAATTTTCGTCGCCGAAATACTCGACGTAGATCCGCGGCGTCTCGTACAGCTTGATGCAATGCAGCGCCACGCCTTCGGGAAGCTGCGGCTTCAGCTGGTTCCAGATGCCGATGGCCAGGTTTTCGGTGGAGCAGAACTGCCCCTCGAGAAAATCGACATCTAAATTCAGGTTGCGGTGGTCCACCTTTTCGATGACGAATTCTTTAATGAGGCCGCTCAGCTTTTTCACATCCATCACAAAGCCGGTATCTGCGCTCGGGCGCCCTTTGACCGTTACATACAGCTCATAGTTGTGCCCGTGCCAGTTTGTGTTGGCGCATTTGCCGAACACCTCGTCGTTGTGCTCGGGCGTCCAGGCCGGGTTATATAACTTGTGCGCCGCATTAAAATGCTCCACACGCGTAAGAAATACCATCAGTTCGGGAAATTTCCGCAAAGATAACCCGGTTGACGCGTCCCTGACCCTATTGCCTCATTCCCGCCTCCCTCGCAAAACCCACCAAACCCTTCCAAAACCCTTCAAAACCTTTCAAAACCTCCCGAAACTTTTCTGCCCCCCTCGTTAGCTTTGCGCCATGCCCGACCTCCTGCTTTGCTCGGCCACCGCCTTTGAAGTACAGCCCACGCTCGACCGCCTTGGCGACTGGGGCGGCCGCGTCGACGTGCTCATCAGCGGCGTCGGGCTTGTCGAAACCGCCTTCGCGCTCGCGGATCGCCTGTCCACCGAGCGGCCCCGGCTGCTGCTCCAGGCCGGTATCGCGGGTTGCCTCGACCCGGATCGCCCCTTGGCTTCGGTCGTCGCCATCGGCTCCGACGGCATTGGCGACCAGGGCGTATATGAGAACGGCCGCTTCCGGAGCAGCTTCGAACTCGGCTTTGGTGCGCCCGACGGCGCGCCCTGGCGGGGCGGGCGGCTGCCCAACGACAGCGGGCTTCCCGAACGCTCCGGGCTTCCGGTCGTCGATGCCGTCAGCGTCAACAGCATTTCTACGGATACCGCACAGATCGATTACTACCGACGTGCCTGGAACGCGGTGGCCGAATCGATGGAAGGCGCGGCATTTCAGTACGCGGCACGAAAATGGGACCTTCCCTTCCTGCAGCTGCGCTCTTTCTCCAACTATATCGGTGAGCGCGACAAGGCCCGCTGGCGGCTGCGCGACAGCATCGCGGCCCTCAACGGCCAGCTCGACACACTCATCCCTCAACTTCTTTCTCTATGAAACTGACCCTTGGCTTCTCTCCCTGCCCCAACGATACCTTCATCTTCGACTCGCTCGTCAACGGCGGCATCGAACTCGGCGGGCTGTCGTATGACCCTGTGCTTGAAGACGTGCAGACGCTCAATGAATGGGCGGCCCACGAAAAGCTGGATGTCACGAAACTCAGCTTCCCGGCCTTCTTCGGCGTAAGCGATCGGTATCGCCTGCTCAACTCGGGCGCAGCGCTTGGCAAAGGCGTAGGCCCGCTGCTCATCGCCCGCCGCCTCGTGGATCTCCCGAGCCCTGAGCATTGCACCGTAGCCATCCCCGGTGAAAACACGACGGCCAACTTCCTGCTGCACCATGCCTTCCCCATGGTAACGCGACGCGTGCCGATGCTTTTTTCGGAGATCGAGGATGCCGTGCTCAGCGGCCAGGTCGACATGGGCGTCATCATCCACGAGAATCGCTTTACCTATCACCAGCGCGGACTCGTAAAAGTGGCCGACCTGGGTGAAGTATGGGAGGAGAAGAACAATGCGGCGATCCCGCTGGGCTGCATCGCGATCCGCCGCTCGCTCGGCGAGGAAGTGGCACGGCAGGTGGAGACGCAGATCCGCGAGAGCCTGGTGCGCTCCTTCCACGACTACCCGGCGCTGAGCGATTACGTTAAGCAGAATGCGCAGGCCATGGAAGAATCGGTGATGCGGCAGCACATCGAACTGTACGTCAACAACTACTCCACCGATTTCGGCGAAGAGGGCCGGCATGCCATCGACACCTTTGCCCGTATTTATACGGAAAGCACCGGCTCGGCGGCACCCCGCTTATGGGAATAGGCTAAGCGTCTCCTTGCCCAGCGCCTTCTTGTAGGCCGCGATGCAGCGCGCCGTGGCGAGCTTGTGCTCCACGATCGGCGCGGGGTAGGCATCCGTTCCAAATTCGGGTACCCAGCGTCGGATATAAATTTCCTGCGGGTCGAAGCGCTGCGCCTGCAGCTCCGGGTTGAACACCCGGAAGTAGGGCGCCGCATCGCAGCCGCAGCCCGCCACCCACTGCCAGTTGCCGTTGTTCGAAGCAAGCTCGAAGTCGAGCAGCTGCCGCGCAAACCAGGCCTCGCCCCAGCGCCAGTCGATGAGCAGGTGCTTGCAGAGAAAAGAGGCCGCAACCATCCGCACCCGGTTGTGCATGAAGCCGGTGGCCGCCAGCTCGCGCATGCCTGCGTCCACGAGCGGGTAGCCCGTACGGCCTTCGCACCAGCGCGCAAAGCCTTCTTCATCATCGCGCCAGGCAATGCGGTCGTACTCTGGCTTGAAGGCATGCTCCGTATCGGGGTGATGCCAGAGCAGCTGGCAAAAGAATTCGCGCCAGCACAACTCCTTCAAAAATGTTTCGCTGTGCTCCTCGGCCGCCTCTGCCAGCTGACGGATGCTCACGGTACCGAAGCGGAGATGCGGACCAAGACGTGACGTGCCGGCCACGGCGGGCTTGTCGCGATTGTCGTGGTAGCCACGCAGCAGCGCTGCGCCGGGCCAGGGGATTTCGAGAACTGTTTTTTCAGCCGTGAAGCCCATAGCGGGAAGCGTCGGCCACGCGGCAGCCGGCCGCCTGTAGAAATACGGGAGACCGCTCTCCGACGGAGCCTGCTGTATTCCTTCGGCGCGCAGCCTTGCCCGCCACTTCTTGTAGTAAGGAGTGTACACCTGGTAAGGAGCGCCATCATCCTTCAGCACTTCGTCTTTCTCAAACAGTACGCTGTCTTTGTAGGTATGAAACGCAATGCCACGCTCCGCGAGTTGTCCTCCGATCCGGGCGTCCCGCTCGCGGGCATAAGGCTCGTAATCGTGGTTGGTATAAACCGCTTCGATCGAGTAGCGCTCGGACAGCTGACGGAAAGCCTCTTCGGGTGTTGCATGGAGCACTTCCAGGGCGCTGCCGGCGGCTACCAATCCTTCCTGCAGGCGTTCCAGAGCCGCATAAATAAAGGGAACACGCCGGTCGTCGGGCTCGAGGCGGTCCAGTATCAGAGGGTCGAAAATAAAAACGGGCAGTACGGGGCGGCCGCTGCGAAGGGCGGCGTCGAGGCCGCGGTTGTCGTGGAGACGGAGGTCGCGGCGAAACCAGAAAATGCTGAGGGCTTGTGTCACGCCTTACCCAACAACCGGCTCGCCGAAAGGTTCGCCGAGGCGGGCATAAAGGTCTCTGGAAACAGCGCAGCCATAGTTCCGCTGCCGGAAACGGCCCACCCAGCGGATGCCCCGGAGGGCATTGGTCAGGAAGATCTCGTCGGCGGCGAGCAGGTCTTCCATTGTCAGCGGCACTTCCTCTACAGGTTCTCCCTCCTGCGCGCGTAACTCCAGCAGCTGCCGGCGCAGCACGCCATCGATCGGGCCTTCGGAGAGCGGTGGCGTCCGCAGCTGCCCGTTCGTTACAACGAACAGGTTGGTCCTTGCACCGTCGCACACATTGCCCCACGCATTGACTAGGAAGCACTCATCGATGCCCAGGTCGGCGGCGCGGCGCGCGGCAAGCACGTAGGGAAGATAATTGGAGCGTTTCAGCGAGGAGAAAGCGTCGGCGGCGATCCGCGCGTCGGCAAACACTTCGATCTGCCAGCCGCGCTCGTTCCAGCCGGCATCGGCACCATCAAGCGGCGCTGCTTCGGCCACGAAGCCAAGACCCGCGCCCTCGCGGTACACCTGCAGCCGCAGGCGGGCGCGCTCCTGGCATTTGTTGCGAAGCGCAAGCTCGCCGAGCAAATTTTCCAGTACCGCCGGCTGCAGCGCGGCATCGTTCATCCCGAGCCGCGTCAGCCCTTCTTCGAGCCGGGCCCAGTGCCGCCGCGCGAGCGGGATTTGTCCCTGCGTCATCCGCATCGTCTCGAAAAGGCCCTCGCCCCACTTGAACGCAGGGTTGTCGCCGGGGAGCACCGGCGCCGAAGCATCGACAAAACGACCGTTGTGGCAAATGAGCGGCATGCCGCAAAATAAGGCAGGGAACCCGTTGGGCACGGAAATCACCGGCGAATGGCTAATTTGGAGGCCATCAAAACCTTTCCATATGGGTGCCTGGGGACCTTCTTACTTTGAGAGCGACGCGGCCTTCGATTACATGGACGACATCGAGGAAACCGATGACCCGGTAGATATGATCGGGGACATTTTCTCCGAATCCCTCGAAAGCGATTACCTCGACGCCGACACCGGCAGTGCCGCTATCGTGGCGGCAGCATACGTCGATCGCCAGCTCAATGGCACCCGCTATACCGAGGCCGGCGACGAAGAGCCGCTGCCCATCGACAGCTTTCCCGATCGCCATCCCGACATAGACCTGGCCCCCTTCCGCAGTAAGGCAATCGCCGCTTTGCGCAAGCTACTTTCCGACAGCTCCGAGCTCCGGGAGCTCTGGTCCGAAAACGACCACGACGGGCCGGCGTGGCGTCAAAGCATCGAAGCCCTCATCGCCCGCCTCGACAGCCAGCGCTCCCCCCTCCGGGCCGTATAACTACGGATAGGCCCACGAAAAAGCCCCGCTCTCAGGGGGCTCACTTCGATATTCGATATTCGATATTCGATATTTTTTAGGCCTGCGCCACAATCCCCGCCTTCACGGCGTACATCACAAGGCCGGCCATCGACTTGGCGCCGGTCTTTACCTTGAGCTTGTCGCGGATGGCTTCAACGGTGCGCGGCGAGATCTCGACCATCTCGGCGATCTCCTTGGTGCTCTTCTCCTCGCACATCAGTTTGAGGATGGTTTTTTCCTTGTCGGTCAGCGGCGCGTCGAGGTCCATATCCTTCGGCTCATTGCGCGTGCGGAGGCGGTTGAGGAGCGCCTTATTGGTGAGGTCGTTGAAGAAGAACTCGTCTTCGAAGCAGGTCTTCACCGCCTGGTAGATCGTTTCCGAATCCGACTCCTTGGTGAGGTAGGAATTCGCGCCGAGCTCCATCATGCGGCTGATCATCGAGTGGTCGTTGTGCATCGAAAGCATGATCACCTTCACATCGGGATACAGCTTCTTGATCTCAGGGAGCGTCGCAAGGCCGTCCATGATCGGCATCTGGATATCGAGCAGCACCACGTCGGGGTGGATATGACGAAGGAGGTTGAGCAGTTGCATGCCGTTTTCGGCCTCGGCAACCATGTGAATGTCGCGGTACGCGGAAAGGGAAGTCCGCACGCCGGTGCGGAAAAGATGATGATCGTCGGCGATCGCCACTTTGATACGGTCTTCAGGATTTTTCATAACAGCTATTGGTTGCGTAAATTAACCAAGGCAAAGGTACCTGCATCTTCCTACCGAAGCCTGCGGGCAACTACGTCTTTTGACATCGTAAAATTACGCTATGTATAGGCCGCGGGCAATAGGCACTTTCACCTAGCCGGCCTTTTTGGCCACGATATAGGCCACCGGGTCGCCGGGGCGGAAGGGGCGCCTGCGCGGCGTGCTCCAGATCCCTTCGAGCTCCATCCCGGCCGCGCCGAAGAAGGCTTCGAGCTCGTTGAGGCTGTAGATATAATCCACCGCCTGGAGGGTCTCCACGCCGGCGTCGCTCACGAGGGTATGTTCCGATTCGATCCGGCTCGGTCCCGAAAGCCAGCGGTTTTCGACAAGGTACTTATAGCCTTCGAGGCGGTTCCACACACGCTCCTGGAAGTGACGCAGCGCCACCTCGGCAACCGTCCAGCTATTGAGGATAAAGCGGCCGCCGGGGCGCAGGGCTTCGCCGATCTGCCGGCAAAAGCGCGCCGTATCGGCGGCGTCGAAGAAGGCAAAGGAGTTGCCCATGCACAGCACCGCGGCATAGGCGCCGGCGGCGGCACGGTAGTCGAGGGCCGGGGCGCAGACGGCCTCCACGGGGAGGCTTTCGGCGGCAGCGGCGGCGCGGATCTCGTCGATATAGGGCGCCGAGTTGTCCACAGCCGTCACGGGCTGCCCGCGGCGGGCGAGCTCCAGCGCATGACGGCCATAGCCGCAGAGGAGGTCGAGCACGGCGTCGCCGGCACCGAGGCCGGCAGCCTGCTGGATGAAATCACACTCGGCGGCGGTAAGGCCGGCGGGGATGGTACGGCGCCAGACCTCGCGGTACTGGCCGTCAAAAAAGCGGTCGTTGATATTCTCCAATTGCGTTCGGGGGATTATTCGAGGAGGCGGTTGCGCATGGCGTACATCACCAGGCCGGCGATCGTTTTGGCGCCCACCTTTTCCTTCATCTTCTGGCGGATCGTTTCGATGGTGCGGGGGCTCAGGAACACCTCCTTGGAGATCTCCTCGGTGGTCTTGTCCTCGGCGATGCACTTGAGGATCTTGAGCTCCTTTTCGGAAAACTGCACCGTGTTGGGGTAGTACTGCTTTACCTTCTTCTTGTACTGGAGCTTCAGCAGCACCGCCTTGTTTACGAGGTCGTTGAAATAGAACTCGTCGTTCATCACGGTAAGGATGGCCTCGTAGATCTCGTCGGGGTCGGTGGTTTTGGTGAGGTAGGCATTGGCGCCCATTTCCATCATCTTGGTGATCATCTCCTGGTCGTCGTACATCGTAAGCACGATGATCTTGACCTCCTCGTACTCCTTGCGGAGAAGCGAGATGGCGTTGGCACCGTCCATTTCGGGCATCCGGATGTCCATCAGCAGCACGTCGGGCTGCTTGATCTTCATCTTGTGGAGGAGGTCTTTGCCGTCTTCTGCCTCCCACAGGATCTTGATGTAGTTGCGCCCGGTGAGGGCCATCTTGATCCCGTCGCGGAAGATCTTGTGATCGTCGGCAATGGCCACCCGGATCTGCTGCTGGGTCGCGGTCATTTCGGTGGTTGGTTTTTGATAAGTATCGATTCGCTCTGTAGGACTGGCGCAAATGTAGCGCATTTGCCCGTTCAGAGCCCGCCCGGCGCGGTCTGCGAGTATACGAAATAAATTCCGCACTGCTTCGTTCAAAACAGCCGGCGGGCCTCATTGCGTGGCGAAGGGCGTTAAAGAGACGATGGACCTAACGGGCGGCCTGCGTCGTAAGCACGAGCGCCTGCAGGCGGCCGGCCAGGGTGCGCAGACGGAGGTTGAGCACGTCGGCCTGCGCGCTTTCATTGTAAAGCGTCTCGAGCTCGCGCAGCGTTGCATCGGCAGAAGGAGCGCCGCTCCGGCCCAGCGCCCGCGCCGACTGCACGATGCCGCGGATGTCGTTGTAGTTGTCACCGTAGATCTTCTGGTACTCGCGGAAAAGCTTCTCCACGTTGTTGCAGATATCCTTCGCTCCCTTCACCCCGTCGCTGGGATAAGGCACGGCGGTCGTATCAAGCACCGGTCCGTCGAGATACTGCAGGAGCAACTCCTCGAGCGGTCGTTGCCGCAGTGCGCCGCGCGGCTCGCGGGGATGCAGCAGCGTCACAATGTCAAGCGTGTACTCGCGGATGTCGAATTGCAGTTCGGTCAGGCGGCCGTTAAGCCGCGCCACTTGTTGCTCGAAGCGCTCGTTGGCCGCGTGCAGCTGCTCGTAGGGTGCAAAATACCGCGCGCTTCGCCGCAGGAAGGAATCGACATCCTCGCGTGTCACGCGCTTTTCCTGGATCGCGAGGTTGCTCACAAGCGCGCTCAGCGTCGGCAGCAGCGAGAGGCTTCCCGTGGCTGGCTTCGGCGCCTGGAGCAGGGAGCTGACCACCTGGCTGAACTTCGAAGGAGCGACGCTCCGGGCTTTAGACAGGATCGGCTGCAACGCTGCCTGGATCTCCCCCTCGAGGCTGTAGCCAAGTTCGGAGGAGGCGGGGTTGTTAAGTGCCTGTACGCGGTTGCGGTAATTGTCCTTACTCACCAGCGATTGCATGGAATTGAGCGACGTCAGCGCCGCATCCAGGAGGCTGGCCGTAGCGGCGTAGCTCCGGAGCTGCGGGTTGCCGGCAGCGGGCGCGGGCTCCGCCAGCGAATCGGCAAGCGACGCTCCGTGGGCCCCTTGGGCTGCGCTGCGCAGGAGGCACAGCGACAGCAGCACGAGGAAGGATATGCGTTTCATACGGTCATAGGTTTAGCGATGTCCCGAAGCTAGACCGGTCCGCGCGCCTCTGGCCTGATGCTTTTCCCGTCGCGGCCGCCTTTTTTTCCGGAAGCGCCGCGAGAAAAACACGCCGGGCGCTGTAAATCACAAGATGCAGCGCTGTTGTAAACCGGCCATGGGAAAAATCCCATCAAAAACTGTTTTTTTTCCCATACGAAAGTTGAAGGGGGCTGTTAACTTTAGTTTCATGCACAATCTCACACCGCCCCGGTATATCGCGGTGTTCCTGGTTGCCACCATCATCGTTATCACCGCGGTGCTGGGTGTGCTGATGACCCTGCTGCTGATGAACCAGAAACGCCACCTCGCTTTCCAGGCCTCGCTGCTTGCGCTGAAGTCGGAGCACGCCCAGAACCTGCTGCGCTCCCAGATCGAGATCCAGGAGCTGACCTTCAAGAATATTGCCCAGGAGATCCACGACAATATCAACCTCTCACTGACGCTGGCCAAGCTGACGCTCCACCAGATGAACGAGCTGCTTCCGGTGAAGGACATGGCCGAAAGCGCGCAGCAACTTATCAGCGGCGCCATCAACGACCTCAGCTCCATTTCCCGCGGCCTTAATGCCGACATCATTCACCAGCAGGGTCTGTTCAACGCGCTGAAGGCCGAGATCGATCGCATCCGGCGCGTGTCGCAGCTGCAGATTGAATTCGAGATTACGGGTGAGACGGCTTTCATCACGGCGCAGCAGGAACTGCTGGTCTTCCGGTCGGTACAGGAATGCTTCAACAATATCCTGAAGCATGCCCAAGCCTCGAGTGCGAGCCTCCGCCTGCTGTACGCACCGGAGCGGATCCGCGTGGAAGTGCGCGACGACGGCGTTGGGTTTACGACCGAGGAAGTGGTCGCCAAGCGCGGAAAATCAACCGGGATCCATACGCTCCGCAGCCGCGTGGAGCTTCTGTACGGATCCTTTTCGGTGCATTCGGTTCCCGGTGAGGGCACACAATTCATTTTTGAACTACCAATAGGCGACCCGCATGAAAAAGAACAAAACGATCCAGATCGCACTGGCCGACGACCACATCCTGCTCCGTAACGCGCTCTCCCACCTCGTCAGCGGGTTCGAGAACTGCGCTGTCCTGCACGAATCCGGCGACGGCTCCGAGCTGCTGGAGAAAATACGCGCCGGCAAAGTGCCCGACATCGTACTCCTCGACCTCAACATGCCGCACCTGAACGGCTACGACACGGCCGAGGCCCTGCAGCGCGACTTTCCGCAGGTGAGTACGCTGATGCTGACGATGTACGATTCAGAGCTCGCGCTGATCCGGCTGCTTCAGTTGGGCGTAAAAGGGTTTATCAAGAAAGACGCTTCCCCCACCGAGCTACGCTGCGCCATCCAGTCGGTGATCGAAACCGGCTTCTATTATTCATCGCAAACCGCGGGCAAGCTGGCCAACATGTTCCGGCAGCAGGCCGCCGGCGAGCGGCCGCCCGGTCAAAACACGATGCTGAGCGACCAGGAGCTGCGCTTCCTCAAGCTGGTCTGCTCCGACCGCACCTATAAGGAGATCGCCCAGGAAATGAAGCTGACACCCCGTTCCGTGGACGTATTGCGCGATGCGCTGTTCTTCAAGCTGGATGTCAAAAGCCGCGTTGGCCTTGCGATGCTCGCGGTGAAAAATGGGTTGGTGACGGATTAAACAAAAAATAATTGCAGTGACAACTTTAGAACGAATAATCCACAACGTAAATAATGATTGGAAAGAGAGCTTTTACTGCAAACCGATTGTCGAATCGGTATTACTCTTTTCCTTCTTTTCAATTCGGCAGTCAAAAAGGCAGGTCCATCTAAAGAAGATCGGAGCAATTTTTTGCGTTGGCTTCTTTGTAATTTTTCTTTCTGCCGATATCTACTTTGTAATATTTAAACTCCTTAGGCCAAAATATTCGTGGACATCTTTTGGCAAAACCTATGAAGTCATTAACGGCCTTTTTGTAATTGTTGAGTATTATCTATGTATTGAACTGGTGAACTATGACTTAAATGTTCCTTCCCTGAAATCTTTCGCTAGGCTCCTTGGAGCACTTCTTTTAGTGGTCCACTTCATAATTTTTATCGCGCTTAGTGGTGCACAATCGTCGGCTGAGGCCAGAATTTTGGGAGAGTTGGCATCTGGGCTTTCTTATGCCTTCTTCACCATTTACTTGACGGTATACTACTTGACGCTATACAAGGAAAATATAATGTCCACATTTGTGACGCCAACTATGTATGCGTTCTTCTGCTATGTTGTGTTGTCGTTACTTTTTTTCCCATGTTCAGCCTTCTTGAAAATGCAATCGAACGCGCAGCTAGCCATTATCATAAATACTTATCACTTGCTGCTGATAATTATCTTAACGCTTATACTAGTCTATAACGTCCGGAAGCATCCGATTCAATCAATTAGCTATCTGAAATTCGAAATCTAGGCTAAGTCGTCGTAAAGACACCATATTTAGATAGTAATTTTACTATTTTTGGTACGTAGAATTTCGCTTTTTCAATCGTATTCCTCCGTTCGAATAGTTAGGTAAAATCCCAATACCACTGAGTTTCAAAGCGAAATCGGTTAGACGATAAGGAATTTCACTTATTCCCTTCGGTTTCGGTGATGTTCAATTTTACACCACCTAAAAACGAAAACTTACTGGTATGAAAACGAAAACTATCTACCGTTCCCTCCCCACAGACCCGATTCCCCCGGATGCGGCTTGGTGGGACGCTGTATAAGGCAAACTTAAAAAGATTTGAAAGGTTTTCTATATTTGGTCGATGACCAAAACTATAGAAGACCTTTTTTATTATATAGCGACCTATATTCCGCTATTGCCTTGCCTGGTCTTCTTCCTAACATTTACTCAAAGCAGGAAAAACAAGGTCCTGAAAGTTATTTCACTGTATGCGGGCTTTGAATTTCTAACCAACTTCTCCACTCAGTTCGTCACGATGCGCGTGACACTGTTACTTTATTCAATTTTTACTCTCGTTGAGTACACTCTCCTATCTCGGGCCTTTTTTCACATTATTAAAGCGAAAATTGCCAAAAAGATCATTTTTTTTCTGAGTATTGGGTTTACAGCCTTTTGGTTGATTTATCGATTTTACGGCCCAAAAAACGTTTTAGATTCCGTGCCCATTGGCGTGGAATCTATTCTTCTGCTCATTTACGCGTTTTACTTCCTTTTTGAAGAAATGGACAACGTTTCGCAAGGTCCATTGTATACCCGCTTCTCCTTTTGGATTGTGGCGGGCATTCTTGTTTACCTCGCTGGCAATTTCTTCCTATACGTTTTCGCGAATCAAGTAGATACGAGAACCCGCCACATCTTCTGGATGTTTGGAAATTTGTGTGCTATTTTAAAGAATGTTGCATTCGTCGTCAGCATCATGACATTCATGAAAAACAGATACCTACCTTTTTCACTCAGAGCCGAACCAGGCATATTGTAGCAGATAAATATGTTCCTAATACAAGCAACGACAGCCACATCAGTTTCTACCGCCCTACTATTAGGCACGTTGGGTATGTTGGTACTCGTCGCCGGCCTCATCCTTTTCATCATCTTCCACCAGCGCAAGGTGATTCGTTACCAGAACACCCTGCAGGAAATGGAGCAGGAGCAGCAGAAGGTGCTCCTCAACGCATCCGTGAAACTCCAGGAGGAGGAGCGCTCGCGTATTGCCGCCGACCTCCACGACGATGCCGGCCCGCTGCTGGCCACGGCCCGCCTCTACCTCAACGAGAACCTGGTGAACCTCGACAAGGCCACGCAGCTCCAGAGCATCTTCCAGGCCCGCCAGATCCTCGACGACACCATCCAGCTGATCCGCAACATCTCCCATCAGCTGATGCCCCCTACCCTGCGCAACTTCGGCCTCGAAAGCGCCGTCAACGACCTGGTGCAGAAGATCGGCGGCTCCGGCCAGCTCAATGTGTCGAGCCGCTTCCACGAGTACCGCGAGCGCCTCCGCCCCGATACCGAGCTGCTCATCTTCCGCGTCATCCAGGAACTCGTCAACAACATCCTCAAGCACTCCAATTCCTCCTTCATCCACATCACCCAGCACATGCAGGGCGACAACTTCGTCCTCCGCCTCCACCACGACGGCCGCGGCATCGTGCAGGCCGACTTCGAGCGCCTCAACAAAAGCAAGACGGGCCTCGGCCTCAAGAATATCAGCAGCCGCCTCCGCGTGGCCCACGGAAAGATCCTCTTCGAGAAGGACGCCTCCCAAACCTATTACAAAGTGACCCTCGAGGTGCCCCGTGAGGAGGTCCAATAAATCCTAACTTTGCCCCGAGGTAGCAAGAACCTATGGAAGTCATTAAAGTGGCGATCGCCGATGATCACAAGATTTTTCGCAAGGGCGTCATCCTGTCGCTCCGCCAATACGCCAATATCAAATTCGTTCAGGAAGCGGAAAACGGTGAGGAGCTCCTCAACGGCATCGCGCTTTCCGACCCGGATGTCGTACTGATGGATCTCCGGATGCCCATCAAAGACGGCATCGAAACCACCAAGCAGCTTTCCAAAGACCGTCCCGGCATCCACATCATCGTACTGAGCATGTACGAAGACGAGCGCTTTGTGTCGCACATGATGGAGAACGGCGCCCAGGGCTACCTCCTCAAAAACGCCGAGCCCCAGGAGATCCGCAAGGCCATTATCGACGTGTACGAGAAAGGCTATTACCTCAACAACTTCGTCAACCGCATCCTCCTCAAGAAGGCGCACAGCCGCCAGAAGACGATCCCCTCCCTCAACAGCGAGATCGTGCTCAACGACCGCGAAAAAGACGTGCTGAAATATATCTGCATGGAGTACACGGCCACCGAGATCGCCGAGAAAATGGATATCTCCAACCGTACCGTCGAAGCCATCAAAGACCGCCTCATGGAACGCTTCGGCTCCAAGAACACCGCCGGCCTCGTCTTCTTCGCCGTCAAGAACAACCTGGTGGATTAAGCGCGCAGGCGCGCTCATACGCAAAGACACGACGACACAACGGCACAACGATAGCTAACGAAGAAGCCCCGCAATGCGAGGCTTCTTCGTTTATTACTTGGCAATTCTATCGTGCCGTCGTGCCGTAGCGACTTCGCGCTCCAGGCCGCTTGCGGCCGTCTATCAGTAGTTGAGCAACTGTCCCAGCCGCTCCGACACTTTTGCCGCTGTCGGCAGCATCGCCGCCTCGAGGCCCGTATTGAGCGGAACCGCCGGCAGGTTGAGCGCGCCGAGTACTTCCACCGGCGCGTCGAGTGAGCGGAAGCAGGCTTTGGAGATACGTCCCGAGAGCGCCTCGGCAAAGGAGTTGTTCTGCTGCTCCTCGGTAAGCACGAGGCATTTCCCATGACGCCGCACGGTTGCAAACACCAGCTCCTCGTCGAGGGGGAAGAGGGTGCGCAGGTCGATGACCTCCACGCGCCCGGGATAATTCTTCGCCGCCGCCTTCGCCCAATACACGCCCATGCCGTAGGTGATGACGCAGCAGCTTTCCCCGTTGTCGACGGCTTCATCGTCAGCCGCCAGTACCACGGCACCCTTTCCGAAAGGCAGCACGTAGTCGGCTGCCGGCTCCACGGTCTTGGCGTCTTCCGTGCCCGGCACCTTGCTCCAGTAAAGGCCCTTGTGCTCAAGCATCACCACGGGGTTCGGGTCGAGGTAGGCCGCCTTCAGCAGGCCCTTCATATCGGCTGCGTTCGACGGGTACGCGATCTTGATCCCCTTTACTGTAAGCAGCGTCGATTCCACGGAACCGCTGTGGTACGGACCGCCGCCACCGTACGCCCCGATGGGCACGCGGATGATGCTCGATACCGGGAACTTGCCGCAGGAGAGGTAGCAGCTTTTCGAGATCTCGGTCACCAGCTGGTTGAAGCCAGGATAGATATAGTCGGCGAATTGTACTTCTACGATTGGCTTGAGGCCAACGGCGCTCATGCCCACCGTCGATCCAATGATATAAGCTTCCTGGATGGCGGTATTGAATACACGGTGGTCGCCGAACTGCTCGCCGAGGGTAGCCGCTTCGCGGAATACACCACCAAGGCGCTTGCCCACATCCTGCCCGTAAAGAAGGCATTCGGGGTTTTCGGCCATGAGCTCGCGGATCGCGAAAAGCGCCGCGTCCACCATGATCACTTTGTCTTTTCCGGCAGGCGTGCGCTCACCGCGCTCCTCCGTTACCGGTGTCGGCGCAAATACGTGGTCGGCCACACGCGCCGGATCGGGCTCGGGCGCCGCCACCGCGCGCTCAAAGGCATCCTTGATTTCGATGGTAACTTCTTCTTCAATCCGCGTTAACTCCGCAGGATCTACGGTACCGGCGAGCTTCTGGCGCAACAGGATCAGCGGATCGCTGCAGGCATGCTTCGCCAGGTCTTCCTCGCTTCGGTAAAATTCCTTGCGGACACCGCTCGTGTGGTGATTGAGCAGGCAGGTTTTGGCGTGAACCAGCCAGGGACGGCGGTTGGCGCGCACGTGGTTCACCACCTTGCGCATCGTATCGGCGGAGGCCTCGAAATCGGTGCCATCCACGCGCACGCGGTTGAGGCCTTTGAAGCCGGCGGCGTATTCATAGGCATCCATCGCCCGTCCCTCGGCCGCCGTCACGGAGATCCCCCATTCGTTATCCTGCACGAGGTAAATCACCGGAAGCTCTTTCAACACGGCAAACTGGAAGGCCTCGCTCACTTCGCCCTCCGTTACCGACGCATCGCCCAGTGAACAGATCACCACCGGGAGCTCGCCGTCGGGGCCTTTCTGCAGAAGCGGCGATTCAATGCGCTCGAGGTACTGGATGCCCTGGGCCAAACCCGTCGTAGGGATCACCTGCATCCCCGTGGCGCTGCTTTGGTGGATCATCTTGGGACGATCGGCCTGCCGGCTGTTGGGATGGCTGTAATACGAGCGCCCACCGGTAAAGGGATCGTCTCCCTTCGTCAGGAGCTGGAGCATCAGCTCGTACGGGCTCCAGCCGCAACCAAGCAGAAGGCTTTCGTCGCGGTAGTAAGGGCTCACCCAATCGCAGGGAAGCAATTGCAGCGCGGTGGCGAGCTGGATCGCCTCATGCCCGCGCGAGGTGGAGTGCACGTACTTGGTGATCGTACGGTTGGCCTCGTAGGTTTCGGCCATCTGCTTGACCCGGTACATCTGGCGGTAGGCGTATAGCAAAGAATCGCGGTCCATAAGGAAGGTTAGTGAGCCGCAAAAGTAAGCGAATCGGGGGGAGCGCACCGCTCAAAACTCATTCGGCGGCAACCACGGCTTGCTGTGCTGCAGCAGGGTGCCCAGCAGGAACCCCGGGTAACCGGATAGCAGCACCTTTTTCCTATCGAAGCAATCGACGAAAAAGGCAGCGATGGAACCCAGATGCGCCGGCGCTGACCGGGGAAGGCGCAGTACGCGATGGTCATGATACGGTAGGAACTGCAGTCTCAGGAGAACCGGATGTTCGGCGCATAAAAAAAGCCCCACATTACTGTGGGGCTGATTTTGTAATAAATATGGCGGCTACCTACTCTCCCGCATGTTGGTGCAGTACCATCGGCCATGAGGGGCTTAACTTCTCTGTTCGGGATGGG
>NZ_BAAHAL010000005.1:0-811 GCF_054777635.1 Flaviaestuariibacter terrae
CATGCCAGGAGAAGGCTCCGCAAGCGGTAGCGGTGGTATCGGTATGGGTGCCATTGGCGATGGTCAGGTGCAGCACGGTGGTATCGGTGCAGGCACCATTGGGAGTCGTGAAGCTGTAGTCACCCGAAGACGTGTAGGTGGCACCATGCCAGGAGAAGGCTCCGCAGGCGGTAGCCGTGGTATCGGTATGGGTGCCATTGGCAATGGTCAGGTGCAGCACGGTGGTGTCGGTGCAGGCACCATTGGGGGCTGTGAAGCTGTAATCACCAGATGTGGTGTACGTCTGTCCATGCCACTGGTAAGATCCGCAAGCGGTTGCAGTCGTATCGGTATGGGTGCCATTGGCGATGGTGAGGTGCAGCACGGTAGTATCGGTACAAGCTCCGTTGGGGGCTGTGAAGCTGTAATCTCCAGATGTGGTATATGTCTGTCCGTGCCATACATACTGGGCGCAGGCTGTAGCCGTGGTATCGGTATGGGTACCATTAGCGATGGTCAGGTGCAGCACGGTGGTGTCGGTGCAGGCTCCGTTGGGAGCTGTGAAGTTGTAATCGCCCGAGGTTGTGTACGTAGATCCATGCCATACAAACACAGAGCAGGCCGTAGCCGTGGTATCGGTATGCACACCCTGGTTGATGGTCAGGTGCAGCACGGTGGTGTCGGTACAAGCTCCGTTGGGAGCTGTGAAGCTGTAGTCACCCGAAGACGTGTAGGTAGCACCATGCCATACATACTGGGCACAGGCTGTAGCCGTGGTATCAGTATGGGTACCGTTGGCGATGGTCAGGTGCAGCACGGTGGTGTCGGTACA
>NZ_BAAHAL010000005.1:860-3572 GCF_054777635.1 Flaviaestuariibacter terrae
CGGTACAAGCTCCGTTGGGAGCTGTGAAGCTGTAGTCACCCGAAGCCGTGTAAGTAGCACCATGCCAGGAGAAGGTTGCGCAGGCCGTAGCGGTGGTATCAGTATGGGTACCGTTGGCGATGGTGAGGTGCAGCACGGTGGTGTCGGTACAAGCTCCATTGGGAGCTGTGAAGCTGTAGTCACCCGAAGCCGTGTAAGTAGCACCATGCCAGGAGAAGGTTGCGCAGGCCGTAGCGGTGGTATCAGTATGGGTACCGTTGGCGATGGTCAGGTGCAGCACGGTGGTGTCGGTGCAGGCACCATTGGGAGCTGTGAAGCTGTAGTCACCCGAGGACGTGTAGGTAGCACCATGCCAGGAGAAGGTTGCGCAGGCCGTAGCGGTGGTATCAGTATGGGTACCGTTGGCGATGGTCAGGTGCAGCACGGTGGTGTCGGTACAGGCTCCGTTGGGAGCTGTGAAGCTGTAGTCACCCGAAGCCGTGTAAGTAGCACCATGCCAGGAGAAGGTTGCGCAGGCTGTAGCGGTGGTATCGGCATGGGTACCGTTGGCGATGGTCAGGTGCAGTACGGTGGTGTCGGTACAGGCTCCATTGGGAGCTGTGAAGCTGTAGTCACCCGAGGACGTGTAGGTAGCACCATGCCAGGAGAAGGTTGCGCAGGCCGTAGCGGTGGTATCAGTATGGGTACCGTTGGCGATGGTCAGGTGCAGTACGGTGGTGTCGGTACAGGCTCCATTGGGAGCTGTGAAGCTGTAGTCACCCGAAGACGTGTAGGTGGCACCATGCCAGGAGAAGGTTCCGCAAGCCGTGGCGGTGGTATCGGTATGGGTACCATTGGCAATGGTCAGGTGCAGTACGGTGGTATCGGTGCAGGCACCATTGGGAGTCGTGAAGCTGTAGTCTCCAGATGTAGTATAGGTCTGTCCGTGCCATACATACTGGGCGCAGGCTGTGGCGGTAGTATCGGTATGCACGCCCTGGTTGATGGTGAGGTGCAGGGTGACTGTATCGGGGCAGCCATTGACACCGGTGGAGAAGAAGTTGTAGTTGCCCGAAGCCAGGTATGTCTGGCCATGCCATACAAACTGCGTACAAGCCGTAGCCGTGGTATCGGTATGCACACCCTGGTTGATGGTGAGGTGCAGGGTCACTGTATCGGGGCAGCCGTTGACGCCGGTGGAGAAGAAGTTGTAGTTGCCGGAGGTTGTGTAGGTAGCTCCGTGCCACGAGAAGGTGGTACAGGCTGTAGCCGTGGTATCGGTATGCACACCCTGGTTGATGGTCAGGTGCAGGGTCACCGTATCGGGGCAGCCGTTGACGCCGGTGGAGAAGAAGTTGTAGTTGCCACTCGTGGTATAGCTCTGTCCGTGCCAGGCAAACACAGAGCAGGCCGTAGCCGTGGTGTCGGTATGCACACCCTGGTTGATGGTCAGGTGCAGGGTCACCGTGTCGGGGCAGCCGTTGACGCCGGTGGAGAAGAAGTTGTAGTTGCCACTTGTAGTATAAGTAGATCCATGCCAGCTGAAGGTGGTACAAGCTGTGGCCGTGGTGTCGGTGTGCACACCCTGGTTGATGGTCAGGTGCAGGGTAACCGTGTCGGGGCAGCCGTTGACGCCGGTGGAGAAGAAGTTGTAGTTGCCACTTGCGGTATAGCTCTGTCCGTGCCAGCTGAAGGTGGTACAAGCGGTAGCTGTGGTATCAGTATGCACACCCTGGTTGATGGTGAGGTGCAGGGTCACCGTATCGGGGCAGCCGTTGACGCCCGTGGAGAAGAAGTTATAGTTGCCCGAGGTTGTGTACGTAGCTCCATGCCAGCTGAACGTGGTACAAGCCGTAGCCGTGGTATCGGTATGCACACCCTGGTTGATGGTGAGGTGCAGGGTCACCGTATCGGGACAGCCATTGACGCCGGTGGAGAAGAAGTTATAGTTGCCGGAAGCCAGGTATGTCTGTCCGTGCCACGAGAAGGTGGTACAAGCCGTAGCCGTGGTATCGGTATGCACGCCCTGGTTGATGGTCAGGTGCAGGGTGACTGTATCGGGGCAGCCGTTGACACCCGTGGAGAAGAAGTTGTAGTTACCGGAAGCCAGGTATGTCTGTCCATGCCACGAGAAGGTGGTACAAGCTGTAGCCGTGGTATCGGTATGTACACCCTGGTTGATGGTCAGGTGCAGGGTCACCGTGTCGGGGCAGCCATTGACACCGGTGGAGAAGAAGTTGTAGTTACCGGAAGCCAGGTATGTCTGTCCATGCCAGCTGAAGGTGGTGCAAGCGGTAGCCGTGGTATCGGTATGCACGCCCTGGTTGATGGTCAGGTGCAGGGTGACTGTATCGGGGCAGCCATTGACGCCCGTGGAGAAGAAGTTGTAGTTGCCACTCGTAGTATAAGTAGATCCATGCCAGCTGAAGGTGGTACAAGCTGTAGCCGTGGTATCGGTATGTACACCCTGGTTGATGGTCAGGTGCAGGGTCACCGTATCGGGGCAGCCGTTGACACCGGTGGAGAAGAAGTTGTAGTTGCCGGAAGCCAGGTATGTCTGTCCGTGCCACGAGAAGGTAGTACAGGCCGTAGCCGTGGTATCGGTATGCACACCCTGGTTGATGGTCAGGTGCAGGGTCACCGTATCGGGGCAGCCATTGACGCCGGTGGAGAAGAAGTTGTAGTTGCCGGAGGTTGTGTACGTAGATCCATGCCAACTGAAGGTGGTGCAAG
>NZ_BAAHAL010000006.1:0-1633040 GCF_054777635.1 Flaviaestuariibacter terrae
CCCATCCCGAACAGAGAAGTTAAGCCCCTCATGGCCGATGGTACTGCACCAACATGCGGGAGAGTAGGTAGCCGCCATATTTATTACAAAATCAGCCCCACAGTAATGTGGGGCTTTTTTTATGCGCGGACCTGGACGGAGTAAATGAAAAAGAAAAAGGCCCTCAGGCCTCCTTCATTTCGTTTCCTTATTAAATACTGTCTCTGAGTCTTTCCAATAATCAATGCGCCGCCCTCAGCAGCCGGAACACCGGGTATTGCATGTGGCCCGGCTCGTACCACGGCGACCGCTTGTATACGAAATCCAACTGTGCGGCTGCACTCTTCGCGAATGCCGAATCCGTTTTCCGGCGTTCCTCCAGCGCAGCCTGCACCACCGGGTGCTCCTTCAGGAATGCCGCTGCCCGGTCTTCAAAAACATAATCCGAAAATCCTTCCTTCTGCGCCAGGATCGCATCGAAGAAGTTCCAGGCGAAATAACTGTCTTCCGCCTGCGGCTCCAGTGTCTCCATAAGGAATCGCTCCCCCGGCTGCTGCAGCGGGACATAATAATCTCCTTTGCGGAAATGCTGGCGCAGCTGCTGCCTGCTTACCTGGACATTACTATTCGGATGATGCCCCTCGTAGGGCCGCTGTGCCGCCGTATAGCTCTCGATCCGGTAGCCTTCGACGTCCAGCACCGTGTCGGCCGCCAGCCGGCGCATCCGGATCCCATTTGCCTGCAGCCGCTCGATCACCTTCCACCAGCCCTGCGGGATGATGTAGGCTTGTGGCACAGTCACCGGCAATGAGTCGATATACGTATTATAGAATGGGATCTGTTTTGTGAACGGGCGACTCCGGTCATAATACCTGCGGGGGAGTCCTGAGACATCGCTCCTTTTTTCAGCAGCCTCGAAGCCGTTGAACGTGATATCGGTATGCTGGGCCGGATCCAGGCGCCAGGCGAGCGGCAGCGAAGCGGCTTTCGCTTGGGCGGTAAATTGTTGCGCGCGTGCTTGTCGCAGCTCGCCGGCATGGGCCGCCATAAAGGCAATGAAGCTTTCCATCAGCAGGCGTGTGGCCTCCACCCGTTTTGCATAGGGTTTCAGCATATGCGTTTCCGGAACAAATCCGAAGGTGTTCCAGAGCGTCGTGTAGCCGCTCGAGTAACGCGGGCTGTCGTGGAATTCGGGCCAGCCCTTTTCAGGTGGGCCATCGTTCCAGTGGTTGACATAGGGAACCAGATCGATGCTGCGCGCTTTCATCAGCGAATACAGCGCCGGCTCGAAGGTTTTGTTGAGGTACGCGCCCATAGCTCCGCCCAGCTTGTTGTGCTGCGTGCTCAGGAGGGTCATCACGTGCTGGTAATCGGCGCCGTTGCTCACGTGGTTGTCGACGAAGACCTCCGGGTCGAGCCAATGAAAGATCCGCGCGAACGAGCGTGCGTTGCGGCTGTCGGCCTTGATAAAATCCCGGTTGAGATCGAGGTATTGCGCATTGCCGCGCGAGCCTTTTTCTTCGGGCCCGTCCTGGTCGATGCGGTAGTAGGGGCTGCGGTTGAGGGCACCACCGATATTGTACACCGGGATGATCGCCAGCACCACGTTGGCGGGCAGCTGGAACCTCCGCTCCACGATGGCCCGTACCAGCAGCATCGATGCATCGATACCATCGGGCTCGCCGGGATGGATACCGTTATTGACAAAGAGGATCGTCTTGCCCTTACGGTGAATCGAAGCGGGATCGAAGTCGCCGTCGGCGGAGACGAGCACCAGGTGGAGCGGCTCTCCGGCGTCGGTTGGCCCCATGGTCTTCATGAGCACGAGCGGCGAAGCGGCATCGAGCTTTTTCCACCAGGCGATCGCCTCAAAATAGGAGGGGCTTCCGTTGCCCCCGTGCTGTTCGAAATACGTTGGAAAGCGTTCCTGGGCGCCGGCGCTGAGCGTCGCGGCAAGCAGGAACGGGATAACCGGTTTGCGCATCTGCTAATTTAGGCCAGCGGGGGCCAACAAAAAAAGCGCTCCCGGGGGAACGCTTCAACGTTTTTATCGTGTTGCGGCTATTAAGCGAGCTTGTTGACGCGCTTGGCGAGCTTGCTCTTCAGGTTGCTAGCCTTGTTCTTGTGGATTACACCACGCTTGGCCAGCTTGTCGATCATCTCGACTACCGAAGGCAGCTTGTCGCCGGCAGCAGCTTTGTCGCTCAGTTCCTTCAGGTCGCGTACGGCATTACGGGTAGTTTTGCCGTAGTAACGGTTGCGCTCACGACGCTTAGCGGACTGACGCACATCTTTCTTTGTTGCCTTATGATTAGCCATGTTCTTTTAATTTCGGAGGGCAAAGGTAGGGAAATAAGTCCGAAGTCGAAAGTATGAAGTTGGATTTTTTTGTTAAGGGGTAATCGCAACGCTTCGTCCCGATTTGCCCGGGCAAGCGAAACAACGGTATATTTGCGTACCCAAAAAAATTCAAATCCCCTTTTCATGAAGGATTTCTCGTATATCACGAATTCACATCCTGCCTATATAGAAAGCCTTTACCACGATTTCCTGGAAAACCCTACGGGGGTAGACCCCGAATTCCGCCGCTTTTTTGAAGGTTTCGATTTTGCCGTCACCCAGGGCCGCAACGGCTCCGCCAGCGCGCCATCCGGCAATGGAACGCCAACCGCCACCGGTGGCGACCTGGCCAGGGAATTCGCCGTTTTCAGCCTCATCCAGGCCTACCGGAAGAATGCCCACCTCGTGGCGAAGACAAACCCGATCCGCGCCCGTAAGGACCGTGGGGCCAACCTCGAGCTCAAATATTTCGGGCTCTCGGATGCCGACCTCGGGCAAGCCTTCAGCGCGGGCAGCGCCATTGGCCTTCCCGGCGCCACCCTGAAGCAGATCGTGGAGCGCCTCGAGCGGGTCTATTGCCAGCATGTAGGCGTCGAATACCAGTACATCGTGGACCGCACGCGCCTCGAATGGCTGCAGCAGCAGGTGGAGAGCCTGTTCGACCAGCCGCTGCCGCTCGAAAAGCGCCGCCGGATCCTCGAGAAGCTCAACCAGGGCGTTATTTTCGAAAAGTTCCTCCATACCAAGTATATCGGTCAGAAGCGCTTCTCGCTGGAAGGCGGGGAGACCACCATTGCCGCCCTCGACGCCATGATCAACACCGGCGCCGAAGTAGGCGTGCAGGAAGTGGTGATCGGGATGGCCCACCGCGGCCGCCTCAACGTGCTGGCCAACATCATGGGCAAGACCTATGAGCAGATCTTCTCCGAGTTCGAAGGCACTGCCATCCCCGACCAGACGATGGGCTCGGGCGACGTCAAATATCACCTGGGCTTCACCTCCGAGCATACCACCCCTTCGGGCGCCAAGGTGCACCTGAAGCTGACGCCCAACCCGTCGCACCTCGAAGCCGTTGACCCCGTGGTGCTCGGCTACTCGCGTGCCAAGGCTGATGTGTTATACGAGTCGGAGTTCGATTCCGTACTCCCGGTGCTGATCCATGGTGATGCATCGGTGGCCGGCCAGGGTATCGTTTACGAGATCCTCCAGATGAGCAACCTCCGTGGTTATAAAACCGGCGGAACGATGCACTTTGTGATCAACAACCAGATCGGTTTTACCACCGACTTCGACGACGCGCGCTCGTCGGACTACAGCACGTCGCTGGCTGCCACGGTGCAGGCGCCGGTGCTGCACGTCAACGGCGACGATCCCGAAGCCGTGATCAAGTGCATGGAAGTCGCGACGCGCTACCGCCAGGAGTTCAATTCCGATATTTTTATCGACATGGTGTGCTATCGCCGCCATGGCCACAACGAAGGCGACGACCCGAAGTTCACGCAGCCGCAGCTCTATGCGCTCATCGACAAGCACGCCAACCCGCGCGAGCAATACGTGCAGTACCTGCTGCAAAACGGCGAGGCCGATGCGCAGGGACTGGCGAAAGAGATGGAGCAGAAGTTCTGGGGCGATCTGCAGGAGCGACTGGATGAAGTAAAGCAGAACCCGTTACCGTATAAATACCAGAAGCCCGACCTCGACTGGCAAAGCCTGCGCAAGGCGACAACGACCGATTTTGAAAGCTCGCCGGCAACCGCCATCAGCGAAGACCGGTTCCGCACGCTCTTCAACGGGCTCATGAAATGGCCCGAGGGATTCAAGCCGCTCCGCAAGGTGGAGAAGATCCTCCAGGACAAAGTGAAGCTTTTTGAAGGCGAGCAGAAGGTCGACTGGGCCACGGGCGAGCTTTTGGCTTACGCCAGCCTGCTGGCCGAAGGACACGATGTGCGCATGAGCGGACAGGACGTGAAGCGCGGCACCTTCTCGCATCGCCACGCCGTTATTTACGACGAGGCGAACAACCAGGAGCACAACCGCCTCAACGGGCTTGTGCCGGAGCAAGGACTTTTCCGCATCTACAATTCCCTGCTAAGCGAATACGCCGTGCTCGGATTTGAATACGGCTATGCATTGGCCACCCCCAACTCGCTCGTGCTGTGGGAAGCCCAGTTCGGCGACTTCGCCAACGGCGCGCAGATCATCATCGACCAGTTCATCGCCAGCGCCGAAACAAAGTGGCAGCGGATGAATGGCGTTGTGCTCCTGCTGCCGCACGGCTACGAAGGCCAGGGCCCCGAGCACTCCAGCGCACGCCTTGAGCGCTTCCTGCAGCTTTGCGCCGAGAACAATATGGTCGTGACCAACATTACCACCTCGGCCAACTTCTTCCACGCGCTGCGCCGCCAGCTTGCCTGGCCTTTCCGCAAGCCACTGATCAACTTCTCGCCGAAAGCGAACCTGCGCCTGCAGGCAACCTACTCGCCGATGTCGGCCTTTACCGAAGGCAGCTTCCGGGAAGTAATCGACGACGAATTTGTTACCGAGGCATCGGCCGTGAAGAAGGTGCTGTTCTGCAGCGGCAAGGTCTATTACGATCTCGCCGAGCGCCAGCAGAAAGACGCCCGCCGCGATGTGGCCATCGTGCGTCTCGAGCAGGTGTACCCGCTGCCGATGAAGCAGCTGGAGGCCCTGCAGGCAAAGTACCGCGGAGCCACCTGGTTCTGGGTGCAGGAGGAGCCGCTCAACATGGGCGCAGCCGCCTTCCTCCGGATGAACCTCGACAAGATCAACTTCGGCATCATCAGCCGCCAGGCAAGCGCCTCTACGGCCAGCGGCTACAGCAAGGTGCACGCGGGTGAGCAGGGAGAAATTATTGACACAGCATTCAATGTCTGATGTATAATGTCTGATCGCTGATTTAAATCCGGCATCAGGCATCCGAGATCCTACATTTGACGCGCGATATCAGGATAAACTAGAAAATATAATTTGGATGATCGAGATCAAAGTGCCCACCGTAGGCGAGTCGATAAATGAAGTAACGCTGGTAAAATGGCTGAAGAATGACGGCGACTATGTGAACCGCGACGAGGTGATCGCCGAGCTGGAGAGCGAGAAGGCCACCTTCGAGGTGAACGCCGAGCAGGCCGGCCAGCTTAAGACCGTAGGCAAGGAAGGCGATACCCTGAACATCGGCGATGTGCTGGCACAGATCGATGAAACGGCAGCAAAGCCTGAGTCGCCTGCCGGGGCTCCTGCGCCCGCTGAAGCGCCCAAAGCCGCCCCTGCTGCCGAATCCAAGCCGGCAGCACAGCCCGCCGCTGCCGCCGCCCCCGTTACGTCCGTTCCCAACGATATCAAGGCAACACCGGTCGCATCGGCCATCATCGCCGATAAGAAGGTGGATCCGAAATCGATCCAGGCCAGCGGCTACAATGGCAAGATCCTCAAGGAAGACGTGCTCGAAGCCCTCAGCAACCCAGGTCGCAAGCCCGGTATCACGGCCTTCAGCCGCGAGGAGAAGCGTGAGAAAATGAGCAACCTCCGCAAAACGGTCAGCCGCCGCCTTGTCGAAGCCAAGAACACCACGGCGATGCTCACCACCTTCAACGAGGTGGACATGAGCGCCATCATGGCCATCCGCGCCGCCAACAAAGATAAATTCAAGGAAACGCATGGTGTCAACCTGGGCTTCATGTCCTTCTTCGCGAAAGCCTGCTGCTTCGCGCTGCAGGAGTGGCCCGCGGTGAATGCCTATATCGATGGCGACTCCCTCGTGTACCACGACTATTGCGATATCTCGATTGCCGTGAGTGCCCCCAAGGGGCTCGTGGTTCCGGTGATCCGCAATGCCGAAAGCCTGAGCATGGCCGAGATCGAAAAGAAAGTGCTGGAGCTGGCCGGCAAGGCCCGCGACAACAAGCTCGCGATGGAAGAAATGCAGGGCGGCACCTTCACGATCACCAATGGCGGCGTGTTCGGCTCGCTGATGTCGACACCCATCATCAACATCCCGCAGTCGGCCATCCTGGGCATGCACAAGATCCAGGAGCGTCCCGTAGTGGTGAACGGGCAGATCGTGGCGCGGCCGATGATGTACCTGGCGCTGAGCTACGATCACCGCATTATCGACGGCCGCGAGTCGGTATCGTTCCTCGTGCGCGTGAAGGAGCTCCTCGAGAACCCCGAGCTGCTGCTCTTCGGAAAAGATCCGACGAAAGCACTCCTCGGACTCTGAGTCAAATAAATTAGTAAAGAAGGTCTTCGTAAGAAGGCCTTTTTTATTGCCAAGGCGGCACCTTTGCCGGATGAAGGTAGATTCCTACGTAAAAGCGGCAGCGACCTTGTTGAGTCAGTATAACGGCAAAACGCCTTTTGCCGGATGGCTGAAGGAGTATTTCCGCAACGAGAAGAAATTCGGATCGCGCGACCGGAGAATGGTGTCGCAGCTGTGCTACAGCTATTTCCGCCTCGGCAACCTGTACCGGGAGCTGCCGACAGAGGAGCGCATCTACAAAGCCGTAGAACTACAGGAAGCGCCGACGCTTTCCGATGCGGAGGCCCTCCAATTGTTTCCGCTGCACCGGCACCTTTCGCCGGAGATCGAAACCCTCGCATTCGCCCGCGCGCAGTTGCAGCAGCCCGACCTGTTTCTTCGCCTGCGACCCGGCAAGGAGGCCGTTGTCAGGCAGAAGCTGGAGGCCGCCTCCATACCGTTCAGCGCCTGCGGGCCCGATTGCCTGGCACTGCCCAATGGCGCCCGCGTAGAGCCGGTGCTGGCTATGAATGCCGAGGCCGTGGTGCAGGACCGCAATTCACAGCAGGTGTTGTCCGCGCTGCAGGAGCGCCTTGCTCCGGATACGAAGTTTTCGCTTTGGGATTGCTGTGCCGCCAGCGGCGGTAAGTCGATCCTGGCGATCGACCGCTTCCCGAGAGTGCAGCTGACGGTTTCCGATATACGCGATTCCATCCTCAATAATTTACGGACGCGATTTCGCGATGCCGGTATCCGCAATTACCGTGCTTTTAAAGACGATGTCGGGGCATCCACCTTCGCGTTTGCGCATCAGTTCGACGTGGTCCTGTGCGACGCTCCCTGCTCTGGTTCCGGCACCTGGGGCCGTACGCCGGAGCAGCTGTCCTATTTTGAAGAAGCGCAGATCGCACACTATGCATCACTGCAACGGCGCATCGCCGTCAACGCGCTGCAGCAGGTGAAAAAGGGAGGTTATTTCCTGTATGCGACCTGCTCGGTGTTTTCGGCCGAAAACGAAGACAACGTGGCTTTCCTGCAAAAAGCAAGCGGGCTGACATTGCTGTCAACCCGCTACTTCAAAGGGTGTGAGGTAAAGGCCGATACCCTGTTCGCGGCCCTGTTTCAATTATAGTTTCGCCAGCTCGCGTGTTCCGAGGAGGCGTTCGCCGGCGTATACAGCGAGGAAATACTTCCCGGCAGCCAGCGAGGAGATATCCAACCGGATCGGCGAAGTGCCCTGTGGCGCCGTGCGTTTCCAGATGCGTACCTGCTTTCCGACGGCGTCGGTGAGCAGCAGCTGGAGATTGTTCTCGGCGGAAGGAAGCGTCAGCTGGAGCGTTACGGAGCCAAGGGCCGGGTTGGGCATCAGCACGATGCTGCGGTCGGAGAAGCCGGGGCTGTTGATACCCGTGCCAGCGCAATTGGCGGCCAGGTTGAGTGTTCGCGTAGCAATGATATCGGATGCCGGTGATGCGGCGGATGTATCGAAATACTGGACAACGCGGTAAGACACGGTGCCTGCGTTGACGCCGGCGAGCGTATCGGCATATTGATATTGGTGCAGCGCGCCGAATACGGAACCCGAGCCCGCGGTGCTGTATACGGTGCTGTAGCCGGCCTGCCCGGGAACATTCCGCTGCAGCTCGTAGCGCATCGCCGACACATCCTTGCTGCTCCAGCTGATGGTAGCTTTACAGGTGCTTTGCGTGAGCGATGACGTGGCGACCGATTTGGTCAGCTCGATCAGCGCCTTGCGCATGTCGGGAATGCCGTAGCCGACGATGCTGTCGGGTGTAGCGGCCCTGCTGCCGGCCTGGCGGATGGCGTTGATAATGGTCATGTTATTCAGCTCCGGGAAGCCCTGCCACAGGCAGGTAGTCAGCCCGGCGAGGTTAGGCGTGGCGAAGGAGGTGCCATTGCCGCCGGCAATGCTGCCGCCCGGGTATTGAACGATCGTGCCGACGCCGATGGAAGCCACATCCGGCTTCACCTGCCCGTCGGACGAAGGCCCGCGGCTGCTGAAGCTTGCCGGTGAGCCCGCGCTGTTGACGGCGCCCACGGCCATCACGCTGTCGCCGTCGGCAGGCGTAATAATGCGGAACCAGCTGTTGCTGCCTTCGTTGCCCGCTGCATTCACCACGAGTATTCCTTTTTTCGCGGCGAGGTCGGCGCCGATGGCCGGCATCGTGGTATTGCCATTCAGATCGGCGTAGGTATGGCTCTGTGCCGTAAAGGGCGCATCAAACGTATTGTAGCCAAGCGACGAGGAGATGAGGTCGCCGCCGACGCTGTCCACGCGCTCGGCACCGCATACCCAGTTGAATTCCTCGATCGGCGTTTCGTTGGCAGCGATCTCCGTGCGGAACAGCCAGAAGCTGGCTTTGGGCGCGGTGCCCACGAAGGTGCCGGGCTTGTTGGCGGCGATCGTCGAAAAGCATTCCTCTCCGTGCGAATCGTCCTCGTTGACGCTGCCATCCAGCGCGGCAAAGTCGTAAACGCCAAGGATCTGTCCGTTGATGCGGACGCTGTCGAGCGAAGGCACCGTTAGGTAATTCTGGTAACCGGCATCCAGCATCCCGATCATCATCCCTTCGCCGTGGAGCCCGATGTTGTGCAGGAACTGGCCGTTGTGGATCTTGACCTGGTTGACAGAGAGACCGTAGTTATACGTATCGGCTTCGGTCTGCTCCACCCGCATCGGCGCGGCCGTACCCGGAGGCTGGGTGAACTTGTTGTTGCCGGCGCTCCGGATCCCGGCGAGGCGGAAGGAGATGCCGCTCACGGAGGACACGAACGGAAATGCCTGGATCCGCGTCAGCGCAGCTGCGTCGGTGGTTTGTATCGATACCGCATTGAGCCATTTGGAGCGGTTGAGGATCGTGACGTTGGGCACCGAGGCGATGCTGTCGATATACCGTTGGGTAACCGGCAGGTCCGTGCTGTCGACCGCGATGCCGTAGCGCGTACGTCGATCGACGGCCCGCTGCGACAGGTAGGCACCGGGAGCGGCGAGCGTAAAGCTGTTGGCGCCTTTGTTGCGAAGCCGCACGAGGTAGCGGGTCGTCTGCGCCTGGGAGGCCGTCGTCGCGATCAGCGCGAGCGCGAGCAGGAGTTTGCTTTTCATGGTTGATCAGTTATGTTCCAGTATGGTCCGCTTCACGCCAAACCCGATCGAGTAGGGAGTGCCGTTGGGATTGGGCTGGAATTCGTAGAGCGTATATTCTTGGGTAATCAAACCGACGCCGCGGGCATATTGATCGCGGGCAAAGGAGCGGAAGCCGAAGGGCAGGATCTGGGTCGTGGTGTCTTCGCCATTGTACCAGGTCCAGGCGCCGTTGTGAAACTCGTAGTTGCGCCCGAAGCCGTTGGGTGTAGCGATGTTGTTGAGCACCGCCGGCTGGTTGCTGAAGTTGTAAACCGACAGCTCGCGGCCCTGCACGGGGTTCTGCGGCGGCACGATCGTGATGGGGGCGCTGGCATTGCCGCGCAGCCACACGAGCTTGGAGTCGGGCGGAACGGTCACGCTGTTACCCGCTACCGTGAGGGTATCGGGGAGGATCTGCTCGTTAATGATATCGATGCTGGCCACGCCCGGGTAGGTCTGACCGTTCACCGTCACTTCCTGGTCTACCGAGCTCACCGTATAATCCCAGTCGGCGATGTTGTCGTCGTTGTTGAAATTGTACAGCGCGGAATAGGGCTCCTGGGCGAGGAAGCGGTTGCCTTTCCAGCTCGCGCCTTCCCGCAGGGGCGTGGCGAGGCGGATCGTCCGGAGGTTGTCTTCCTGTACCTCGTAGGTCCCATTGGTGAGCGTCACCAGGTAGGTGCCCGCCGGTTGCCAGGGACCGTTGCCCGATACATTCCGCAGCGACCGGAAGATGCGCCAGGAGGGGCGGCCCAGTCCGTCCGTGACCGCGGTGTCAACGAGGTGGCGCTCCTGGTACGAGTGCCATTCGGTGTTGCGGCCCGAGTTGGTATAGACGGTGGAGTCGAGCCGGTAAATGATGTACTTGCCGGGCTGCAGGGATACAAAGCCGGCCGGTGTTTCGGGTAGCAGTTCTTCCTTCGAGCTTTTACAGGCCAGGAAAGAGGCCGGCAGCGCTGCGACGAGGAGGAACGGTACGAGTTTTCGCATAGATAGACGTATTCAATCCGGGTGCCAGCCCCGGCGTTTAAAGCTACAAAGAAATCGGGTACTGCTCAGTAGCGCTGGATAATGCCGCCGCCGATCACATCGTCGCCCTCATAGAATACGGCGCTCTGGCCAGGGGCGATGCCTTTGGCCTTTTCAAAAAAGCGCACCCGTACACCGTCGCCTTCCGGGATGATGTCGGCCAGCGTGCCGCGGTCTTTGTAGCGGATCTTCGTCGTTGCCTCGATCCCGTCGCCAATGCCGTCGTACTTGATCCAGTTGATCTTGCCGACAAACATCTCGTCGCGGTCAAGGTCGCTCTCATCGCCCAGCACCACGGTGTTGGTATCGGGGTCGATACCGGTTACATACACGGGTTTTCCGAAGGTGATGTCGAGGCCCTTGCGCTGCCCGATTGTATAGAAAGGATAGCCTTTATGGCGTCCGAGGATATTGCCCTCTTTATCTACAAAAGCGCCACCGGCGACGCGCTCTTCGAGGCCGTCCACCTTGCGGCGGAGAAAGCCCCGGTAGTCGTTGTCGGGCACGAAGCAGATCTCGTAGCTCTCGGCTTTTTTGGCAAGCTCAGGGTAGCCGAAATCGTGCGCCATCTGGCGGATCTCGGTTTTACGGTAGGTGCCGAGCGGAAGGAGCGTGCGGCTCAGGAGATCCTGCTGGAGCCCCCAAAGCACGTAGCTCTGGTCTTTGGTTTCATCGGCGCCTTTCGAAATATAATAGCGGCCATTACTGTGCTGCGCCACCGAGGCGTAGTGCCCCGTGGCGATATAGTCGCAATGGAGCGCGTCGGCCCGCTTCAGGAGGGCGCGCCACTTGATATGCGTGTTGCAGAGCACGCAGGGGTTGGGTGTGCGCCCGGCCAGATACTCGTCGACGAAATTCTCGACCACAAAGGAGCCGAACTCGTCGCGGATATCAAGGATGTAGTGGGGGAAGCCGTGCTCTACAGCGGCGGCGCGGGCGTCGTTGAAGGAATCGAGGTTGCAGCAGCCGGTTTCTTTCTTGGAGCCGCCCGAAGCGGTGTAGTCCCAGGTTTTCATCGTAATGCCGACCACTTCATAGCCCTGCTCGTGCAGCATAAGGGCCGTAACGGTGCTGTCGATGCCGCCGCTCATGGCGACCAGCACTTTTCCTTTTTTGCTCATGTTTTCGGTCTGCCCGGGAGTTCAAAGCTCCGGCCAGGGCGCAAAAATACAAAGGAATGTTCTTAAGGTTTTGGTAGGTTTTGGAGGGTTTTGAGAGGTTTGGAGAAGGTTTTGAAGGGGCGCGCCGCGTCAGCGGCGGCACTTTATTGCTTCGGACTTCAGTCCGAGGACAAAAAAAGAGGCCAGCGGCCTCTTCAGATGATGGGTTCCTTGCGGGATCAGGCAGGGTTTGACTGCTCGAAATCGAACTCCAGATTGCGGCGGCGGGCTTCGAATTCTTCCCGGTTGCCATAGGGGCCGATGTAGCGGATGCTGTTGCTGAACCCGAGGATGGGAATGAACACGATACCGAGGAGGACAATCCCGACCGTAAATGCCTCGTCCTTGCCAAAGCTTTTCGAAATCATGTTCCACATCCAGATGATGAAGATGTAGTTGACCAAGGGAATGAAGAACATCAGGAGCCACCAGCCCGGCTTTCCGGCGATCTTGAGCATGACGTACATGTTGTAGATCGGGATAATGGCGGCCCAGCCCGGCTGACCGGCTTTCTCAAAGACCTTCCAGAAAGCTGCGATCATGAGCGTTGTGAAAACAAGTGCGACGACGATAAATCCAATGAGGAATCCTTCCATAAAAAGTGGGTTTTGGTTCCCGAATATAAAAAAAATAAAAAACAGCAAACACGGTACAAAGGCAGAGCCTTATCTAGGCGGCCACGGCTATCTTCGCGGCATGAAAGGAATTATCGGAATCTTTTGCGTGCTGACCCTCATGGCCTGCAACGGGCAGGGAAAGGGCAAGGCCGCCACGGGGGGCGACTCAACCACGAAAGACGGCCAGAAAGCCGTGGCCGCGGCCCCGGGTACGCCCGAAAGCCGCCAGGCGAAGCTCGACACGGCTCGCTACGACTACCTCATGAAATACCTGGCCAACGGCGACAGCTCGGGCCGCTGGCCGGTGAAGAATGCACCCTACCCGCTGCCCGGCGCGATCCTGCCGTTCTACCGGCCGATCGCTTACTACGGCAACCTGTACTCCAACAAGATGGGTGCGCTTGGCAAATGGCCCAAGGCGCAGATGATTCCCAACCTTCTTGCAGAAGTCAAAAAGTGGAACGAGGCCGATACGGTCATCAAGGCCATTCCCTGCCTGCACTACATCGCGGTTACCGCGCAGGGCGCGCCGGGCAAGGACGGCAAGTTCCGCTACCGCATGCCGCTCCACCAGATCGATACGATCCTCAACTGGGCCAAGGAGATCAACGCCCTGGTGTTCATCGACGTGCAGATCGGCCTCAGCACGCTTCAGGAAGAAATCCCGCAGTTTGAGAAATACCTCTCGTTGCCCAACGTGCACCTTGGCATCGACCCCGAATTTGCCATGTTGGGCAAAGGAGGCAAGAAGCCCGGCACCGTCATCGGCACCATGGATGCCAACGACATCAACTGGGTCGGCGAATACCTGGCCAACCTGGTCCGGAAAAACAACCTGCCTCCCAAGATGTTCATGATCCACCGCTTCACCAAGGGCATGATCACAGGCTACGATCGAATCAAGCTGCGCCCCGAGCTGCAGGTGATCATCGATATGGATGGCTGGGGACCGCCGGACCTCAAGAAAGGCACGTACCGCTACTGGATCAACGAGCAGCCGGTACAGCACGTTGGCTTCAAGCTGTTTTATGTGAACGACGTGGAGAAGTCGGGCCAGAAGGAGATGATGAGCCGCCAGGACCTGCTGAAGCTGAAGCCCATTCCGGAGTACATCCAATACCAGTAATCAGTCAGATTCCGGATTTGAGTGTCTGACATTGGATGTCGGATGCCTGATATCAATAAACAAAAGCCGCGCACCGCGCGGCTTTTGTCATCTTACGATATGATGTCGATCCGGGTTGAATTGTCTATCACTTCATTCGTCAAGCTCACCGCTCACCGCTCACCGCTCACGCCCCATCGCTTATTTTCCCGTGTGCATCCGGATAACGACAAATCCGATCAGGACCAGTAGAAGTACGGTAACGAGTGTGATGATTAGCCAGGGTTCCAGCTGCAGCGTCTGGCCCCTGCGGCTGCGGCGCTTCCGGGTTTTCTTCCGGAGGTCGCGGTTCAGCGCTTCGACGATTCCGGGAAGCTTGCCTTTGTCGGACAATCCCTGCAACCCTTCCACGGCATCGGTCTCGAAGTCGTTGTCGAGCAGCTGCGCCTCGAGCTCGTGCTGCCGCTCGGGCGCGAGGTGACCTTCGAGGTAACGCAGCAGCGTTTCCTGGTCTACCTCGGAGTGCAGGCTGGATAATATGTCTTTGAGGCGTTCGTTCATGACGGGTTTTCTTTCAGCTTGCGCTCCAGCAGGATCCGCAGGTTGCGCTTGCCGTTCTGGATATAGCTCTTGACCTGCATCAGCGAATAGCCCGTGGCGTCGCTCACCTGCTGGTAGCTTTTCTTATCCAGGTAAAACAAAGTTACGCACTGGCGCTGCTCCGGTCCAAGCTCACCCAGCGCCCATTCAAGGTGCCGGTAGGTTTGCTCGTTGGCCAGCAATTCGTCGCGGCTGTCTTCGGGCGCGGCGAAGGAGTGGTTGTCGATGTCCTGCACACGGCGGCCCTGCTGGCTGCGGAGCTTCATCAGGCAGTGGTTCTTGGCCACCATGTACAGCCATGACTTGAAGAACTCGATCTTGAAGCGCCCTGCCTCGGTGAGTACTTTCAGGAATACCTGCTGCACGGCATCGCGAGCTTCGTGCTCTTCCTTGAGGTACTTGAGGCACACACCGAACAGCAGCATCGTATAGCGTTCCAGCAAATGACCGAGCCATTCCTGGTCGCCGCTGCTGTAGTAGTGCGCCAGCAGCTCGTTATCGGTCATATGATGGGGGCGAGGCGGCAGAAGGATCTTGATTTACGATTAAGATGCAGGAATGTCCGGTTTCCATAACGAACTACCGGTTAGCGAGAAAGAACGTTGCGCCGAAGGGCCCGGTTCCTGGATTGCCGGGACGGGTGCGGCGTTTCATTTTCCCTTACAGTCGGCGTGGGCCCTCAGGGTCGGATGCAATGCTCATGCTCGCCTCGTTGGCTTTGGCGGTTTCCTTGATCTTCTTGTCGAGGAAGAGCATCTTGAACGCGACGAGGATGAGCACGGCTGCGAAGATTTTCTTTACCGTGTCTTGCGGCAGGCTCAGGGCCACCTTGCTCCCGAGAAACCCACCGACGACAAAGCCTGCCGCCACCAGCCACACCGCCTGCATGTTCAGCTCACCGGCCTTGTGGTATTGCCATACCGCGAGGATGCCCACGGGCAGGAGCAGGATACCGAGCGACGTGCCCTGGGCCATCTTCTGCGAATAGTTGAGGAGGTACACGAGCGCGGGCACGATCACGATGCCGCCGCCGATGCCGACGAGGCCGCCGAGCATGCCGGCAACAAGGCCCACCAGCAGGAGGGCCAGTACGATCTGGATGGTCATGGGCTTCTGTTTAAGCTTCGTGCTGGAAGGTTTCACGGTATAGTTCGATTGCTTCGCCGATGATTTTATAGGCCGTTTCGCGGGGCTGGAAATCCTCGATCACAACTTCCTTGTTCTCCAGCACCTTGTATTGCTCGAAGTAGTTCTTCAGCTCGTTGAAGAAGTGTTGCGGGAGGTCGCCGATCTCGCGCATGTGATTCACGGAGGGGTCGTTGGTTGCGATGGCAATGATCTTGTCGTCTTCCTCGCCATTGTCGATCATCTGCATGTTGCCGATGACGGTGGCCTCCACGAGGCAGAGCGCCTGGATCGATTGCGAGCAAAGTACGAGGATGTCGAGCGGGTCGCCGTCGAGGCCGAGGGTCTGCGGAATGAACCCGTAGTTAACGGGGTAGTGAAAGGAGCTGTAGATGACGCGGTCGAGCTTGAGCAGCCCCGTTTCCTTGTCGATCTCGTACTTGGTGCGTGAGCCCTGCGGGATCTCGATGAGGGCATTGACCTCGCGGGGCGCGTCGGCGCCGAAGGTGGCCCCGTGCCAGGGATGGAGAACCTGCAGGGTAGGTATTTTCTTCATGAAGGAATGACTTTGTAGCCCACGAAGGTAGCCAGCAAACCGCCAAGGAAGGTGGCGGCCGCGTACAAAAAGAACGCGCCGCCGCGTCCTTCATGAAAGAGTCCGTTGGCTTCGAGGCTGAATGCCGAAAGGGTCGTGAAGCCGCCGCAGAAGCCGCTCATCAGCAGGGCACGGCCATCGTTGCTCAGCTGGCCGCGCTCCAGCAGGCCCCACAGGAGCCCGATAAGGAGGCACCCGGCGAGGTTGACGCCGAGGGTTCCGATGGGGAAGCGCCCGGCATTGAGCCAGCGCTGGAGCGCAAAGCGAAGGATGCTCCCGGCGGCGCCCCCGAATCCTACCCAGAGATACTGTTTCATGCTGCGGTCATTTGTTGGCGTTGCCCAGATAGCTGTACTTGAGGTCTACCAGCCACTTGCCGGCCGAGCGGAAAACGAGGAGTGAGTCGCGCGTTTTCTTGTAGGAATTATCATAGATCACGACGCTGCTGCTGTCACTGAGGTTGCGGGTGTCGTAGATGCGGATGCTGGCTTCCTGGTAATGACGGTTTTCTTCGCGGGTCATCCGCGCGCGCTGGTCGCTGGCTACTTTGAGAAGCTGCGCGTTCACCGAATCGGTGAGCATGTAGTCGCGGGCCTTGTTGAAATCGTTGTCGAGCGACGCACGCAGGAAGTTGCGCGCGGCATCGACGTCGCTGTCGGAGGCCGCGGGCGTTTTGTCGTTGGCGCAGCTGCCCAGTACCAGCAGCAGCAACGTGCCGAAAAGTAGGCGGTTAGTCATGCCTGCAAAGAAAGCGACAATCTGCCAACGCGCTTGATTAGAGTTTGGCGGTGCGCGTGCATAAAAAAAGAGCCGCGGGGTTTCCGCGGCTCTGTGATTTGTTGCTCTTTCTTCATCAAGTGCTACCCTTGCGCGCCTTCTTCGGGTCGCTTCGGGGCAAAGCGTTGGCGTCGCTCGAGGCGCTCGGCTTCTTCCATCTCCATTTCGCGCTGGCCTTCCTTGTCGTAGGCCTTCAGGATGGCTTTCACGAGGCGGTGACGTACCACGTCTTCCTCGTCAAGCTCGATATACCCGATGCCGTCGATGTTGCGGAGGATCTTACTCGCTTTGGCCAGGCCGGAGCGCTGGTTGCGCGGAAGGTCCACCTGCGTCAGGTCGCCGGTGATGATCGCCTTGGCGTTGCCGCCGATGCGGGTGAGGAACATCTTGAGCTGCAGGTCGGTGGCGTTCTGTGCCTCGTCGAGGATAATAAAGCAGTTGTCGAGCGTGCGTCCGCGCATGTAGGCGAGGGGCGCGATCTCGATGGTGCGTGTCGACATGTAGTAGCCAAGCTTGTCGGCCGGGATCATGTCGTCGAGCGCATCATACAGCGGGCGCAGGTACGGGTCGATCTTTTCCTTCAGGTCGCCGGGCAGGAAGCCCAGGCTTTCGCCGGCCTCCACCGCGGGGCGGGTGAGGATAATCTTTTTCACCACCTTGTTCTTCAGCGCGCGCACGGCCATGGCCACGGCGGTGTAGGTCTTACCGGTACCGGCAGGCCCGATGGCGAAAACGATGTCGTTCTTTTCGGCCGCCGTTACAAGGCGCTTCTGGTTGGTGGTGCGGGCCCGCACGGTTTTGCCATTGGGGCCGAACACCAGCACGTCGGCCGGGTTGCGCTCCACGAAGTTGTCGACGGTTTCGGCGTCGTCGCCTCCGAGGACCTGCTCAAAATAGTTGTCGCTCATGTGGCCGTTGCGCTCCAGGTACTGGATCAGCAGCTCGATCTTTTCGCGGGCGCCGTCGACTTGTTCGGGCGCGCCACTGAGTTTGAGCTGTGTGCCGCGGGAGAGGATCTTGAGCAGGGGAAATTTTTTCTTAAGGATGTCGAGCTTTCCGTTGTTGACTCCGAAGAATTCAATCGGGTTCACGGTTTCAAGATTGATGATCGTGTCTCTCAATGGAGGTAGGTTTTCGTGTAAAAAATCCGGCGAGGGCCGCAGATAGCATCCAAGTTGTTCGTGACTACAATATAGGGCCCGCTGGGCCAGGACACCGTAGTGACTTGTACACAGATGTGAATTAAAAAATTGTGCCGATAATTCCAAAAAAACGTTTTCGGCGGGTGCAGAGTTTCGCACATCTTATGCCCATTCGCCTGTTTCAAATTTACAAAAAAGGGGGCGGTTCTGCTGTTACGTAAACGTTACAAAAAGAGCGGTTCCGGTGTGTTCTTTGCAGCCATTCCGGAAACGTTTTGTTATGAACAGGAATACCGAAAACAGCTCGTCTCAGAACCGGCAGGCCGCTGGCCGGCAGGAAAGCCAGGGGCGGAACACGCCGGCCGGTAGCGGCAACAACAGCCAGGACCTGTCGGACAGCCGGACCGGTCAGCAGCGGGTGAGCAGCCGGGAAGGCGCCGGCGCCACCGAAACCGAAAGCGAGCGCGCCAACCGCAACGAGGACGAAGGCGTTCGCGGCGGCAACAGCTCCATTTAGATGTCGGATCTCGGATCTTGGATCTCGGATCTCGGATCTCGGATCTCGGATCTTCGATCTCGGATCTGGGATCCCGGATCTGGGATGGGGAACGGGCTGCTGTACCGGCGTGTTTTCACGATTCAGGGGATGGCAATGCCACCCCTTTTTCGTACCTTAGGGGCCTAATTTGAGCACTATGATTAAAATGCAAGTGATTGGCAATCTGGGAAAAGATTGCGTCGTTAACACCGTTAACGGAAAGAATGTGATCAACTTTACGGTAGCCCATACCGAGAAGTACAAAGACAGCCAGGGCAACCCCCAGGAGAAGACAACCTGGGTGGATTGCGCGTACTGGACTGACCGCACGGCCGTTGCCCCTTACCTGACGAAAGGCAAGCAGGTGTATGTGGAAGGCCAGCCCGAAGTACGCAGCTTCACGCGTCAGGACGGCACTGCCGGTTCCTCGCTTTCGATGCGCGTACGCGAGCTTCAGCTGATCGGCGGCAGCCGCAACGAGAATGAAGGCGGAGCCGGCGGCTACGGACAGCAGTCGTACGGCCAGCAAAGCGCTCCCCAGCGTCAGAGTGCCCCGGCAAGCGGTGGCGACGACATGGCGGACGACCTTCCGTTCTGATGATTTCCAAAAAAAGTAAAAGCTCCCGCGAGGGAGCTTTTTTCGTTTATGCCTTTTGCGTTCAGAGCAGTATAGCCTTCACGCTCCACAGGTCGGCGTAGCTGTTGATCGATGGCTTGTTCTTCGGCGCACCGGCATTCGAGCTGAAGTAGATCGTGTTGTCGGGGCCAAAGGTCGGGAACCAGTTCACGGTGTTGCCCTGTGTTACCTGCGTCAGCGAGGAGCCGTCATTCTTCATCACGAAAATGTGCGCGCTCTGGTCGTCGCGGGTTGATGTGAATACGATCATCCTGCCGTCTTTGGAATAGCTCGGGTGGAAGTTGCTGAAGTCGCCGGAAGTAAGCTGCGTGCTTTGTCCCGTCTTCATGTCGTACGTGAAGATCTGCTGGAACTTGCCCACCTCCTTTGTATACAGGAAGCTTTGTCCGCCGGGGTGCCAGCTGCCATACGAGCCTTCGGTGAGCACGGTGAAATTGTTTCCGCTCGGGTCCATCAGGCACATCTGGTAGCCCGCGCCGATACGGCTTTGGAAAAGGATCTTCTTGCCATCGGGCGACAGGTTGGGGTACGAGTCTGTTTCGCCCATCGCCGACGGCGTGATGTAGGAGATGCCGTTGTTGCCGTCGATGCCGCCCTTGCAGATCACCGGTTTCGCAGGTCGGTAGTAGGTATACAGGAAGCCTTTCGAATCCGGCATCCAAGAGCCTTCAGCCGTGCTGGCCCCGATGATCGGTGTGCGGCCCGGTTGCCCGATGTTGATATAGACAAGGCCGAAGCGGTCGCTGCCGGTCTTATTGTCGTCGCGGGTGTAGAACAGTACGCGCTTGCCGTCGGGGCTGACGCGCGGGTAGTATTCGGAGATCGGGTCGTTGCTGAGGCGGATCAGCTCGCGGGCATTGCCCGTAGTGCCGGGTGCATTGTCGGGGATGATGGGTTTCCTGATCGCTGATACGGAGGCGCAGCCCTGGATGACATAGGCAAGCGCACAGAAGGAGAGGAGGCGGAACTGTTTCATAAAAAGTTTTGTCGGGTTTAAGAATGAAAAGCCGTTGTGCTTCGATGGATCAAACGTAGCGTGGCCCTCCTGCGCCGCGAATACCTAATTCTAAGTAAAATGGCGGCAGCCGCTTTATGAACGCGACAAGGGGGCAGCTTATCTTCGCGGCCATGAGCACCCCGGTTTATTCGTACGAGCAATTGCATTCCTTTACCGAAGCGGTTTTCCGTGCCATCGGTTGTCCGGCCGACGATGCGCAGCTGGCCAGCAAGGTGCTGCTATCCGCCGACCTGCGCGGGATCGACTCGCACGGCATCGCCCGTCTCATTGGGTATGTGCGGCTCTGGGAAGCGCAACGCGTAAAGGCCGATCCGCAGGTGCGCATCCTGCACGAAACGCCTTCCACCGCTACGGTCGACGGCGACAGCGGTCTTGGACTCGTGGTGGCACCCAAGGCGATGCAGATCGCGATCGATAAGGCGAAGCAGGTAGGCACCGGCTGGGTAAGCGTGCAGAACTCCAATCACTTTGGCATCGCGGGCTACCATGCGCTTATGGCCCTGGAGCATGATATGATCGGCATTGCGCTCACCAATGCGAGTCCGCTCGTGGCGCCTACATTTTCGGTGGAGCGCCTCCTCGGCACCAACCCCATTTGCGTGGCCGTACCGGCCGGCGCCGAACCTCCTTTTGTAGCCGATATGGCCACTACCACGGCCGCCAACGGCAAGCTCGAGATCCTTCAGCGCAAGAAAGGTGTCGCCCCGATGGGCTGGCTGCAGGACGCATCAGGCGGAAGCGTTACCGACCCCCATGCACTCAAGACCGGCGGTGCGTTGCTGCCGCTTGGCGGCGACCGCGATCATGGCTCGCATAAAGGCTATGCGCTGGGCGCTGTTGTAGATATACTGTCGGCCGTGCTCAGCGGCGCCAACTACGGCCCCTGGGTGCCTCCCTTCCCGGCGTATGTGCCGATGCCCACCGGGATGCCGGGTAAAGGCATCGGGCATTTCTTCGGTGCCATGCGCATCGATGCCTTCCGGCCGGCCGGCGAATTCAAGGAACATATGGACAACTGGATCCGCCGCTTCCGGAGCGCCAGGACCGTCAAAGGGCAGGAGCGGGTGCTCATCCCGGGCGATCCCGAGCGGGAAGAAGAAGCGCGGCGCCACAGCGGCGGCATCCCCGTGCACGGGGCCGTGGTGGACGACCTGCGCGGGCTGGCGGAGAAATTCAGCATTCCGATGCCCACGGCTTAATTTTGCTTCCCATGAAGATTATGAAGTTTGGCGGCACTTCCGTTGGCAAGCCCGAGCGCATGCACGAAGTAGCCCGCCTCGTGACGGCCGACAGCGAAGCCAAGATCGTGGTGCTCAGCGCCGTGAGCGGAACCACCAATGCCCTGCTTGCCATCAGCCAGCAGCTGGCGCTGGGCAACCGCGAAGGCGCCCGCCTGGCCATCGATGCGCTCGAAACGCAGTACCAGGGATTTGTTGCCGACCTCGTTAGCGGGGAGGCTGCACTCGAAAAGGCCCGCTCGGTGCTGGAAGAGCACTTCGAGTTTCTCCATATTATCCTCCGCATTTCCTGGAGCGAGGCGCTCAATAAAGATATCCTCGCGCAGGGCGAGCTGCTGTCGACGAAACTGTTTTGCACCTACCTCGAAGAGCAGGGAATCCGCTATGCCTTGCTGCCCGCCCTCGACTTTATGCGTATCGACGCCAACGAGGAGCCGCAGCTCGACGTCATCCGCGAGCTGCTCGAAGGCGCGCTGGTCCAGCATGAAGGGACGGGACTTTTCATCACGCAGGGATTCATTTGTCGCAATGCGCGCGGCGAGGTCGACAACCTGAAGCGCGGCGGTTCCGACTACAGTGCCTCGCTGATCGCGGCCGCAGTCGGCGCATCCGCCTGCGAGATCTGGACCGATATCAACGGGATGCACAACAACGACCCACGCGTGGTGGACCGCACCGTGCCCGTGGGCCGGCTTTCCTTCGACGAGGCCGCCGAGCTCGCTTACTTCGGTGCCAAGATCCTGCACCCGGCCTCCATCTGGCCGGCGCAGCAGTACAATGTGCCGGTGAAGCTGCTTAATACCATGGAGCCGGCCGCCGAGGGCACGCTTATCACCGCCGATGCCGCCACGCCCGGCGCGAAGGCCGTTGCCGCCAAAGACGGCATCACCGCGGTCAATATCAAAAGCAGCCGGATGCTACTGGCCTATGGCTTCCTGCGCCGCGTGTTCGAGATCTTCGAAAAGCACCGCACCTCGATCGATATGATCACGACATCCGAAGTCGCCGTATCGGTAACGATAGACAATGCCACGGCGCTGCCGGCCATACTGGAGGAGCTTGAAACGCTGGGTGTTGTTTCCGTCGACGGCAACCAGGCCATCGTATCGATCGTGGGCCACGAGATCGCATCCGACCCGACGATGCTCCAGCGGATCTTCAGCAGCCTGGAGGGTGTAGAAATACGGATGGTCAGCTACGGCGGCTCGCTGCACAACATCTCGCTGCTTGTTGCCGCCGATAAGAAAAAGGAAGTGCTGCAGCGGTTAAATAAGGGGGTGTTCGGTCTCTAGAAATCGTTCGGCGCGGCGCACAGCTTCCAGTATTCCATGATGACGCTGATGGTCTTTTCGAGTTCGGCCATCGAGTTCTTCTTGATAAAGAATCCCTGTACCGACAAGCTGTAGGCGTCGATAACGGCCTTCTGGTTCATCGCCGTGGAAAAGAACAGGTAGGGAATGCATTTCACCTGGAGGGCCGCGTCGGTCTTGAGCTTTTCGCGGAGCTCGAAGCCACTGAGCTTCGGCATGTTGATGTCGGAAAGAATCAGGAAGGGCACAATATCCGTGCGGTTTACATACTCGAGGGCTTGCTCCCCGTCGGAAAAGAACACGACCTCGTTGCTGTAGTTAAGGTTCCGGAAAACCTCCGTCAGGATCTCCTGGTCTTCGGCATCGTCTTCAATAATGATCACCGGGCCCTTCTTGTTCATGATGTCCATTCGCTAAATATACCGATCTTAAGCCGGTTGGCTTTGGCCAGGCTGCCAGGCTGCCCTGCGATCAGGCAGAATGAAAAAAGGCTGCACCGGGTGGTGCAGCCTTTTTTCGTCGCATAGATTCGTATTTATACAATCAGCATGGCATCGCCATAGCTGAAGAAGCGGTACTTGTCCTTGATGGCTTTCTTGTAAGCTTCCATCATGAGGTCGTAGCCGGCAAAGGCGCAGGCCATGATGAGGAGGCTTGTTTTAGGCAGGTGGAAGTTGGTCACCAGCGCATCGGCGATGTTGAACTCGTAGGGCGGGTGGATGAACGTGTTGGTCCAGCCTTCGGAGGGCTTCAGCATGCGCTGGGCCGTGAAGCTCGATTCCAGGGCGCGCATCGTTGTGGTGCCGATGGAGCAAACGCGGTGGTTCGTTTCCTTGGCCTTGTTCACGATCTTGCAGGCGGTGTCGTCGATCCGGTAGTACTCAGCGTCCATCTTGTGCTTGCTGAGGTCTTCCACCTCGATGGGGCGGAAGGTGCCAAGCCCGGTGTGGAGCGTTACTTCAGCGAAGCGTACGCCCTTGATCTCGCAACGCTTGATCAGCTCGCGGCTGAAGTGCAGACCCGCAGTAGGAGCTGCTACGGCGCCTTCATACTTTGCGTAAACGGTCTGGTAGCGCTCGCGGTCTTCCTCATCGGGCTTGCGCTTGATGTATTTGGGAAGGGGTGTCTCGCCGTGCTTTTCGAGGATGTCGCGAAAGGCATTGTCGTCGCCATCAAAAAGGAACTTGATGGTGCGGCCGCGCGAGGTGGTGTTGTCGATCACTTCGGCCACCAGGTCTTCGTCGTCGCCGAAATACAGCTTGTTGCCCACGCGGATCTTGCGGGCCGGGTCGACGATCACGTCCCACAGGCGGTGCTCCTTATTGAGCTCGCGCAGGAGGAACACCTCGATCTTGGCGCCGGTCTTTTCCTTGCGTCCGTACATACGGGCCGGGAAGACCTTGGTGTTGTTGACGACAAAGGCATCTTTGTCGTCGAAGTACTCCAGGATGTCGCGGAAGTTGCGGTTTTCGATCTCACCGGTTTTGCGGTGGATCACCATCATGCGGGAATCTTCGCGTTTCTTGGACGGGTTCTGCGCGATCAGGTTGAGCGGCAGGTCAAATTTGAATTGGGACAGCTTCATGTAGTGTACTTCAGATTTTCGGACCGATGGCCGAAGAGGGGGCGAGGAGGTGCGCCAGGGGCGCCCGTGCAGAAGTACCTCCCAGTCCCCGGTCTTACGGCACCGGGCCTGGATATGCGTTTAAGGCGGCAAAGGTAGGGAATATAGAACAAGGAACAAGGAATGCAGAACGCCGAACAGGCGCGCCGTGGTAACGGCAAGGCAACGGGGATAAGGACGGCGTCAGTGCAGGGCCAGCGGCGCCGCACTGGTGAAGGCATTCCTTGCCTTGAAATGCTTCTTCGCCGGCCGCCACGTCGCGCCGAGGCCCGCGCCGAATTCGTTGTAGGTCACGCCGAACTGCACGGTCTTGGGATTAACCTTGTGCAGCGCGGGAATGGCGATGCCCGATGTGGCGCCAACCAGGAGCCCGAGGAATACGTCAGAGGGAAAATGGGCAAGCGCCTTCACACGGGAATAGCCAATAACAAGCGGCGGCAGCGAGGCGAGGGCGTACCAGAGGTATTTTTTCCTGCCTACCTCGGGGTGATAGTCCGAATACACCTTGACCGCAAAGAAGGTCGCAGCGGCGGCATTGGCCGTGTGGCCGCTGAACATCGAGTTGCGCTGACCGCCGCCCTGGCGCAGCGCGGGATCGAAGTTGCTGTAATAAACGAGGGGGCGCAACCGGTTCTGAAACGCGGGACCCAGCGGGCTGTAATTGTAAATAGTGAATGTGACCGCCTGCGCCTCGTAAAACATCAGCGCTACCTTCCAGCCATCCTTGCGAATGTTGTCGTCGAGCAGGATGCTGAGCGAAGCCGCGACGGTCACGGGAAGGCCGACGTCGGAAAACTTATACCACCAGTCGCGCTGGTTCGGATCCTGCTCCACCGCCCAGCGGTCAAGGGAGCTCAGGAGCTCGGGCCGGAGCGCCGCGATTTCCGCCGGGGAAATCTCTTTTTTGGCGTGCAGGATGTTGGGGATGGCGTAGAAGTTACCGATCGTCATCACGGCATCGAGCGGGATGGTTACCCAGGGATTCACCTTGTACACGATCTGCTTCAGGGGCTTGCCGGCGGGCGCATGGTCGATGGTGTCGACCTTTGCTTGCTGCGCGGCTGCGGGCAGCACGCTTCCGGCGAGGATGAGCTGGAGCAGAATTTTCCCGGTCCTTCTGTAGTTCCTTGCAAAGTTCATGCGTCCGAACTTAAAAAAGCCGTGCCACCGGGCTTTGAAGGATGCGTCGGCCGGGGATGTCTAAGTACCCCAACCCGCTGCGGGTAAAATATCAGACACCGGGTCTCAGCGATTTCCCGGGAACGGCGGCCAGCAGTTGTTGGGTGTATGGGTTGCGGGGATTGCGGTAGACTTCTTCGGCCGGTCCGAGCTCAACGATGCGTCCGGCCTGCATCACCGCAATCCGGTCGCTCATATGCCGCACCACTGACAGGTCGTGCGAAATAAAGAGCAGGGTGAGGGACAGCTCGCGGCGCAGGTCGTTGAGCAGGTTGAGCACCTGCGCCTGCACGCTGACGTCGAGGGCCGATACCGATTCGTCGCACACGAGCAGCGACGGGTTAAGGGTGAGGGCTCGTGCGATTACGATTCGCTGGCGCTGTCCGCCGGAGAAAGCGTGCGGGTACCGGTCGGCGGCGCTTTCGGGAAGACCCACCTGGTCGAGCAGCTGGCGCACGCGGCGGCGGCGGTCGGCGGCGGGCAGCTTTGTGTGGATGGCAAGCGGTTCGCCAAGCGCATCACCGATTGTCAGCTTGGGATTCAGCGCCGAATAGGGATCCTGGAACACCAGCTGAACGTCGCGGCGAAAGGCGAGCAATTCGTGGGCGGATAGCTGCTGCAGGTCGCGGCCGCCAACACGGATACTGCCCGCACCTGGTGCTACGAGGCGCAGCAGGGCCCGCCCCAGCGTCGATTTGCCACAGCCCGACTCGCCAACAAGCCCCATGGTTTCTCCGGAAAAAATATCGAGGCTGACCCCGTCGACGGCGGTGAAGAAACGTACCGGCGTGCCCCAGAGATTACGCCGCAGCGGGAAGCGAACCACGAGGTCCCGTATTTCTACGGCCAGCCCCGCGGGTGGAGCCGCAGGAGTAATGGGCGCTGCGGGCGCCGTGGCGCCTTCCAGGAAATCGGCCACCACCGGGAGCCTGCTCCCGGGCGGATGCAGGGCAGGGCGGCAGGCAAGCAATGCTTTTGTATACGGCTCCCGCGGATGACTGAGGACGTCGGCAACCGGGCCGCGCTCGAGCAACCGGCCCCGGTACAATACGGCCACGCGGTCGGCGATCTCCGCCACAACGCCAAGGTCGTGCGTGATGAAGAGCACGCCCATATTGAGCTCCTGCTGGAGCTCGCGGATGAGGGCCAGGATAGAGCGCTGCACGGTAACGTCGAGGGCGGTGGTCGGCTCATCACAAATGAGCAGCGCCGGCTTGCAGCATAGCGCGATGGCGATCATGACGCGCTGCTTCTGGCCGCCACTGAGCTGGTGCGGGTAGCGGCGCATCATTCCTTCCGGGTCGGGGAGCTGCACGCGGCGCAGCCAGTAGATTGCTTTTTCCCGTGCCGCGCGCTTCGTGAGCCCCGCATGGCGGCGCAGCACTTCGGTCAGCTGGCGGCCGCAGGTAAGCACGGGGTTGAGCGCGGTCATCGGCTCCTGGAAGATCATCGAGATGCGGTTGCCGCGAATCGCCTCGAGCTGCCGCAACGGCATCGTAAGCAGGTCGCTGCTTTGGGCGCCATCGGTAAAAAGAAGCTCGCCGGAAACCTGCGCCGACGGCGGCAGCAGGCGGAGGAGCGACAGGGCCGTCACCGATTTGCCGGAACCGGATTCACCCACAAGGGCCAGCAGTTCGCCGCGGCCCACCGTAAGCGAAAGAGGCTCCAGCACCACGCGGCGGCCGTCGCCCGTACCGAAGGCGATCTCCAGGTTTCGTATCGACAGAAGTTCCTCCATCAGGTTTACGGGCTTCGCCTGCCAGGTTTTTTGTTGCGGTCCGGTTGGGTCAGAAGCGCAGGTGCCGTACCGTGAGTCCGTTGTTGGCAAGCTGCTTCAGTGAGTCGATGCCGATCTTGATATGGCGCTCCACGAATTGCTCGGTCACCTTGCGGTCGCTTTCCTCGGTCTTCACGCCGTCGGGCGTCATCGGCGAATCGCTTACAAGCAGGAGGGCCCCGGTCGGGATCTTGTTGTAGAAACCAACGGAGAAGATGGTAGCCGTTTCCATATCGATGGCGTAGGCACGCACTTTCTGCAAGTATTCTTTAAACTGCTCGTCGTGCTCCCACACGCGGCGGTTGGTGGTGTACACGGTGCCGGTCCAGTAATCCACTTCGTAATCGCGGATGGTGGTGGAGATGGCTTTCTGCAGCGCAAACGCAGGCAGGGCGGGCACTTCGGGCGGGAAGTAGTCGTTCGACGTACCCTCGCCGCGGATCGCCGCGATGGGGAGGATGAGGTCGCCGAGCTTGTTGCGTCGCTTCAGGCCGCCGCACTTGCCGAGAAAGAGAACCGCTTCGGGCTCAATGGCCGTCAGCAGGTCCATAACGGTGGCGGCGGTGGGAGAGCCCATGCCGAAATTGATGATGGTGATGTTGTCGGCGGTGGCGCATTGCATGGGCTTGTCGGAGCCCACGATCGGCACATTGTGCCATTCGGCGAAGAGCCGTACATAGTTGCTGAAGTTGGTCAGCAGGATGTAATCGCCGAATTGGTCGAGCGACTGGCCGGTGTAGCGTACCAGCCAGTTCTTGACGATTTCTTCTTTTGTCTTCATGCACAAATATAAATCAATTAGGTTTGACGCATGATCGAGCTGTTGTACCCGGAGCCGCAGTTCCGCTACAAAGACGAGGGCGGCAAGCGTTACATCTTCGACGCGCTGCGCCGGATCTGGCTCCTGCTGACGCCCGAGGAATGGGTGCGGCAAAACTTCCTGCAATACCTCCGGCAGGTACTCCATTACCCTCCGGCCTTTATCGCGGTGGAAAAAGAGATCCGCCTCAACGACCTCAAAAAGCGGTTTGATATCCTGGTATACGACACGCAGCACCAGCCCTGGATGCTCGTGGAATGCAAGGCGCCCGAAGTTCCGCTCGCGCCCCATGTGCTCGACCAGGCCCTCCGCTATAACATCTCGGTGCCGGTAGCTTATATTGTGCTGAGTAACGGGCAGCACAGCATGGCCTGGGAGAAGCGCGACGCCACGCTTGTGGGGATCGACAGGCTGCCGCCCTGGCCCGCCGTGTAAAATCATTGCTTAGTGACTTCCCGTATAAACACCGGTAAAGAAAGCACAGCCTTCACAAGCAAGCGCTTTACCTGATTGCCGAATAATTGGCCGGTCAAACCGCCCGCCGGGGCAGGTGCTGCAGCCGGAAAACGGGTGTAGCCGGCTTTACGGGCGGCGCCTTGCGCGCGAGGTAAACTTCGTAAAAGTCCTGCATCAGCGAATCCAGCAGCATCCACTGTACTTTATCCGATTCTGTTGCCCGGGCCACGAGCCATTCCGAAACGAGGTTGTAGCTGCGTACAAAATGGAACCGGAGCGGCGCATCGCCGGAAATACAGGCGGATGTATTTTCTGTCTTCACCTTGTTCAGCAGCGATTCGAGCGCCGCTCGTTCGGCCGCCGGGTCGATGGGCAGGTGACGGGTAAACTTGTGCTGCAGGGACCCAAGGAAGTCCAGCAGCCTGCCAGTCGCTTCCTCGCCTCGCTTGTTCCCGATACAATTGCGGAACAGGAAGGTGAATAGATACAGTACCAATGCCAGCAGCAGCAACTCCGGAAGTACCGTCAAAAGCGGGGCGCCCCCCAGGAATGAGGGCATGCGCCCCATACCTGCTGTGCGCGTGTAATTGTTCATGCGTTCCTTTTTTAAAATGCGTAGCGTATCCCCAGGCCTCCATGCCGGGCCTCGAAGTAATTCACTCCTGCCAGGTTCACGGCCGGCTGCCAGGCAAAGCTCAGGTTGACCGGTGCTCCGCGCACCTTGTAATCGATACCAACAATGCCGTCTGCACCGAAGACCAGGTCTTCATGCGGCTCGCCAGGATGTTCGTCCGGGATGCGGTCGCCGCGGAAGGAGCTGTGCAGGCCGGGGCCGGCAAACCAGTTCAGTCCGGGCACCTTGCCAAGGCTGCCGTGGTATTCGGCCAGCACCGTGAGCCGGAAGCCGTGCTGCAGGTAGCCGATCCCTTCCAGCGCAATATGGCGGCCGACGAAGCGCTTCAGCGTTATTCCGGCCGGGTAGTACCAGATACCCGCCGCTGTACGGTAGTCGGTGCCCACGTTCTGGCCCAGTGCGGCCGTCGCCGCGCAGGCGGCAGCGACCAGGAAAAGAAGCTTCTTGTTCATGATCCGATTTTACGTTCGTTTCAACCAGGAATAGAGCCGTAGCCAGGGAGAGCCGTTGCCTTTGATCAGTGCGAAAAAACAGCAGTTGGTTTGCGGGGCGGACATAACGCTGGGTCAGCGATTCCGCCCCGTTTAATAGCCGGGAAAAGTATGCCACGAATGGGTCCTTTGCCCGGCAGTGCATTAGAAAACAGATAAGCGGTGAGCAGCCCGCCGGGCTTCGGGTCAGGCCGAAGCCTTGGAGTCGGCGGTTACGTTTCCGCCGGAAGATTTTTGCCGGAAAAGCGCGCGGTAAAGCGGGCTTTCGGTGCCCTTCCATTTGTCCCAGAACGTAAAGTAGAGTCCGTAGTTGTAGCGGAACTGCTTGTGGTGCAGCGAATGATGGGTGGCGCCGATGAGCCATCTCCCGAAAAAGCGACCAACAGCTCCCTTAGGATACACTTCGATGTCGAGGTGGTTAATGACCGAGCTGAAGGTCATGATGGTCAGCTGCAGGAGCACCACGTACAGGTGCATCGGGAGCAGGAGCAGGAGTGCGGGCAGGAAGATCGCCTGCAGCAGCCCTTCCAGCGGGTGAAAGGAAAAGGCCGTCCAGGGCGATGTGATGTTGGAGTCGTGATGCACCTTGTGGAGGAGGCGGAATACGCGCGGGCGGTGCATCCAGCGGTGCAGCCAGTAGTAATAGGTTTCATGAAGCAACATGGCAACCACGAGTGACAGCGGCAGCCAGTACAACGGGTAGTCGTGCACGTCGAGGTACACTTTGGTATCGCCTTTCTGCCAGAGCAGGGCGAGGCCGCTGCCGGCCAGTGCAAAGAGCGCGGCTGTGATCGTGCTCCAGGTCACCTCGCGGCGGTACTGCCCGGGTTTGTGCGGGCGCTCGTTGATCTTGCGCTCCTGCCAGCGCGCGGGTTTCCAGCGGTAAAAAAAGATGTGAAAGGCGCCCGCAATCAGTACGTACCGGCCGATGACCACGAGAAAGATCACGAGGGTCGCCAGCGCGAAATAGGAGGGTACGCTCAGGTCGGGGAGTTGCATCTGCGTAAAGGTAACAGCCGGAAGAGGGAAAAGTTGGGTGCCTGCAGGCCTTTAGCCGCAGTTACTCGTCGTCGAGCAGGCCCCTGCCTTCCTCGTCATCCGAAGAAATGGTGCTGTCGCCGAGCTCGCCGAGCGGCGGGGCATGCACGAATTCCTGGCCGGGAATGTCTTTCACATCGGGAAGGTCGATAGTGGCTTCGTCGGGACGCAGCCGCTCCGTATCGCGGGCCGGGTCGTGTACATCGGAGCCGTCCCGTACTTCCGGGGCTTTGAGCTTGTTGCCGGGATCATTTGCCATAGCTAATCGTTTCGGTTTGACGAGAAAATTCTGTGCCGTAACGGAAGTGGCACAATAGTATTGGCATCCTGTAAAACGAAGTTTATGCAGCACGACGAAAACGATAAGATAGCACGCGACCGCCCCGCCGACGAGGGCCGCCGCAACGATCCCGATCTGCGCGACGAGTCGGGCGCGCAGCCCGGCGTCGGTACGATGAGCTCGAGCGCGTACGATGAGACCAATGAGCGCAGCAGTAAAAGCGCCGCCGACGGCTTCAAGACAGCGTTCGGCAAAGACGCGGATAAAACGTATGATGATGGCGGGAGCGGGGAAGACGGCAAGTAGAATATCGAATATCGAATTTCGAATATCGAATAACGAATATCGAAGCGAAGTTCGTTAGCGGTCGGCGATGACCGGGCGGCGCGTGGGATGCAGACTGTAATAGGCCCAGATACTGGCGCAGAGCATCAGCAGGGCGCCCAATAAGAATGGCGCGCCGGCAAAGTGCACCGGTGCTTTCGGCCCGGTGAAATACGAAAAGATCCCGGTCATGATCAGCGGCCCGACGATGGAGGTGAGGCTCATAAGGCTCGTGAGCGCGCCCTGCAGTTCGCCCTGCTCATTGGCGGGCGCGTGCTGCGAAATGATCGACTGCAGCGCAGGTCCGCAGATGCCTCCAAGGCAATAGGGCAGCATCACCGCAAACAGCATCCAGGAGCTGGAAGCAAACGCAAACAGCAGCATGCCGGCGGCATAGAGGCCGAGGCCGAGGTAGACGCTTTTTTCATTGCCGATCTTCGGGGTAATGATGCGGATAAGCCCGGCCTGGGTAATGGCGATGAGTATCCCGAACATCGCCAGCGAGTAACCGATCATTTTTTCCGACCAGTTGAATTTTTCGATGGTGAAAAAGGTCCAGTTGCTTTGGATGGCATGTGCCGCGATGTATACCAGCACGAGCGCGCCGATAAGTCCGCCGATGGCCGGTATGCGGCGAAACAGCAGCACGGGTCCCGCGGGGTTGGCGCGAGCCCATTCAAAGGGCCGGCGGTTTTCGGGTGCGAGCGATTCGGGCAGCACGAAGTAGCCGTAGAGCGCATTAAGCAGGCAGAGCGCGGCCGCGATCATGAAGGGCACGCGCGCCCCGAACGACCCGAGGAGGCCGCCTGCGAGCGGGCCGATGATAAATCCAAGTCCGAACGCAGCGCCGATCAGCCCGAAGTTTTTCGCGCGGTTTTCCGCCGTGCTGATGTCGGCGATATAAGCCGACGCGGTGGTGAAGGAAGCGCCCGTGAACCCGGCGATGGCACGGCCGAGAAAGAGCCAGCCGATGCTCGGGGCCAGCGAGAGGAAGATGTAGTCGACACCAAAGCCAAGGAGCGAGAGCAGCAGCACCGGGCGGCGCCCGTAGCGGTCGCTCAGGTTGCCGATGATCGGGGCGCAGGTAAACTGCATGATGGCATAGGCGAAGCTAAGCCAGCCGCCCCAGCGTGCCGCCTGCGATACGCTGCCGCCGGTAAGGCTTTCAATGAGCTTCGGCATCACGGGTATGATGAGACCGAGACCGGTAACGTCGATCAGCAGTGTCAGGAAGATGAAGCTTAGCGCAGCCGGGCGGGTTGATTTCATTCGAAACTGAATTGGGAGGCAAAGGTGGGACTTTTGGGCAGCTTCCGGAAAGCTGGGGCAAATTTGCAACAGGTGGGGCGCGCCGGGATTACTGCGAAAGCTCTTCCGGTAAGGGGCTGTTGTTGGTCTGGCTTAGGGTTTTCGCGTAGAAGCACTCATTTTCCAAGGCTCAGGCTGAACGGCACTTTATTTGAAGTTTTTTAGGTACAAAAGCGCCTGTTTATGACCGTCCTCCAGTTTAAAGAGCTGACTTCCCGCCAAAAAAAGATCGCTGTTCTTCGCACCGGCTCTTTCCTCTGTGAACGGAAACGAGGCCTTCTGCGCAGTATGCTTTACCAGGTCGACGGATTCTACATCGAGATCTGGTTTCTCCGCTTCGGCCGCGAGGCCCTTTGGTACAATGCCTTCGACGGCACGCAGGCGCTCAACCCCTACCTCAAGCAGATCGACATCTCGGGCCTCTTTGGTTCCCACTCCCTGCAGAGCAATCCCTGATATGGACAAGCAAAACGAACCCGCCGTTATTCCCCCGCGCAGCGCGGACAATGCCCAGCGCCAGGATATCGAGATCCGGCCCAATCCCAACCCGCGCGCCAACGAAAACCTCGATGCCTCACCCGGTGTTGAAAATGCCGATACGGAAGGCATTGGCAGCGAGGTGACGGATGGAGAAGACGCGTAGGGAGCAGCAGAACAGCAGAACAACAGAACAGCAGAACAAGGAACAAGGAACAAGGAAGGTTGAAGGAGGTTAGCGCTGGATGCGGAATCCTTCGGGAACCGGATCCTGAGTGTCGCTGCAGCTGACGGACTCGACGACGGCCTTTTCGGGGCCGCGCTCGCACCAGCGAATGAATTCCCGGATCTTTTCGTCGGGGCCGCTTGCCAGGGCTTCCACCGAGCCATCGGGGCAATTGCGCACCCAGCCGCGCAGCCCGAGACTTTCGGCCACATCGCGGGCGGTGGCGCGGTAAAAAACACCCTGCACCTTTCCCCTCACCTGTATTAGTACGGTACGCATCAGAATCCGTCTTTTTCTTTCCGGGCCTTTGCCGCCCGGATCATTTCTCCATAACCCATGCCACGCGCCATAGCGTCGAGCATCTGGGCGATCCGCTTGGCCCTTGTAGCATCTGTTTTGGCGCTTTCCACCCAACGCGCAAAGTAGCGCCGGTGGGAGAGTGGGAGCGATTCATAAAAAGCAGTAGCCTCAGGTTCGTCGGCCAGGCACTCGGCGATATCGGCCGGGGTTTCGAAGACATCATCGTCCACTTCCAGCACAACTTCCACTGAGGCGCCCTTTTCCTTCCGGAGCAGCTTGCGCATAGCGGCGTTGACGGCGAGGATAAAGTCGCCGGCGCCCATAGGCACAAGGGCCACGCTCTTGATCGGCATCTTGTCGATGCGCCCCTTTACGCGGTAGGAGCTGCGGCAGCCCGGCTTCAGCTGGGCGGCAAGTTCTTCGGAAATGGCCAGGTAGGTCCAGCCGGTCTTTTCGCCCTGCTGGCCAAAGCGCTCAAGCTGTGTGGTAAAGCGGATCATAGCTGGGAGCTAAGCTAACCAGAATCGGGCAAATGGTTGCTGGCACAGGATTAGCCCGGTATCCGGCATCAATCAATTAAAAAAGAGCATCATGGAACCCAATCGCAACAGGATCGACGGCCACGAATCGAACCGCCCGGAAACCCCGGGCCGTGGCCCGCAGGGCGTAGACAAGGCCCCGGGCGAAGAGCCAAGCCAGGACAATGTTCAATTCACGCAGCAAACCCAGAAGGGCAAGCAGCAGGTGGACGCCGACGTAGACCGCGAGGAAGACCGGCCGGTGAAGGAGCAGGATATTTAGAAGTTTGCTGTTTGATGTTTGGAGTTGTGCTACCGGTACCAGGAACCGATAAACCACAAAACCCAAACCCCAAACTCCCTTATTTTTACTTCATGTCTTGTCAATTCAACCTCCCCATCAGCGGCGAGCCTCAGGCTGCCCTCGACAAAGCCCGCAAAGCCGTGCAAAGCCAGGGCGGAACCTTTACCGGCGACACGAATGCCGGCCAGTTCAGCGTAACGGTTTTCGGCAATGTCATCGCCGGGGCCTATACCGTGGCGGGCGCGGAGCTGCAGATCCATATTACCGAGAAGCCTTTCCTGCTGCCTTGCCCGGCCATCGAGAGCTACCTGAAGAGTGCGATCCATTAAGAAAGCTTTAACGGGAATTTTGCCGGCTTGGCCGATGTCGAAACGGCGTTAGCCTAACGGGAACGCATTAGCGCGCCGGAAGGGTGTACTTTCATCATGTCATCACCAAAATGACACTCGTCCCTACCGGTAAGGGGTCGCAGCCAGACTAACTATCCCGCATCGAGCCCTGTCCTGTTGAGGATGTGTCAATGCATTCGGCCGTGAGTGATCACGGCTTTTTTCATGCCCGGCGCTTCCGGTTCTTCCTGAACAACTTGTTAAATGGACGGGCGCCGCCCGGATGCGCCGGTACTTTTACAGCGCATGAACCAAACCTATCGCCGGCTGTTGCTCCTGCTCCTCGTGCAGGGCTGTGTGCTCCCCCTGCTGGCCCAGTATAGCCTGGGCGTTTCCGTAACCGATGCCCGCAGGCACCCGGTGCCTTTTGCCTCCGTGGACGTTACCAGTTTCAGCGACAGCTCGCAGCGCTTCCGGCAGGTGGCCGACAGCAACGGGCTGGCCCGCTTCGACCTGCCGGCCGAAGGCGCCTGGGAGGTTACTGCCTCCTCGGTCAATTTCAGCGCGGCGCGAAAGGGCATCCGCATCAGCGCGACCAGCACGCGCTTCGGCATCGTGCTCGAGCCCTCCGGGACGCTCAGCACGGTTGTGGTGTCGTCCACAAGACCGGTGATGCGGCAGGAAGACGACAAGACGATTGTCGAGCCCGAGAACCTCGCTGCCTCCTCCACCAACGCCTACGAGCTGATCGAAAAAACGCCGGGGATCTTCATGGACCAGGACGGCAACATCTACCTGAACAGCACAACGCCGGCCTCCATCTACATCAACGGCCGCGAGCAGAAAATGAGCACGGCGGATATCGCCACGATGCTCAAGAACCTGCCACCCAACTCCATTGCCCGCCTTGAAATCCTGCGCACCCCCTCGGCCCGTTACGATGCCTCCGGCTCGGGAGGCGTTGTCAACGTCGTGCTCCGCAAAGGCGTCAAGCCGGGTCTAACCGGCTCGGTCAACGGCATCCTGAGCCAGGGTCGCTACGGCACACAGTCGACCGGCCTCAGCCTCAATAACAACAACGGCCGCAGCACGACCTACCTCAACCTCAACATCGGCCACCGCGACGGCTTCGAGGAGCTCCGGTCGCAGCGCTACTTCCGCCCCGACTCGGTGCTGGCGCAACAAAGCGTTACGCGTTACCCGACCGATAATATTTTCCTGGGCTTCGGATTCTCGCTTCCTGTGGGCCGGCGCTGGGAGCTCAATTACGACGGGCGGGCCACCTATGGACGGCAGCGCAACAGCAGCGATAACCACTCCGTCATCGCGGGGGCCGCTACCGGCATCCCGAGCAGCGACAACACCGCACACGTACAAAACAGCGGTCGCAACGGGCATATCAGCCAGGGCTTTTCGGCAAAGTATAAGATCGACAGCCTCGGGTCGGAGTGGAGCAGCGATGTGTCGTACAGCTGGACGCCGAACCGGACGGAGCAGGAGCTGCATTCCGTATTTCTACTGCCTGCGCCCGCAAGCAGCGACAGCAAAGGCATCATCGACAACGACCTCCGATCCTTCTCGGCGCAAAGCAACCTGGTACGCAAGCTGCCGCGGCACGTATCGCTCGAAGGCGGCCTCAAATCGACACTCGTTCGCTTCCGCAACACGACCGAGTACACACGCCTTTCTTCCTTCCGTTATAGCGAAAACATTCACGCCGCCTACGTGCAGGTCTCCAAGACCTTCGGGCAGGGCATCACGCTCAAAGCCGGCACGCGCCTCGAGAACACCAACATGACGGGGCGGCAGCTGCAGCCGGCCGATACGTCCTTTGCCATTCATCGCACCGATCTCTTTCCCTACGTATACCTGAGCCGCGACCTGATGAAGATCATGGGCTACCAGCTGCGGGCCTACCTCGTGTACCGCCGCAGCATCACGCGGCCTACGTACGAATACCTGAATCCATCGCTGCGCCTCGTGGACCCGTATCTCTACGAGTCGGGCAACCCCACGCTGCGGCCGCAGTTCACGCAGAACTACGAGGCCAATGTCTCCGTCGACGAGCGACCTATCGTGGCTGTGGGTATGAACGAAACGCACGACATCTTTAACCAGGTGGTGTACCAGCAGTCGGGCGCTTCGGCCGACAGCAGCCGCAAGGTGGCCTACCGTACCTACGACAACCTCGGAAGCAACCACGAGTTTTATGCGCGTGCGCTCGGCGCCATACCGGGCAAGAAGATCTTTATCGTTGCGGGTGTCCAGTACAACCGCAATTTTTACGAAGGACTCTATGAAGGGAAGCCACTATCCTTCCGTCGCGGCACCTGGATGATCTTTACCTACCAGACGTATAAGCTGACCCCGCTCACGCAGCTTACCGTGAACGGCTTCTGGCGGATGAAGGGCACCGCGCAGTTTTACGAGCTCACGCCCTTCGGGCAGCTTTCGATGAGCCTCACGCAGCAACTGCTGAAGAAAAAGCTGTCGCTTACGCTCAGCGGCAACGACCTGTTCTACACGAACAACTATGATTTCGCACTTGCGCAGGGATCGGTACGCGCCAACGGCACGCGTTCGTCCGACACGCGCCGGGCTGTTCTGACCGTCCGCTACCAGTTTGGCTTCCGCAAAAAAGAGGAGCGCGAGCTCAACCTGGAAGCGCCTTCGCAGTAGCCTTTCTAATTGCATTTTAATAGCCCTTCGGCGGGTACTAATCTAGATTTGTAGCCACTGTAGTCCCCAGTAGGATAGCAGTTTTTCTGGTCAGTTAGTTTTGGTTTATAAAGCCCCTTTCAAGGGGCTTTTCTATTAGCGGCCGGGTTTATCACCAACGAAAAAATGTAATTTGTGGACGTAACGATGGAAGCTGGAAAGATTTTGCTGGTAGAAGATGAGCGGAAAATCGCCGACACCTTGCAGGTAGGCCTTGCAGAGCACGGCTTCGACGCCACGGTGGCCTACGATGGCCTCGCGGGCAGGGCTGCCTTTGCCAAGGGAGGCTTCGACCTCGTGGTGCTCGACATCAACCTGCCCGGACTCAATGGCTACGAGCTTTGCAAGGAGATCCGCGCGGCCGATACCCATATTCCTGTGATCATGCTCACCGCGCTGAGCTCGCTCAACGACAAGATCGAGGGCTATGACGCCGGCGCCGACGACTATATCGTCAAGCCTTTCGAGTTCCGCGAGTTGTTGATGAAGATCCGCGTGCTGCTCAAGCGCACACAGCCGCCGGCGGCGCCTTCGGGCAATATCCTGAAGGCCGACGACCTCGAGATGCAGCTGGACCGGAAAGAGGTGCGGCGCAGCGGCCAGTCGATCCACCTTACGGCAAAGGAGTTCCAGCTCCTCGAGTATTTGCTTCGCCACAAGAACCGCGTTGTGTCGCGCGCCGATATCGCGCTCAATGTGTGGGAGATCGATTTCGATACCAACACCAACGTGATCGACGTCTACATCAATTACCTCCGCAACAAGGTGGACAAGCCCTTTGCCCACAAGCTGATTCACACCCAGGTGGGGATGGGCTACGTTCTTAAAGAAACAAGCTGATCATGCCCATCCGCCTGCGCATTACGCTCCTGTACTCCCTGATCGTTTTTGTGATCCTCGGGATCGTTTGTGCGGGTACCTATTACATCTCGTACCAATCGCGGGAGCGCCTTATCAATTCGCGCCTCACGAACCGGGCGCTCAACACGGCACGCCTGCTGAGCCGCGGCGAGGTATTCAAGCGATCGCTTGTGCTGCAGATCGACTCGCTGAGCCGGCTTACGTATTCCAACAAGCTCATCGAAGCCTATTCACCCACTTACGAAAAGGTGTACAGCTACAGCGATGTGCCGGGCGACTCCATTTCCGTGAGCCGGTCGGTGCTGCGGCGTGCGTTGAACGATGAGACGGTTTATTTCGAGTCGGGTACCAAGGAGGCGGTTGCGCTGCATTATAACGAGCATGGCAACAGCCTTGTCATGGTATCGGCGGGCACCGACTTCGAGGGAAAGGCCGGCCTGCGGCGCCTCGCGCGGATCCTGCTGCTGGTGTTTCTATTCGGCAACCTGCTGGTGCTGATCAGCGGCTACATTTTCTCGTACCGCCTGCTGCGCCCCGTGCGCCGCATCAGCGCCGACGTAGCGGAGATTTCCGCGCAAAACCTTACCCGCCGCCTCGCCGTCGGCAACAACCGCGACGAGTGGAGCCAGCTCGCTACTACGCTCAACGACCTGCTCAACCGGCTGCAGGACTCCTTCGATATGCAACGGCGCTTTATCAGCAATGCCTCCCACGAGCTGTCGACACCGCTGACATCGATATCCAGCCAGCTCGAAGTAGCGTTGCAGCGGGAGCGCGCCGCCGGCGACTACCGGCAGGTAATGCGCTCCATTTACCAGGACGTTCGGCACATGAGCAAGCTGACACAGACGCTGCTCGAATTCGCCAAAGCCTCGGGGAACCCGGGCGGCCTCGAGATCCAGCTGATCCGGATCGATGAGATCCTGCTGCGCCTGCCGGCCGATATCAGCAAGGCCAGCGCCCGCTACCAGGTGCAGCTCCATTTCGACGAGCTGCCGGAAGATCCCTCGCAGTTGCTGGTGTTCGGGAACGAGGCGCTGCTGTTCACGGCCTTCAAGAACATAACGCTCAATGCCTGCAAGTATTCCGACGACGGGCTGGCACGGGTGTATCTTCGGGCGGGCGCCGATACCATCGAGGTGACCATCGCCGACCGTGGCCGCGGAATAAGCCCCGAGCACATGGAGCAGATCTTTCACCCGTTTTACCGCGTGGAGGAGAACCTGCAGGGTGGCTTCGGGCTCGGGCTCTCGCTGGCAAGCCGCATCATCGGGCTGCACAAGGGAAATATCGAGGTGTTTTCGGAGAAGGGAAAGGGGACCCGCTTTGACATTGAGTTGCCGCCTGCGCACGCCGAATAGGGGAACAGCTCTTCTTTATTTGGCATAATCTTTTATTTTGTTGCAGGGAATCTGGCCCCCGACGAACTATAGAACCATCATGACGACCCAACACAGTAAGCCGACATTGCTTTACGCCGAAGACGACCTGGACGACTACGAGGCCCTCAAAGAGGCATTGGCCCAGATCACGGATAAATACGAGCTCGCCCACGCCAAGAACGGAAGCGAGGTGATCGAATACCTCGACGGCAAGCATGGACCGGTGCCCTGTCTCATTGTGCTCGACCTCAACATGCCGATCATGGATGGCAAGGAAACCCTGCTCTGGCTGAAAAGCCGCGCCGAGTTCGACGGGATACCCACCATGGTCTTTACCACCTCTTCACGCGAGGAGGATATCAAGCTCTGCCAGAGCCACAACTGCACCTTCTTCCGCAAGCCCACCCTCTACCGCGACCTGCTGCATGTAGTACAAATAATGCTACAAATGTGCGGTGAGGCAAAGGGATAAAAAGGGCCCGCTGTTTGTTCGCATAGTACTACGATTTTGTGCAGAATGTAAACAGTGTGTTATGGAAAACCGAGAACGGCGCCAGCTTGAAAAGCAATATGTGCATGCCACGCAGGAGTTTCTACAGAAGCTCAGGGACGGAACGGAGCAACAGCAGCTGGAGCAGCAAAAAATGCGCATCCTGGAACTATCCCGGATGCTCGATCAGCGCGGGCCGGCCTCCGACCCATCGGCGAGTCTGTTACGACGACACCGGTGAATGGATGCAGACCCGGAATAAGAGCAACAAAAAAGAGGCGCGTTTGCGCCTCTTTTCTTGAACCGTATTTCTGCGGTTAGGGATTCTGATGCTGTCCGTCTGTGCCTTCCAGCTTCACCAGCTTGTTGTACAGTCCCATGATCAGGAATGCTGCCGGCCATTGGCCGATGAACAGGCTGAATTTCTGCTTCCGCGCGATCTGCAATGCCAGGGAGACGCCCATACAGGCGACTGCCGTCCACAGGTATACATCCGAAGGGACTTTGGCCGTCTGCTTTTCGATAGCGGCCGCTACTTTGCCTTCCTGGTAGGCAGGGTTGTAATTTGTTGCCATCGTTATCTGCTTTTAGTGCGCTTTCATAAGTCAAACTTCTTGCCAAGCAAAAACGCTAAATTTGAGCATGCCCCCGTTTGTAGCGGAAAATTCGATCGTGCGGCGCATCTGGAGCCGGAGCGAAACCGTGTTGTTTATCTTTGCCGGCGCCGCTGCCGAATTCGCCCTCAACAAGGCAGTCGATTGGCTGTACTTCACCGGGCGGCTGCCCGCCGATCCGTTGGGGCGGCTTTTCTCCACCGTGCAGTATGCGCGGCGAATTGTCTTCGCCTCGGAAGAAAAAGCGCTCGCCGCCATCGACCAGATCACGAAGATTCACCAGGCCGTTGAGACGGCGCGTGGCAGCGTTATCCCCGACTGGGCGTACCGCGATGTACTCTACCTGCTCATCCACTATTCCATCGCCTCCTACGAAATGATCGAGCGCCCGCTGACGGCAGGGGAGAAGGACGAGCTCTATTCCGTATTTCTACGGATCGGGCAACGCATGGGGCTCAGTGGGCTTCCGGAAAGCTTCGACGCCTGGCTTCCCTCGCGCGAGGAGCACCTGCGCCGCGACCTGGCCCACAGCGCCTGGACCGACGACCTGTACCGCCAGTACCGCAAGCATCTCGGTGCCTTCCGCTATTTCCTGGTGCGGCAGCTGCAGGCTGTACTGGTGCCTCCCGCCGTTCGCGAGATGCTGGCACTTAAACCCTCGCTGCTCATCCGCGCCTCGCTGCCTCTTTACAAAGCCGGTTATAAGATCGGGCTCGATCGGCCAATCAAGGCTATTTTACTCCCGGAGAAATACAAGGCCCAGGTCGCCGCGCTCGATGTGCCGTCGGCCGGCTAGCCCTTGTCGAAGATCTGCAGGTAGCGCTCCGCCGAGCGTAGCACGGCTTCTTTGGCATCCCCGCGGACGTACAATCCGAAAGCCCCGTACAGGTCGTCGAACGCGTAGGGCGCCACGGCCGCACAAATGCCTTCCACGGCTCGCTTCGGCAGCGGGATCATATTGGGATAGCTGTACATGAACGAAACGGTGCGCCGGGTGGGTGTTACCTGGATGGTATCGCCGGCAAAGAGGGCCCCCGCGCCGCGGCTCCAATGCAGTACCGAGGCGCCGGGAAAGTGCCCGCCGCACTCCACGAGCGTCAGTTCCTCGTCAACACGCTCGCTGCCTTCCCAGAAGCGAAGCTCCGGGCCGCGGCGCGTGAGAAAGCCCGAGTCCTTGCGGTTGATATACACCGGCGCGTTGAACGCCCGCGCCCACTCGACGATCGTGGAATAGTAGTGCGGGTGCGACAGCGCAATAGCGCGGATGCCGCCCAGTTGCTGCAGCAGCGAAAGCGTCGAGGCATCGAGGTTAGTAATGCAATCCCAGAGCACATTGCCGCTATCCGTTTGCAGCAGGTGCGCCCGCTGGTTGATGCCAAAGGCCGGTGTGCTGTAAAGCGCATACACGGACGGTGCAACAAGCTCGAATACATTCCTGTGCGCCGCATTCACCGCAGCGAGCGTTGTCCAGCGCTGGCCGCCCGCGCCGATATATTGCCGGTCGTCGCTGCAGATAAGACAAGATTCGGGAGGCGCCGCCGAAGCTTCGTACTGGCAGCCGCAGGTGACGCAGATGTAGTGTATCGGTTCCATGCCGGGTTGATTCGTATCCGGTAAAATTGCGAAAGCCCGGCTCCCGCCAGGCTCTTCGCTGTATGAATTGTTGCAGCTGCCGAACCAACCGGCGCCTACTGGTTGTTGTCGCGCTCCCGGTCGCCATGCACGGGCCGGTCGCGCTTGTCGGTAGGCTGCATGTGCCTGGCCATGTTCGCGGCGTTGGCCTTGTCGGGCAACAGGCTCGTGAGCGTGGCCATCACCTTGTTCTTCGCACCCGACACGATCTTGTCGTCGCCTTTCATCATCGCCTGGTACCCGTCGCGCGCAACGTCGGCAGGATCGGAGAGGGATGCTTCCTGGTACTCTTTCGTGGCCTCCGCGCCGGCCTTGTGAAAGAAGTCGGTATCGGAAGCTCCGGGTTGCAGCACGGTTACGTTAACGCCTGTTCCCTGCAGCTCGTTGTGCAGGGCTTCGCTGAACTTGAGCACGAAGGCCTTGGTGGCGCCGTACACCGCCATCAGCGGCGTGGGAACGCCACCAAGCAGCGACGATACTTGGAGGATACGGCCGTGACCCTGCTCCACCATGTCTTTCAGGAACAGCTTTGTGAGCACGACCAGCGAGGAGATGTTGAGCTGGATAAGGTCGAGGTCGCGCTGGAGATTGCCTTCGGCGAAGGCCCCGTAATCGCCCTGCCCCGCGTTGTTGATCAGTATTTCTACGGGAAGCTCGCGCGTTTTCACTTCCTCGTACACGCCATAGGCGGCGTCTTCCAGGAAGAGGTCTTTCGACAGCGTTACCACATCCACGCCATAGCGGTCGCGCAGCTCGGCGGCAGCGCGCTCGAGCTCCTGTGTGTTGCGGGCCACCAGCACGAGATTGAATCCATCGGCGGCGCACAGCTGGGCAAACTCCCAGCCGAAGCCGTTTGAGCCGCCCGTGATGACGGCATAACCCCTGTTCGAAATCATAGCCTTTTTGGGGGTACCTGCGGCAATCCCAATGCCATACCCGGTTACATCCCCATCCCTCCCCGTAAAGGAGGCATCAGTGCCGGTAAATACCGACAAGGAGAAACGCGATGCACAGCAGCAGGAGCCAGAGAAGCAGCACCCGGATGAATTTCCACCAGGCCTTGAAGCTGACGTTGACCAGCGCCAGCGACGGAAGGATGAGCCCCGTTGGGGTGAGAAAGCCCATTATCCCCATCCCGAAGAGGTAGGCATTCACCATCTCGCGGCCCGGCACACCGGCCAGGATACCGAGGGCGCCCATGATCGGCATCGTGAGCACCGCCATACCGGAAGACGACGAAATAAATAAGGTGAAGAGGATATAGAGGCTCAGCATGAGCAGGATGAAAAGCACGGGCGAAAGCCCGCCCAATCCCTGTGAGGTGCCGTAGAGGATCGTGTCGCTGATGGCGCCGTCGTTGAGCACAATGGTGACGCCGCGTGCGACCCCGACGATAAAGGCCACGCTCAGCAGCTCCTCGGCGCCTTTCAGAAAGGAGGCGACAAACTTCTTCTCCGGCAGGCGGAGAATAAGCCCCAGCAGCAGCGCAGAGGCGAGGAACAGCGCCGTCATTTCGGGCAGCCACCAATCGAGCTTCACCACCCCGAAGATCATCACGCCGAAGGTGCCGAGGAAAAGCGTCAGCAGGAGCCGGTCGCGCCAGCTGAGCGACGCGGAGGCAGCGGCGGGGAGCTCCGTCGGGAAGGGTGCCGACACGGGCCCGTCGATCCGGTACACCCAGGATTTCGTGGGGTCTTTCTTCACACGCTGCGCATAGCGGACCGTGTACACGATGGTGACGATGGTCGAAGCAAGGAACATCAGGATCCGCTCGTCGAGCCCGTCCTTCCAGTTGACGCCGGCCGCATTGGATGCGATGATGGTGGAGAAGGGATTGGAGAAGGAAGCCAGCGTGCCGAGCTGCGTGCCGCCGAAGATCACCATGACGGGCACCAGCAAATCGTAGCCGGCAGCGAGGAAGAGCGGCACGAGGATGACGTAAAAGGCAAAGCCTTCCTCCGCCATGCCGTAGGAGGCGCCGCCGAACGAAAAGAGAAATGTGAGGATGATGATGAGCCAGGACTCGCGTCCCTTCATCCGGTAGGAGAGTGCCGACAGACCGCGGACGAGGGCGCCCGACTCGTTGAAGACATACATGAACGACCCGATGATCAGGATAAAGAGAATGATGTCGATGCTGTCGTAGATGCCCTTGATCGGCGCGAGCAGCACGGCGACCGGACCCTGCGGCCTTGCGGCGAGCCGCTGGTAGGTGCCGGGCACCGACACGGGCTTCCGGATGACGCCCTGCTCAAACGATGCGAGCGGCACGCGGATGCCGAGGCTGTCGAGCGTTCGCTGTGTGGCCGGCAGGCTGCGCTCGGTAACGGTGTCGCGCAACGCACCGGATGAATCCCGGTACTGCTGCGGGCTGCTGATGTGGAAGCTGCCCTCGCCATACGTGAGCGCAGCATACTTGCCGGCGGGGAGCAGCCAGGTGGCGGCCGCGGCGAGCACGATGACGATCATCAGGATGGTAAGCGGGGTAGGGAAGCTTCTCTTCTTGGTGGACATGGCGGTAAAGTAATAAAAAGCCCCGCGTAGCGGGGCTTAAAAAATCTGTGATCGGGTATCCGGGACTCGGCATTACGCGCTCTGCGGTTGCTCCACCTCGTTGCGGAATACCACCACACCGTCGAAGACATCCACCAGCACGGGCTGGCTCCGGTCGATCGCACCGGCAAGGATCTTCTTGCTGAGGGTGTTGACGATCTCCTTCTGGATAAGACGCTTCAGCGGTCGGGCGCCATACTGCGGGTCGAAGCCGTTCTCGGCGAGGAAGTCGAGCAGGTAGTCGGAGAACTGCAGCTGGATGCCGCTCTGGGCCACGAGGCGCTTGAGGCCTTCGAGCTGGATGCGGATGATGCCGCGGATCTCGCCCTTCATCAGCGGGTGGAACAGGATGATCTCGTCCACGCGGTTGAGGAACTCGGGGCGCACGGTCTCGCGCAACCGTACGAGCACTTCGGCCTTCGTTTTCTCGACCACTTCTTCCTTGTTGCGGTCGGTTACATCGGCGAAGTTTTCCTGGATGATGTCGGAGCCCATATTCGACGTCATGATGATGATCGTGTTCTTGAAGTTCACCACGCGGCCCTTGTTGTCGGTAAGACGGCCATCGTCGAGCACCTGGAGCAGAATGTTCCAGACATCGGGGTGCGCCTTCTCGATCTCGTCAAGGAGCACGACCTGGTAGGGCTTGCGGCGAACGGCCTCGGTGAGCTGGCCACCTTCCTCGTAGCCCACATAGCCCGGAGGCGCACCAACCAGGCGCGACACCGTGTGCTTTTCTTGGTACTCGCTCATATCGATACGGGTCATCATGTGCTCGTCGTCGAAGAGGTAATCGGCAAGGGCCTTCGCCAGCTCCGTTTTACCAACACCGGTTGTGCCGAGAAAGATGAACGAGCCGATGGGACGCTTCGGGTCCTGCAGGCCGGCGCGGCTGCGGCGCACGGCATCGGCAACGGCCGTAATGGCTTCCTCCTGGCCCACCACGCGCTGGTGCAGCTCGTCTTCGAGGTGAAGCAGCTTCTCGCGCTCGCTTTGCAGCATCTTGTTGAGCGGGATTCCGGTTGCTTTCGAAACGCTCTGGGCAATATCCTCGGCGTCCACTTCCTCCTTCATCAGGCGCCGGCTGTTGGCCGACAACTCATCGAGCTCTTTCTGGAGCGTGCCGATGCTTGCTTCCTGCTCCTTGATACGGCCGTAGCGGATCTCGGCCACGAGCCCGTAGTCGCCCTCGCGCTCGGCCTGGTCGGCCTGCTGCTTCAGCGATTCGATCTGGGCCTTGGCATTCTGGATCTTTTCCACGAGCTCTTTCTCCTCGCTCCATTTTGCCTTGAGCGTATCACGCTCCACCGACAGGTTGGCCAGGGTCGTATTGAGGTCTTTCAGCTTTTCTTCGTCATCCTCGCGCTTGATCGCCTCGCGCTCGATCTCGAGCTGGCGGATGCGGCGCTCGAGCTCGTCGAGCTCCTCGGGCATCGAGTTCATTTCGAGGCGCAGCTTGGCGGCGCTTTCGTCGATGAGGTCGATGGCCTTGTCGGGCAGAAAGCGGTCGGTGATGTAGCGGCTCGAGAGCTCCACGGCGGCGATGATCGCCTCGTCCTTGATCCGCACATGGTGGTGCGTTTCGTAGCGGTCCTTCAGGCCCCGCAGGATCGAGATCGCGTCTTCCACCGAAGGCTCGTCGATCATCACCTTCTGGAAGCGGCGCTCGAGGGCTTTATCTTTCTCGAAATATTTCTGGTATTCGTTGAGCGTGGTGGCGCCGATCGCACGGAGCTCGCCGCGGGCGAGGGCGGGCTTCAGGATGTTGGCGGCGTCCATGGCACCTTCACCGCCACCGGCACCAACGAGTGTATGAATTTCGTCGATGAAGAGGATGATCTCGCCCTCGCTGCTGGCCACTTCCTTCACCACACCTTTGAGGCGCTCTTCGAACTCACCCTTGTACTTGGCACCCGCGATGAGCTGGCCCATGTCGAGGGCGTAAATGATTTTTGATTTCAGCGTTTCGGGTACGTCGCCGTTAACGATGCGCATCGCAAGGCCTTCCGCGATAGCCGTTTTACCAACGCCGGGCTCACCCACGAGCATCGGGTTGTTCTTCGAGCGGCGCGAGAGAATGTGCAGCGTCCGGCGGATCTCCTCGTCGCGGCCGATAACGGGATCGAGCTTCCCCTGGCGGCCAAGCTCGTTGAGGTTCTTGGCGTATTTCTCCAGGGTGTTGAATTGCGTCTCCTGCGTTTGCGAGTTGACGGTGCCGCCCTTGCGCAGGTCTTTGATGGCCGTCACCAGGCCTTTCTCGCTAAGGCCGAAATCTTTCAGGAGCTTGCCGGTATTGTCGTTGCCCTGTACGAGTGCAAGGAGCAGGTGCTCCGGGGTTACAAACTCGTCGCCGAATTGCTGGATCACCGAGCCGGCGCGCAGGAGCGCGTTGTTGGCTTCGCGGCCGAGGTTTTGTGCCGGGTCGGCGCCCTGCACCTTGGGGAGCTTGTCGAGCGCAGCCGACAGCCTCGACTCGAGCTGGGTAATGTTTACACCGTTTTTCTTGAGGAGAAACTCGACGGGCGATTCCTTTTGCTCGAGCAGTGCCTGCAGGAGGTGCTCGGTTTCGATGTTGGCGTGCTGCCGATTGAAGGCTGCCTGCTGGGCGCCCTGGATTGCTTCCGCCGCTTTAATGGTATAGTTGGATAAGTTCATAGCCGTGCTTTTAGCTTTTTGTTTGCCTGTTTTCCTGTATGTTCACAAATTCAATTCCAAGCCCCGATAACCGGAAATTATGACGTTAAACACTCGTTCGATCTGCCTGAAAGTCAGTACTGTAGCGACTTTCCTGCTATTCTTTCAGTTTGCGCAGGCCCAGCCGTCCCGTATTGATACGGCCTCCCTCAGTAGCCTAATGGAGCAAAAGGCGCGCCTCCTTAAAAACAACAACCTGGTGCTCGCCGTGGCCAGCCGCGATTCCATCGTGTACAAGAACGACACGAAGCTCTTCAACGTTGCCCGCGGGCAGGGCGAGGCCGGCTATATCAGCGAGTGGTTCACCACCGTGCTCACGCTGATGATGGTCGATGACGGGAAGTTTTCGCTCGACGACAAGGTAGCGGATTACCTGCCCGATTTTGCCAAGTATGGAAAGAACTACATCACGATCCGTCACTGCCTGACCCACAACACGGGCATCCAGGTGCCCTCGAAGCTTGAGCTGTTTGACAAGAACAAAGGCGAGTCGTTTGAAAAGGTAGCGACGTCTTATGCATCGAAGGAGATCCAGACCAACCCCGGAGAGGAGTTCCGGTACAGCGACCGCGGCTACTATATCGTGGCGGCGATCATCGAGAAAGTAACGAAGCGCAAGTTTGAGCAGCTCGCCTCGCAGCGGGTATTCCGCGCCCTCGGTATGCGCGGCTCCAATTTCCAGAGCCTCGACGGCTCGCTCGTAAGCCCGGCATTCGGCGCCAAGACAACCGCTGCCGACCTGACCAACTTCGGCCGGATGCTGCTCAATGGCGGCAAGTGGCAGGGACAGCAGCTGCTCAAGCCCGAGTCGGTAGAACAGTTCCGCGCCATCGTGGCGCCGGCGGCCGCAATGAAAGGCGCACCGCGCGAAACCAGCAACTGGGATTATGCCCTGGGTGGCTGGGCACCTGAAGCAAATGGCCAGAAGGCCACCGCGATCGCGATGCCTTCCTTCGGAGGCACGGCGGTGCTTGTCGATTTTTGCCGCGGGTACGTTGTTGCTTACCTGCTGAAGGAGCTTGATAAAGACAAGAAGGCCGATGCGCTGATGGATATCAAGGCCAGCATCGACGGCGGCGCGGAGCTGCATTGCCAATAGCATTGCTCCTGACCAATAGATTCATAAGGTTGTCCGTTCGGGCAACCTTATTTTTTGGGGCATCGTGCGGGAAAAGTAAAGGCCGCCCGAAGGCGGCCCTTGTTGCTGGAATTGGTCCTCTTACTGCTTTACAAGCACCACCTGGCTATGATCGGCACGGTCGATGCTGCTGAAAAATTCGCGTACCTGTGCCCATTCCGTTGCCGGGAAGGTTCCGGCAAAGCCGCAGCGGCGGCGCACGTACAATACTTTGTTGTCGCGGAAGACTGTGCTTGTTTCGTAGGTGCCGTAGCGGGTCGCCAGCTTTTGCGCGCGCGGCAGCGACTCCACCACGTAGCCGGCCGGAACCGTGATCTCGACGGAGTCGACATCGCTGAATTCCTCACCGAGGCGGATGGCCATTGTGCGGTTCTCTTCCTCGGCCTCGTTCTTTTCGCGGTTGGCGACGTTGGGCGTGATGAAGAGACGCTTGCCCGATACAGACGCATATGCGCGAACCGAGAGGCCGAGCTCTTCTTCGAGCTCCGGGAGGATGCCGGCATGCGGCGTGTAGGTGAATGTTTTTACCTCGTAGCTCGGGAATTCGAGCTGTCCGTTGAGGTACTTTTTCAGGCGGTCGGCCGACAGGGCTTTCGTCAGCTGGAAAAGCTGGTCCTGCTGCTCGGCGCGCAGCCGGGTGTGGATCGTCAGCTCGAGATTTCCTTCGGCGTCGAGCGTGCCGGTTGCCTTGCGAACGAGCGTGTTCTCGCGCCAGCTGTAGCGCGGCGTCGCGGCAAGCTTTCCACCTTCGTCGGTAATGAGGAGCGCCTTGCGATTGCCGGTGAAGCCGCTCGTGTAGCCGGCGGGAAGCGTCTGGCTGGTGCATTCGAGCCACATCGAGTCGGCGCCCATGGGCACGCAGAGGATCGCGTGGTTGAACTGGTTGCTGGCAAATGTTTCCTGCATCGTGCGGGCATCAACGCCATAGCCGGCGCGCACGAGCGTGTAGTGAGCGCGGATGCCGGCTTCCTTCAGCAGGCTGAACATGTAGTTGCTGAGCGCTTTGCAGTCGCCGTAGCCTTTCTCGGCGACGGTTTTCGCCTCGAAGGGCTGCCAGCCGCCGATGCCCAGCTGGATGCTGATATAGCGGCTGTTCTGCTGCATGTATTCGTAGAGGCGGCGCACCTTTTCGCGGTTGTCGGTAACGCCTTCCGTGAGCTGGCGCACCTTCTGCTTCAGCGTTTCGGGAAGCGCGTCGCGGCCGCTGTTGAGGCGGCTCATGAACTGCCCGAAGCTGGCCCAGTCGCGGCTGTCGCCTTGCTGCCCGCTGATCTCGAAGCGGTTCGGCGCAAAGCGGAGTACCGGTGTCAGCTCGTCCCAAAGAGGGCTGGCGAAGGGCCGCTTGATGGCGGGCAATCCGCTCACCGACCAGCTGCGCACCTGCTTGCCGTCTTCGGTGCGCACCGTGGCCGGCTTGCCGATATTGGCTTCCAGGAAACGGTAGTCGCTGTCGGAGTTGCTGACGAAGGTGAAGCTGCTTTTTTCGACCGAGAGGTACTCGCCGTCCTGCGGCATCCAGGTCGGGAAGAAGAAGGAGCTGTTGTAGCGGATCGTCACCTCGTATTCAACGGTGTAGGGATAGGTGGGATATACGAAGCGGTGCACCTTCACGCGGCTGTCGTCCATCAGGTTGACCTCCGAGGTGGCGCTCATGTCTTCCATGTCTTTTCCTTTCAGGCGGCGTTGCTGCTTGCCCTGCGCGTCATAAAGCGTGCCTTCCACGTCCTGGATCTTCCGGAACTGGTCGTAGTACTCCGCAAACACCGCGCGGCGGCGTCCTTCCTCGTCGAGAACGGTAATGGCAAACTTGCGGTGCAGGTAAGCTTCGTGGCTGCTAACGAGCTCGAAGCGCTCTTCCTCGAGGCGCTTTACGGCGTGCGCGTTGACGAGAAGTTCGGCCGGGATTGCCGACACCGCGTAGGGATCGCCGGCAAAGGAGGCAAGGGTTTTCAGCAGTCCGCAGAGGAGCAACAGGCTGGTCTTTCGCATGGCTTATTTTTTCTTTTTGAGGACGATCTGCTCGTGTTGCTTGGCAAGGATCATCGTGTAAAATTCCCGGAGCACTTCGTACTCATCGGGCTGGTAGTTGGCGCGGTCGAAGCGGATCTGCGAGCGGAGGGAGATAACGCCGTCGGCTTCCGACACCATGTACAGGTACGAGGCCTCATTCCGCTCATTGAGATTTACCCGCACCGGTTTCGGCAGCTCGTCGACCACGTAGCCTTCGGGGATCTCGAGGCGGAGAATATAGGTCTGGTCGATGGTGTACGGCATTTCTACGGGGTAGATGCGCTCCGCCGAGCGGAACGGGTTTTCCTTGAGCGCCACGTTCATCATCGGGTTGATGTACAGAATGTCTTCGTTGCCCCCGGGTACGCTGATATCGTAGCGAAGACCCACCGGCTCTTCGAATTTCGTCAGTGAATCGATCTGCGCGTTGCTGATCGTCACCTCCATCGGGAACTCTTTTTTCAGCGATGCATAATACGCATCGCGGCCCTTGTCCTGCACTGTCTTGCGGCTGTCGTACGAGTCGCTGTAGCCCTGCACCTGCTGCACCGTCCCTTTCCAGCCCTTGTGGCCATCGGCATTGAGCTGTACGAAGGAGACGCTTTTCTCGCGCAGCGAGTCGGCCACGAGCATGACGGCTTCGGCGCTGTGGTTGATGATGCGGGCCATGCCGTTGTAGCACTCAGGGAGGAGGCGGCCAAAGCCGAGGCGCGGCTTGCTTGCATCGAGGTAATAGGTCTGGTCGTCGATCTTCAGCGCAACCACGACGTAGTTGAACCGGTCGAGCATCGGGATGGAGCTGTATACAAACCCGTTTTCGCGGGTGCTGAGGAGCACCGGCGACGCATCGAGCTTGGCGTGGAGCAGCATTGTTGTAAGCAGCAGGTTCACGTCGGCCACCGTTCCGGCTCCTTTTTTGAAAACGTCTTTCACGGATTGGCTGAGGTAAATGCCATCGCGCCCGTCGCAGGTGATGGCGTCGCGCACGTGTGCGTAAATGGCGCGGGCCTGGTCGAGCGGGCTGCCCTTCATCATCGGGGCCATGGCGTCGTTGAGCCAGCCGTTGCCCATGTCAAACTGGTTTCCGAAACCTTCGTCCTCGAGCAGCGACCGCGTGGCGGCAGTCCAGCTCGTGGTCAGGCGCTGCGGCTGCAACGGCGGCTGCAGGGCTACGAGGTGAAACTCCACGCGCGACAGGTAATTGAGCGGCGATGCCACGAAGCCCTCGAACTCGAAGGCCGGCACATCGCGCGCCACCCAGCGGTGGTCGTTGAACGTGATCTGCGTTTGCCCGAACATCACGGTGCGCTGCTCGTTGCTAAGCTCCACATCGAGGTAGCCTTTGTTGATGATCTGGAACTCGGTGAACTGAGGGATGGCGGCCGTGTACTCGCTCCAGAGGCGGGGCAGCTTGCCCTGGAAGGTCCAGCCGCGGATGCCGAGGCCGTAGGCCGAGTAGATCTTGTATTGCACGTCGATGATCGTGCCTTCGCGCACGGCCGGCAGGGTGAACTTGGCAACATCCTCGTAGCGATAGGCCTTTTCGGTAAAGATGGCGTCCTTGGTCATCTTCGTTTCCACCACCTTGCCGTCTACAAGGTTGTATGAAACGGCCTTGATGTCATCGATGCTGTTAACGCTGTTGCCGTAGCGGTCTTTGTAGAGCGGCACCTGGATGCTGGCCTCGTTGTATGCCGTTTTATCCAGGATATGGATGCGGAGGTGGCGGCTGTATTCGACGGCGTAGCGGCCGCGGTTCAGGTCGATATTGGTGGCGCCGACATCCGCGAGCACTACCGCGTGGGCGCCGCTGTCGATGCTGTATACTTTCTGCTGCAGCATCGCCGCATCGATCTTCTTGAATTTATAGGTACCGGAGCCCTGGGCCTGGCTGCTTTGTGCGGCCAATAGCAATACCAGGATGGCAAGGACGCTGCGCAGGCGCGCAGCATTGTGAACGCAGTTTGTTTTCATGTGTGGGGCGTGGTTTGGGTTGGTTATTTCTTTTTGCGGAAGACGATCTTCTCCTTGTGCTTGGCTACGATGAGGTCGAAAAACTCGCGCAGGTCGGCGTAGTCCTCGGGGCGGTAGCTGGCGCGGCGGATGCGGATCCGCGAGCGCAGCGAAATGAGCCGCTCGTTCACCGAAAGCAGGTACTCGAAGCTGCCGTCATTCTTGTCGTTGAGCGATACCCGCAGCGGCTTCGGGAGCTCGTCGATCTCGTAGCCTTCCGGGATCTCGAGCGTAAGCAGGTACGTATAGTCGCGCGCAAAAGGCATTTCGATCGGGTAGATGCGGTCGCTCGATTTGAACGGGTTCTCCCGGACGCCTTCACCGAGCATCGGGTCGAAATAGATCGGTCCTTCAGTGGGCACGGGACGCTTCAGCTCCGCATGAAGGCTTAGCGGCTTCTCCAGCATGCCGAGCGAATCAACGGCCGGCTGCAACACGCGGTAGTCGTTGCCGATACCGTCGCGGAGCTCGCTGTACAGCACGTCGCGGCCTTTTTCAGCGACGCGGTTGCGGAGCTCGTACGATTCGTAGTTGCCCATCACGCGGTTGAACGTGCCATCCCAGGAGTCTCCCTTTTGCGGCAGGAAGGCCAGCGTCATCCGCTTTTCCACGAGCGAGTCGCTCAGCAGGAAGATGGCTTCGGCGCCGGGCGAAATCACGCGGGCAATGCCGTTGTAGCAATCGGGAAGCAGCTGCCCGAAGCCGAGTCGCGGACGCGAGGCGTCGAGCATTATTTTCTTGTCGTCGATGGTCACCGAGGCGATGATGTAGTTGAAGCGGCTCAGCATCGGGAAGGCGGTGAACACGGTTCCGTTGTCGCGGGTGCTGAGCATCACCGGGTTCGCATCGAGCCCTGCATGACGCAGCATGGTCACCAGCAGCAGGTTGATCTCCGATACAGAGCCTTTGCCGGCGCGGAATACGTCTTTGAGCTGGTCGCGGAGGTAGATGCCGCGCTGGTTATCGCACTGGATATGGTCGCGCACCCAGGCGTGGATGGCCTGCGCCTGCGCCAGCGGGCTTCCCTGCTCGAGCGGCTTCATGACGTCATTGAGCCAGGGATTGTTGCGGTCGATCTTCCGGCCGAAGTTCTCGTCCTTGAGCAGTTCCGCGGTCTTTTCGGGCCAGGTGGGTATGAAGTTGTGTGCCGTCACCGGGTAGCGGTACGCGGAGAGCTGGAAGTCCATGTGGGCCTGGTAGTTCGCGCGTGCCGACAAAAAAGGTTCGTCCTGGAAGGCAGCCACGTTGGCGGCGACCCAGCGGTAATCAGTAGCGCCCGACAGGAAGCTGCTGCGCTCGGTGGGACCGGTGCCGCCCTGGTCGACGATGTTGAACTGCTCCTGGCGATCGAGCTTGTCCACGATCAGGAAAGGCACATAGCCTTTGTAGATGAACATGTAATCGAAGAACTGCGGCACCGAGAGCGTATACTCGCTCCACAGCATCGGGTAGGTTCCCTGGAAGTCCCAGGGCTGCAGCGTATTGAGGTAGTCGGACTTGATGCTGTATTCTATGTCGATGATGCTGCCTTCACGCACCGCCGGCAGCGTGAACTTGTACAGCGTCACATTCTTGCTGACCGTTTCCTTGAAGATCTGGTCGCGCGCGAGTTTTGTTTCGGCCACTTTGCCTTCCGTGAGGTTGTAGGAGACGGCTTTGATGTTCTCGATCCGCTCTTCCGCGTCGAATCCGTCGTGGTAGACCGGGATCTCGACGGTCGCGGCGTCGTAGGCGCTTTTTTTCAGGACGTGCACGCGGCGATGCCGGCGGAAGACAAAGGAGAACCAGCCCTTGTTGTTGCCTTCGATCCGCGTGTCGCCGACGTCGGCAATCACCACGGCGGCGGCATTGCTGTCGAGCGGGTACGCGGTCCGGGAGAGGGCGGCAGCGTCTATCTTTTCGAATTTGTACTGGTTGCGTTTCTGGCCATGAGCGGAGCTGAGCAGTAGCAGGGCCGAAGCCAGGAGGGTCGTTCGTACGGACATAAGCAGTTGGTTGGAAGGCGAAGGTCGGGATTTCTGCAAATATGACCTAATGCAGCCGGAGCGGCGTGCCGTTTATTTTAACGGGCTCCTGTGTCGCGGCGCGCGCCAAAAAGCGGAACTTTGCCGCTCCCCATGAATACTGCCGCACATACCCGCTGGATCAAAGAGGCCGCGCGCCGTCATGGCTTCGACCATTGCGGTATTGCCCGCGCAGAGGCCCTCGACGACGACGCCCGGCGCCTCGAGCGCTGGCTGGCGCAGGGCCATCACGGCAGCATGGGCTACATGGAAAATCATTTCGACCTCCGTGTCGACCCGCGGCGCCTTGTGCCCGGCGCCCGCTCGGTGATCACATTCCTGAAGAATTACTACCCGGAAGAAGAAGCCGTCAGCTCCGATGTCAAGGTGGCGCGCTACGCGTGGGGACAGGATTACCACGATGTCATCCGAGCGCTCCTCAACGCGCTGCTGGCCGAGGCCCGCACGGCCATCGGCGCCATCGACGGCCGCGGCTTTGTCGACTCGGCACCCGTGCTCGAGCGCAGCTGGGCCCAGCGCAGCGGGCTTGGATGGGTGGGTAAAAACGGCAACCTGATTAACAAGGGCGCGGGCTCTTATTTTTTTATCGCCACGCTCATCACCGACCTGGAGCTCGAGTACGACGACCCATTCGCGAAAGACTTCTGCGGCAGCTGCAGCCGCTGTGTGGATGCCTGTCCTACGGATGCGATCCTGCCCGACAAGACGATCGACGGCAGCCGCTGTATCTCCTATTTTACCATTGAGCTGAAAGAGGCCATGATTCCCTCCGAGATGGAAGGGCGCTTCGACAACTGGTTGTTTGGCTGCGATACCTGCCAGGAAGTTTGCCCCTGGAATCGTTTCAGCCAGCCGCACAGCGAGCCGGCCTTTGCCCCGATCCGCGAGATACTGCACCTGTCGAGCGGCGAGTGGGAGCAACTGGGCGAGGAAGCCTTCCGGCGCATCTTCCGCGGCTCCCCGCTGAGCCGCGCCAAGCACAAGGGTATCCAGCGCAACCTGCGCTTTCTAAAAGGCAATACCGGCGCTTGACCAGGGCTGCAACGGGAGCACGCTTGCAACTGAGGTACGTATTATTCCAATTGTATAAATACGGGTTCAGGGCCGCCGGTGCTACAGGCCGGCAGCAGCCCGGGATTATCCGACGTATACTGCTGGTTTGCACTGCTGCGCACTTCGTCAGAAAGAAAGACGCAGCACCGCCGAGGCGCCCACTGGGCGCTGGCTCCCGTTGAGTCGCTTGAGGCCGTACCAAAGCTGCGGGCCGAGCTCGAGGCTGCTGCTACCAACCCGCGCCACGCGGTAGCGCGCGCCCGCCTGCAGCGAGACGTACGTGCGCGGCAAGCCGTATGGGTCCGTATTTCCAAATAGTGTCGAGAAAGAAGCACCGCCCCAGAGCGACAGCGGGAGACGTGCCGACGGGCGGCCTTCGAGCGTAACCGGGATTTGCAGCAATACGCTTCGTACGCGCTTGCTGGTTTTGCTTTCGTCCGCAGCGGGCGGAGCAAAGGGCGTGGAAGGGTTGGCCGCTGAGTAGCTCGTCGTGGTTTCAGCGGTTACTTGCAGGAGGCCGATATCGAGACCTGCCTGCAGGTGCAGTCGTCCGCGGAGCGGCAGCAGCAGGCGACCCCCGATCGTATAAAGCGGTCCGCTTCGCCACTGCTGCTTGCTGTACGTTGAGGCGCTGCTGCTGCCAACCACCCCTGTAAGCGTGTCGGCGTTGAAGCCCGAAGTGCTGATGGGCATCACAACGCCGGCACTACCCTCGAGTGCCCATTGGAGGCGGCGCCTGTGCGGCTTCGGCGCTGCAGCTGTTGGATTACTGCTGTGAAGCTGCGCGTCTTTCGAGGCCGTTGCCAGCGCGGTTGCACGGATGCAGCTGTCGGGCCCGACCGGCGCCGTTTTGCGGGTCGTTGAGGTTGATGTTGCTGCTGCTGCGGAAGGCGCCGTCGTTTCCCGAAGAGGCGTTCCGGGACTTGCTGCTATCTCTTCCGGGTGGTTTGCCGGGACAATGCTGCCCTGTGTCGCCTGTGCAACTTTCTTTCTGCGTGCCGGCGATGCGCTTGCCGTCATCCTGGAGCCTTTCTGCACGAATAGCTGCACCGGCTCTTTTGTTTTAGATAGTGCTTGCTCCGTTTCGCTGATCGGCCCGTTATTGATGTCGGCGGTTTTCATGGGAAGTTCATTGCCGGCTACCGTATCCCGTTGTCGTTGTGCTTCCGCAACGCTCACCTGTTGGCTCGTTTCTTTTGTACCTGCCAACGGAGTGCTGCTTGTTGTCAGTTGTCCGGGTTCATGTCCTTTTCCGCGCACAGCGTAGCTGCTGTTGCCCGAAACGTCGCGAAGCAGCCACCAGCCTGCGCTGCCCAGCAGGAGGCCAAGGGGGAGGAGCAGCCAGAAGACCAGGAGGCGGCGCTTCCTGCGTTCCTTACCGATGCGCGCTTCGACTGCCGCCCAAACGGGTGCCGGCGGCTCCATGCGGAGCGCGTTCATCTTGCCCTGTACCTCGCGTTCGAATTTATTGTCGTGCATAGGAAAGCGTTTGGCTGTTATCCTCGTGGCGGCGGATCCAGGTGATCAGCAGGGCGCGGGCGCGGGCATACTGCGAGCGCGAGGTTCCTTCCTGGATCCCCAGCAGTTGCCCGATCTCGGCATGGCTGTAGCCTTCCACGGCATAGAGGTTGAAAATGGCCTGGTAGCCCGTCGGGAGCTGCCGGATGAGCGCGGCCAGGTCCTTGGCGTCGAGTGTCACCCCGGGGTCGTCGGGGGCAACGGGATGCAGGTGGTCGGATTCAAAGGAAAAGCCGCTGTTGTAGGGCGACTTCCGCTTCAGGTAGTTGAGCGCGGTATGCACCATGATCCGGCGGATCCAGCCACCCAGCTCGCCCTCGAAGCGGTATTGCTGCAGGTTGAGAAAAACGCGCACAAAGCCTTCCTGCAGCAGGTCTTCGGCATCGTGGGTGGATTTGGTGTAGCGGTAGCAGACGGCCAGCATGTCGGGCGCAAAACGGTCGTACAGCGCCTTTTGGGCACTGGGCTTCCCTTTGAGGGCGGCTTTGACCAGTTCGCGGTTATCCATGAATGCCTACTCTGACAAGCGCCTTGCGGCTTTCGTTGCACGCGGAGGAAAAAAATCAAAAATCAAAAGGCAAAAACCTACTGCTGCCGGTTGCCGAAAGGTTTCGCAGCATTTCGAATTACAGGCCCTACCCTTGCGGCGGGCACTCGAACTGGATAGACCTTTTGACTTTTTGTTTTTGACTTTTGAATTACTCCCGCTCCGCCTCGCTCTTCAACTGAACCAGCCCTTCCTGCATCATATTTCCGTAGGAGCTTTCAAAAAACAGGGAGCTGAATTTTTCCCAGGGATACCAGCGCAGCTTGAAGTCGATATACCACTGCAGCGTAAGCGAGTCGCTCCGCTCGAAGCGGTACAGCCGGAAGTTGTTGTGCAGGTCGCGCACACCGGGGTGCCGCAGCGTTACGCGGGTGAGCGAGTCGCTCCGCTCTTCCCATTGGAAGCGCACCTGCCGGAGCACGGTGCTGCTGTCGCCAAACCACGGATGCCAGCGGCGCCACTGCGCGCTGTCGTTCACCAGGCTCCAGATCCGCTCCGGCGGTGCAGCGATATTGGTGGCCTTCGAGATCCGTACCGTCGACGGGATCAGGAGCGACAACAGGGTCCAAAGAAGAAACAGGAAGAAGGCGCTGATAAGACCGAGTTTGATGATCCGCACGGGAGAAGGTTTTGGAAGGTTTTGAGAGGTTTTGGAAGGTTTTGGAAGGGCGGCGTGCTCGTCGGCTCCCGCCTTCCTCCGGCCATTCGGTTGCGCGCAAAGGTAGGCGAAACGGTTGGCCGTAGTGGCTACCTTCGCAGCCGATGCCTTATCTCGCCAGTGAACAAACTTTCCGGTACCGGCCCGCACCCTGGAGATCCTGGCGTACGGTGACGATCGGCCCCGATTCGGTCAATATCAATGGCCGTCACCTGTTGTTCGAAGATATAGAAGCAGTCAGGTATGGTGTAAAAGGGTGGGGGATATACCTGCCGTTCGGCCGGGTGAATTGTGTCGACCTGAAGCTGCATTCGGGGCACATCCGAAAGCTTCGTATCCTTTCCGTTTCCCGCATCCGGAAAGTCGTTGCCAGCCATGAATATCATCGGATCGCCACCGTGCTGCTTAACGCGCTCATTCAGTCAGATTCCGACGATTACAGGCATCGGTTCGAACGGGGTGAAACGATTACCGTCTGCGGTGTGCAGCTTTCGCAGGAGGGATTGCAACTAGCGCAGGGCAAGACGATACTTTCCTGGCTCGACATCGACCTTCATTGTTACTGGCATCACTTCACGGTCACGTCGCTTTCCGACAGAAAGCAGTACCGGAATTTTTATCACCTGAAAGACTGGAACGCCGGCCTTTTACTGGCCATTCTCCAGGCGCTCACCGGCAGGCGCTGATCAATTTCAATCCAAGCGAAGGTTGCAGGAAGGGCTACTCCAGCGCGGAAATACTGCCGCGACTTATAAGGAGCGGTTCCGCCGCGGCGGATGTGTTTCCAACAGGGTAGGTAACGGGCTTCCACCGAAGGATAAATGTTTTTCCAGGTTAGGGAAAACGTTTCCGCTTAAGCAGAAATGCTTTTCACAGGGTAGGGGAAACGCTTCCGCCGCCGCGGAACCCTTTCCCACAATAAAAAAAGGAGGATTACTTGCTTCCAACGCGGCTGCCAAAAGTCCTGCGCCCGAAGAGCAGCGAATCGGCACAAGCTCACCGCTCACTGCTCACCGCTCACTGCTCTCGCTCCTTACTCCCAGCGGAACACCTTCACCGTTGCGGCATACACCAGCACGCCCCATACGGCGAGGATGATGATCTCCTGCCAGCAGGCAGAGAGTGCCGTTCCTTCGAAAGCCACCTTGCGCATCGAGTCGTTGAGCGCGGTGAGCGGCAGGAACTTCAGCACCGGCTGCATAAAGGCCGGGAGCGCCTCGCGCGAGAAGAAGGTGCCCGAGAGAAAGTACTGCGGGAACATAAAGAGGTTGGCGTAGATCGGGATCACGTTCTGGTTGCGGGCCACCGAGGCGATGAAAAAGCCGAAGCCCATAAACACCAGCAGCGCGAGGAAACTCAGGAAGAGCATCGAGAACAGCGTGAAGAACCCGTTGGCCAGCGTGAAGTCGTACGCGAAGTAGCCGAACGCGATCAGCACCAGCACCACGAGCAGCTGGAACAGCACCCGCGACAGGCTTTCACCCATGATGATATAGCCGCGGCGGATAGGGGTGGAGTAGAGCCGCTTCAGCACGAGGGTTTCGCGCATGGAGAAGAACAGGAATGCCACACCGAACACGGCCGCGCCGATCAGCGAGAAACCGATCATGCCGGGGAGAAAGAAGTCGATCATCTTGTAGGCGCGGCCCTCCTGGTAGTTGGGTACGATGCGCACATACTCCGGCCGGTTCCTGAACACCTTTCCCTCGAGCTCGTGGATGGCGTCGCGGAGCACGGGTTGCAGCACGGCGAGGTCTTTGGCGCTGGCCTGCGTGTAGCGCACCTGCAGCTGGTAAGGCGTGCCCACCGTTTGCCGGCGGATGCCGAGGATGGCGGTGAGGCGGCCTTTCTTGAGCATATCCTCGATGTCTTTATCGGGACGGTTGTTGGGTACGATGCGGAGGCCTTCGGCGTCTCGGAGCTGCCGGTACAGGTCGGTTGTGCTGTCGGTACCTTTCTCAAAGGCCACGTCGACCGAGGAGCCGCCACCACCACGGCCCAGCGCGCCGAAGATCATGATCAGCACGATCGGGAAAAACAGTCCGAAGAAGATCGACTGCGGGCTCTTGAACGTCGCCCGGAGGCTGGCAACGGTGATGGCCAGCATGGCACGTACCTGGCTGTAAGGTTTTGGCATACGGGGGCAAAGGTAACCGGAGAAAAGGTTCTGAAGGTTTTGAAGGTTCTGGAGGTTCTGAAGGTTTTGCTGGGAGGCGGCAGGGGCCTGACCGTCATTGAGACGGAGCGTAGCGGACGACGCAATCCGTTCCGGGATAAGCACTGTGGCTTGTTGGAGCCGATGCGCCAATCCGTGAGAGATTGCTTCGTCAGCCGGCCCGAACGCCGGCCTCCTCGCAATGACGATTGCCTGTTACCTGATCTCAAACGTAAACGGCATCCGCGCCTGCGGGGCCTTGCACAGGCGGTTCAATTCAACGAGTTGCTCGTACACGGCAAATTGCTCGGCACCCAGCTGGCGGCGCAGTTCCGCCATCGGTTCTTCTTTCTTGCGCTCGAGGAGGTTGTGGAGCCAGCTCTCGGAGGTCGGGTACTCGCGGAGGCGGTAGCTGCTCACATGGGCCATCCGGGCGGCGCAGCGCACGGCGTCGTCGAGTGTGCCGATGCGGTCTACGAGCCCGATCTGCAGCGCCTTGCTGCCGCTCCACACACGGCCCTGCGCGATCGACCCGATATAGGCCGTGTCTTTGCGGCGGCCATCGGCCACCCGTTGCTTGAACAGGTCGTAGATCCGCTCCACCTCGCGCTGCTGGAAGCCTTTCTCCGTGGCGCTCAGCGAGCGGAACGGGTTGTTGCGGTCTGCATAGGTCGCGGTCTTTACGCCATCGAACGTGACACCCAGCTTGTCGTTAAAGAATCCCTGCAGGTTGGGGAGCATCGAGAAGACGCCGATGGAGCCGGTGATGGTATTGGGAAGCGCAAAGATGGAGTCGGCGGCGGTGGCGATATAATAGCCGCCCGAGGCGGCCACGTCGCCGAAGCTCACCACCAGCGGCTTGTCCTGCTTCGCCAGCCGCAGTTCGCGCCAGATGTTCTCGGAAGCGAGCGCGGAGCCGCCTCCCGAGTTGATGCGGAAGACAATCGCCTTGACCGATTTGTCGAGACGCGCCTTGCGGATCCAGCGGATATAGTCTTCGTCGCCGATCACCTGCTTGTCGCCCGGCCCGTCGACGATATTGCCTTCGGCATAAATAAGCGCGATGCGGTTGTCGCCGCTCTGGCGGAAGTCGACCGCGTCGGCGTAGGTGGCGATGTCGGTGAGGGGCAGCTTGTCGTCTTTGGCAATCCCGGCGCGTTGCTTCAGCTCGGCGCGCACCTCGTCGTCGTATTTGAGCGCGTCGACAAGCTGGTAGCGGAGCGCGTCGTTGGCATTCTGGATGCTGCCTTCGTCGGCGAGGCGCTGCAGGGTTGCCGTGTCGGTGCCGCGGGCGGCCGCTACGCGCAGCTGCAGCTCCCGGTTGATGTCGCCCAGGAATTCGGCGGTCTGCAGGCGGTTCTCCGGCGTCATGCGGTCGGAGCGAAAGGGCTCCGTGGCGCTCTTGAATTTTCCGGCGTAAAAGATCTGCGGCTCGATGTGCAGGCGCTCGAGGGCGTTCTTGAAAAACAGCAGCTCCACGGCGAGGCCTTTCCATTCGAGCATCCCCGCGGGGCTTACATACACTTTATCGGCAACGGTGGCCACATAGTACGCTTTCTGCGACATGCGGTTGCCGAAGGCGACAACGAACTTCCCGCTCTTGCGGAATTCGGACAGCGCGGCACGCAATTCTTCGGATGCGGCAAAGCCGTTGCCGTTGTCGTCGGCCTGCAGGTAGATCCCGGCGATGTTCTTGTCGGTAGAAGCCCGGTGCACAAGGCGCAGCACGTCGTAAAGGCCCGGTGCATCGGCTTCGCCGCCGCTGAGGCGCTGCAGCGGGTTGCGGCGCTCCTGCTCCGAGAAGTGGCGCCCGAGGTCGATCGTGAGTACCGTCTTTTTGGCAACGACCGGCTTGTCGGAGGAGCCGAGCGACACCGCCGCGGCCACCAGGAAGAAAAAGGCGACGAGGAAGAACGCGAACAGGGCCAGGAACGAAGCCAGGAACATCTTCAGGAATGCACGCATGGGAAATGGTATTCCATCAAAAATAGAGGATATTTGACGCCCTTGCACGAGCCCCTTCATACCGCGTACCTGCTGCTTGGCGGCAACCTTGGCGACCGCTTGCAGCAGCTTGCCGCCGCGCGTGCCGCCATTGCCGCACGCGCCGGTCATATCGGCGCGGCCTCGCGTCTCTACGAGACCGCGGCCTGGGGCCTGGAAGACCAGCCGGCCTTTCTCAACCAGGCACTCGAGCTGCATACGGCCCTGCCCGCCATGGACCTGCTCCATGAACTGCTGGCCATCGAAGAGGCACTTGGCCGCCGGCGCGACGAGCGCTACGGGCCGCGCCTGATCGACATCGACATCCTGCTGTACGACGACGCCGTGATCGATGCGCCGGGGCTGCAGGTGCCGCACCCGCAGCTGCCCTTCCGCCGCTTTGCGCTGACCTGCCTCGCAGACCTTGCGCCCGGCCTCCGCCACCCGCTGCTGGGGCGCACGGTGGCCCAATTACTGGCCGGCTGCGGCGACCCGCTGCCCGTGCATAACTTCCGCGAAGGGTGACCGCCGAATTCCTTTATTTTGCCCGACTGCAAGCGACCCCGTGAAGTACAATTTTATCACCATCGAAGGAAATATCGGCGCCGGGAAGACCACCCTGGCCAACCTGCTGGCGAAGCATTTCGACGCACGACTCGTGCTGGAGCAATTTGCCGACAACCCCTTTCTCCCGAAGTTTTACGAGAATCCCGGCCAGTATGCCTTTCCCCTGGAGCTGTTCTTCATGGCCGAGCGCTTCAAGCAGCTCAAGGACCTCGTGGGCCAGAAAGACCTGTTCCAGAGCGTCACCATCACCGACTACCTGTTCACGAAATGCCTGCTGTTTGCGCGCGTGAACCTGCCCGAGGACGAGTACCGCCTGTACCAGCGGCTCTTCGACATCATCCTGCAGCAGCTCGTGCAGCCCGAGCTACTCATCTACCTGCACGCACCGGTGAGCAAGCTGCAATCCAACATCGCCAAGCGCGGGCGCCCCTACGAGCAGAACATCCCCGACGACTACCTGTTCAGCATCCAGGAAACCTACACGCACTACATCAAGCAGCACAACATCAAGACGCTCATCATCGACGTGTCGAACGCCGACTTCCTCTACAACCCGAAACATTTCGAGGTGATCCTCGATGCGCTGAACCGCGATTATACCGAGGGACAGCATTACCTGACGTTGCCGTAAGACAGTTTGGAGTTTGGAGTTTGGAGTTTGGGGTTTGTTGTCCCAGGCCGTCATTGCGAGGCGACGCGCCTGCAGGGCGTGTCAACGAAGCAATCCCTTGGGGCAGACACAAAACACAAAACACAAAACGTAAAACGTAAAACGTTCCCGTCTGTACATTCGCAGGGATGCCCGAAACGATCGAAACCCGTCCCCACAGCCTTGCCCCGCTTCTTTACCACAAGGAATACCGTCTCTTCATCATCGCGCGCTTCTTTTATACGATGTCGCTGCGGATGGTGGCCACGGTGGTCGCCTACCAGCTTTTCCAGCTGACGCGTAGCTCCTTTTCGATCGGTATCTCGGGTCTCGCGGAATTCGTGCCGGTGTTCGCGCTCGCGCTGTATGCCGGCTACCTGATCGACCGCTCCGACAAGCGGACGCTGCTGCTCCGGGGCATCCTCAGCTACAGCCTTTGCGTCGCGGGGCTCGTGGTGCTTACGATGCCGCACATGACGCAGGTGCTCTCGCGGAGCATCCTTCCGGTATTCTTCTACGGGATCATTTTTTGCACCGGTGTCATACGCGCCTTCGCCGGGCCGACCGCCAGCGCCATCATCGCGCAGCTCGTGCCCCGCAACATCCTGCACCTCGCTTCGGCCATCAGCTCCTCGTCGTTCCTCATTGCCTCTATCGTCGGCCACGCCTCGGCGGGTCTCTTCATCGCCGCCTTCGGTGTACACGTCACCTTCGTGATCGTGCTGGGCTATGTGTTGCTGGCGGCGCTGCTGCTGTCGCGGATCAGCCGGAAGCCGGTGCTGCACAACATGGTGGGCGTGCGCGCCTGGGAAAGCGTGAAGGAAGGCCTGCGCTTCGTGTTCCGCAACAAGATCATGCTCGGCGCCATTTCGCTCGACCTGTTTGCCGTATTGTTCGGAGGCGCGGTGGCGCTCATTCCCGAGATCGCCGACCGTATTCTCAAGGTCGGGCCGCAGGGCTTCGGCCTGCTCAACGCCGCCATCGATATCGGCTCCGCCACGACACTCTTATTCAACACCTTCTTCCCGCTGCGGCGGCGGCAGGGGCAGATACTCCTTTTCGCCGTGTTTGGCTTCGGGCTTTGCATCATCGTATTCGGTCTTAGCACCCTGTTCTGGATGGCCTTCGCCGCGCTGCTGATGGCGGGGATGCTTGACGGGATCTCGGTGGTCATCCGCGGCACCATCCTGCAGCTCACCACGCCCGATGAAATGCGCGGCCGCGTCAGCGCGGTCAACTCGATGTTCATCAACTCGAGCAATGAGCTCGGGCAATTCGAAAGCGGTTTTACCGCCCGCCTCTTCGGCACTGTGCCGGCCGTTCTGTTCGGCGGCAGCATGACCATCATCGTGGTGCTGCTCACCTGGTGGCGATCGCCGGGGCTGCGCAAATTCGAATACTAGCAGATGATGACAACGCAGGCTAGCGTTGCAGGTGCACGTAGCGGAATACGCAGCGGGCCACCAGGTTGCCCTGCCTGACACCGATCTCGTTACTCTGGCGGTAGTGAATGCCGCCATACAGGCGCGACATGGCCGCTTCGTTGGCCGCTTCATAGAACGACCCGAACTGTCGCGGCTGCAGCCCGAGCTCCGTGTTCGTTGCATCGGTAAACGGTATGTTGCCGAAGATGCGCGTCAGGATCTCCGCGGCCGTGCCGGAAGAAACCGAATGCCCCGAAGGAAACTCGGGGAACGGCGGCGTTGCAATGAACGACGACCAGTTGGCGCCTCCCGGAACGTAATTGCGGATATAGGTCTGCGGGCGGAGCAAATTAAACTTGTACTTGGCATCCCAGCAGGAAATGAAGGCATCGGCAAGCCCGATCGTAAGCAGCGCATACATCTCGCTGGCGCGTCCCAGGTCGAGCTGGCGGCCCGCGGCGAGGCTTCCCGCGATCGCGAGCCAGTGGCCGGGTGGCGTGGCCGTTCCCGCACCATCCGACCACCAGCGCGCAATGGCCTTCTGCTCGTCGCTGAGGTTGTGGGAGACCTGGTACAATTCAAGCGCCTGCCGGTAAAACGCCGATGAATCCGCCGTTTGAAAGAGCGCTTCCATCTGTTGCTCGCACTCGTTCGAACGGGTCATGGCGAAACACTTGACGCGGCACCAGAAAGGCTCGAGCGGCTGCGTTACGGCGCCGGTGGGTGCCCAGTTCGCGGGATTGAGACTTTGGCTGGGTACACTGTACTGCAGGTTACGGGTGTCCGAATAGCCATCCGCGGAAACGCGGGCGTGGAGCGCGTCGGCTACCTGTCGTCCGAAAGCCTCGGAGCTGCCCAGGGTCTGCGGACCGACGCGGCCGGCCAGGGTCGATTGCCAGGCGCTGTGGAGCGAGTCGATGACCGCCCGTGCGCGGGCGCTGCTCCCCTGGAACAACTCCAGCGCAACGCGGTAAAGCGCTTCGTTTACCACCGCCTCGTATTGCAGTTCGCTGTTGGCGGGCGCTACCGGCGCGGTCGTATATAACGGCACCTGGCCGGCAAGCGACCGGCGGTCGGGCATGCCGGGTACCACCGATTCGTACAGCGCCATCCCCGCATAGGCATAGAGGCGCGATGCCTGCGGCGGGGCAAACCCCTCGATCCGGACGATCCGTCGAAAGCCTTCCATCCAGTTGATGGCGACCTGCGCGGGAAGCGATGTGGCGGGCGGAAGGGCCGGCAGAGGCGCATCCTGCTTCCGGCAGCTTCCCAATACAAGGATCAAAAGGAGACAAAGGACGGTGCAAACGCGGGCACGGGGCTGCCGCATAGCTACATGTTTCATAGGTAAGCCGGGTCGTGTTTGTAGGGTGAGCGTGGACGATTACACTGCGACAACTCTTGCTGCTGCAATTTCCTTAGGATACCTTTAACAAAAGGTTCGCCAAAAAAATAGTCCGGGTAGCCGGGCATTCGGTCACCACTTCATCCAACAACCACATGAAACGAAAAGACTTTCTCCGCTACTCCTCGCTCATCGCCGGCGGCGCGCTGCTGTTCCGCCAACCTGCACTTTCAGCTTTCGTGTTGCCGAAATCGCCGGCGGGCACGCTCCGGATGCTGCGCAACAACGTCGGTATTTATACGGAACGTGGCGGCACCATCGGCTTTCATGCCGTTAAGGAAGGGCTTACCGTCATCGATTCGCAGTTCCTGGACACGGCGCCCAACTTCATCGAGGAAGTGAAAAAGCAGTTCGATCAGTCGTTCCTCAACCTGCTTTATACGCACCACCACCGCGATCACAGCAGCGGCGGCGCGGCATTCAAGGACCGCGTAGCCCACGTCATTTCACAGCGCAATGCGCTAGCCAACCAGAAAGACGCCAGCGCGAAGGCGCAGAAGCCCGAGGAGCAATTGTTTGCCGACACCGTTTTCGACGACGAGCTCAAGCTAAAGGTGGGCGAAGGAAAGCTCAAAGGGTATTACTACGGTGCGGCCCATACCAATGGCGACGCGGTCTATCATTTCGACGAGACCAATATCGCCCACGTGGGCGACCTCGTATTCAACCACCGCCCGCCGGTGGTCGACCGCAACTACGGCGCCTCGGTGCAGCATTGGGTGGAGGTGCTGGAGCGGATCGACAAGCAGTTCGACAAGGACACGCTGTTCATCTTCGGCCACAGTGCCGAAGGCTTCGAGGTTACCGGGAGCAGGGCCGATGTGATCGCCTTCCGCGACTACCTCCAGCGTGTGCTCGAATTCACGCAGCAGGAGATCAGGGCGGGGCGGAGTAAAGAGGAGTTTGTGAAAAATACGGCCGTACCCGGCGTTGATGCCTGGAAGGGCAGCCCGGACCGCATGCTGGCAGCGGTGTGGGACGAGCTTACGGCAAAGTAGCGCTCAGCTTGTCGAGCACATGGTGCACGATGGGGCAGAAGGTCGCATTCTTCAGCGTCAGCTTCGGGCGCTTCAGCAACACGTCTTCGTCGGTGTAGGGAAAGCGTGCGCAGTCGGACGGACGCACGTCGTAGATGCTGCAGTAATTGTCGCTGCCCAGGAACGGGCAGGGCGTCGACTTGACCACGAAGTCGCCGTCTTCATCCACATTGAGGTAGGTTTCGATAAACACGCTTTCCTTCAGGCGCAGGTGCTTGCTGATGCGCTTGACGTCGGGTGTTTTGAAGCGCGGTGAATAGTTTTTGCAGCAGGCCGCGCAGGAGAGGCAGTCGTTGGCGGCCGTTGCTTCCTCGTGCAGGTCGGGCAGCTGCCGCAGCACCTTGCGCGCGTCGGCGCGCTGCAGGAAGCGCTGAAACTTTTTCTGCTGCTCTTTGGAGGCAATGTCGGCGGGGCGCGGCATGCTGCAAAGTAAACACATCCGGCGCGCACGCCTGCCTTGGGTCCTGTTAAATAGCGGCACAAAAGTGGCAGTAGAAGGGCTATAATCAGTATCTATGAGTACGTATTTCTTTCGCACCAACCTGCACGGCCTCGGTAACATCGCCGCCGTCAAGCAGCAGCTCGACCAGTGGGAGCAACGCGGCGAGATCGACAGCTGGCATATCGACGTCACCAATCCCGATGCGCCCCTCGAGATCGTAACGCAGCAACTTACTCCCGAGCTGGTGAAGCACCGCATCCGCGCCCTCGGCGTCGATGCCGAATTCAGCGCGCCGCCCGACAGCGGCCACCGCGACCGCGGCCACGCCCCCGGACGGCCCTGAGCAATGCCCTGTGCCCCGATCGGTACTTCCATTTTTCAACTTTTGCGCGAACCGCGCACGCGTCACCCTGTCTCAATAAACAACGCAACATGCCCGAACAGATACTCGAAGGCTACTCCAGCCTCGAAAAAGGAGCCTACCTCGGCGCCATCGCTTCCATTGCCACCGCCGACCGCACAGCCTCCGATGCCGAGATGGAGCACCTCGATACGCTCTCCGAAGCCGCCGGCCTCGACGAGGGCCAGCGCAATATGATCCGCCGCGCCGCAACCGAGCTCACCGGCGACGAGCTCGGTCGCTGCCTCGACGTGCTGAAGAACAGTGACCTTCGCTTTTCACTTGTTACCGACTGCATCGCCTTTGCCGAATCGGATGGCGACTACGGCCAGGAGGAGCGGGCCCATATCGAGAAGATGGCCGGTCATCTCGGCGTTGACCAGAAGCAGTTTTCGCTGCTCGACGAGTTTGCCCACGAGGCGAAGGCCAAGGCGGCGGACCCCGAAACGGCGGCGAAGCCCGAGTTTCTGCAATCGACCGGTCTCGGCGCGCGCATGCAGCAGGCCGGTATCAATACGTCGGGCCTGCTGAAAGGATTGCTCGGTGTGGTCGGCCCGATCATGCTCGCCGGCATGCTGAGTGGCGGTCGCCGCCGGGGCGGCCTCTTCGGGAGCATGCTCGGTGGCCTCGGCGGCGGGCTGCTGGGCGGCGGTATGGGCGGCCTCGGTGGAGGCCTTGGTTCACTGACCGGCATGTTCGGCGGATCTTCGCGCAACGCCGGTTTCGGGCGGCGCGGCGGGATGCTGGGCGGCCTTTTTCCTTTTTAAGCCATGCTGTACACTCAATGGGCCATACAACAGAACCGCAAGTGGCAGACGGAAATGCAGAAGCGACCCTCGGCCCTCAGCCGCGTGTCGCAACGGCTGCAGGGTAAGGTCAATGCCCTTATCCCCGAGAAGGCGCACCGTATTATTACGGGGGCGATCCGCCATATGGTCGAAGGCGTGCTCTTCGGTGCGCGGCACCTGTCGCGGGTGCGCGCGGTGCCCGGGCCGCTGCATAAGGTGGAAGCGGCCGCCGAAGAGCGGATCCGCCACTACCGGCATGCGGCCGCGGCCGAAGGCGGGCTTACCGGCGCCGGCGGCTTCTGGACCAGCATGGCCGATTTCCCGCTGCTGCTCGGGATCAAGCTCAAGCTCCTTTTCGATGTGGCGGCGCTCTACGGCTACAAGGTTTCCGACTACCGCGAGCGTCTTTACCTGCTCCATATCTTCCAACTGGCCTTCAGCAGCCAGGAGCGGCGACAGGCAGTATTCGAGCAGATGCGGCACTGGGAGCAGCACGCGCACGAGTTGCCCGAAGATGTGCAGGACTTTGACTGGCGCCGCTTTCAGCAGGAGTACCGCGACTATATCGACGTGGCGAAGATGGCGCAGCTCGTGCCCGGCATCGGCGCCGTGGTGGGCTTTATCGCCAACTACCAGCTGGTCGACCGCCTCGGCAAGATGGCAATGAACGCCTACCGCATGCGCTGGATCGAGGAAGGAAAACTCGCGTAGCGCGTCTGTTGCCCGCATTACCAATCCCGCGCCAGCAGCCGATCCCGGCGTATGGAGCGCGTCGGGGCACGGCATAATTTTTTTAGGTATGGCGCAAACAAATACATCTTCGCCATGGAAAAGTTGAATGATCTCCGCGACCTGCTCAAACACGAATTGCAGGATCTTTATTCCGTAGAAGAACAAATCATCGCGGCCCTTCCGAAAATGATCGAGAAGGCCAGCAACCGCGAGCTCAAAACTTCGCTGAAGGAGCACCTGCGCATTACCGAGCAGCAGAAGTCCCGTCTCGACCAGTTGCAGCAGCAGATGGGTGAAGGCGGGTCGCAGGAAAATACCGGCTTGCTGGGGCGCCTCTTCAAGTCGCGCATCGTGTGCGAAGGCATGCAGGGGATCATCAAGGAAGGCAACAAGATCCTGTCGGAAGATATTGACCCCGATGTGCTCGATGCGGCCATCATCGCCTGTGCCCAGAAGATCGAGCACTACGAGATCTGCGGCTATGGCACGGCCCGCGCTTACGCCGAAGAGCTCGGTCTCGACGAGGTAGCGCGTGTGCTCCAGCAAACACTCGACGAAGAATATTCCGCCGACGACCGCCTCACGGCGCTTGCCGAAGGCCGGCTCAACCGCCAGGCACAGGAAGCCGGCACGAAATCGAACAAGAGCGCCAGCTCCAAAAGCGGTGGCCGCAGCGGCAGCAGCACGCGGGTAGCCGAGCCGGAAGCCGAGCTCGAAATGGCCTCTTCGGGCCGCGGCAGCCGCGGCGCATCGGGCAGCACCGGTACGCGTGGCAGCAACAGCGGCAGCAGCCGCTCCGCCGGCTCTGCGGGCGCATCGGGAAGCCGCAATGCCGCTTCGCCTGCGTCAACACCCTCAGCAGCGCCTTCCTCGAAAGGCACGTCGGGCCGCAATGCCGCCAGCAGCGGTACCACCGGCCGCAGCGGCGCCACAACGGGCCGCAGCATAAGCGGCAGCGCCCGCAGCGCTTCGGGTACCACGGGCACGGGTGCTGCGCGTAATACGGGTGCATCGACCGGTAACGGGCGTGGCAGCACGGCATCGGCGGGCAACACGCGCGGAGCCGGAAACAGCAACGGCGGCGCCCGCTCGGCAGGCACCGGCACTACACGCTCGGCATCTACCGGGACCAGCGGAACTACCCGCAGCGTATCGGGCGGCCGCGGCAGCGACACAAAAGGCAACGGGCGCGGCTCGGCCGGCAACGGCAAGTCGTCGCGCACACGCTGATGCAGCAGCTTATCGATATAAAAAAGGCCGCCCACCGGGCGGCCCTTTCTATTCATTTGCTGCTTACTTCTTGCGGCGGTAGTGCACCTGCATCGTCTTGAACTCCTTGCCGTCGGGGCCGGTGCCGTACATCTGCATCAGGTGGTGATCGGCGTCGAGAAGGGTGTAGGTTTCGCGCACATTCGTTTCCTCGGCGAGCGACGGGTCCATCATCCGGCCGGTGAAGCTGATCGTCTTCGTTGTTGAATCGAAGCTGCCTTCCATCTCCACGATGCCCGTGCCCATGTTGTCGATCCAGGTGCTCACAAACTTCTTTTTGTGGTTGTCGAAGGCAAGCGTGCTGATGCCTTCGAAGGACATGCCCATCATGTTGCCGCTGTGGGTCGACTGCTGGTAGCGGTCGCCGAGGAGCATTTTATTCACGGTGGTCATGCTGGCCTTTTGCTCCGGCGCGCCGGGGCCCATCCACATCGTGACCTCGGCATCCCAGGTACCGTTGGCTTCTTTGAGCATTTTCTGCTCGGGACCGGGCGTCATATAGACCTGGCAGTTTCGCGCCTGTGCTGCCGAGTCGGGGCGGGACTTAGCGGCTTCCGTACCGGGAGCGTCGCTGTGGGCGGCTGCTATAACCGGCTCGCCGGCGGCTATGGGCTTTGTTTCGCTGTTGCAGGCGGCAAGCCCGAGGAGAAGCGCTGCGGGGATCCAATTTTTCATAAGATGAATTTGCTTAAATGTACAAAAAAGGACCAAGGATGGGCTTCCCGGGACGCTAATCGCTTTTTAATGTTCTTTTAAGAAGAACGTCGTTCAGAAAAAGTACCTTTGAAGCTCAATACAAATACCAAGGCAATCAACTCCACTTCGGTGGGGTTTTTTGTTTCCGCCAAGCCCAATGTCTCCGATGGGACACTTTGATTGGAGTGGTCAGTTTTCATTTGGACAGTTTTTGCTTCGATAATATTCAATTCTCAACGCTCAATACTCAATATTCAAGTTCATTGGTGTATTGCTTCATGGATACCCTCCCTAAGCATTGAGCATTGAATATTGAATATTGAGAATAAAATTAGAAAGCCCCGCTACAAGCGGGGCTTTCGTATAAAACAACGTTCGGACGATTTCCAGAACAGGGGCTATTCCGCGTACATCTCCGTCGGCAGGCACACGCACACCAGGTTGCGGTCGCCGTAGGTGTTGTTGACACGCGCCACGGAGGGCCAGAACTTGTTGTCCTGCACGGCCGGCAGCGGGAAGGCTGCCTGCTGGCGGCTGTAGGGGCGGCTCCAGTCGTCGCTGCACACCGCGGCCTGCGTATGGGGCGCGCCTTTCAGCACATTGTCTTTCTTATCGACGGCACCGCTTTCAACCGCGGCGATCTCCTTGCGGATCTCGAGCAGCGCATCGCAGAAGCGGTCGAGCTCGGCCTTGTCCTCGCTTTCCGTGGGCTCCACCATGATGGTGCCCGGCACCGGGAACGACATCGTCGGTGCGTGGAAGCCGTAGTCCATCAGGCGCTTCGCCACGTCTTCGGCTTCGATTTCCGCGGTCTTCTTGAAGGGCCGCAGGTCGACGATGAACTCGTGGGCACATTGCCCGTTGTGGTTGGTATAAAGAATGTCGAATTGACCTTTCAGGCGCGCCAGCATGTAGTTGGCGTTGAGGATCGCATACTCGGTAGCCTTGCGCACACCGTCCTTGCCGAGCATCCGGATATAACCGTAGGAGATGAGCAGGATAGAGGCGGAGCCGTAGGGTGCGGCGGATACAGCGCCGGCACCCTGGAAGCTGTTGCCACCGGCCGAATCCTCATGACCAAAGACGTGGCCGGGCAGATGCGGCGCCAGGTGCTGCTTCACGCAGATGGGGCCCATGCCGGGACCGCCACCGCCGTGCGGGATGGCGAAGGTCTTGTGCAGGTTGAGGTGGCAAACGTCGGCGCCGATGAGGCCGGGAGCGGTGAGGCCCACCTGGGCGTTCATGTTCGCGCCGTCCATATATACCTGGCCGCCGTGCTCGTGCACGATGCGGGTGGCTTCGGTAACAGTCTCTTCGTACACACCGTAGGTCGACGGGTAGGTGATCATGATGCCCGCGAGGTTGGCGGCGTGCTGCGCTGCCTTTGCCTTCAGGTCTTCCACGTCGATGTACCCGTTCTCCAGTGCCTTCACCACCACTACGTGCATGCCGCACATAACGGCCGAAGCGGGGTTGGTGCCGTGCGCCGAGATCGGGATGAGCATCACGTTGCGGTGGCCTTCGCCGTTCGCTTCGTGGAAACCCTTGATCGCCAGCAGGCCCGCATACTCGCCCTGGGCGCCGCTGTTGGGCTGCAGGCTGCAGGCGTCAAATGCCGTGATGCGGCAGAGATATTTCGAAAGTTCTTTTACAATAAAGCCGTAGCCTTCTGCCTGGTCGGCGGGCACAAAGGGATGGATCTTGCTCCAGTGGCTCCAGCTGAGCGGGATCATTTCTGAAGCTGCGTTGAGCTTCATGGTGCAGGAGCCCAGCGGGATCATTCCGTGCACAAGCGAGTAGTCCTTGCTCTCAAGCTGGCGCAGGTAGCGCATCATCTTCGTTTCGCTGTGGTGTTTGTTGAACACCGGGTGCGTCAGGAAGTCCGACGTGCGGGTAAGTGCCGTGGGGATCGTGTCGAGCTGGCCTTCGTGCTCCACTTCAAAAGCCACCGGGTCGCTGTCGTTCTCGAAGGCGTTGATCACGTCGAGAAGGTCGGAGGGCGTCGTGGTTTCGTCGAGGGAGATGCCGACGAAGTTGGTTCCGGCAAAATAGCGGAAGTTGATCTGCTGTTGCTCTGCCTTCGCACGTACGGCGGCCACATCGTCGACCTTCACAACGATCGTATCGAAGAAGTATTCGTGCTGCAGCTCGAGGCCGCGCTCTTCAAGCGCATTGGCCAGTGTCTGGGCGAGGAGTGCAACGCGCTTTGCGATGTTGCGCAGACCGTCGGGGCCGTGGTAAACGGCGTACATGGCAGCCATGTTGGCGAGAAGCGCCTGGGCGGTGCAGATGTTGGATGTTGCCTTTTCACGCTTGATGTGCTGCTCGCGGGTTTGCAGCGCCATGCGGAGGGCGCGGTTGCCACTTGCATCGATGCTGACGCCGATGATACGACCGGGGATGCTGCGCTTGAAATCGTCTTTTGTTGCGAAGAAGGCCGCGTGCGGCCCGCCGTAGCCCAGCGGAACGCCGAAGCGCTGCGCGGAGCCAAAGGCACAGTCGGCGCCCAACTCGCCCGGGGGCGTGAGCAGCGTCAGCGCCAGCAGGTCGGTAGCCATCGCCACGAAAGCGCCCGTTGCGTGTACAGTTTCAATGAAAGCGCGGTAGTCTTCCGCCGAGCCTTTATCGTTGGGGTATTGCAGCAGTGCACCGAAATAGCTGTTGTCGATCGGGGTGGTCTTGTAGTCGCCGAACACCACCTCGATGCCATAGGGAATGGCGCGGGTCAGCACCACGTCTTTCGTTTGCGGGAAGGTCTCGGCATCTACGAAAAAGCGCGGGCGCACCACGTGCTGGCTGTCTTTGTTGAGCAGGTTGAAGAACATGCTCATTGCCTCGGCGGCGGCGGTGCCTTCATCGAGCAGCGATGCGTTGGCGATGGGCAGGGCCGTGAGGTCACTTACCATCGTCTGGAAATTAAGCAGGCTCTCGAGGCGGCCCTGCGCGATCTCGGCCTGGTAGGGCGTGTACTGCGTATACCAGGCGGGATTTTCAAACAGGTTGCGGCCGATGACGCTCGGTGTGATCGTATCGTAATAACCCTGGCCGATGTAGCTGCGGAAAACCTTGTTCTTCAGCGACACATCCTTGAGGTGCTGCAGGTATTCGTATTCGCTCATGGCGGGCGGAAGATCGAGCTCCTCCTGCATACGAATGCCGGCGGGTACGGTCTTGTCGATCAACTCGTCGAGGCTGGCGGCGCCAATGGCCTTCAGCATCTCGGCGGTTTCGTGGGGATCGGGGCCCATATGCCGTTGATGAAATTCGGAGGCTTGTGCTTCAAAAAGGCTCATGGAATAGATTTAGAAGTCGCAAAGGTACAGGGATTTTGCCCCATTTAAGCGGGCAGAGGCGGCTGTGCGGGTTTGTGGTTTGTTGTTGGTCGTTTGTAGTTTTGCAGCAACCGTTTCTTTAACGCTTCGGCAACAGATCCGGCCTTTCCCGACCCACAAACCGCAAACTACAAACGACAAACTTTTCTCCCATGCCCCTCAAGCGAAGCCTTCCCCTACAGCCCCTTTCCCGTGAGCACCACGAAGGACTCCTGCTTTCCTGGAAGATCCGCCAGGGCCTGGCGAAAGGAGTAGAGCCGAAGCGGATCGGGGCCTACGTGCTTTGGTTTTGGGAGCGGCAGCTGGCCGGTCATTTCCGGCGCGAGGAGGCTGCCTTTCACCCGCTATTTCCCGGCGCGCCGCTGCTGCAGCGGATGCAGGAGGAGCATGAAGAGATCGAGGGTTTGCTGCACGTGCTGGAACAGATCGCCGACGCCGCACTACTGGAAGAGATCGCTGCGAAGGTCCACGACCACATCCGCTTCGAGGAGCGCGAGCTGTTCCCGTGGATCGAGGAGCAGCTGGGCCAGGAGAAGCTCGATGCGCTCGAAAAAATGATCGATGCGGAAAAAACGGCTGCCGCGCCATGGGCGGACGAATTCTGGGCAAACGCGTGAAGAGAAAGAACGCAGATTCTTTATGATTTTTAAGATTTACGCGGATTTTCATTAGCGTGCGGCAGCAAATCATAACGAAACCTAACAAATCTGCGTGTCCCGCTCGCGGGACCTGCGTTCTTTCTCTCCGCCTCCGCCCTACCACTTCGCGATGATCTTGAAATTGAGCAGCCGCGGCGTCAGCCGGTTGGGCATCGTGTAGGTCGTGTTGGAGAAATCCTTTATCAACAGGTACGAGATCGTATTCGGCCGGTCGATGAGGTTGAAGACCTCCAGCGTGGCCCAGATGTTTTCGAAGTTGCGGAAAGGGCTGTGGCTGCGGCGCTTGTCCTTGTCGCCGTCGAGCAGGAGCGCGCTGAAGCCGATATCGGCGCGGATATAGGCCGGGATGTTGAGCGCATTGCGGTACTTCACCGACCCCGGTATATTGTAGGGCAGGTTCGACCCGTACAGCAGGTTCAGATACACCTTGAAATTCTTGTTCGTGGCCAGGTAGTCCTGGAAGAAAATTCCAAGCGTAAGCAATCGGTCTGTGGGACGGCGCAGCCATCCGCCTTCGACGCTGCTGCTGTCGACCGGGCGTTTGAGCGAATCGAGCGTGTACACCTTGTACGTATCGCCCTCGAGGTTTTCGCGGGTGCGCATGATGCCGATGCTGAGCCAGCTTTCGGCGTCTTTTACGAGCTCACCAAAGAGCCGCGCCTCGATCCCGGTAGCGTAAGCCTTCGCGCTGTTCTCGCCGAAGTAGCGTACACGCACATTGTCGATATCATAAGGCACTACATGGGTCATGTACTTGTAGTAGCCTTCCAGCGTCAGCCGCAGCGGGCGGCCAAGGCCGATAAAGTTGTAGTCAAGCCCGGCCACCGCCTGCCAGCTTCGCTGGGCTTTCAGCGCCGTGTTCAGCGTACCGTCGTAGCGGCGCAACTCGCGGTAGAAAGGCGGCTGATGGTAAGCGCCCGCGGCGGCGCGGAATACGATGTCGCGCTTCCAGGCCGGCTTCCACGATAGCCCCGCGCGCGGGCTGATGAGGAGCTCGCCGTTGAGATCGTTGTAGTTGCCGCGAACGCCGGCCTGTACCGTGTAGGTGGCCTTGCCGCGATGAAACACGCGGTTGTTTTGCAGGTAGCCGCTCCACTTGTTGATGAGCAGGTGGGCGCTGCCGCGGAGCGAGCTGTTGAGCGTCAGCGCGCCCGGCGAATAGGGGAGCGAGTACCCGGCGGAGTCCTGGTATTGCCATTCGCGCAGCCGGTCGTCGATGCCGGTGCGGTCGTAGCCCAGGCCCCATTGCCACTGGCTGGCGCCCGCATCGAGCGTGCCGCGGTGCGCAATATTGTAGTTGGCGATGTCGAGGTGGTTGCGTGCGAAGTCCTGGCTGATGCCCGCGCCCAGCGGGTTGACGATTAGCCCGAAGGTGGCGCTGTTGGCCTCGAAGTCGCGGTCGCCAAACAGGTAGGCGCCGCTGATGTCGCGCTCTTCCCACTCCTCGTTCTCGAACCGCGACGCCAGGAACTTGAGCCGCAGGTTGCTGCGTGGCGCGTAGATCGTCGAAAGTCCGAGCATACGCGTGTAATACTGGTCTTTTTCCTGACCCTCGAAGAAGATATCGACACCGAGGTTGGCCGTGAACAGCGGCGAGAATACCGACGACGTCAGCTGGCTGAAAGCGGGCCGCAGCGTGAATTTCGTTTGCGAATAATTGACGAGCAGCTCGGTGCTCCACTTCGAAGCGGGTTGCCAGGTAAGCAGTGCCTGGAGGTCGGAGGAGGAAGGCGTATACGCACCCTGCGTTTCCTGGCTCTGGAGCAGGTTGCGGTTGCTGCGGTTGCGCAGGCCGAGCAGGTAGCTGAAAGTATTTTTCGGGTTGCTGCCTTCCACGTGCAGGCCTTGCTCCAGGAGGCTCACATAGGCCGAGCCGCCAAAGCGCCGCGGCTTGTTATACTGGATGTCGAGCACAGAGCTCATTTTGTCGCCGTAGCGCGTCGCGAAGCCGCCATTGTAAAAAGAGATGTTGCGTACCAGCGCCGGGTTGATGAACGACAGTCCTTCCTGCTGCCCACTGCGCACGAGGTAGGGACGAAAGATCTCGAAATCGTTTACGTAGATCAGGTTCTCATCGTAGGAGCCGCCGCGCACGTTGTATTGCGAAGTGAGCTCGTTGTTGGAGCCCACGATCACTTTGATGAGGCTTTCCACGCCGGTAACCGGTGCCGGGAGGTTGAGCACGTTCTTGGGGTTGGGCCTGATAAGCCCGGCCTCGCTGCGCTCCCGCTGGTCCTGAACAACCACCGTGGCCAGCTCGGTGCTGCCGCGCTCGAGGTAAACCGTTACGCGCTCCTGCTCGCCGGGGTTAAGGAGGAAATTCTGCTGGAACGATTTGTAGCCTGAAAACGTAAACGTGAGGGCAAAGGCCCGGTTGGCGGGCGCACTGACGGCAAAGTAGCCGGAGTCGTTGCTGACAACACCCTTTTGCTGTCCCAGTATAACTACGGATACCGCCGCGAGGGGCTTACCGTTTTCATCATACACCCGGCCGCTTACCGATGTGCGGCGCTGTACGCGCGCGGGACGTGCCGTCCGTGATGTGTCTTGCGCCTTCACGAAAGGAGCGATCGAAACGAGCAACAGAAAGAGGCAGACAACACGAAAATTCACCGGGCACAATTTGCTGCCTAAAATAGCGCATTGCCGTCAATGCCCTTATTTTTCAACACGTCCGGCCTTTAGGAATATGGGGAAGTGCACATCGGTGAACGCGTCTTCGGGCATTACCTCGGCAAGCGGTCCTTCCACGAGCGGGAGCGGCGAAGCTTCGTGTAGGCGGATGTATTTCTGGGTGGCCGACCAGGTGCTGAAATAGCCCATGAGGTCGGCGCGGCTCCAGCGGAACGACGACGTGAAGCGGGCGGTTTCCACCTCGGCGAAATCCCAGGCCAGGTTGGCGTAATCGTTGTCGACATGCGCGCGCTCAGGCTCCCAGTACGGGCCGGTAACGCCGTTGTAAAATTGAAGGATCACCTCGTTGATCGCCGCGTCCGACACGGTCGGGAACTTGTACGACCAGGCCGCAATGAGCGCGCCCGGCCGGCCTACGCGGTTCATCTCGGCGCAGAAGCGCGGCGCGTTCATCCAGTGAAAAGCCTGCGCCATCGTGACCAGGTCGAAGTGGTTGTCGGGAAAGGGCGTCTGCTCCGCTCGTGACAGGCTGTAGTGGATGTTCGGAAGCTGCACCGCATTATCCAGCTGTCCCTGGCTGATGTCAATACCCTCGACCTCGCGGAATGGCCCGGCCAGCACCGCGGCTGCCTGCCCGTTGCCCGTGGCGCAATCCAGGGCGCGCTCGCGGCCTTTGGTACGTGCCAGCAACCACTCGAAGAGCTCGGGCGGGTACGTGGGGCGGTAGCGGGCGTATTGGGCGGCTTGTTGGGAGAAAAGGTCTTTGGGCATGGGGCGGATAAATCGAATAACGAATAACGAATATCGAATAACGAATAACGAAGGAGAGAGGGTTAGCCGAGGTGCTTCAAGGCGGCGATCATGGCCGCCGGGTCCTGCGCGCGGAAGACGGTGTTGCCGGCAACGAGCACGTGGGCGCCTGCCTCCACGATCGCGGGGGCATTTTGCAGCGTCACACCGCCGTCGATCTCGATCTGAACAGCCAGCCTGTTGTCGTCGATCATCCGGCGCAGCTCGCGGATCTTGTCGAGGGTGCGCGGGATGAACTGCTGCCCGCCGAAGCCTGGGTTGACGCTCATGAGACAAACAATGTCGATGTCGCCGAGGATATCGTACAGCGCGGCCACCGGCGTGTGTGGGTTCACGGCGACGCCCGCCTTCATCCCCAGGCCTTTAATCTGCTGGATGTTGCGGTGCAGGTGCGTACAGGTTTCGATATGCACCGTGAGGTGGTCGGCGCCGGCCGCGGCGAAGGCTTCGGCATAGAGCTCCGGCTCGAGGATCATCAGGTGCACGTCGCAGACCTTCGTGGTGGCGCGGCGGATATGCTCGATCACGGGTATGCCGAAAGACAGGTTCGGCACAAAGCGGCCGTCCATCACATCGAGGTGAAACCAGTCGGCTTCGCTCTCGTTGAGCATGCGGCATTCGTCTTCGAGGCGGAGGAAGTTGGCGGAGAGTAGGGAAGGGGCGATAAGGGGCATGGCACAAAGGTAGAGAAGGAGTGGAAGACAATATGCGAACAGAAATGGCGAAGACTAGAGTCGTTCCGCAGCAGCCCTGGCCTCTTTGTTGCTTTTATCGAGGCCCCAGGCGCGCTGGTAGTTGGTTTTCGCGTCTTCCTTGTTGCCCAGCGCCTCGAGGCATTTACCCACCCAGTAATAGCCGTCGGCAAAAGTGGGTGTGATGGTCAGGGCCAGCTGGAACGTTTTGAGGGCCTCGTTGTAGCGCTTTGCATCATAGAGAATCTGTCCTTTTTCCATATGCGCATCGATGAAATTGTAATCGTGCTGCACGGCCGCATCGAGCCAGCGAAGCGCCTCGGCCGGGTTGCCTTTCTTTTCGAAATAAAGGCCCTTGAAATAATAGGGCTCCGCATGAACGCCTTCCTTGTCGCGGGCGATAAGCGAATCGGTCAGCGCGAGAACGCGCGCATTGCCGGCCAGCGCATAATCAAAGCAAAGACGGTGCACAAGCTCCACGTCGAATGGCGCATAGCGATAGGCGGTCTCCAGTGTCTGCAGGGATTCTGCATCTCGGCCCTGCTCGCTGAGCAGTTCGGCGCGAAGCAGTAAAGCATCGAGCTGGTTGGGAAGTGCGGTGACGATGTTGTCGCAGATCTCGAGGGCGGCATCGGGCTGTCCTTTTTTCTGGTAAGCGCGGGCGAGGCCGATTGCAAGCGAGAGGCTTTGCGGCAGATCGTGGCGTGCCGACTGCAGGAACACAAAAGCCGAGTCGTCCGACTCGCGGCGGAGCGCGGTGGCGAGGCTCAGGCCAATGTCTTCGCGGGGCTGCAGGCTCCAGGCCTGGCGCAGGTCGCGCTTCGCAGCAGCAAACTCGTTGCTTCCGTACAGCAGCTGCCCGCGCCGGTAATAGAGGTCGGCATTCCGGGGCGCCTGCCGGATGCTGTCGGTCAGCGCCGCGTAGGGAGCGCTGTCGAGCAGCGGGTCGCTTTCGGAATGCTGGCAGGCCGCGAGGCCACCCGCGAGGATACAGAGCAAAAGGGTTCGCATGGCCTCAAAGCTAAAAACGCCGCGGCCATTCGCCGAAACTTTGTGTTTCTTTAAGCAACTTAACGAACGGCTATGCTGAAAAAACGATTGCTTTCTTTTGCCGCGGGTATCCTGCTCGCCGCATCTGCCGGGGCCCAGGGCGCCGCCTCCGACACGCTGCATTATCCCGGTGAGCGGCACTTCCGCAACCTGCGCCAGCTTACGTTTGGTGCCGACAATGCCGAAGCGTACTGGAGCAACGACGGGAAATGGATCGTCTTTCAACGCACCGCGCCGCGCGACTCCGTACCCTGCGACCAGATCTTTATCGGCCGGGTGCCGGAGCCCGGCAAGCCGTTTACCTACCGGCGCATCAGCAGCGGCAAGGGCCGAACCACCTGCGGCTTCTTTACCGGCGACGGGAAGCATATCATCTACGCCTCTACCCAGCTCGGCGGCGCGGAATGCCCGCCGCTGCCCGATCGCAGCAAGTACGGCAACCGCTATATCTGGCCGGTATATGCATCCTACGATATCTTCATGGCCGACCGCAACGGGAGGATTGTCAAGCGCCTCACCAATACACCCGGCTACGATGCCGAAGCCACGCTGTCGCCCGATGGCCGGCGGATGCTCTTCACTTCGATGCGCGATGGCGACCTCGATCTGTATTGCATGGACCTCAAGACCGGCAAGGTGACCCGCATCACCAACACGCTCGGCTACGACGGCGGTGCCTGGTTCAGTGCCGATGGAAAGCGGATCGTATGGCGCGCCAGCCGCCCGAAGACGGAGGCCGAAGTGGCCGAATACAAAAGCCTGCTGGCCGATGGCCTCGTGGCGCCGACGCAGATGGAGGTTTTCGTGGCCGATGCCGACGGGAGCAATGCGCGCCAGGTAACCAGCCTCGGCAGCGCCAACTGGGCACCCAACTTCGCGCCGGGCGGTCGGATCATCTTTTGCAGCAATCACGAGTATCGCCGCGGCTTTCCGTTCAATATGTACCTGGTCGCACCCGATGGCAGCGGGCTCGAGAAGATCTCGCGCGACAAGGGCTTCGACGCCTTCCCGATGTTCAGCCGCGATGGAAAGCGGATCCTGTTCTGCTCCAACCGCAACAACGGCGGTACGCACGACACCAACATCTTCATCGCCGACTGGGTCGATTGACCGCGGCGCTGGTTTGTGACCGGAGGGAAAAGGTAACTTTTGGATTACCGGCAGCGGCAGGAAACAGGACCGGCCTTCCTTTTCCGTAGATTTGCCGGCAAACCGAAATCCCACTTATGTACGAAATTATGCGTCATGCCCACAGCGGTCTCCGCTGGGTGGTGCTGATACTCCTGCTGCTCGCCATCTTCCGTCATGCCACTGCCGGCGACAAGCCCTATGGCCGCAAGAACGGGCTGCTGCTGACGATCTTCTCCGACATTCAATTGCTGATCGGCATTTACCTCTGGGCTGCCGGCAGCTGGGGCCTCTCGCAGATCCAGGCCCGTGGCCTGAGCGAAGTGATGCGCGATCCCGTCGCCCGCTTCTTTGCCGTGGAGCACACGATCGGTATGATCATCGCCATTGCCTTGCTGCATATCGGCAAGGCACAGGGTAAGAAAAATATGCCCGATCGTACCAAGCACAAGCGCGCGCTCATTTTCTACGTGATCGGTCTGCTGGTAATGCTCGCTTCCATTCCCTGGCCCTTCCGCGTTGTCGGTGCCGGACGCGGCTGGTTCTAGGCCAAAGCTTCGTAACCGCGAAGAAAAAAAGAGAATAAGGTATTCGCAAAGGAATACAGGAAACGCCCCGGCATGCCGGGGCGTTCTATTTCAAATTTTCAATGCTCAACGCTCAATGCTCAATTTTCAATTGGCCCTCCTTGAATATTGACTATTGAGTATTGAAAATTGAATATTATCGGCTGAAAGACTGACCAAGGGAAAAGTGAAGCCCCGAGCTAAATGTGGGCTACTTCCGCCCCAGCTCAATCACCTGGCAATTCCGGATGTCCGCGCCATCGATCTCGAAGCGGATGATCGTGCGCACCTGGTGCCAGCCCTGGCGGCCGCAGGCGCCGGGGTTCATGTGGAGGCAGTTGATCTTCGGGTCATAGATAACCTTGAGGATATGCGAGTGCCCGCTGATGAACAGGCGGGCGCCTTCCTTCAGCAACTCCGCCCGCACACCCGGCGCATAGCGGTCCGGGTAGCCACCGATATGCTTGATATATACACGCACTCCCTCGCAATCCCAGCACAATACTTCGGGGAATTGTTGGCGGATCGCTGCATCGTCTATATTTCCGTATACGCCCCGAACCGGCTTGCCGGTTTGTACGAGCAGGTCCGCCACGCCCGGCCCGAAGTCGCCGGCATGCCAGAGCTCGTCGCAATCGTCGAAGTGCCGCAGCACGGCCTCGTCGAGCCAGCCGTGGGTGTCAGAAAGTAGGCCGATACGGGTCATGCGTGCAAGGTAAGGCGGCGATGGGGTGATGTGGTGATTTCGTGATATGGTAATGTAGTGGCAGGCTGCTGTGATGGGTGCTGCTACACGTTGGCTGCGTCCATGCATTCATTGAAAAGAGTGCTGTTCCCGGCTCTGACAAACGTCAGCCGCCCCGTTCCCCGGAATGCTGTTAAATTTGTTCCCACGGCCCAATAGCCCACGATTGTATGCCTTATTACCACAAACTCGGAAACATTCCGCACAAGCGCCACACGCAGTTCCGCAAGCCTGATGGTGGCCTGTATTCCGAGCAGCTTTTCTCGACCGAGGGATTCTCCAACGACTACTCGCTGCTGTACCATGTGCATCCGCCGACGCAGATCATCAAGACCGAAAAGCCGGTCGACGTATCGCCCAGGATCGCCGAGGAAAAGATGCTGCAGCACCGCAGCTTCGAGGGCTTTCATATCAAGCCTGCGGCCGACTACCTCGAAAGCCGCGTTCCGGTACTCGTTAACAGCGACCTGCACATAGTGCTTGCGGCGCCGAAGGGAGGCAACAAGGACTATTTCTACAAGAATACCGATGCCGATGAAATGATCTTCATCCACGAAGGCTCCGGCGTGCTCCATACGATGTACGGCAAGCTTGACTTCGCCTATGGCGATTACCTCGTGATCCCACGCGGTACGATCTACCAGATCGAGTTCAAGACCGAAGACAACCGGCTTTTTATCGTGGAGTCCTTCAGCCCGATCCGTTTCCCGAAGCGCTACCAGAGCAAGTACGGGCAGCTGCTCGAGCATTCGCCATTTTGCGAGCGCGACCTCCGCGCTCCCTATGGTCTCGAAACGTTCGACGAGAAGGGCGACTTCATCATCCGCGCCAAGAAGCGCGGCGTGCTCTACAACCTTCACTACGGCACCCATCCCTTCGACGTGGTGGGCTGGGACGGCTGCTGCTATCCCTTTGCCTTTTCCATCCACGACTTCGAGCCCATCACCGGTCGCGTACACCAGCCGCCGCCGGTGCACCAGACCTTCGAGGCCCACAACTTCGTGGTGTGCTCGTTCGTGCCGCGGCTGTACGATTACCACCCGGAGTCGATCCCGGCGCCCTACAACCACAGCAACATCGATTCAGATGAAGTGCTTTACTACGTCGATGGCGACTTCATGAGCCGCAAGAACGTCACCCGCGGCATGATCACGCTGCACCCGGCCGGCATTCCGCACGGGCCGCACCCCGGCACGGTGCAGAAAAGCATCGGCAAAAAAGAAACAAAGGAGCTCGCCGTCATGGTCGATACGTTCCACCCGCTTATGCTCACGAAGCAGGCGCTGGAGATCGAAAACAGCGGCTATACCACGAGCTGGAGCGAAATAGAATAGAAGTTCCGGATGTAGGATCTCGGATCTCTGATGTCTGATGAATTGAATAGAAAAAGGATCGCAGGGCGATCCTTTTTCTATTTGCAAAAGCTGAAATCCCAAATCTGAGATCCGGAATTCTTTAGTTGATTTTTTCCAGTCGCAGCTCCACCTTCTTCTTCTTCTTGAAGTACTCGGCGATCATGATAAAACCGGGTTTGGCGGGGAAAACCACGAGGGTAGTGGCGTCCGTCTTCAGCGGCACCTGGTCGTTGGTGATCTTGCCGTCGTTGTACGAGATCGTCTTGAACACGAGACCCTTGTAGTCCTTCGACTTCTCGTAGTCCATGTAGCCGGTCGTGAACGAGCGGTTGTCGCGGGCTACCTGCGTGAAGCGGTAGTCGAAGGCGCCGTACGCGCGGGCGGCCATCGCCATCGTGTGAGCGGTGAGGAAGTCGGTCTGGCCGGGAAGGTTGAAGTTGTTGTTCGTCTTCTCGTAGATCGTTGCGTTGGTGAGCTCGAACTTGTTATTCAGCTGCACCGTGAGCAGGTCGGTGATCTTCAGCTTGGTGAGGCTTACCGATCCGGCCGAGCGGCCGCCGCTCAGCACGGCCATCGCGATGCCTCCGGCATTGGCCACCTTGTGATATCCTTCGCCTACAGCGAAGAAGTTGCCGTCTTCGGTCTGCAGGATGTTGTGGATGTAGATGTAACCGAGGTTGCTCACCTGGCCTTTCGAGTTCACTTTTACATAGCGGCTCAGCGTGCCGTCGTACGGGTTGTACTTGCTTTCGAGCACCTTGCCTTTGGGGTCAACGACCCAAACGCCAAGGCCTGCGGGACGGTCCTGCAGCACACGGCCATCGCCATTGTAATACGGCCCGATCAGCATTACGTTCTGCGTGCCGCGGATGGGGGCAATGTTCATCGGGTAGAGCGTATTGCCCGCAAACATCGTCGGCATTTCATACAGCTTGTGGCCGTTCGACATGTCGATGCCGATCAGCGTGGAGTTCGTTTCGCTGGAGAGCAGCTTGTCCTTCGAAAGGATCTCGAACACGGCGATGCTGTCGTTGTTGCCAAGGTATTGGGCGGCCTGGTACTTGCCCGTTTCGATCGGGTTGAAGGTCCAGGTGCGGCGCTTGTCGGTGCCGTAGAAGGTGATCTCGTAGGTCATCTTCCGGTCTTCCTTCAGCGGTGTAAGCGCCATGAAGCCGCGTCCGTTGACGTTGTACAGGTTGCTGTTGTCGGTTTCCTCGCCGTCGTTGAGTGCCTGGAGCGCCACCTTGAAATAAGCGTTCGACTTTTTGTCGAGCTCGCGGCTGTACTCATAGCTCTTCGTGCCGTCGATGTTGTAGGCGCGGTAGGTGAGCATGCGCTGGTCGTCGTTGTAGAACATGAACATAAGCGCGTTGCCGTTGTACGACGATTCCATCAGCACGATGTCCTTGTCGTCGGTGAACTTGACGGTCTTCAGCGTGTTCAGGTTGGCGTCGAAAAGCTGCAGGGCATACTCGTTGGTCTTGCGGTCTACCTTGTCGCTCTGGAAGAACATGTAGTAGCCTTTGATCTGACCATCGGCTACCACGGAGCCGCTGTTTTGCAGGCGCATCGCGACCACCGACTCGATGGTTGCCTTGTTTTGTGCGCGGGCGCCGAGGAGGCTCGCCGCGAGGGCAAGGGAAAGGAGAATTTTTCTCATAAGTGTCTGTTTGGTATTTAAAAGTTGGGATTACTGTTGGAAATGCGCTTTGCTGCGGGCCTGCTCCGACGCGAAGGCGGGGTAGCCGGCGAAGCGCGGCGACTGCTGCTCGAAGTAATAGTAGGCGATCGAGGCGATCTCTCCGAGGCGGAGGTTGTCGACCATGACGAGCAGCTTGTTGTAGTCGTCGTGTTTGTTGTTATTGGGTCGTTCCGCCACGCGGCCCAGCTGGTGGGCCTTCTGGCGCTCGTAGAAATCGTTGAGCACGCGGCCGCAGAAGGTATGCAGCCAGGCGTCGTTCGGGAAGGAGCGGGCCATGAGCAGCGCGTAATACAGGGCCCGGGTATAGTTCTCGCGCTCGTAGCAATACACGATGATCTCGTTGTCGAAGCGGAGCTGCAGCGCCGTGAACAGGGCGGCATTGACCGGGTTGGCGGCATTGTGACCGGTATTGTACTTGCCCACGCGCTCCTGCAGCCGGGCGATGCGCTTGTCGATGTCGGGGTGCGTCTTCAGTGAGTCGCGGAGCGCGCTGTCCTTCGCGGTGGTGGTGCCGGTCATGATCAGCTCGTCGCTCTCGAGCCAGCTTTTGCGGAAGGGATAATTCGCAAAGCTGAAGCGGCTTTCAAGCGCCAGCGGCTCCTTGTATTTCTCCTGGTCCGACGAGTCGAGGAGGGCCAGGCCGGTAAGTACGCCGCGGAGGTCGTAGGGCGTGCCGCGCATCAGCTCGAAGGCCATCGAGTCGGCGGCTTCCTCCACCTGCCGTCCGTGGCGTCGGTTCACGAATACGAAGTCGGTGTAGAGCTCGCGGATCGCTTGTCCCTGCCCGTATTGCTGCCTGGCGATCTGCTTCACCTTGTCCTTGAATTCTTTCGAGTTGATATGATCCACCTTGCGGTAGATCTCGTTATTGCCGTGCCCGAGGAAGTAGTGTGCAAGCTCGTGGCACAGCACGAATGCGGCTTCGCTTTCGTTGTGCAGCCGGCGGAATAGACCGATGTTGAAAAACAGCGTGCCTTCGCCCATCGAAGAAGCGTTCATTTCGGGGGAGCGTGAAAAAACAAGACGCAGCTCGTTCCAGTCGTGGTCGGGATGCTGCCGGCGGATGGGCTCCAGCAGCGACTCGAGGTAGCCCTGCGCGGTATCGTTGAGAAGCGCTTCGTTGTCCACGAAGGCCTGCCTGATCGTCTCGTAGCGGCTTTTGAAGATCTCGCTGAGGTCTTTTCGGTTGTCCCGGCCCTTGAGGGCTTCGAGGTCGCGCTGGTAGCGCGCATCCAACGATGAAAGGATGGCCTGGTGGCGGGCCTGGTTGAGCGCAAAGGGAAGGTAGATGGTGGTTTGCGACCGGGCGTTCAGCATGGAAAGGCCCAGCAGCGTCAGGAGGAGGAGTCGCAGCATTCGGTTTAGTTCGGTCGGACAAAAATAGGTTTTCCGGTTAATATATCCCGTCGCGGCGCCATTAAACCTGCTGCTCCCCGGTTGGTCAGAGCCGTTGTATGCGAAACACCAAAACCCTGGCAACTGCGGCCCTCATCCTGGGCGCACTCCTGGCTTCCTGCGGCCAGCAATTCTACCGGTCAAGGCCCAACGATCCCCCGCTGCTTGCCGAAAAGGGCGATGCGCAGGTTGGCGCGCAGCTGCAAATCGGGGCCACCGGCACCACGGGCATCAGCGGCGCCTGGTCGCCGGCAAAGCACCTCGGCCTGCAGGCAGGGCACAGCGGCAGCGGGTCCACCGGCATCATCACGGTCGGCAACGACCTGTACCACTACCAGGAGCGGCGCAACCAGACTTACCTCGGCGTCGGGTACTACACTGCACCGACTGCGACCAAACTTTTCGAGGTATACGGCGGCGTCGGCGCAGCCGGCTTCAGCTCGCTCAATACGGGCTACGTGCACCGGATGCGCCTCACGAACTGGTACCTGCAGCCTGCCTTCGCGGTGCGGCTGCCCCATGTGGAGCTGGCGGCTTCCCTCCGCTACGATTACCTGCGACGCGGGCTTACCGAGCTCGACACGTCGTACCAGCGCGCCTCGCTGCACCGGTTCCTCGATTTCCGCAACTATGGGTTCCTGCAACCCGGTCTTACCCTGCGGGCAGGAGGCCGGCTGCGGTTTACGTTCGAGTTTTTCGAAAGTTTTGTTCTGAACCGGTCATACGAAACGATCTACGGCAGCAGCAGCCAGCATGGGGTGGCGCAGTATGCGGTGGGGCTGCAGTGGAAGCCGGGTCGCCGGATGCGGGCGCGCTGACGTCCGTGGCAAAGCCCGGCCATGGGGCTGGGGCCAATAGCCGGAACTTTTTTTGCTTATATTCGGAAAAACAAAGGCTATATGATTACAATTACGGATCTCAAGCCCGGCGATGTAGTCCGCGTACTCGACGAGGGCACCGAGCGGGAGGGCATTGTTACCGACACCAGCCGCGACGAGAACATGGCGTGTATCGACAACGGCATCCAGGAATTCTGGTATCCGCCCGAGCAGATCGTGCCCATCCCGATCTCGGAGGCCGCGCTGGTGAACATCCTTGGCTTTGAGAAGGAAGAGCTTGCCGACGGCATGGTGAAGTTCCGGAAAGGACCCTTCCGGATCCTGCTCCGCGAGCCCGGTAACTACACCAATATGGAGATCTGGTACCGCGAGGATCACCGGCATTTCCACAACTCCCTGTACCTGCACGAGCTGCAGAATCACCACCTCCAGATGACCAAAATGGTACTGGAGCGGGGGGCCACTGCTTAATTTTCCCCAGGTTTTGTGAAAAATACGCACCTTTGAGCCGCAAAAAGCGGCTCTTTTTTCTTTTTACTGGAAAAGTTGCATATCTTTGCGCTCCCAAAATCTGTATGTCGAAGCAGCCATTAATCAAACAGGACGGAATTATTTTAGAGGCTTTGTCGAACGCCATGTTCCGGGTTAAACTCGAGAACGGGCACGAGATCATCGCCACGATCTCGGGCAAGATGCGGATGCACTACATACGGATCCTTCCGGGTGATAAAGTGGGCGTGGAGTTGAGTCCTTACGATCTTTCAAGAGGACGGATCAACTTCCGCTATAAATAAAAAATAGCGGCGGCGAAGAGCCCACGCACAAACTGAGAACCATGAAAGTAAGAGCTTCAATCAAAAAGCGCAGCGCCGACTGCAAGATCGTGCGCCGCAAGGGTAAACTGTACGTGATCAACAAGAAAAACCCCCGCTACAAGCAGCGCCAGGGTTAATCCTTGATCCCGCCCCCCTCATTCGTAATTAGTAAAAACTGAATAGATCTTATGGCACGTATTGCCGGTGTTGACTTACCCAAAAACAAAAGAGGCGAAATCGGTCTGACCTATATCTACGGTATTGGTCCCGCCACCGCCCGCTATATCCTCGACAAGCATTCGATCGACCGCAGCAAGCGTGTCAACGAGTGGAACGACGAGGACCTGAACGCTATCCGTACCACCATCACTGAAGAGTTCAAGGTGGAAGGCCAGCTGCGTTCGGAGACCCAGATGGCGATCAAGCGTCTCCTGGATATCGCCTGCTACCGTGGTCTGCGTCACCGCAAGGGCCTGCCCGTTCGCGGCCAGCGTACCAAGACCAACTCCCGCACCCGTAAGGGCAAGCGTAAGACGGTTGCCGGTAAGAAGAAGGCTCCGAAGAAATAAGATAACGAGCCTTGTGCTCGGTGGTCAAACTGCAAGCGTACCCCGCTTGCAGTTTGCTGCTTGAAGCCCGGGCCGCTTATAGCACCAGTCATTCCTTTTCTACGCTGGATCCCGCGGTGCCGGGGGAGGGTAGGGAAGGCCTTCGACAGGCTCAGGCTGACAATCAGGCTGGGTCATCAGAGGATTTTTAAACATTTTAGAGTACCTGTTTCAAACATGGCAAAAGCACAAAAGGCCCAGCAGTCCGCTAAGGCCGCCGCCAAGAAGCGTATCGTAAAGGTGGATGCCTACGGCGACGCGCACATCAACGCAACCTTCAACAACATCATCATCTCCCTCACCAACAAGAGTGGCCAGGTGATCAGCTGGGCTTCGGCCGGCAAGATGGGTTTCCGTGGTTCCAAGAAGAACACGCCCTATGCCGCCCAGATGGCTTCCAGCGACGCCGCTAAAGTAGCTATCGACGCTGGTGTGAAGCGTGTGGACGTATTCGTGAAAGGCCCCGGTGCCGGTCGCGAAAGCGCTATCCGCGCCCTCGCCCAGAGCGGTATCGAAGTAGCGATGATCAAGGACGTGACCCCGCTGCCCCACAACGGCTGCCGTCCGCCCAAGAAGCGCCGCGTATAACGATCGCTGATGTCGGATGTCTGATTGCTGATGTACGTCACATCAGACATCCTACATCCGACATCCTACATATCTCTCCCGCCAGGGGCTTTCATTTAACTAAAGGGCGCTGCATTAATTTTTACCGCTTTCAACGATGCATCCGCCGGTTTCTAAAAAGCGGAAATGAAATAAACTATGGCACGTTACACTGGTCCCAAGACCAAAATCTCCCGCATTTTCGGAGAGCCCATCCTGGGCAATGGCAAATGGCTGAGCAAAAACTCTAACCCTCCCGGACAGCACGGTGCGCTCCGCAAGCGCAAGCAGCTCGGTGAGTATGCCCTCCAGCTCCGCGAAAAGCAAAAGGCCAAGTACACCTACGGCCTGCTCGAAAAACAATTCCGCAAAACGTTTGACGAAGCAGCCCGCCGCAAAGGTGTTACAGGTGAAAACCTGATCAAGTTATTGGAAGCCCGTCTGGACAACACCGTTTTCCGCATGGGTATCGCTCCCTCCCGCCCGGCTGCCCGCCAGCTGGTATCGCACAAGCACGTTACCGTTAACGGTGAAGTGGTGAACGTTCCTTCTTTCCAACTCAAAGCCGGCGACGTTGTATCGCTGAAAGAGAAGTCGAAGGACAACCCCACGGTTACCTCGTTCGTACGTGAGAAGAACCCCAAGTTCGGCTGGCTCGATTTCAACGCCGGCACCTTCACGGGTACCTTCATCACCTACCCCGAGCGTGACTCCGTTCCGGAGAACATCAAGGAGCAGCTGATCGTCGAATTGTACTCGAAGTAACGCTTCGACTGCGCTCAGCGTGACAGTGAACCTCATTTTGGTGGTTTGCTGGCATGGTGGGCGCAGTTGCGTTTCAACAACTACAGGGTGACACCGCAGCTCACTGTTATGCTGAGCGTAGTTGAACCATGACGACGGACCACTAACTTGTTCAATCATTTAAACCTGAAATACATGGCCATTTTAAATTTTCAGAAACCCGACAAGATCGTACTTCAGAAAGTAACGGACTTCGAAGCCCAATTCGAGTTTCGTCCGCTGGAGCCGGGCTACGGTGTGACCATCGGTAACGCCCTGCGCCGCGTGCTGCTGAACTCGCTCGAAGGCTACGCCATCACCGGCGTTCGCATCGAGGGCGTGGATCATGAGTTCGCGACCATCAAAGGTGTTTCTGAAGACGTGGTAGAGATCATCCTGAACCTCAAGCAGGTTCGCTTCAAGAAGATCGTTGACCACGAGGTGCAGACCGAGAAGATCTCCCTGTCGGTGAAGAACCGCACGGAGCTCACCGCCGGCATGCTGGGCGAGGGCACGCAGTCCTTCCAGATCATGAACCCCGAGTTGCTCATCTGCACGCTTGACTCTTCCGCCAAGCTCGACATCGAGCTGAGCATCGGCCGCGGCCGCGGCTATGTGCCCGCCGAAGAGAACCGTCCCAAGGATGCTGCCCTCGGCCTCATCCCGGTGGATGCGATCTATACGCCCATCAAGAACGTGAAATACGCCATCGAGAACACCCGCGTAGAGCAGCGTACCGACTACGAGAAGCTTGTGATGGAAGTGACCACCGACGGCACCATTCACCCCGAAGAAGCGGTGAAGCAGGCCTCGCGCATCCTCATCCAGCACCTCATGATCATCACCGATGAGAACATCACCTTCGATTCGAAAGAAGAGAAGAAGGAAGACATCGTTGACGAGCAGACGCTGCAGCTCCGCAAGGTGCTGAAGACCCCGCTGGAAGACCTGGATCTCTCCGTTCGTGCCTTCAACTGCCTCAAGGCAGCCAAGATCAACTCGCTCAGCGAGCTGGTACAGTACGAGCAGGAAGACCTGATGAAGTTCCGCAACTTCGGCCAGAAGTCCCTCTCCGAGATCGAGCAGGTGCTCAACGAGCGCGGCCTCCACTTCGGTATGGACCTCAGCAAACTCGGTCTCGACCGCGAAGAATACTAAAACAATCAGCTAATGTGGTAATGTGGTGATGTGGTAATACGGCAGTCAGTAATTCGACAGCATTCTATTACCACATTACCCAATTACCAGATTACCACATTTTTCCCTTCATGTAGGCTGCAATTCCTGACACGGTGCAGCCGATAAAACTCAAATGTCATGCGTCACGGAGACAAGATCAAAAACCTGGGCAGAACAAAATCGCACCGCGATGCCCTTCTGATGAACCTCACCTGCCAGCTCATCGAGCACAAGCGTATCGTAACGACCCTGGCGAAGGCCAAGGCCCTGCGCGTTTACGCCGAGCCGCTGATCACAAAGGCCAAGGAAAACACCACGCACCAGCGTCGCGTTGTTTTCGCTTACCTGCAGAACAAGGAAGCCATCAAGGAATTGTTCGGAACGGTCGCTGAGAAGGTGGCTGGCCGCCCCGGTGGCTACACCCGCATCATCAAGCTGGGCATCCGCCCCGGTGATGCCGCGGAAACCGCCCTCATCGAGCTCGTAGACTTCAACGAAATCTACGGTAAAGCAACCGCCAAGAAGGAAGAACCCGCCAAGCGTACCCGCCGCGCCGGTGCTGCCAAGAAGAAGGCCGACACAGCTCCCGCTGCCGAAGCCCAGACTGAAGCTCCTGAAGCCGACGCTACGGAAGCTACCGAGCAGCAGCCCTCCTAAGGCCCGCTTCGCCCAACGTATAGAGGCAGCACCGCAAGGTGCTGCCTCTTTTTTTCTTTGGAAGCTGCCCTGAGCGGCCCTTTGCCCCGTGACGCCCAGTATTTGGTGAAATTTGGATAAAATTTCCGGTGCAGCCCCCGCTTTCTGCATGCACGGTTTCGCTAGTATGTACATTTGCACAATTTGTTTAAGCCCATGACCCCACAACGTGAAGCCCTGCTCGTACTTGAAGATGGCACAGTGTGCCGCGGAAAAGCTTTTGGCGCCATCGGTACCACCGGCGGCGAGATCTGTTTCAATACCGGCATGACCGGGTACCAGGAAGTATTCACCGACCCCAGCTACTATGGACAGGTGCTGATCATGAACAACGTGCATATCGGCAACTACGGCGTGACCGGAGCCGACGTGGAAAGCGACAGCATCAAGATCAAGGGTCTTATCGGCCGTAACCTCGAGGAGCTCTTCTCGCGCCGCCAGGCCCAGGGCTCGCTCGACGAGTATCTCAAAAGCCAGAACATCGTTGCCATCGAAGGCGTCGATACACGCGCGCTGGTAGCCGGCATCCGTAACAAGGGCGCCCAGAACTGCATCATCTCCTCCGAGATACTCGACGCTGAGGAGCTCAAAAAGAAACTCGCCGACGTACCTGATATGGACGGCCTCGAGCTGGCTTCGATCGTCAGCACGAAGGTGGCCTACGAGCTCGGCGACCCGGCCGCACCGGTGCGGATCGCGGTGCTCGACTTTGGCGTGAAGCGCAACATCCTCAACTGCATGACCGACCGCGGCGCATTCGTGAAAGTGTTTCCGGCCAAGGCCTCACCCGACGAGATCCGTGCCTTTGGCGCCAACGGCTATTTTATCTCCAACGGACCCGGCGACCCGGCCTCGATGGATTATGCCATCGGTACGGTGCGCGCACTGCTCAACGACGACGTGCCCACCTTCGGCATCTGCATGGGTCACCAGCTGCTGGCCCTGGCCAACGATATCCCGACCTTCAAGATGCACCACGGCCACCGCGGTCTTAACCACCCGGTGAAGAACCTGCTCACCGGCCGCTGCGAGATCACCACGCAAAACCATGGCTTCGGCGTCGATCCGGAGGCGGTGCGCAAGGCAGATCATATCGAGATCACCCACGTCAACCTCAACGACCAATCCATCGAAGGCATCCGCATCAAGGGAAAGCCGGCGTTCTCGGTGCAATACCACCCGGAGGCCACGCCGGGCCCGCACGACAGCCGCTACCTCTTCGACGACTTCGTGGAGATGGTCCGTAGTTATACGGAAAAGAAATCCTCCTGATAAAAGAAAACCGGCCTCCTGGCCGGTTTTCTTTTTTTACTGGGTTGCGATAATCACCGGTTGCCGGGAAATGCCCTTGCTGCGGTGACTGAGCTCGAGCCAATACACGCCGGGCGGTAGCTGCGCCACGCCGATCGTTGCCTGTGTGCTGCCCTGCGGGAAGCCCCGCTCCAGCACCTTTTGGCCGCTGCTATTGTACAGGCGGATCCGGGTGCCGTTGTAATTCCCGGCAGGCAGTTGCACTGTGATCGTCGTGCGCGCCGGGTTGGGAAACACCTGCAGCGCGCCCGGTGGCACAAGGTCGGGAACGGCTGTGCTGATCCGCTGGCTCGTCTTTGTTTTCGAGAGGATCCAGAGCTGCGGGTCGATGATAAGCGTATCGGGAACAAAGCCAAGATTAAACGTGAAGACCTGCGCATTCTGTGTGTGGTTGGCGATCACGATCGTGTCGTGGCTGGCATCGCGGAACTGCAGCGGCACCGGCATTTCGAAAAACGATACGGAAGAATGTGCGGGTGCCTGGTTGAGCGTCACCTGTACATTACCCCCGGCCTGCGGCGTCCACTGCGCGCTGTAGTTGGGATAACCCTGGCCGTAAAACCAGTCGTTGAAAAACTCGCTGAGCGATTGGCCGCTTTCGGCTTCGAGGTTGCGCTGCAGGTCGGCGGTGCGTGCGGTGCCGTACGAAAGCGTTGGGTCATTAAGGTAGCGACGGATGCCGCGGTAAAACGTGGAGTCGCCCAGCTTCCAGCGAAGCATCACGGCGAGGTAGCCTCCTTTTTTGTAGGTAAGCCGGTTGTCGAAGATTCGGTTCTCGTCAAGCGTATCGGCCGGCAAAATATACACCGACCCGGTTGGCACGGTGCTGACGGTGTTCGTCCAGGCCTGCAGGAAATCGATTCGGGTAGCGGGCGCGGTTTGCAGCATATACTCGAATTCCATGTAGCTCGCGAATCCTTCGTTGAGCCAGATGTCGCTCCAGCTCCGGCAGGTGACCTTGTCGCCGAACCATTGGTGTGCGAGCTCATGGGCCACGAGTGGTGCGGATGTGGAGCCCAGGAAGGTATTCGTCTGGTGCTCCATCCCGCCGCCGATATTCCACTGCGTCTGGGCGTAACGCTCGTTGAGGAACGGGTAATCCGAAAGGAGAGGCGTAAAGCGCTGCAGGCAGAATTTAGCCGTACCCAGCACGCTGAGGAATGCCGCCGTATTCTCGGGGTAGGAATGGAGCGCCAGGGGCATGTCGCGGCCCGGGAGCACTACATGATCGTTGCTGACGGTATAGTTGCTGACGGCCATAGCTACGAGGTACGGAGCAATAGGGTAGCGGTGTTTCCAGTGGGTGCTGCGGATGCCGTTGCTGACGGTTTCCTCCACCGGCAGCCCGTTGGAGGAAGACGAATAGGCCGACGGGCAATTGATATACAGGTCTACCGAATCGGCCTTATCGGCATTGAGGTCCTTGCAGGGCCACCAATGGCTGGCGCCGTAGGATTCCGACTGGGTATACAGGACGGCCGTGCCGTTGTGCGTCGTGTTGATAAAGTAGCCGGTATTAGGCGGCGTTCCGCGGTAGGCAATGCGCACTGAATCGAGGAGCCCTGAGGCGATGGGAGCGGGGAAGTTGATCCGGAGGCTGCGGTCGGCACCCTGCACGAAAAGCAGCTGCGCGCCGTGGTACACGATGCTGTCGATGGTAAACTGGTTGTGCAGGTCGAGCGTGATGCTCGACGCGCTCGAGAGCGTGCGGAAGCGAACGAGCACAGAGCCGGTGATGTGGCGGATGGCCGGGTTCACGTCCCAGTAGCAGCGGTAATACTGTACGTCGTAGTTGTTGGACGAGACGGAAAAGACGCGGCTGTTGTGCTGCGCTGCGAAGTGGCTCCGCTCCGAGGCTACGAGGGCATCGCTTTCAGCAGCGCTTTGCGCCAGGGCACTGCCGGCAGTCAGCGCCAGCAGCAGAGAAAGACATGTGTTTCGCATAGATGATTTGTCGGTTTGGGTGACCGCCCGCTAATTTACTGATTAAATAGCCGGTGCCTTTCACCGCGGTGTCAACTGTGGAATTATCTTAGTGAAATGAAGATCTCGCTGATCAATGGTCCCAACCTCAATTTACTCGGCAAACGCGAAACGGATATCTATGGTAACGTACCGTTCGACGACTACTTCGCGCAGCTCCAGCAGCGGTATCCCGACCATGAATTGCATTATTTCCAAAGCAATGTCGAAGGAGAGCTGATCAACGAGATCCAGCGTGTCGGGTTCGACTACGACGGCATCATCCTGAATCCCGGAGGCTATACACATACTTCCGTTGCCATCGGCGATGCCATCGCCGCTATCAAGGCGCCGGTTGTAGAAGTACATATTTCGAATGTCCATGCCCGCGAGGAATTCCGCAAGCTTTCGCATGTATCCGGAAAAGCGGCCGGCAGCATCATCGGCCTCGGCCTCCGTGGCTACGAGCTTGCTTTGCTCTGGCTGCTCGGGTAGCTTTCGGCCAGCACGCGCGCCATGTCGGCGCACAGCTGCGCGATGAACGTTACCTGGCCCGCCAGCAAGGCCTGCTCTTCGATAGGAGTGCCTCCCGCTACGGGTTCGGCCGGTACCGGCTCGGCCGGCTGCTCCGGGGGCAGGCCCAGGTGCTGCTGCGCGTCGCGGAGACTGCGCTGGGCCCGCGCGATGCCGTGCCGCAACGCAGCGGCCTGCAGCTGCGGCTCCTTATGACGTAGCTCGGCCAGCGCCGATGCGATGTTGGAAAAAAGGATATGCTGGAATACGATGAATTGCTGCAGCTGCTGTGTCGACCGCTGCAGGGTTCGCGGCTCGTTGAGCATCCGCTGAAAGGCAGCCGAGAGGTTGGCCGTCTGCACATAAATTTCCTTTCGCGCCAGCTTATAGGGTAGCGGCGGAACAGGCTTTCCTTCCAGTGCATCCTGGAGAAGGGCGAGGTAACGCCGGTCGGCATCCAGCAGTCCCTGCAGGTAGCCTGTGAACTGGCGCGCTTCCCAGGAAGGAAAAAGCAGCACGCTACATCCGAATGCGATGGCGCAGCCCAGCACGGTATCAAAAAGACGCTCCAGGACCACCTCCCGGAAGGGCATCCCCAGGAAGGAGAATAGCAGGATCACGAAGGGCGTGGTGAAGAGCACCATCACCAGGTAATTGATCCGCATGAACGAGTAGGTGAGGAGCATGCACAGCACCATGATGGCAAACTGGATCTTGCGCACCGGCACCAGTAGTAATACGGTAATGCCAATGAGTCCGCCGGCCACCGTGCCGATGATCCGCTGGATGTTGCGCTCACGGGTCAGGCTGAAGGCCGGCTTCAGGATAAAGGCGATGGTAAGCAGCACCCAGTAGCTGTGCTGGCCATAGGCGATGAGCAGGATCATGCCATAGCCGCCAAGGCAGGCGGCTGCCACGCGCAGGCTGTGCCGGAACACACCCGACTTGAGTGTCAGGTTGTCGGCGAAGATGCGCGGGTCGAGGGGCTGGTGGGTCACGAAGCGGCCGTGATCGATGCGGCTGCGGCGCTCGCCGTCATCGCCCCCCAGGTAGCGCTCCAGCTCGCGCATCCGTTGCAGCAGGCGCCGCAGGTTCACGAGGATCTTGCGGAGCACGAGGTGGCTTTCCGTCGGCAGCCGCGGGAGCGCATCGAGCTCGCTTTTGAGTGCCGCCAGGCTTTCCTCCAGCTCAGGTCCGCCGCGGTAGGGGCGGTTCATTTGCACGGCCGCCCCGATGGCGTCGAGCTCGCGCGCCAGCAGCTGCACCTGCCGCGCTATTTTTTCGAGCGCGCCCGTTGCGGCAAAGCGTTTCCGCAGCGAGTCGTAATCGTAGTAGATATGGGTCATCTCCTCGAACAGGTCGACGCCTTCCACGAACAACAGCACGAGGCGGCGGCCGGGCGCCGTCGTTTCCTGTACGATCTGGCGCGTCTTGAAGAGGATCTCGCGCACCGCCTCCTGCTTTTCCTGCACCAGCACCTGACGCGCCACCATGTTCTTGTAGTTTTCCTGCAGGTCGGTGGCGGGATTGTAAAAGCTGGCCTTGCTGTGGAGGTAGCGCGCGGTTTCGCGGAGGCAGTCGCCGAGAACACGCTGGGCAGGCCGGTACGGGCTGATGAGCGAAAAGGCAAGGCTCAGGGTGAAGTACCACAGCCCGCCCGCCATGATGAGGGCTGCGTGCGCTGCTGCCTGCTGGAGCGGCACGGCCTTGTCCATGGTCAGGATCATGATGAGGATCGCCGCATTGCCGACGCCTGCGGCGCGCGAGCCGTAGGCATTGAACATCGAGAAAAAGAAGGTGACGAGTACGAGCTCCACTGCCATCAATGCCGGGTGCAGGCGGGCAAAGCTGGTGAGCAGCGCCGTAACGAACAGGGCGATGGCCGCTACCAGCATGCCGTTGCGCTTGTTGGTAACGGGCCCGGGTGCATCGGTAAGCGAAAGGCAAAGGGCACCCAGCGACAGGGTCATGCCCAGCTCGAAATGGCCGCTGTAAAAGCCAGCCAGCGCCGGCACGAGGATGGCTACCGTGGTGCGCAGCCCGTCGGCAAAGGCCTGGCTGTAGAGGAAATAGCGGACCTCCTGCCGTTCGATTCGCAAAGGGATCGGGGTCATGGCTTCCTGCGAAATTAAGGCGCGGCTTTCCTTTACTGAGTAAAAACAGGCGACGGGCTAAGATGCCTCAGCCGTAGCGCTGCCGGCTGCCCCGTTTCTTTGCATTACGTATGAAAACACCCGTTCGCTATCAATCGCCCGAGGAAGCCCTTTCGATCGTCCGCTCCGGCCAGCGCCTGTTTGTTCATGGAAGCGCGCAAACACCCACCTGCCTGCTGCGCGCCCTTGCCGCCCAGGCCCCGCGGCTCCGCGATGTGGAGCTCGTTTTTATTTCGGTGTACGGCGACATGCACGTTGACAAGCCGGAGCTCGCCCACAGCTTCCGGCTCAACTCGCTTTTTGTTTCCGCCTCCATCCGCGGCGATGTGGCCGAGGGCCGTGCCGATTATGTGCCGGTGTTTCTCAGTGAAATCCCGAACCTGTTCAACCAGGGAATACTCCCGGTTGATGTGGCGCTGGTGCAGGTGTCGCCGCCCGACAGTCACGGCTATTGCTCGCTGGGTGTTTCGGTTGATGTGGCGCGGTCGGCGGTCAACAATGCGCGGCACGTGATCGCGCAGGTGAACCGCCATGTGCCGCGCACGCACGGCGACGGACTCATTCACGCAAGCCGCTTCCATGCCCTTGTGGAATGCCACGAGCCGCTGTACGAGGCCCGCTTCGGCGACAAGGCCGGCCCCGACGAGCTGCGGATCGGGGAATACGTGGCAGGGCTCATCGAAGACCGCTCAACCCTGCAGATGGGCATCGGCGCCATCCCCGACGCGGTGCTCCGCGCACTTACGGGCCATAAGGACCTGGGCGTGCACACGGAAATGTGCTCCGACGGGATTGTGGACCTGTTCGAGCGTGATGTGATCACGAATCGCTATAAAAGGATCCATCCCAATAAAGCCGTCGCCGGCTTTGCCCTCGGTACGCGCCGGCTGTACGATTATGTCGACGACAATCCCGCCTTCCAGTTCCTGGATATCGACTATGTGAACGACCCGCATATCATCCGCCGTAATCCACGCATGGTAGCCATCAACAGCGCCATCGAGGTTGACCTAACCGGGCAGGTATGTGCCGACAGCATCGGCACCTACCAGTTCAGCGGGGTAGGGGGGCAGATGGATTTTATGCGCGGCGCCGCGCTGAGCGAAGGCGGAAAGCCGATCATTGCCCTGCCTTCGCGGACTGCCAAGGGTGTACCGCGGCTGGTGCCTTTCCTGAAGCCCGGCGCGGGTGTGGTGACCACGCGGGCCCATATGCACTACGTGGTGACGGAATACGGTGTGGCGTATTTATACGGGAAGAACCTACGGCAGCGCGCCCGGGCGCTGATCGACATCGCCCACCCCGACGACCGGGAGGCGCTTGAGCGGGCCTGCTTCGAGCGATTCAAGGTGTTTTAGGCCCCGCTACGGTTCATCCGCGGGAAATGGCAGTTGATACACTTTTTATCCCATTTTAATGTTATCGTAGAAATACGGTGATTTTCAGGAGCCCGCCCTGGGCCTGCATTGCAGGCCCAGGGCGGGCTTTCGTGCATAACCCGTGGAGAAAAAATGATTTTGCTGATTTGTTTAAAAAGATACCTTCGTCTCATCACTCCCATCGGCAACCGGTTTTAAGCCGGCTGCACCGGTCCGTCCCCTTGAAAGCAGACCCGAAGCTGCACAACCTGTAACATTTACACCAACTGCGTACGCCCCCCAGGTACGTGTCTCTCTATCCTACCGAAGCGCCCGAACTGCCCTGAGCAAGGTATTGCCCCGTCATACCTGCGCGGGTCATTTTGCCATTGAAACCAGACAACCCTAAACTGTTATATGATGAAAAGGAGCCTGATCCTGCTGCTTGCGTGCTTCGCAGCGTTATTTGCACAGGGACAAACTGTGCAGGTCGGTACCATTGATCCCACTGTCTTTTGCGCCGGTGCCACCCTGAGTGTGCCCTACACGGCTTCGGGCAGCTTCGACGGTGCCAACGTGTTCACGGCCGAACTGAGCTCGGCGTCGGGAAGCTTTGCAAGCCCCGTAACGATCGGATCGGTGCAGGCTACTGCTGCGGGCACGATCAGCGCCACCCTTCCCGCCGGTGCCGGCAGCGGCAACGGCTACCGGATCCGCGTCGTGGCCAGCAGCCCCGCTGTTACGGGATCCGACAACGGAACGAACCTGAGCATCAACGCGCCGCCGGTACTGAATATCTCCGGCGCGGCGACCGTTTGCTCCGGCAGCACGGCCACACTGGTGGCCTCCGGTGCCAATACGTACAGCTGGTCGCCGGCGACACTCCCGGCCGACGTTGCGCCTTCGAGCATCCGCATGGCCGTGGGTCTGCGCCTGCTAAAGGCGGGCTACAATGGTCCCATCATCCGCCTGCGCCGCGCGAGCGACGATGCGGAGATGGACTTCGGTGCCTCCGGTCTCCATCTTGACCTGGCGGGCATCCGCAGCTGGCTCAACGGAGCGGCGGGTTTTTGCGTGAAGCTCTATGACCAGTCGGGCAACGGCCTCGATGAAGTACAGGCCTCCGGCAGTGCCCAGCCCCAATTCATCGACAGCAGCGTACTCAACGGGCGTCCGGCGCTCGTGTTCAACACGTCGCAGTTCATGCAGATGCCGACCAATTTTTCAAACCCGTTTACCGTCATCTGCGCATCGCGCCAAACCGGTGGCGCCCGCGGCCGTGTGCTTTCCTCGGTAGGGGATAACTGGCTGCTTGGCTTCCACGGCGGCCGCCACGGTACTGCCTATTTCGAAGGCTGGGTCAGCCTTGACTACAACCTGACAGCCGATAACAGCATTTACGTGCACACCGGTTCTTCCAACGGCAGCGTGTCGCAGTTTTATGAAAACGGCTCGCAGCTCGCCAGCAACAGCAATGGCGTTTACCCGCCTTATGGCCTTCAGATGAATGGCCACGCCTATTACGGGGAGCGCTCCGATTGCGAGTTTTATGATATCGTCGTTTACAACAGCGTACTCAGCCCCGAAGCCCGCAGCATGGCTGAAAGCAATATCTGGAACTATTACGTTTCCTCGAACATGCAGTTCGTCAGCCTCGCGGCCGGCCAATCGGCTCAATACACGGTAACCGGCAGCACTCCCGGCTGCGGCAGCGTGAGCCAGACCGTCACGGTGGCCAACTCCTCCGTCGGCGATCCTTCGGTATTCGGACAGAACCAATGGAACGTGTATGCGTGGAATGCCGGAACCTATTACAATAACGGCTCTTCGTGGAACGACAATTACGCCGGCTACTATACGGCTACTGGTCTCAATTTCAACTCGCAGGACCAGTGGAATCCGAACAACTCACCTTCCTCCGCACCCGGCTACCAGGGTTGTACCGTAAATACCGACAACTTCTCCTGGTCGGCCCGGCGCAAAGGCTTCCCCTGCGGCTATTATAAAGTGTCGTTACCCGGCCACGATTATTATGCCCGCGTGCTGATCAACGGACAGCAGGTGTATTACACGTGCTGCGGCAATACGACCGTCTGGACCGGCTACCTCAATGATACGAGCACGGTGGAGTTCAGTGTTACCGACGACTATGGCACTTCCTACGGTGGCATCAACTTCGAGCTGGTGCCTGAAGTGTCCATCAGCTATCCAACAGCTACGTCGGGCAGCGGCTGCAGCACCCTCGGAACGATGGCGCCTGCGGTTACGGCGCCGGCGGGCACGGCCGCAGGTTACTTTATGGCACTGCCGGCGGGTCTTACGATCGACAGCCTGTCCGGTGTCATTACGCCTTCGAGCAGCAGCCCCGGACAATACACTGTTTATTATATCGATACGTTGCTCGCCTGCGGAAGCCACGTCGATACGGCGGTTACCACGATGAAGATCGTTGCGTCGCAGGGCGATCCCTCCGTATTCGGTACGAATGCCTGGCATGTGTACGGCTGGAACTCCGGTTACTATTATGATATCGGAACGTCCTGGAACCAGAACTACGCCGGCTACTTTGTCGACTCGTCGCTGAATTACAATTCGCAGAACTTCTGGTCCTATTGGGGCGCGCCTTCCGATGCTCCGGGCTGGATCGGCTGCCCGATTAATCCGGATTTCCATTCGTGGTCTGCAAAGCGCAAGGGCTTCCCTTGCGGCTACTACACGATCAACCTTCCCTACCACGACGACTACGGCCAGGTGTATGTAAATGGCCAACTGGTATACAACACCTGCTGCGGTAATACCAATGTATGGACCGGCTACCTGAATGATACGAGCACTGTCGAATTCCGGGTCACGGAGGGCAGCAGCTACTCGTACGGCAGCATCAACTTCATACCGACGTCGGAAGCGAAGATCAGCTACCCCGCCAGCAGCTACTGCGGCTCGGCCGGTATGATCAACCCGACGATCACCGAGGCGGCCAATGGAACGGATGGCTACTTCTACGCAACTCCCGCCGGCCTCAGCATCGACAGCACTACCGGTGTGATCAATGCGCCCGGCAGCCTCAGCGGCGACTATACGATCTTCTACCACAAAATCTTCAGCTCCAATTGCGGTGTTGATACCGTGGTCACTTCGACCACGATGCACATTACACAGGTGGTTGGCGACCCGGCGGTCTATGGCAACAACGTCTGGAACGTATATGCCTGGAACGGCGGATACGCTTACAACGATGGCAATTCCTGGGTAACCAACTACGCAGGATATTTTACGGATACCACGCTCAGCCACTACTCGCAAAATTTCTGGTATAACTATTATTCGCCGTCCTATGCTCCCAACTGGCAGGGCTGCGCGGTAAACTGGGATGGTCACTCCTGGGCGGCGAAGCGCCAAGGCTTCCCCTGCGGTTATTACCAGATCAATATTCCCTACCATGACGACGAAGCCGAGCTCTGGGTGAACGGCGTCAAGGTTTGGGGACACAATGGTTGCTGCGATTACCACGGCAACGTGTGGAGTGGCTACCTGTCGTCGACCGACAGTGTGATGCTGCGTGTTACCGAAGGTTACGGCGGCTCCACAGGGGCTGTTGAACTGGTATTGGTTGCCCCGGCAACCATCAGCTACCCGTTGTCGCCCTATTGCAACAGCGGCGGCTCGGCACCGGTTACGATGACCGGCGTTACGGGCGGCTCGTTCGTTGGCGATGACTCGCTGGTTGTGGATGCCGTTACCGGAGCCATCAACCTGAACGCGTCGGCCGTTGGAACGCACACGGTTTCGTACATCGTTGCCCATGAAGGCTGCAGCACCGATACCGTAACGACCACGATGGAAATCTCGCCGGCACCGTCGGCTGCGATCTCCTATGCGCAGCCAGCCTATTGCAATACCAGCGGCACGGTTTCCGTGATCCGCAGCGGCGCCGGCGGCGGAACCTACAACGCCACTCCGGCCGGCCTTTCGATCGATCCCAACACGGGTACGATCGCGCTTACGGCGAGCGCGGCCGGCAACTACACGGTGACCTACACGGTTCCGTCTTCGGGCGATTGCGCCTCGTTCTCCAACACGACGCAGGTCGTTATCTCGAACCCTCCCTCGGCAACCATCAGCTACGGCAGCAATGTATTCTGTACTAACCAGGATTCGGTCCAGGTACAGATCAGCGGAACCACGGGCGGTCATTTCTACAATTACGCCGGCTTTGACGTCAACCCGGTAACAGGCACCCTGTACCCGGCTACGAGCAATGCCACCTTCAACTACATTTACTACGACGCAAGTACGCCCGGATGTTCGTCGTCCGGCACCTATGTTGGCGTGCAGATCAACGCAGCCCCGACGGCAACCGTGAGCTATGGTACGAACCCCTACTATGTGGGCGGTGGTATCATAAGTGCGAGCCAGAGCGGCACAGGCGGCGGTACGTACAGTGCGAGCCCGTCCGGCCTGAGTCTCAACACGAGCACCGGTTCTGTGAATCTCAATATCTCCTCGCCCGGCACCTACACCGTTACGTATACGATGCCTTCCGGCACCTGCCCGGGCAGCACGGCTACGGCAACGATCCAGGTGCTCCCGACGGCCTCTGCACAGATTTCTTACAGCGGCAACCCGTTCTGCGCCAGCTTCGGTACGGCCACCGCAACGCAAACAGGCATCAGCGGCGGCACCTACAGCGCGCAGCCTGCAGGTCTCAGCCTGAATGCAGGAAACGGCGATATCAACGTGTCGACGTCGACAGCAGGCACTTATACGGTTACGTACTTCATCCCGGCAGGCAACGGCCATGGCGATGTTACGGCAACGACCAACGTTACGATCACGGCGCAACCCGCGGCGACGATCGCGTACAGCGCCCTGTATTGCAACTCCGTTTCCGCGTCGAACGTAACGCTGACCGGCACCGGCGGAGGCAGCTTTGCAGCGGCACCGGCCGGTCTGTCGATCAACGGCAGCAACGGCGCGATCTTCCCGCAGTCGAGCAACCCCGGCACCTATACCGTTACCTACACGATCCCGGCTGCCGGTGGCTGCGCCAGCTTCAGTACAAATACGTCCCTCACGATCCAGGCAGGAGGCAGCATGAACGCCGTAGCCAGCCAGTCGCTCTGCAATGGCGCGAGCAGTAATGCTGTTGCCTTTACGAGCGCGGATCCCGGTACGACCTACACCTGGACCAACAACAATACAAGCATTGGTCTTGCCGCAAGCGGAACGGGTAACATTCCCTCGTTTGTTACCGTCAACAGCGGCGCGGGCGTACAACAGGCGATTATTACGGTAACGCCGGTCAATACGAACGGATGCTCCGGCCTTGCGCGCAGCTTCACCATTACGGTGCTCCCGAGCCCGGTGGTTAGCATCAGCGGCGGCAGCAACGAAAGCTATTGCCTTGGTGAGAGCGTGCTGCTCAGCGCCAGCGCAGGCAGCAGCTACCTCTGGTCGACAGGTGCTACCGCGCAAAACATTCCGGTAACATCGGGTGGCTCGTACAGCGTCACCGTCACCAGCGCAGGTGGATGCACGGGTACGGCAACGAAGAGCGTCCCCTTCAGCAGCAACCACCTGCCGACCCTCGCCTTCACCGGTGCTACGGGCTTCGCGAGCAGCGTGGTGAACCCGGCCTCCGGTCTTCCCACGAGCAGCTACCGGTTCGAGGTGCGCTATACGGATGCCGATGGCGACCTGCCGCAATCCAACACCATCAAGCTGCTGCTCGACTACGAGGGCAACGGCTCCTTCAACAACAGCGGCGACCGTACCCTGTACCTCACCGAGAAGGATCCCTCTGATGCGAATACGACAGACGGCAAGGACTATTTTATCGTCGTCAACTTCCTCACGGCTTCCGCCAACTGGCATACGACCATTGAGGCCACCGACCAGGGCGGCTGCAGTGCGTCTTTCGGTCCGTTTGCGGGCCCCGTGGTGCTTCCGCGCGTAGACGTTTCGATCTTCGCCAATGACATCACGTTCTCCAACCCGCATCCCGACCCGGGCCAACCGCTGACTGTTACGGCGACGGTGCACAACAATTCGGGCCGTGATGCCGGCAACTTTACCGTGCACCTCGTAAATCAGAACGACACGGCGACTCATTACCCCGATCAAACCGTTGCCTTCCTCTCGGGCGCCAACGGCACGACGCAGGTGACCTGGCAGATCAACACGCCTTCGGTGCCGATGTGGTGCCCGATGCAGGTGTTTATCGACTACGGTGCCAGCCTCGACGAAAGCAACGAGCTCGACAACCAGGCGATCCGTCCGTTCATTAACGGCAACTACCAGCTGCCCGGCGACATAGGTATTACTGCAGCGCCCACGCCGAGCACGATCTATACGGGCGATAACCTGTCCATCTCGGGAACTGCCTGGTACCGCAATACGGCGGTGCAGCTGCAGGACTCGTCCTGCGCAGGTGCCACGGTAACGGTCAAGGTTGTCGAAACCGGCCAGACACAGACGGTATACAGCAACTCGCTGGGCGCCTACTCGGCTTCCATTTATGGACCCGCAACACCCGGCACCTATCATGTGCAGGTGACCATCACCGACTATACACTTGACGGCGACACGACCACTCAGTTCGTTGTCATTCCGCGCCCCGTATGCTCGGGTCCGGACCTGACCACACAGCTTCTGCTCGGCCCCGGTACGATCACACCGCAATACCCGCAAACGAATACCCGCTACATCGTAGAGGGGCAATCGCTCGGCGGCTCGGTATCGGTTTCGAACGGCGGCAATGCCGCAACCGGCAGCAGCAGCAACCTGGGCATCGAAGCACCCGCGGCCAGCAGTATCCCCGTGCCCTTCGCGGTGAACGCGCTTGCCAGCGGTGGCAGCCAGAACTTCACTCTGCCCACGCTCACGTTCAACAGCATCGGCAATACGTATGTACGCTCCATAGCCGACGTTGCCAACGAGGTGGATGAGCATTGCGGTGGCGAAGGAAACAACAGCTCCTATACCAACGTGCTGGTGCTGCCCAACGCCCCGGATATCGCTCCCTACAACAACCTGTCGTCGTACAGCTACGCCAACCAGTGCCAGGGCATTCCCCCGGTAAGCTTCGTGGTGCGCAACCTCGGTGGCCAGCCGACGAGCAGCTTCAGCGCCCGCCTTACGGTGTTCCGCAACGGTGTGCTGGAAACCACGATGACCCAGACCATGGCTAATATCAACCCGCTCTGGGAAGCACAGGTGAACTTCAACTACGCGTATAACGGCCTGGCCGGCCTGTATACGTTCACGCTCGACTGCGACGTTCCGAACGCAGTTGCCGAATACAACGAAGGCAACAACGGCGTATCGTACCAGGTGCAGGTGAGTGCCTGTAACCCCGACCTCACGGTTTGGGGCTGCGGCAACGTAACCGTTACACCGGCCGAACCCTCACTGCCGACGAACATCACGATCGCCGCCGAGCTCGCCAACACGAGCCTGGTAGCCATCAGTGGCCCGATCGCCGTAGACTTCAACGTAGGCGGTACGCATTATACGTATACGTTCAACGGGACACTTGCTGCCGGCGTCCACACACCCGTATCGGTGACGGTACCGGCCCCGGCTCCGGGCAACAACAGCCTCGTGATCACCGTTGATGCTGCCGATGCAGTGTCGGAAACGAACGAGAATAATAATACCAGCAGCGCCAGGCTTTGCTGGGATTTCCAACCCACGAACAGCGGCTGCTACAGCGGTCTGTACATCAATACCACGCAGTATGTGAATACGCCGGTAACGATGGCCACTGGCCTGTATAACCTTGGTCTCTACAAAGCCACGCATGGACAGGTTCGCTTCGAAGTGAGCGGGCCCGGCATCAGCGGCTGGCTGAACCTCGGAACGGTCAACAACAACATCGCCAACACCTGCACCTGCCCGCTGGGGCTGAGCCTCCCGAACCCCTACGTGTTTGCGCAGACCGGCGACTACCTGGTTCGCATCACGGCTGACCCCGCCGGTCAGTACGCCGAGTGCGACGAGTCGAACAACCAGATCATTGTGCCGGTACACGTCATACTGCCGCTGCCCGATTACCTGACACGTTCGGAATACATCGCACCGTCGCTGCTGAACCCCGAGCTGGGGCAGCCGATCGACATCGATATCAGCTACGTCAACCAGGGTGCGAGCACTACGGATTCGATCACGGTCTACAGCAAAGTTGACAACGACTCGCTGACGCAGCTCCGCGTGCCGGGTCTCGTTACGGGCCAGCTGGCTACCGTGCGCATGCCGCGCCAGTGGTCGTCGGATATCCGCGGTATCCACGTGATCCGCGCGGTCGTAGACAAAGACCATCAGGTGGCTGAAGGCGATGAGCTGAATAACGAAGCAACACGGGCGGTGATCGTGGGTAAGGCCCCGAACCTCCTGTGGCAGTCGTTCGCGCTGAGCAACTATAGCCCCGCCGTCGGAAGCACCATCGCTATCACCGGTGTCATTCACAACATCGGCTTTGATGATTGCGATGCCGTACTGCAGCTGCTCTTCATCAACGACCAGGGCCAGGAAACCCTGATCAGCCAGCGCAACATCTCTGTTGCCGAAGGCGCTGATTACAACCTGAGCGCCGTCTGGAACGTTACCGATGCGCATACACGTGTTATCGCCCGCATCATCAACTCGATGCCGGCTGAATACAACAACGACGACAACGAAGCCGGCAACTACATCGGCGAGATGAGCCTCATGACTTCGTTCACCCAGGCAAGCTGCGGCACTACGACCGATGGCTCTGCGACGGTGACCATCAACGGAGGCCTTGCGCCGTACTCACGCCTGTGGAGCAACGGTGAAACCTCCAATACGATTACAGTAGCCGCAGGTACCTATACCGTAACCGTTACCGACGCCACCGGCGCCTTCGTCACCGACACGGTAAACGTTACTTCGGTCAACAGTGCCTGCAACGAAGTGACCTCCAGCGTCAGCACCGGCAGCGCCTGCAGCGGATCCTCGTTCTCCATCAACTATACCGCCAGCGGCAACTTCACAGCGGGCAACCAGTTTATTGCCCAACTGAGTAACGCAAGCGGCTCCTTTGTTAGCCCGGTCAACATCGGCTCGTTTGCCGCCACTACGAGCGGTACGATCAGCTGCCTCATTCCCGCCAACACCGGGGCCGGCAACGGCTACCAGGTGCGTGTCGTGAGCACGATGCCGGTACTTGCAGAGGCAACGGGTCATGCGCTTACCATCAATGCAGCGACGACCGCTTCGCTGAGTTATAGCGGCGGGCCTTTCTGCAACAGTGGTGGAACCATCCAGGCCAACCAGGGAGGCACAAGTGGCGGCCAGTTCAGCGCCCAGCCTGCCGGCCTGTCGCTCAACAGCGTTACCGGGGCCATCAACCTCAACGCCAGCCAGCCGGGCACCTATACCGTTACGTACACGGTCGGCAATGTCAATGGTTGCACAGGTGCGAGCAGCAGCACTTCGATCACAATCAATGCGGCCCCGACGGCCAGCATCCTTTACGAAGGACCGTTCTGCCCTGGTGGCACGGCACTGCCGGTGCTCACGGGTAGCGGCGGCGGCAGCTTCACCTCGACGGCCGGACTTGTGCTGAACCCGAATAGCGGCGCGATCAACCTCACCACTTCGGTAGCTGGTACCTACACCGTAGTGTATACGATTGCTGCAAGCGGCACCTGCCCGCTGGTACAGTCGGGCACACAGGTAACGATCTACCCGAAGGCAGTTCTGGATACGATCCCCGGCTTCACAACGCGCAACGGTGCTACCATGTCCCCTGTGACCTTTACAGGATCGCCGGCCGGCATCCAGTTCGCCTGGACAAACGATCGTCCCTCGATCGGCCTTGCGGCCAGTGGCAACGGCAACCTGCCTTCATTCGTTGCCAGCAACACGGGCAGCACGCCGGTATCGGCCAACGTCACGGTTACACCGGTCTATGTCGCCGGTGACCTTCCCTGCGCGGGCACGGCACGCAGCTTCCGCATCACGGTGAACCCGTTTGTGCTGACGACGATCTCGTATCCGAATGGCCCGTACTGCGCCCGCAACAACGCAACGCCGGTGCTCAACGGCCAAAGCGGTGGCAGCTTCAGCGCACCCGCAGGTCTTTCGATCGCCGCATCTACGGGCGTCATCAACCTTTCCGCATCTACGCCCGGTACTTATACGGTTACGTATAACTACACAAGCTATGGCCAGGCCGGGGTAGCTACCACATCGATCACCGTGCTGTCGCTTCCGAGCGTCAACTCCGGTCCGAACCAGGTTGTTTGTGCCAACGCGAATGTTGGTCCGATCAACTTCACCGGTACCGGCAGTTCCTTCGCCTGGACCAATGACAACCCGGCCATCGGCCTGCCCGCATCGGGCACAGGTCCCATCAGCTTCACGTCGGTGAACAACGGTACGACGGCACTTTCCGCGAACGTAGCTGTTGTGGCTGTATCGGGTGGCTGTACGTCGCAGGCGGCTTCCTTCCGCATACTGGTGCAGCCGCTGCCCATCGTAACGGTGCCGGCTAACACGACGGTATGCGCCGGCTTTGCAACACCGGCCCTCCAATTCACGGGCACGGTGAGCGGAACCGTGTTTAACTGGACGAACAACAATACGGCTACCGGTGTTGCCACTTCGGGTAACGGTGCGATCGCCTCGTACAATGCCGTCAATAACAGCGGTGTCAACCAGGTGTCGACGATCACCGTTACACCTACGGCCAATTATTGCAGCGGACCTACAGCCAGCTTTACCCTGGCCGTGGTGCCCGCGGCCGGATCGATCTCGTACAGCGGCTCGCCGTACTGCCCCGGTGGCACGGCGACCGTAACCCGTACCGGGTCAACCGGCGGCACATTCAGCGCCAGCCCCGCAGGCCTTGCGCTTAATTCCGGCACGGGCAGCATCGACCTTACGGCGTCAACGCCCGGTACCTACACGGTAACCTACACGGTTGGCAGCGGCGGTGGCGGTTGCAGCAACACGGCGAGCACCCAGTTTGTCCTGAACCAACGGGCCGTCATCAACGGTATCAGCAACCAGGCCTATTGCCCTGGTACGGCCACGCAGCCGATTGCCTTTACCGGCTCCGGTGTTACATCGTACACCTGGACCAACAGCAACAGCGCGATCGGCCTGGCCGCAAGCGGGTCAGGTGCGGGAATCCCTTCCTTCGTACCTGTAAACAACACAACGGCCAATGCCAGCGGCACTGTACTGGTAACCCCGGTCGGCGCCTGCCCGGGCACCCCGATCAGTTTCCGTGTACTGGTCTACCCGATGCCGACCGTGGTTGCCGTTCCCGACCAGGTGTACTGCCGCGGCGCAAGTACCAGCCAGGTAACCTTCGCCGCAGGTTTCAGCAACACCACGATCCAGTGGACGCGTACGAACGTAGCTATCGGTTTGCCGTACACAAATGGTTACACGTCGATACAGTCCTTCACGACCCAGAACAACACGTCGGGCCCGATCAGCTCGCTGGTCACCGTGACGCCGCTCGCCAACAAATGTTATGGTGCGCCGATGCAGTTCAGTTACGTGATCAACAACTGCGTGACGCAGGCCGGAAACACCGGCGGCAGCCCGCAGACCGCACGCCTCGCCGACCAGGTGACCGTTGGCCCGAACCCGACCCAGAACCAGGTGACCATCTGGTATACGGGCGCCGGCGAGGGACCGCGCAGCGTGGAACTGCTCGACCAGTACGGACGGACGCTACTCAAGCCTGCTTCCTTCAATGGCAGCAGCTATAGCCTCAGCCTCGTTGGACTTACCGCCGGCACGTACATCGTGCGGGTCGTCGATACCAAAACCAACGAGTCGGTAGAGCGAAAGCTGGTCAAGCTTTGATTGGGTTACTCGTATAATACAAGAAGCCGCCCCATCGGGCGGCTTCTTTCGTTTGCGGGAGGATCGTTTAGTCTTCGTCGCGGAGCAGGGATTGCTTTTCGGTTTTTGCTGCTTCCTCTTCTTTCGGTTGCTGCGCTTTCTTTTTCAGCCACTGCGGGTCGCGCTGCAGACCCTGTACATCATCGAGCTTAACGGTATAAAGACTTCGCCCGTGCGTGCCAAGTACCAGCTCGTTGTCGCGCTCCTGGATGGCGATATCGTGCACGGGTACCGACAGCGGCAGTCCTGCTGTCCAGGCCATAAAATGACGGTCCCGGTCGAAGCTGACGTAGAGACCGCCATCGGTGCCCACATACAGGATGTCGGGATTTTTCGGGTCCTCGCGCACTACGTTGACGGGCTCGAAGGGCAGGTCGCTGCCGAGTGCGGTCCAGCTGTTGCCTTCATCCTCGCTTACGTATAAATACGGGTGGAAGTCGTCGTTGCGGTAGCCGTTGAGCGCTACGTACACACGTGGCGCGCTCCAGCGCGAGGCGATAACGCGGCTTACCCACAATCCCTGCGGTAGCGGGCGCCGCTTGCCTTCGTTGAGGGCGCTCCAGCTGTAGCCGCCGTCACGGCTGATGTGCAGCCGGCCATCGTCGGTGCCGGTATACAGCAGTGAAAAGCGCAGCGGCGATTCGGCGATGGTCGTAATGGTGCCGTAGGGAACGTTGCCGCCGCCATCGCCTTTGCTGAGGTCGCTGCTGATCACCAGGAAGCTGTCGGCTTTCGCAAAAGAGCGGAACAGGTGGTTGCCGCCGAAGTAGACTATGTCGGGATTGTGCCGGCTGAGCAGGATGGGCGTTTGCCAGTTGTAGCGGTAGGGGCGCTGTCCCAGTGCATGCTGCGGCGTGATAAGGCGGCTGCTTGTTTCCGGATAGCGGCGGTCGAGGCGGTTGTAGTAGCCGAATTGGGCGCCGGCATACACCGTTACGTTGTCGCGCGGGTCGACCTGCACCTGCATACCGTCACCACCCGAGATATGCTTGAATGGGTAGTTTCCATCCGCCATCCAGCCGGGGCTGTCGCGGTTGGTCGAGGGGCCGTACCATACGCCGTTGTCCTGCAGGCCGCCATATACGTTGTAGGGCTTTGCGTTGTCGACCGTAACCGAGTAGAACTGGCCAACGGCGGGGGTGTTGGCGCTGAACCAGTGGGCGCCGTTGTCGTACGTGATGTTGAGCCCGCCGTCGTTGGCGTCGAAGATGTGCTCGCTGCGCCGCGGGTCGATCCAGAGGGTATGGTGGTCGCCATGTACATTGTCTTTGTCCATGACGCGGAACGTGCGGCCGCTATCCGTCGATTGCTGCAGCGTAAAGCCCGGGAGGTACACGTTGCGGTCGTTGTCGGGGGCCACGAAGATCCTGCCGAAGTAGTAGCCGTAGCTGCTGTACATACGCGGCAGGGGCTTGCTGTTCATCTTCCGCCAGCTTCGTCCCGCATCGTCGCTGCGGTACACTTCCGCGCCGACCGGGGTTGTTTCAAAACCGGTATTTACGTAGAGGAAGTCGTAGAGCGCGCGGGCGCCCAGCTTTCCGGTTGCCACCTGCTCCTTTACCTCGCGGGCCGTATAGCGCTTGATGAGGCCATTGCGCTTCAGGAAGGTATCGAGCTTGCGCTCATCGAGACGGGCAAAGTCCTCGGCCGAAATGTTCTTGAAATCGCGGAGGTAGTACCGCGTGGTGTCGCCCAGCGTCGTGTCCTTGCAGGCAGTCTGGTTGTCGACGACGACGTAGACCGTTGCCGGGTTCTTTGCGTACACAGACACACCCATCCGGCCTACGGCAGCACCCGTGGGCAGGCCTGATCCTTCGGTAGAAATACGGGTCCAGTGCTCGCCGCCGTCGCTGCTCTTGTAAAGGCCGCTGCCGGCGCCGGCCGCCTCGAAGTTCCAGGCACGCCGGGTACGGTACCAGGCCGTGGCATAAAGCTCCGCCGGGTTTTGCGGGTTGGCGTCGATATCGACGACCCCGGTGTTGGCGTCCACAAACAGTGTCTGCCGCCAGGAGGCGCCACCGTCGGTGGTTTTATACACGCCCCGCTCGGGGTTGGCGGAGTAGAGGTGCCCCAGCACGGCCACCCAGGCCGTGTTGTCGTCGCCGGGGTGAAGCTGGATCTTGCCGATATGCTGCGACTCGGGGAGACCGGCGTAGCGCCAGGTCTTGCCGCGGTCGGTGCTCCGGTACAGACCGGTGCCGGCATAGGAGGAGCGGCTGCTGTTGACCTCGCCGGTGCCCACCCAGATGGTGCCCGTACGCCAGTTGACGGCAACGGCACCGATCGTGAGCGTCTCGACGCTGTCGAAAACCGGCACAAAGCTCTGTCCGTTGTTGCGGCTGTACCACAGGCCGCCCGAAGCGTAGGCTACGTAGAATTCAGTGGGGTCGTCGGGATTAACGGCGAGGTCGCTGATGCGTCCGCTCATCACGCTGGGCCCGATATTGCGGAACCGCACACTGTCGAGCACCGAGGCGCGGCGCAGCACCGCCTTTCGCTCGAGCCCTTTCCAGCGCTCGGCCGCCGGTGTGGGCGCCGTTTGGGCCTTTGTGAAAAAAGTAACGGACAGGAGGCCGCCCGTAAGCAGGGTTTGGGGTAATTTTAGCTTCATAAGGAAAGGTTCTATGCTGATTTCAAACATACGGAACATCCGCTGGTTGCTGGCACTGCTGCTCTTTGTGGCGGCGCCCGCGTCGGCGCAATGGAAAAGCTACGTGCTCGGTGTCAAAGGCGACACGCTCAACCGGGTCGACAGGAAAGGCCTGCAACAGGGCCCCTGGGTTGTCCGGCAGGAGGCTGTTCGCGGCGAGCGCGGCTACGAGGAAGAGGGCGTTTACCAGGACGGCTTTAAGGTCGGGTACTGGCGGCGCTACAGCCTCGACGGCGACCTGCTGGCACTCGAACAATACCGCTGGGGCATGAAGGACGGCAAGCAGGTGTACTTCGACCTGGAGGGCAAGCCTACCCGGGAGGAAATGTGGCGCGCCGTCGACCCGAAGAGCCCCTACGACACAGTGCCCGTTCGCGACCTCAAGGATCCCAATAAAATAACCGGTTACCAGATAGTCAAGGTCGAACCCGTGGCCCGTAAGCACGGTACCTGGAAATTCTATAACGAGCGCGATGGCCGCCTCGAAGCCACCCAGGAATGGGTCATGGACAAGCTTAAAAAAGACGGGCTCGACGACGGACTTGCCCCCATCTCGGTGGCCGGCGGCGGCAGCTCCGACAGCACGACACGCCCCGTAACCAGCGTGCGCGAAGCAACCGATGCCACGCGCCCCAGCTATGCCAAGCCCGAAAAAAGTAAGGTGACCAAGCCACCGGCAGTCGTTGACTTTGAAAAAAAACACAAGGGCCGCAGAAAGTATGATGTGCGGACCGGGGAAACGGGTGGATAATTTTTAGTTTGCTAATGTGCTGGTCTGCTAATCTGCTAATGCCGGGTTATCAAATAATAAGAAAAGCTTCCCATCGGGAAGCTTTTCTTATTCGCAGACTAGCAGACTATCCAATTAGCAGACTATTTACCCGCTTTCTTGAAATAGTTCCGGAAAAACAGGAGCTGGTACTGCACGGCGTTGTTCCAATACGCCCAGTCGTGGCGACCGGGACGCTCGGTATAGTCGTGGGGGATTTTCAACTCCAGGAGGCGCTTGTGCAGGGCGCGGCTCATTTCAACGATGAAGTCTTCGCTGCCGCAATCGACGATGAGCGCGAGGGTATCCTTCGGTTTCTGGTCGAGCACACCAAAGATGGAGTACTCGTGGTAGCGTGCGTGGTTGCTGCTGTCGCCAAGGCGCTTGTCCACGCTGTACATCGGCGCCGTGATCAGTTCCACCTGCACCGCGCCGCTCATGCTGCCCGCCGCTCCGAAGGTCGACGTGTGGCGGTAGCCGAGGAAGAGCCCGCCGTGCCCGCCCATGCTGAGACCGCTGATGGCGCGCCCGCTGCGGTCGCGGATCGTGCGGTAGTGCGCATCGATCCAGGCAGGGATCTCGGTCGACACATAGGTTTCGAATTTCATCGAGCTGTCGATGGGGCTGTCGAAGTACCAGCTGCTGTTGGCGCCATCGGGACATACCACCAGTACGTCGTTGCGGTCAACATACGCTTTCAGGTCGGGCGCCTTCGTGACCCAATCGCTCCACCTGCCGGTGAGGCCATGGAGCAGGTAAACGGTCGGGTAGGCGACCTTGCTTTTGCGGTAGGAAGCGGGCTTGATCACCACGGCTTTGTACGCGCGGTGCATCGCGTCGCTGTAAATCGAAACGGTGTCTACATCGGCGGCCGCGGCAGACAGGGTGCCGGCGAGCGCAAGAAGGGTCAGGAGTTTTTTCATGTGTGTTTGTTCTTTCTGGTTCAACGCAGTGCGCTCTGCTTGGGAACTGCGGCAGTCAGGTTATCGGGAGCGGTGTCCGTAATTAGTATGTTGTCTTCGATGCGGATGCCGCCGATCTCCTGCCAGTGCGCGAGCTCATCCCAGGCAACCTCGTCGCGGAACTTCGTACGGTTTGCCGCATCGTCGAGCAGCGCCTTGATGAAATAGAGGCCCGGTTCGACGGTTATCAGGTGACCGGCCTCCAGCTGTATGTCTACACGGAGACGCGCCCCGAAATAGCTTTTCGGTGCCAGGTTCTCCGCCTGGCCCGTGTCGCGAACACGAAGACCCACGAGGTGACCAAGGCCGTGCGGGAAGAAGAGCGCGATCACTTCCTTTTCGAGCAGCGTCGAAAGGTCGCCTTTGAGGATGCCGAGGTCTTTCAGTCCTTCGGTAAACATTTTCGCGGCGGTGCCGTGCACATCGCGCCACCAGTTGCCGGGGCGGCACAGGTCGATGCAGGCTTCCTGCACCCTGAGCACAAGCGCGTAAAGATCCTTCTGGCGGCTCGTCGCGGCCGATGAAGCATAGGTACGGGTAATGTCGACGCAATAGTCCACCAGCTCGGCGCCGGCATCCACGAGCACGAGCTCGCCTTCGCCGATGATCTTCTGCGTGGGCAGCGCGTGTAGGATCGATGCGTTGCGGCCGCTACCCACGATCGAATCGTAGGGAAGTCCCTGCGCACCGGCGCGCGCAATGGCGCTTTCATAAACCACCTGCAACTCCCTTTCGCTGATACCGGGACGAAGCGCGGCTTCGATGGCTTTGTAGCCTTCGGCTGCGAACCCGGCAAGCTGGCGAACGAGCGCTACTTCGGCAGCATCCTTCACGCGGCGGGTTTGATCGAGTGCCGTGTTGAGCGCAAAAGCAGTGCCTTCGGGTTTATAGCTAGGGGTCTGGCCAAGCTCGTAAATCGATTTGAATTTCTGCGTACCGAGGTAGTTGGACAGGCGGCTGATGTCCTGGCCAGGATCGCTGACAAGAAGGTCGTGCTTGTCGCCTTCCCATACCGCCTGCTCGCGGGTAAACGGTGTCTGGAATTCGATCCAGCCGGTACCGGGTCCGTAGAGGAGCACCTCGCCTTCGCGACGACGACCCGTAAGCCAGTAGTAGGAGGGGTGGGGCAGGAACGGGTAGGTCTGGTCGAGACCTCCGGGCTTCGGTACCGGGTCGCCGGAATGAACCAGCACTGCCTCATCGGGCTGCAGGATCGCGTTCCATTTCTTCGCAAGGCGCGCCCGGCGGGCCGCTATATCGTTCGTGGTAAAATACATGGCAGCTTTATTTGCCGCTAAAGATAGGTTTCGTAAAAATTATGCGTGGGACTACTATTTGTACGGATTTATCATTTACTTTGTAATGCAAAGTGCTTTTTAATTCCTGCCTTTGTGCTAATCAAAGCTTATGGACGCTGTATTATCCCTATCCGGCATATCGAAATCCTACGGCCCGGTGCAGGCGTTGAAAAACGTATCCTTCACCGTACCCGAAGGCAGTGTGTTTGGCGTGCTTGGACCAAACGGCAGCGGTAAAACAACGCTGCTCAGCATCATCCTCGATGTGTTGAAAGCCGACAGGGGCGACTTCCTTTGGTTTGGCCAGCCGGGTTCGCCGGCGCAGCGGAAGCGCATCGGCTCCCTGCTCGAAACGCCCAACTTTTACCATTACCTGTCGGCTGTCGAAAACCTGAAAATCACGCATAGCATCAGTGGCCGTGGCAACCGCGACGACCTTGACCGCATCCTCAAAAAGGTGAGCCTGTACGAGCGGCGCAAGAGCCGCTTTAAATCCTACAGCCTCGGTATGAAGCAACGGCTTGCCATTGCGGCCGCACTGCTCGGCGATCCGAAGGTGCTGGTGCTCGATGAGCCAACCAACGGGCTTGACCCGGTGGGCATCGCCGAGATCCGCGAGCTTATCATCGAACTGCGCAACAACGGGCATACCGTTATCATCGCCAGCCACCTGCTCGACGAGGTGGAAAAGGTGTGCACGCACGTGGCCATCCTCAAGAAAGGAGAGCTGATCGTAACCGGCCCGGTGAACGATGTATTGCAGGACGAAGACGTGGTGGAGGCCGGCGCGGCCGATCTCGCGCAGCTCGCCGACCTGCTGCGGCATTTTACCAGGCAGGTGGCGATCGACAACGCGTCAAATACCGTTCGCTGCTCGCTTCCGAAGGGGAGTGCGCAACTGGAGGAGATCAACCGCTACTGCTTTGCGCAGGGCGTCGTGCTCAATCATCTCCTGCTGAAGCGAAAGCGCCTCGAAGCCCGCTTCTTCGAATTAACCAACAGCTGATCCAACCAACTACATTATTATGACCAACGTGATACGCACCGAATGGCTCAAGATGAGAAAGTACCCGGCCTTCTGGGCGATGCTGGGGATCATCGCGCTTTCTTACCCGGGCATGAACTACATGTTTTACTCGAGCGGCTACAAAGACCAGCTCGCCGACAAGCAGATGGGGCCGATCCTCTCGATGCTGCCGAACCCGTTTACCTTCCCCGATGCCTGGACAACGGTAGCCTATATTTCCTCGCTGTTCATTTTCCTGCCGGCGCTGATGGTGATCATGTTCATCAGCAACGAGTACAGCTTTAAGACGCACCGTCAGAATATCATCGACGGTTGGAGCCGCACCGATTTCCTCGTGGGAAAGCTGATCGACGTGCTGCTTGTCAGCGTGCTGGTTACAGTGCTGTATGCAGTGACTGCTTTTATCATCGGCAGCATTAATTCCGGCGCGGGCGTGCACCCCTGGGAAGGCTCACGGTTTATCGGGCTCTTCTTCCTGCAGGTGCTGGCGCAGCTGTCGCTGGCCTTGCTGCTGGCGTTGGTTGTGCGCAAGGCCTTTATTGCCCTCGGCCTCTTCATGTTCTATTACTTCCCGCTCGAGCCGTTCATCGTGGCGATCAGCAAGAAGCGGGGCTACAAGTGGGGCGAATACATGCCGCTGGAGATTTCGGATCGTCTTATTCCTTTCCCGCGCTGGTTTACCCGTGATGAAACCGAATGGAAGACGGCCGTGGCGCAAAGCAATGCCCATATCGGCTACACACTGCTGCTGATTGCCGTCTGCTGGTTACTTTGCTTCTGGATCAACAAAAAACGAGACCTATGAGCCGCTCCCTTTTCTTCCTGCTGGTAGCTGTATTGCTCCTGCCGCGCCCGGCAGCCGCGCAGGGACATTCCACCCGTATCAAGACGCAGGCCATGGAGATGGCCAATGCATTCATGAACAACGATGTGCCGACATTCATCCGCTTCATGCACCCCAACATCGTGGCCTTTGCCGGCGGCGCGGCGAGCATGAAGACGAAGATGGATTCGGCCTACCACATGATGAAGCAGTTCAATGTCGGCTTCAAGCGCTACTGGATCGGCAACCCGGGCCCGATCGTACAATACCGGAACCAGCTTCAGGCCGTGCTGCCGCAGCGTACAACGATGCTGACACCGATGGGCGAAATAACGATGGAATCGGCGCTGCTCGTGATCTCGAGCGACAACGGCAGGAACTGGTGGTTTATCGACACCAACGTCTACCACGCCGACAAGCTCAAAAGCATCCTGCCCGACCTGTCGCCGGAGCTGGTTATTCCTCCAAGAACGAAACCGAAGATCGTACCGCTGCAGCGGCAGTAATTGTGCGGTAGGCAGCTCCCATTCGTGATTGCGAAAGCTTGTGCAAGATTGGTAAATTCCCCTTACAAGGGCTGAATCATTACCTGGGCTGCGCCGCTTGCCCAGGCGCCAATGCCGTCTCCTCAGCGCGCAAAAAAAAAGCCCGGGCAATGTGCCCGGGCTTTTAATAAGTAGAAGCAACGATCTTAGAATCCTTTCTTTTCGTTGGCTTTCTGCATCGGATTCACACCGGTGCTTTGCCCGCGTGCGGCGCCCTGCTTCGCTTTGAACAGCTGGAAGCGGCTCGGCTCGGGGATCGGGTTGCCCCAGGAGTTGTTGCTCTCGTCGATGTCGGCGGTCTCGCGCATCGGGTCGAGCTTGATGCCGGTAACGCGCTTGTCCTTCATGAAGAACTTCGTCACCTTGCCTTCGTTGTAGCGCCAAACCTGCGCGGGAATGCGGTCGATCTCTTTCGTCCCGTCCTCGAAGGTCCACTCCACGATGATGGGCATCACGAGGCCACCCTTGTTGGAGAAGGTGAGCTCGTAGAAATGCTTGCCGGCAAACTTCGCTTTCGTGGCGTCGTCGAGCAGCTCCTGCGAAGCGGGCAAGGCCACGGAGTAGCGTGCTGTATCGACGGGTTCAAGGCCGCGGTCGTAGCGCCAGTAAAAATCGCGGAGCGAGGTGTCGGCGTCGGTCTGGAAGCGGATCTTCGCGTCTTCACGGTTGCGGATCTTCGACACGTCTTCAAAGGCGTTCACCTGCGGCTTCGGCACGGGTACCATCACAGCGGAGTCGCGCATCCGCGGGCCGTTCATGAGTGCGTCGGCCTTGGCGTATTTAACGCTGTCGAGCGAAATGTCGGTAACGTCGGTGCTGTAGAACCAGCCGCGCCAGAACCAGTCGAGGTCTTCGGCCGATGCGTCTTCCATGGTGCGGAAGAAGTCGGCAGGTGTCGGGTGCTTGAAGGCCCAGCGGCGGGCGTATTCCTTAAAGGCATAGTCGAAGAGCTCGCGGCCCATCACGGTTTCGCGGAGGATGTTGAGACCTGTCGACGGCTTCGAATATGCATTGGGTCCGAAGCCGATGATATTCTCCGAGTTGGTCATGATCGGCTCCAGCTGGTCTTTCGGGAGCTTCATGTAGTCGGTGATGGTCCAGGCCGGCCCGCGACGCGAGGGGAATTTATTGTCCCAGAGTTCCTCGGTGAGGTATTCCACGAAGGTGTTCAGGCCTTCATCCATCCAGGTCCACTGGCGCTCATCGGAGTTGATGATCATCGGGAAGAAGTTGTGGCCCACTTCGTGGATCACCACGCCCAGCATGCCGTTCTTGGTGTTCTCCGAGTAAGTGCCGTCCTTCTCGGTGCGGCCGAAGTTGAAGCAGATCATCGGGTACTCCATGCCATTGGCGGCTTCAACGCTCTGGGCAACGGGGTAGGGGTAGGGGATGGTAAACTTCGAGTAGGTTTTGATGGTGTGCGCAACCGCTTTCGAGGAGTATTTGCGATAGAGGTTGTAGGCTTCCTTCCCGTAAAGGCTCATGCACATCACCTTCTTGCCTTCCACGTTGGCGGCCATGGCGTCCCACACGAATTTGCGCGAGGAGCCCCAGGCAAAGTCGCGCACGTTGTCGGCCTTGAAGATCCAGGTCTTCGTGGCTTTCGCCTTTTGCTTCTCCGCAGCCTTCGCTTCGGCAAGTGTTACGATCTCGATGGGCTCGGTAGCGGTTTGCGCTTTTTGCCAGCGGGCATACTGCGCCGGCTTGAGCACCTGCTGCAGGTTCTGGCAAAGACCCGTGGCGCCGATGATATGGTCGGCCGGAACGGTCATCGCTACTTTGAAGTTGCCGAAGCCGAGGGCGAATTCACCGCGGCCCGTAAACTGGTGGTTCTGCCAGCCCTGGAAGTCGCTGTACACGCAAAGGCGGGGATACCACTGCGTCATGGTAAAGAGGTAGTTGCCGTCTTCGGCGAAGTACTCGTAGCCGCCGCGGCCGCCCATCGAGATGCGGTCGGGGATCTTGTAGTTCCAGTCGCAGTTGAAGATGAACTTCTGACCCGGCTTCAGCGGCACGGGCAGCTCAACACGCATCATCGTTTTGTTGACGGTGTACTTCAGGGCCTTGCCGGAAGCATCGGTCAGCTTGGCGATGTTGACGCCGTAGCCGTTGTCCCTGCGCTGGCGCTCCATGTTTTCGAGCTGCGCCACCGAGGCGTTGCGGGGCGTGGTCGAGGAGGTCTGGTAGCCGGCGTTCTTCGTCGTGCTGTGCTCGTTCTCATCGAGCTGGAGCCACAGGAAGCTGAGCACGTCGGGCGAGTTGTTGTAGTAGGTGACGGTTTCCGATCCGCGCAGCGTAAGACCCGGCTCATCGAGGGTCGCGCGGATGTCGTAGTCGCAGCGCTGCTGCCAGTACTTGGGTCCCGGTGCCCCCGAGGCGGTACGGTACTCGTTGGGCGTCGGCATCACGGTGCCGAGCTGCTCGAACTTGTTCGCATGGTTCGAACCCGGATTGTTCTGTGGGTTCTGGGCCAGGAGAAAGCCGCCGGCCAGTAGCTGCACGCCGCAAGCGAAGAGAAGCTTTTTCATGTCGTTCATGTGTTGTATAAGTGTTTAAGGGAAGCGCTCGAGCGCCATTTTCAAAGCTAGTCCAAATACGGCCGCCGACACGAACAGAACCCAGTCGCGCCGCGGCACGCGCAGCTGCTCCACTAAGAGCCAGCTAAGTAGTAATACAATCGCCACCACCAAGATCTGCCCCGCCTCAAGCCCCAGGTTGAACCCGAAAAGGCCCCAGCCAAGGCTTTGCCCTTCCACCAGCATAAAGCGAAGCGCGTTGGCGAATCCGAGTCCGTGGATCAGCCCGAAAAAGAGGGCCAGCGCATAATTCGCCTGCAGCCGCTGGCGGCTGAAATCGCGCCGCACCACATTGCTGGCGGCGGTGAGCACGATCGTGCAGGGGATCAGGAATTCCGTCCACGCCGAGCGCAGCTCGATCACGCGGAAGGTGCTCAGGGCGAGCGTGAGGGAGTGCCCGATGGTGAAGGCCGTTACCAGCACAAGCACCTGCTTCCAGTCGCGGAGCAGGTAGCTAACGGACAGCACCCACACAAAGAGCAGGTGGTCCAACGCATCGAGGCTCATGATGTGCTCCCAGCCGAGGCGGAAGTAAAAGCCGAAATCGCTCATGTAGTCAGAAAGCCTTTTAACGTTTTAGGGTCGGCCCGCACCAAAATAATCCAGAGTTTTGCAGGGAGCAAATAAAATCCGTCAATGGCGTCCCTGTCGTTTAAATGGCTTCTGCCCCTGCTGGCATCCTTCTTCCACCCGTTTTACGTGTCGGTCACCGAGATCACGCACAATGCGCGGGAAAAGCAACTCGAGATCAGCTGCAAGCTTTTCGCCGAAGACCTCGAAGACGTGCTGAAGAAGGCGACCCCTGGCCTCGACCTCGCCGATGCCGCGCAGCATTCCCGCAACGACAGGCTGGTGTCGGCCTACGTGCTCCGCAACCTGCAGCTGTCGGTTGATGGGAAGCCGCAGTCCATCCGCTACCTCGGATTCGAAAAAGAAAAGGAAAGCCTCTATTGCTACCTCGAGGTGGATGGCGTTGCCGCGCTGCACAAGGTTGATGTGCAGAATACGCTGCTCTATGATTTCAACGACAAGGAGTTCAACCTCATTCACGTCATCGTCAACGGGAAGCGCCAGAGCACGAAGCTCGATTACCCCAGCAAGACTGCCTCTTTCAGCTATTAGTCCTCGTCGTCCAGCTCAGGGTTCAGTTTCACCAGCACCTTGTCGATCCGGTGCCCGTCCATATCGATGATCTCAACGTGAAACCCGTTCCATTCGAGCGTGTCGCCGGTGTGCGGAATGCGCTCCAGCTCGTGGAGAATGCAGCCCGCCAGCGTGTCGAACTGGAACTCGTCGTCGAGCAGGTCGGTCTTGCTGAAGTAGGAGAGGAAGTCGTAAAAATTGATCTGCGCATCCACGAGGAAGGTTCCATCTTCACGCCCCACGATCTCGTAGTCTTCAACGTCGCCCGTTTCGGGCATATCGCCAATGATGGCTTCCATGATGTCGCTGAGGGTGATCATGCCGAGCACCGAGCCGTATTCATCCACGATGAATGCCGCATAATTCTTGGTCGACCGGAGCTTTTCCATCACCTGGTAGGCCGAGTTGTTGTTCGGTACAAAGAGCGCCGGCTTCATCCGCGCACGGAGGTTTTCGGGGCTGCTCAGGTCTTCGGCAACATAGAGGTCCTTGATCGACACGATGCCTTTCATATTGTCGATATCGCCTTCGCACACGGGGTAGATGGAGTGCGGCTCCTCGATGATGCGCTCGCGGATCAGCAGCTGCTCATCGGTGAGGTCAAACCAGGCCATGTCGCTGCGGTGCGTCATCAGCGAGGTGATGTTGCGGTCGCCGAGGTGGAAGATCCGCTCGATCATTTCGCGCTCCTCTTCCTCGATGGTGCCCGCCTCGGTGCCTTCGGTGATGATGGCCTTGATCTCTTCCTCGGTTACGGTATCGTCCGAAACAGTGCGGATCTTGAAGAGCTTGAAGAAGCCGTTGCTGGTCTTGTTGAGCAGCCAGACAAAGGGGTGGGTGATGCTGGCGAAGATCCGCATCGGCTTGGCCATCAGCTTGGCGATGGCTTCGGAGCGCTGCAGGCCGATCCGCTTCGGGATGAGCTCGCCGAAGACGATGGACAGGTAGGTAACCAGGATCACAACGATAGTGGTGGAAAGACCCTTGGCGTAGGGGCGGAGCGTGTCGGAGCGCTCGAACCAGGGTTGCAGGTAGGCGCCGAAGCGCTCCCCCGAGTACACACCGGTAAGGATCGCGATGACGGTGATGCCGATCTGGGCGGCGGAAAGAAAGATTTCGGGGTTCATCGACAGGTCGAGGGCCGCCCGGGCGCGTTTATCGCCCTTTTCGGCAGCCGTCTCCAACCGGGGCTTACGGGCGGAGACCAGCGCGATCTCCGACATTACAAAAAGTCCGTTCACGAGAATCAGTCCCAGCAATATGAATATTTCCATCTAAACGTCTGTTATTGAGCAGCGGTAAAGCTACCGGTTTTTGTACAAAGACGGGGCCATCCCGCCGCCCGTCCCTGCTCAGCCGCAATGAGCGGAGGAATAGCCCCTTTTGCCGTATTTCTGCGGAGCCGAGCGCTAAAAGCGGCAACTTTGCGCCCAATAGTCTGCCCTGCCAACATGCTCGCAAAAACCCGCCTGCCCAAGACCCTTTTATGGGTGATCAACCTGCTCCTTATTTACCTCGTGCTGTTTACCGGCATGCGGGTCATCATGCTGTTCCTGTTCCGCCCCGACTCGGAGCCGGTGCACGACCTGATCCCGTCGTTTTTCCTGGGTCTCCGCTACGACCTCCGCTGGATCTCGATGGTGCTGCTGCCCATTGTGCTGCTGAGCCTGTGGCCGCGTCTCTCGCCTTTTTACGCCCAGCGCAACAAAAAGCTGTGGACCTGGTACCTGGCGGCCATGACCTTCATCATCGTGTTTTTCTTTGCCGCCGACTTCGGCTGCTTTGCGTATAACCAGAACCGCCTCGGCGCATCCGCCCTCAACTTCGCCGAAGACGCGGGCATCTCGGCACGCATGCTCTGGCAATCCTATCCCATCATATGGATGCTGGGCGGGCTCGTGGTGGCCGTGCTGTTTCTCCGCTGGATCTTCTGGCGCACCCATTTCTACGTCGTGTCGCGCACCGACGGCATGGGCATTCCGTACCGCCGCAAATGGTTCCTCGCCGGCTCGCTGCTGCTAGGGTTCTTCCTGTACGGCAGCCCCAGCGCAACGCCGCTCCAATGGAAGGCGGCCTTCGGGCTCCACGATTCCTTCCGGGCCTTCCTCGCGCTGAACCCGCTGCAGAATTTCTTCACGACGCTCCGCTTCCGCAAGCCGCAATCGAACGAGGCGGCGGCCCGCGCGGCCTTCCCGGTGATGAAGGAATGGATGGGCCTTCCCAACAAAGGTTTCTACTACCAGCGGCCGCAGGAAGGACGTCCGGGCCGCCAGCCCAACGTGGTGGTCGTGCTCTGCGAGTCGTTCAGCATGTACAAGAGCAGCCTCAGCGGCAACCCGCTCAATACAACGCCCTTCGTGGCCTCGATGGCCAGCGAGGGGCTGTTCTTCGACCGCTGCTTCTCACCGCACTTCTCCACTGCGCGCGGGCTCTTTGCCACCCTCACGGGTATTCCCGACGTGCAGCTTTCGAAGTTCTCCACCCGCAACCCCGAGGCGCTCGACCAGCACACGATCGTCAACGACTTCGAGGGCTACGAGAAATTCTACTTCCTCGGCGGCGACCCGGGCTTCAACAATTTCAAAGGACTCGTGCAGAACATTGACGACGTGCACCTCGTAACCGAAGGGCAGTTCAAAAAAGCGCCGGTCAATGTCTGGGGCATCTCCGACAAGGACCTCTTCCTCGAGGCCGACCGCGTGCTGGCGCAGCAGCAAAAGCCGTTCTTCGCACTGATCCAGACCGCCGACAACCACCGGCCTTTCACCATTCCCGCTGGTGAGTCGGGATTTCAGCTACAGTCGCTGCCGAAAGATACCCTGCAGAAATACGGTTTCGAATCGGAGGCGGAGTTCAATGCCTTCCGGTATTCCGATTATTGCATCCGCAGCTTTATGGAAGCGGCCCGGAAGCAACCCTATTTCGACAACACGCTTTTCGTATTCGTGGGCGACCACGGCGTATCGGGTAATGCGGCCGCCGTGTATGGCCCCGACTGGGACCGGCTCCGCCTCACCGACGAGCACGTGCCGCTGCTGTTTTACGCGCCGAAGCTGCTGAAGGGCGAGCGTCGCCACGAGGTGGTATCGCAGATCGACCTGCTGCCCACGGCGGCCGGCATCGCGGGCATTCCCTATACGAACACGACCCTTGGCCGCGACCTGCGCGCGCCGAAGACACGCGACTATGCCTTCATCATTTACCACGACGGCTTCCAGATCGGGATGCTGACCGATTCGTTTTATTACACACGCAACCTACAGTTGCAGCGCGATGAGATAAGCGCGCTGCCGGGTGTGCCCGCGCCGACGGAACAGGAAAGAGAAGCCCTCCGAAAGCGCCTCGCGCCGGCCACAACGGGCTTTTACGAAACCGCGCGGTGGATGCTGTTGAATAACAAAAAGGCTTTCGTGCGGAGGTGACCTCTCCCCCGGCCCCTCTCCGGTGCGGAGAGGGGTGCATTCACAATTCGGATTGGAAGTCAGGAACCGGTTCGCTGCTGCAGCAGTTGCCGCATTTCTTCCAGCACCGATGCTGTCTCCAGCAAAATGCGTTCGTTGGTGAACCGGGTAATAAGGAATCCCATTTTTTCCAGGTCCTTTGTGCGGCGCGCGTCCTGGTTCGGGTGGCTACCCTCGGAATGAATACCGCCGTCAGCTTCAACAATGAGTTTCCCTTCAAAACACAGGAAGTCTACAACGTACGGACCAATCGGATGCTGCCTCCGGAATTTGAACCCGTCGAGCTGACGGTTTCGCAAACGTTTCCAGAGGCATTGTTCAGCTGCCGTGGGCGTTTTTCGGTTTGCCCGTGCGAATGACTTGGTGATCGGATAAAGCCTGGGTTCGACCTGTCGGTAGAACCGGCGCCTGGAGGGTGTTTTCATGCCCTGAAATAAGGAGCATTCTTCCATCTGGCCATGTGTTTCTCCTCCCGCAATACTGTTTTTTTACCGGTAATTTCTGTTGAAAAAAACGGAAATGGATCGGGTAGTTGTTCCCCTCTCCGCACCGGAGAGGGGCAGGGGTGAGGTTGTATCTTCGCTGCATGGACGACGAATATTTCATGCGGCAGGCCCTGGCGCAGGCACAGCGCGCTTTCGATGAAGACGAAGTGCCGGTAGGCGCCGTTGTGGTGCTGGGCGACAAGGTCATCGCGCGTGGCTACAACCAGGTGGAGCGGCTTAACGATTGTACTGCGCACGCCGAGATCATAGCGCTGACGTCGGCCTTTCACTACCTCGGCAGCAAATACCTTCCCGAGGCAACGCTGTTTGTCACCGTCGAGCCCTGCCTTATGTGCGCGGGAGCCCTTTACTGGAGCAAGATCGGCCGCATTGTTTTCGGCACTACGGATGAGAAGAACGGCCACCGCCGCATTACGGGAAGCACATCGCCCTTTCATCCGAAGACCATTGTCGAATACGGGATCCTCGCCGAAGAGTGCCGCGGGCTGATGAAGGAATTTTTCCTCCGGAAGCGGCTCTGACAAGGTGCCCCGGAATGTTGGCTAGCCCACGCAGCTTCAAAGGCCTACTTTTGCAGCTACCCTTAATCAATGAATGTACTCCCCAAGGTCGCAGCTCCCTTCCTGAAAGGCGGGGGCGAAATGGGCCGGCTCATACGAAATACAGACTGGGCGAACACATCGCTTGGTCGTCCGGAAGACTGGCCGGTCGGGTTGCAGACAACGGTCAGCATCCTCCTCAATTCGCAGTTCCCCATGTTCATCTGGTGGGGACCGGAACTCATCACCATTTACAACGATTCCTATATCCCGATCGCCGGCGAGAAGCATCCGAAGCTGTTGGGTCAGTCGGGCAAGGAAGGATGGTCAGAGATCTGGAATGACCTGGGTCCGCTTGTCGACAGTGTTTTCGGGGGCACGTCAACGTGGTCGGAAGATCAGTTGTTGCTGATCAACCGCAGGGGCTATGTGGAAGAAACCTACTTCACCTTTTCATACAGCCCCGTGCTCGATGGCGAAGGCCAGGTCGCGGGATTGTTCTGCGCCTGCATCGAGACCACCGAAAAAGTGCAGGCTTCGCGCCGTATCCAGGAAAGCGAGCGCAACCTGCGCAACACGATCCTTCAATCGCCGGTGGCCATGTGCATCCTGCGCGGTCCCGATCATATCGTGGAGATCGCCAACGACCGCATGTTCGCGCTCTGGGGACGTGGCGGCGACGAACTGTTGCGCCGTCCCATCTTCGAGGGCTTGCCCGAGGTACGGCACCAGGGCTTCGAAGAATTGCTGCAGGGCGTTCTGCGAACCGGTGAATCGTTTGTTGCCAGTGAGCGCTCTCTTCGGCTACCACGCGGCAGCGGTACTGAGACGGTATATGCCAACTTCGTTTACGAGCCCTTTCGCGAGGGCGATGGCTCCATATCCGGGATTATCGCCGTAGCCATCGACGTCACCGACCAGGTACTGGCGCGGCAGCGGATCGAGGAAGTGGTGGTGGAGCGAACGGGGCAGCTTGCCGAGGTGAACCGCGCGCTGAGCAAGAGCAACGAAGACCTGCTTCGTACCAATACGAACCTGGAGGAATTCGCCTATGCCGCCTCACACGATCTGAAGGAGCCGATCCGGAAGATCCACTTCTTTGCCGACCGCCTTCGAAGCGAGCTCGATGCAAAGCTGGATGAGGGACAGAAGAGCCTCTTCAGCCGGCTGGAGCAGGCGTCGCGCCGCATGGGCGCACTTATCGACGATCTTCTCGGTTATTCGCAGGTAACGCGGGGTGCGGCGCAGCAGGAGGAAGTTGACCTCAGCCAGCGTCTTGACCAGGTGTTGCACGACCTCGAGATCGAGCAAAAGAACGTGCGGATCGATGCCGGCCCGCTACCCGTCATCCGCGGCAACGGGCGCCAGTTCCAGCAATTGCTCCAGAACCTCGTTGCCAACGCCATCAAATACAGCCGCCCCGGGGTACCGCCCGAACTGCAGATCAGCAGCCGCATCATTTCCGGCGCCGGGCTGCGTGCACGCGTGCCTGCGGCCGAAGAAGGCCAGTGCTATCACCTCATCGAAGTGTCCGACAACGGGATCGGATTCGAGCCCAAAGACGCCGAGCGGATGTTCCAGGTATTTACCCGGCTGCACGGTCACGCCGAGCGCGGCACGGGTATCGGGCTTTCGATCGTTCGCAAGGTTGTCGACAACCACCAGGGCCATGTATGGGCGGAAGGAACGCCCGGCGCCGGCGCCAGCTTCTTCATCCTGCTGCCGATTAATAAGTAGCCAGCTCGGTCGTTGCGAAGTCGGAAGCAGGAGACAGGTAGCTGCTTTGTACTTCCGACTTCCCCATCTCCGGCTTACCAACTTTCTCTCTTACTGGTCCTGCCTTACATTTGTTTCACTAAAAAACAATTGTTATGGCATTTACCCTTCCTGCACTTCCCTATGCACACGATGCACTGGAGCCGCATATCGATACACAGACCATGCAGATTCACCATGGCAAGCACCACCAGGCCTACGTCGACAACCTGAACAAGGCCATCGCCGGCACAGAGCATGAGAACAAGAGCCTCGAGGAGCTTGTAAAGAACGCCGGATCCATTTCCCCGGCCGTGCGCAACAACGGCGGCGGTCACTGGAACCACTCGTTTTTCTGGACTGTGATCGGGCCTAACGCCGGCGGTCAGCCGACGGGCGCACTGGCAGAGGCCATCACCAAGGCTTTCGGATCCTTCGAAGCCTTCAAGGAAAAATTCAATACCGCCGGCGCTACCCGCTTCGGTTCGGGCTGGGCCTGGCTCATTAAAAAGGATGACGGCTCGCTCGATGTCGTTTCGACACCCAACCAGGACAACCCCCTGATGGAGATCGCCGAAGTAAAAGGCACACCGCTGCTGGGCTGCGACGTATGGGAGCACGCCTATTACCTCAAGTACCAGAACCGCCGCCCCGAGTACCTGAACGCGTTCTGGAACGTGGTGAACTGGAACAAGGTGAGCGAGCTGTACGCTAAGTAAGCGACTACTTATAGCCATATTTTGAAGAGCCTGCTACCTGCAGGCTCTTCTTCGTTGCGGTATTGACCGTATACCGCATGCGCCTGCCCTGAGTTGAGGCCTTGCGTTACATTTGGAGCATGTATGAACGCCTGCTCAACAATGTCCGCCAGCGGATCGACCTTGACCCGGACGAGGAGGCATTCTTCTGCTCGCTGCTCCAGCGCCGCAGCCTGCGCAAGCGCGAGCACCTTCTGCAGGAAGGCGACTTTTGCCGGCACGAGTACTTCGTGGACCGCGGCTGCCTCCGGGCCTATACCATCGATGCCAAAGGCGCCGAGCACGTACTCCAATTTGCCGTGGAGGATTGGTGGATCGGGGATATGAACTCCTTCATCAGCCAGAGCCCCGCCCGGCTCGCTATTGACGCACTGGAAGACAGCGAGGTGCTGAGCCTCGACAAAGCGTCCTGGGACACGCTCTTCGAGCGGGTGCCCAAGTTCGAGCGTTATTTCCGCATCCTGCTGCAGCGCGCGTTCATTACGCTGCAGGAGCGCGTGGTGTCGGGTATGAGCGATGACGCCGAAACGCGCTACCGGCAGTTCCGCGAACGCTACCCCCAACTCGAGCAGCGGGTGCCGCAGCGCCAGATCGCGTCCTACCTCGGCATCAAACCCGAATCGTTGAGCCGCATCCGGAAACAGCTCACAAAACAGCCCTGACCGGTAAAAAGTACCGGATTTACCTGATCCGGGTCACCTGCTGCCGGTACTAATCAGGGTACCTTTGCGCCCATGACGCAGGCCGCCATACCCGTTTACGACATCCGCAGCATCGATGATGCCGCGCGGCACGGGTTGCTGCTGGCGCGTCTTTCGGATTACGTGGGGCAGCACTACAGCCACCTGCACCGGCCGCACCGCCATTCGTTTTACCACCTGGTGCTGTTTACCAAAGGTTCGGGCACGCATACGATCGACTTCCGCCGCTTTGATGTCGAAGCGGGCAGTGCGTATTTCATGATACCGGGACAGGTTCATGGCTGGCAGTTCGATGGAGCGGTGGAGGGCTATGTGCTGCATTTCAACGACAGCTTTTTCAAGACCTTCCTGAAAGACGACCGGTTCCTGGAGCGGTTCCCGTTTTTTGCCGGCTATGCCGAACAGGGCGTCTGCCGGCTCGCGGGTGCTGCGTTGCAGGAAGCGGAAGGTTTGTTCAGCCAGATGCTGAAAGAGATCGCCTCGCCCGACGAGCAATCGTACGATCTGGTGCGTATCTGGCTGCTGCAGTATTTTATCCTCGTTAGCCGTCACTGCGCGCAGGAGCTGACGGCACCGGTGCCCACCCAGAAGAGCCTGCTCCTCCGCAACTTCCGCCGGCTTATCGACGAGCACTTCGCGGAGCTGCGCCTGCCGCGCCAATATGCGGAACTGCTGTATGTGACGCCCAACCATCTCAACGCGCTCTGCCGCGACCTGCTGGGGATGACAGCCGGCGACCTGATCCGCGACCGCGTGCTGCTGGAGGCCAAGCGCCTGCTCACCGGCACCGATCTTACCGTTGCGGCTGTTGCCGATGCGCTGCATTTCGAAGACGCCTCTTACTTCAACCGATTCTTTAAAAAATACACGGGCTGTACGCCCGAGCAATTTCGCAAGCAACCCGTTTATTCGGATAAAGCCTGATTCTTATGTGTGCCTACAAACAAGACGAAAAACCGCCGCTAATACCAAGCATCCTGAAAAACAAATGCACGCGCTGCCGCCGCGGCGACCTGTATAAATACAAGGGGGCATTCCGCATCAAGGGACTTATGACGATGAACGACAAGTGCCCTGTGTGCGGCCAGCCCCTCGATATGGAGCCCGGGTTTTACTATGGCACCATCATGATCTCCTACGCCATCGCGGTGCTGTTCAGCGTCGTCACCTTCGTGCTCTGGTGGCTGCTGATCGGTATGTCGCTCCACGACAGCCGCTTTTTCTGGTGGATCGGCGTCAATGCCGTGTTACTGGGACTTCTGCAGCCGCCACTCATGCGCATCTCGCGCACCGTGTGGCTGTCCTTCTTCGTACGCTACAGCCCCAACTGGTACAAGGGCGATATCGTGGACCGGTATAACTACAATAAGGAGCAGATGGGGAATTGGTAGCGTCCGCGGGAACAGCAGGACTCGTGAATCGTGAATCGTCAATCGTGAATGGCCCCGGGAAACGGGTGCCGCCCGTGCTGAATGTAACAGCCAAAATGAATCAGCGGATGCCATAAGCATCCGCTGATTGTTTCCGGGATTGACGATTGACGATTCACGATTGACGATTCACGATCAGGGCACCGGATCATACCCGCTTCCGCCCCAGGGATGGCAGCTGCCGACGCGCTTCAGGGTAAGCCAGAAGCCCTTGAATACTCCGTGTTTTTTGAACGCCTCGAGGCCATATTGCGAGCAGGTGGGCGTGTAGCGGCAGGAGGGACCGAGCCAGGGCGAGATCACCTTCTGGTAGATGCGGATCAGCCCGATAAAGGGCAGGGCGAGGATCTTAGTGAGCTGCTTCATGGCTTTTCTTTTGAAGGGTGCGCAGGCTTTTGCCAACCGCGGCCTGCAGGCTCTCGAGCGTGGGCAGCTCCTTGTCGATAAATACGAAAAAAAGCTCGCCCCGAAGCCCTTGCGCCGTTGCCCAATCGAGGAAATCGGGCTTCTGCAGGCGGTAGGCTTCGCGGAGCAGGCGCTTTACCCGGTTCCGGTCGACGGCGCGCTTGAAGTGCTTCTTGCTGCAGGTAAAGCCCGCCTGCAGAGCAGGCCCTTTGCCTCCGGCCGTCCAGCGGTACCAGGTCAGCACCGGGAACACCGAAAAGCGGCGTCCCTCGCGGAAAAGCGCGTCGATCGCCTTGCGGCTTTTGAGTTTTTCGGTGCGGGACAGGCCGTAGCGTTTCATTGAAGAGCGTGTCGATGGGTAGATAACGAATAGCGAAGGTAGGTCAGGCCCTTCTTCCGGTCGTTTCCGGCAGCCCATGAAAAAAGCCCCGGGTGCCGGGGCTTTCAAGTATGTGGGCAAGCCGGATCGGCTTATTGCTTATTTGAGTTTGCGCTCATCGCTAACGGTCAGCTTGTGGCGGCCCTTGGCGCGGCGGCTGGCCAGGACTTTGCGGCCATTGGCACTTTGCATACGCTTACGGAAGCCGTGAACGGTCTTACGACGGCGGCGATGAGGTTGGAATGTACGTTTCATATCAGTTTCTTTACCTTTTTTTGAAATGGGCCCGGGGAGAACCGGGCGAATTTTTTCGATCGCTGCCTACAGGTCACCACACCCGTCGGCTTTGTGAAAGGACCGCAAAGGTAGGAATTTAATCTCGGATCTCGGATCTCGGATGTAGGATTTATTTGTGAGCACTGTCTTAAAGATCAGAGATCGTTTTTTATAACTGGTTGGTTCCAAACGTATCTCCCTGGCTGATGTCGCCGGTATCGAAGCCTTTTTTGAACCAGCGCATCCGCTGCTCGGAGGTGCCGTGGGTAAAGCTTTCCGGAACCGCGTAGCCCTGGGCCTCCTTCTGGAGGCGGTCGTCGCCAATGGCGTTGGCCGCACGCAGCGCTTCCTCGATATCGCCGGCCTCCAGGTAGCCCTTGCCCTTCTGGTAGTGGGCAAATACGCCGGCATAGAAATCGGCCTGGAGCTCCATCCGCACGGAATACTGGTTGTATTCGGCCTCGCTGACGCGGTTACGCAGGCGGGCCATCTTCTCGGAAGTTCCCATCAGCGTCTGGATATGGTGCCCCACCTCGTGGGCCACGACATAGGCCATCGCAAAGTCACCGCCGCCGCCGAAGCGGTCACGGAGCTCATCATAGAAGGAAAGGTCCACGTAGAGTTTCTGGTCGGCCGGGCAGTAGAAGGGGCCCGTCTGCGCCGAGGCGGTACCGCAGCCGCTCTGGGTGCCGCCGCTGAAAAGTACCAGCGTAGGCGGCGTATAGGTTTCCCCGGCTTTGCGGAAAATATCGCCCCAGGTATCTTCGGTATCGGCCAGCACCACCTTGACAAAGCTTGCCAGCTGGTCCTGCTGTGCCCGCTGCTCGGTCGACACGGGCTGCTGCCCGCCCGGCACCGGGATCTGCTGACCGCCGCCGTTGTTGCTGCCGCCACCCAATAAAAAGTTGAGCACCAGGGCGATCACCCCGAGAATGCCACCGCCGGCCGCGATGGTGCCACCACCCATGCCCCGCCGGTCTTCTACATTACCGCTCTCGCGCCGTCCTTGCCATAACATAAGCCTGAATTTTCGGGATATAGACCTAAAAACGTGCCGGAGGAGGAGGGAGACGGGTTACAGTTTCGAGTTTCCGGTTTTACGTTTTGGGTTTTACGTTTTGAGTTTTATGTTTTGCGTTTCAGATGGGCGGCTTTCGGTTTGATCCCAAACCGAAAACCGAAAACTCAAAACCGGGTTATCCTTCCGGGAGCGTCGCCCAGTTGAAACCGTCGCGGGCGATGAGCGCTTCGGCGTCCTCGGGACCCCAGGAGCCGGGTCCGTAGTTGGGAAAATCGACCGGTGGCTTGGCTGCCCAGACCTCCATGATAGGGCGGATGACCCGCCAGGCGGCTTCCACCTGGTCGGCGCGCATGAACAGCGTCGGGTTGCCCTCGATGACGTCCTGCAGCAGGGTCTCGTAGGCTTCGGGCTGGCAATCCTCCTCGTCGCGGCTGGCGTAGCTGAATACCATGTCGACGGGGCGGAGCGACATCTGCGGCCCGGGCTGCTTGGCCTGGAAGCGCAGCCGGATGTCCATTTTGGGCGCGATCCCGATCACGAGGCGGTTCGGGCGCCAGGTGTGGGTGGCCTCATCGGGGAAAGCATAATCCGGCGCCGGCTTGAACTGTATCGAGATAAGCGTTTCCTTGGCCGTGAGGCTTTTCCCGGTGCGCACGTAAAACGGAACGTCCTTCCAGCGCCAGTTGTCCACGAAAAACTTGACGGCAGCGAAGGTCTCCACGTTCGACTCGGGGTTCACCGCTTTTTCCTCGCGGTAGCCGGGTACTTTCTTGCCTTTGTTCCAGCCCGGGCCATATTGCCCGCGTACGGCGTAGCGGTGCACCTCTTCGGGGCGCATATGCCGCAGGGCCTGCAGCACGTCGAGCTTCTTGTTGCGGATCTCGTCGGCCTTGAAGGAGATCGGGGCCTCCATCGCCACCATGCAAAGCATCTGCAGCACGTGGTTCTGCACCATATCGCGCAGCGCACCCGAGTTCTCGTAATAGGAGCCGCGGTTTTCGATGCTCACGGTTTCGGCCGCGGTGATCTGCACGTGCGAGATATAATTGGAGTTCCAGATGGGCTCGAAGAGGGCGTTGGCAAATCGGAGCGCCAGGATATTCTGAACGGTTTCCTTGCCCAGAAAGTGATCGATCCGGTAGATCTGCTCCTCGCGGAAAAGCTCGCCCAGCGTGGCGTTGAGCTGGCGGGCGCTTTCGAAGTCATGGCCGAAGGGCTTTTCAAAAACGATACGGCTGCGCGCCGGGTCGGAGCAGAGCTTGTGCTGGTGCAGGCGCTTCGCGATGATCGGGGCGAGCTGCGGCGCCACCGACAGGTAAAAGATGATCTGCGCTTCCTTGCCGTATTCCTGCTGAAATTCCCGCCAGTCGGCCGACATTTCTTTATAGGCTTTGTCGTTGTTGAGGTCGGCGCTTCGGAATTCGATGGCTTTGGAAAACTTCTGCCAGTGCTTCACGAGCAGCTCGGGGCGCCGAGAGAATTCCTTAACGCTTTTGCGCATTTCCTGCCGGTACGTGGTCTCGGCCATTTCCGTACGGCCCATACCTACGATCCGGAGCTCGGGCGGCAGGTAGCCATCGATATACAGATTAAAAAGTGCGGGAAACAGCTTGCGGTGGGCGAGGTCGCCGGTGCCGCCGAATATGTAGATGAGGGTGGGAACCATGAGATAGTTTGTAGTTTGGAGTTTGTGGTTTGTAGTTGTAGTCACTGCGGCAGATAACCACAAACTTCAAACTACAGACTACAAACTGTTTTATTGATCTTTTTGCCATTCTGTATGAAACACGCCTTCCTTGTCGATCCGGCGGTAGGTGTGGGCGCCGAAGTAATCGCGCTGGGCCTGGATAAGATTGCTCGGCATACGCTCGCTGCGGTAGGCATCGAAGTAGCTGAGGGCGCTGGCGAGCCCCGATACCGGTATGCCGGCGCGGGTGGCCTTTACCAGCACGGCGCGGGCCGCATCGGCCTTCGGAGTAATGAATGTGGCAACGTGCGGATGCAGGAGCAGGCCCGCGGCGTCGGGGTTGTCGATATAAACCTGTTCGAAGAGCGGCAGCAGCCCCGAGCGGATGATGCAGCCAGCCTTCCATACCTGGATCACAGCGCCGAGCGGGATCCGCATTTGATAGGCTTTCGAAGCTTCGGCCAGGAGGCTCATGCCCTGGTGGTAGGCGATCACGAAGGCAAAAGCCAGCGCCGCCTCCAGCTCGGGCTCGTCGATCTCTACCGGCGACGATGTGAGCGGGTACTGCTTCGCCGCCAGCTTGCGCTGGTCTTTGTATACCGACAGGTCGCGCATGGCCACCGCGGCGTCGATGGTGGGGATGGAAACGGGGATGTCCATCGCGTCCTGCGAGGTCCATTTGCCGGTGCCCTTCGAGCCGGCTGCGTCGAGGATCTTGTCGACGAGCGCTACGGTGTCGCCTTCGTCCACCACGCGGAAAATCTCGGAGCTGATCTCCACCAGGTAGGAGCGGAGCAGACCGCTGTTCCAGCGTCCGAAGAGCTCCGACAGACGGCCGTTGTTATAGCCCCCGCCGCGGCGGAGCAGGTCGTAGCCTTCGCTGATAAGTTGCATGAGGGCGTACTCGATACCGTTGTGCACCATCTTCACATAGTGGCCGGCGGCCTCGCGGCCCATATAGGCCACGCAGGGCTTTCCATCGGCCTTGGCGGCTACCGATTCGAGGATGGCCTTTAGGTAGATATAGGCTTCCTCGTCGCCGCCGGGCATCATGCTGGGGCCGAGGCGCGCGCCGAGCTCGCCACCCGATACGCCCATGCCGAAGAAGTGGAGGCCCTGCGGCTGCAGGCGCTGGATACGGGCGCGGGTATCTTTGTAATAGGAGTTGCCGCCGTCGATGAGGATGTCGCCCGATTCGAGGTGGGGCAGCAGGTTGGCGATGACGTCGTCCACCGGCTTGCCGGCCGGCACGAGCATCATCAGCTTGCGTGGCTTTTTCAGGGATGCCGCAAAGACCGCGATGTCGGTGATGCCTTTAACGGTAGTGCCCGCAGGCGCGGCTTCCTCGAGTGCGCGGGCGCGTTCTTCTTTGAGGTCGAAGCCGATAACCGAATAGCCTTGCTCGGCGATATTGAGCAGCAGGTTGGAGCCCATGACCCCGATGCCGATCATGCCGAAATCGAATGTTCCTTCCATAGAACGCCTAAGGTAAGAACGGGACAAACGGAATGGTTCTCCAGGTTCTCAGGGTTCTTAAGGTTGTTGACGTTCTTAAGGTTGACAAAGGAGTGCAGTGGTCACTTGCCCATTCAATCCCTAACCCGCAAAACCCTCAAAACCTTCACAACCTTCAGAACCTTCAGAACCTTCAAAACCTTCAAAACCCTTTTTACTGCCTGACTTTCACGCTATCGGTGCCGCTTTGGGGGCGGGGCTGCTGCGTGCGCTGCTCGCGCGGCGGCGGGATCGTTGCCGGTTCTACCTTGCCGCCGTGGCAGGTAAAGCAGGTTACCATGAGCTTCGTTTCGAGCTTTTTGGGATTGCCGGCTTCCTCGAAATACTTGCTGTTGATGCTGTTGGTCATCTTCATCATGTTGCGGGCCACGAGCTTGTGCTTGTTGGCGTCGGAGGCAAAGTCCCAGGTTTTGGTGGAATCGATGCGAACATGGCAGAAGTTGCAGCGCTGGCCGAGGGCTGCGGAAAAATGGTGCATCACCGAGTCCATCTGCTCCTTGCTGACGTTCTTGGGGAGGATCTTGAGGTTTTTATACTTGGGCTCGTCGTGGCGGATGGTGAAGGAAAGCGCCAGGATGCCGGCGAATACGGCCAGGGCCAGTGTTGTTTTTTTCATCGTTTGTGCTTCGGAGCGCCCAATTTAAGAAAAAACCGCGGAGCCTTCCTTAACAAAAACAGCTGCCGGTATTTGGCTACCTTTGCGGCTTCAACAGCAAGAGAAAATGGGTAAACTGGCCGACGAATTCAACGACTACCGGGCGAAGATGAACGAGGTGATCCTGAGCAAGAACAACCTCGTGATGAAGCGCCTCTGGAACCTCGATACGAACACCTACGAGAAAGGCGCCCTCGACGTGAAAACAAAGGAGCTGCTCGGCCTCGTAGCCAGCATGGTGCTCCGCTGCGACGACTGCATCAAGTACCATGTGGGCAAGTGCCACGAGAACGGCGTCAGCACCGAGGAACTGTACGAGGTCTTTGCCGTAGCCAATATCGTGGGCGGAACGATCGTGATCCCGCATACGCGGCGGGCGGCGGAGTACTGGGAGGAGCTGGTTGGAAGTTAAAAAAACAGTTTTTTTGCTGTTTAAAGCATCATGGCTTTGAAAATGGAACAGCGGAGTTTTGCTGGGCATTCAAATGCTCAATAGTCAATACTCAATGTTCAATTTTCAAGTATGGAGCGAGCACGGATCTACGACCTGGAAGAAAGACTGATCAACTACGCGTGCATGATGATTGACGTGATCCGGGCATTGCCCAATGACCGGGTAGGAAATAATGTAGCAGGTCAGCTCACGCGATCTTCCCAATCGCCGGCTTTTAACTATGGCGAAGCACAGGCTGCGGAGTCCAATGCGGATTTTGTACATAAGCTCGGAATTGTGCTGAAGGAGCTGAAAGAATGCCGGGTCGCGCTCAAGATCGTGGTGAAAGCGCAACTGATCGTAAGCCTGTCGCTCACGGCGCATCTGAAGGAAACGAACGAGCTGGTGTCGATTTTCGCGAAAAGCATCGCCACAGCCCGAAGAAAGGGGCGATAAGAAAAGCCCTTGAATATTGAGTATTGAACATTGACTATTGAACATTTTAATATGGAAACGACAACAGTAGATCGCCCCCAACTTTCCCCCAAGGACTTCGCCACCGACCAGGAGGTGCGCTGGTGCCCGGGCTGCGGCGACTATTCCATCCTGGCGCAGGTGCAGAAGGTGATGCCGACGATCGGTGTGCCGAAAGAAGATATCGTGATCATCTCCGGTATCGGCTGCTCGTCCCGCTTTCCCTACTACATGAACACTTACGGCATGCACTCGATCCACGGCCGCGCCACCGCCATCGCCTCCGGGCTGAAGGCCGCGCGCCCCGAGCTCAGCGTGTGGATCGTAACCGGCGACGGCGACGGGCTCTCCATCGGCCTCAACCACACGATGCACCTCATGCGCCGCAACTTCGATGTGAACGTGCTGCTGTTCAATAACCAGATCTACGGATTGACGAAGGGCCAATATTCGCCCACCTCCGAGGAGAACAAAGTGACCAAGTCGACGCCGATGGGCTCGATCGACCACCCCTTCAACCCGCTGGCGGTGGTGCTTGGCGGCGACGCGAGCTTTGTGGCCCGCTCCATGGACCGCGACCCGAAGCACCTGCAGGCGATGCTCCAGCGCGCCCACGGTCACCACGGCACGTCCTTCCTCGAGATCTACCAGAACTGCAACATCTTCAACGACGGCGCCTTCGAAATTTTTACCGAAAAAGGCACGAAGGCCGAAGAGGCGCTCTTCCTGGAAAATGGCAAGCCGCTGATTTTCGGAGCCTCGCAGAACAAGGGCGTCCGGCTCAACGGTCTCCGCCCCGAGGTGGTAACCCTGGGCGAAGGCGTTTCTGCCGACGATCTCTGGATCCATGACGAAGGCGACCTGCTCAAGGCACAATTGCTCACCCGCATGTTCGACGATCCCCGCGCCGACCGCCACCTGCCGCGTCCCTTCGGCGTGTTTTACGAAACCGAGCGTCCCACCTACGAAGACATGATGGCCCTCCAGCTCGAAGACGCCAAAGCCCGCAAAGGCGCCGACCTCGACAAGCTCCTCCGCGGCAACGAGGTGTGGGATATCGTGTAACAACCACTTAATTTTTTCAAGCCGGGCGTTGTCCGGCTTTTTTGTGGGCCTTGTAGAAAGCAGCACTATGTAGAAGTAGCATGGTACCATAAAAAAGCGTTCGCCAACCGGCGAACGCTTTTTATTAGCAGACTAGCAGATTAGCAGACTACTTCATTAACCTATACCGCCCCGGTAAATTGCCGGAGGAAGCGCACATCATTCTGTGAATAGAGACGAAGGTCGTTGACGTTGTAGCGGATCTGCGTGATGCGCTCCACGCCCATGCCGAAGGCATAGCCCGTGTATTTGTTGGAGTCGATGCCGCAGTTTTCGAGCACCTTCGGGTGCACCATGCCGCAGCCCATGATCTCCACCCAGCCCGTGTGCTTGCAAAGGCCGCAACCCGATCCGCCGCAGATGGTGCAGGTCACATCCATCTCGGCCGAAGGCTCGGTGAACGGGAAGTAGGAGGGACGGAAACGCACTTTGATATCCGGGCCAAACATCTCCTTCACAAAGAAATAAAGCGTCTGTTTCAGGTCGGCAAAGGAAACGTGCTCGTCGATATACAATCCTTCCACCTGGTGGAAGAAGCAGTGCGCACGCGCCGAGATGGTCTCGTTGCGGTACACGCGGCCCGGGCAGATAATGCGGATCGGGAGCTTGCCCTTTTCCATCTCGCGGATCTGCACGTTGGACGTGTGCGTCCGCAGCAGCCAGTCCGGGTTCTGGTGGATGTAGAACGTATCCTGCATATCACGCGCAGGATGGTTCTCGTGCAGGTTGAGCGCGGTAAAGTTGTGCCAGTCATCCTCGATCTCGGGGCCATCGGCCACGGCGAAGCCAAGACGCTGGAAGATGTTGATGATACGCTGGCGCACGAGGCTCAGGGGGTGGCGCGTACCGGCTTGCAGCGGGTCACCGGGCAGGCTCAGGTCCTGGCCGGAATCTTCCGTCGCAGCTCCGTTTTCCAGGCCTTCGCGGGCGCCTTCAAACCGGCTCTCGGCAAACAGCTTGAAGTCGTTGAGCAACTGCCCGAACTCCTTTTTCTGCTCCGCGGGCACATGGCGCATTTCGCCCATGAGGCCTTTCACAATGCCTTTGCTGCCGAGAAACCGGATGCGGAAAGCTTCCAGTGACTGGCTGTTTCCCAGGTCGGCACTTTCGATCTCTTGCTTATACTCGTTGATCTGTTGGAGGATAGCGTCCATGGCCGCGAAGATAAGCCCATCCCCGGGCCTTCCCAAAGAGTAGGAGGAAATGCCGGTTTTACCACCTGATACGAACCGACAGGTTGACCACCCGGCCGTCGATCGGCGCCCAGAGCTCGCGGAACAGCGGGCTCTGCGGCGTTCCGCCGGCCACGAGGGATTCCTCGCGGCTTTGGCGGTAGTCAAACAGGTTCTCGCAGTTCAGCACGAAAGATATTTTGCGCCAATCGTAGCGGATCATGGCCGCAGACAGGAAGTACGCGGGCGTACGGCTGCCGTCTTCGCGGTACTGCTGCCCGATATGCGATGCTTCGATACCCAGCCGGAAGTTGTCGGTGAACTCGTAGGCCAGGAGCGCGGCGAATTTGTCGCGCGCGATGAGCGGCTGCTGCGGTTGTCGCGGAAAGTAGCGGCGTACGGCATCCGTGAATGTATAACCCAGGTAAGCTTCCAGCTCGTCGATGCGCAGCTGCACGTAGGTTTCGGTGCCCTGCGTCCGCAAGGGCTCTTTTTCGGGCCAGTTGTGGAGGCGCAATCCACCGGGAACCGACTCCAGCTCCGCTACGCGGCTTACGGAGGTGATGAAGAAGGATTGGTTGATGGTCAGGTCCGCCTCATCGATCCGTTGGTGGAAGTTGACGTCGAAGTTGGCGCCGTGTGCCCGCTCTGCCGTGCTGCCCCCGTCGCGGAGCAGCGGGTAGTTGCGTTCGTCGAGGTCGTTGCTGAAGGCGGAGGGGACTCGGTAGCCATAGCCGCCGCCGAGGCGCGCTGTCCATACCGGGGAAATACGGTACAGCAGCGACAGGCGCGGCAGCGGAAAAGCCTGCACGGTGCTATTGTAATCAAAGCGGAACCCCGACTCGAGCGTCAGCTTCGGGTGCAGCCGCCAGTCGTTCTGTACAAAAACGCCGAAGGTCGTATAGCTTTCGCCCGGAAGCCTGAGCCCCGGCGCGCGAAAGGCCTGCCCCTGCACATTGATCCCGGATACAAGGTCGTGTTTGCTGTAGTGCCGGAACGAAGAAAGCTCGGTGTAATACGAGAACTGCCTCGCCGTAAAATCCTGCGTGAAGGTATTGGCGGCAATGCTCCGGTCGAGCCAGCTTCCGATCGCTTTCAGCGTGATGCGGCGGTCGCTGTTCGGGCGCGCTTCCCATTGCAGGTCGGCGCTGTGCCGTGTGATGCGGTTGCGGATGAAGAAAGCGTGCTGCGCATCGCCCCTGCCTTCGAGCTGGAGGATGTCGCCGCCACTGCGCACTTCGAAGTTGCCGTTGTAGCCGATCGACAGCGTTTGCGTGGCAGAAGGGTAGAAGTACAGCACCGGGTGCAGCACGATGCTTCGCGAGCGCGCCAGGTCGGTATAGCCGTCGCCATCGACGTCCCTTACCGTTTGCCGGTTGACGCCTGCGAAAAGGGTAAAGCCCTGGCGCCCGCGGCGCTGCGACAGGTAAAGGTTCACATTCGATTCGCCGAGCGAGCTTTGATTGAGCAGGATCGTTTTCTCCATCGCGCCTTCCACCGGCCGCCGCGTAACCACGTTGACCATGCCCGCGATGGCGCCGCCCCCGTAGAGTGTCGACGAAGAGCCTTTCACGATCTCGATCTGCTTCAGGTCGAGCGGGGGTAGCTGCAGCACGGAGAAGTTGCCCGCGAACGCGCCAAACAGCGGCATCCCGTCGCGGAGTAATTGCGTGTATTGACCGGGCAGGCCCTGGATCCGCATTTCTACGTTTCCCGAAACTGCCGACGCCTGCTGGATCTGAACGCCGGCTATATCGCCGATAAGCGAGGCAATGTTGCCCGGCTTGATCCCGGTTTCTTCGTCAACTTCCTCGCTGCCCAGTACCTCCACCCGCGTCGGCAGGTTTTCGATGCGGCTGTTGGTGCGGAAGGAAGTAACCACGACGGCCGCTTCTTCTTTTTCGGAGGGCAGCAGGAAGATCCGGACGGGGCCCGCCGTGCTGTCGGTAACGCGGTAGGTGAGCGATGCAAAGCCAACGGCGCTGAAGGTAATGGTAACGGGCCCGGGCACGCGGACCTCGAGATGGCCCGAATCATCGGCCGGCTTTGCCTGCAGTCCTTTGCCCTCGGCCGATGCATAGGGGATGACGCTGCTGTCGCGCCGGCTTCGTATGTCGAAGCGGATCGTGCGCTGGGCCTGGAGGAGCGTGCAAATCAGGACGGCGATTACTGTGCAGATACCTTTCATGTCGGTGCCGTTTGGCCGGTAAAACTAGCGACCCATTGCTTAAGTTTGCCGCAAATTCAAACGATGTCGGATTACCTCAGCCTAGTGGATTTCCTGGAACCGGTCAATACCGCCCTCCTGTCGGAGGATGCCGGCTACCGCGAGGGGCAGGTCGGTAAAGTGATCGCCTTGTACGAGGAGCAGTTTCCCGATCTCGATGCCGCACAGGTGGTGCTGGTGGGCTGCGGCGAGCAGCGCGGGAGCGGCCACCGCGGTCTCAGCATTGCGCCGGATGCCGTGCGGAAGGCTTTTTACGACCTGTACTACTGGCATACCGATGTGCAACTGGCCGATATCGGAAATGTAAAGGCGGGCAACAGCCAGGCCGACTCGCAGGCCGCGCTGAAGATCGTGATCAAGGAGCTTATGGGCATCGGCAAGCGCGTTGTGGTGCTGGGCGGCTCGCACGACCTGACGCTGGCGCAGTACTATGCCTTTGCCGACGATGCAAAGACCGTTGAGGCGGTTGGTGTCGACGCCATCGTCGATATCCATATCGACTCGCCGAAACGCGCCGACAACTTCCTGATGGAGCTGCTCACCGCCGAGCCCAACCACCTGAAGCACTATAACCACCTGGCCTTCCAGAGCTATTACGTCCATCCGCGGATGCTCGAAACGATGGACAAGCTCCGGTTCGATTGTTTCCGCGTCGGCACCGTGAAGGAGCACATCGAGGAGATGGAGCCGGTGATCCGTAATTGCCACTTTATGAGCTTCGATATGTCGGCTTTCGCCAGCGCATTTGCGCCCGCCAGCACGCTTTCGCCCAACGGCCTGAACGGCGAGGAAGCCTGCACGCTGATGCAATATGCCGGCATGAGCCCGCACCTGGAAAGCCTCGGCATCTACGGCTTTCTTCCCGAGCGCGACCGCGACGGCCTGACGGCGCAGCAGATCGCCCATATGCTTTGGTATTTCGTGGACGGCTGCAGCCGCGGGAACCGCGAGGTGTCGCTCAGCGAGCGCGATTCGTTCAACGAGTTTCATACCCTCTTCGCCGAAGTCGATACCGTATTTCTACAAAGCAAGCGTACCGGTCGCTGGTGGATGCAGCTTCCCGACGAGCAATTCATCGCCTGCTCCTACAAAGACTACCAGCAGGCCAGCAACAACGATATTCCCGAGCGCTGGCTCAGGGCGCAGGAACGACCCTAGGCGGAGCCAATGAATAATATTTAATAGCCATTGAATATTGAATAACGGGAAGGGCTTGCTGATTTCCTACAAATGAAAAATAAATAAGGGCATTCTCCTTTGTGGAGATGCCCCTTATTCAATACACATTATTCAATAGCTACTATTCAATGCGAAGCGCTTAGCGCTTCAGCGAATCCCGGATTTCCATCAGCAGTTTCTCCTGCAGCGAGTACTCCGGTGCATTCGGCTTGTCGACGGCAGGAACGTCCTTGCGGCGCTTCATGCGGTTGATGGCCTTGATCATCAGGAACAGGGAGAGTGCGATAAGGAGGAACTTCAGGACGGCGGCGATGAACTTGCCGTATTTCACGGCGCCCCAGGATAGCTTGTCTAGGTCGTTGAGGCCGGCGCGGTCGAGGATAGGCGTCATGATCAGCGGGGTGATGACGTCTTCCACCAACGACGAAATGATCGCCCCGAAGGCGGCGCCGATGATCACGGCTACAGCCAGCTCCACTACGTTGCCCTTGAGTGCGAATTCCTTGAACTCTTTTACAAAGCCCATATGTTTTGGTTTTAGTGTTCGCAAATGTTTGCTTCCTCTAAAATAATACAACTACCGCGGTTATGCGAACTTTTCCACCGGGCGCGGGAAAGTAAAAAGAAAAGGCCTCCGCGGGGGAGGCCTTTGTATTTCTACGGGGAAAGATTACCAGATCCGTGTCCGGGCTTCCGGGGCTCTGTACATCGGGTCAGAAGGCTGGATGTTGAAGGCTTCGTACCAGGCATCCATATTCACGATGGGACCGTTGGCGCGGTGCTCGCCGGGCGAATGCGGATCGGTGAGGATCAGCTGCGCGAGCGACTCGTCGGTGGAGTTGCTGCGCCATACCTGGGCCCAGCTGAGGAAGAAGCGCTGCTGCGGCGTGAAGCCGTCGATCTTCTTGCCTTCGCGGAACTGCTTCGTTTTGGTAAAGGCTTCGTAAGCGATGTTGAGGCCGCCAAGGTCGGCGAGGTTCTCACCAAGCGTCAGGCGTCCGTTCACATGCAGCGTGTCGAGCACGGTGAATCCGTTATACTGGTTCACCACCTCGTCGGCGCGCTTCTTGAACATGTCGGCATCGGCCTTCGTCCACCAGTCGCTCAGGTTGCCGCTGGCTGCGTACTGCCGGCCGGAGTCGTCGAAGCCGTGGGTCATCTCGTGGCCGATCACGGCACCAATGCCACCGTAGTTCACGGCATCGTCGGCGCCGAAGTCGAAGAAGGGAAACTGGAGAATGCCGGCGGGGAAGGCGATCTCGTTATTCACCGGGCTGTAATAGGCATTGATCGTCGGAGGCGTCATGCCCCACTCGGTGCGGTCAACGGGCTTGCCGTAGCGACCGACCATATCGTTGTAGCGCCACTGGGCCGAGCGGCGGATATTGCCGAGGAGATCGTTGCGGGCGATGGTAATCGAGCTGTAATCTTTCCACTTGTCGGGATACGCGATCTTCTTGGTGAAGGCATTGAGCTTCTCCAAGGCGCGCACTTTCGTTTCCTCGCTCATCCACGACAGGTTGCGGATACGTCCGGCGAATGTTTCCTGAAGGTTGTTCACGAGGTCGAGCATCCGCTGCTTGGCTTCGGGCTTGAAGTAGCGGGCCACGTACAGCTGGCCGAGCTGGTCGCCGAGCTGCTGGTCGATAAGACCGCTGACGAACTGCCAGCGCGGCGTCATTTCCTTCTGGCCTGTCAGTGCCGAGCGCATACGGAAGTCCTGCTGGCGGAAGTTCGAGCTGAGGTAGGCTGCCGTGTTGTTCAGTACGTTCCACTTCAGGTAGGTCTTCCAGTCGTCGAGCGAAATGCCGCTGAGCAGCACGTCTACGGCGCGGAGGAAGTTGGGGTTGCTTACGATCACGGAGTCGGGACCAGAGAGCTTCATCTTGTTCATCAGCATGCCCCAGTCAATGCCCTGCGTAAGTTGGGACATGTCTTTCAGCGCATACTTGTTGTAGGTCTTGTAGGGGTCACGCATTTCCACGCGCGCCATTTGGGCTTTGGCAAGCGCGGTTTCGATCCGCATCACGGCGTCGCCCTTCTGGTCGGCCTCACGCGCGCCATAGCCGATGAGGGTGAACATCGTCATCAGGTGCTGGCGGTAGTTCGAGCGGATGTTCAGGCTACGCGCGTCGTTTTTCAGGTAATAGTCGCGGTCGGGGAGGGTCAGGCCGCCCTGGCCGATCATCGGGATGTACTGGTCCACCTTCTTGCGGTCCTGCGAGATGCTGAAGCTGAAGAGCGCTCCGCCCATGCCCTGCGTACGTTCCCAGGCAAGCTCGTTGAGGAAGTCGGGGATGGAGGTAAGGGCATCGATACGCTGCAGGTCGGCTTTGATGGGCGTGTAGCCCAGCTGCTCGATCTGCACGGTGTCCATGCCGCTCAGGTAAAACTCGCCTACCTGCTGCAGCTTCGGATCGCTGCTTTGTTTGGCGGCGTCTTCCAGCAGCAGGCGCATGCGGCGGCTGCTTTCCTCGCGCAGCTCGTCGAAGGAGCCCCAGCGGGTCTTCGATGCGGGCACAGGGTTCTTTTTAAGCCAGGAGCCGTTGGCATAGCGGTAAAAGTTCTGGCCCGGCTTGACGCTCAGGTCCATGTTGGCGGGATCGATGTACTTGATCTTCTTGGGTTTCTTGTCTCCCGGCGGAGTAAAGGCAAGCAGGCCGGCAGCGGCCACCCCGAGGGTTAAAAAGGCCAGGCGTTTCATGTCATGTGCAATTTAGGGAGCCGAATTTACGGCCGCGCTTGCTTAGAAAAACCCCTAATTTCTGCGGCGCTGCCGCAGAAAGAACAGGAGAACAAGGAACAAGGAATCCTGAACAAGGAACCAGGGACGAGCAGCGGCTAAGGCTCAACAAAAAAAGGAAGCCCGTTTCCAGACTTCCCTTCGATATTCATTATTCCTTGTTCCTTGTTCTGCTGTTCCTACTGATCGAGCGTCATCGGGTACGTATACGAGCCGTCGTAGCCCGGGTAGATACCTTCAATGCGGATCCGCGGGTCGGAAAGGGTGGCGATCACCTGGCCGAGCTGCTCCACGCTGGCCACGTCCTGGCCGTTGACGCTGGTGATCACGAAGCCGGGCTGCATCCGCGTATTGCTGATGGGGCCGCCCTCGGTGATCTTCTGCACCACCACGCCGCCGGCGATGCCGTACTGGCGGGCCTTCGTTTTATCGAGCGTGGCGAGGTCGGCGCCAAGGCGGTTGCCGATATTCTGCGTTACCACATCGCCTTTCTTCTTGAGGGTTACCTCAGTGCTGTATTCCTTGCTGTTGCGGACATAGGTAACGGATACCTTGTCGCCGGGCCGGAAGGAGGCGATCTGCGCGCTCATCTGGATGCCGGTATTTACCGATGCTCCGTTGACCCGCGTGATGACATCACCCTTGCGGATGCCGGCTGCAAAGGCGCCGCCGTCGTTGGCCACACCCGATACGAGCACGCCGTCCTGGTTCACCTGCAGGCCCTGGGCCTTCATCTGCTCTTCGGTCATGTCATCGGTAGCGATATAGGTGATGCCGAGGTAGCCGCGCTGTACGTCGCCGTAGCGCACGATGTCGTCAACGATCTTCTTGACGATCTGCACCGGTATGGCAAAGGAGTAGCCGGCGTAGGTGCCCGTCGGGGCGAGGATCGCCGAGTTGATACCGATAAGCTCACCGTTGGTGTTCACAAGGGCGCCACCGCTGTTGCCCTGGTTGACCGCTGCGTCCGTCTGGATGAAGGATTCCACGGGCGTTTCACTCTGGCGGCGGTTGATATTGATGGAGCGGCCGGTGGCCGATACGATGCCGGCGGTCACAGTTGTTTCGAGGGTCAGGGGGTAGCCGATGGCAAGTACCCACTGGCCAAGCTGTACGTTGTTGGAGTTGCCGTAGACGAGGAAGGGAAACTTGCTGCCGTCGATCTTCAGCACGGCCAGGTCGGAGCTCGGGTCGCGGCCGATGAGGCGGGCCTTATAGGTCTTGCGGTTGTGCAGGGTCACCATGATCTCGTCGGCAACGCCGTCGGAGCCGTTGGAGATAACGTGGTTGTTGGTAACGATATAGCCGTCTTCCGAGATGATAACACCGGAGCCCGAGGCGCGCTGCTCAGGGATGACGTTGGGGCCGGAGCCAAAGAGGTCGTCGAACCAGTCGTCGAAGAACGACCCGCTCTGGCGGTTCTTCGGGATGTTGTTGGAAATGGTCTTCGCCGGGATCTTGGTCTTGATGTGCACCACCGCCGGCACTGCGGCATTGGCGGCTTTTGTAAGGTCGATGGGCTCGGCCGCTCCGCCGGGTCCGCCGTTGAAGAAGCCGGCGTAGTTGGCGGGAAGGCCTTTTTCCGAAGAGCCGATCGCATAGCGGTCCGGCGCGAAGAACTTCTGGTACGCGAAGATGCTGCCGAAGGTGGTCGCAGCACTAATCGCAACGATCATCAATACTTGCTTCCATTTCATAGTGTGCTATTGAATAGGGTTATGGGATACTGTCAAAATGTATGCCTCTGCACAACAAAATAACAGCGCGGTTCGATCTTTCGGATGCCTCCTGTTCAGTTTAACAAACATTTACTAAGACCTTCGTAGTTCTCCGGATTACAGCGAGCGCAGGAATTGCAGCGTGTCGACACCGTCGGCGAAGGTATCGAGTGCGGGGCATTGCGCGCCGCCGAAAGCCGTGTGACCTTCCCCCACGATACACTGGATGTCTTCCTGCGCCCGGAGCGCGTTTTCGGCCTCCTGGCGGTCTTTGTAGAAGCGGTAATGGACCTGGCTGATGGGGGCGAAGGGGCTTTCGTTTTCCAGCAGCAGCACGGTGCCGTTGGTCATGTAAAAATGGTTGTTGATGATATGTACGGCCAGGTTGTAATCGTAGTTGTTTCGGAACTTATTATGCTGCTCGAGGCCCTTGTATTTGTCGAGTGCCGTTAACAATGGTTTAAAGTCATATCCCTCCGGAACCCAGAGCTGGGTTACATTTCGGCAGCCCAACCCGAAATATTGGCAAATGTCGTCTGCCAGTTTTTCCAGGTCGCCCGCCGTTTCGTGGCCCGTCAGTATGGCCACCGAGGTACGGTTGCGGCGGATGATATGGGGATACCTGCCGAAGTAGTGCTCGAAATAGCGGGCGGTATTGTTGCTTCCGGTGGTGATGTAGGCGTCGCAGCCCGTCAGCCGCTCGCTGAGCACGAGGTAAGCGGCAGCGGCCGGTGCCCAGGAGATGGCCTTTTCAACGAGGTGGCTGAGCAGCACGCTGTCTTTCGAGGAAAGCTTGATCATCGCGCGGTGGCCGGCCAGGAAGGTGCAGAGCACATCGTGAAAGCCCACCAGCGGGATATTACCGGCCAGCACGAGGCCGACCTTCTTCGGATCTTCGGTAACCTCCGGGATCTTGTACCGCTCCGCGAGGGCGGTCAGTGCTTCGCGGCGAAGGAAGGCCGTGCGGATGTTGGCCGCCGACAGGTTGACAAACTCCTCGGTAAACCAGTTGTTTTCGCGGTAGGCCTTGCGCTTTGCCTCCTCCCATTCCGGATCGTTGCCGCCGAGATAGTCGCCAAGCCGCACCAGCAGGTCAATCCGTTCTTGCAAATTCATGAGCACCCTTTATTTTTGTCGCACAAAAGTAACGCTCAACCCCAAACCGACTTTATGGCCATCAAGATAACCGACGAATGTATTAACTGCGGCGCCTGCGAGCCCGAGTGTCCGAATAACGCGATCTATGAAGGTGGTGTCGACTGGTCGATCGCCGACGGCACCTCTGTGAAAGGCACCTACGTGCTCATCGATGGCAGCACCGTCGACGCAGGCCAGCGCAACGCGCCCATCGCCAACGACACTTATTATATCGTTCCCAGCAAATGCACCGAGTGCCAGGGCTTCCACGAGGAGCCGCAGTGCGCCGCGGTTTGCCCCGTCGACTGCTGCGTACCCGACGAGATGTACCAGGAAACGGTGGAAGGGCTGCTCGAGAAGAAAGAGCGCCTGCATCTCTGAGAATATCGAACAAGGAACAAGGAACTACGAATAACGAAGGGAAGTCAGAAATGGCTTCCCTTTTTATTAGAAAATTTTTACCTAATTTCTTAATTCCTTGTTCCTTGTTCCTTGTTCTGCGGTTCCATAGCTTTACGCCATGAAGAAGAAGATCGCGCTGATAACGGGCGGCTACTCGGGCGAAGCCGTTATTTCCTACAAATCGGCCCGCACCATCTATGAGCACCTCGACAAGGCCAAATACGATGTCTATACGATCGACATAAATCCGGCAGGCTGGTACTACGAGCACGAGGACGGGCAGAAGACGCTGGTGAACCGCGAGCATTTCACCCTTACGCTCGGCACCGAGCTCGTGCAGTTCGATGCCGTATTCGTAGGCCTTCATGGCACGCCCGGCGAAGACGGCAAGCTCCAGGGCTATTTCGATATGATCGGTCTTCCGTACACGTCCTGCAATGCGGCGACATCGGCGCTCACCTTCAACAAGCGCTATACGGTGGCGGTGGCCGCGATGGCGGGCATCAACGTTGCCCGGTCGGTACACCTGTTCAGGCATACACCCTACAATACCGGCGACATCCTCGACCGCCTCAAGCTTCCCGTTTTCGTGAAGCCCAATAACGGCGGGTCGAGCATCGGGATGAGCAAGGTGTCGGAAGGCGCCGATCTCGCCCCGGCCCTCGAAAAGGCGTTTGCCGAAGACGACCAGGTGCTGGTGGAGGAGATGATCAGCGGCCGCGAGTTTACCGTGGGTGTCTACCGGGCCGGCGGCGCCATCCATGTGCTGCCCATCACCGAGATCATCGCGCACAACGAGTTTTTCGATTTCGAGGCCAAATACGAAGGCAAGTCTTCGGAGGTAACGCCCGCCGACATCGATGCGGGCTGGAAGTCGGCACTGGAGTCTGCCGCGCAGCGGATCTACGAAGTGTTCAACTGCAGCGGCGTTGTGCGGATCGACTTTATCTACAACAACGAGGCGGGCCCCTTCATGCTCGAGATCAACACGGTGCCGGGCCAGAGCGAGGCCTCGGTGATCCCGCAGCAGGTGCGCGCCGCGGGACTGTCGCTGACCGAGTTTTACGGAAGCCTGCTGGAGCAGTGCCTCGCCCGCTCCTAAGCGATTCCTTATCTTGCACCCTCAAATCCGCCACGTACTTGAAAAATTTCATTCACCGCAATGTCACCGGCCGGCCCCTTTGGATCAACGTGTTGTGGGCACTTGCCCTGGTGCTGCTGCTGTTGCTGATTTTCATATTGTCGCTTAACAGCATCACGCGTCACGGTGTTGCGCGCAACGTGCCGGCGGTCACCGGCAAAACACTCGGCGAGGCGGAAAAGCTGCTCGACGCGGGTGGCTTCGACTACGTGATCCAGGATTCGGTGTACTACGATTCACTGGCTCCTTCCGCCGTGATCAAGCAGGTGCCCGAGGCAGATGCCGTTGTCAAGGTAAGCCGCACCGTGTACCTCACCGTCAACCGCGTGATTCCGCCGGATGTCGACATGCCCAACCTCCGTGGCTACAACCTCCGCAACGCCGAAATGCTGCTCCGCAACCTCGGGCTCAAGCTGGGAGATACCACATCGCGGCCCGACTTCGCCAAGGGCACCGTGCTCGACCAGACGGTGAACGGAAGCCCGATCGCCCCCGGCAGCAAGATTCGCGTTGGAAGCCGCATCGACCTCGTTGTCGGCAGCGGTGTGGGCCAGGAAGCGCGCGAAGTGCCGCAGTTCGTGGGTATGACCTACGAGCAGGCGCGGGCGCTTATCGAGAGCGAGGGCTACATCCTCGGTTCTGTAGTGGCCCCGGGCGTCCGCGATTCGCTGGCCGCCTTCGTGGTGCGCCAAAGCCCCGAGGTACACGACAGCAGGGGCCGCAGCTTCCGCATCCGCCCCGGGCAGATGGTGGATCTCTGGCTCGACGTCAACCCGCCGGCAAGAACCGATACAACACAGGCCGTGGCGCCGCCGCCGGCCCAACAACAACCGCAATAAAACGCTCCATGAATAACATCAGCATCGACGAACTCAACGCCAAGATGGAACGCGGCGAAAAATTTATCCTGATCGACGTGCGCGAGCCGCACGAATACGCCGAGTGCCGCATCGCCGGCAGCCGCCTCTACCCGCTGGGAAAGATCCAGACCATGCAGGTAGACGAGCTCGAAGACTTCAAGGAAGACGAAGTGATCCTGCAGTGCCGCAGCGGCCACCGCTCGATGATGGCGGCCATGGTCCTCGACCAGCTCGGTTTCAAGAACACCAACAACCTCGTCGGCGGCATCCTTGCCTGGCAGGAGAAGTACCCGGTGGATAAGTAAGACCGAATATCGAATATCGATCAGATAATATCGGATAGCGAACTGAGCCCTCCCCACACAAGGAGGGCTCCCCGTTTCCGGAAAGCCCCCTCGATATCTGATATTCGATATTCGTTATTCGATATTCGTTACCCGATATTCTACAGCCGCACATTCACCCCCGTCAGCACGTTGGTTCCCGCCATCGGGTAGTAGAAGTTTTCGCGGATCAGCGAGTTGTCGTACTTGTAGGAATACGTATATCCGTTCGACTCGTACTTGCGGTTCCAGACGTTGTTGACGCGGACGAAGAATTCGATACCGCGAAGGCCTTTGCGGACCGGCGTCGTGTAGCGGAGCTCGGCATCCTGCACGAAATAGCCGCGGATCTGCTTCGAGGCGCTCGTTGTATTATCCAGGTATTGCTTGCTGACGCCTTTGCTTACGAGCGAGAAGTCGAGGCCTTTTGCCGCGGTGACCACGATCGTGGCGGCGCTGGTGAGCCAGGGCGAAAAGGCAATCTGCGTGTTGACAAAACGCAGCGTGTCGTAGCCGGTAAAGTCGAAGTTGACGTCGTAGCGCGGCACGTAGTCGTTAAAAGCTTTCAGGATGTTGCGGCTCACCGTAACGTTGCCCTGCAGCGCCAGCCACTTGTTGACACGCCCGCCGCCCCAGGCCTCCAGGCCAAGACGGTAGCTGTCCGGAACGTTCACGCGGATCGCGTCGCCGACGTCGTTAAGCTTGCCGGTGAGCACGAGCTGGTCTTTGTAGCGCATGTAGTAGCCGTTCATTCCATACTGCGCACGCCCGCCGCGGTGCTCGATGCCGGCTTCAATGTCGTGCAGCTTTTCCGGGCGCGGGTCGGCGATGCCGGCGCCGGTTTCGAAGTCGGTCCGGTTCGGCTCTTTCTGCCCCACTGCGTACGACGCATAGGCACTGAAGCCACGGCCTTCATAACGCAGGCCTGCCTTTGGGTTAAAAAAGTTCCAGCGGCGGTTCACGAGCAGCCCGGGAAACTTCCGCGTTCCGGTTACCGTGTGCTGTACGCTGCGGTATTGCAGGTCGACCATCGCGTACAGGTTCTTCGCGATCGTATAGCCGGCCTTTCCATAGATGTTGCCATCGTCTTTGCGGGCCGGGAAGTGGTACCACTGGTAGTCTTTGTCGATACCCTGCGCCGCCCAGATAACGTTGCCGTAGTGCTGGCCGTCAAACCGGGTCCAGGCGCCGCCGAAGGTGAGTTCCAGGTCGCGGCGCTTCCATTCGGCCGAGAAGGTGGCGCCGTACAGGTCGTTTTTCAGCCACAGCTGGCGCACAAGATCGGTACGCGTGAGGGTTGCGCCGCCGGCACTGTAGTCGGGCAGGCCGTAGCTGCTGTACTTCTGGCCGTATTTATACTCCTCGTAATAGCCTTCGCCATGCGTGAAGAAGAAGGCCGCGCCGAGGGCGATGCCGCTCTTGAGACGGTGGTTGAGGAACAGCTGGTAATGGTCCTGGCGGAAATTGTCGGTCTGGTTCGGGTAAAGGTAACCGTTATAGCGGCGCGGGTTGGAGCCAAACAGGTTGGCCGAATCGGCGGGCGTGAAATAGAGCGAGCCGATGTTGTTGTAATAATGGGCGAGCAGGCTGTCCTGGTTGAAGAACAGCTTGTATTCGGGGATGCCGTTCCAGGCCTGGTAGGTCTTTTCCTTTCCCGAAAACACGTTGACGCGGATGCTGCTGCGTGCACCGAGCCAGGCGGCGGAGAGAAAGTACGACTGCAGGTTGCTGCTGCCGCGATCGATGAACCCGTCGCTGGAGATCCGCGACAGGCGGGCGTCTACGGTGAAGTGGTCGTTGAGCAGGCCGGTGCCCACCTTCACGGTGTTGCGCCAGCTGTTGAACGAGCCGTAGCTGTTGAACAGCTCCGCGTACGCCGTCTTGCGCACTTCGTTGGTGCTCAGGTTAAGCGTTGCCCCGAAGGCGCCGGCGCCGTTGGACGAAGTGCCCACGCCGCGCTGCACCTGAATCGAGCCGAGCGAGGATGCAAAGTCGGGGAGGTCGACGAAGTAAACACCCTGCGACTCGGGGTCGTTGTAGGGGATGCCGTTGAGCGTGACGTTGATCCGCGTGAGGTCGGTGCCGCGGATCCGGAGCCCGGTGTAGCCAATACCGGTACCTGCGTCGGAGCTAACCACGGTAGATGGTGTCTGGTTGAGGAGGAAGGGAAGATCCTGTCCCATGTTTTGCCGCTCGATGGCTGCGCGGCTCAGATCGGTCCTGGTAAACGGTGCCTTTTCCGAAGCGCGCGTGCTCCGTACTTCGACGGGAACGAGCTCGAGGGTGTCGGCGATTTTGGTTTGTGCACCGGCGCCAGATGCGGCGGCGAGGAGGAGAAGCGAGAATGCAGTCCTTTTCATTGTAAAAGTGGTTTTAAATGAAAGGGAAATGCGGGTGCGAAAAGGAGGAGGGAACAAAAAAGTGTTCAGCCTTCCCTGCGCAGGCATTACCCTGATCAGGTTCGACGGGTATAATCTCAGCTTAAACCGTGTTGAGCGGTCGCAGCACCCCGAGGATGTCGGCGCAAAGGTACAGGACCGGTTTGATGGCGCTGTAACATTTTTCCTCCCTTGGGCGTACTACAGGAAACAGATAACCTCCCCGATATGAAAAAGATACTGGCAATCATCCTCCTCGCCCTGGCCACCGGGGCCTCCGCGCAAAAAACCATCCACGACGACATGGCGCAGGTGCGCAGCGTTCCGGCCTTCCACGGCATCCGTGTACAGGCGGGCATCGACCTGTACCTCAGCGAAGGCACCGAGGCGGTTGCCGTCAGCGCACGGACGATCGAGTTTCGCGACCGGATCCGCACCAGCGTCGAGAACGGGATCCTCCGCATCTGGTTTGAATCGAACGATGGCAAGGGCATGGTCTGGGGCAACAGCCGGAACCTCAAGGCCTATGTTTCGGCAACGGTTATCGACCTGCTGAGCGCTTCGGGCGGCTCCGACGTGTATGTGGAAGGCACACTCCACAGCCCCAGCCTCAAGCTCGACCTGTCGGGTGGTGCCGACTTCAAAGGGTCGGTAGCGGTAGCCGGCGCCCTCACGGTCCAGATCTCCGGCGGCTCCGATGCCGATATCAGCGGCACGGGTGGTTCGCTGACGGTCAGCGCTTCCGGCGGCTCCGATTTCAAGGGCAAGGACCTGGCCGTCGACACCTGCACGGCCGACGCTTCGGGCGGCTCCGACGTCGACGTGACGGTAAACCGCGAGATCCGGGCTTCCGCTTCGGGCGGCTCCGACATCTACTACCGCGGCTCCGCCAACCTGGTGGAAAGCCATAAGTCGGGCGGCTCCGATGTACGCAAGCGGGGGTAGCGAAAGTTTGTAGTTTGGGGTTTGTGGTTTGGCGTTGTTCCGGCGACAGCTTTTTACGTACCAGACCGGGCTGAAAAGCGTTTTGAAAAGTTTGTTCGGATCCTTCTAAAAAAAAGAAGGATCTTTTTTTGGCTGCTATGAAATGGGCTCCTATATTTGCAACGCGAAGTAGAGCAGCGGTAGCTCGTCGGGCTCATAACCCGAAGGTCACAGGTTCGATCCCTGTCTTCGCAACTAACGAAAGGCCTCCACACGGAGGCTTTTTTTTGTGCACTCTTTTAAGCTTATCTCCGGGCTGGCGGACAGAGGTTCGATTCCGTGTCTCGCATTCAGGAAAAGCCGTTCAACAGAGTCTTTCTGATAGCATGCACTCAGTTTACGTTCTATGCCCGCCGCGCTTCATAAGGTTAAATGGTATGAACTCCGAACTGGAAGGGCGGCTTTCCTTATATAATGAGCTGGCTGCTGCAAAGACGCAGCACTCCGAACTGCTGGTCGAACAATAATGCGGCAGGGGGCACTTCACGTCGCTTATTTAGCTATCCATTTTACTCAGGAAGAATGCCGCCAGGAACCCGAGGACAGTGACGATGCCGATAAAGTCGTGCGCTTCCTCGTAGGCTTCGGGGATCATCGTGCTGCTCAGCATCGCAAGGATGGCGCCCGCGGCCATGGCAACGAGGGCTGCTGTCCACGAAGGAGACAGCTGGCTGAAGAAGGAGTAGCCCGCCAGCGCGGCGAGTCCCGAAAGGACCGTAATGACGGCCCAGATACTGAAAATGTACCGCGCGCTCCGCCCTGCTTTTTTCATGCCGGTGGAGCTCGAAAGCGATTCGGGAATATTACTCAGGAAAATGGCAATGACGGCCGCCATACTCACCGATCCTCCGTGGATCATGGTCAGGCCGATGGCGACCGACTCCGGGATCCCGTCAATCAGCGCGCCGATGGCGATCGCGGTGCCGCTGCCCGGGTGCTGCTCCTCGCTGGGCTGCAGCTTGCCCGAGCGCTTCCGGTGCCGCGCGCCGTGTCGGTTCAGCGCCCAGTTGGCGCCGGAATACAGGAGCGCCCCGCCCAGGAAGCCCGCTGCAGCCGCTACAAAGCCACCGTTGCGGTAGGCTTCATCCATCAGCTCGAAAGCGAGCGCCGAGATCAGCACCCCACTGCCAAATGCCATGATGAGCCCAACAGTGCGAACCGGCACATGACGGAAGTAGCCGATCCCGGCACCGAGGAGAAGGGCCGAGCCGGAGAGCAGGCCCCAAAGCGTTGCGGAAAGCCAGGGTGGAAAGAATAGGAGTGGAGACATCGCTTATTGTAGAACTACGGTCATTCAATTTCGGTGCCGCGTAACCGGGGGCGCTTGCTGAAAGCCGCTCCGGATGGGCTTTGGTCGCGGTTGGATCCTTTGAATTCCGGCGTCAACCGGCATGGTTTTTAAGCGAAAAGGGAAGCCGCCGCCCCGCAAAAAGGAATTGTTTCATCCAAACAAAATTTGCCCATGCTAGCAATGAATTTTCGCGGCCCCTTCCGTGTTCGCGCTGATCGTAACAAGCCCATGCCGGAGATCCTGCACCCGCAGGATGCTATCGTTCGCGTCACCCGGTCCTGTATCTGCGGCTCCGACCTGCACCTCTACCACGGGCTCGTTCCCGACACCCGCGTTGGCATGACCTTCGGGCATGAATTTACCGGTGTTGTGGAAGAAGTAGGTCCCGAGGTCACCAACATCAAGGTCGGCGACCGCGTCCTGGTTCCCTTCAACATCGCCTGCGGGTCCTGCCCGTTCTGCAAGCAGGAGCTTTTTGGAAACTGCCATGAGTCGAACACCCAGGCCACGGCAGTGGGCGGCATTTTCGGCTATTCCCACACCGCCGGCGGCTACGACGGCGGGCAGGCGGAGTATGTGCGCGTACCCTACGCCAACGTGGGCCCCACGATCATTCCCGAGGGCATGGACCTCGACGACGCCGTGCTGCTCACCGACGTGGTGCCCACGGGCTACCAGGCCGCCGAAATGGCCGGTATCAAGCCCGGCGACACGGTGGTGGTTTTCGGCGCGGGTCCCATCGGGATCCTTGCTGCGAAGTGCTCCTGGCTCTTCGGCGCCGGCCGCGTGATCGTTATCGACCACCTCGAGTACCGCCTCGACTTCGTACGGCGCTACGCGCAATGCGAGGCCTATAATTTCGAATCCATCGGCGATCCGGTGCTCTTCCTGAAAAAGACAACCGATTACTTCGGTGCCGACGTTTGTATCGATGCCGTGGGTTGCGAGGCGGCAGGCAGCTTGCTGCAAACAATCACCGGGCGCAAGGGCCTGCTCCAGGCGGGCTCGGCGACAGCGCTGCAGTGGGCGATCAACTCGGTGAAGAAGGGCGGTATCATTTCCATCGTTGGCGTTTATGGCCCCACGTTCAACATGGTGCCCATCGGCAACGTGGTCAACAAAGGCCTCACGATCCGCGCCAACCAGGCCTCGGTGAAGCGCCTGCTGCCGCGCCTCATTGAGCACGTGATGGCCGGCCGCCTCAACCCGAAGGAGATCATCACGCACCGCGTGCCGCTCGAGGAGGTGGCCGATGCCTACCATATCTTCTCGGCCAAGCGCGACGGCTGCATAAAGCCGATCCTCATTCCCTCCGCCGCCTAGGGATCGGTAATGAGTAATGAGTAATGAGTAATGAGTAATGAGAAATCAATAATGAGTAAGAGTAGACATCCAAACTCCAAACTCCAAACCCCAAACTCCAAACTTTGACCATGGAACACGTACATAAACCAGCAGACGACATCGAAAGCCTGCGCGGGAAATACAAGCATATCAACGGCTGGGGCATCGATGCCGACCCGACCAACGAGCCCACGCACCCGATGAAGCATTATACGGGCGACGACCGCGAGCGGAGTCATTACGACCGGCCTACCTTGCAGCCGCTATCCGTAGAAGTACTGAAGTCGAACGAGCGGCCCGCCGTGTCGGCGGTGTTCGGCACCTCGACGCCTCCCTCGGGTCTCAGCGGTGCCATCCGCCGCTATGCCTTCAAATACAGCGAAGGATCGTTCGGCCACTGGCTGCCGCTGATCCTGGCCGACCGCGTCAACGTGATCGAGGGCTACCTCGACGACTTCAGCAAGGGACATATCCCGAATATCTTCGCCGAGCACGGCTGGAAGGCCGAGTGGAAACATGCGCCCTGGCACCTTGTGCGGAAGGTGGCCAGCACGGTAGCCGTCGCGGCCACTGTGGTCTGGCTGCTTTCAGACAAGAAAAAGAAAAGCCTCGTGTAAACAGAAGAAGACCAATAGCAATGGCGCCGGATGGCGCCATTGCTATGTTCGAAAAAACCGGCTCAGGCAAGCATCCCGGCGATAAGGTTGGGCAGCCCGATGGCCACTGCTACCCCGAAGGCCAGGTCGAGCCAGAAGAACGATCCTATGGCCCCAAGATAGATAAGCCCGATGATGGGATAGCCCGCAACCTAGCTCGGCGCGCTCATTGCGATGCCCGCGGCCCTTCCCATATTTACCTATGACCATGGAACGCCGATCGAATACGGGGACGCGGAAAAGACGGCAAAAGAGCGCGCCAGCTCGTGCACGATAACGCCGGGGAAGCTGAGGATGGTAATGAGGATGCCGGGAATAAACATGAGAAGCTTTTTTAGTTGCGGAAAATCTCTTTGCCGGAAACAACATCCGACACATAGCTGAAGGAGGAGGCGCTCGCGCTGTCAGCCTTTGCTTTTTCGATCAGCGCATCGCGCTCGCGCAGCTTGCCGGTAAAATGGTACACCAGCGAGAGGCTGGCGAGGCAATAGCCGTCGCTGGGGTCAATGCGAAGTCCTTCCTGGACGGTGGCGAGGGCGGCCGCGTCTTTCTTCTGCTTCAGCAGCACACGCGCCAGCACCCCATAAGCGCTCGCTGATTCGCGGTTAAGGTCCAGCAGGCGCTCGGCAAAAACGAGCGCAGAATCGGTTTGGCCTTCCTCGCGCTTCACGGCCACCATGGACTGCAGCGCGGAGCTATAGCCCGGCTCATCGGAAAGCAGCTGCCGAAGCGTGCTGTCGGCCGCGGGGTACCGCTTTTCGCGGCCCTGCACGGTCGCGAGGAGCAGCCGGCCCATCGGGTCGGAAGCATTGCGCTCGAGAAAGCCGAGCACCTGTGCTTCGGAAAGTGTTTCCGAGGGATCGGCAACACCCTGGAGGAAGGCCCTGAGGCTGTCGGACGGGAGGTAGTGCGCGGCGAGCTCGATGGTTTCCGTCGTTTGGGCAAAAAGCCCGTCGTTGTCGATTTTCTTGTTTTCCAGCGCGAGGTATGCGCGCTTCATGGCTTCTATGTCGTCGTTGTGGTAGGCCGCGATCAACAGGCGGCACTGCGCGTCGATGAAACCCGGCTCGCGGCGGACGGCCTGCTCGAGTTCGCGCTGGGCCGTTTTGTAGCGGTGCGCGTTCATTGCGACCATCGCCCGTTTCTCGTGGATAGCGGTGCTGAGGGTACCGGGAAGCTTATACAGGCTGAACAGGAGCAGTAGCACGATGAAGGCTCCGAAAAGGCGCAGCCAGCGCGGCACGGGGTAGCGGATCGCTTTTTCGCGGCACTCTCCGCAAAGCGGGTTGCGGCCTTCATAGCTTCCTATGGGGATCTCGCACAAAAGGCATTGCAAGGCGGCGGGACGTTCATCGGAGGAAGCCTCCGGGTTGAGGAGCTCAGACATACAGTAGTTTGGTGACGGCAAACCTAGCTCTTTTTGTCCAAACTCAGCGCTGGCGCCGGGTTCCGCCGGCGGTCACGCAGCCCCGCCCTTCCATTCGAGCTGCAGCAGGGGATAGGGCATACCTATTCCGTCGGTGGTCGTGCGGCCGGCGACCCCGAAGCCGGCAGCCCGGTAAAAGCGGCAGGCTTGCTCGTTCTGCTCGTTTACATCGACGCGCCGGAGCCCGAGCTCCTGCAGGGCAAAATGCAGCAGCTCCCGCCCAAGGCCGCGCCCGCGCTCGTCGGGACGCACAAAGAGCATCTCGATCTTTTCCGACCCGACGCCCAGGATCCCGCTGATCCGCCCGCCGGCGTCGCGCATGCAGTACAGGTCGAGCAGCTCGAGGTATTGCGGGGTCAGGGCGCAGAAGAGGAGCATGTCTTCCTCGTTGAGGAAGTAGTGCGTTGCCCGCACGGAGTGCTCCCACACGTCGAGGAGCTCCTGGTAATCGTCGTGGCCGGGGCGCTGGATTCCGGCAGGCCCGGAGGCCGGGGCACCGGTAGGGTTGTTTGGCTGGATCATGGCGCAAAGTTCCCCCGCCGCCCGGGGCGGCCGCCGGCAGGCTGTTTCAACTGCCCAAACGGGGCTGTCAACTGCTCCGGGAACGTTATCGGAGGCCGTCCGCCGCTTCAGCCTTACCTTTGCGGCGATGAAAGCTGGTTTTGTCAACATATTCGGTAAGCCCAACGCGGGCAAAAGCACGCTGCTGAACGCCCTTATCGGCGAAAAGCTGGCCATCGTGTCGCCGAAGGTGCAGACGACCCGCCACCGCATCAAGGGTTTCCTCACGACCGATACGTACCAGATCATCTTCTCCGACACCCCGGGCATTATCGGCGAAACACGCTACAAGCTCCATGAGCGGATGATGGGCGCCGTAAAAAGCGCACTGGAAGACGCGGATGTGGGCGTGCTGCTGGTGGACGTTCACGACAACCTCGAGGAAAACGACGCCATCTTCACCGCGCTCCGCCTGCGTGTGCCCTGTGTGCTGGTGCTCAACAAGGTGGACAAGGTGAAAAAGGAAAGGCTCGACGAGGTGCTGGCCTTCTTCAAGGACAAGCCCTACGCCAAGCGGATCGTGACGCTGTCGGCGCTGACGCACAACGGTGTGCCGGCGCTCCTGGAAGCTATCACCGAGCTGCTGCCCGAAGGCGAGCCCTTTTATGCCGAAGACGAGATGACCGACCTGCCCGAGAAATTCTTCGTGGCGGAAATGGTGCGCGAAAAGATCTTCCAGTACCTGCAGGACGAGATCCCCTACGAGGCGACGGTGCTGGTGCAGGAATTCAAGCACAAAAGCTCGCTCATCAAGATCGGCGCCATCATCGTGGTGCAGCGCGAGTCGCAGAAGGCCATCATCCTCGGCGAAGGCGGCAAGATGATCAAGCGCATCGGCTCCGAGGCCCGGCAGGAGATCGAGAAGTTCCTCCAGTCGAAGGTCTTCCTCGAGCTCTTCGTAAAGGTGCGGCCGAAGTGGCGCGAGAATGATTTGTTATTAAGAGAATACGGATATTAAATCGCTGATTTAGGATCTCGGATGGCTGATGTACGATCAGATCCGACATCAGACATCAGCCATCAGACATTGAATTATGGGTTTTACAGTAGCAATCGTGGGACGCCCCAACGTGGGCAAGAGTACCTTCTTCAACCGCCTGCTCGAGCAGCGCAAGGCCATCGTGGAGGATACGCCCGGCGTTACCCGCGACCGGCAATACGGCGTTGCGGATTGGAACGGCAAAAGTTTTAACGTGATCGATACGGGCGGGTTTGTTCCCGACTCGCAGGATGTGTTCGAGCGCGAGATCCGCAAGCAGGTGGGCATCGCGGTCGACGAGGCCAACGCCATCCTCTTCGTGGTGGATGCGGCAACCGGTGTTACCGATCTCGACGAGTCGATGGCCGACCTGCTGCGCCGCAGCACGAAGCCCGTGTTCATGGTCGTGAACAAGGTCGATAACAACACGCGCATGCTCGAGGCATCGGAGTTTTACAGCATGGGCTTCGAGCACATGCACTTCATCTCCGCCATCAGCGGCTCCGGCACCGGCGACCTGCTCGACGAGGTCACCGCCATCATCCCCGACGAGCCCGAGGAAGCTCAGGAATCGGGTGTGCCGAAGTTTGCCATCATCGGGCAGCCCAACGTGGGTAAGTCGTCGCTGCTCAACGCGCTGGTTGGCGCGGAGCGCACCATCGTCAGCGATATCGCCGGCACCACGCGCGACACCATCCACACCCGCTACAACCTGTTCCAGAAAGACTTTGTACTGATCGATACGGCAGGTATCCGCCGCAAGACGAAGGTGCACGAAGACCTCGAGTTCTACTCGGTCATCCGCGCCATCAAAGCGGTCGACGAAGCCGACGTTTGCCTGTTGCTGCTCGACGCCGAGAAAGGCATCACCGCACAGGACCTTAACATCTACAGCCTCGCCGCCCGCAAGGGCAAGGGTATCGTGGTACTGGTCAACAAGTGGGACCTCGTAGCGAAAGAAACCAACACGGCCCGTGATTACGAGAAAGTGCTGAAGCAGCGCCTCGCGCCGTTCAACGACGTTCCCATCATCTTCATCTCGGCGAAAGACAAGGTCCGCATCTTCCAGGCCATCGAGGCCGCGCTGCAGGTGTATGAAAACCGCCAGCGCAAGGTGGCCACCTCGAAACTGAACGACGTGATGCTGAAGGCCATCGAAGCCTTCCACCCGCCGGTCATCCGCGGGCATGCGCTTAAGATCAAGTATGTAACGCAACTGCCCACGGTTGTTCCGTCTTTCGCGTTCTTCTGCAACTTCCCCGAAGAAGTGAAGACGCCGTACAAGAATTACCTGGAGAACCAGCTGCGCGAAAACTTCGATTACAAAGGCGTGCCGGTGCGGATCTTCTTCCGGAAAAAATAACTGTGGAAAAAAACCGATAGGGTGATTTGTTTTTTCGGCATGGACGGCTACCTTTGCGCCCATTAGTTAACTAAAACCACTAAGTATCATGAAAAAAGTATTTGGCGTTCTCGCTATCGCTGCTACCCTCGTAGCTTGCAACAGCAACTCGGAAAACAGCGCAACCACCGACACTACCAAGACGACTACCACCGTTACCACTCCTGACACGGCTGTAACTACGCCCGTTGTTGCGGACACGGCTGCTGCTCACGTTGACACGACGATGCACACCGACACTACCAAGTCGACGACTACGACTACGACCAAGCACTAATCTTTGGTTGTTGACCATAGTAAAAGAGCCCTTCATCGAAGGGCTCTTTTCTTTTTCGTTACAGGGCTGGTTAGGAGCCGACCACGTTGCCTTCCAATATGCGGCCCACGCTGCGGCGCAGTTCGGCCAGTTCTTCCTGCTGCAGGCGGATAAAGCTGTTCTCGTCGAGGGGACCCACCACTTCATTCATTTCCTCTTCACTGTCGTACACCATTTTCCGGAACGGGTTGTCGTAGTCTTTCGCACGTGCTTTAAAGATGCCTTCGACCATCCACTCCTTCACGGCCAGCGTGCGCTCCATCAGCTTGCGGAACTGCGGCTCGCTGAAGCTGCTGCTATCGGTGCCGGTCAGCTCGAAGTAAGCCGCCAGCGCATGATGGCGCTTTTGTTCGGCGTACAGGGCGCTGTTTAGTTCGTAAACCGAATGCACATCGCTCCAGCTGGCAAAGTCTCCGCCCTTGATGCCGTCGATGAGCGCTTGCACCGATTTGTCGGGCATAAGCTGGCCGCCGGCGTTGTGCCAGGCTGCACGGCGCGGATCTTCCGGCAGCGTCGCCTTCAGGTCGGCAAAAGAGCCGAAGCCTTCCTGTTCCCATTGCCGGAGCAACTGCATACCGGCGTAAAAATGAATAAGGTCGTGGAAGCAGCGCCAGGCCTCGTGTACCTTCGTGAGGATCGTCGGCCGCGCATTGTTCTCGAAGCCATAGGCGCGGATACCTGCCTTCGCATCGAGCTTTCCGTCGCGTAGCAGCGCGCGTCCTTCGGCCTCCAGGTCGCGCTCGGAAAGGCCGCCGGCATCGCCGCCGCGGGCATGAAGCGCCGCAAAGCGCTCCATCAGCTGCAGCCCGGTGAAGATCTCGTTGACGCTGTCGGGAGCAAGGAAGTCGTATTCGATATACTGGCTCTTGCGGGTGCGCTTGTCGCGGTCGACGTACTTGTGCGCGTTGCGGGCGAGGGCGTACATATTGTACAGGAACCAATAGCCTGGCATGATCTGGAGCCGGTTGTTCGCTTCGTCGTTCGACACAAGACAGAAGGGGATGGGGATGTTGAGCTCGCTGCTGTAGTCGCCCTTCGCAATGAGCGTGAAGCAGGCAAACTTCGAGTTGTGCTTCAGGCTGACACAGAGGCCCGGCCAGAACCCGCGCCCGGCAACAATCTCGCCATCGGCGGCGCGGCTGTTGTGGTTGGAGCCTACGGTGGCGCCGGCGGCCATATTGCTTTGCCCCATCACGAGGGCCGCGCAGAGAAACGAGTTGTTGTGGTGTTGCTCGTGGGCCGGGAAGATGAGCGAGTTAAGCACCTCGCAACAGGAGATGGTGGCGTTGTTGCCCAGGTACGAGTTGATCAGGCGCGCGCCGTATTTGAGCTGCGAGTGCGAGGCGGTGACGAAGCGAACGGCCTTTACGCCGTAAAAGATCCGGCAGCCATAGCCAACAATTCCATTCACCAGCTCGCAGCCTTCACCGATCTGCGACATCGCATCTGGGGCCGAGTTGATCGTAAGGTTCTTCAGCTTGTTGGCGCCTTTTACATACGCATCGGAGCCAAACCACACATCCTTGACGATGCTGGTGTTCTTGACCACCGTGCGGTCGCCCACCTTGCCGTAGTAGCCGCGGCGGGCGTCGTAGCGCAGTTGTGTCAGCTCCTTGAGCCGTTCCATCAGCACGGCGTCGGCGCGGTACTTGGCCCAGAGCCAGGCATCTCCCGGAAGCATGCCGTTGAAGGGAATGATCTTTCGCCCCGCGTTCTCGTTGCATACCTCCAGCCACACGCGGATGCTTTCTTCCTCGCCTTCCTTCAGGATGCCGTTGCCGAACTTGGCCGACTGCGTCGTATGCAGCTCGTCGATGTTGAGCAGCAGCACCTCATTGCCGATGATATAGTGCGACAGAAACTTGACGTTATCGACCACGACGTTGTCGCCGAAGTCGCAGGAGATAATGGTACTGTTATAGAGTCCTACGGGATGCGTCACATTATGGTGCCGCAGCGCCACGCGCTCCAGCTTGCCGATGCGCACAAGGCCGAAAAATTTGCAGTTGCGCACGAGGTCGGCATTGAATGCGTCGGACACCTGGATCTTGTTCCAGTCGTCGGAGGTATTGTTATGACGCACGAGCGTTTCGATCTCCTGGGCTGTCAGGTTGCGGTACTCGATGCCACTGCGGTTCTGCAGGTTGCGCAGGTAGTATTCGTCGGCGCCATCGGGCAGATAGGCAGGGTCCACGAAGCCGTAGCCGATCGAGGGAAGCGCGATCTTGCGGATGTCATTCATGCTACGAAATTACCGTGTGCCCCGCGAATAACGAATAGCGGGCGTCAAACAAAGAAAAAGGCCTCTCCCGGGGGAAAGGCCTTGTTTATCGGGTAGCATCTTGCGGTGTCTTTGCTTCGGATTATTCCACCGTAACCGACTTGGCGAGGTTGCGCGGCTTGTCGACGTCGAAGCCCTTGGCCACACCGATGTGGTAGGCCAGCAGCTGCAGCGGGATGCAGTTGAGCATCGGGGCCAGGATCTCATCGGTCTCGGGCACCACGATCACGTCTTCGGCGAGCGAGAGGCTCTGCGTATCGCCTTCGTTGATGATAGCGATCACGCGGCCCTTGCGTGCTTTGATCTCCTGCATGTTGGAGATCACCTTCTCGTGGTAGGAGTCTTTGGTGGCGATGAACACAACCGGGAGGCTCGGGTCGACGAGCGCGATGGGACCGTGCTTCATCTCGGCAGCGGGGTAGCCCTCTGCGTGGATGTAGGAGATCTCTTTCAGCTTCAGCGCGCCTTCGAGGGCAACGGGGAAGTTGTAGCCACGGCCCAGGTAGAGGCAGTTGGATACGTCCTTGTATTTTTCACCGAGCGCTTTGATGGCGTCGTTCTGCTCGAGGATCTTGGCCACTTTTTCGGGGATGGCGTCAAGCTCGCGCACCAGCTGCAGGAAGCGCTCGTGCGTGATGGTGCCTTTTTCGAGGGCAACCTTGAGCGCTACCATCGTCAGTACGGCAAGCTGGCCGGTGAAGGCTTTGGTGGAGGCCACACCGATCTCCGGACCGGCATGCGTGTAGGCACCGGTATCGCTGAGACGCGCGATCGAAGAGCCGACCACGTTCACGATACCCATGATGATCGCGCCCTGCTTCTTGGCGTTTTCGATGGCCACCAGCGTATCCGCCGTTTCACCGCTCTGCGAGATGGCGAGAATAACGTCGCCCGGATGGATCACGGGATTGCGGTAGCGGAACTCGGAGGCGTATTCCACCTCGACGTTGATGCGGCAGAGTTCTTCAAAAATGTATTCGGCTACAAGACCGGCGTGCCAGCTTGTGCCACAGGCGACCATCACGATGCGGTTGGCATTCATCAGCTGCTCGGCATACTTGGCGATGCCGCTCATGGTGATGGAGCCGTTGATGGCGTCGAGGCGGCCACGGAGGCAGTCGGTGATCGTTTGCGGCTGCTCGAAGATCTCCTTGAGCATGAAGTGGTCAAAGCCACCCTTCTCGATCGCAGCCAGCTCGAGGTCGAGCTTCTGGATAAAGGGCGTCTGGCGCTCGTTGCCCAGGTTCTTCAAAATGAGCTCGTCGGCCTTGATGATGGCCAGCTCGTAGTCGTTCACGTATACTACTTCCTTCGTGTATTCGATGATGGGCGAAGCGTCGGAAGCAAGGAAGTGCTCGTTCTTGCCGATGCCGATCACGAGAGGCGATCCTTTGCGGGCGGTGATGATGGTGTCGGGGTTGTCCTCATCCATCAGCACGATCACGTAGGCGCCGACCACGCGCTTGAGGGCCACGCGGACTGCTTCTTCAAGCGGGCAGCCCAGGTTGTTCTTGATGTCTTCGATGAAGTTGAGAAGCACCTCGGTGTCGGTGTCGCTTTTGAAGCTGTAGCCTTTGCGAATGAGGTCTTCCTTCAGCTGGGCATAGTTTTCAATGATACCGTTGTGGATCATCGCCAGCTTGCCGGAGGCCGACAGGTGCGGGTGGGCATTGCGGTCGTTGGGCTCGCCGTGGGTGGCCCAGCGGGTGTGACCGATGCCGATATGGGAGTGCAGGTTCTTGCCAACGAGGCTTTCCTCGAGGTCGGCAACCTTGCCTTTTTTCTTGTACACGTTCAGTTCCTTGTCGAGCAAGGCCACGCCGGCGCTGTCATAGCCCCGGTATTCGAGCCTTTTCAGGCCTTTCAGGATAACCGGGTATGCCTCGCGAGGGCCGATATAGGCGACGATTCCGCACATAGGGGTGTATATAAGTTAATATAAGGACGCGAAATTCCGTAAAAACAGGCAGATTGCCAAAGAGCGGGTAAATAGGAGTAATGGCGCTTCGGCTGCGCTCACCGTGACAAGGCGACTTTGTTATCCCGAGCTTGCTGAAGGATAGGCGGCAGGCATGCGCCAGCCAACTACAAACTACAAACCACAAACGACAAACTACAAACTAGAACCTCACCGAACGACCTCTTCAATCGGCTTGCCCACGCAGGCATTGGGCATCTGGATATGCAGCAGCGCGGCCAGCGTGGCGGCGATGTCGGTCATGTACACCTCGCGCACGAGGCGTCCGGGCTTTTGCTTCCAGCCAAACCACAGCAGCGGGATGTGCGCGTCGTAGGGATAGGGCGCGCCGTGGGTGGTGCCGGTATTGCCGCCCCAGTCGAACCACTGCGGGCGGAACACAAACTGGATGTCGCCGCTTCGCTGCTGGTTGTAGCCGTTGGTGACCATATCCTTGAACCGCGGCGGGAGCGTGGCGCCGGCGAGGTTTTCGAGGTCGGCGACCTTCGACACACCCGGGTGGCGCATCAGCTCGCTCATAATAAATGTTTTGATGGCGGCGCGGTCGGCACCGGCCTTGCGGATGCCTTCGTCGTCGAGGTATACCTGGTAGTTGATCAGCGAGCGTACGGCGCGGCTGATGCCGAAGGTCCGCGCCACGGCGGCATTGAGGCTGTCCTGCAGGGCACGGTCGTCCACGCGGCCCGAAGGGATCTTGTGATCGCCGGCAAAGCCCGGCGTATGGGCCGCCCCGTGGTCGGCGGTCAGGAAGAACAGGTATTTGCCCTTGCCTACATTCTGGTCGAGAAACTTCAGGAAAGCCGCCAGCTGCTGGTCGAGGCGCAGGAAGCAGTCTTCCGCCTCGATGGAATTGGGGCCGAAAGTATGGCCGATATAGTCGGTCGAGGAAAGCGAAACCGAGAGGAAGTCGGTGAAGGCGCCTTTGCCGAGGCGCTCGTTAAGCACGGCGGCCTTTGCAAATTCAAGCGTATACTCGTTGCCCCAGGGCGATGTGCGGAAGGCATTCATCGCGGTTTCACCCTTCAGCGAATCGAGCAGGTGCGGAAAGGTATTGCTGCCGCCCGGCATCATTCCTTCCCAGCGCTGGGCATCGGGGCTGCTCTGGGCATAGCTGCCGATAGGGTAGAGGGTGTTCCAGTTTCGTTTCAGGTAGGAAGCCGGAAGTCCCTTGGCGTTGAAGCTGCTCACCCAATCGGGGAGGCTGTTGCCGTAATACGTGCTGCTGATCCAGCCGCGGGCCGAATTGTCGAACCAGAAAGCCTCGTTGGCCGTGTGGCCGCCGGGGAGGATGGCGCCGCGGTCTTTGAGGGCAATGGCAACCGTCTTGTTCCGGAAGTTGGTCGCCAGGCGCAGTTCGTCGGTGATCGTATTGGCCCAGAGGTTACGGGGCGACATCTGGCCCCAGACGTTGTCGCTGCCGACGCCGCGAACCGTGTTGTCCTGCGTGCAATACATCGTCGTATCCACGCGGCGGTCCCACCAGGTGTTGGAGATGATGCCATGCAGCGACGGAACGCTTCCCGTATAAATACAGGTATGGCCGGGGGCGGTATAGGTAGGCGTGTAGGGAATAAAGGTATTGTCGCAGGTAAAGCCTTCGCGCAGCAGGCGCTGAAAGCCGTCTTTGCCGTAGCGGTCGGCAAAGCGGTACAGGTAATCCCAGCGCATCTGGTCAACCACGAGGCCCACTACGAGCACGGGACGCTCCGGTGCCTGCGCGCCGGCACGGAAAAGGGTACAGAAAAAAATTGCTGCCAACATCAAACGCTTCATCATCCGGTTTTTAGTAGGCGGCAAAATTACGGCTCAAAAAAGGACCGGCGGCAAGGGATGGATTAAAATTGCAATATATCTTCCGGTCATGAAGCAGCTTCTATTCGCAGCCGCGGTGCTTGTCAGCGGCCATTGCATCGCCCAGCCCGCGGCACTGCAGGCCATGGTCGGCACCGAGCGTGCCTTTGCCGCAAAGTCGATGAGCGAGAACACGCGCTCCGCTTTTCTTGCTTTCATGGACACAACCGCCATCATGTTCCGTAAAGACTCGTTTGTTAACGGGTACCATATGTGGCTTGCCCGCGAAGCGCGCCCCGGCAAGCTGGATTGGAAACCCGTGGTAGCCGAGCTCGCCGGCTCCGGCGACTGGGGCTTTACCACCGGGCCCTGGACCTTCCGCCCCACAGAGAAAGACAGCGCCACAGGGCGCGGTCATTTCTTTACGATCTGGCACAAGGGCCCCGACGGTCAATGGCGGTTTCTGTTCGACTGCGGCACCGAGGGCGGCCGCGAGCCCCTCGACCTGCTGTACCCGTTCACGGCGGGCAAGACGCCCGGTGATGAGGCCAGCCTCCTGCAGACCGATAGCCTGTTTACAGAGGCGCTTCGCAGCAACGCGCGCGCCGCGCATGTAGCGCACCTGTCGGTCACCAGCATGCTTTGCCGCAACGAGGGAACCTATGCGCTGACGCCGGGGCAGCAGGCCAAATGGCTCAAAGCCCTTCCGGCAACGATTGCCGGCAGCCGCGCGGGCTACCTGCTGGCGCCCTCGCGCGACCTGGCGCTGGTGTATGGAAGCATGGTCACCCCGAAGGAAGGCCCGCAAGCCTTTGTGCGCCTCTGGCGCCACGAGCCGGGCGGCTGGCGCCTCGCCGCCGAAATGCTCCCGCTCTAGGTAGGACAGAGAGCGCTCTTGATCTGGGATCAAAATCGTACTTTTGCGGCAATTTTCGTATCAATAAAAGCACGCATATGGCAGATATCTTTGAGCGTTTGGTAAAAAATTACGGCCCTCTCGGCCAGCACCGCGAGCGCGCGCACGGTTATTTCGCATTCCCGAAACTGGAGGGAGAGATCGGCAGCCGCATGAAATTCCGCGGTAAAGACGTCATTGTCTGGAGCCTGAACAACTACCTCGGCCTCGCCAACCACCCCGACATCCGCAAGGCGGACGCCGACGGTGCCCGCGACTTCGGACTTGCCTACCCCATGGGCGCCCGGATGATGAGCGGTAACTCCAACTACCACGAGCAGTTGGAGCGCGAGCTCGCCGAGTTCGTAGGTAAAGAGGACGCCGCCCTTCTCAACTTCGGTTACCAGGGTATGGTGAGCATCATCGATGCGGTTTGCTCGCGCCACGACGTGATCGTGTACGACGCCGAAAGCCACGCCTGCATCATCGACGGTCTCCGTCTTCATACCGGCCACCGTTTCGTGTTCAAGCACAACGACCTCGAAGATTTCGAGAAGCAGATGCAGCGCGCCACGGCTCTTACCGAAAAAAACAAAGCCGGTGGTATCCTCGTGATCACTGAAGGCGTCTTCGGCATGGCCGGCGACCAGGGCAAGCTGAAGGAAATTATCGATCTTAAATCCAAATACGACTTCCGCGTACTCGTTGACGACGCCCACGGCTTTGGAACGCTCGGCGCTACCGGCGCCGGTGCCGGCGAAGCGCAGGGCGTGCAGGAAGGCATCGACCTGTATTTCTCCACCTTCGCCAAGTCGATGGCCTCCATCGGCGCCTTCGTGGCCGGCGATCGCCAGATCGTGGATTATATCCGCTACAACATCCGCTCGCAGATCTTCGCCAAGAGCCTGCCCATGCCGATCGTGCTGGGTAACCTGAAGCGCCTGGAGATGCTCCGCTCGATGCCCGAGCTCCGCGAAAAGCTCTGGAAGAACGCCCTTGCCCTGCAGGCCGGTCTGAAGGAGCGCGGCTTCGACATCGGCAACACCGACACCATGGTAACGCCCGTGTACATGAAGGGTGGGGTGGAAGAAGCTACCGCGATGGTCATGGACCTGCGCGAGAACTACGGCATCTTCTGCTCGATCGTGGTGTACCCCGTTATCCCGAAAGGACATATCATCTACCGCCTGATCCCGACGGCATCGCATAACGAGGCCGACATCGAGGCTACCCTCAACGCGTTCAGCGAAACGAAGGCGAAGCTCGATCAGGGTGCTTATAAAGCCGAAGCCATTCCGGATATGGCCGATGCAAAGGCGTAAGAAGTTACCTGGAACATCTACGCAAGAAGCGTTCGCGAAGAAAAGGTCCCGTCGAATGACGGGACCTTTTCTGTTAAACTATTGCCGTTCCTCCAATAGCGGCGGCACCCAAAGCGACGGTAAACTATATTTAGCCTTCAAATCCCCTAGGCACATGCGCATTCTGTTTCTTTTTCTCTTCCTGCCTTTCCTGGCGATTGCCCAGACAAAGCAGATTACCCTCGAAGACATTTACAAGAAAAACACGTTCCGCGGCGAGTCGGTCCCCGGGTTCACGGGTGCTTCCGACGATTCGCTGTTCAACCCCGCCGATGTGAAAGACGAGACGGGCAAGCAGCTCTCCACGGCCGATTACCAGGTAGCCTCCGACCGCAAGCGGATCCTGTTCTTCAACGGCCGCGAGCCCATTTACCGCCGCTCCTCGAAGGCCACGGCCTACATCTACGACCTCGGCACGAAGAAAGCGCTGCGTCTCAATGCAGGCAAGGTGCTGCATCCCACGTTCTCGCCCGACGGGAGCAAAGTGGCTTACGTGTTCGACAACAACCTGTATATCTACGATGTTGCGACTTCGCAGACAACCGCGGTGACCACCGACGGCCAGTGGAACAAGATCATCAACGGCAACTGCGACTGGGTGTATGAAGAAGAGTTCGAGTTCAGCCGCGCCTTCGACTGGAGCCCCGACGGCAAATACATCGCCTATTACAAGTTCGATGAGACCAACGTGAAGGAATACCAGTTCACGGTTTACGACAGCGTTTACAACCGCCAGTACGGCTACAAATACCCCAAAGCGGGCGAGAGCAACTCCAAAGTGGCCATCCGTCTCTACGACGTCGCTGCCCGCAAGGACGTGCCCGCACAGTACGAGCAGGGCGATATCTACATCCCGCGTATCAAGTGGACGCAGGACGCCAACCCCAAGCTCGTTGTATTCTGGCTCAACCGCCACCAGAACGACCTGCGCCTGCTTCTCACCAACCCCGCCACCGGTGCGGCCTCGGAGATGTACCGCGAGCAGAACAAGTACTTCGTGGAGATCAACGACAACTGGCAGTTCCTCAAAGACGGCAAGAGCTACCTCTTCACGTCGGAGATGAACGGCTTCACGCAGCTGTACCGCTACAGCATCGACGGCAAGCAGAAGATCCAGATCACGAAGCAGAAGAACGATATCGCCGACATCAATGGCGTTGACGAGAAAAACGGCCTCGTGTATTATACGCTTGCCTACCCGACACCGATGGACCGCAACCTGTTTGTATCGGACCTGAACGGCAAGAACACGAAGCAGCTGACGCAGGGAAGCGGCTGGCACCGCGTTGAGATGAAGCCCGATTTCAGCCAGTTCATGGATTACTACTCCAATATCAACACGCCCCAGTCGGTTACGCTGTACGACCTTAAGAAAGACAAGGCCACGTTCAGCAAGACCCTCGGGGAAAATACAAAGCTGAAAAGCACGCTTGCTGATTTCGGCGTCGGCAAGGTGGAATTCCTGCGCATCCCCAACAGCAAGGGCGATACGCTCAACGGCTGGATGCTGAAGCCTGCCAACTTCGATCCCACGAAAAAATACCCGGTGCTGTTCTGCAACTATGGCGGCCCCGGCTCGCAGCAGGTGGCCAACCGCTTCGGCGCCGCCAACATGTGGCACCAGATGCTTGCCCAGCGCGGCTTTATCGTTGTGTCGGTCGATAACACCGGCACCGGCTTCCGTGGCGAGGAGTTCAAAAAGAAGACCTACCTGCAGCTCGGCAAGTTCGAGATCGAAGACCAGATCGACGCGGCCCGCTACCTTGCGAAGCAGTCCTATGTCGATGCTAAGAACATCGGGCACTGGGGCTGGAGCTTCGGCGGCTTTATGAGCTCGCTGGCCATCACCAAGGGCAACGACGCCTTCTCGGCCGCAGTGGCCGTGGCGCCCGTGACGTCCTGGCGTTTTTACGACAACATCTACACCGAGCGTTACATGCGTACGCCGCAGGAGAACAAGGCCGGCTACGACGACAACGCGCCCATCAACTTCGTGAACCGCATCAAAGGCAAGTTCCTCCTGATCCACGGCACCGCCGACGACAACGTGCACTTCCAGAACAGCACCCAGATGATCTCGGCGCTGGTGAAGGCCAATGTCGATTTTGAAACGATGTATTATCCCAACAAGAACCACAGCATCAACGGCAGCGTGGACAATACCACGTTCCACCTCTGGAGCAAGATGACCAACTGGATCTTCGACAACCTCGGCAACGACCAGGTCAATAAGGCCCACGTGGGTAACGCGATCAATGCGCCGAAGAAGGAGTTCTGATCCTAGTTTTTTACAGTCGATAGCCAAAGGCGTTGCATGAGCGACGCCTTTGCTGTCATTGCGAGGCACGAAGCAAACTCCTGCGTTACGCGAGCTGTCGCCAAACTGCGAAATTGACTTCCAGCAACAAAGGAAACCCCTTCGAATCTTCTTACAATTCGGTTCTGTCCTAAAGTAGTGGAGTTTGCTTCGCTGCGCTCGCAATGACCGGTTGTTGCCTGGGGCCAAAATCGGCCGCGCACTCCGTGCGCCGAAGCTTTAGCGCAGGCGCAATCGTTTCCGGTAAAAACCGGCCCCGAAAATGCCTATTCCTTACCTTCGCCCATCATTTTTGACTTAAAACCCTGCTTCATGACCCAGAAGATCAAAGTGGCCAACCCGGTGGTAGAACTGGATGGCGACGAAATGACCCGCATTATCTGGAAATTCATCAAAGACAAGCTGATCCTGCCTTATATCGATGTCGACATCAAGTACTTCGACCTCGGCATCGAGTACCGTGACCAGACCAACGACCAGGTGACCGTCGACGCCGCCAATGCCATCAAGCAATACGGCGTGGGCATCAAGTGTGCCACCATCACCCCCGACGAGGCGCGTGTAGAGGAGTTCAAGCTGAAGCAAATGTGGAAGAGCCCCAACGGCACCATCCGCAACATCCTCGATGGCACCGTGTTCCGCGAGCCGATCGTGATCAAGAATATCCCCCGCCTCGTTACCAACTGGGACGCCCCGATCATCGTAGGCCGTCACGCCTTCGGCGACCAGTACCGCGCCACCGACTTTGTAACTAAAGGAAAGGGCAAGCTCACCGTGAAATTCGAAGGCGAAGACGGAACGGTCATCGAGCACGAAGTGTACAACTTCCGTGGCGATGGCGTTGCGCTCACCATGTACAACACCGACGAGTCGATCCGCGGCTTTGCACACAGCTGCTTCAACATGGCGCTGAGCAAGGGCTGGCCGCTCTACCTCTCTACCAAAAACACGATCCTCAAGAAATACGACGGCCGCTTCAAGGACATCTTCGAAGAGGTGTACCAGGCCGACTACAAGTCGAAGTTCGAGGCCGCCGGCATTACCTACGAGCACCGCCTTATCGACGATATGGTGGCGTCCGCGCTCAAGTGGAACGGCAACTTTGTATGGGCCTGTAAGAACTACGACGGCGACGTACAGAGCGACACCGTTGCGCAGGGCTTCGGCTCGCTGGGCCTCATGACCTCCGTTCTCGTAACGCCCGACGGCAAGACGATGGAAGCCGAAGCCGCCCACGGCACGGTAACGCGTCACTACCGCGAGCACCAGAAGGGACGTCCGACCTCCACCAACCCCATCGCTTCGATCTTCGCCTGGACACGTGGCCTCGCCTTCCGCGGCAAGCTCGATGGCAACCAGGAGCTCATCGACTTCTGCAACGCCCTCGAAGCCGTGTGCATCGAAACCGTTGAAAGCGGCAAGATGACCAAGGACCTCGCCATCACCATCAACCCCGGCAAAGCCGAGCACGGAAAGGATTACCTCTACACCGAGGAGTTCCTGGATGCGATCGATGAGAACCTCAAAGCTAAAATGGCGAAATAGTCTGCTAGTCTGCTAATGTGCTGGTCTGCTAATGCAACTGCACTACCGACAATAAAAAAGCCCTCGCGATGCGGGGGCTTTTTTATGACAGCAACTGAATTCGGGCCTATCAATAAAAGGTTGCAATGAGTCGGTCAGTCCTTAAATGGCCCCGGGAAAGTGCGGCGGAAGTGCTCATAGTCGGGGATAGAAACGGAGCGGACATAGGGCTGGTTGGGGTGATGGGCAACAAACTCCTGGTGGTAGCGTTCGGCCGGGTAGAATTCGCCGAGCGGCAGCAGCTCGGTAGCGATCGGCTTGCGGTATTTGCCGGTGGCTTTGATCCGGGCGATCTCTTCTTCGATGATCTTTTTTTCCTGCGGGCTCCGGTAAAAGGCGATCGAGCGGTATTGAGTCCCCTGGTCGGGCCCCTGCCCGTTGGCCTGTGTCGGGTCCTGGCTGGCAAAAAATGCCTGCACGAGCGTGCGGAAAGAAATGACCGCCGGATCATAATAAACCTGTACGCTTTCGGCATGGCCGGTTTGACCCGTACCTACCGTTTCATACGTCGGGTTTTTTGTGTGTCCGCCGGCATAGCCCGATACGGCATCACGCACGCCTTTCAGGCTCTGGAAAATGATCTCCGAGTGCCAGAAGCAGCCCTCTGCAAAGGTGGCAACGGCCTCTCCGGAAGCCGGCCTGTCCGGGTTGCCTGTGGGGATCTTGTGTTGGCCCAGGCCAGGCTGCGGATCGCAGGCTGTGGCCAATGCCGTAACGACTGCCAGGAGTAGCTGTTTCATTTGCGTGGCTATTGTTTGGAAGAAGTGGGTGGCTTGCCGCCCTCGGGAACGAAGAGGAGCGCGGCCGAATTGATGCAGTAGCGCTTGCCGGTGGGCGGCGGGCCGTCGTCAAACACATGCCCCAGGTGCGACCCGCTTTTGCTGTCGATCACTTCGGTGCGTTCGAAGCCCAGCGACCTGTCTTTGCGCAGCAGCACCGAGCCGGGGATCGCTGCATAGAACGAAGGCCAGCCAGTACCCGAATGAAACTTGGTTTCGGAGCGGAATACGGGCTGCAGCGACGCCGCGGAGTAGTAGGTGCCTTTTTGGGTGAGATCCGTGTATTGGCCGGTGCCGGCGGGCTCGGTGCCCTGCTGCCGGAGGATATAATATTGCTCCTTGCTAAGGCGGGCCCGCCATTCGGCATCGCTGTAGCGGATCGGGAAACTGCCCGACCCTATTTTGTCTTTCTGGGCTTGCGCACAGCCGGCAAAGAGCAGTGCGGCAACAGCTGCTACGAATACGCTTTTCATACCGGTGTTTTGTAAAAGTTACGAAAGGTGCGGCGCCCCGGTTCCCATCGAAATGTGAAGATGCGCCCGCCGTTAATGCTCAGTGCCCGGAGTAATAGTCATAGCCGCGCTCGGCCCAGTAATCCCGTGGGCGCTTGTTGCTGAAATACAGGGTGCCGATGCGCTTGAGGTGCTTGATGCCGTATTTCACCGGGATGATGAGCCGGAGCGGAGCACCGTGATCGGAAGAAAGCGGCGCGCCGTTCATCTCGTAGCAAAGCAGGGTCTGCGGGTGCAGTGCGCTGGGCATGTCGATGCCTACGTAATAGCCGCCGTCCGGTGTTTCAAGGCCAACGTAGCGGAGCTTTTCCTTGTCCTGCAGCCCGTAGTGCTCGAGAAAAACTTTGAGCGGCACGCCGCCCCAGTGCGTTACCTGGCTCCAACCTTCGATGCATTTAAAATCGAAGACGATCTCTTTTTTCGGAAGCGCCCTGATCTCGTTGAGCGAAAGGCGCAGGGTGTCGCCTGGTTGGCGGATCACCGAAAGGCGCCAGTTTGCACTATCCGGCGCCGGCCCCGTGCCCAGCTGGCCATTTACGCGTGGATTGCGGAGGGCGGCAGCGAGCGGGTAGCTGCGCGCCAGCTTGCCTGAATCGAAGAAGCCCCCGAACAGCTTTTCATTTTTCAGGAGTGCTGCCCGGAGCGGAGCCGGGGTGCCGTCGCTGTGGGGCTGCCGGGCAATCCAGCGAAAGATCATCCAGAGGCCGCCCAGCAGCAGGAGCAGGACCGTAAAGGACAGGAGCGTGCGGCGCCGCCACTGGCCGGCTGTCAGCTCTCGATGTTCAGGATTTTGCATCGCTGTCGTTTTTGGTTTCGCCGGCCAGTTCCCAGCCGGTGACCATGGATTGAAAATTGTTCCAGCCGGCGCGGACTACCTGCAGCAGGTGAATGAGGAAGAAGAGCGCATACCCGATCGTAAGCGCGAAGTGTTCGAGCCGGGCAGCCTCGTAGCCGCCGCATAGCGCCGTGATTCGGGGGAATTGCACGGGCTTGTAAATAGCGAGACCCGTGATGATGGATCCCGCGCCCATCAGCATGGTAGCCGTATAGGCAATGCGCTGGGCGCCGTTGTATTTCACCTGTGGCGGCGCTGTTTTCCGCAGGTGCAGGTCGTGGAGCAGTACCAGCCAGGCTTCCCGGAATGAATGACGGTTCGGCAGCAGGTAACGCCATTCGCCCGAAAGAAAGGTGTAGCTAACGTACAGCAGGCCATTGATGAAAAAGACCCACATCACGGCAAAATGCCAGCTCATGCCTTCGGCAAGGTGATAGGGGATGCGCAGGGCGCGGTAAAAGCCCTCGGGGAAAAAGTGAAACCAGGGCCTGTGGCCTGGGCCAATATGGTACACATCGTTGGCCCAGTAGATCAGCAGCCCGCTCCAGATCATGCAGGCGAGAATGGGAAAGTTCACCCAGTGAAACCAGCGGATCGCCAGGGGATGTTTGTAGGCAACGGTCTTTCGGTTACGCATAAGCATGTTTTACCTGCGATTCAGGCGGGCACCGGGTCCTTTGCTACAAGTTACGACTGTGCCCAACGAAAAGCGCCGGGCATCGCCCGGCGCTTTTATCAGTTGGCAGACCAAACTTATCTACCAGGCATTGATGACGTTGTACAGCGTATCCCGCTCCACCGGCTTGCGGCGCACCTGCTTGATCAGGGTCACGATCTCCTCGGTGCTCATGGAAGGCGTTTGCTCCTCGGCGCCGGCCATCGAATAGATCTTGGTCGTGTCGTCGATGGTGCCGTCGATATCGTTCACGCCGAAGGCCAGGGAGAGCTGCGCATTCTTGCGGCCCAGCATCGGCCAGTAGGCTTTCAGGTGCGGGAAGTTGTCGAGGTACAGTCGGGCCACCGCGTAGGTCTTGAAGTCTTCCACCAGGCTGCACTCGGGCACGTGGCTCATGTCGTTTCCGCCGTTGCGGAACTTCAGCGGGATGAAGGTGTTGAAGCCACCTGTGCGGTCCTGCAGGGCGCGGAGACGGCTCATATGATCCACGCGGTCGGCATAGCTTTCCACGTGCCCGTAAAGCATCGTGGCGTTGCTGTGCATCCCGAGCTTGTGCGCCGTTTCGTGTATGTGCAGCCAGCCGGCGCCGTCCACCTTGTCGGCGCAGATCTGCTGGCGCACCGCTTCGTTGAAGATTTCGGCGCCGCCACCGGGCAGCGAGTCGAGCCCGGCCTCATGGAGCACCTTCATGCCTTCTTCCACCGACAGCTTGGCCTTGCGGAACATGTAATCGAGCTCCACGGCCGTGAAGCCTTTGATGTGCAGCTCCGGGCGGTGGGCCTTGATGGCCTTAAGCAGGTCGACGAAGAAATAGAGGTTCATCTTCGGGTGCACACCGCCTACGATGTGCACTTCGGTTTCGGGCTTCCCGTCGTACTTCTTCACGATATTGAGCATGTCGTCGAGGCTCAGTTCCCAGCCTTCTTCCCGGTGCGCATAGAGGCGCGAGTAGGAGCAAAAATGGCAGGAAAAAACACAGACGTTAGTCGGCTCGATGTGGAAGTTGCGGTTGAAGTAGGTGTTGTCGCCATGCCTTTCTTCCCGCACATGGTTGGCGAGGGCCCCGACAAAAGAAAGACTGCCCCTTTCAAAAAGGAGCAGTCCGTCTTCATCTGTAAGCCGATTATGGTTGATTACTTTCTCACCTATTTCTTTCAGTTCACGGGGTTGTTCGTCGATTAATCGTTCAACAGATGTGTTGTTCATTAGTGTTTGATGACGCGTTCGGTTACGTTGCGGTAGTCGTCTTCATAGCCAAGGCTGACCATGTAGACACCGGCCGGTTGACGTGACAAATCTACGGCAATAACCTGTTCGGCGTTCTTGTTGTAGGACTTGGTCCACACCAGCGCGCCTTTCGAGTCGTAAACATTAACATAGCGGAGCGTAGTCGGCTGGCGGAGGTGCCAGATACGGAATACGCTGTTGAAGGTCGGGTTGGGCGTGATGACGTAGCCGTTCTCCTTCAGGTTGGCCGGCAGAACGCGGGCGGTCACATTGACGTTGTCGACGTAGATGTTGTTGCCCTGGTTCGTGGTAGCGCGGAACACAAACTGCACCTGGGGCTGGCTCAGGAAGGAGCCAACATCCACGCGCTCGCTGCGCCACTGGCTGGCATCCGGCGTAAAGCTTGTGCCGATCGGGAAGTTCGGTGCCGTTGCCGTCAGCAGGGTCTGGAGGTCCTGGCCCCACTTCTTGTAAACGCTCTGGTAGGTGGCGCCGCAATTGGCCGTCGCCAGCACTTCGAGGGTATCGAGGCCGAGGGCGGTCGTGCCGGGGTAGTTGGCGCTGGCCGACGCTACGTCGAACGTAAGTACCAGCGAGTCGGACGTACCGAATGTAACCACCGGTGTAACAAGGTCATCGACATTGCTGCTGCCGCTGTAGGTGAACGACTTCAGGGCCGCGGAACCGGCATTGCCGTTGCCGGCAGCATCCCAGGTCCAGGTCGTGCGGTTGTCGCTGTTCACCACGTTCCAGCCGGCCGGCGGGAAGTTGCTGGCGGAGGAAGCGCTGAAGTTCTCAACGAGCGGGGCGGCCAGCCTGGCTGCTACCGTCACCGAACGCGTGAGCGTGTCGTTGTCGGCTTTCAGGTCGCCGCTGCCGTTTGCCGAAACCGGGTCAAGCACCCACACCTTGAACGGCGTGGCGCCCGTCGTGGGGAAGGTGGCATTGGCAAGCGTTACGGTCATTTGGGCATCGCGGAGCAGGTTGGCATTCGATACGGTCTGCACAACAGGAGCACCGCCATTGATGCTATAGGCAACCTTGAACGACGTGATGGTTTGCGTACCGACGTTCTTCACCACAGCGCTCGGCGTTATCGCCGCATCGCAGATGGTTGTGCCGGGAACCGCGTCGATCACGGCAAGGTCACGGCTGAAGTAGGGGCGGATGTTGACGTTGTCGATGAAGAGGTTATTGCCGAAGCGGCTCGTGTTGCGGAAGTTGAGGATCATGTGGCCCGAGCTGAGGAGCGCAGGCGAGGTAACGACTGTACGGTCGTTTCTCCAGTCGCCGGAGCCCGGTGCTGTGAACTCGGTCGTTGACGTGCCGGCAGTCGCAAGGGTAGTGCCCTGCTTCTTGTAGATCGACGTGAACGAGTTGCCGCAGTCGGCGGAAGCATACACCGCGAGCGTGTCGGGCGAGCCGCTATACGCTTTGTAGGCTACGTCGAAGGAAACGGCAACGGAGTCGGCGCCGGTAAAGTCAACAGCCGGAACGCGGATCTCGTCGAGACGGCCATCGGTGTTGTTCCAGTTGTCGATGAACATCGAGCTGGCGCTGTTGCGGCCCGGCGAGCGGCGCTCCCAGGTCATATCGGCGTTGGGGTTGCTGATGGTCCAGCCGACCGGCGGGAAGCCATTCTCAAAGCCTTCCACGAGCGGTGTGCGCTGCAGGGCGAGTACGCGGAAGTAGCGGCGCATCGTATCGTTGGCCGGCACCTGGTCGTCGATGCCGCTTGCCGTGATGGGGTTGGCGCTGTACACCGTGATGGTATCGGTCGGGAAGAAGCCTGCAGTTGCCGGGTCGAGCGAAAGGCTCGTGCTGGCGCCGGGGGCGAGGGCTGTCGTAAAGGTGCGGGTTACCACGGGGCGGCTGTTGATGCGGTAAACCATGTTGAAGGCGGTGACCGCTTCCGTACCGTTGTTGCGCACCGTAACCTGCGGGGTAAACGTATTGCGGCAAACCTGCGTACCCGGGTTATCGATGGCCGTCACCGTAAGGTCGCGCGCCACGATCGCCTGGATGTTGATATTGTCTACATAGACGTTGTTGCCAAAACGGCCGCGGGAGCGGATGGCAACCTGGATGGCGCCACCGTTCAGCAGGCTCGCGGGAACCGAGATCGATTCACGGCGCCAGTCGGCGGCCGAAGCCGGTACGAATGCGGCACCTGTAAGCGCAGCGCCCGTAGCAAGCGTGCTTCCTCTTTTCTTGTACAGTTCTGTCCAGGTAGCGCCGCAATCTTTCGAAACGAGAACGGCCAGCGTATCCTGGTTGGTTGTGAGGCTGTAGGGGCGATACGCAACATCGAAGTTGATGCTGACGATATCGGTGGGGGCAACGGTTACAGGCGAGCTGCGGAGCTCGTCGATCTGGCCGGCGGCGTTGTTGTCCCAGTTGTTGAAGAACATGGAGCCGGCGTTGCCGTTACCGACCGTGGAGCGCTCCCAGGTGAAGTTGCCGTTCGGGTTGTAAATGCTCCATCCTGCGGGCGGGAAGGTCGTCGATGTGAAGTCCTGCATGATGGGCAGGGGCGATCCGCCGCTGATGACGATCGTAGTCGTGAAGGTATTGTTCGCTGCGTTCTGGTCGGTTCCGCCGTTGGGGTTCGACACGGTGAACACAAGCGTGTTGTTGCCGGTGGCGAGTGTGATCGCGGGCAGAACAACCGTGGCGCCGTAGCCGGTCAGGATGTTCAGGCCGGTGGCGGTTGTAGTTACGGGTGCGCCGCCGTTAACGGTCAGCGACACGGTTACAGAAGTGATCGTAGTCGTACCTGCGTTGGTAACCTGGATACGCGGAACAACCGATCCGCCGCAGGTTGGCGTCGGGTAGGAAGTGCTGCTGCAGGTTGTGTTGTCAAATTCCGATCCGCCGGGTGCGATAAGCACCGTGGGCGTTACGTCGAGGGCCAGTGTACCGGCCGGGGGCGTTGCGCCATCGGTAGTGAGATAGCCGGGACGCATCTGCTCCAGGACGGCGTGCATACGCTTCACCTGGTTGATGGTAAACATCGAGTAGCAGGCATCATCCGTATAGTCCATATAGTTCTGGTACATCTTCCCGGGCGGGTTGGGTACGCCGGAGCAGCCGGAGGCAACGGTACCGGAAAGGCAGCCCGAAGTAGGGGAGGACTGTCCGGGCGTATCGTCGGCGGCGGCACCGAACAGCGAGGGGTCGGTGAAGGCCGGCGTGATCTGGGCGAAGTCGGCGCCGGCGGCACAACCGGTAAAGCTGTGGTAGAGGCCGAAGTTGTGGCCGATCTCGTGCACCGCGGTGCGGGCCAGGTTGAAGGCCGCGTAGGAGAAGCAACCATTGGAGAAGCCGCGGTAGTCGACGCAGATGCCATCGATGCCAACGCTGCTGCCGGTGGTTTCCGTGGCATTGCCGGGGCCGATGTTCGGCGCGATGCCGAGCAGGCCGGAAGAGCCGGCGTCGCCTACCCAAAGGTTGTAATATTTAGTGATGTCCCAGGGGTCAAGACCGCCGGCACTTGTGTGCTTGATCGGCTGGTAGGTGTTGCCGGCCACCTGTACGGTTCCCACGCGGCGCTCGACACCGTTGGTCAGCTGGCCACCGGGGGTGCGGCGGGCGCGGGTAAAGCGGATCAGCGAGTGACCACGCAGCGGCATGAACGCACCGGCGTTTGCGCTATCCGGGTTGAAGCCGGAGAAATCGAGGTTGAGGCGGTCGAGGAAATAATCGATCTGGGCCTCGGTGATCTGGTTGGGATTGGGAAGAACGATGTGTACGACCACGGGGATCGTTACGGTAGTTGTCAGCGTCGACACGCGGCTGGTGCCGGTGCTGCGGGCCGTGCTCGGCTCCACGCCTGCGCGCTGGTTGCGTTCCCACTCAGCCCGGAAAGCCGGGTCTGCCTGGAGGCGCTGTTGAATGGCCTCCATAGTGCCGCATCGAACCGGTTTGACGGCTGCGGGGTCAATTTTCTGGGCATGCACGGTAGCGCCCATAAAGGTGAACCCTAGCAGCAGGAGGGTAAATTTTTTCAAAGCAGTAGTTTTTTTGTTATCAAAAAGTAATAGGCCGGCTAAAATTAGCAAAACTCCCCCAAACGGAAACCGGATTTTTGACCCTCCATGATGCCCGCGCACCTCGCTTTCGCGGGCCGCGTCAACCAACCGTTTGCCGCGCGCAGCGTGTTGGCACCTTCACGAAAAAAGCTATCTTTCCGCACCTAATTAAATGACTTGCTGATGAATATCAAACTTCGACTGACCGTAATGAGCTTCCTCCAGTTCTTCGTCTGGGGTGCCTGGCTGATCACCATTGCGACCTACTATTTCAACAACCCGGCCTTCGTTGCCAACAACCCGAATGCCGGTGCCCAGTTCGGCGCGATCTTCGGCACACTGGCCCTTTCCTCGCTGTTCATGCCCGCCATCACGGGGATCATTGCCGACAAATGGATGGATGCGGAGAAGCTATACGGCATCCTGCATATCCTCTACGGCGGATTTCTCTTCCTGGTGCCGCATGCCCATACAGCTACCGAGCTTTACTACACCATCTTCGGTGCGATGATCTGCTATATGCCTACCATCTCGCTTTCCAATTCGATCGCCTACACCATTCTCAAGCGCGAAGGCTACGATGTGGTCAAGGTGTTCCCGCCGATCCGCGTGTGGGGTACCATCGGCTTCATCGTGGCCATGTGGATCACCAATCTTACGGGCAGCAAAGCCAATACGAACCAGTTTATCATCGGCGGCATCGCCGCGGTGATCCTGGGTATTTTTTCCTTTACTCTGCCCAAGTGCCCGCCGCAGAAAACCATCGCCGAAAACGCACCCCTTTCCGAGCAGCTCGGCCTCAAGGCATTCAAGCTGTTTGGTAATTACAAGATGGCGCTCTTCTTCCTCTTCTCGATGCTCCTGGGCGCCGCGCTGCAGCTAACCAACGCCTATGGCGATACCTTCCTCGATGACTTCAAGAATAACCCGCTCTACGGCCCCGATTCGTTCGTGGTAAAGTATTCGACCATTATCATGTCGATCTCGCAGATCTCCGAGACGGCCTTTATCATTACGATTCCCTTCTTCCTGAAGCGCTTCGGCATCAAGAATGTGATGCTGTTTTCGATGCTGGCCTGGGTGCTTCGTTTCGGGCTGTTTGCCTATGGCAATCCCGCCGACGGGCTCTGGATGATCATCATGTCCTGCATCGTCTATGGCATGGCCTTCGACTTCTTCAACATCTCCGGATCGCTGTTCGTGGAAACGACCACCGACCCGCGTATCCGCTCCAGTGCTCAGGGGCTGTTCATGATGATGACCAACGGTGCCGGCGCCTTTCTCGGCAGCCGCGTCAGCGGATTTGTGATCGACCATTACTTTACCGATGGCGCCGGCCACAAGGAATGGCACAATATCTGGCTTTCCTTCGCCTCCTACGCGCTCATCGTATCCCTGTTGTTTGTTGTCCTCTTCCGCCACAAGCACGACCCGGAAGCGGTTGTTGCCGTGGCACACTAAATCCAACGGGAACAACGCACAAAAAAAGCCCCCGACGCAACCGTCGGGGGCTTTTTTATCGGGTCATCGATTTCTTAGAAGCCACGCCGCAGCCGGAAACTGCCGGTTACGGGGTACGTATTGAGCTGTGCCGAATCGCGCACGGTGGCACTGAAGGTGCCTGTCACGGCCTCCCCGATGCCTCCGAAGCTGCTGACCTGGATGCTGCCCGGTGTCGCGAGCATATAGTTCGCCGAATTCTGCACGATTTCCAGTTCCTGCATCAACTGCGAACCCACCGTTTGTGGTCCCGACATGCGAAGGAAGAGGGCATACTGTTGGGCACCGCGCTGCGGCACCGCGTAGATCCTGCTTTCCGACGGGTTGTTGTAGCACCAGATAAACACACTGTCGGTCATTGGGTTCATCGTGTGGGTACTGCCGTTCATCGTCCAGGTTACGAATTCATTAATGGGAGCGCCGCAGGCTGTGAGATTCGTAACGGTATTGCTTCCGGGCTGTCCTGTTACGGCCTGAACCGAGCCGACCTGCATCCCCGCGCCGTCGGCAGCCCAGATGTTCGCGGTCAGGGCGCCGCCGCAGCCCGTTTGCGTATAGCTATACGTGCCATTGCTGATCGCTGTGCGGAAGACCTGGCTGTTGATAATGAGCGATACGACCCCCTGTGCCAGGGGCGCGCCGTTGCAGTCGGCGACGGAGCCACTGAACGTGATCGTCTGGCTGTTGAATGCGCTTAGCGCCGTGGTAGTGGACACGTCGTTGCTGAAGGGGCCAATCGTGTTGCTGTACACGATGGTGCCGCAATAGTTGTATACGTCGATACGCAGGCTTACGTTGCGCGGAACAGCGCCGGACACGTAGCCTTCCTGGTCGGTAAAGCCCATTGCGTGCGAATTGTTGGAAAGGTTTGTCAGCGTAACCTGCGCGTGCGGAACCGGCGTTCCCAGGCTGTTGGCAGCCGTCGCTCCGCTGGGAGGATTCGCCAGCACCCGGGTGCTGAAATTCACATACTCCAGCGGAAGGTCGCAATTCCAGAAGCTGAAATGATGGACCGTTCCCACATAATAGCCTCCCTGTTTTTGAGCCGAGCCTTCCTCTTTCCAGAGTCCCGCCACTTCGTCGAAATACCACAGCGGGATGCTCGCGGGGGCAGAAGCCTCGAGCGTCGCCGGGATGGGAAAGCGGATCGTGGCCACGCTGCCCGCTGCGAGCTGCAGGCGCTCACCAGTAGCGCCGGTCAGCTCTACGGCCACCATCGAAAAGGATTGCAGCAGCGAAGGTTCGTTGTTGCTGCGGGTCGCAAGCAATGAGCCCGGCATGATGTCGTTGAACCGGGCCGAGGTGGGGTCGAAGGTAAAGGCTGACACGCTGACGGATCCCGTATAAGTACGGTTGTCGGCTGCGGTGACAAAGCCATTTGCAGGAAGCTGCACCGAGCCGCCCCCGTCGAGCGGCGCCGTGCCACCCGAGCTGGCCGGGAAGGAGGCGACTACTACACGTGGTATCAGCTCGATGCGAACCGTATTCTCGCTCCCCGGCCGCGTGCTGATGGTGCGGGACCCGGGGTAATAACCGGGTTTTTCGACGCGCACATACGCGAGTGCCCGGTCAGAAACAGGAATGCCTGTAAGCCGGAAGCTACCATTGATATCCGTCTGGGCGCTGCCGTCGCCGGCGCGGACCATGGCCCCGGCAACGGGCTGCCCGCTTTCATCGAGAATGCGGCCGCTTACAGCACAGGAGCCTTTTGTCGCGGCTTCCAGGGCTTCTGTTTTGCGGCAGGCAAAGAACAGGGTGCTCGCAGTAAGCAATACTGCCAGCAGTACGTAGAGGGTTTTGAAACGCATGTTGCTTGCGGTTTAGGTGCTGTGCAAACGGTAAAGGTTACCCTAAAGTAAGGCAAAATCCCGTTGCACAGGTTGCTGCAACAGGAAAGCCTCCCGTGGGGGAGGCTTTCCATTCATTCGCTATACTGATCAGATGTGCGCTTCGATCTTCTTGACAAAGTTAGCCTTCGGCTGTGCGCCAACCAGCTTGTCGACCACCTGGCCGTTCTTGATGAACAGGATGGCGGGGATAGAAGTAATGCCGTAGTTCATGCTCACCTGGGGGTTCTCGTCAACGTTCACCTTGCCGATGTTGACACGGCCGGAGTAGTCTTTCGACAGCTCGTCGATAACCGGACCGATCGCGCGGCAGGGACCGCACCATTCTGCCCAGAAATCCACTACCGTGAGTTTATCGGAACTCAGAACATCCGTCTGAAAGTTTGCGTCCGTAAATGCTTGTGCCATGATTCGAATGTTTAATGTTTCTGTTTGAATGACAAATTTAGTTCCGGAACATAAACGCAGACATTCCGTCAGGAGCTCTTCCTATTGAAAGATTTGATGACCCCATCGGTGCCGTCGATAAGGCGCGCCGCTAGGCCGTTTGCACCTTCACATCGATCTCCGGCCGCCCTTCGAGCCACTGAATGAGGTCCCAGTTCATCTCGAAGCCGCTGCCAAGCGTGGAGAAGCCGGCCTTCAGTGCTTCCTTCGGCTCGCGTACCAGGATCTTGAGACCAGTACTGCCCGGGTACTTCTTTAAATTCTCGTCGAGGAAGTCGATGATCGAAGGCTCCAGGTTCCGCACGTCCAGCTCCAGCTGCAGGCTCTTCGTGAGCTGCCGCTTTACGTTTTCGGCGAGGTTGATGCTGCCCGGCTTGAACTCGTACTCATCGCGGAAGCGGTGCTTCTGGAAGGAGCCCGTGAGCAGCACCGCCTGGCCCAGCAGCAGGTAGGGGCTGAAGCGGATATAGTCGTCGCCGAAGAGAACGAACTCGGTCTTGCCCGAGTAGTCTTCGAGCACATAGGAGCCGAACTTGTTGCCCTGCCGCGATATCCGCTGCTGCGCCGCCGTAACGAGGCAGAGCAGCTTGAAGGGGCGGCCCTGCGAGGCCAGCGTCTTTGAGTCTTTTGTATCGTTGAAGTCGACAATGGGCGTAATGCCGTAGTGCTTCATTTCGAACTTGTAGTGGTCGAGCGGGTGGCCGCTCAGGTAGATGCCCGCTACTTCCTTCTCGCGCTCGAGCTGCTCGGTGAGGCTCCAGGGCGCGCAGTTGGGGATCTGCGGCGGCTTGATATCCAGCACCGACGGAAGGTCGCCGAAGAGTGTGTTGGTGGTATTGATGCTTTGCGCCTGCACGATCTGCCCGAACTTGATGATCTTCTCGAGCCCGTTCTGCGTCTCGCCTTCCGGTACGCAGAAATACTGGGCGCGGTGCAGCTGCGGGAAGGAGTCGAAGGCACCGGCCTGCACCAGGCATTCAAGCGTTCGCTTGTTGACGGTGCGGCTGTTGATGCGCTTGATGAAATCAAAAGGATCGGCGAAGCGGCCGTCTTTCTTCCGCTCCTCGATAATATTTTCCACAGCGTTCTCACCCACGCCCTTCAGGCCGCCGAGGCCGAAGCGGATATTGCCTTCGTCGTTGACGGCAAAGCCTTTTTTCGATTCGTTGATGTCGGGGCCAAGCACGTTCAGTCCCATCCGCTTGCATTCCTCCATAAAGAAGGTGAGCTTGTCGAGGGCGTTGGCGTGGTTGAGCACGGCCGACATATACTCGCCGGGATAGTGTGCCTTGAGGTAAGCGGTCTGGTAGGCCACGAAGGCATAGCAGGTGGAGTGCGACTTGTTGAAGGCGTACTGCGCGAAGGCTTCCCAGTCGGTCCAGACCTTCTCAAGCACCTTGGCATTGTGTCCTTTGGCCACGGCACCTTCAACGAACTTGCTCTTCATTTTGTCGAGCGTCTTCCGGTCCTTCTTACCCATTGCCTTGCGGAGCACGTCGGCGTCGCCCTTGGAGAAGCCGGCGATCTTCTGCGCCAGCAGCATCACCTGTTCCTGGTACACGGTAATGCCGTAGGTCTCTTCCAGGTATTCGGCCATCTCCTCGAGGTCATACACTACTTCCTCGCGGCCGTGCTTCCGGTCAACGTATTGCGGGATGTAGGCCATGGGACCCGGGCGGTAGAGGGCGTTCATGGCGATGAGGTCGGCAAACTGGTCGGGCTTCAGCTCCTTGAGGTACTTCTGCATGCCCGGGCTCTCGAACTGGAACGTCGCGATGGTGTCGCCACGCTGGTACAGCTCGTAGGTCTTCTCGTCATCCAGCGGCACGTCGTCGATCACGATGTCGACGCCGTGGTTCTCCTTGATCATGATGAGCGCGTCGCGGATGATGGAGAGGGTCTTGAGCCCCAGGAAGTCCATCTTGATAACGCCGGCGTCCTCGATGATGGAGCCTTCGATCTGGGTGATGAAGAGGTCGGAGTCCTTGGCGGTGAATACCGGTATGAGCTCGGTGAGGTCTTTCGGCGCGATGATGATGCCGGCGGCGTGGATGCCGGTGTTGCGCACCGATCCTTCGAGCTTTTCGGCAATCCGCAGCACGTCGGCCTGCATGTCTTTGCCCGCGTAGACCTCGCGCACCTTGCGGATGTTCTCGATATCGTCCTGGCCATACTCGTCCTCGAGGGGCTTCTCGCCCTCTTTGGCCGAGATGGGCGCGTGGAGCACGCGGTACAATTTCGTTCCGGGCTTTTCGGGAATGAGCTTCGCCAGCGCGTTGGATTCTGCGAGAGGCAGGTCCATCACGCGGGCCACGTCCTTGATGCTCGACTTGGCGGCCATCGTGCCGTAGGTCACGATCTGGGCCACCTGGTTCTGCCCGTACTTCTGCACCACGTAGTCGATCACCTTCTGGCGGCCCTCGTCGTCGAAGTCGGTGTCGATATCGGGCATCGACTTACGATCGGGATTGAGGAAGCGTTCGAACAGCAGCTTGTACTTGATCGGGTCGATGTTGGTGATGCCGATGCAATAAGCAACCGCAGATCCCGCCGCCGACCCGCGGCCGGGGCCTACGAATACGCCGAGGTCGCGGCCGGCCTTGATGAAGTCGGATACGATGAGGAAGTAACCCGCAAACCCCATCGTCTTGATGGTGAACAGCTCGAAGTCGAGGCGCTCGCGGATGTCCTCGGTAATCTCGCTGTAGCGCTGGCGGGCGCCTTCGTAGGTAAGAAAGTGCAGGTACTCCCACTGGTTCAGGTTCGAGTCGTCGTGCACCTGGAATTCCTTCGGGAGCGGGAAGGCGGGGAGGAGGATGTCGCGCTTCAGGTTGAGCAGCTCCACCTTGTCCACGATCTCGTTGGTATTGTCAATGGCTTCCGGGAGGTCCTGGAACACCTTGATCATTTCTTCGGTCTTCTTGAAATAGAACTGGTCGTTCGGGAACGCGAAGCGCATGTTCTTCGTGTTCACGTCGTCGTCGTTAAACTCGCGGAGCGCCGGCGTCGCTACTTTCTCACCCGTATTGATGCACAGCAGGATGTCGTGGGCGTTGAAGTCTTCCACATCGGTATAGTGCGAGTCGTTGGAGGCGATGACCTTCACGTTGTGCTTCCTGGCAAATTTCACCAGCACCGCGTTCACCTTGTCCTGTTCCGCCATGCCGTGGCGCTGGAACTCCACGTAGAAGTCTTCGCCGAAGATGTCGAGCCACCATTTGAATTCCTGCTCGGCCTCCGCCTCCGTTTTGTAGAGGATGGCCTGCGGCACCGAGGCGCCGAGGCAGCAGGTGGTGGCGATAAGTCCCTCGTGGTATTTCAGGATCAGCTCCTTGTCGATACGCGGGTATTTCGAATACAGGCCTTCGATAAAGCCCATCGAGGTCAGCTTCACGAGGTTGCGGTAGCCCTGCTCGTTCTTCGCCAGCAGGATCTGGTGAAAGCGGCGGTCCTTCTGCTCCTTGGTGAACGATTTCTGGTGGCGGTTTTCGACGAGGTAAAACTCGCAGCCCACGATCGGTTTCACCTTCGGCTTGCCGTCGGCGTCGGTATGCTTGTAGGCCTGCGACACGAACTCGAATACGCCGAACATGTTGCCGTGGTCGGAGATGGCCAGTGCCGGCATGCCGTCGCTGATCGCTTTTTTATAAAGCGAGGAGATGGAGGCGGCGCCGTCGAGGAGCGAGTATTGTGTGTGTACGTGTAGGTGGGAGAATTTCATAGTGCGAAGGCCGCGGGGCAGGCGCCCGGACAGGCGTGCAATTTACGCGCTTCTGCCCGAAAGAGCGGCGACTTTAACCGCTCCTTGATATCCACATTTGTGCAAAAAATGCCTATTTTCGTTGTCCACCGAAACGCGTCCTATGATCCGGCAAATGCTCCTGCTCCTGACGGTTGCCGCCTCCGGCACCGGGCTGTCTGCGCAAAGCGGACCCAAGGCGACTACCACCGCGAGCCCGGTTCGCTTCATCGACGATATCGAGATTGGACTTTCCCCCGAAAACAGCGTAACCCGCAACGCGAAAACGCCTGCTGCCAACACAGCTTCTGCCAGTCCGGCCAGCGCGGCAACTGCGCGCTACACGCCGGTAACTTCCGGCCACCGGACGCCCACCGTCAGCATCGAGGACGCCGGTACGCTGCACCTCAAGTTCGCCGTGCTGCTCAATGTTGAAGTGGAGCAGGTGCCGCAACTGCCGCTGCTGATCCTGATGGACGACTGGTGGGGCACGCGCTACCGCCTTGGGGGCCACGACCGCTCCGGGATCGATTGCTCGGGCTTTACATCGATGCTGTTCAGCAACCTCTTTCAGCTGCAGATTCCCCGCACCGCCCGCGAGCAATACCAGGCGGCCCGCAGCGTCGACGTTGCCGATATGCGCGAGGGCGACCTCGTGTTCTTCACCGTCGGCGGCTCCATCACCCACGTCGGCTTTTACCTGCAGAACAACAAGTTCGTGCACGCCTCCACCTCGGAAGGCGTCACCATCTCCGACCTCAACGACCGCTACTGGCAGGCACGGTTTGCCGGGGCGGGAAGAATACAGTAAACAGGTTCTTCAGGTTTTGGAGGTTTTGAGGGTTTTGGAAGGTTAGGTCTTCCCCCCATTCTTCATTGCGAGGAAGGAGTCGCAGCGCCAATCCTGTCTGTCATTGCGACGAAGTAGCCGCAACGCTGATCCGATCCGTCATTGCGAGAAAGGAGCCGCAACGTCAATCCGATCTGTCATTGCGAGGAAGGAGCCGCAATGTCAATCCGATCCGTCATTGCGAGAAAGGAGCCGCGGAGCGGTGACTGACGAAGCAATCTCTTGGGGTTTACACCGAGCCTCCATACTACACGCTTCCAGGGGTGCTATGCAGGCAAAAAGCCGCAACAATCTTGACTGCTGCATTAGACGCAAGAAACCCAGAACCTTCAGAACCCTAAGAACTTTTAGAACTTTCTCCCCCCAACCCAATTCTTTTGCGAACCGTCTCCCATATCGGTACGATATCGGGCGATAGCTTCAGCGCGATAGCGCCGGGAACGAAGAGGGCGCAGAAAAGCAGGGGCCGCAGGGCGAGCCACAGGAAGCCCGTATGGCCTTTGCAGGGCAGCCAGGCGAGGAGGAAGGCCGCCGCCGCCAGTACGAGGGTGTACAGAGATGACCGCGAGAAGGGTTGCATCCCGAATTTCCGCCACAGGAACACGAAACGGATCGTGTTGTAGGCAGTGTAGGCAATGAGGTTCGACAGGGCAGGGCCGAGGATGCCGTAGCGGCTTGTAAGCAGGTAATTGACGCCGAGCGACAACAGCAGCAGGAGCACGCCACTGGTGAACTCAAAGCGCCACCAGGGTGAGGCGAGGATCACCTGCGCCGATACGCCGGACCCCATATCGATGATCCGGGTGATGCCCAGGAAAAAGAAGACGATAAAGGCCGCGGAGAAATCTTTCTGGATATGAAAGGTTTCAAGCGCGTCGCGGAAGTTGAGCCAGACGATGCAGAACATCGCGACCGAAAAAATGAGCTGGTTGAGGGCCGAGCGGTGGTAGATGCGCTGCACGCGGTCGGTGTCCTTTTCGCGCCAGGCATGCGAGAGCACCGACACCGAAGCCGAAACGACAGCGCGCTGCGGTGCCTGGATCAGGCTCGAGAGGATCTCCCCGAGCGAGTAGATGCCGGCCATCGCCATCCCGTTGGGAAGTATCGCGGCAATCAGGATCTTGTCGCACTGCTGCGCCACGTTGGAAAGGATGCCGCTTCCCCAGAAAAAGGTGCTGAGCGTAAGGATTTTTTTCCGGAAGCGGCGCGTAACGCTGCTCGGGCGAAGCGTAAAGTGAAGACGCCCCTGCTTGTAAAACAGGAAAAGGAGCAGGCCGGCGAGGATCAGGTACAGGAACGCGTAGAGATGGATGAAGGTGTCGAAATTCCGGATCACCCGCAGGTAGGTCAGCACGATCAGCGTCGTGAAGAGCAGGCGGAAAATGAACTCCTTGAACAGGTTCGATAACACTGATCGCCCCAGCATCCAGGCATAGGATTCCAGCACGAGGTACATGGTGAAGCCGAAGGCAAAGGGATAGAGCCAGTAGTAGTAGCGCAGCAGCTCCGGCGAGTTGTTGAACATCTGGTTCACCATCGTTCCCTTGAAGAGGAGGCCAACGAGCGTCACCAGCGCAAAACCAACTACCGGTACAAGCAGCGCCCAGGTAAACTGGTCGTTCTTTTTCCGGTCGAGGTGGGCTTCGTAGTAGGGAAAGAATTTTCCAAGGTAGGCGCTCGAGCCGAAGGAGGCCAGCGAATACAATACGGCCGCGAAGGCCATAAAGGTTTGCGTCACCCCGTACTGCTCCTTTGTAAAGCCGCCCTCGCGGGTAAACAGGTAGGTGTTGAAAAAACCGAGTGCAAAGCCGGCATATACGATGCCCGATGAAATGAGGCTTTGCTTCCGGATGGTGCTCATGCGGCGAAGATAGGGCCCGCAGGCGGGTAAGAGAAAGAACGAATGGTTCGACAAGCTCACCACGACATCCTTCAACTAGGCTCGGAAGCACAGTGTGACCGTTAGTATGGCCGAACTGGTCAGCCTGACGTGGTCGCCCAAAACGTTTGCGTCGGGCGGACATAGCCCAAGGCTGCTTCTAATTATTTTTCAACGAATACCTGAATGCCCGTTGTCAGCCTCAGCGTGGTCGAAGGCTGCGTTCTTCCTTTCCAACCGGCGGCGGAAGACCAGCAGCTCCTCGCCGTTGATCGTTTCGCGGCGCGCCTGCTGCAGGCCGAGGCGCTCCAGGAGGCCGATGGAGCGCGCATTGCCGGGCAGCGTGATCGCCAGCACTTCCGAGAGGGAGCCGCTTGCGGCCAGAGATTCGAGCAGGGCGGCCGACGCCTCATGGGCGTAGCCCTTGCCTTCGAAGTCGGGGTGCAGCGCAAAGCCGATATCGGGATGATCGAGGTAGGGGCGGCGGATCAGCGTGGTGATCCCCACTGCTGTCCCACTTGCGCGGAGGCGGATCACGTGCACCGTGGCGTCGCTATTGCCCAGCATCCGCTGAATGTAGCCTACGGCATCGGCATCCGAGTGCACGTTGCGGTCGCCGATGAAGCGCAGCCAGCCCTCCGTGTTCACCAGCTGGCGGATAAAGGCGCTGTCGTCGATGCAGATAAGATCGAGCAGCAACCGGTTGCTTTCGAGATGGTCGGGTACGAGCCCCGCGCCCTCCCGGCGAAGGAAGTCGCCGTCGATGATCAGCAGGCGGGCGCCCGCTTCGGTTACGGAGCGGTGGGAACTCAGTTCGTCGGTCACGATATAGGTATCGCCGGCTTTCAGCTCCACAGCCCCGCCACCCTGGAGCTCGCTCCGGAAGCGGCCTTCGAGGCAGTGTACGATATGCCCCTTCCGGCACCAGTGATCGGCCAGGTAGCCGGCCGAATATTCGACGAGGCGCAGGCGCAGCCCACCGAACTGCATCGTTTGCCAGTACGAGGTACCCTGCTCGCCGCGGTGCTCGGTTTTCTCGATACCGCTCCAGTCAATTGTCTGAAAGGGAATATTCATATGCTGCATGCCTGTAGGGTGAGCGGTGAGTGGTGAGCGGTGGGCGGTTGCCGGAGAGCCGTCGAGGGTAACCGCGAAACTTTAGAATAATTCGATCGTATCTGCTCACCCGCTCCCATGTTCACCGCTCACTTGCGCTCACCTGCTCACTGTTATATAAAAGTTCTTGTCTACCGTAATCCCGCTGAGATCGCCGCCTTTGATCTTGACCTTGGTTTCGCCGGTCGTCGGCTGGATCCACTGGCCGTTGCTGAGGCGCACTGGCATGTTGAACCCGTCGATGCAATTGGTCCAGCGGAACTTGAGCTTGTCGTCGTCCACCTTCAGCTCCAGCACCGGCACCTGCGTGGTACGGAGGTACTGGTCGAAGATCTTGGAAAGGTCCTTGCCGCTTTTGCGCGAGATGTATTGCTCCACTTCGGCGCTCGTGGTGGTCTTCTTGCCGAAGTCGCGGTTGAGCCCTTGCAGGATCTCGCGAAACAGCTTGTCGTCGTTGATCACCTGCCGGATCGTGTGGAGCATGTTGGCACCCTTGTCGTACATATCGCCCGAGCCTTCCTGGTTGACGCCGTAAGGGCCGATGATGGGCAGGTCGTTCTGGATATTGCGGCGCAGTCCCTGCACATAAGCGTCGCCGGCTTCCTTGCCTTTGTAATATTCCACGAACAGCTCCTCCGAATACGTGGTAAAGCCTTCGTGTACCCACATGTCGGCAATGTCCTTGGTAGTGATATTGTTCGCAAACCACTCATGGCCGCTTTCGTGTACGATGATATAATCCCAGTCTTTGCCATAACCCGAGCCGGAGCGGTCCATCCCGAGGTAGCCGTTCTTCCACTGGTTGCCATAAGCCACCGCGCTCTGGTGCTCCATGCCCAGGTGCGGCGCCTGTACCAGCTTATACGAATCGTTGTAGAAAGGGTAGGGGCCGAACCAGTATTCGAAGGCGCGGAGCATCGGCTTTACCTGCTCGAATTGCTTCTTGGCTTTGTCGAGGTCGTAGTCGAGCACCCAGTAGGACAGATCGAGCTGTCCCTTAAGCCCCAGGAGGGTATCGGTGAAGTTGACGTACTTGCCGATGTAGGGAATGATCGTGTAGTTGTTGATCGGGTTTTGCACAAGCCAGCTGTAGGTGGTCATGCCATTGCTGCTCCGCTTGTCGATCAGGCGCCCGTTGCCCACTGCCACGAGTGAGTCGGGAACGTTGATGGCGAGGAGCGCACCGGCGGGCTCATCGCTTTGGTGGTCTTTGCAGGGATACCAGACGGAGGCGCCGAGTCCCTGGCAGGCAACGCTCATCCAGGGTCGTCCCTGCTTGTCTTTTTTCCAGATCCATCCGCCATCCCAGGGCGGGTTGACCGCCGGGCGCGGCACACCGCTGTACATGATGGTGAGGTAACCGGTATCGCCGGGCAGCTCGCGCGAAGGGATCAGCCAGGTGTTCCCGTCCCTGCGGAAGGTTACGGTCCGGGGCTGCCGGTAGGTCGCGCTGTCATTGGCAAAGACAATGCTGTTGATCTGCATCGGCTCCTGCAGGTCCAGCTGCAGGAACGGACCCGGGTTGCCAACGCGGTGGTACGCAATGAGCACGCGTCCCTTGATGCTGCGGCTGTTGAAATCCGGTGTTACGCTGATATGGTATTGGTCTACATCCCACCAGCTGCGGTTCTCATTCAATGTGCCGCGCAGCGTGTCCTTGCGGGTGAATTGGCGGCTTCCGTGCAGCGGCTGGGCCTGCGCGGCGGCGGCGGAAAGGAGAGCGATTCCAAAAAGCTTTACGAATAGTTTCATGCAGATGCCTGTTTTCGGGGCGATGCGCCTAAATTAGACTGCTTTTGTCTTCCACATGAACCGTTTGCATAAATATTGGCTTTTCGCAATCCTGCTGCTCGCCGGCTGCTACCGCGGCGGGAAGGAATCGGCCAATGTGTTCCGCTACAACGAGGCCACGGGCATTGCCTCGCTCGATCCCGCCTTCGCCAAGAACCAGAGCATCATGTGGGCGGTGCACCAGTTGTACAACACGCTTATCGAAACCGATTCGGCCCTGCACCTCGTGCCGTCGCTGGCACGAAGCTGGGAGCTGTCGGCCGACCGCACCGAGTATACGTTTCATCTCCGGAACGATGTGTATTTCCACGATGATGCCTGCTTCCCGGGCGGCCGCGGGCGCCGGCTGACGGCCGCCGATGTGGTCTACAGCTTTGGCCGTATCCTCGACTCCACGGTGGCCTCGCCCGGCGCCTGGATCTTCCAGGATAAGGTCGATTCGCTGCAGCCATTCACTGAAATCAACGACAGTACATTTCGACTGAAGCTGCGTCGTCCCTACCAGCCCGTGCTGGGTATTTTGTCGATGCAGTATTGCTCGATCCTGCCGCGCGAAGCGGTGGAGCGGTACGGCGCCAACTTCCGCAAGCACCCGGTGGGCACGGGTCCTTTCCGCTTCGTTGCCTGGGACGAAGGGCAGGCGCTCATCCTGAAAAAGCACCCGCGCTATTTCGAAACCGACAGCGCCGGGCAGCGCCTTCCGTATCTCGACGGCGTGCGCGTTTCCTTTTCCGACAGCAAGGCCACGGAGTTTCTGCTGTTCCGGCAGGGGAAGCTGGATTTTCTCAACGATATCGACGCTTCTTTTAAAGACGAAGTGCTTTCGCGGAGCGGGGAGCTGCGGCCCGACTGGGTGGGCAAGCTGCGGCTCGACAAGCATCCGTACCTCAATATCGAGTACCTGGGATTGCTGATGGATTCGACCAACGAACTGCAGCGCCAGTCGCCGACGGCTAACCGGCTCGTACGGCAGGCGATCAATTACGCGATCGACCGGCGGGGGCTGGTGCGCTACCTGCGCAACTCGCTCGGTACGCCAGCTGAGAGCGGTTTTGTGCCGGTGGGGATGCCTTCGTTCAACGCTGCAGAAGTGCCCGGCTACACCTATGACCCGGCCCGCGCCCGGCGCCTGCTGGCCGAGGCAGGTTATGGCAACAAGGCACTACCGCCGATACGCCTGCAAACGATCCCTGCCTATGCCGAGATCGGGAACTACCTCGCGCGGCAGCTCGGCGAGGCCGGCATCCCGGTGCAGGTGGATGTAGTGCAGAAGTCGCTGCTGCTCGATATGACCTCGAATGGGAAATCGCTTTTTTTCCGGGGCTCCTGGATCGCCGACTACCCGGATGCGGAAAACTACCTGTCGGTATTTTATTCGAAAAACCCGGCGCCTCCTAATTATACGCGGTATCGCAACCCGGCTTTCGATGCGCTCTTCGAATCGGCGCTGGCCGAGCCCAACGACTCGCTCCGCTACCGGATCTACCGGCGGGCCGATGCGCTGGTGCTCCGCGATGCGCCCGTGGTGCCGCTTTGGTACGATATGGTGGTGCACCTGGTGCAGCCGGGAGTGGACGGGCTGCCGGCGAATGCTTTGAATTTGCTGGAGCTTCGGCGGGTGAAAAAGAATATCAAATAACGAATATCGAATATCGAATATCGAATAACGAATATCGAAGGAAGGTTGAACGAGTTAGTTGTCGCCTGGCCAGCACTTCGATATCCGATATTCATCTGTTCGATATTCGATATTACTTACTCCTCGTCCTCGTGATACGAGTCCTGCTCCTGGTTGGAGCTGGTGTCATTGTACTGCTTCTCCCACTCCGATACGTGGGCATCGGTGAGGCACTCCACGATATCATGGATGGGGTCGCCCTTGCGGCGCCAGCCGGTCGCCAACTGGTCGTCGTAATAAAAAACATACAGGCAATGGTCCGTCTCGCTGGCGATGCGGATCAGGCGAACCGATTCTTCTTTTTGCTCCTGGATCAGGTAATAACAGCCGGGTTCCAGTAATCCATACGAATACATACGCTACTCCTCTTTTTAAAATCTACACGATGTATGGGTCAGTAAGTGTCTTCCGAATCTAATGGTGCGGTTTGCCTGGGTTAGGGGCGTTTCCGGGTTCAAAATTAGGGGCTTTCGCGCCGAAATAATTTTTGATTTATTAAAAATTTGTTTTATCAGGAGACTATTTATAATATATTGATAATCAATAAGTTGTCTCCGTATAACGGTCGGGCTTAGGCTTGAAAAAAACTAAAGTATTTAGCACATATTCCAACTATTCACCGTATATTTGACCGCTGAGTTTACGGACCGTTTTGAACCGGAAAAGGACCTGGATCCTCCTCCTTTCCCGACCGCTTTGCCGCCGCGGCCTCCGGGTTCCGGGCTCCCGGCCCAAGCATCCGGGTCAATCCTGTCCGTAACCATTATTTTTACCAAAAAAGTGAATGGACGAACTGATGGCAGATCCTAAGAAAAACGGCTTCGAGTATACCGAAGACAGTATCCGGAGCCTGGACTGGAAAGAACACATCCGCCTCCGCCCGGGCATGTATATCGGCAAGCTGGGCGACGGCTCGAGCCCCGACGACGGTATCTATGTGCTGGTGAAGGAAGTGATCGACAACTGTATCGACGAATACACCATGGGCTATGGAAAGTCCGTGGAAATCAATATTTCCGACAAGATCGTATCCGTGCGCGACTACGGCCGCGGCATCCCGCTGGGCAAGGTGGTCGACGTGGTGAGCAAGATCAACACCGGCGCCAAGTACGACTCCAAGGTGTTCCAGAAGTCGGTAGGCCTCAACGGGGTTGGTACGAAGGCGGTCAACGCCCTTTCGGCCTACTTCAAGGTCACCGCCTTCCGCGAGGGCAAGCAGAAGACCGCCGAATTCGAGCGCGGCAACCTCGCCAAGGAATACAAGGAAGCCGCCAGCAACGAGGCCAACGGCACCTTCGTGACCTTCACGCCCGACGATTCGATCTTCAAGAACTACCACTACATTCCCGAATACCTCGAGAAGCAGATCTGGAACTATTGCTTCCTGAATGCCGGTCTCAAGATCGTGTTCAACGGCAAGAACTATATCAGCCGCAACGGCCTGCTCGACCTCCTCGAGCGCAATACCAACGCCGACGAGCTCCGCTACCCGATCATCCACCTGAAAGGGGAGGACATCGAAGTGGCCATCACCCACAACAACGACTACGGCGAAGACTATTACAGCTTCGTCAACGGCCAGCATACAACGCAGGGCGGTACGCACCAGGCGGCCTTCCGCGAAGCCTATGTAAAGGCGATCCGCGAGTTCTTCAAAAAGGACTACGATGCCTCCGACATCCGCCAGTCGATCGTGGCCGCCGTATCCGTACGCGTGGTGGAGCCGGTGTTCGAGTCGCAAACCAAGACCAAGCTGGGCTCCCTCAACGTAGACGAGGGCGGTCCGTCGATGCGCCAGTTTGTAAACGATTTCCTGGGCCGCGAGCTCAACAACTTCCTGCACAAGAACACCGCGGTGGCCGAGTCGCTGAAGAAGCGGATCGAGCAGAGCGAGCGGGAGCGCAAGGACCTCGCCGGCATCAAGAAGCTCGCCAACGAGCGGGCGAAAAAGGCGAACCTGCACAACAAGAAGCTGCGCGACTGCAAGGTGCACCTCAACGAGGAGACGCCGCCGAAAGCAAAGCCCGAATACTTCACCACGAAGCAGAACACGACGATCTTCATTACCGAGGGTGACTCGGCATCCGGCTCCATCACGAAAGCGCGGAACGTCGACACGCAGGCCGTGTTCTCGCTCCGCGGCAAGCCGCTCAACTGCTTCGGGATGAGCAAGAAGATCGTGTACGAGAACGAGGAGCTCAACCTGCTCCAGCACGCCCTCAACATCGAGGAAGGCCTCGACGGCCTGCGGTACAACCGCATCGTCATCGCCACCGATGCCGACGTCGACGGGATGCACATCCGCCTTCTTATCATGACCTTCTTCCTGCAGTTCTTCCCCGACCTCGTGAAGAACAACCACGTATATATCCTGCAGACGCCGCTGTTCCGCGTGCGCAACAAGCAGGAGACGATCTATTGCTACTCGGAAACCGAGAAGCAGGCAGCCGTGCGGAAGCTGGGGAACAAGCCCGAGATCACGCGCTTCAAGGGCCTCGGCGAGATCTCGCCCGACGAGTTCGGCCGCTTTATCGGCGACGAAATGCGCCTCGACCCGGTGATCCTGGAGCACGGCGATCACATCACCCACCTGCTCGAGTACTATATGGGAAAGAACACGCAGGAGCGCCAGGAATTCATCATCAACAACCTGCGCGTGGAGCTCGACGCAGTGGACGGGGAGGTGGCTTTAGCCGGTTAGGTATTTTCGGGGGACATAGACTTTTGCGGCCGGGAAGATATTAGGATGCACTTCTATATTTGCCCGGTCATGAAATCAACACGCAACAACACGTTTATGAAACCCCTCCAGTTCTTTGTCATTTCTGTCCTTACGGTAGCGGCAAGCGGCTGCCACCCGGATGCACAGGATGTAAACCAGGCCCCGACTGCCGAAGCCGGCATCAGCCAGACCATTACGCTGCCGGCCAACCAGCTGACGCTCCAGGGCTCGGGCTATGATTCCGACGGCTCCATCACGGCCTACGGTTGGTCGCAGGTGTCCGGACCGAACAACGCCAGCTTCGCCGACGTTAACAACCCGGCTACCGCTGTTACGGGGCTCGTGCAGGGAAACTATACGTTCCGCCTTACCGTTACCGACGACGAAGGCGCCACGGGCTCCGATACGGTCTCCATTCACGTGTTGCCCGCCGCGGCCCATTCGGTGACGCTGCAGCCTGCCAACAACCCTGCTGAGCGCACCATCGGTATCAACGCCGGCAGCGAGGTGAGCTACTCCAACTCGATCGAGCTGATACTGGCGGCCTGGACAATCAACAGCGACCCGTACTTGAGCCGTTCGGCCCTCAAGTTCGACCTGAGCAGCATCCCGTCGACGGCTACCGTGCTGAGCGCCACGCTCTACCTGTATTCGGACCCGCAGCCCAATAACGGCAACCTCGTGGATGCGAACTTCGGCGCCGACAACTCGTTCTCGATCCGCCGGATCACGTCGGCCTGGACGCCGGCCAGCACGGGCTGGGCCAACCAGCCGCCGACCACTACGGTCAACGAGGTGATCGTTCCGCACACGCCGCAGTCGCAGCTCGATGTTACCGCTGATGTGACCGCGCAGGTGAACGATATGCTGCACAACGGCAACAACGGTTTCCTGCTGAAGCTCCAGAATGAAACGATCTATACGAGCCGTCTTTTCGTGTCGAGCAATCACAGCAACACGGCCAAACGGCCCAAGCTGGTAGTTCAATACCAATAAGGCAGATTTTTTTAGGATATTTGGACGACCCTGATGCCTTGCTTCAGGGTTGTTTTTTTATAGCAAATGGACCAACGATTATGACGCATTTAGTATTTCAGGCGGCCGACGTCGCTATCCTGCAGAAGGCCATGGAGCTGGACGAAAGCCTGCAGGGGCCGGTAGTGGAGATCAAGGACGACTACGCCGTGGGCCCTCTTTACAGCGGCGAAGACGCCGAAAGCTGGCAGCAGCGCCGCGACTGGTGGAAGGAGCTCTGGGAGGCATCGCCCTACGGCGCTACCGAAACCCTGCCGATGGTCGACGATAAAATGACCGTGCACCAGCTGTGCCGCGCCCTCGACGAAGACCCGAAAGAGGAACTCTGGATCTGGATGGGCCAGAACAGCCACGACGTTTGCGGCTACTACTGGCTCATCTCGCAGCTCAAAGACTACCAGGGCCGCGTGTTTGTGCTCTATATGAACAACCTGCCTTTCATCAACGAGAAGGGCGGCATCTTCTACCCGTCTTCGCTGCACGAGATCCCGCCGGCCGAATTCCGGAAGGCGAAGAAGCTTTGCCGCAAGGTGACGCTCTCGGAGCTCGAGGTGGACCCCGACGAATGGAAGCGCCTCGTGACCGAAAACGCCGGCGTGCGGATCCTCGAAGGCGGCAAGAAGATCGCCGGGAAGGACGCGGATTTCTTCGATGAGGACATCCTGAAGAACCTGACCCGCGAGCCGCAGAAAGGCAACAAGGCCGTCGCAACGATCCTCGGCAAGATGAAGATCAAGACCGGCGATGTGTTCCTGCTGGGCCGCATGCGGGTGCTGGCGGAGCGCGGGGCGCTCGAGATCAGCGGCGACATGAGCAAGGGCTGGAAGGACTTCGACGTGAAGCTTCCGGGCGGAGCACCCGTCGCCCAGGAGAGCGACGGAATAGCGAACACGGAACAAGGAATGACGAATAGCGAAGGATAGGGCCTTTTCGGTCACTTGCTGTGTCATCCCGAGCTTGTCGAAGCACGAATCAACCAATAGACTACATTACAATAATAAACGAGCACTACGCCTACTATGAAGAACAAGAATTACGAACACGTACAAACCGATCACGGCATCAATGGCCAGTATAAGAGCTGGTTCCTCGATTATGCCTCCTACGTGATCCTGGAGCGCGCCGTACCCGCCGTGGAAGACGGGCTCAAGCCCGTGCAGCGCCGCATCCTCCACGCCATGAAGGAAATGGATGACGGACGTTTCAACAAGGTCGCCAACATCATCGGGCAATCGATGCAGTACCACCCACACGGCGATGCCTCCATCGGCGACGCGCTGGTGAACATGGGCCAGAAAGGCCTCCTCATCGACACCCAGGGTAACTGGGGCGACGTGCGCACCGGCGACGATGCCGCGGCCTCCCGTTACATCGAGGCACGCCTCTCGAAGCTGGCCCAGGAGATCATCTTCAACCCCAAGACCACCAACTGGCAGCTGTCGTACGACGGCCGCAAGAACGAGCCCGTAACGCTGCCGGTGAAATTCCCGCTGCTGCTGGCGCATGGCGCCGAAGGCATCGCGGTGGGCCTCGCCACGAAAATCCTCCCGCACAACTTCTGCGAGCTTTGCGAAGCCGCGATCAAATACCTGAAGGGCCGCAAGTTTGACCTGTACCCCGACTTCCTCACCGGCGCCATGGCCGACGTGACCGATTACAACCAGGGTCTCCGCGGCGGCCGCGTGAAGGTGCGCGCCCACATCGAGGAGTTCGACAAGAAAACGCTGCTGATCAAGAGCGTTCCCTTCGGCGTCACCACCAGCGCGCTGATGGATTCCATCGTGAAAGCCAACGACGCCGGCAAGATCAAGATCAAGAAGGTGACCGACAACACGGCCGCCGAGGTGGAGATCCAGATCGACCTCGCGCCCGGCATCTCGCCCGATATCACAATCGATGCGCTCTACAAGTTCACCGACTGCGAAGTGTCGGTTGCGACCAATGCCTGCGTGATTGTCGATCAGAAGCCCGTGTTCATCGGCGTGCAGGAGCTGCTTCGTCTCTCGGTCGATCGCACCAAAGACCTGCTGCAGAAGGAGCTCGAGATCCGTCTCAGCGAGCTGCAGGAGAAATGGCACTACACCTCGCTCGAAAAGATCTTCTTCGAGGAGAAGATCTACAAGGAGCTCGAGAAGAAGCATGATACCTGGGATCTCGTGATCAAGGCGATCGACAAGGCCTTTGCCCCCTTTGCGAAGCAGCTGCGCCGCGCCATCACGCGCGAAGACATCCTCAAGCTCACGGAGAAGCCGGTGCGCCGCATTTACAAGCTCGATATCGACGAGCTCAACGAGCAGATCCGCGGGCTCGAGACCGATATCAAGCAGGTGAACCACGACCTGGCGCATCTTAACGACTACACGATTTCGTATTACGAGAACCTCCTGAAGAAATACGGCAAGGGCCGCGAGCGCAAGACCGAGCTCAAGGTGTTCGAGGTGATCGAGGCCAAGCATGTGGCCATCGCCAACACCCGCATCTACCTCAACCGCGTCGAGGGCTTTATCGGTACCTCGCTCAAGAAAGACGAGTTCCTGGTGGAGTGTTCCGATCTCGACGACATCATCGCCTTTACGAAGCGCGGCATCATGAAAGTGGTGAAGGTGCAGGACAAGGTCTTCATCGGTAAGGACATCATCCACGCGGCCGTGTTCCGCAAGGGCGACGAGCGAACGACCTACAACATGGTGTATACCGATGGCGAGAGCGGAACGAGCTACGCGAAGCGCTTCAACGTTACCGGTATCACCCGCGACAAGGAGTACGACCTTACGAAAGGCCACGACAAGAGCAAGGTGCATTATTTCTCCGTCAACCCCAACGGCGAGGCTGAGGTGGTGCGCGTGGTGCTGAGCCCGAACTGCTCCGCCAAGAAGAAGGAGCTTGACTTCTTCTTCGAGGAGATCGAGATCAAGGCCCGCGGCTCGATGGGTAATATCGTGACCAAGTACCCGGTACGCCAGGTGAAATTCAAGGAAGCCGGCGTTGCCACGCTGGGCTCGATCCGTCTTTGGTTCGACGACAAGTTCGGCCGCCTCAACCACGAAGGCAAGGGCGTCGACCTCGGCGACTTCGACGCGGAAGACCGCCTGCTGGTGATCTATGCCGATGGCACCTACGAGATTACCGACCAGGAGCTTACGCAGCGCTTCAATCCCGAGGAAGTATGGCTCGTGGAGAAGTTTGTTCCGGAACGCACCATAACAGCTGTGTACCTCGACAACGAGAAGTTGCAATACAACGTCAAGCGCTTCCGCATCGAGACGCAAACACTCCGAACCAAGTTCACGTTCATCAAGGAAGGGAAGGGCAACAAGCTCGAAGCCATTTCCACCGAGCCCGACCCGGTACTGCTGGTAACGACGGGCAAGGGTGCGCAGCAACGCTCGGGCCGCTACAAGGTGGCGAACCTCGTGGAGATCATGGGCTGGAAGGCCGTAGGCGCCAAGCTCGTGGACTTTGCAAAGAGCACCGAGCTGGCCTGGGAAGTCAAGGAAGAAGTGAAGCAGGCGGGCCTTTTTTAGGCACGCGGAATTCACGGAAATAAATTAAAAGAAGCCTCGCACTGCGAGGCTTCTTCGTATTGACATTTCTTCCTTGTATTCCGTGAGCGCTACAGTTTCCCGTTCTTGATCTCCTCGACAACGCCCGGGTCGAGCAGGGTAGTGGTGTCGCCCAGGTTGCCCGTTTCTCCTTCGGCGATTTTGCGGAGAATGCGGCGCATGATCTTCCCGGAGCGGGTCTTCGGGAGGCCCTTGACGAACTGGATCTTGTCGGGTTTCGCGATGGGCCCGATGATCCGCGATACGGTCTGCACGATATTCTTACGCGTCTCTTCCTCGGTTCCGTGGAAGTGCGGGCAAACGACGTAGGCATAAATGCCCTGTCCCTTGATGTCGTGCGGGTAGCCCACCACGGCGCTTTCCACCACATCGCTGTGCATGTTGATGGCGTTCTCCACTTCGGCGGTGCCGATGCGGTGGCCGCTTACGTTGAGCACATCGTCCACGCGGCCGGTGATGCGGTAGTTGCCTTCCTCGTCGCGGAGGGCGCCGTCGCCGGTGAAATAGAGATTGGGATAGGTAGCGAAATAGGTTTTCCGGCAGCGCTCGTGGTCGCCCCAGGTGCTGCGCAGGATGGCGGGCCAGGGCGCCCGGATACAAAGATTGCCCGCCGCCGGGTTGCCCGTGATCTCCTGGCCGTTTTCGTCAACAAGCAACGGCTGCACCCCCGGCATCGGGAGCGTGGCCCAGCTCGGTTTGGCCGGGGTAACGCCCGCAAGGTTGGAGATGAGCGTGCCGCCGGTTTCGGTTTGCCACCACGTGTCGACGATCGGGCAGCGGCCACCGCCGATATGCTCGTCGTACCAATGCCAGGCCTCCTCGTTGATGGGCTCGCCCACGGTGCCAAGCACTTCGAGCGACGAAAAATCCTTGCCTTGCAGGGGCTCGGGCCCGAAGCCCATAAGCGAGCGGATGGCCGTTGGCGCCGTGTAGAGAATGTTCACGCGGTGCTTTTGCACGATATCCCAGAAGCGGCCGGCGTCGGGCCAGGTAGGAATGCCTTCGAACATCAGTGATGTGGCGCCGGCGCTCAGCGGTCCGTATACAATGTAGCTGTGGCCCGTGATCCAGCCGATATCCGCCGTGCAGAAATGCACCTGACCGGGCCGGTATTGAAATACGTTGACAAAGGTGTAATTGGTCCAGATCATATAGCCCGCCGTGCTGTGGACGACGCCTTTTGGCTTGCCGGTGGAGCCCGAGGTATAAAGAATAAAGAGCGGGTCTTCGGAATCCATTTCGGCCGCCGGGAACTGCACGACACCGTCTTTTTCCACCTGCGTTTCGGCAAATTCCATCTCGTCTTCCCACCACACATCGCGGCCCTTGATCATCGACACGGCTGTGCGTGTGCGTGTGTACACGACCACTTTCTTCACGGTCCTGTTGCCGATCAGCGCGTCGTCGATCACGTTCTTGAGCGGGATGACCTTGTCGCCGCGATAGGCGCCATCGCAGGTAATAATGAATTCGGCCTGTGCGTCTTCGAGGCGGTCGGCGATGCTTTGCGCCGAGAAGCCACCGAAGATGACCGAGTGAATGGCGCCGATGCGCGCACATCCCAGCACGGCATACGCGAGCTCCGGCACCATGCCCATATAGATGCACACGCGGTCGCCCTTTTTGACGCCGAGGTTGGTAAGCATTTGCGCAACCTGGCAAACCCGCTTGTGGAGCCGGTTGTAGGTCACGACGCGCACGCGCTCTTCGGGATTGTTCGGCTCCCAGATGAAGGCCGGCTGCTCGCCCTTTTCTTTCAGGTGCCGGTCGATGCAGTTTTCGGTGATGTTGAGTCGCCCGCCACCGAACCATTCCACGCGGGGCTCTTCGAAGTTCCACTGAAGCACGCGGTCCCACTTGCGCCGCCAGGTAAACTGTTCGGCCACCGAGGCCCAGAAGCCTTCCGGGTCATCAACGCTGCGTCGGTAGTCGTCGTGGTATTGTTGCAAAGAAGTGATCTGGTACGAGAAGGACATCGGGGAATGGCTTTGCGCACCAAGTTACACAAATCGCTTGCACGGATTAATTCCCTAATTTCCACACATGACCCGAACCTTCGCCAACGGCCGAACCCTCGCCACCGTCATCGCCGCCTCATCGGTCGGTACCATGATCGAGTGGTACGACTTCTACATTTTCGGTATGCTGGCGAAGACGATCTCCATGCAGTTCTTCCCGGAAGGAAATGATACCGCAGCCCTGCTCAGCACGCTGGCCATTTTTGCTGCAGGCTTCCTGGTTCGTCCCTTCGGTGCGCTCGTGTTCGGGCGACTTGGCGATAAGGTTGGCCGCAAGCACACCTTCCTGCTCACGCTCGTGCTGATGGGAGGCGCCACCTTCCTGATCGGGCTCGTGCCGGGCTACAAAACGATCGGCATTGCCGCGCCGCTGCTGGTGCTGCTCCTCCGCCTGCTGCAGGGACTCGCGCTTGGCGGTGAATATGGCGGCGCCGCCACCTATGTGGCCGAACATGCGCCGGTTGGCCGCCGCGGGTTCTTTACCAGCTGGATCCAGACGACGGCGACGCTGGGGCTCTTTGTCGCTCTCGGTGTGATCATGCTCGTGAAAAGCCGTAGCACCGATGCCGCCTTCAATGCCGAATGGGGCGGATGGCGCTATCCCTTCTGGCTGTCGGCACTGCTGGTGGCCGTATCGGTATATATCCGGATGCGGATGGCCGAATCGCCGCTGTTTGCGCAGCTCAAAAGCGCGGGTACGACGTCCGCCAACCCGCTGAAGGAAAGCTTCGGGCACCGCGTCAACTTCAAGATGGTGCTGCTCGCCTTGTTCGGCGCCGTTATGGGGCAGGGCGTGATCTGGTACACCGGGCAGTTTTACGCGCAGGCATTTCTCGAGAACAACGTCAGGCTCGAATTCCTCGAGAGCCGCTCGATCCTGCTCTGGGCTATTGCCTTTGCCACTCCCTTTTTCGTAGTCTTCGGTTGGCTGAGCGACCGCATCGGCCGCAAGTGGATCATGCTCGGAGGCATGCTCCTGGCGGTTCTCTGCTACCGCGATATCCCGGGTATCAAAAGCTGGGGTATCTACAACAGCCTCGTTCGCGAGGCAACTGTCGACGCGGCCCGGATCAGCAGGGAGGGGATCGCCTGGCAAAGCGCGCCGCTGAAAAAGACGGAAGCGCTGAAAGACGGGCGCGGCACGGTCCACAACACGATCGACACGCTGCTGCTTTCGGGCGGGCTGCGCTGCGTGCGGGTGCTGGCCGACACGGCCTTTGTGCCGACGCCTATCCTGGCCCACTACGGCAAGACCTCTTACAAGGACAAAGTGCTTCCCGCCGCTACCCGCCGGTTGTTCATCTGGCTTGTATTTCTACAGGTGCTCTTCGTGACGATGGTATACGGCCCGATCGCCGCCTTCCTCGTCGAGCTCTTTCCAACGAGGATCCGCTATACCTCGATGTCGCTGCCCTACCATATTGGTAACGGCGTGTTTGGCGGGCTGGTGCCCTTCATCGGGGTCCTGCTCAGCGCCACCTATCCCGCCGACCCGCTGGTGGGGCTCTGGTACCCGGTTGGAGTGGCCGCTCTTTGCTTTGTTATCGGCGCGCTTTACCTGAAAAACGGCGTGGACCGGGATGTGCGGGATTAACAGGATGAACGGAAACCGGGTGGAAACCCATAAACCTCTTACGCCATGAATGCTCTGAAACGATACTCTGGCCTGCTCTGGATGCTCCTCGCCCCATTGGTACTGTATGTTCTTTTCTCAGGCGCGCTTCGGCATATCGATCCGGCCGGGAACAAGGATATCAACAAGCCCATTCCCTGGCTGATCATCATCGTGGTGTTTACGCCGATCGCGGTCGGGCTGGCTATTTTCGGCTGGTATGCCTGGAAGGGGGAGTACGACCGGCTTCCGGAAGATCCGGCTACCCGTTCGGCCCGGGACTAATCTTATACATACCATAGCTGCGCCGGGTCGATCAGCACCGACACTTCCTGCCCGGCTGCTGCATTGTCTTCGAGGCAGCGCACCCGCAGCGTATCGCCGGCAACGCGCACATCGGCCTCGTAGTGGCTACCGTAGAAATACAGGTGCTCCACGATCCCGCGGGCACCGGGCTCGCTGAGCGGACGCAGCCGCAGACCTTCGGGGCGAATGCCGATATCGCGGCGCTGCACGGCAAACGACATGCTGTCGGAAAACGCGGCCACCTGCGCGGCTGTCAGGAGGTTGTACGCGCCGAAAAGACCTGCTACATATTCGGTGACGGGCTGCCGGTAGACCGTGTGTGGCGGCGCCGTCTGTACGCACTGTCCCTCCTGCAGCACCAGCACCTCGTCGGCCCAGGAAAGGGCGTCGGGCGGATCGTGCGTAACCAGCAGGCAGGTGATGCCCAGCTCGCCACCGATGTCGCGGATCACCGATTGCATCAGGGCTTTGTGCTGGCGGTCGAGGTTGGAGAAAGGCTCGTCGAGCAGCAGCAGCGCGGGTTGCTGCACCAGCAGCCTGGCCGTGGCAACGCGCTGCTTCTCGCCGCCGGACAACTCGTGTTCCTTGCGCTCGAGAAGATGGTTGATGCGGCAAACGTCGTAGATCCAGAGGGCTTCGCGGTAGGGGAGCTGGTTGACGCGCTCGAGCAATTCGCGCACACGGTAATGGTGGCGCAGCTCGAAGTGTTGCGAGAGGTAAGCGATCTTATCATGACCCGGAATGAGTTTTTCCAGCGGACCCTTCACACGCTTTCCTTCGAAGAGAACGCTTCCGTTGTCCGCCTGCTCGAGCCCGCCGATGATCTTGAGCAGCGTGCTTTTCCCCGAGCCGGTGGCACCGGCGATCGCCCACTTTTTTCCTTGCTCCACCGTAAACGAAATGGGCTCCAGCGTAAAGTCGCTGCCCACCCGCTTCTGAACCGCATCCACCACGAGAAAAGCCATAGGCCGCAAAGATAGGCGGCGGCTGACAGCGGCACGGTTCCTGTGCGCTTATTCGAACGGGATGCCGCGGCAGCACACTTCATCCGCTTTTTGGCGCAACCGGTGCGTGTCGCCCGAAGTGCTTCGCAGCCAGCCGGTATTTTCGATCGAACAATGAGTGCGCACGCCTATATCCCCAAGGGGCCGCTGGCCGACTACCTTTCGCTCGTCTGGGAGGTGAACGGCCCGGGGCGCATCCAGGAAACGATCCTGCCGCGGGGCATCGTGGAGATCGTCTTCCAGTTCGATGAGCCTGTGCTCGGGCAACTGCCACGCCGCAGCAACGCGGAGCGGATACCCCGCTGCTTCCTGCAGGGATTCAACACCCATGTCATCCGCGGCACCTACGGAAGCCGCCAGCACCTGCTGGGCCTGCAGCTCCGTGTGCACCGCGTGCGCGACCTCCTGGGCATCCTGCCTTCCGAACTGATCGACACCACCGTCGACCTGGCGCTCATTCGCGCCGATCTTGCGGCGCTCTGGTCGCGTCTTGCGGAAGCGGATTCGTTTCCCGCCCGCCTGAACATCCTGCAACACGAACTGCCCGTGCTTCGCAGCGCAGCCTGTAACCGAAGCGCGCACCTGGATACACTTATGGCAAGCGGCGGCGTCGAAGAATTCCGGAGCGTGGAAGCGCTGGCCGGCGCCGTTTGTTATTCCACGAAGCAGCTCGGGCGGATCTCCAGGCAACTGTTCGGCATACCCACCGAAATGCTCACGGGCTATAAGAAATTCATGGAGTCGGTACGGGCGATGCACCGGCCGCACAGCTCACTCACATCCGTTGCTTACGAAGCCGGCTTTTGCGACCAGGCACATTTTACCCGCGTGTTCAAATCCTTTTCAGGAATGACGCCCGGGGAGTACCGCGACCGGCGGAGCACGCTTCCCTTTCACATTTTCTGAGAATGTCCGATAGGTACAATTTTACCGTCGCTGGCGAGAGGAGCTTTGCTGGAAATTCGAAACCATGATATTGTTCATCGTACTCCCGATCGCCGCATACCTGGGTATCGGCTACTTCTGCCATTATGTATTGTTCCCCGAAAAGCGACCGGATATTTCGCGCTACTTCCGGCCAGGACAGGTGTTCCGCAGCGAAGCCGAAGGCGCGGTGCAGACCGTTCATAAGCAGGAAGGAGGAGTGGTATACTGTTCGGCAGTGCTTGAGCCTTATGCGCCCGGACCTCCGAAGCACCTGCACCCCGACTTCGAAGAAACCTTCGCTGTAGCCAATGGAGAAATGAGTCTCTGGATTGATGGCGTTGTGCGCAAGGTGCGCCCTGGCGACAAGGTGCTGATCCCGCGTGGCGTACCCCACAAGCCGTACAACGAAACGGGGGAGCGGATCGAAGTAAAAGGCCTCGTCGCCTTCCCCGAAAAATTCGCCTTCAACCTGTGCCAGCTTTATGGCATCATCGACCGCGACCCGGCGCTGACCCACGCACCGCGGATGGCGCTGCAGATGGCCCTCCTGCAAAATGGCGGCTTCAGTGCAACTCTCGTTGACGGACCACCACCCTTCGTGCAAAAGCTTGCCGGGTTCCTGCTGGTACCGCTGGCGCGGTTGATGGGCTACAAAAGTTATTACCCCGAATTGGACCCGAAGCCTGTCCCGACAAAGGTCGCGGTCCTGGCCTCCTGATCGCGCAGCCGCCGCGCTATTGCTTCCTGCGCCGTTTGAGCCGCACGCTTGCGTTTGCATTCAGGTCGCTCGACAGGCGGATCTCGTGCCGCTGCTTACCGTCCCACACCGTCATCAGCGCGGTGTTGGGCGGGTAGCGCCCGAGGTTGTTGGCAAACATGCTGATCTCGTTGTATTCCTTCGTAGAGTCGAGACCGAGGTAGAAATGAATGGCATGCGTACTGAGCATGCGGTTGAACGTAAGCAGCTTCTGGTTGAAAAAAACCGAGATGGAGTCTCCGTCGATATCACCGTTGTCGTAAAAGTCAACGCTTACCGAGTCGGCATCCACTTCAAAAGTTTGCGCCACGACGTTGCTGCGCTTCGTGAACTCGTTATTCAGCACGAAGTTGACCACGGGGCGCTGCTGCACCGTTACGGCTACCAGCGTATCGCCGGCGCCGGGTGTCCAGTACTGGTGCTGCTCCTTGAACTGCGCGATGGCCTGGAGGATGGAGTCGCGGTTGCCGGCATCGGTATTTTTCTTGAGGTCGAAATAGACAGAAGGACAGGTATTGCGGTACGAGCTCCGCGGCGCAAAGGAGCCCCTGATGTTGGCGCCGACGCGGCTGATGCGCAGCTGCCCCGAGAAGTCCATGGGGCAGTCCACTTCGAGGTTCACCGGTGAGTTGAAATAGGTGAGGGGCAGGTTGAACAGCGTAACCGTGCGGCTTTGCGCATTGTAGTTACCCGTTAGCTTGTAGGAGCGGAAAGCGTTCTTGAAATAATAATTGACGATCCCCTTCACCGATGTGCCGCTTTGCTCAAGCAGGATCTCGAACATGTAGTTGTTCGACGAGCCACCGTTCTCGACATTTCCGGGTCCGTACCAATAGCCATTAAGGTCCTGGGCAACGGCGGCACCGCAGAGCAACAGGCAGAGGAGGGTGGTTCTTAGGTGCTTCATGTAGGAAGTAACGTTTTTCGCGCGGGCTTATTTCAGGTAACGCTTCAGTTCGCGGTCATTATCGCGCTGTTTGATGCTGTCGCGCTTGTCGTGGAGCTTCTTGCCGCGGGCGAGCCCGATCTCGATCTTCACCAGGTTCTTGTCGCTCGAGAAGATCCGGACCGGTACGATAGTGTAGCCCTTCTCCTTGATCTTGGCCTCGAGGCGCGCCAGCTCGCGCTTCTTGAGCAGCAGCTTGCGGTCGCGAAGCGGATCGTGGTTGTTGTCGGTGCCGTGGCTGTAGGGCGATATGTGAAGGCTCTTGAGCCATAGCTCGCCTTTATTGAACTGGCAATAGGCGTCGTTGAAGGAAGCCTTGCCGTCGCGCAGGGCCTTTACCTCCGTGCCGAGCAGCACGGCCCCGGCGACATAGGTGTCGTCGATAAAATACTCATGGTACACCGCGCGGTTGCGGATGTCGATCGTACGGGGTTTCCGGGCCAAATTAGTTATTGAAAAGCGTGATGACCGTCGATAGTTTATGCCTCAGGTCTTTGCGGTCTACGATAAAATCGAGGAAGCCGTGCTCGAGGATAAACTCGGAGCGCTGGAAGCCTTCCGGCAGATCCTTCTTGATCGTTTCCTTGATCACCCGCGGGCCGGCAAAGCCGATGAGGGCGCCGGGCTCCGCGATGTTGAGATCGCCCAGCATGCCGAAGGAAGCCGAGATACCGCCGAAGGTCGGGTCGGTGAGCAGCGAGATGTAGGGGAGACCCGCATCCGAAAGCTGCGAGAGCTTGCCCGAGGTCTTGGCGAGCTGCATCAGCGAGAAAGCGCTTTCCATCATACGGGCGCCGCCGCTCTTGCTGATCACCATATAGGGCAGCTTGTGCTCGATGCAGTAGTCAACCGCCCGCGAGAACTTTTCACCCATCACCGAGCCCAGCGAGCCGCCGATGAACTCGAAGTCCATACAGGCTACCACGAGTCCCTGCCCGTCGACAAGACCGGTAGCGACACGCATGGAGTCCTTGAGGTCGGTCTTGGCCCAGATCTCCTCGAGGCGCTTTCCGTACGGCTTCAGGTCGGTGAAGCCGAGGGCGTCCTTGGAGCGGATGTTTTCAAACAGCTCGGTGTACTCCTGGTTGTCGAAGAGGATATCGTAGTACTCGCGGCTGCCGATACGGTGGTGGTAGTTGCACTTCGGGCACACGAACAGCTGCTCGCGCAGGTCATTGACCGTACAGATATAGTTGCACTCGGGGCATTTGGCCCAAAGGCCCTCGGGAGTTTCTTTCTTTTCCGAAGATGGTGTCGTGATCCCTTTCTTCAGGCGCTTGAACCAGCTCGATTTCGTCTCCTCGGTCTTTCCCTCCTCGCCCGCCAGGTTCGCGTCAAAGTCTTCAATTGGTTTGGACATCTGCCAAAGGTTTGCGGCAAATATAGAAGGGATTCGGGAAATCGTGAGCGGTGAGCATGTGAGCGGTGAACGATGTTGCGCAAATGACCCGGTCAACTGACACCCCTGTTTACGAGCGAGGGGATTGTTGCTGTCACTTTCTGTTCTCACTTGCTCACCGCTCACTGCTCACCCAACCGCAAACGCCATTCCCTGACAATCCCTATTTTTACCGCCTCATATTCGACTATGCCCAAGAATGCCAACCGCCAGTTCCTCGATTTTGAGAAGCCGATCAAAGACCTGATCGACGAGATCGAGCGTCTCCGGCATGCCGGTGAACAAAAGAAGATCGACTATACCGACCAGATACAGAAGCTCGAGGAACAGATACTCGAGCGCCGCACGGCCATCACCCAAAGCCTGACCTCCTGGCAGAAGGTGCAGTTGAGCCGCCACCCCGATCGCCCTTATACCCTTAAGTATATTGAGAAGATGACCACGAACTTCGTGGAGCTCTATGGCGACCGCAACGTGAAGGACGACAAGGCCATGGTCGGCGGCTTTGCCCAGATGGACGGGCAGACCGTGATGCTGATCGGCCAGCAGAAAGGCATCAACACCAAGACGCGCCAGCTGCGCAACTTCGGTATGGCCAACCCCGAAGGCTACCGAAAGGCACTGCGCCTCATGCGCCTCGCCGAGAAATTCAACAAACCCGTCGTTACCCTCATCGATACGCCCGGCGCCTTTCCGGGTCTCGAGGCGGAAGAGCGCGGCCAGGGCGAAGCCATTGCCCGCAACATCTACGAGATGATCCGCCTCAAGGTGCCCGTGATCGTGTGCATCATCGGCGAAGGAGCCTCGGGCGGCGCCCTTGGCATCGGCGTCGGCGACCGCATCCTCATGATGGAAAATGCCTGGTACACCGTGATCTCTCCCGAGAACTGCTCCACCATCCTGTGGCGCAGCTGGGCACAGAAAGAGATCGCCGCTGAGCAGCTGAAGCTGACCGCCGACTATATGAAATCCTTCGGCCTTGTCGACACGATCGTGACGGAGCCCGCGGGCGGTGCCCACTGGGATTACGACGCGGCGGCGCAATACCTCAAAACAGCCATCCTGAAGGCGCTGGACGAGGTGAAAGCAGTCGCTCCGCAGAACCGTGTAGACGACCGGATCGAAAAATTCGGCAAGATGGGCTTCTTCGAGGAAGTGCCCGCCGGCACCAATTCCTGATGGCTCAGCCTGTTCGTTACAAGGCCGTTATTCAAGAACCGGGATGTATTCGTTTCGGCTTTTGACTGGGGCCTTTTTACATTTGACCTGAATTAAAGTCCCTTCCATGCTCAAAGATTTGTTGCGGGGCACCGGCGTAGCGCTGGTGACTCCTTTCGATAAAACCGGCGCTGTTGATTTCAAGGCGCTCGAAAAGCTGATCGACTTCGTGATCAGCGGCGGTGTGAACTACGTCGTGTCGCTGGGTACTACCGGCGAAACACCGGTGTTGAGCCGCGAGGAAAAGCTCGAGATCCTGCAGTGTACGTTCTCCGCGGCCTCATCGCGCGTGCCGGTAGTGATCGGTGCCGGTGGCAACAACACGGCGGCCGTCATCCGCGAGATCGAATCGTTCCCGGTTGAAAAAGCGGCGGCCATCTTATCGGCCAGTCCTTATTACAACAAGCCTTCGCAGGAAGGCATTTACCAGCATTATAAAGCGATCGCGGCGTCGACCAATCGCCCCATCATCCTGTATAACGTCCCGGGCCGCACAGGCTCCAATATGACGGCGGCAACCACCGTGCGCCTCGCCCACGAGGTCGACGGAATTGCCGGCATCAAGGAGGCGAGTGGCAACATGGCCCAATGCATGCAGATCATCCGCGATGTGTCGCAGGACTTCCTCGTGGTCAGCGGCGACGACAACCTGGCCATGGCACAGATCGCCTGTGGCATGAACGGTGTTATCTCGGTGGCCGCGAATTGCTTCCCGAAAGAATTCAGCCGCATGGTCACCTGCGCGCTTGACGGGCACTTCAGCGAGGCACGCTCCACCAACGACAAGTTGCTCGACGGCTACGACCTGCTGTTTGCCGAAAACAATCCCGCCGGTGTCAAGGCATTTCTCGCCGAGCTGGGCATTATTCAAAATCAGCTGCGCCTGCCGCTGGTGCCGCTCAGCGCAGGCATCCACGACCAGGTACGCAGCTACCTCAAACATTTTCATGGGGCACCTGTCGGTAACTGCTAAACGCTCGATCCTGTTCCTACTGGCGCTGGCCACATGTTTCGCGGCGGGCGCGCAACACCGGCTAACGCTTGTGTTGGATTCCGTTCCCGCGCAAACACCGGAGGATTCGATCTACGTGGCCGGCAACATCAACGGCTGGAACCCGCGGTCGAACGACCATCGGTCCATCCCGCCTCCCGTTGGCCCTCCGACGATTTACCTGACGGGCCCGGCAGGCGTGCTCACGTTCAAGTTCACCCGCGGCTCCTGGGCTTCCGTGGAAACCGGCGCCGATGGCAGCGATATTGAAAACCGTACGATCGTCGTTCGCGGCGACACCACGGTGCACGTGTCCATTGGCGGCTGGAAAGACCGCTTTGCTGCAAAGCCCAAAAAGAGCACGGCGCTGCCGCAGGTGCGCCTGCTCCGCAACGACTTCCCGATGCCCCAACTCGGCCGGACCCGCCGAATCTGGGTCTACCTTCCAAAAGACTATGCAACCTCAACGCGGCACTACCCGGTGCTGTATATGCACGACGGGCAGAATCTCTTTGATGAAAGTACCGCCGGTTTTGGCGAATGGGGCGTGGACGAGGCACTCGATACGCTCGAGCGTCGCTATGGTGGCATCATCGTAGTGGGGATCGACCACGGCGGCGACAAGCGGATCAACGAATACTGTCCCTACGATATGGAGCGCTTCGGCAAGGGCGAAGGAAAAGCGTATACCGATTTCCTCGTGCAAACGCTCAAGCCCTATATCGACTCAAGCTTCCGCACGCGCCGCGACCGCGCCAACACCTGGGTCGCCGGATCGTCGATGGGCGGTCTTATCTCGCTCTACGCCCACCTGCGCTACCCGGGTGTATTCGGCGGCAGCGGTGTTTTTTCGCCGGCCTTCTGGATCGCACCCGATCTGAAAAAAGACGTGCTTCGTCATGGCGGCTCTCTTCGCGGCAAAGTGTATTTCTATGCCGGCGAAGAGGAAAGCGAAACGATGGTGCCCGATATGCTGAAGATCTTCCAGCTGCTGCACCAGCGAACGCCCGCACCGATGCAGACCGCTGTCCGTGCCGGCGCCCACCATAACGAAGCCGCCTGGCGCAAGGAGTTTCCGGCCTTTATTGAATTCATGATGAAGAAAGAGCCGAAGAAAACGGGACCGAAGTTTTAAGCCAAAGCAACCATTCGTTCAAGGCGGGAATTTGGTGGGAGCGGCATTTTCATCCTCGGTCAGTCCTTACCTCGGTAATGTTCAATTTTCAATACTTAATGCTCAATTTTCAAGTGCAGCGGAGTAGCGCTTCTCCGCTCCCTAATTGGATATTGAAAATTGAATAGTGAACATTGAAAATTTTGAAGTAGAAAGCCCCGCCATCGGCGGGGCTTTTGTATGGAACAAGGTTCGGAGTGTCTCGGGAAATAAGAAATTCTCAACCTAGGTGCTCCCTTCGCGCCGCCGGCCGAAGCTTATGGCGCGGAGGCCGGGGGACAGGGGGCAGGACAGCGTCCCTAGTGCACCTCGTACGTCGTGCCCTCGATCGCCAGGTCCGTATTCGGAAACACCTCGCGGGCCTCGGCCTGGAAGGCGTCGAGCACCGCATACTTCGAGCTGAAGTGCCCAATGAGCAGCTTTTTGATCCGGCCTTTGCGTGCGATCTCCGCGGCCTGCTTGGTGGTGGAGTGAAAGCGCAGGTCGGCCTTGTCGCGCATGTTGTCGAGGTAGGTCGTTTCGTGGTAGATCATATCGCAGCCGCTGATATAAGGGAGGATGCCCTCGTCGTAGCGCGTGTCGGCGCAAAAAGCGTAGCGCTTCCCCGGCTCGGGCGGCGCGGTTACGCGGGCGTTGGCGATCACCTCACCGCGTGGGGTAATATAATCAAGGCCGGCCTGCAGCGAGCTGTAAAACGAGATCGGGATTTTGAACTTGCGTACCTGCTCGATGAGCAGTTTTCGCTTGCCCTGCTTTTCCTCGAAGAGAAACCCGTAGGTCTCGATGCGGTGCGTGACCGGGAAGGCACTGATCCGGATCTTGTCGTTGTCGACCAGGATGCCGGGCCCTTCCAGCGTGTGAAAGTGCAGCGGGTAGCACAGTTGCGAGTCGGCGACGCGGAGTTGGAGCTCAACGATCTCCTGCAGCGGCGCCGGAGCAAACACATGCAGTGCCTGCTTGTGGGAGAGTAGGTTGAAGGAGTTGAGCAGCCCGACAAGTCCGAAATAATGATCGCCGTGCAGGTGCGAGATAAAGATGTGCGTGATCTTGCCGCGGCGGATCTTGTAGCGGATCATCTGGATCTGCGTACCCTCTCCACAGTCGACCAGGTAATTGGTGCCGTCCTGCGTCACCACCTGGCTTGTCGGGTGGCGGTTGAAGGCAGGTACGGCAGAATTGTTTCCCAGGATCGTCACCGATAACATCGCCGTAAAAATAGGGAAAAGTGACGCTCTTTCCGGGACGTCATCAGCATCAGGTTGCTTCGGCGCTTTTCGCTTCGCTGCAAGGGTCTAGCAATAATGCCCGGCTTCAGCAAAAGGAGCGTAGCGTCCGGTCGATCGCGCCGTAGTAGCTGCTGCCAAAAAGGTAGAGATGGATGAGCAGCGGGTAGAGGTTCATAAGCGCCCATTGCGCCTTATGCTCCGGGTGCAGCGCGGCCACTTCGTCGTACGCGGCGTAGAATCGTGCATCGAAGCCGCCGAAGAGTGTCGTCATCGCGAGGTCAACGGAGCGCTCCCCCCAGTAGGGCGCGGGATCGATGAGCACCGGCTCGCCGCCAGCGGCGCAGAGGAAGTTGCCGCTCCAGAGATCGCCGTGCACGCGGCAGGGGCGGGCGTCGGCAAACAGCCCGTCGAGCGGGTCGATAAGCCGCTCGATCCGGCGGATGTCGTCCATTCCCATCAGATCGCGCAGCTGGCAGCGTCGTGCCGCCGGGAGGAGCCGCTCGGCCAGGAAAAAGTCGGTCCAGTTGTCATGGCTGACATTGCGCTGCGGCACCGAGCCCATGTAGTTGTCGGGCACGCCGCCAAATGTTTCGCCCAGCGTTGCATGCAGCGCAGCGAGCCGCCGGCCGAAGTCTTCCCAGAATGCCGGTCCCGGGGTTTCCTGGTCGATCCACTCAAGCAGTAAATATTGGTAATCTGCATCCTCCCATTGGTCCATCACCTTAGGCGTACGGACGAGCTGTGGCTCTGCTATGAATTTCAGGCCAGCCATTTCGAGGCTGAGCAATTGGGGAAAATTAGGCGCACTATTCCGCTTCAGAAAGAGCCGCCGGCCGTCTGCAAGCGTAACCTTGCCGCAGGAATTAATCGACCCGCCGCCCACGGTTTCATAGTGAAGGGGCGCCCCGCCCAGCCGCTCGGCAAGGGCTTCAGCAGGGGTCGGAAGCGGGCGCATCGGATGGCTCGTTATTCGGGTTCCTCGTCGCCCAGCAGCTCGCGCTCGATCTCTTCCATCTGAACGATATCCCAGGCCTCGCTTTCGGTGGGTGTTACGTTCATCAGCTCGAGCAGATCCAGCTTGTCAAGGGCTTCTTCGACTGCAGGCTCGAGCTGGCAGATGACGAATGAAGCGCCTGCCTCATAGAAATCCTGCTGCAGTTTGACGAGCTTTTCGGCCGATGCCTCGTCCATGCGCTGCACACCGCTCATGTCGAGCACAATGTTCTTAACGGGCTCCTGGAGGTAGCCTGTCAGGCGACGGCAAATCTCGTCTGTCATTGTAACAGACAATTCGGCTGGAATGCCACTTATGACAGTGAATTTCTCTTTGGTACTAGTTTTGACCTCCATACACTTACAGCGGTTATTATTAACAGTTTCGGCGTAAACCTAGCAAAAAAATAATCGTTATTATTGTAAAGCATCTTATCACCGCTTAATCAAACAAATGGACAATAATTTCTCCTCACAGGTAAAAGAGATCATCTCGTTCAGTCGGGAGGAGGCATTGCGTTTAGGAAATGATTTTATTGGCACGGAGCACCTGCTTCTGGGACTTATTCGGGAAGGCGATAACACCGCGGTACGAATCTTGAAGAGTTTCAGCGTCGACCTCTATGAGTTGCGCAAGGAAGTAGAACTGGCCGTGAAGGACAAAACTGGTAAAAACATTGCCAACATAAACAGCTTGCCGCTGACCAAACAGGCAGAGAAAGTGATCCGGGTTACGGTCCTCGAGGCCAAGGCTTTGAAAAGCCCTACGGTCGAAACCGAGCACCTCATGTTGTCGATCCTTAAGAACAAGGAAAACATTGCAACACAAATCCTAAATCAGTTTGACGTGGACTACGAACTTTTCAGGCAGGAACTCGGCATCGTGAAATCGAACGATGTCCGGGCAGAGTACCAGGAAGAAAATGACGACGACTTCGACGACGAGAAGAAGTTCTCCGGCTCCAAGGCCCGCGGCGGCGCTGCTGCCAAGAGCAAGACGCCGGTGCTCGACAACTTCGGTCGCGACATCACGAAGCTCGCCGAAAGCGGCACCCTCGACCCGATCGTGGGCCGCGAAAAGGAAATCGAGCGTGTATCGCAGATCCTTTCGCGCCGCAAGAAGAACAACCCCATCCTCATCGGTGAGCCCGGAGTGGGTAAGACCGCCATCGTGGAAGGCCTCGCCCTCCGCATCGTGCAGCGCAAGGTGAGCCGCGTGCTGTTCGACAAGCGTGTCATCTCACTCGACCTTGCTGCCCTCGTGGCCGGTACCAAGTACCGCGGCCAGTTTGAGGAGCGCATGAAGGCCATCATGAACGAGCTCGAGAAGAACCGCGACGTGATCCTGTTCATCGACGAGATCCACACCATCGTGGGTGCCGGCGGTGCCTCCGGCTCGCTCGACGCCTCCAACATCTTCAAGCCGGCCCTCGCCCGCGGCGAGCTCCAGTGCATCGGCGCCTCCACCCTCGACGAGTACCGCATGTACATCGAGAAGGACGGAGCCCTTGACCGCCGCTTCCAGAAGGTGATGGTCGACCCGCCGAGCGTGGAAGACACGATCAAGATCCTGAACAACATCAAATCGAAATACGAGGACTACCACAACGTCAACTACGACGCTGCGGCCATCGATGCCTGCGTGAAGCTCAGCGACCGCTACATCACCGACCGCCTGCTGCCCGACAAGGCCATCGACGTGATGGACGAAGTGGGCGCCCGTGTGCACCTGAAGAACATCAACGTTCCGCAGAATATCCTCGACCTCGAGCAAAAGATCGAAGACATCAAGGTGGAAAAGAACCGCGTGGTGAAGAGCCAGAAGTTCGAAGAGGCCGCCGCCCTCCGCGATACGGAGAAGCGCCTCGGCGAAGAGCTGGAAAAGGCGAAAGCCCAGTGGGAGGAGGAATCCAAGCACAAGCGCTTCCCCATCGGTGAGGAAGAGATCGCCGAGGTGATCTCGATGATGACCGGCATCCCGGTGAAGCGGATGGTGGAAGCCGAAACGCAGAAGCTCCGCAAGATGGCCGACGAAATGAAGGCCATGGTGATCGGCCAGGACGAAGCGATCGTGAAGGTGGTGAAAGCCATCCAGCGCAACCGCGTAGGCCTGAAAGACCCCAAGAAGCCCATCGGTACGTTTATCTTCCTGGGCCCCACGGGTGTCGGTAAGACCGAGCTCGCCCGCGCCCTTGCCCGGCATATGTTCGATTCCGAAGACGCGCTTATCCGCATCGACATGTCGGAATACATGGAGAAATTCACGGTGTCGCGCCTCATCGGTGCGCCTCCGGGATACGTAGGCTACGAGGAAGGCGGCCAGCTCACCGAGCGCGTGCGCCGCAAGCCCTACAGCGTGATCCTGCTCGACGAGATCGAGAAGGCCCACCCGGATATCTACAACATCCTGCTCCAGGTTCTCGACGACGGGCAGCTCACCGACGGCCTTGGCCGCAAGGTGGACTTCAAGAACACGATGATCATCATGACCTCCAACATCGGCGTACGCCAGCTGAAGGACTTCGGTGAAGGTGTCGGTTTCGCCACCCAGGCCCGTGTGCAGAACGCCGACGAGGCCGGCAAGGCCGTGATCGAGAAAGCGCTGAAGCGTACCTTCTCGCCCGAGTTCCTGAACCGCATCGACGATGTGATCATCTTCAACTCGCTCACGAAGGACAATATCTTCTCGATCATCGATATCCTCATGAAAGGCGTCACGAAGCGCCTGCAGAACCTGGGCTTCAGCCTCGAGCTGACCGAGGCGGCCAAGAGCTTCATCGCCGACAAGGGATACGACCAGCAGTTCGGTGCGCGCCCGCTGCACCGCGCCATCCAGAAATACCTGGAAGACCCGCTGGCCGAGGAGATCCTCAATATGAACATCAAGAACGGCGACGTTCTCGAGGCTGATCTCGACGAGCCCAATGGCAAGCTTACGTTCACGCTGAAGGAAAGCACCAAGCAGGAAGAGACAAAGGCTTGATAAGTAGAAATACTGTTCCCCGATTCCCCGCAACTACTTGCGGGGAATTTTTTTTTGAGCTCATCCGAATCCGGAAAAACCTGTTTATCGTATTGTTGGTAACTGTTAAAGAAACTTTAACGGTGGCACAGGAATTGTTGAGTTTACAAGCAAGATCGTCCTACCCTTTGATAACAACTGCCGTATTACGAATCCTGACGAATAGCGCCCCGGCCGCGCAACCTATCGTCCTGCCCTTGCTTTTTCTACACACCCATAAATCGCCCTTTGCGTATGAAACCTGTTCTACACACACTTCGGGGTGCAGCGCTATTGCTGTCCCTGGCCCTCCCACAACTGGTATTTTCCCAACAGGACCAGCGAGCTTTTGAAGAGAGCCGCAAGCGGATCGAGCAAGATACGCGGGTCAAGGATTTCCGCTTCAACGAGCAACGGCAGAGTCCGTCGATGATCGTGCTGAAGCCGCAACAAGGTATAAAGCGGGGCGAAGCGCAAGCTGCCCTGTCGGAGTACCTCGGCGTGCGCAGCGGCGTCGACGCGCTGCAGCCGGTACGCACGGTAGCCGCCCGCGGTCGCTTCGAGGTTGTGGAGTTTGCCCAGTATTACCGGGGCGTTAAGGTAGACCGCTCGGGCTTCAAGGCGATGCTGCGCGACGGCCTTGTGCGCTTTTTCAACGGCTCCTGGTACCAGGTGCCCGAAGGTCTCGCCCTGCAGCCTGGCCTTGCCCGCGACGCAGCGCTGAGCCGCGCCAAGCAGCTCTCGGGCGGCCGCAGGTTTGCCTGGGAAGTCATCGAGGAGCAACTGCAGCGAACCCGCGACAGCCGCGAGCGTGCGGCACTCCAGTCGGAGCTGGCCTCGGTGCAGCCCGGAGGCGAGCTCGTTATCGTGAATGACTTCTCTACTAACGGCAAGGCGCAACCGCGCTTAGCGTGGAAGTTCAACGTATATGCCGCAGAGCTGCTCTTTCGCGCCTGGATCTATATCGACGCGCAGGACGGCCACACCTTGCTGGTCGATAAGATCATCAAGCATATCGGAGAGGAGGGACGGACGCCCAATCCGCCTTCTTCCGTGAGTACCTCGGTACAGACGCGCTATGCGGGCACACAGGTGATCCAGACGAAGCAGATCAGCGGTAACGATCCGAATTCGGGCCTTCCGCTCCTGAGCAGCCATCCTGCGTCCGAGCCGCTTTACGTGCCGGGTGGGAGCACCTACGCACTGATCGACGATACGCGCGGTGGCGGTATCGAAACCTACGATCTCAACGGCGCGGGCGGCCTTCCGATTTCGGTGCCGAGCCTTTACCTGCAGGGAAAGAGCTTCACCGACCAGGACAATAACTGGACACTCGCGGAGCACAAGCGAAGCGGCAGCAACCAGGACGGCGCTTTCGAGGCCGAGAACGACGACATCGCCTGGGATGCGCACTGGGGTGCTGAAGTGGTGTACGACTACTGGCTTGCGAAGCACAACCGCCTCAGCTTCGATGGAAATAACAGCAAGATCAAAAGCTTTATCCACTACGGGCCTGCCTATGATAACGCGTTCTGGAACGGCAGCGTGATGACCTATGGCGACGGCTCAGGGCCCACCGCAACCGGATTCAAGGCTTTGACGTCGCTTGATGTTTGCGGGCACGAGATCGGTCATGGCGTTTGCTCGTCGACCGCCGACCTGGTGTATGCTGCTGAATCGGGTGCGATGAATGAAGCACTCAGCGATATCTGGGCGGCATGCATCGAGCATTTTGCAATGGTGCGCTCCGGCAGCACCGTGCCCAGCGGCGCTTATCGTCCCTTCTACATTGGCGAGCAGATCGGCGCCAACAGCGATGCGCCCCTGCGCCGCATGGACAATCCGAAGGCCCAGGGCAACCCCGATACCTACGGTGGCGACAACTGGGTCAACCCGGTATGTACACCAACGCTCGCCAACGACGAATGCGGCGTGCATACCAACAGCGGCGTGCTCAATCACTGGTTCTTCCTGCTGACGGCCGGCTCGCTCAATGGTACGCGCCCGGCAGGTCTCAGCGCCAACTGGTACTACCGCGCCGACTCCGACGACGAGCTGAACGACCTCGGTCACAGCTACCGCGTTAACGGCGTGGGCTTCGATCAGTCGGAGCAGGTGACGTTCCTCACCGAAACCATGCTGACGTCCAACGCCACGTATGCGGAGGCACACGACGTATCGATCCAGGTGGCTACCGATATCACCGGTGATCCCTGCAGCGCACTGGTTGCCAGCGTCAGCAACGCCTGGTACGCCGTGGGCGTGGGTAATGCCTTCCAGGCGCCCTGCACGGTAACCTATGGATTCGTATACCAGCCGGGCCAGGTTGTGCTGGAATCGACACCACAGTCCGGTTGCAACGCCGAACGCAGCATCGAGCTTCCCGTGCTCGTTCCTGCCGGCTATACACTCTACCTCAACTACAGCGGCACCGCTACCTATAACCTCGATTGGACGGTCAACACCCTCAAGTTTACCAACAGCACGAGCTCGGTGCAAAAGCAGGTGTTCGTTGTGCGCATCTTCAACGATGCGATCATCGAGGGTGATGAGACGATCAACTTCAGCATTTCTTTATCCAAGGCCATAACCAGCCCGGTGAACCGTAGCTATGTTGTTACCATTCTGGACGATGATGCAGAGCCGGTGATCGGCACGGGCGCGAAAACGCTGCTGAGCGAGAGCTTCACGCGGGCCGATGGATTCAGCGAATTGAGCGGCTGGCAGGAAACACTCGAAATACCCGAAACCAACGGTGATCCGTTGGCTACCGGCAAGAACCAGTGGGGCATCTTCAACAACCAGCTGGCGATCACGGGTAAGGAAGGCGTGACCAATACCGTATTCCCATCCGGTACCTACAACAACAACAGCGAGAGCCGAACCCTGCTGCGGATGCCGCAGATCGATGCCCGCGGTCTTGGTGTTGTGAAGCTCAAATTCGATTACACGGTGCAGGGCGAAGTGGATGTGCAAAGCGTAGATCCGACGAATCCTGATATCGAGCGCCTGCCTGTGTTTGACTACATGTCGGTCGCCTACTCGCTCGATGGCGTCAACTTTACCGAGCTCAATGGGGAAGGCTACCGCCAGCTCGCTTCGGTGCAGCCCAGCAGCGGCACCTACGACGTGACGCTTCCTGCCTCGCTGTCGAACAAGCAGTTCTACCTGGCCCTGCGCTGGAACAACGACGGCAATGCCGGCGGACCCGTGAGCGTCACCGTGGATAATCTCCTGGTGACCGGCACGCCGCGGCAGATCGAGAATGACCTCGATCACAATGGTTCGGAGAAACTGGCCCCCGGGGCAGATGTGTACGTATACAGTGTGCAGGATGGCCAGGTGCTTGCCCGCCTCAAGAACAACAGTGCTACGAAAACCTTTGGCTGTACCGATGCAAAGGTGGCGAAGGCCGGCTCGGGCACCTTTGGCCTGTACAGCGATGGCACCGGCACCTACCGCGTCTCCGACAAGCTGTTGCGAGTGAGCCCCGCACTGGAGCCGGTTGTGTCGACCACGGTGACGCTGTTCTATACAGATGCCCAGCTGGCAGCGCTTGAGGCGGCCACGGGTCTCACGCGCGACAAGTTCCTAGTATTCCAGGTCAACGCGTTGTCGTATACGACAGCTACTTCGTCCAACACCCGCAAATATGTGCCTGTGTACAACGCGCTCCCGGGTGTGGGTGCTACCTACACAGCGACCTTCAGCTATTACCTTGGTGCTTTCTACACGATCGGAGCCAAAGGCGCGACGGGGACTGTGATCACCCGTACCGATGCCCCGGCTTCGCAACCGACCCTAGCAGAAGGCTGGAGTTTTGAGCCGGTTTACCCGAACCCCGGCCGCGGGGCTGCTTACCTGGGTATCAAGGCACCGCAGGGCGGCAAGCTGTTGCTTGAACTACGCAACGCCGTGGGACAGGTGCTTTCGACGCAGGAAGTATCCGCCGCCAAGGGCAGCAACAGCATCCGTTTGAACGTCGACGCGCTCAGCAGCGGCAATTACCGCCTCCTGGTACACGACGAAAAAGGACAGCTCCTCTACAGCCAGAACTACTTTCGCAACTAAGCAATAAGCGGAAAGCAAGGCGGCTGCCCCCGGGCAGCCGCCTTTTTTTTGTTCGTTCGCCGCATCTTGCTCAAATTTGCCCCGTTCCCATGAAGAAGATAATCGTTACGATCGACGGCTGGTCCTCCTGCGGCAAAAGCACGCTGGCCAAGCAACTTGCGCACCGCCTTGGTTACATTTACGTCGATAGCGGCGCGATGTACCGGGCGATAACGCTTTATTTCCTGCGCAACCACGTCGACTGGACCGACAGCAGCGAAGTAGCGCAGGCCCTGGAGAACATTTCGCTCGAATTCGTTCCCAACGAAAAGACGGGACAGTCGGAGATCTTCCTCAACGGCGAGAACGTTGAATACGTGATCCGCGACCTGGTGGTAGCCGAGAAGGTAAGCGATGTGGCGGCCATCAAGGAGGTGCGGTCCTTCGCAGTTGCCCAGCAGCAACAAATGGGTCTGCAGAAAGGAATTATCATGGACGGCCGGGATATTGGCACCGTTGTGTTTCCCAGCGCCGAACTGAAGATCTTTATGACGGCCGACAACGCCGTTCGCGTGGAGCGCCGCTTCCGCGAGCTCTACAACAAAAATCCAAACGTAACGCTCGAGGAAGTAAAGGCTAATCTCGAGATGCGCGACTACATCGATTCGCATCGCGAGGTAAGCCCGCTGCGACAGGCAGAGGACGCCGTTGTGCTCGACAATACACACCTCACGGAGGCCGAGCAGTTCCGCCAGGCATTGCAGCTCGTCGAAACAGCGGTACGCAATGTCTCCGAAAGCTGACGCCGATTTCGCGTAGCGATTTCTACAAAATAAGTTGCGAAGCCCTTCCGTAGAACTACGGGAAGGGCTTTTTGTTTTTGGCATCCTTTTCCGTACATTATAGTTACCTGACCTCCGATTATATCAACGCGCCCTAACCTGCGCCGACACCATCCGCAAAAAGAACCCGGGCTACTTCGGCCCTCGATCTTCCTACCGGGGAGACCCGTTTCCTACCCTTTGAATGCGAATCCGCATTGAGCTGTGCCGTCTTCTGCTGCACGACCAGTGATTCCGTACCCCCTGAATCCGGAACAAACCCTTTTTAGCTAACCTGAAAAACATCCTACATGAAAAAGTCTTTACTCTTTTTCGCGGGCATCCTGTGCTCCGTCTTCTCCTTTGCCCAACTCCAGCTCAGCGAGCTTTATGTTCGCCCCGGCAACAACCAGCAGGAATATTTCGAGGTCGTCAACAGCAGTCCGGGTACTGAGAATACCGGCTGTTACTACCTCGTAACCTATTTCCGCGAGGGTAGCCAGCGTGGGCTCTATGTCGTGACATTTCCGAATGTGGCGCTCGCGCCGCGCGGTACCATCACGGCCTCTTCGCAGGCGCCCAATTTCAACTACCAGGGCGGCATCAGCCATGCCGACTTCTCCTGGAATGCCGCGCACATCAACCGCTACGTTTTTCAAGGCGGCGCGCTTACGCTGAATAACAGTGGCGCGTCCTACACCGACATCTTCCTGTCTTCGAATGGCGGTGCCGGTGGCGGTGGCAGCCTGTATGCCGTTTTCCTGTTCAAGGGAAGCGCGCTGGCAGATGCCTTCCTGGGCTCCTGGCCCAACAACACGGTGCCCGATTTCATCACGGGGCTTGGCCAGTTGAATGCAAGCGGCGGCACCTGCGGCCCCCTGCAGTATAACTTTGCCAATATCAACAGCGAAAACGCGGCACTCTTTGGCCACGTCAACTCGGAAGCCGGCACGAACAATGGCTACTACCGCAATGCGATCGGCGGCTGGGGCAAATCGTCCGCCCCTGCCGAGCAAACGCCCAACGCTCCCAATGATGTCACGGGTGGCGGCTGCCCCACAGATCTGCAGGCATTCCAACTGGCACCGCAGTGCGTCAGCGACAGCACAATCGGTTTTTCACTGACCGCAGGCGACAGCCGGTCGTTCCCGGCAACGGTGCGTGTGTACTTCGACGCCAACGGCTCGCAGTTCCTCGACGACGGCGACGTGCTGATCAACACGAGGTACCTGCAGCAGGCAAACCTGAACAGCCCTCAGACGGTGGCGCATACCCGCGGACAGGAAGACTTCCTGATCATGATCGATGGGGCCGGCTTCTGCCAGGATCTGATCTCGGCGCTCAACTGCCCGGCAGCGATCATTCTTCCCGTCACGCTGCAATCGTTCAGCCTGCAGCGCAGTGGGGCGACGGTGTCGCTTCGCTGGAGCACACTCACGGAGATGAACAACCGCGGTTTCTTCATCCAGCGTCAGCTTGGCAACGGTAGCTGGGCCAACGTCGCCTTTGTACAGACCAAGGCTGCCGGTGGCAACAGCACCAATGTATTGAGCTACTCCTTCAGCGATCTGAACAACTTCCGCGGCATCAGCCAGTACCGCCTGCAACAGGTGGACATCGACGGCCGCATCCGCTACAGCGATGTCCGCAGCACGCGGGGCGACGGCTCCATCGCGCAGTTGCTTGTCTTCCCCAATCCGGCGCGCTCGGCGGCTACCATCCAGTTTGCGACAGCCGACAGGGTCCGTGACGTTCAGGTAAGCGATATGGCCGGCCGTACCGTGAAGCAGTGGATCGGCAGCAGCTCGCAAAGCCTGCAGCTCAGCAACCTGGCACCGGGCGTCTACACGGTTCGCGTAACCGACGCGGCCGACGGCACACAGCAAACCGCACGGCTCGTTGTCAGCGGGCAATAACCTAATATCCCTATGAACAAAAAAAAGGGGCGATCTGCGGATCGTCCCTTTTACATTTTATTCGGTCGGGTTACATCTTCTTCTTGACGTCGACGAGCTCCACTTCGAAGATGAGCGTGGATCCACCGGGGATGTCCTGGCCGGCGCCGTATACACCGTAGCCGAGTTCCTGCGGAATGAAGAAGCGGTACTTGGAGCCGACGTGCATCAGCTGCAGTCCTTCGGTCCAGCCCTTGATCACCTGGTTGAGGGGGAAGGATATGGGCCCGCCGTGACGCGAGGACGCATCGAATTCCTTGCCATCGAGGAGGGTGCCGCGGTAGTTGGCCGAAACCGTATCCTGGGCCGTCGGTTTGGGTCCGGTGCCTTCGGTAATTACTTCGTATTGGAGACCCGAAGCCGTCGTCTTGATGCCGGGCTTGTTCTTATTCTGGGCAAGAAAGCGCTTGCCGGCTTCCATGTTCGCCTTGGCGCGGCCTGCCTGCTGTTGCTGGTAGAGGAAGAATTCCGCCTGGTCTTTATTGATCAATGTCGTTTTGTTGCCTTGCGCGTCCATCACTGCCTTCGACAGGAGCGCCGGGTTGATCTTCCAGTCGCTTTGCTGGGCCATACCTGCGGCGTAGAGGCCGAAAGCGTACGACAGCGAGTCGTTGAGATTTTTCAGGACAGGTGCGCTGGCCTTTGCAGCAGGCTTCGCGGCGGGCTTCTTTTGCGCGTGTACCGCTGCGGTAGCGAGCAGGGCCGTGGCGAGGAGAACTTTTTTCATGCGTTCGGTTTGAGGGGCAAAAATAAGGGCTTCGGCCGGTGTAGCGGGAGCGAAGCCCTAATTTAGCAAATTCAATTCTCCCTATGGCTGCATTCGAACGCATTCTCCAGATCCGCTGGTCAGACCTCGACCCGAATTTTCACCTGCGTCATTCGGTGTATTACGATTGGGGCGCCTATTGCCGCGTGGAGTTTCTCAACGAGCACGGGCTCGATGCGAAGATGATGCAGCAGCTGGGTATCGGGCCTATCCTGTTTCGCGAGGAATGCACCTTCCGCCGCGAGATCCGCTCCGGCGATGTTGTCACTATCAACCTCGCGCTCTGGCGCGGCCGCCGCGACTTCTCGCGCTGGAGCTTCCGCCACGAGATCAAAAAGAACGGCGACACGCTGGCCGCCACACTCGTGGTCGACGGGGCCTGGATGGATGTGAACCAGCGGAAGCTGTGCACGCCACCCGAAACCGTTCACCACATCTTCGAGAACATGCCGAAGGCCGACGATTTCGAATGGCAGTAAGCACGCAGCCTGCCGTCGCAACGGGAGCAAAAAAAAGCCCGCTCAAATAAGCAGGCTGGTAGGTGTGTTTGGCAAAAAAACCTTAACGGGGATACACGGTACGGATAGCAAGCAGGTCGTACGTCGTGAACGCACTCCACGAGAGGCATACCGAGTTCATGATCGAGCTCGCATCGCTGTTGGGCGTGCCCGGAACCAGGGTGCCGTAAGTGCTGTTGGTGTGGCCGAAACCAAATGCATGACCCAGCTCGTGGGTGATGGCAAAGGTTTGCTGGCCCGAAGTGAGATAGTTATAATTCGTATTGATGGTGCAGCTCTTGCCTACGTTGCCGCTGTAATCGGGGTAGTAGGTGGTGGCGATCACTCCGGTAGCGCCGTTGTTGACACCGGTCACTTTCAGCATCCCGGTGGCATAGGTCGTTACGCGGGTCATATGAAGGTAGCTGCCGGAAGCATTCCAGTTGGCGATCGCGCGGTCGAGGGCGCTGAGCCATACGGCAGGAACGGTGGCGTCGGCGTAAACCTTGATCACATTGGCTTTGCTGCGGGTTACGGTGTAGTAGCTTTTGCGGTGCTCGGTCTGGGCGCCTTCTGTACGGCCGGCCTTGTGGGCGCGGGCTTCCTCCAGACTCATTGCCGCATCGTTGTCGATAATGAAGCTCCGGGTGGCGGCGTTGTAGGTCACATTGGTTTCGCCCGTGCTGCTGCGGATGAACTCGGTGAGGTCATTCACTTCGGAGGCGGCAACCGTCTCACTGGCTGCAGTCGTGGTTTCAGCTGCCGGGGCGGCGACATCAGACTTTTTGCAGGAAGTTGCGGCGAAGGACAGGAAAGCAGCGATGGCGAGGACGGACGGTTTCGTTAAAAGGGCCTTTGACATTTGGTTAGCGATTTAGTATTCCGAAGATACTTTTCATGTCCGGAGGGAGGTGCCCGTTATCGACCACTGAGGCTGTTTGTACGGTGAATGGAACGATGCCTAAGATTGCGCGAAGCCACGGCAGAGCTGCATTTGCATCTCGTTAACATTTTTACGGGACCTGTATAAATACGGTCCGCTCTGCAGTAGGGTCCTGCCGGGTTATTCTGCCTGAATAAATAGGGAATTTTTCTAGTCTTCCAGGTGATGCACCTGTTCGGGGTTGTGCACGATATAGCTGTTGAGCAGCGTCCGGATCGTACTGTTATCCTTATAAGGCTGGATGTACTCCTTGACGACTTCCGGGCGAAGCGACCCGAGGTCGCGCGGGAGGTAGCCCATGCCGAAAAAGTCGCCCCGCTCCACGAGAATACAGGAGCTTTCCTCCTCGTTCATGCCCCTGTCGAGCACGACATAGGAAGGCCGCCGCGTCAGGGCGGCAATGGCTTCGCGCACGCGCTCGTTGTAGGGTTGCGCATCCTCCCGCTTCTCGCAGGCGCCACCACAGTAGGCGTCGGCAACGCCCTGGCAGGGCCCGGGGTCGCTTTGCAGGAAGCAAAGCTTCGGGCAAAGGCTGAATTCGCGCAGCAGGCGGCGGATCGCACCCTGGCCGTCGATAAGGTAATGGAAGGTATAGATCGGGTTGGTATTGCGCCGGCGCTTGTCGATGGCAAGGCGCAGGTAACCGGCCTGGTCTTCATACATAAAGATCCCGAACACATCCTCCGGCTTTTTCTGGGCCTGGTTGAATGCCGGCCACAGCCGCTTGATCTCGGTGGATTCGAGGATGGCTGCCATCAGCTCGGTTGCGGTGGGCTGGAAGGTGATGCGGTATACCGATCGGAGGAAGTTCTGCTTCTGGCGGCTGTCGGAGTTGTTGCTGAAATGGCTGTTGACGCGGCTCTTGATGTTCTTGGCCTTGCCGACATACACCACTTTGCCCTTGTTATCGTGGAAGTAGTAAACGCCGGGGCAGGAGGGAAGCGCCAGGAAATCCTCTTTCGGCACGTGCGGGGGCAGCGTCTGCTCCTTGGATGTTTTCTTTAGGCTCTTCTCGATAACGCCCTTTTCATCGGCTTCCAGGAGGCGGGTGAACAGCTCCACGGTCGCCGCAGCATCACCGCCCGCGCGGTGGCGGTTGGTCAGCTCGATGCCCAGCGAATGACAAATGTTGCCGAGGCTGTAGGAGGGATGCCCGGGAAATATCTGCCGGGCGAGGCGCACCGTGCAAAGCTTCTTGCTGTTGAGCACAAAGCCGCAATGCGCCAGGTGACTTTTTACAAAGGAGTAATCGAAGTTCACATTGTGGGCTACGAAGACACGGCCCTCAAGGTACCGGTGCACGTCGGCGGCAACGTCTTCAAAGAAGGGTGCATTTCGAACCATCTCGTTGTCGATACCGGTGAAGCCCTGGATATACCGCGGGATGGTCTGCCCGGGGTTCACAAGGGTTTCGTAGCGGTCAACAAGCCGGCGGCCGTCGAATACCTGTATCGAGATCTCCGTGATCCCGTTGCCGGCAGCGTAGCCGCCGGTCGTCTCTATATCCACAATTGCGAACTCCACTTCAGTACTTTTGCCGCTTTGAGCAGGCCAACGAAGGTCTAAAAAATTTAGCAATGCAGCAACCCTTTGGCAAACTTTTAATGTTCCGCAACCGGCTCGAGAAGGTATACCGGCACCTGGGCAAGCAGGCCGCGCGGCAGGGGATCAGCTGTTTCCGCATCTACGACCACGACCTTCCCGAGGCACCGTTCATTATCGAGCGCTATGGCGACCGGCTCTATGTGTCGGAATACAAGCGCCGGCACAACCTGTCGGAAGAAGAGCACGAGGCCTGGCTGGCGGACTGTATCGTGGTTATGTCGGAAGTGACCGGAGTTCCCCCCGATCACATCCACGTAAAGCTGCGCCAACGCAAGGAGGGGCGGCAGGGTCAGTACCAGAAGCTCGACGAGCAGCGGCATGAATTCGTCGTATCGGAAAGCGGACTTTCGTTTCTTGTCAACCTGACCGACTACCTCGATACGGGGCTTTTTCTTGATCACCGCATTACGCGTGGAATGGTTCGCGACCTGGCGCAGGATAAGGACCTGCTCAACCTTTTCTGCTACACCGGCTCCTTTTCGGTTTACGGGCTAGCCGGCGGCGCCCGGAGCGTGCACTCGGTTGATCTGTCGCGTACCTACCTGTCCTGGACCGACCGCAACGTGGCGCTCAACTTTCCGGATGCCGGCGACCGGCACCGGAGCATCCACGCCGACGCACTCCGCTTCCTCCTCGACGCTACCGACCCGGCCTACGACCTCGTAGTGCTCGACCCACCGACCTTCAGCAACAGCAAGCGGATGGACGATATTCTCGACGTGCAGCGCGATCACGTAGCAATGATCAATGGTGCGCTGCGGCTGCTGCGCCCGGGCGGAACGCTTTTCTTCAGCACCAACTATACACGCTTCGAACTGGATGCGGCCAGGGTTTCGGCCACATCGATCCGCGACATCACCAGGTCGACGACGCCCTTCGACTTTGCCGGCAAGCTGCAGCGCTACTGCTTTCGCATCGAAAAAGATAAGTGAGCCCTGCGGGCCTTGTAACCGCCTCCAGGGTGAACGAAAAAGCCGCTGCCCGAAGGCAGCGGCTTTCGCTGTAAGATGACGGTACCGGGAGTAAATCCTAGTACACGTAGTTCAGCGCGGTACGGTCGGCCGATGTGAACGGACGGTTCTGGTTGCTGCCTACGCAGGCGAGCATCCAGGAGCTGGCGCTCGGGCCGGAAGGCGTGCCCGGGATGTATACAGCGCCGACGGTCGATGCGCCTTCGTTTACCGCAGTACCACCGCAGCTGTAGGCGCGGTTCATGTAGTCGGTGTGGCGGAAGCCGATGCAGTGACCAAGCTCATGCGCCATGATCGTAGCGATGTAGTTGATGTTGGTGCTGCCGGTGCCGGTGCTGTACCAGTAGGTGTTCATCTTTACCTGGCTGTACGGAGCGCCCGAATTCGAAGGGAAGCCCGAGGAGCCGAGCGTGTTGCTCACTTCGTAGTAGGCAACCACCGTAGTGTTGGCGCCGGACGTCACGCGCTGGAATTTGACCGTGAGGTTTTCCGCGTTGTAGCGGCGGATGGCCTCGTCAAGCGCGGCGGAGAAGGCGGCCTGGTGCTGCGAGGAGCTGTTGTTCAGCGCAACCTTGATCGTAGGGTAGGAGCCGGTGTTCACCAGGTTGTTGGTGCGGTAGTGCTCTTCCTGGGCGTAGATCAGTTCGGGCGACGAAGGGCGCTGCGCCAGATCAGCTTGCGTGAGGATGATATCGCCCTCTACGAGGTAGCCTTCCGGCACCTGCTGCACATTCTGGGTGCTGAAGCCCAGTGCGCGGATCTGCGACAGTGCTTCTTGGGAAACTCCCGATGCAACTGTCTCTTTGCTGTTCTTCTTACAGGAGGAAATGCCGATGGCGGCGATGCCGGCGATGGCCAGCGTCCAAGCGAATCGTTTCATGTGTGTGTTTTGGGTGAAAAATATATTCAAGTATAAGCAAGAGAAAAGAGTTATGCAAACTCATTTGCGCAGCAATGTTGCACTTAAGTTTAGCCTGCGGAAAAAATGCGCAAAACCACGCGGGGCAAGGCTTGCAGTTGACCGTATAAATACGATGTGCCGGCCTGAAACAAAAACGCCGCCCGAAAGGGCGGCGCTTTGTCTCATGTGCATCAAATGCTGCTGTATTAATACAGGTAGGCAAGTGCAATCTTGTCATTCGCGTTGAAATAGCGGTTCACGTTCGAGCCGATGCACGCAAGCATGAACGAATTCGGATCGGCAGCAGAGGGAGTGCCGGGGATCAGAACGGCGCCAACACCAGTTGTAGCCTGGCCTTCGTTGCTCTTACGACCACCGCAGCTGTACGCACGGTTCATGTAGTCGGTATGGCGGAAGCCAATGCAATGGCCCACCTCATGCTCCATGATGGTAGCAATGTAGTTCGTGTTGGTAGCGTCGGTGCCAGTGTTATACCAATAGGTGTTCATCTTAACCTCGTTGTACGGGTCGCCGGTGCTCGTGGGGAAGCCTGAAGAGCCGAGGGTGTTGCTCACTTCATAGAAGGCAACAACGGTGATGTCGGCACCGGTGGTTACACGCTGGAAGGTAACCGTGAGGTTTTCGGCATTGTAGCGGCGGATAGCCTCATCCAGGGATGCCGAAAATGCAGCCTCATGCGGAGCCGAGCTGTTGCTCAGGGCGATCTTGATCACCGGGTGCTTCGAAGCACTTACCAGGTTGAAGGTGCGGTACTGCTCTTCCTGGGCAATGATCAGGTTGGGAGAGGTGGGGGTAGAAGCCAGTTGAGCATCGGTCAGGTTGATGTCTCCTTCAACGAGGTAGCCTTTAGCTGTACGCTGCACATTGTCGGTGCTGAAGCCGAGGCGCTGAATCTGGTTCAGAACTTCTGTTGAAACCGAGCTGGTTTCTTTAGCTTCTTTCTTACACGAAAACAGGCTGACGGAGGCGATCGCTGCGATCAGGAGGGACGTACTGATTTTCTTCATGTGTGTGTGGGTTTTAAAAAAAGGGTTTGGGTTAAGAGAGATTCCAATTTACCTACACAGGCTTAACAATTTCTTCACGATAATTTAAACACGGTTGCATTTAAGTTTAGCGCTCCAAAAGAATTTTTTGGCAGTAAGTGTAAAAAAGGGAAACGCTCTGAAAACAATGCTTAAACAAGATAAGAGTTTGCCTTTAGCTCAGGAACCGTAGCTCAGCGCTGCATAGCAATCGTGATGGAAATGCCAGCAGGTATTGACTGCAACCAAGCCAGCATTATGAATGCCGTATTTACTGTCGTAATAGGCGTGGGGAGGCCAGCCCTGGAAAAGACTAATCATGAGAATCGCTTGGGGAGTTTTGGTTGAGGCATCAAGGTAAGAAGCCCGGGTTTCCACTTACCGGCACTTTCGGTCAAATGCTTATTTATTCGGCAGAGCCGGTTTTTCGCAAGCCCGGCCATGGCGCATTCGGTAAAAGCCAGACCTTAGAGGAGTTCAAAACGATCCTATGAACCGACTCGCGCTGCTTTTCTTGTCCCTTTTCGGATCGCTCAGCACCTGGGCGCAACCTGTGGTTGTTTCGCCACCCCGCGAAGAGCTTACGACCGGCTTTCTCGACCGCTCCTTGAACCGCGTCAACCTCTTGCAGGATCGTTACCCGGCGCTTCGCGGCGACTCGCTGCGGGTGTCGGTGAAAGAGCAGGCTTTCGATACGTCGGATATCGACCTAAAGGGGCGCGTCTTCGCGAGCGGACGTGCGGCAACAACTTCCACATCGCACGCTTCGATCATGGCGACGATCATTGCCGGCGGGGGCAACAGCTCTCCCTATTCGCTCGGGGTGGCGCCAGCAGCATTGCTTACATCGACGAGCTTTGCTTCTCTTTTCCCCGAGCCGGATTCTTTTTACCGCAGGTACGGCATCAGTGTGCAGAATCATTCCTTCGGCACGCAGGTCGAAAGCAATTACGGCCCCGAGGCTGCGGCCTACGACAGCCTTGCCCGCAATAACCCGACGCTTTGCCTGATGTTTTCTTCCGGAAATTCCGGCGCGTCGGCAGCTCCTTCCGGACGCTATGCGGGGCTTGCCGGCTGGGCCAACCTCACCGGTAATTTCAAGTGCGCGAAGAACGTGCTCGTGGTTGGTGCCACCGACTCGCTGGGCGTAGCCGAAACGTTGAGCTCGCGCGGGCCGGCGAACGATGGCCGTGTGAAGCCGGAGCTGACGGCCTTCGGGCAGGACGGTTCTTCCGGTGCGGCAGCGCTCGTGTCGGGTACCGCACTGGTGCTGCAGCAGTCCTACCGGCGTCGCTTTGCTGCTTTACCCCCGGCGTCGCTGCTGCGCGCGGTGCTGCTCAATTCGGCCGAAGATGCGGGCGCACCCCAGGTAGATTACGTGTTCGGTTACGGCCGTCTCAACGCCTGGGAGGCGCTGACGACGCTGGAAGAAGACCGCTTCCGGATCGATTCGCTGAGCCAGGGCGCGCAACAAACAATAAATGTTGTCGTGCCGGCCAACACGGCGAGGCTTCGGGTATTGCTTGCCTGGACCGATCTTCCGGCCGCACCTGCTGCTTCGAAGGCGCTTCTCAATGACCTCGACCTGCAGGTTACCGACAATGCCGCCCAAAGCTACCTGCCCTGGGTGCTCAATACGGCAGCTACGGCGGCTGCACTCGCGGCGCCGGCGCAGCGTGCCGTTGATACACTCAACAACCAGGAGCAGGTTACCATCGACAACCCGGCCGCCGGCACCTATACGATCCGGGTGCAGGGGAGCCGCGTTACCGGGCGGCAACCCTACGCGCTGGCCTGGCAGTTCGATACGGCCGCCCGCTTCCGCTGGACCTACCCGACGGGCAGCGACCCGGTTCTTGCCGGGAGTCGCACCGTGCTTCGCTGGCTGTCGAACCGCAGCGCCGCGGGCACGCTTGAGTGGAGCCTCAACGGCGGCAGCTGGCAGCCGATCGGCAATGCGGTAGCGCCCGCCTCCTTATTTTATACCTGGCAGGCGCCCGATACAACGGGGCTCATCCGCTTCCGCTTTCGCGATGCTTCCGGCGATGTGGTGTCCGACGAAACGACCATCAGCCGCCGCCTCGAGATAAGTACCGGCTTCAACTGTACCGATTCGTTCCTGTTGCTTTGGAATGCAGTGCCTCCCGGCAACTACCGGCTCTACGAGCTCGGCGACCGGTACCTCGGCGCCTTCAGTAGTTCTACGGATACCTTTGCGTTGCTGCGCAGGGCCGATCATCCGTCGCTTTATTACGCCGTTGCGCCGCTGGTTGGGGGCAAGGAGGGTGTTCGCAGCTACACGCTCAAATACGACGCGCAGGGTGTTGAATGCTATTTCCGGAGCTTTTACCTGCTCAACCAGTCGGGCAGCGTTGTCACCTTCTCCGCGACGCTTGGCACATCGGCAGGCGCCAGCGCGCTCTTCCTCCAGCGGCTCGAAGGAGGCCAATACGTAACCCGCCAGACGCTCACGACGCTCACAGGCACCAACTTCGTGCTTGCCGACAGCGGACTTCACGAGGGCATCAACTGGTACCGCCTGCAGCTGCGCCTGGCAAGCGGCGCGCTGGTGAATACGGATCCCGTTGCGGTTTATTATTTCCCGGGCCTCCCGGTGCTGCTGTTCCCCAACCCGGTAACGGGTGGGCGTCCGGTAACGATCTACAGCAATGAGCCGGGACGCTACCAGGTGCTGATCACCGATGTGAGTGGTCGGGTGCTGTACCAGCAATCGGTGAACGGGCTCGCCAGCCCGGTGCCGCTGCCGACGCTGCCCGCAGGCTTGTACCTCGTTCGCTTTACCAGTGAGGCAGGAGTTGTAGATACACGGAAGCTGGTCGTCTATTGATCGGGCACACTACAGCAACGAATGCAGGCGCCCATGGTCTCCAGCAAATAGAAAATGTCCCGCCGAGGCGGGACATTTTTTTATTTGTCTGAATGACTTTTCGTGAAAGTCTTGGTTACAGGGTCTTCAGCACATCGTTCATGCTGCGCACGGCATCAGCGCTCTTGCTGAAAAGCGCTTGCTCGTCGGCGTTAAGCTTGTAGTCGACGATCTTCTCCCAGCCGTTCTTACCGATGATCACGGGTACGCCCAGGCAGATGTCGTTCTGGCCGTACTCGCCGTTGAGCGATACGCAGCAGGCAAAAAGACGCTTCTGGTCGCGTACGATGCTTTCCACCAGTGCGGCGCCGGCAGCACCGGGTGCATACCAGGCGGAGGTGCCGATCAGTTTGGTCAGCGTGGCACCGCCTACCATCGTGTCGGATACAACTTTCTGCTGCTGCTCCTCGCTGAGGAACTGGCTCACCGGAACCGAGTTCCAGGTTGCGTAGCGGATAAGCGGGATCATCGTGGTGTCGCCGTGGCCGCCGATCACGATAGCATTGAGGTCATTGGGCGAGCAGGAGAGGGCCTGGCTCAGGTAGCACTTGAAGCGGGCGCTGTCGAGGATGCCGCCCATACCGATGATGCGGTTCTTCGGCAGGCCGCTCGACTGGAGGGCCAGCATCGTCATCGTGTCCATGGGGTTGGAGATGACGATGATGATCGCGTCGGGTGAGTGCTTGAGGATGTTTTCGGTTACTCCTTTTACGATGTTGGCGTTGGTGCCGATAAGCTCTTCGCGGGTCATCCCGGGCTTGCGGGGAATGCCGGAGGTGATCACCACCACGCTCGAGCCGGCGGTCTTGCTGTAATCGTTGGTGCTGCCCGTGATGCGCGTATCGAAGCCCAGGAGGGCGGCTGTTTGCGTCATGTCGAGTGCCTTGCCTTCGGCCAGGCCTTCCTTGATGTCGAGCAGTACCAGTTCTTCGCAGAGTTCCTTGCGGGCGATGTTGTCGGCCACGGTTGCGCCGACGGCGCCGGCGCCTACCACCGTAATTTTCATGGATGAATGATTTATGAAGTCAAAAATGGTTTTGCGCTGCGAAGATAGGTGCTGGCGTTCGTTCGGCAGGGCGGTCGTTCCGGGTCATTTTTTGCCCTGCTGCGCCTGCCGTACCCGCTCAATGATCTGCGGCACATGCAGCGACCCGTCGAAGATTTCCGCCAGCTGGCCGTTCTTGTCGTAGAAGGCGAAGAAGGGCAGGTTGGCAATGCCGTAAAAAGGAGGCAGCAGGAAGTGAATGTCCTTACCAACGAATGTATGCGGCAGGCTGTCGGTGCCGTAGTGCGCGCGGAAATTATTCATGTCGGTGATCGACGCGAAGGTGGCCATCACGAGGTTCATGTCGGGCAGGCTGTCCTTGTATTTTACCAGTTCCTCGGTGGTATGCTGGCAGTGCCCGCAGCCGGTGCTGAAGTACATGACAAGCGTCGGCTTCTCCCTGGGCAGGTCGTCCTTTGTCAGCAGCGTGCTGCTGTCGCCGAGGAGCAGCTGCAGCGGGGGCAGCGTGGGAAAGCGCAGGTACGGAAGCCTCGTTGTGTCGGGCTGTGCAGAAGCGCCAGCAGCAACGAAAAAGGAGAGCAGGAGAAAGGCGAGCATGCGGGTCATAGCCCAAAGATAACGGACCAGCGTGGCTGCATCAAGGGGAATAACGGGGCGTTAACGCGGGAAGCGGGCAGAGAATATTCAATGTTCAATAGTCAATTCTCAATGTTCAAGTTTGCGTCTTCCCTAGAACACCTTCGTTCCCAGCCGCAGGTTCACGACCTTGCTTTCCGGCGTTATCCCGTAGGCCACCGTGATGGCGATTTTGTTGAACGGTGCCAGCATGAGTCCCGCTCCGAAGCCCGTATGCCAGGCATTCGACTGCTCGCCCGGGTTCCATACGCGGCCATTGTCGAAGAACGCGATCGGACCGGCCTTGCCGTTGAACAGCCAGCTGTGCATGTTCCAGAGAAAGCGCAGTTCGTTCTGGTTGAAGAGCACCGATTTTCCGTAGAACCGTTCCCGCCGGTAGCCACGCAGGCTCGCGCCGCCACCAAGCGTGGGGAGCTGGTAAAATTCCACATCGCCGTTGACCGTGGCGCCACCGCCATGGACCACCAGCGAAACAACAGACGACAGCGGGAAGTAGGCCGATGCGGTAGCCTCGTAACGCTGGAAGGAACGGCTCGTTTCGTTCGTGTTAACGGTATGCCGCGCCAGGGCATCGAAGCTGAAACCTTTTGTCGGGATCACTTCGTTGTCGACGGCGTGGAAGGCATAGTACAGGGCGGCGCTTCCGAACGTCTTGCGCGGGATCGCGTTGGCCTGGGTAAAGGGAAGCACTTTAGTGGAGTACCCGGTGTCGATGCGCACGCGGATGTTGTCGTACCCGAAGGCGATGCCGAAGCGCTGATGCTTCCCGATGGGTCGCTCGAGACCCGCCGTGGCTGCAGCTTCCTCGGTAAAGAGCTGGTAATAATTGGCGTTAGTGGCTTCGAATTTCGTTTCGTTCCCGATCCCGAAGAAGTAGTGTTTCAGGCGCTGGTCGTAGCGTGCGCTGAGCAGTACTCTCCAGTGGCCGATGACGTCGTTGAAGATGCCGTAGTAGTCACCACCGAATGAGCTGCGCGAAAACGAATAGTTGCCGCGGAGACGCTGCTCCCACGAAAACGGCTGCTTGCGGAAGCTGTATTTGCGGTAGATATAACCCACGTTGAAATAAATGCCGCGGGTGTTGCTGTAGCTCGGGAATTTGATCGTATGACCCGTGTTCGGGATAAAGGCCTTGTATTCGTAGCGGTTGATAGCCGTGTCGGCGGAAAGGCGCACGCGCACCGGCCCGCTTTCGCTGATCACGTCGCCCGGGTTGTCGTACACAAAGGTCTTGCGGCCGCCACCGCTCACACTCACCGTGTCGGGGTCGGCACTACCAATGACGCGGACCTTGATGTTGCGCTTGCCGGCAAGGTCGAAGCGGTCGGAACCGCTAAGGCCGTAGAGCCGGATCTCTGTCGTCTCGTGCGGATCGAAGCTGCGGCTGTAGTACGGGGTGCCGTTGGCGCCGTACACGTGCACCTCGAGGTTCCGGCCCTCCCCGGGCCGCACTTCAAAGCGGTCGGCCGCCGACGTGCCCACGATATCCACGCGCTCGCCGAGGTAATGACTGTATTTTTTCGCATACTCGGCAAGGTGGCTCCTGCGACTTTTGAGCTTGGCGATGATCGTTTCGCCGGAATGCTGGAAGATCTCGGGCGGAAGCTGCCGCACCGAGGCCTCGATTACACTGTCAGTGAGGCGCTGCTGCAGGTCCTGGGCGATGGCGATCCAGCGGTCGGGGGTGACCTCGTTGGCGAGCTGCCGGTCGAGGTAGCGTGCTGGGAAGTTGTATTTCTTCAGGTTCTTGATATCGCCCCGGAAGGTTTCGAGTACTTCGAGGGGCTCGGGCGAGGTGGCGATAAAGGGAATGACGCCGTCGAAAAGCGCATAGGCCTGGTCGCGGTCGCGGGGGATGGGCCGGTACAGCGTGCGGCCGCCCTCGGTGAAGCGGGCCCAGCGCCACTGGTCGTCGTGGCGGCCCCAGTCGCCCAGGAACATATCGAAGAGCCGGGCGCGTACGAAGGATTCCTGGTCGACGCGCTGGTTGGGATCTTCGTGGAGGTGCTCGTATAATTTCTCGGTGCCGATAACGTTGAGCGAATTGCCGAAGTTGGGCGCCGTTGACTCATCGTTGTCGGGGCGCTCCTCGAAAAGGCAGAGCAGGTTGCCAAAAGTGGACCGGTATTGCCCAAGCCGTGGATCGTCGGCTACAAGCACCACGATGGGGCGGGTATGGTAAACCCCGGCGGCATCGGCCATCATCGGTACGGTGACCGCGGCGTAGGGATGCCCGCTCGAAACCTGGTCTTTGGCCAGCTTCCCGATAAAGGTGCCCGCTGTGATCTCGGGGAGGGCACCCGAATAGTCCTTGTCGATGGAGCGGAGCACGTACTGGCGTCCCTGCGCGTCTTTCAGTCGAAGCGTTTTCGTTTGCCGGCCGCCGCCCTGCTCCACGGGAGTAAGACCGCCAAGCGTGTCGAGGCTGAGCACCGGAACCCACACCGGCTCGGTCCATTCGGCGCGGTAGTGCCGGCCGAGGAATGTGCGCTTGAAGGGTCCCGCTTTATACTGCGGGCCTGCGATCACCCGGGCCCGGGGTGGTTGCCCCGTCGGGCCTTCCTGGATCGTGGATTGGGCAAAAAGGGGCGAGGCGCCGGCGAAAAATGCCGCTATCAATAATGCCTGTCTTGTCCGCCGGGGGTGCAATGCTGAGCTTTGGTCCATAGTGCCTGATTCTGCGGGTAGGGGACTAAAAAACAATGCCACCCACCGGGAGGGGAGATGTCGGATGCAGGATCCCGGATCGCGGATGTAGTGATTCTTTATTTCAGATCCCGGAACTCAGATTATGCCACCTTACCAGAACCGTTCTAAACCTTCTCTAAACCAGCTGACCCCTTTTGCCTTTCAAAACCTTCCAAAACCTTTCTAAACCTTCCCAAAACCCTATCTTTGCCGCCTCTTTAATTTATTCAATCATGGCATCTACCGCAGATATCAGCCGGGGCTTGATCATCAAGCTCGACGGCAGTTTGTACAAAGTTGTTGAATACGGCGAAAACAAAACGGCCCGCGCCGCCGCCAAAGTATGGGCGAAGCTCGCCGGCGTCGACAACAACCGCACGATCGAAAAGACCTGGAACTCGGGTGAAACCATTCACCCCGTACGCGTAGAGCGCCGCGACTACCAGTACCTCTACCAGGACGATACCGGTTACAACTTCATGGACAATGAGACCTTCGAGCAGGTGGCCGTGGCCGAGAACCTGGTTGATGCGCCGAAATTCCTGACGGAAGGCATGGTTTGCTCCGTGCTGGTGAATACCGAGACCGAGCTTCCGATGAGCGTGGAGCTCCCCGAGAAAATCGTTACCAAGATCACGTACAGCGAGCCGGGAATGAAAGGCGATACCGCCACCCGTACGCTGAAGCCCGCGACTATCGAAACCGGTGCCCAGGTGATGGTTCCCCTGTTCGTGAACGAGGGCGACACCATCCGCGTTAACACCAAGACCGGTGAATACGTCGAGCGCGTAAAAGACGAAAAATAACTTTCAGGAAAGCTCCCGGAACTGGGGGCTTTTTCGTTTACCCGTTACCGGGATCAGCGGACAATAAGGAAAGCGTTGAATCCAGCGGTTCAAAACCGTCCGGTACCCTTCAAAACCCTATTTTCGCCCTATCTTAGCCTCCCTGTTCAAACCAAAACCTATTCAAATTGAAGCAAATGGATTTTAAGCAAATTCAGGAGTTGATTCAGCTCGTCAACGACTCCAATATCGGTGAAGTGACGATTGAGCAGAAAGATTTCAAGATCACCGTTCGCCAGAAAGAAGAGCAGATCACGCAGGTGATGGCTTCGTCGATGCCGCAGATGCAGCTCCCGATGCCGCAGATGCAGATGCCGCAGGCAGCCCCCGCCGCCGCTGGCTCTCCCGCAGCTGCCGCCGGCTCCGCCGCCCCCGCCGCCGCTGCCCCGAGCAATACGATTACCATCAAGAGCCCGATGATCGGCACCTTCTACCGCCGACCCTCGCCCGACAAGCCCGATTTCGTGAATGTTGGCGACGAGGTGTCCGTTGGCAAAGTAGTTTGCATCATCGAGGCCATGAAGCTGTTCAACGAGATCGAAAGCGAAGTGAAAGGAAAGATCGTCAAGATCCTGGTGGAAGACGCTTCCCCGGTTGAATACGATCAGCCCCTGTTCCTCGTAGAGCCCGCGTAACGAATATGCTGATGGTCTTTCGGCTATGCTTAGGGTGACAAATTAAAAGCCTTGTCACCCTGAGCCTGTCGAAGGGCCATTACCCCGTTATCCCATTACCCATTAATTGAAATCCTGTGTTTAAGAAAATACTGATTGCCAACCGCGGCGAGATTGCGCTTCGCGTGATCCGTACCTGCCGCGAAATGGGCATCAAAACGGTTGCTGTTTATTCCACTGCCGACAAGGATAGCCTCCACGTGAAGTTTGCCGACGAGGCGGTGTGCATCGGTAAGCCCCAGAGCGCCGATTCGTACCTCAATATCCCGCACATCATGGCGGCCGCCGAGATCACCAACGCCGACGCCATTCACCCCGGCTACGGATTCCTGGCCGAGAACGCCAAGTTCTCCAAGATCTGCGCCGACCACGGCATCAAATTCATCGGCCCGACGCCCGAAATGATCAACGCCATGGGCGACAAGATCACGGCGAAGGAAACGATGATCCGCGCCGGCGTTCCCGTCATCCCGGGATCGGAAGGTCTCCTGCAAAGCCTCGACGAGGCCAAGAGCCTGGCCAAGGGCATGGGTTATCCCGTGATCCTGAAGGCTACCGCCGGCGGCGGCGGCAAGGGCATGCGCGTGGTTTGGTCGGAAGATGAAATGGAGCGCGCCTACAGCACGGCCAAGGCCGAAGCCGGCGCCTCGTTCAAGAACGACGGCATCTACATGGAGAAATTCGTGGAGGAGCCCCGCCACATCGAGATCCAGATCGCCGGCGACCGCTACGGCACCGTGTGTCACCTGTCGGAGCGCGACTGCTCGATCCAGCGCCGTCACCAGAAGCTGGTTGAAGAATCGCCTTCGCCCTTCATGACCCCGGAGCTGCGCTACGCAATGGGTGAGGCCGCCAAGAAGGCTGCCCAGGCCATCAACTACGAGAGCGTAGGTACCATCGAGTTCCTGGTCGACAAGCACCGCAACTTCTACTTCATGGAAATGAACACGCGGATCCAAGTGGAGCACTGCGTGACGGAGGAAGTGATCAACTACGACCTTATCAAGGAGCAGATCAAGATCGCCATGGGCGAGCGGATATCCGGCCGCGACTACGAGCCGTCGATGCACGCCATCGAGTGCCGCATCAACGCCGAGGATCCCTATAACGATTTCCGACCCTCGCCGGGCAAGATCACCGTGCTGCACCAGCCCGGTGGCCATGGCGTGCGCGTCGACAGCCACGTGTATGCGGGCTATGTTATCCCGCCGTACTACGACTCGATGATCGGCAAGCTGATCACCGTGGCGCAAACCCGCGAAGAGGCCATCGATACGATGTACCGCGCGCTCAGCGAATACGTGATCGAAGGTGTGAAAACCACGATTCCATTCCACCTGCAACTGATGCAGGACGAGCGTTTCCGCTCGGGCGACTTCAATACGAAGTTCCTGGAAGGTTTCCAGATGAAATAGATCAATAAGCTTCGATACAAAAAGGCCTCCCCGACGGGGAGGCCTTTTTGTAATAAGGGTATCGCAAAAATTAATCTTCGTTCTTGTCTTTCTTGTCTTTGCCTTTTCCTTTCCAGTTGTTTCCACTGCGGTGCGGGTTGCCCTTGCCTTTTTCCCAGCCGTAGTGATTGCCATTGTTGCCTTTGACCTTTGTTCTTCCTTTGCCGCCACCGTAGCCGGAACCTACCGTACCGTTGACGCAGTTGCGGTTTACTTCGTCGATGCGCTGGCGGCGGCGATCATCGGCCAGGCGAATATTTTGCTCCCGCACGGCGGGCGTCAGGCGGCTGTCGGCGCGGATCGTGGCCACTTCCTGGTTGTAGCGCTGATTGATGACATCGATCTGGCTCTGACAGCTACGGCCAACCGAGCTGCTTGTGGTCTGGCGATTTCCGCCACGCAGGATTGCGTCGCCGGCGCGCTCGCGGTCGCTTTGTGAAAAGGCCGCTGTAGCAAGTCCGGTGCAGAAGAAGAGAGTAAGTAGCTTTTTCATACGCTTCAATTTTATACAGCTTGCGAAATTCTATGCCAAGAACGAGCTTTGCCGCGTTAGGAATCGTTAAAACGAATGGACCGCTGTCAGGGCGTACAGGAACGATCGGCCCTACACGCTATCCGCCGCAGGTCGTGAGCAGTTCCTTCAGTTTCCCGTTTCGCTCCTGGTTGATCTGCTCCACCTTTTCGGCACGTTCCTGCTTTGAATAGTGGTTATTGCCCCGCAATGCGGCAACCTGGCTGTTGTACGACTGGTTGATGGCGTTAGCCTGGTCGAGGCAGCTGCGGTATTGCTTCCGGGTGCTGCCGCAGGCCGATTCCGCAGCGCTAAGCTTTTGCCCGCGGAAGAAATTCAGCATCAGGCTGCGGTATTCCCGGTCGATCGGGTTGATCTTCGGGTTGTCGCTGAACGAACGGATCTGCTCGTCGTAGCTCCGGTTGATCGCATCGAACTGGGCCTGGCAGGAGGGCTGACCCGCGGCGCCCGTATTATTTTGCGCCGCTGCACCCGCACACAATCCGCCGGCGAGGAGCAGCATCAGTAGCTTTTTCATACGTGTTGTTTGTACGGTACAGGCGAAAGGATAGTGCCAAACTGCGCCATAACGCAGGTGCCGGTCATTTTTGGCTTATAAATGGCCGTTGGAGGGCTGTTGGGGCTGGTTGGGCTCAGGCGAGCTCAGGGGCGGGTGACGAGAATGTTGCCCGCAACCTTCTCCGAAAGCTGAAGCGTAGCCCGCTGTACCAGCACCTGGCAGGACCCGTCGTAATCGAGATGCTCCAGGAGCTTCACCCGCGTACCGGGCCGCAGCTGCAGCTTGCCCAGGTAATCGAGGAAGGAATCGTCGGTATCGGCGAAGGACTGGATGACGTACACCTTGCCAACGGCCACTTCCGTCAGCGGGGCGGCATCGCTTTCGGCCATGCGTCCGCTCCTGTCCGGAATGGGATCGCCGTGCGGGTCCACCTTCGGGTATTTGAGAAAAGCCTCGAGGCGGTCCACCATATCCTCCGAATCGATATGCTCGAGCTGTTCGGCGAGGTAGTGTACCTCGTGCCATTGGTAGCCGAGCTTTTCTACGAGGAACACCTCCCACAAGCGGTGCCGGCGGATAATGGACAGCGCAGTGCGCTCGCCGCTGCGGCTGAGGCCGATGCTTTTATCGGGCTGGAGCTGCACAAGTCCCTTCTCGGTCATCTTCCGCACCATCTCCAGCACCGATGCCGGGTTAAGGTCGAGGTAGCGGGCGAGCGCAATATTGTTGACCTTGCCGGCCGCCTTTTGCTGGAGCTTGTAGATCGCTTTGAGGTAATTCTCCTCGTAGTGGTGCGTAAAGTGCGACATTGCCCAAATGTAGCAGGTGTGCCGGATATTAAAAATTTGGGAGCCCAAATAATCTATCTTTGGTGGCTAAAATGGTTGGTCATGCGGTACGTGCTCTTTCTTGCCTTCCTGTTTCCGTCGGCCCTGGCGGCGCAGGACACGCTGTTTCAATCGTCGCTTGACGAAGTGGTGGTATCGGGCACGATGAAGCCCGTGCGCCGGCTGGAGAGCCCCGTGGCCGTTGAAGTGTATACCGCGCAATTTTTCAGGAAGAACCCCGCGCCGAGCCTCTTCGAATCGCTCCAGGGCGTAAACGGGGTACGACCGCAGATCAATTGCAGCGTGTGCAACACGGGAGACATTCACATCAACGGTCTTGAGGGGCCGTATACGATGGTAACCATCGACGGGATGCCGATCGTGAGCAGTCTTTCCTCGGTGTACGGCCTCTTCGGGATACCGAGCCAGCTGCTCGAAAAGGTGGAGCTGATCAAAGGGCCCGCTTCCGGTCTTTACGGCTCCGAGGCCATCGGCGGGCTGATCAACGTTATCACCAGGGACCCGGCAAAGGCACCGCGGTTTTCGCTCAACCTGATGTCCACCAGCTGGCGGGAGCACAGCGTCGACGCCGGCGCGCGCTTCCGCATCGGAAAGCTTACGGCGCTTACGGGTCTCAACTATTTCTATTTCCAGAACCGGGTCGATGACAATGGCGACGGCTTCACCGATGTAACGCTGCAGCACCGGATCTCGATATTCCAGAAGTGGCAGCTTGCGCGTCGCTCGGGGCGGCTGGCAACCCTTGCGGCCAGGTATTTCTACGAGGATCGCTGGGGCGGCGAGCTAGGGTGGGAGCGGCGCCACCGGGGCGGGGACGAGGTGTACGGCGAAAGTATTTATACGGGTCGGTGGGAAGTTATCGGGCGATACCAGCTGCCGCTCCGGGGGCAGTGGAACTTTTCGTTCAGCGCGACCGGCCATCGGCAGAATGCCGCCTATGGAACGCATCCCTTCATCGGCGATCAGAAGATCCTTTTCGGCCAGCTTACCTCCGGTTGGAATGTCGGCACGCATGGCTTGCTGATGGGGCTTGTAACGCGGCATACCTATTACGATGATAATTCCACGGCGACGCGTGATACGGCCAGCGGGGCGAACCGGCCCGAGCGTGTGCTGCTGCCCGGCATATTTGTCCAGGACGAATGGAAAGCATCCCCGAAACACACGCTGCTCGCGGGTCTGCGCTGGGATCATCACCCGGTGCACGGATCGATCCTGACACCGCGGGCGGCCTGGAAATGGCAACTCCCGCGGTGTCAGGCGCTTCGCTTGAATGCCGGCACCGGCTTCCGGGTCGTCAGCATCTTTACGGAGGAGCACGCGGCGCTGACTGGCGCCCGTTCCGTAGAAATACGGGAAGCGCTGAAGCCCGAGCGAAGCTACAACGGCAGCCTCAACTATACGCTGCCCTTCGGCCGGCCGGGCCGCCAGTTCTCGCTTGACCTGTCTGCCTGGTACACCTACTTTTTCAACCGCATCCAGCCCGACTACGACGCTGATCCCAACAAGATCATCTATAGCAATCTTGCCGGTCACGCCGAGTCACGGGGTATCAGCCTGGGTTTGGAGGGATCCTGGCGGCAACGGCTGCGGGGCAATATCGGGATCACGCTGCAGGACGTGGCCACGGTCGAAAACAGGAACGGTAAAGCCGTGCGGCTCCGGCCGGTGCTCACCGAGCGCTTCAGCGGTACCTGGGCGATCAGCTACACGTTTTCGCTCGCCGGTATCACCATCGATTACACCGGTAACGTGTATGGCCCGATGCGGCTTCCGCTGCAATCCGAGCTGGACCCGCGCCGGCCTTACTCCCCCGTGTGGAGCCTGCAGAACCTGCAGGTAACACAATGGATCTCGAAGCGCTGTGAGCTGTACGGCGGGGTAAAGAACCTGCTGAACTGGACGCCCGCGAAGAGCAATCCCTTTCTTATTGCACGGGCCAACGATCCGTTCGATAAGCAGGTCCAATACGATGGAAGCGGGCAGGTGCTGCAAACACCGGATAATCCCTACCGGCTTACGTTCGACCCCGCATACGTGTATGCACCCAATCAGGGACGGCGCGTATTTATGGGCGTTCGGCTCAGGTGGGACTAGCTCCGCACGTTGTTCGGGATAGAAATGAACGAAAAACAGGATACCGCCGATTCCCTTGCTGCGGGAAAGACAGTATCCTGTTTGCTGATTACGTATTAGTGACGGGCCGCCGCACGGGCCTCGCTGATCTTGAGCGCGCGCGATTCGTTGGTCTGCCTGATTTTTACGTCCTTTTGAGCCTGCGTCAGCCGCGAATCGGCCTGTATCTCGGCCACGATTTGATCGTAGCGCGCATTCAGCGCGGCAATCTGCTGATCGATGGCTGTCGAGCTAGGCGACAGAACGGGTGTTACGCTTCGTCGACTGGCAGCTTCACGTGCCTCACGGATCTTCAATGCCCGCGACTCGTTCGTCTGCCGGATCTTATTGTCTTTTTGTGCCTGCGTCAGCCGGGTATCAGACTGGATGTTAGCCACGAGTTCATCGTAGCGCGCGTTGAGCGCAGCGATCTGCTGGTCGAGGGGCGTGGCATAAGCCGCGTTGTTCGACGTACTGGACATTGAGTAGCGGCGGGCATAGGCCGCACGCGCTGCAGCGATCTTGCTGGCACGGGCTTCGTTCGCCCCGGCGATCTTACGATCTTTCGCTGCCTGGCTCAACCCCGGGTTGGCTTGAATGCGGGCGACAATATCATCGTATTTCGCGTTCAGACCCGCGATCTGGCGTTCGAGAGCAGATGTCGCGACAGTCGTTTGCGTGGGAGCCGGTGTTACCTGTGCCTGGACAGCTGTGCCGGCAAACAAGGCAAAAACGATGATGGATGCGATCTTTTTCATAGGTCATACTTTTCCTCTTTCAGGAAAAGCGTGTGCCAGAACAGATCGATTCCATGTAACCGGAAGTTAACGAGGCATTATCAGCGGACACGGCCGGGCTAGTCCTCTTCAAAAAGGCAGAAGGTGCCGCCCACCCAATCCTTGTCCTTGTTATAGCGAACGCCCACCATCTTCCCCTTGCTGAGGCGTGCGAGGTTGCTCGTGGGTACCGGCCGCCCGGCGCCGGGCTCCCAGAAGTAGAAGATGCGGATCTCCGCTTTGGCCGGCTCGCCGGGTGTTTGGATCACGGGTGCGTACGGCACTTTGCGCTGCAGGATCCAGTTTTCCTTGTCACTGATGGCCGCGATCGCCGCCGGGGTTACATCGATGATGACGCCCTGCCCGGCAAAGGAAAAGAGCGGCTTCACCACGTAATTCTCCAGGTCCTGCGGCAGCTCGTCAACCTCGTTGAGGAAGCGCGTTTTCGGCACATAGGGATGATCGATAAAAGGCAGGCTGAATTTGCTCAGCCGGTAAAACCAGTTGGGATGCGGCACCCAGGTGACGTCGAGGTCTTCCTGGAATAGGGCGCCTTTTGCCTGCACCTCGGGTGATTGCTGGTGCAGGTCGTCGAAGATGAGCCGGTTGTAAATACGGTTGATGCGGATGCGGCGGCCGTCCTTCTCATAGAAAAGCTTCCGTCCTTCGCGGATGATCTGCGTGAGGCAAACGGTTTCGATTCCGAGGTAACGCTTCGTCACCGCAAAGTCGACGCGCGTTTTCTGCTGCTCCGGGAAAATTTCGAGAAGGATAACGTTCTCCGGATCCTCGTCGGCGACGATCAGCCTGCGCAACAGGTCGATGTAGCTTTCCTTGTCGAAGCCGCCGAGATAGGTGCTGAAGCCGGGCGGCTTGCCGAAATGCCGCGCGTGGATCTCGGGGAATAAAACCTGGTAGGCAAAGAGGCTCGGGAATCCCTGCATCTCGATCAGCTGCGGCTCGAGGCTTCCTTCGGGGCCGTAGCAGATGCCGAAATCGAAAGCGATAAACTGCGGGTGACCGTCCTCGCGCGGCACGCGGAGCTGCGGCGGGATCGCCTTGTCGCTCTTGCCATGATACGACGGGTCGAGGATCGCATCGACAATGCTTTCGCAGGCCGACAGGATTTGTTCCTTGAAGCTGCGCGGAACGAAAATGGGTGTTTCAGCAACGCGGAAATCCAGCTGGCCGGGATGGGCGTTCGATAACTCCTCGATAAATGCCGTGTATTTTTCCTGCGTGAATGCCGCGTTGTACGCCTGCCGGATAGCTGGGATCATGAAGCGCTCTGTTTGGCTTCAAGATAATGACGTTTAGTGAAGCAGCATCATATTGCGACCGTCATTGCGGGAAGAGCGGAACGCAGTGCACTCCGACGGAACAACCATGTTCGCGCTGTCCGGTCCCCCTTCGCGCCTCACGCGTTTCACGCGGGCTGCAGCAGGTACCTGTGGGCGGCGATGGTCAGGAAGTTCGGGAGGATATGGCTGTAGGTCCACATGATCTTGTCGGGCGCGGAGAGGCCTTCCATCATGCTTTCCCATTTTTCGAGCCCGTGGTTTTCGATCACGTTCTGCTTTTTATCCGGCTGCTGCAGGTACATGCGCATACCAACAGCATCGGCTTCAGGGTGGAATTGGGTGCCGATCATCCAGGGATTGAAGCGCAGTCCCATAACGGCCTGCGAATAGGGCACGTGCGGTCGGTATTTCTCGATGCAGAGCACCTGGGCGCCCATTTCCTTTAGGTCGTTGAAGTCGGGGTCGATCACCTGCCAGTCGCGGCTGTCGACCACGTAGAACGGGTCACGGAGGCCATGGAACACGGATTCCTGCTGCCCTTCCACGAGCACGTGCACGGGAAAGACGCCAAAGGCCGTCGACTTGCGGCGGGTGACCTTTCCGATTCCGAAATAGCGGCAGGCCATCTGGAACGAATGGCAAATAAAGAAGACGTGCTTCTTGCGCTCGTTAAGCGGGTTCTCGTTCCAGGAAATCACCTTGCCGATCCAATCGAAATAGGCGATCTCCCAGGGCTGCCCTTCGCTTTCGAGGGGCGAGCCGGGGCCGCCGCTCGAGATATAAATATCATAGGAGAGGTCGGGCACGTCCATCTTCTGGCGCACGTCAAACTCATCCCAGGCCATATTCAGCCCGTGGAATTCCCCCCACTGGTTGATGATCTCGCGGATACAGCGCATGCCCTGGTTGGGCTGCCCTTCATACAGGTCCAGAATTGCAATACGTACCATTTCCATCCTCAGTTGCAGGTGACAAACATAGGGTAAAACTCATCTATTGACGGCGAAATACCGCCGATCCGCCCACATAGGTCGCCAGGACCCGGGTGGATAGGATCGCTTTTTCGGGGATGGTCATCAAATCATGATCCAAAATGATGAAGTCGGCCCACTTGCCGGGCTCGAGGCTGCCTTTCTCATCTTCCTCGAAATTGCTTTTCGCCGCCCAAAGCGTCATCCCCCACAGGGCCTGCCTGCGGCTCAGGGCGTTCTCGGGCTGGAACCCGGCAGCGGGAAAGCCCGCGCTGTCTTTGCGGGCCACGGCGGCATAAAAGGTCTTGAACGGCGAGATATCCTCTACCGGGAAATCCGTCCCGAGCGGGATCCAGCCGTTCTGCTCCAGCAGCTGCCGGTAGGCATAGGCTCCCTTGAGCCGCTCCGCACCGAGCCGGTCGCCGGCCCAGTACATGTCGGAGGTGGCGTGTGTCGGCTGCACCGACGGAATGATGTTGTAGCGGCCAAAGAGCGCGAAGTCGGCCGGGTTGACCACCTGTGCGTGCTCGATGCGCCAGCGGCGGTCGTTGTGGCCCTGCAGGTACTTCGCGTAAATGTTCAGGATCGTCCGGTTGCCCGAGTCGCCGATTGCATGGGTGCACATCTGCCAGTCGTTGGCGGCAAGCACGGCGGCCACCGAATCAAAATGCGCCGGCGTATTCAGCAGGAAGCCACTCCAGCCCGGCTTGTCGCTGTACGGTTGCAGCAGCGCCGCTCCGCGCGACCCGAGGGCGCCGTCGGCGTACACCTTGAAGGCGCGAACGTTGAGGCGCGGCGATTTGTAGGGGCCGCGGTCAAGGGCCCAGGCAAAGTTGCGCGGCGCGTCGCTCAGCATGGCGTACAGGCGCATCCTGAGCTCGCCGCGCTGTTGCAGCGAGTCGATGAATTCTATGACCTCGTGATCGAGACCGCAATCATCGATAGTGGTGAGGCCTTCGGCAAAGCAATTCTTCTCCGCGGCAAGCAGCGCGGCGCGGGCTTGCTGCCTGCCGGGCGCGGGTATCTTGCTGCTTACGAGCTCAACGGCATTGTCAATGAGAATGCCGGTAGGGCGGCCGTTCCGTATTTCTACAGTGCCGCCGTTGATTGGTACCGGTCCGCTGATGCCGGCGGCACGGAGCGCGGCGCTGTTGGCGACCGCCGCATGTCCGTCGATCCGCGTGAGGAGCACGGGCCTGTCGGGAAAAAGCCTGTCGAGCGCTGCGCGATCAGGAAACTCTTTTACGGCCCAGTCGTTCTGATCCCAGCCGCGCCCGAGGATCCAGCTTCCCCCGCTGCCGGGATTTTTCTTCACGAAAGCAGCGACGCGTGCAAGTACTTCATTCCAGCTTCGGGTGCCGGCGACGTTCACGCGTTGCAGGCTGAAGCCGTAGTTTACAAAGTGTGCGTGTGCATCGATAAACCCCGGGTAGACGAATTTGCCGTGCGCATCCACTTTCTGCTTCGCATCGTAGGCTTTGAGCAACTGGGCGCTGCTGCCCACAGCGCTGATCTGTCCGTTGGTCACCGTGAGCGCCGAGGCGACGGAAAATGCGCTGTCGGCCGTATAAATACGGGCATTGTACAGCAGCAGGTCGGCCTTGAGCTTCTGGCCATTCACGGATGCGGTGACCGCGAGCAGCGCCGCGAAGAGGAAGAGTCGTTTCATGCTGGATACTTATTGCCGGAAGAGCGCCGGGTGCTGCTTGTTGAAGTACGTGCGGTCCTGGTACGCCTTGGCGGCCTGCAAAATACTGGCTTCATCGTACAAATTGCCGATAAGGGTTATGCTTTGCGGTCGGCCTTCCTTTCCGTAGCCGATCGGCATGCACACAACCGGGTTGCCCGTCAGGTTCGTGATCGACAGCTGCCGCCCCCCGAATGACGGTGCGATAATGACATCCCAGTTTTTCATAAAGGCCTGTACCTGCTGTCCCAGCTCGTAGCGCCAGCGGTTGGCGTTGATGTATTCAACGGCGGGAATGTAGCGGGCGCCGCGAAAAATGTTGGGCCAGAAATCTTTGTCCTGGCGCTCCACGAGGTCGTCGCGGTTGCTGCGGGTCAGCTCGTCGAAGGACGCTGCGGCCTCCGCGGCCAGTATCAGGCCGACCATGTCGAAGCGGTACACTGCCGAATCGGGAAAGTCGACCGCTACGGGTTCTACACCCATGGCCCGGTACGCATCGAGTACTTTCCACTCCGGGGCATCGGGCCCCAGGCGACGGAAGTAGTTGGCTGCATAGCCCACGCGCAGTTTCTTCACGTCGGCCTTCGGGTTGTAATTGAAGGCATGATCGACCGAGCCGGGGTCGCGGCCGTCGGTGCCTTTGATGTAATAGTATACGATCGCGTCGTCTTCGGCGCTGCGGCAGATAGGGCCGACCTTGTCGAGGCTCCAGCAAAGCACCATGGCCCCGTGGCGGCTGACGCTTCCAAAGCTGGGACGCAGGCCCGTGGCCCCGCAGCGTGCCGAGGGCGATACGATGGAGCCGAGTGTTTCGGTGCCGATCGTGAAGGGCAGCAGCCCTGCGACTACCGAGGCGGCAGAGCCCGCCGATGATCCGCTCGAGCCCTGCCTGAGGTCCCAGGGGTTTTTCGTTTCACCACCGAACCATTTGTTGTTGTAAGCCAGGGCGCCGAGGGAAAGCTTCGCGCACAGCACGGCGCCTGCTTTCTTCAGCTGCGTGTATACGTACGCGTCATCTTCGAGCACCTGGTCTTTGTAGGGCGCGGAACCCCATGTTGTCTTATAGCCTTTGACGGCGAAGAGGTCCTTGAGCCCGTAGGGTATGCCATGCAGCGGCCCGCGCCATTTGCCGGCGCGGATCTCGGCATCGGCCTGCCGCGCTTCTTCCAGCGCGCGGTCTTCGGTGAGCGTGATGACACTCTGCAACGTATCCCCCCATTTTTTCAGGCGGCCGATAAAGAACTGTGTGAGCTCCACCGAGCTGATCTTCCTGCTTTTCAGGAGCGAAGCCAGCTGCGGGATCGAGTAGAAAGCGAGCTCCGCGCGGTTGGCGGGCAGCTGCATCTCCGGAAGGATCCAGTTTACCGGCTGCTGGCCCTGCGGAATCGTCGTGCCGAAGGGTGCCGGCTGAAACGCGAGCGGGTAGGGGAGGCTGTTGGCCGCCGGGCGCGCGTGCAGTCCCTTGTAGGTCTCCTTGTAGTCCTGGAGGCTTTCGAGAAGCGAGTCGGCCTCGGCGGGGGTGAATTCGAGGTCGAGCCAACGAGCTGCCGTTTGTGCCTGCTGAATGGAGTCGGGGCGGGATTGCGCGCTTGCCGTGCAGGAGCAAAGCAGCAATGCATACAGGAGTTTCTTCATGTGCAGCGATCGGGGTTAAGCGGCCAATTTACGGCAGAACCTTTATCTTACCGGTATCAAAACAAGGCTTATGCGCAACCTTCTTTTCGGGGCCATCGCCCTGCTTGCCGCGGGCTGCAACCCGCCTACCATCACGGCCGGCGAACGCGACGGCAGTCCCACCGTACGCCAATATTTCAACTACGGCGACAGCGGACTGCAAACCGCTGGCATCCGGCTGATACCGATCACTACCCCGGCCGGCACCTTCAAGGTATGGACCAAGCGATTCGGCAACAACCCGCGGATCAAGGTGCTGCTGCTCCACGGCGGTCCGGCGATGACACACGAATACATGGAATGCTTCGAAAGCTTCTTCCCGGAAGAGGGCTTCGAATTCTATGAATACGACCAGCTGGGATCGTACTATTCGGACCAGCCCAAGGACAGCTCGCTGTGGACCGTCGATCGCTTCGTGGACGAAGTGGAGCAGGTGCGGAAGGCGATCGGTGCCGACTCCAGCAACTTTTATGTGCTGGGCAACTCCTGGGGTGGCATTCTTGGGATGGAGTACGCGCTCAAATACCAGCAGCACATGAAGGGACTGGTGGTGGCCAACATGGTGGCCTCGATCCCGGATTATGTGAAATACGCCAACGAGGTGCTTGCTCCGCAGATGGATCCGAAGGTCGTAGCGGAGATCCGCGCGATCGAGGCCCGTGGCGACTACGAGAACCCGCGCTACGAGGAGCTGCTGATGCCTAACTTCTATGCAAAGCATCTTTGCCGCATCTATCCCTTCCCCGACCCGGTGGCGCGTGCCTTCAAGCATGTGAACTATGAGGTTTATAAAATGATGCAGGGCCCCTCCGAGTTCGGCGCCAGCGGGCGTCTGGCCAACTGGGACCGCAAGGCCGACCTGAAGAACATCACGGTGCCCACGCTGATGGTGGGCGCACGCTATGATACCATGGATCCGAAAGTGATGGAGGCCCAGAGCAGGATGGTGAAGAACGGATCGTATTTATACTGCCCGAATGGAAGTCACCTGGCCATGTGGGACGACCAGAAGGTGTTCATGACCGGCGTGATCGATTGGATCCGCAAAGTGGATGCGGGCGGCTAGGCGGGTGTGCTGACATGCAGCGTGATGGCCTGCAGGATGCTCTCGGCGAGACGTCCGGGCAGGCCTTCCTGCTTGTAAAAGGAAAGGGCCCCGGTGGGAAGCAGGTAGATCTTTTGGTCTTCGAGCATGCCTGCGATCTCGCTGTCGAGCATGGAGAGGCTGTACTCGGTGGCGATGGGGCGTACGCGCTCGGTGATCAGCGCGCTGTAGTCCAGTCCTTCGTAGGTGAATCGTATCGTGAAGATGCGGGCCATAAGCAAAAAAGGAAGAAGCGCTACGCGTTTCTTCCTTAAATATACAACATTTTGGTTATGTCAGCCGCTGCGGCAGGCCGCTTCAGGCGTCAGATGCCATGCAGGAATTGCGACTGGATATAGTCAACCACTTCCACCATATTCTTATTCTGCTCGAACACGGCGAGCTGGCGGTCGGCGCCGGTGCCCTGCTCCAGCATCTGGTGCACGTAAGCAAGGCGGTGCCTTGACCCGAGCTCGTCGACCACGTCGTCCACGAAGTCGAGCAGCTCGTAGATCAGCACGCGTGTGTTGATCTCCTCCTGCTTGCCGAAGTCGATCAGGTAGCCGTCGATGCCGTAGCGACTCGCCCGCCACTTGTTCTCGTTGATCAGCGCGCGGGAGTACTGGATGAAGTTCATATTCTGCATCCGCAGCTTGTAGATCTTGGCGCAGATGGCCTGGAAAAGCGCCGCGATGCAGATCGTTTCGTCGACCGTCATCGGGATGTCGCAGATGCGGAATTCGACGGTGTTGAAGAAGGGGTGTACGCGCAGGTCCCACCAGATCTTCTTGGCGTTGTCGATGCAGTTCGTCTTCATCAGGATCTTGACGTAGCTGTCGTAGGCCTCGATGCTTTCAAAAGCTTCGGGGATACCGGTGCGCGGGAACTTGTCGAACACTTTCGTGCGAAACGACTTGTAGCCGGTCTTGCGGCCTTCCCAGAACGGTGAGTTGGTGCTGAGCGCGTAGATATGCGGCAGGAAGTAGCGGGTGCTGTTGGCGATATGGTTGGCCATCTCGCGGGTTTCCATCCCGACGTGCACGTGCAGGCCGAAGATCAGGTTGCTCCGCGCCGCTTCCTGGAGCTCGTTGACGATCTCGTTGTAGCGGATATGATCGGTGATCAGCTGGCTTTCCCAATGGCTGAAGGGGTGGGTGCCCGAGGCGCCCATCGAAAAGCCGAGGCTGCGCGCGATCTCCGACATGGTGCTCCGGAGCGTGCTGATATCCTTCCAAGCCTCATCGATGTTGGCACAGATATCGGTGCCGACTTCCACTACGGCCTGGTGCATTTCGGCCTTTACCTTGTCTTTGATGATCTTTTGTCCTTCGTGCACGATCCGCTGCTCGTGGCTTTTGAGCTCACGGCTGGCCGGGTCGATCACCATATATTCCTCCTCCACGCCAAGCGTAAAGGTGCTGAAGTTCAGATGCGCCATGGATGCGGGTTTGTTGATCGTAATGCGCTCGGTTGCGTCGAGAAGCATATAAGAAAGTTTGGGGTTTGGAGTTTGGTGTTAGTTTGCTGGCAGTTCCTTAACTACAAACCACAAACTCCAAACCCCAAACTGATTAAAGTAACGGTTGGCCGGTGGCGGAGCGCTTGATGTATTCGCCCCAGGTGAGGTTGTCCTGATCGTCTTTCTGGGCCTGCGCACGCTCGATGGCGTAGTTCGCCGCGTTCTCCACCACCCAGTTGAAATTCTCTTCACCCACCGAGGCGAGATCCGCATCGGGCGCGGGGTTGCAGAAATCGATCGCATAGGGAATGCCATCGCGGATGGCGAGCTCCACGGTATTGAAATCGTAGCCAAGGTAGTTGTTGATCCGCAGCACTATGTCTTCCATCTGCTTGAGCCGCTCGGGGCTTGGCGTGAAGTCGGCGGAGTAACGCAGGTGGTGCGGGTTGCGCGGCTCGTAAGGCATGATCTTGACGTATTTCCGGCCGATGCAGTAGCAGCGGTAGTACTCGGTGAAGATGATCTCCTCCTGGAGCAGCATCACGAGCTGCTCGGTCTCTGCATGCTTCTGAAAAAACTCCTCGATGTTGCGCAGCTTGTACACGTTCTTCCAGCCGCCGCCCTCGAAGGGCTTCATGTACGCGGGGAACCCTGTATAGCTGAAAATGCCCTCCCAGTCGAGCGGGTAGGCCAGGTTGGAAAACGACTCGTCGGATGTGTCGTTGGGTTTTTCGTAGGAGGGAAGGATGGCCGTTTTCGGCACGGGCACACCGATCTGCGTCATGAGGCAGTTGTTGAAGTATTTCTCGTCGGCACTCCACCAGAAGGGATTGTTGATGACAGCGGTACCACGGAGGGCGGCGTTCTTGAGCCAGGTGCGGTAGAAGGGCACGTCCTGCGAAATGCGGTCGATGATGACGGCATAGCCGGAAGGCTCGCCCTGCATCGCTTTGTCGATCCGTACGGGCTCCGCTACGATACCGTCAATTCCCTTGCTGTTGATCTTTTCGATAAATGCCGTCGGGAAGGAGCGTTCCTTACCGTGTAATATTCCGATTTTTTTCATAATGCGTGGTTTGCTTTGCAGATGCTTTAAAATACGACATTACCGCTACCGCCAAAAAGTTTTTCATCGGTCCGCTGCGAATCGAAACGGCTATTTTTGGCGCCATGCAACTCAATGACCTCCGCTGCCTCATCGTGGAGCGGAAACTTCTCTATTCCGCCGACCTGCGTCGCTATGTCACGGTGGATTTTTACCTCCCCAAGTTCATCTCCGACCCGTCCGCCCTGTCGCTCCTCCTGGTCAACGACGGCCAGGACCTGGAAAAATTCCAGTTCGGGGAAATGCTGAACGGGCTGAAGGAGGAAGGGCGCCTGAAGCCGCTGCTTTGTGTGGGCATTCACTGCGGCCCCGACCGGAAGATGGAGTACGGTACCGCCAAGGTGCTCGACTTCAAGGGTCGCGGCGCGAAGGCAGCCGCTTACGACCGCTTTATCCGCAGCCAGCTACTGCCGCACCTGCACAACGCTTATTGCATTCCTTCCTTCCGCCAGAAGGCCATAGCCGGCTTCTCGCTCGGTGGCCTCATGGCCATCGACATGGCCTGGAGCCACCCGGAGCTGTTCCGGATCGCCGGGGTTTTCTCGGGCTCACTCTGGTGGCGGAGCCGCGACCTTGAAGACGGCTACGTCGAAGACACCGACCGCATCATGCACGCGCAGGTGCGCGCCGGCAAGCTGCACAAGGGGCAGCGGTTCTATTTTACCACCGGCTCCCTCGACGAAACCTCCGACCGCAATCACAACGGCGTCATCGACTCGATCGACGATACCCTCGCGCTGATCGAGGAGCTGAGGGAGAAAGGCTATACCGATGACGATATCTGCTACGTCAATTACGAAGACGGCAAGCACGATGTTGCGACCTGGGGACGGGCGTTCCCGCACTTTTTGCAGTGGGCCTTCGGGTCGTGAATCGTCAATCGTGAAGCCGCGACGCGCGGAAAAAGAAGAACGGCAGCCACTGGCTGCCGTTCTTTATTGACGATTCACGATTGACGATTCACGTCATCAGTTTCCGAAGATATAGCGGATACCGAACTGCATGTAGTAGGTCGACGTGATCGTCGTGATGTCGCGGAACGACTCCGTGAGGGGCGCGTTGCGGTCGATCGCGAGACGGAAGGTCGGGCGGGTGGTACCGCCGGCTACGAGCGAGTTCTGGTTGGTCGGGATCAGCGGCTGCAGCGAGTTCTGCGTGCGGATGATACCCCAGTTCGAGTTCAGCAGGTTGGCGAAGTTGAAGATGTCAACACTCAGCTGGATCGTGTTGCGGCGCTTGCCCACGTTCACGAATACATCCTGGAGAATTTTCATATCGAACTGGTTGCGCCAGGGAAGCTTCGCGCCGTTGCGCTCGGCATACTGACCCTTGTGCTTGCGGAGATAGGGATCCTGGTCGACATACTTGAAGAACAGGTCCGACTGCTGGGCGGCCGTGTAGGTAACGCCGTTGATCGTCGTCGAAGCAAAGTCGATCTCGGTAGCATCTTTCGGGATGTAGATCAGGTCGTTGCCCGAAATACCATCGCGGTTGAAGTCGCCGCTGTACACGTAGCTGTAGCGGCCACCGATAGCGCCTTCGTAGAAGAGCGACACCGTAGTACCGAGGTGCTTGAGGTATTCTTTCTTATACGATACCGAGGCGATGAGACGGTCGGGGAGGATGTTGCCGTTGTAGTCGAGGCGGGCATCGTTGGGGCCGTATACGTTCGGCGTTGCCTGCCAGGCCGACAGGGGCTGGTCGCCCGAGCCGTCGAACTGGTTAGCACCCCAGGCCTTCGTGTAGGCGATGGTAGCGTACCAGTTGTTGCTGAACTGCTTCTGCAGGTTGATCGTGAAGTACGCCGAGTAGCCTTTGCTGCCGTTGTCGATCACGATGGGGTTGAAGGCCTGCTGGTTGGTAACTGCAACACCGTTGGGGATGGGGTAGTTGGGACGCGGGTTCGAGGGCGTCGGGTTGCCACCGGGCGTCAGCGTGTACAGGAAGCGATCGCGTACAGCTGCTTCGTAGATCGGGCGGCTGTCGGGGTAGCCGGCAACGTTCAGGGCCTTCGGAGCCACGAGGTTCGGGTTGCGGAACACAACCGTGTTGAGGTCTTTGTTGAAGATACCTTCAACACTCAGCACGAAGCCACCACCGAGGCGACGGTCGAAGCCGAGGGTCGACTTCCAGGTCTGGGGGAATTTGAAATCACGCGACATGGCCGTAACCGTAGTCGGGATCGAGGTACCCGGAACGGGCGCTACGGTCGGACGGTAAGCAGCGGGGTCGGGGTTGAACGAAGTAACGTTGGCGGGAACCGATGCGCCGGAGTAAGCTTCCGTGATCTGGAGCAGGCCGGCATCACCCGACTGGCTCACGATCCATACGAAAGGAATACGGCCGGTGAAGATACCCGTACCACCGCGTACCTGGAAGGAGCGGTCGCCGCGTACATCCCAGTTGAAGCCGATGCGGGGAGACATCATCACGCGCGACTTCGGCAGGTTGCCGGTGTTGATCTCCTCGCCATTGAAGCGAAGGCTGTCAACCAGCGGGTGCGTCTGGATCTCTTTTACGTTGGGATAGGTCGGGAGGTCGGCACGCAGGCCCAGCGTGAGGCGGAAGCGGGGCGTTACCGTTACCTCGTCCTGAACGTAAGCGGAGTACTGCTCAAATTTGAAGGTGGGGAACACCTGCGAGAAGTCCTTGTTCAGGGTATAGGTCTGGGCGAAGCCGACCGGGCGCTGGCCCGTTACGAAATCGTTCCAGGAAGCAAAGGTGTAGTAGCTCGTGGCAAAGCGCTGGAAGCCGTTCACCGTGGTGCTGTTGTCGTACTGAACGCCAAGCAGCAGGTTGTGGCGGTTGATGTTCCAGGTGAAGTTATCTACAAAGGAGTAGGTCTTGACCTGGCGCAGGTTGCCTTTCGAGAAGGGCTCGTAGCCGAACGAAACGTAGGGCGTTTCGGGCTGGTTACCCGGATCCTTCAGGATGTCCACGAAGGGGAAGTCGGTGCTCGTCGTCGTGCGCGAGTCGTTCTGGTAGGTATAGGTACCGCGCAGCGTGTTGGTCATCCGGTTGCCCAGGTTCGAGTTGAGCTCGGCGGCCAGCGAGTAGAAGTTGGCGCCCTGGAAGTAGTTGGAGTTCTTGTACCACATCGCGTTGATGTCGGTGCGGGTGCCGCCTGCGAAGCCCGAGAGCGGCGAGCGCGAGGTGCTCGGCGGGTTGGGCTCACCGCCTTCCACCTGGTTGTAGCGGACGTTGAAGCGGTTGTTGCGGTTGATGTTCCAGTCGAGGCGGGCCAGGAACTTCTTGCGCTCGATCTGCGTGCTGTAGTTGTCGTAGGGGCCCGTTACGTAGCCATACTTATTAAAGAGGTACGAGCTGAACGAGTCGAGGTCGTCACGCGTGGGGCGGGCGATGTTGGGCGCGCTGCCGAAGGGAGCGTTGGACGTAGCCGCGAGGCGCGACTGGACGTTCTTGGGCTGGTTGTCCTGCTCGTAGCTGAGGAAGAAGAACAGCTTGTTCGGGACGATCGGGCCACCGAAGCGGGCGCCGAACTGGTCGAACGTAAAGGGAACGGGGGAGAAGGTCACGCTGCCGGCTTTGTTGCCCTGCTGGCGCTCGGTGCGCCAGTAGCGGTACACCGAACCTTCAAAGTTGTTGGTGCCGGAGCGGGTAACGGCGTTTACCGAAGCGCCGGTGAAACCCGACTGGCGGATGTCGAAGGGCGTTACGTTCACCGAAACCTCGCCGAGGGCGTCGAGGGAAATCGGCGAGCCGTTGGCCGGCAGGTTGGTGCCGATACCGAACTGGTTGTTGAAGTCGGAGCCGTCGACCGTGATGAAGTTGGAGCGGTAGTTACCACCACCGATCGAGGTACCGTTGGCCTGCGGGGTAACGCGGGTCAGGTCGTTGATCGAGCGGGTGATGGACGGCATGCGCTGGATCTCGGTGCGGCCGATGTTGGTCACGGCACCCGAGCGGCTGGCGTTCAGGATCCGGCTGCGGCCGGCGCCCGTTACCACCACCTGCTCCAGCGTGGTGTTTGTTTTGGAAAGGCTGGCATTGAGAACAGTCGCCTCCGCCAGTTGCAGGTTGATGTCGTCGAAGCGTTGCGGTTCGTAGCCAACGTAGGTCACGACCACCAGGTACGGACCGCCGCTGCGCATGTTGTCGATGCGGAACTGGCCACTGTTCTGGGAGCTGGTTGAATAGCGGGTACCCGACGGTGTGTGGGTAGCCGTGATCGTCGCGCCCGAAAGTGTCGCGCCGCCGCCTGCATCCCGGATGACCCCCGTCAGGCTACTCGTGGTAACCTGCGCGAAGAGCACGGGTGATGCTAGCAAGGCAATTGTAAGCAGACACAATAATCTCTTGAGCATAAACTAGGTATTAGAGGTTTTCGTTGCAAAGAAAATGAAAAAAGGTCAACAATTCTTAGGACCTTATTAACATATCACTAATTGGCAAAATAGCCTCCGGAAGGCCCGCAGCGCTCAGTGCAGGGTGATCGAACATTTGGAGGTCGCCGTATTCCCGAAGGCCTTCCGGTAGCTACCTTTGCAGCAGAATAACATTGTATGCTTCATACCATTGAAAGCGCCATCGAAGATATCCGCAACGGGAAGCTCGTGATCGTCGTCGACGACGAGGACCGTGAGAACGAGGGCGACTTCATCACCGCCTCCCGCAACGTGACCCCCGAAGTGATCAACTTTATGAGCAAGCACGGCCGCGGCCTCATCTGCATCGCCCTGCTCGAAGACCGCTGCGACGAGCTCGGGCTCGAGCTCATGGTCAATAACAACACCGCCCTGCACGAGACGGCCTTCACCGTATCGGTCGACCTCCTCGGGCACGGCTGCACCACGGGCATCTCGGCCCACGACCGCTCCGCCACCGTGCAGGCCCTCATCGATCCCGGCACCAGCCCCGACGATCTCGGCCGCCCCGGCCATATCTTTCCCCTTCGCGCCAAGAAGGGCGGCGTGCTCCGCCGCGCCGGCCATACCGAAGCGGCCGCCGACCTGGCCCGCCTTGCCGGCTTCGAGCCCTCGGGCGTACTCGTGGAGATCCTCAACGAGGACGGCACGATGGCCCGCCTTCCGCAGCTGCTCGAGATCGCCGAGAAGTTCGACTTCAAGATCATCTCCATCAAGGATCTTATTGAATACCGTGTCCAGCGCGATTCGCTCATCGAGGAGATCGTGCGCGTGGATATGCCGACGCAATTCGGGCATTTCAAGCTCGTGGCCTTCCAGGAAAAGGGTTCATCGAACGAGCACCTCGCGCTGATCAAGGGAAGCTGGGAAAAAGACGAGCCCGTGCTGGTGCGTGTGCACTCCTCCTGCTTCACCGGCGACATCCTGGGCTCGCTCCGCTGCGACTGCGGCGAACAGCTGCACGGCGCCATGAAGATGGTGGAGGAAGCCGGCAAGGGCTGTATCCTTTATATGAACCAGGAAGGACGCGGCATTGGTCTTCTCAACAAGCTGAAGGCCTACCGCCTCCAGGAAGAAGGGATGGACACCGTCGAAGCCAACCTGCACCTAGGTTTCCAGATGGACCAGCGCGACTACGGCGTCGGTGCCCAGATCCTGCGCCACCTCGGTATCCACAAGCTGAAGCTCATTTCCAACAATCCCAAAAAGCGCGTCGGCCTGCTCGGATACGGTCTGGAGATCGTCGACAACGTACCGCTTAAAGTGGTGCCGAACCCGCACAACGAGCGTTACCTGAATACGAAGCGCGATAAGCTGGGACACGAGATGTAGCCTGCGCGGTTTGGTTTTTGCAAGCTCTTGCTTGCATGTCTCCACTTCCTGCTTTTTCCACAGTGTTGCGCCTGCTGCTGCTGTTACTGGCGTTTGCAACCTCGCCCCAAATCAGGGCGCAGGCCCACTTCGATAGTACGGTAAGGCACCAACTGAAATTCCTCTATTTCCCGCTGGCGCCGCAGCGCAACTGGACCGTGGGTGTCGGTGCGACGGCTACGACGATGCCCTACGAGATCACCGAGGAGCTTCACTACCGCATTCCCGCTCTCGAGGTGGCCGCATTGCGCCGTCTCGGTAATAAGCTGTCGCTGTACGGACGCGGCAGCCTCCAGGGTTTCCAGAATTATTTTTCCGTGGGTCCGCGCCTGTCCTTCCCGCTAACCCGGCGCGTATCGGCAGCGGTAGGAAACGACATCGCCTTCTGGTTTGGCTTCAACAATTTCCAAGGATTCAAAACGCATGCAACGGGCTGGCAGAATTTCCCCAGCCTGTCGGTAGGCTATCGCTTCAACAAGCAGGTGCTCCTGACCGTCCGGGCCGAGTCGATCATGACGCTCGATGTACGGCCGGTGGCCGGGACGATCAAGATCGTCAGCCAGTTTCAGACATTCAGTGGGTCTGCCTATACCGTGATGCTTGAGCAGCCCTTTTATGGCAAAAAGCGGATGGCACTTGGCTTTCGGGCCGCCTACACCTCATTTTTCTGGCAAACGTGGAGCGCCTTTTCCACCCACGACCGGAACTTCTTTTACCCTCAATTGATCGCATGCCTAACGCTTTAATAAAATATGCTGCTGCATTCGGGCTGTTGCTGGCGCTCGGAGCCTGCAGGCGCACCTATGAGGTAACGCTGCCGGATACCCGCTGGGACCTGTTTGAATCTCCATCCGCATTGCGGCTGACCGGCCCCGTTGCACCAAGGCTCGAAGGCGTCTACAATACTGTCGACGGAAGCGACCGCTTTGGCGGAGATGCGGTGCTGAAGGCAAGCTATGTGGCCAATGGCACAGACACTACTTTCTATGTATCGCTGTTTTGCCAGAAGGACGTTACTTACCTGCTGCTGCAGGGAAAGCGTGTCGACAGCACGATCCTGCTCAATGGGTACTGGCGCCGGATGACCGGTACCGAAACCGGTGCCGCACGCCTCACGATTCACGATTCTACCGGCGGACGCTTTGCCCTGGGCGGCGCTACCGGCGCAGCGGTGCAACTGGAAGGCGTCTATGGTGAAGGCGCGGAGGTCCCGCAAAGGCCGCTGCACTTCCGCTACGATCGCCCGCTATTCGGCAACGGTTCCTTCGAGATCGTTGTGCATCGCGGTGGTGGACAAACCGCCGACTTGTTGCCGGCATCGGAAAACAGTGCCGAGATCATTCCGTATGCGGCGCCCTTTGGCGCTACGGGTATCGAAATCGACGTGCGCATGACGCGCGACGGAGTGCCTGTTTTGTACCACGATGCGACCCTGAGCGAGCGTCTTATCCAGAGAAACGGCATGGTGGGACCGGTTGAAGATTACAGCTATGCGCAGTTGCACGAGCTGGTGCGCCTTATCGGGGGCGAGCGCATTCCAACGCTGCGCGAAGCGCTGGATGTGGTGCTGCGAAAAACCCCGCTCCGCTTTGTCTGGCTCGATACAAAATTTCACGGAAGCCTGGCGCAGATCCGCGCGCTCCAGCAGGAATACATGCAGCAGGCGGCGTCGCTCGGCAAGCCGCTTGAAATCCTGATCGGCATCCCCGATCGCGTTGTGATCGATGAATTCAGGCAGCTGCCCAACTACCAGCAGGTACCCTCTGTATGCGAGCTCGATCCTGCCGATGTACAGGACCTCAACTCCCGTGTTTGGGGGCCGCGCTGGACCCTGGGGCTGCAAAACGACGCCGTATCGGCCGTTCACGCTCAGGGCAAACGCGCGTTCGTCTGGACACTGGATCTTCCACAAAACATCTACCTGTTCCTCGGCCAGGGGCACTTCGACGGCCTTCTCACCGATTATCCTTCTGCTGTAGCTTATGCGTATTACACACAACGCTAAACAAACGATCACTGTATTTATACTGTCGCTCCTCGCGCTGCGGTCGGGCGCCCAGGACAGTCTCTTTACTTCCCAACCCACCGGGCGTGGCAAATACGCGCTGGTGGCCTATTTCAACGCAGGTATCGGCTTTTTCGCCTCCGAGCGGAGCATGCCTTCCTACCTGAATCCGAAGCTGTCGCGTTTTAACCCGGTTGCAACCGTGCGTATTATGTGGCATCCCGATCACCTGTTGAAGGCCGGTATCGAAAGCGGTCACATCACCTTCTTCTCCTATGGCGTCACCGATTCGGCCGGGCGCAAGGGAACGATCGCGCTCGATGCGGTGCCGGTGCTGCTCGTGTGGTCGATGTCGGTTACACGCAACTTCAACATCTTCGCAGGTTCGGGCGCCTATTTCCTGAAAACCCGTCTCGATTACCAGGGACACAGTACGGCAACTAAATTCACCGTGGGCTGGATGGCCGCGGCGTCGTACATCTTCCCGGTTGGAAAAAAATCAGGCTTGGGTACGGAGTTCAAATGGCTCTATGCTTCCGAAACGTCCAACGGTTCGCTTTGCCTGCAGGTCCAGTATGTCTGGAAGTTTGCGAACTGGTAGTAGCTCCTGCTACCTGAGTTTTTTGTTTCCCAGTAAGAATTGTAGCGGCGTTTCCAGTCGTGCGGCCCAGGCCTTTTCCGAATGGTCGGCGCCGTGGAAGACAAGGCTGCGGAAGCTCCGGGACGAGTAGCCTTTGCTTCGAACGATCCGGTCAATGGCCGGCTGAAAGGCGGCGTAGAAAGAGTCGAGCGTTTTGTCGCCGCGGTCCATGTACAAACGAAAGCTCCCCGGCGGCGGTAATTCGGCGGCTATGTACCGGGTAATGGCAGCAGCGACCGGGCTCGTTGCACCCAGCTGCTTGAGGCTGCCGGGCCAATGGGTGGAAAGGCAGGCCGCGCCGCCGAAGATGTGGGGGTACTCGCACAGTGCATAAAAAGAGATAAGGCCGCCCATACTGGAGCCGGCGATGAAGGTATGTTCGCGCGACGAATAAACATCGAAGGCCGAGTCGATATAGGGCTTCAGCTCTGTAACGATGAAGCCGAGGTAGGCATCCGCCAGGAACTCGCCGCCCACTTCAGCCGTCAGCGAATCTTTCGAAGCGGCCGGGAGCCAGCGCAGCGCCCCCTGCGGGAAATATTCGGCGAGCCGCAACCTCGGGATGTTCGGTATCGCCACGACAATGGTCGGCCGGATCTTTTTCGCTGCTACCACGCGTCCCATCGTTTCATCGACCTTCCATTCCTGCCGGTTCCAGGTGATCGTGCTGTCGAACAGCATCTGCCCGTCGTGCATATACAACACATCATACCGGCCGGCCGACGGGTAGCCCGGTGGTAGCCACACGTCGATATTCCGCGGCTGTACCAGCTGCGAATGGAAGGAATCGATACGCACGATTTTTCCCGGCGATACCTTGGGTAGTTGCGCCTCCGAACAGAAGGCGATGCAAAAGCAAAGGGCGAGAAGACAGAGTCGCTTCATACCGGAAAGCTACAGCATGGGCTGATATTCTGCAGGAGGTTTGTCCATCGGTGACGCGAAAACTACGTGCTGACGATCAGCACCGGGATCTTGAGCGCGTGGCGCACCGAGTCGATCGTTTGCCCGTAGATCCAGTCGAGCATACCCTTGTGGCCATGTGCGCCGATAATGAGCAGGTCGGCGCCCGATTCCTTCACAAGGCGAACGATCTCCCGTGCGCGGCTGTGGTAGCCGAGCAACGTGGTCGCTTCGTAACCGAGCTTGCGCAGCTCCTGGGCGTACAGCTCCAACTGCTCGAGGTCCTTGCGCGTTTCGAGGTCATCCGACTCACGGCCATGGATACGCGCCGAGGCACTTTCCACCACGTGTATCAGCACGAACCGTGTGCCCGCGCGTGCATGGCCAACGGCGTGGGCGAGCAGCGTCTGGTCGAAGCGGCTGAAGTCGAGCGCGAGCGCGATGGCCGCATACACCGGTATGATCGGCTGGCCGATCTCCTGCGGCGGATGCATGTGGACCACCTGCGGCGCCGGCAGTTCCTTCCTGCGGCGGATAAGCGGGTACACCGTGATATAGATCAGCAGGCCAGCGAAGAAAATCGCGAGCGCCGACAGGAAATAGATCCAGAACGCGTGTGTGCCCGAGGCGAAGAACCCGGTGAGCTGCTCCACTACCATCCGTGCGTTGAGGTATACGAGTATCGCCGTGATGATCCAGGCCAGCACCTGCACCCAGCGCGGGATGACGAATTTGCCCATCGTGCTGCGGTCGCTCACGAAATGGATCAGTGGTATGACGGCAAAGCCCAGTTGAAGACTCAGCACCACCTGGCTCAGGAGCAGCAGTTGCTCGGTGCCTTTTTCGCCGCTTACTAGAATAACGATAACGGCCGGAACGATGGCCAGCAGGCGCGTCAGCAGGCGCCGCACCCAGGGATCGATACGGAGGTGCAGGTAGCCTTCCATCACGATCTGCCCGGCCAGTGTGCCGGTGATGGTGCTGCTCTGTCCCGCGGCGATCAGCGCCACAGCGAAGAGAATCGGTGCCGCCTTGCTTCCGAGCATGCCATCGAGCAGGCGGTGCGCTTCCTTGATGCCTTCCACCGGAATTCCTTTATAAAAGAAGGCAGAAGCAGCCAGCACGAGAATGGCGGCATTGACAAAGAAGGCGGCGTTGAGCGCGATGGTGCTGTCGATGAAATTGAGCTTCAGCGCGCGCCGGATGCCGCTGTCGTCGCGGCGGATCTTGCGGGTCTGCACGAGCGCCGAATGGAGATAGAGGTTGTGCGGCATCACCGTCGCCCCGATGATGGAGGTAATGATAAACAGGGCTGCGGGCGAGGGGATCGTCGGGATCAGGCCGTGTGCGACGGCGCCGAGATCGGGCTTTGCCATCACCAGTTGCACCAGGAAGGAGATACCGATGATGGCGATCAGGCCGATGATAAATGCCTCCATCTTGCGCATCCCGAGCCGCTGCAGCAGCAGGAGCAGGAACGTATCGCAAAGCGTGATGAGCACTGCCCACAGCAGGGGGATACCGGTGAGGAGTTGTATGCCGATGGCCATGCCCAATACTTCGGCGAGGTCGGTGGCGGCGATGGCGATCTCGGCCATCAGGTAGAGCAGCACCGTGAGGCGGCGTGGGTAGGCTTCGCGGTTGGCCTGTGCAAGGTCGCGGCCTCGTACGATGCCGAGCCGGGCGGCGAGGCTTTGCAGGAGCAGCGCCATCAGGTTGCTCATCAGCAGCACCCAAACGAGCTGGTACCCGAAGCGGCTGCCGCCGGCAAGGTCGGAGGCCCAGTTGCCTGGATCCATATAGCCGACGCTTACGAGGTAGGCTGGCCCGAAATACATGAGAACCCGTCTCCAGAGCGGTTTGCCGGCGCCAGCTGTCGTATCCACGGAGCCGTGCACTTCACTGAGCGAGGAGTCGGCAGAAGGGGTCGTCATGCAACAAAAATAGGGGGCGGCCCCTAACCCGCGTCCGGTGCGTTTGGTGGTTATTCCGTTTATTTACAGCAAAAACCGACTATGCGCCTGTTGGGATGCTTCCTGTTGCTGCTTGGATTGATGGCCTGCTCCGATGGACCGAAGAAAGAGCCGGTAGTGAAAGGGGAGGAGGGATCTTCCTTTTCCTACAGCAGCTTTGCCGGGCGCTTTCCGAAGGCCGCGCTGCCCTACTGCATCAGCGATACCGCGCTGCAGCATAGCGCCGACACGGCCTCGCTGCGTTACCCCGAATTCACGTCCCTGCTTCCCGACAGCATGAAGACGGCGCTCTTTGGGGATGGCAAGCCGCGGTACACGCCGCTCGCGCGCACCGGTGATGTGTCGGGCGTGGAGTTCTTTGCCGTCCGTGCCAGCAGCGGCAGCCAGCACGTTGCGCTGCTCTATCGCTTCGAGCAGGAAAAGTTCAGCGCGTTGTTTCCCCTGTTGGTTCCCGATGAGGATGAGGCCACGACACAGACATCTTCGGTCGACCGCTCGGGTACCATCACGCGAAATGTCGTAAAGAAGATGCCGAAAGAGCAGACCGCCGAGGGGAAGGATGTTTATGTATATAACCCGCAGGCAAAAGGCTTTACCCTCATTCTCACCGACCCGCTCGAAGACAACCAGGACGTGCTCAACCCGATCGATACCTTCGGCCGGAAGCACCCGCTTGCGGGCGACTATGTAAAGGGGCCGCGCAACTTCGTGTCGATCCGCGACGCGCGCAACCCGAGCGAGATCAACTTCTTCGTGCACTTCGAAAAAGGCGAAGCCGATAATATCTGCAGCGGCGAGATCAAAGGCACCGCGCTGCTTACCTCTTCGCGCACGGCCGTCTACCGCCAGGGCGGCGATCCCTGCGTGCTGGAGCTCACGTTTTCCGGCAACTCCGTTACGCTTCGCGAAATGGAAGGCTGCGGCTCGCGCCGCGGCGTACAGTGCGTCTTCGAAGGCTCTTTCCCGCGCAAAAAAGCGGTTTCGCCGAAAAACGGCGGAAAGAAAAAGGCCCGCAAGTAGTTTACCCGCCGTTAATCGTGTCCTAAATACACATCTGACTATTTCCTTATCTTGCGCAGCTAAAATCCTCCGTAACAATCATGAACTTCAGATCTTTCCAGGTCCCTTACCCTATCGACGACCGCTTTAAGAAACGAGTGGCGTATTTCTCGATGGAATTTGCCATCCACCAGCCCCTCAAGATCTACAGCGGCGGCCTCGGGTTTCTTGCCGGCTCGCACATGCGCTCCGCATTCGAGCTTCGCCAGAACCTCGTGGGCATCGGTATCCTTTGGAAATACGGATACTACGACCAGGCGCGCAACCAGGACCAGACCCTGCAGGTGACCTGGATGGAAAAGATCTACGGCTTCCTCGAAGACACCGGCATCAAGTTCGAGATCACGGTACACGAGCACCCGGTTTGGGTGAAGGTGATGTACCTGCCGCCGAACGTGTTCCAGTCGGCGCCGATGTTCCTCATGACCACCGACATTCCCGAGAACGACTACGTATCGCAAACCATCACGCACCGCCTCTACGACGCCAACGTGGCTACCAAGGTGGCGCAGTTCATCCTCCTCGGCGTCGGTGGCGCGAAGCTGCTCGACGAGATCGGCTTCAATCCCGAGGTATACCACCTCAACGAAGCCCACGGACTTTCCTCGGCCTTCTACCTGTACAACAAATTCAACCGCAATCTCAACGAGGTCAAGAAGCGCCTCGTGTTCACGACGCACACACCCGAAGAGGCCGGCAACGAAAAGCACGACATCTACCTCTGTCATAAAATGAGCTACTTCTGCGGCCTCTCCGTAGAGGAGGTAAAGCACCTGACGGGAATGCCCGACGACCAGTTCAACCACTCGCTGGCCGCGCTGCGCTTTGCGCGTATCGCCAACGGCGTATCGCAGCTGCACGGCGAGGTAAGCCGCCATATGTGGGCGAAATATGACAACATCTGCGAGATCCTCGCCATCACCAACGCGCAGAACTGGCGCTACTGGGCCGACAAGGCACTGTACCGCTTCCGCGAAGACGGCGACGACACGGGCTTCGACGACCGCAAGAAGTGGATGAAGAAGCGCGCCTTCGAGCTCGTGGCCGACCAGACCGGCAAGATCTTCGACCCGAACGTATTTACCATCGTATGGGCCCGCCGCTTTGCCGGCTACAAGCGCGCCAACCTCATTACCCGCGACATCGAGCGCTTCAACAAGCTGATGGCCGACTCGAAGTACCCCGTGCAGATCATCTGGGCCGGCAAGCCCTACCCGGTCGACTACCCGGCGATCTCCGAGTTCAACGAGCTGGTGCACCTGAGCAAGAATTACAAGAATATGGCCGTCCTCATCGGCTACGAGCTGGCACTTTCGAAGCGGATGAAGCAGGCCGCCGACTGCTGGCTCAACAACCCCCGCGTGCCGCGCGAAGCCTCGGGCACTTCGGGTATGACCGCCGCCATGAACGGTGCCGTCAACTTCTCCACCAACGACGGCTGGATCCCCGAATTCGTGCATCCCGGTAATAACGGCTTTATCGTGCCGCCGATCGAGTACACGAAGATCAGCACGCAGGAGCAGGACCAGTACGACCTCGACCAGCTCTACGAAGTGCTGCAGAAGCAGATCCTGCCGCTGTACTACGACAACTACGACACCTGGCGCCAGATCGTGAAGAACGGCATGCGCGACGTGCAGCTGCAGTTCGACTCCAACCGCATGGCGGAGGAGTATTACAACATGCTGTACCTGCGGCCGTTTAAAGGGTGAAGAATATCGAATAACGAATAACGAATAACGAATATCGAATAACGAATATCGAAGGGGCCTCCGTGTAAGCGGGGGCCTTTTTGTTATTTGGAAGTTACCCGCAACGCGTCATTGCGAGCGCAGCGAAGCAATCGGCTGATCTATGTGGGAGCGGCCGGTGAAGCACGGGGCGCGGGCATTGCTCACATAGGGGGCCGGTTGCTTCGTCGGCTCCGCCTCCTCGCAATGACGGGCGCACAAAGGCTTCCGCGCAGATTTTCTTTTGCGTGCGTCAGCAAATCATAACTAATCTTAATAATCTGCGTATCCACCGTAGGTGGATCTGCGTTCTTTCTCTTGGGAATGCTGTTATTGAAACGCCGCCGCCACTTCTTCCACCGATTTGCTTCCCGGGAAGAACGAGAGCAGGCGCCGGATCACGCCTTCGACCAAGGCATCGGGGCAGGAAGCGCCGCTCGTGATCAGTACCGAAACGGGCTCCCGGTCGGGAAGATAATTTTCTGAAACAAGCTCGAGACCCGTGTGGAAGTTGTAGTGGAAGATCGTGTGCTTCGACAGCAGCTTGCTTTCCTCGTTGATGAAGAAGGTAGGAAGCTTTTCCTCGCATAATTCCACCAGGTGCGATGTGTTGGAGGAGTTGTAGCCACCGACCACGATCGCGAGGTCGGCCGGGGCTTCGAGCAGTCCCTGTACGGCCGACTGGTTGTCGTTGGTGGCGTAGCAAAGCGTGTCGCGCGTGTCGGCGAAGTGCTCCTTCACATTGTCGCCGGAGAGGTTGTATTTCGCGATCATCACGTCGCGGAGGTAGTCGGCGATGGCCTGCGTGTCGGTGGCCAGCATCGTGGTCTGGTTGACCACGCCGATGCGCTGCAGGTCGCGGGCAACGTCGAAGCCTTCGGAGTATTGACCTTTGAATTCCTCGTAGAAGTTTTCAGCCGGCTTTTCACCGGTAATGTATTTCGCCAGCTCGATGGTCTGCGTCATGTCTTTTACGACCACCGAAGGCGCGTCCTTGGCGGCGTGCGAAAAGGTGGCGCGGGTTTCCTCGTGCTTCGGCTTGCCGTGGATGACGATGCTGTAGCCTTTCTGCGCGATGCCCTCGCTGCGGTTCCAGACCTTTTCCACGAAGGGGCAGGTGGTGTTGTATTGCTCGGTGCGGATGCCGATATCGTTGAGGCGCTTTTCGATGGCGAGCGTGGTGCCGAAGGCCGGGATGAGCACGATATCGTCGGCCGTCAGCTCGTCGAAGGGGATGATCGGGTTGCCCTTCGTGTCTTGCAGGAAGCGGACGCCGGCGGCCAGCAGGTCGGCGTTGACCTGCGGGTTGTGGATCATCTCGCTGAGCAGGAAGATGCGGCGGCCCGGGTTTTCGGACACGGTGCGGAAGGCGATGTCAATGGCATTCTCCACGCCGTAGCAAAAGCCGAAGTGCCGCGCCAGGTATACCTGCAGCGGACCGAAGTCGAGCAGGGTAGGCGTGAAGTCCTTCTTCATCCGGTCGGCCTCCTTTCGTTGCTTCTTTACGGCCGAGATCAGCGGGCTTCGGTAGTTGACGGGAACATCGAACGTTTTCATGCAGGGCAAAGGTAAGCAGCGGGGCAGGGACTGCCAATCGGCTGATGCCCTTTAACAGGATCTTCGGCAGGAGAGAAAGCTTTGGAAGGGGAATAAGGTTTTTCACCGCGAAGAAAAGAAGGAAATAAGGTATACGCAAAGCGATATGGAAACGTCCAGCACAGCGAAGCTGCGCCGGACGTCATTGCCAGGTGCCAGGGCCGGGACAGACCCATCCGGGGCGTCATTGCGAGGCGCCGGTGCCGCAGGCAACGGCAACGAAGCAATCCCTTCCGGGCAGGCTCTGTAGCCGATTGGGCCTCAGACTAACCCGAAAGAGATTGCTTCGCTGCGCTCGCAATGACGTTCGCGGGGGACCGATTGTTTCGGTGCGCTCGCAATGACGTACGATCGAGCCGGTTGCTTCGCTCCGCTCGCAATGACGTGTGCCTGGGGCCGGGACAGACCCATTTGGATCGTCATTGCGAGGCGCCGGTGCCGCAGGCAACGGCAACGAAGCAATCCATTCCGGGCCGGCTCCGCAGCCGACGGGGCCTCAGACTAGCCCGAAAGAGATTGCTTCGCTGCGCTCGCAATGACGTTCGCGGGGGACCGATTGCTTCGCTGCGCTCGCAATGACGTACGATGAAGCCGGTTGCTTCGCTGCGCTCGCAATGACGTTCGTGGGGGGCGATTGCTTAGCTGCGCTCGCATTGACGTACGATGGAGCCGGTTGCTTCGCTGCGCTCGCAATGACGTGTGCCTGAGGCGCGGGACAGACCCATCCGGAGCGTCATTGCGAGGCGCCGGTGCCGCAGGCAACGGCAACGAAGCAATCGGCTTCCTCTTTGGAGTATGCCCTACGCCGCGGCTTCGACAGGCGGTGCCCAATAGTGAAGCCGATTGCTTTCGGTGCGCTCGCAATGACGTACGGTGAAGCCGGTTGCTTCGCTCCGCTCGCCATGCCGTCAGATGCTGCAACGCATCACGTGTCTTAGCGCACCACTTCTTTTCTTCTTCTCTTCGCGGTTCCGACCCTTCTTCCACTTAACTTCCTTTCCCTCAACGGTGGCTGCGCTGTGGAAAACAACTTCGATATTCGTTATTCAATATTCGATATTCGTTATTCTATGACTCCCTCCTGGATCCTCCGCACGAATGTGTACGAAGTCAACCTCCGCCAATACACGCCCGAAGGCACGATGGCGGCCTTCCGCCCGCATATGCCCCGCCTGCGCGAGATGGGCGTGGAGACGCTTTGGTTCATGCCGCTGACACCGATCTCGCAGGAGCGGAAGAAAGGCTCCATGGGCTCGTATTACGCCTGTTCCGACTACACCTCTGTGAGCCCCGAGTTCGGTACGCTCGACGAGTTCAGGGCACTCGTGGCCGAGGCGCACGAGCTGGGCTTCCGCGTCATCATCGACTGGGTGGCCAACCACACGGGTTGGGACCACCGCTGGACGCGGGAGCACCCCGACTGGTACGAGCGCGGCGCCGACGGCGGCTTCGTGCCGGCCCACGGTATGGACGACATTATCGAGCTCGACTTCAGCAATAATTACCTCCGCGCCGCGATGATCGAGGCGATGCGCTTCTGGATCGAGGAAACGGGCATCGACGGCTTTCGCTGCGACCTCGCCTTTTGGGTGCAGGTCGACTTCTGGATCGAGGCGAAGGCCGCGCTCGCCGAATACCAGGAGCTCTTCTGGCTCGGCGAGCTCGACCCGCTGACGCACCCGCAGTACATGCAGGTGTTCGACGCCGCCTATACCTGGAGCTGGATGCACGCTGCGCAGGAGTTTTACGAGGGCCGCCTGCCGCGCGCCGAATGGCTCGCCCTGCTCGACCGCTACAGTGCCGCACCCGGGCTGCCGGCCTGGTTTACCAGCAACCACGACGAGAACAGCTGGAACGGCACCGAGTACGAAAAGTACGGCGCCATGGCCGCGCTGCTGGCGGTGTTCAGCTGCACCTGGCCGGGCATCCCGCTGCTGTATTCGGGGCAGGAGCTTCCGCTCCGCAAGCGGCTCCAGTTTTTCGAGAAAGACCCGATTCCCTGGAAGGGCGCCGGGGCGCTGAGCGGCTTCTACGGGCACCTGCTTCGGCTTCGTACCGAGAGCGCTGCCTTGGCGTCGGATGCCTCCTGCCGCATCCTGCCCACCGACGCCGGCGACGAGGTGCTCTGCTACCTCCGCGAGAAAGGCGACGAGCGGGTGCTCGTGCTGCTCAACCTGACGCCGGAGCTCCGCGAGGTGGTCGTGCGCGACCGGTTGCCGGAAGGCAGCTGGCGTGATGAGCTGACCCATATGGAAACCGATGAGATCGATGCCCCCCGGCACCTCGGGCCCTGGGGCTACGCGGTGCTGCGCTTCTGAATTTTCCCCATTGTGCCGCAGCATCCGGGGCAGGCACGCCACAGGCGGCAGGGCACATGAGCGGAACGTGGGGCTGAACAACTTTGGTATAGTATTCGAAGTGAATAGGTTGAACGCGACTTTGGGTGTACGCATTCCCAGTTGGTGTACAAAACGATTTTTGGAATGTACCCAGTACATAGAGGACGTGTTGGTTTTTCGTGGTGATTAAGAAAAGAGGGCGGAACTGGGTGTTCCGCCCTCTTTCTTTTTGGGCCTTCGCCAGCAGCATTCACCCCATTTTTCGGCCCTTTCGAAACAAAGCGGAGGTAAGCCGAACTGTTAAAAGGCTACCTTCATACAAGAAGGAACATTGATTGCCCGTTTCCCTGTTGTCAGGTTTCAACTTCAACCACAAACGTTCCCTGTATACCGATAACGGAAACCTATGGCAGAAAACAAAAGCACCGAGCGTGCCTATACGTACGACAGCTTCGAAGGACAGTCGCCCGAAGCCAAATCGAACTTCCTCTGGTGGTGCGCCGGCGCGCATGCACCGCTCCTGAAGCAATATCCCTCCGAGGGCATCAAGTACAGCGGCCTCGGCGGCGTGCTGCTCGCCACCTTCGTGCTGGCGGCGCTTTCCTCGGGCTATGCGATCTACAGCATCTTCGAGCACCTCGGCTGGACGATCGTCTTCGCCCTCGTGTGGGGACTCATCATCTTCAACTTCGACCGCTTTCTTGTGAGCACAATGCGGAAGTACGGCGTATCGCGGCGGCGGCAGTTCCTGCTGGCCCTCCCGCGGATCGTGCTGGCGCTGCTCATCGGTGTCACCATCGCGCGGCCGCTCGAGCTCAAGATCTTCGAAAAGGAGATCAACGTGAAGATGGTGGAGAACACCCACCGCAAGATCCAGCGCAACGACTCGCTGCTGCAGCTCGAAACGAAGACGCAGGTCGCCGCGGCCGAAGCCGAGCGCGGGCGGATCACCGCGCGCCGCGCCGCCATTGAAGACACGCTGGCCCGCCTGCAGAACGCGTACGTGCAGGAGGCCGACGGCACGGGCGGCTCCGGGCGCCGCGGCATCGAGCAGCTCACGCGGCTCAAGATGAACGCCTGGCAATCCGCGCAGGCCCAGTTCGCCCCCGAGCTGGCACTCCTGGCCACGCAGCTGCATACGCAGGACAGCCTCATTGCCTCCGCCCGCGCGGCGGTCGAGGAAAAGCGCCGCGGCTACGAAGGGACGGCCGGCGCCAACCTGGGCTTCCTCGAGCGCAACAAAGCACTCTCCGATCTGTCCAACGAGGAAAGCAGCGTATGGTGGTCTACCCTGCTCGTGTCGCTGCTCATCATCCTGCTCGAAACCGGTCCCATACTCTCCAAGCTGATCATGCCCGTCGGTCCCTACGACATTGCCCTCGCCCGCGAGGAGCTGCTGCAGATGGCCGCTTCGGAAAACGATCTCTTCAAGGGCCGCGACCTCCTCTTCGACAAGAAAAAGAAATTCTACGAGCGCCAGCGCGAAGTGTCGGGCGAGCTCGTGGACAAGCTCACCGAGCTCCAGAAAAAACACATCGACGAGGAGCTCGACAAGTGGGAGCGGGGCGAGTGGAACCCGAAGGACCACCGCGCCAGCATGGACGAAGTGCTGCGGAAGATCCGGAAGGATTATGGAGTTGAGGATGACAGCCTGCTCTGACCACTGAAACGTCATTGCGAGGAAGACGGCGTGAAGCGCCGGCGAACGAAGCAATCTCGTGGGGCTTGCTCTGCGCCCGATCCAGCGACTCACTTCACCCGATTCAGATTGCTTCCCTCGCTTGATGCGAGGTCGCAATGACGTTCCAAAGGGGTTATCTTCGCTCGCATGGCGATGACCTTCGACTCCATATTCACCCACCGCCGCGTCGGCTCGGATAAGATCCCCGAAGGCCCGCGATCGGGCTTCCAGCGCGACTTCGACCGGCTTATCTTTTCATCGGCGTTCCGGCGCCTGCAGAACAAGACGCAGGTGTTCCCGCTGCCGGGAACGGCCTTCGTGCATAACCGCCTTACACACTCGCTGGAGGTGGCATCGGTAGGCCGCTCGCTCGGGAAGATGATCGGCGAAGCGATCTCCCTCCGCTACAAGGGCAGCAACGACGAGGCCTACGAGTTCTACCGCTACGAGCTCGCCAACGTGGTGGCCGCGGCCTGCCTCGCGCACGACATCGGAAACCCCGCCTTCGGGCATTCGGGGGAGAAGGCCATCTCTGCCTACTTCGTCGACAATGAACGGACGGAGATAGGAGGGAAGCCGCTGCGGGCCTACTTCAACGACCGCGAGTGGCAGGATGTGACCGCCTTCGAAGGCAACGCCAACGCCATCCGGGTGCTCACCCACAGCTTCAAGGGCCGCTTCACGGGCGGCTTCGGGCTTACGTATACGACCATCGCCTCCATCCTGAAATATCCCTGCGAATCGGTGAGCGTCGACAAGACGTTCAAGCACCGCAAGAAATACGGCTTCTTTCAAAGCGAGAAGGACACGGTGCTCGAGGTGATGCGCGGCTGCGGGATGCTGGCCGAAAGCGAGGACCCGATCGTGTTCCGCCGGCACCCCTTTGTGTACCTCGTAGAGGCCGCCGACGACATCTGCTATTCGATCGTGGATATGGAAGATGCCCACCGCCTCGGTATCCTGTCGACAGAAACAGTGCGCGCCGCCTTTGCCGAAGTACTGGAAAAGACAAAGCCGCAAGACGCCCGTCCCGACAGCACGTTCGAGCATTACGCGAAGATCGCCGATGCCAACGAGGGGATCGCTTTTCTCCGCGCCCGCGTCATCAACCAGCTGGTGCAGCAGTGCACGCAGATCTTCCTCGATCACCAGGAAGCGATCCTGGCCGGCACCTTCAACGATACGCTTATCGACAACCTCCAGGACCGTACCGGCTGCCTGACCACGGTTCAGACCCTGAGCCGGACGAAGATCTACAGCCATGACACGGTGCTCCAGATCGAGCTGGCGGGATACAACCTGATGTCGGAACTGCTCGAGCTCCTCGTGCCCGCGCTGCTCCGGGAGCGGCCCACGCACCGCGAGGGAATTATCCTGAAGCTGTTTCCGTCGCACCTCACCGGATTCCGCGAGGCCGGAAGCGGTTATGGAAAGGTGCAGAACGCCCTGGACTACCTCAGTGGGATGACCGACGAGTACGCCACCGAAATGTACCGCCGCCTGAAAGGGATCTCGACGCCGGTGCACGGCTAAGCAGTTCAGCTTTAAACAATTGAAAGGGCTTTTTGGCCGTTTAAACCGCCCGTTTCGCCCGCCCGTCGGCGGGCCGGTTACGGAATTTCCCTTATTTTTAGCTTCGCAACCGTCAGGATATCCACTACTAATTGCTAACATGAAGAAGTATTTACCTCTCCTTCTTGGAGTGCTGCTGTTTTCTATTGCTGTTAACGCCCAATCCGTTATCCCAGGCCGCCTCCACGGCCCCCAGCCGGAAGGTCTTGACTTCGGCAGACCCAACTTTCTTCCAGCCGATTCGTTCACCTGGTCGGGGTTTGCTGCAACACCAGGTATCTGCCCCGGTGGCACGGTTCTCCTGAAAGCCCAGCACGTTCCCGCCGGCTCCAGCATCGCCTGGACCTTCGGTGGCGTACCGGTTCCCGGCGCCAATACCGACAGCCTACGCGTCAATGCGGCCGGCGATTACAGTGTCGATGTAACGACGCTTGGCGTTACCACGAGCTGGCCCGTTCTGCAGGTGGTAACCCACCCGGTTCCTGCCCCGGCCTTTACGTTCTCGCCCAACGGCCAGTGCTCGTCCACCCCGGTACAGTTCAGCAACGGCACCCCGGGCAGCAACAGCTACAACTGGAATTTTGGCGATCCCTATGCCGGCGTCGACAGCGTATCGACCGCCAGCAACCCGTCGCACCACTTTATCGGAACGGCGGCTGGCGGGAGCCAGAGCTTCGATGTGCAGCTTACGGCAACCAATGCCGAAGGATGTGCCGCAACGGTGAACCATACCGTGGCCACGAGCTCCCCGAGCACCGTGCTTGGCGGATCCGGCCTCGTTACCTTCAACGGCACACCGGTATTCACTTCCTGTACGTCCACGGGCGCGACGCTCACGTTCCTCAACCAGTCTACAACGAGCGCCAGCAATACCGATTACGTCATCGTATGGGGCGACAACAGCGCGAACTTCAGCGCCGCGAGCTTCAGCAATACCAACCATACGTATGCGGCAGGCAACTATACGCTGCAGTTCATCGTGGGCGGTGCCGGCGGTTGCCGCGACACGGGCTACTACTCCGTCTTTATCGGGTCGAACCCCGCCGTGGGTCTGTCGAACCCGGGTAATACGGTGACCTGCTCGGAAAGCGCGCTGACCTTCCCCATCACGAGCACCGGCTCCAACTCGCCGGGCACTTCGTATACCGTTTCGTTCAACGATATCCCGGGCGGATCGTCGGTTACGTTTTCACACCCGGCCCCGGCCAGCGTGACCCACACGTTCGTCAATTCGTCGTGCGGCACCAACAGCATGAGCGGCACCACGTCGTACCCCAACTCGTTCTCCGCTACGATCCGCGCCAGCAACCCCTGCGGCGCCTCGAGCGCTTCGATCGTGCCGATCTATATCTCGAAGAAGCCTGTGCCGATCATGCAGGTTTCGCCGGGCAACGAGGTTTGTACCAACGTGCCGGTTGCCATCAACAACATTTCCGGCAACATGCAAAGCGTGAGCAACGGTGTGTGCACGCCGGGTAAGGTGGTCTGGCGCATCCTGCCCGCGACCGGCTACACGGTTACCGGCAGCCTGGGTAACGATCTCAACTCGACCGACCCGGGCGTCTGGACCAGCGGCGCCAGCGCGCTCAACGTTGTCTTTAACAGCCCGGGCAGCTACGAGGTGACCATGTTTGTCGGCAACACTTCTTTGTGTCCTATCGACTCGGTGAAGCAAATGATCTGTGTCAACGGACAGCCGAACGCCGACTTTACACTGAGCACAGCCGCCGGTTGCGGACCGCTGCTCGTAAGCTCCACCAACAACTCGCTGCCGGCTAACTGCGGTCCGAACCGTTATGATTGGACCGTATCCTACGCGAATACCGTAAACTGTACGCCGACGGCCAGCAACTGGGCCTTCAGCAGCGGCAGCGGTACGAACTCGACGGCGCCCCAGTTCAACTTCATCAACCCGGGCGTGTACACCGTTCAACTGTTGACGACGCCCCCGGGCAATGCGTGCTCCGCTTCGTCCACGCAAACGGTTACGGTAAAAACAAAGCCCAATATTACCTGGGCGCCGCTGACACCGATCTGCCAGGGACCCTTCTCGCCGACAGCTACGGTGAATGATTGCTTTGCCAGCAGCCCGTCGACCTACCTGTGGACCTTTACCGGTGCCGTTCCGGCAACGTCCACCTCCGCTACGCCGACAACGAATTATGCCACGACGGGCACCTTCAACGTGGCCCTCGACGTAACCAACGAATGTGGTACGACCTCGCTCACGCAGTCGCTTGTTGTCAACCCGACGCCGACAGTAAACACACCGGGCAACCAGGTGGTGTGCAACGGAGCATCGGCGCCCTCCACGCATTTTACAAGCCCGCTGCCGGGTGTCAGCTTCAACTGGACCAACTCCGACCCGTCGATCGGCCTGCCTGCACTAGGCGCCGGCGATGTACCGGCGTTCACGGCCATCAACAACGGCAGCTCGCCCATCGTGGCTACCATCACGGTCACCCCGAGCAGCACGACCTGTTCCGGTCCGTCGCAGACCTATACGATTACCGTCAACCCGACGCCCCCGATCAACGCCGGACCCGACCAGATCATCTGCAACGCGTCGAGCGTGACGATGCAGGCCGTACTGGCGCCCGGTACAAGCGGCAACTGGACGCAGATCCCGTCGTCGAACACCACGATCGTCACGCCTTCCTCGCCCACGTCGGTCATAAACGGACTTGTGCCGAACGCCACCTACCAGTTTGAGTGGACGGTAACACGCCCCGGCATCTGTGCCACGGTGCGCGACACGGTTACCATCGTGAACCGCCCGCTGCCGAGCCCCGCTGCGGCCGGTCCCGACACGCTGATCTGCGATTTCGTCGGCGGTATCTTCTCTTCGTTCAACCTGCAGGGCAACACGCCCATCCATCCCTGGGAACTGGGCACCTGGACGGTGGTTGCCGGTTCGAACACGCTCAACGCGAACCCCAACATCGTCAACCCCAACCTCGGTAATACAGCCATAACAACCGTCGGTCTGGGCGCCGGTCCCCTCCAGGGATCCATCACGCTCCAGTGGGCCATTGCCAACGACGGCGGTTGCCCGGCTACCTCTGACCAGATGACGATCACGATCGTGCGCCGCCCCAGCGCCGGAACGCTCGGCCCCATCAGCCCGATCTGCTTCAATGCCGGAACGACCATCACGGCCACCGGCTACGAAGGCACGATCCTCAAATGGCGCCGCCAGGACGAGCCGCTCGGCGTCAGTCCCTGGACGGATATCGCCAACACAACCGCAACGCAAACCCTCAGCAACCTTACCGGCGACGTTTCGCTCCAATTCATCGTGACCCCGGTGAACATCCTTTGTCTGAAGAACGATACGGCCACGGTCGTACTCCCGGTCGATGATATCATCGTCAACAGCATCAACGGACGTATCGACTCGGTGTGCTCGGGCGTAACCTACAATACCGGAACCTTTGTGGCAACGGGTGGAAACGGCGGCGTGCCTTCCTACCAGTGGCAGAGCAGCGATGACGGCATCACTTTCACAAGCCTGCCTGGCTTCACGCTCGCCGATTATACCTTCAACCCGGATCATACGGTATGGCTCCGCCGCCTCGTGACCATCGGCACCTGCCCGAGCATCAGCGATACCATCAAAGTATGGGTAGAGTCCCCGGTGACGAACAATACGATCAGCGCGCCGCAGACCATCTGCGCCAACAGCGCGCCGGCGCCGCTTACCGGCTCGCTGCCCACGGCTTTCGGAGGCGCGGTCAGCCTCAGCTACCAGTGGGAGCAAAGCACCAACGGTGTCAACTTCATCATGATCCCCGGCGCCAACGGCCAGAACTTTGCGCCCGGCGTGCTGAACCAGAATACCTGGTTCCGCAGGATCGTTCGCTCCAACCGCTGCCCGACACCAACGGGCGGTATCAGCGATACCGTGCTTATCTCGGTAACGCCGGCGCCCGTCGCATCCTTCGTTCCGAACAGCGTTCAGGGTTGCTCGCCGATGACCGTGACCTTCACCAACAACAGCACCGGTACCGGCAACACATATACCTGGAACTGGGGCGATGCCTCCGCGAACACTGTCACTACTTCGGGCGCACCGATCCAGCATACCTATTCCACGGGCGTTCTCCGCAACTTTACCATTGCGCTCACCGCCAGCAACGTATGCGGTACCGATACGCGCAACGTGGTGATCACCGTGCAGCCCAACACGATCGGGATGAACCTTACGGTCAGCAGCACGCAGCTGGCGGGTTGTGCACCCCATGCCGTGAAGTTTTACAACAGCTCGCCGGGTGGTACCCAGTTTACCTGGGATTTCAACGACCTGTCGGCTCCGGTGAGCACAACCGCGCCGATCGACTCCATCGTGCACACGTTTGCTACACCCGGTGTGTACAACGTGACGCTGCGCGGGCAGAACAACTGCTCCGATACTACGGGCCGGATTACGATCACTGTATTCGGAAAGCCGGTGCCGGCCTTTACGCCCAGCATCCTCCAAGCATGCGTGGGCGCGCCGATCACCTTCAACAACACCAGCACGGGCGCTACGAGCTACCTCTGGAAGTTTGGCGACAACCAGACCTCGGCCACTACCTCGCCGCAGCATGCGTATGCAACGCCCGGTACGTATACCGTTTGGCTGATTGCCTATAACACGGCGCCCGGTGGCCTCGTAACCTGTATCGACTCGGTTTCGGCCGACGTGCAGATCGTAGCCTCGCAAACCGGCTCCATGTCGGTGTCGGCAACAACGAGTACCTGCGCCCCGCTCACGGTGACCTTCACCAACAACACGACGCCGGCCAGCAACATCCTCTGGGATTTCAACGACGGCTCGCCTACGTCCACGATCAACCCCGTAACGCATACCTTCCAGCTTGCCGGCACCTATAACGTATCGCTTACGGTCAATACGCCCGCGGGCTGCCGCTACCAGACCACGCAGCAGATCGTGGTGAACGGGCCCTCCGGCACCCTGCAATACAGCGGCGGCTACAAGTGCAACGGCCAGAGCACGCACTTCGATGTCGTCGGCTCGGGCGCTACTTCGTACACCTGGGATATGGGCGACGGATCGACACCCGTTACCAACAACAGCAGCTCCTTCGATTATGTGTATACGACACCGGGCACCTTCATTCCGAAGGTGACCATGAACAGCGGCTCCTGCGCCTACCTGATCACGGGCAGCACCGCCATCCGTGCCGACCGCCTCCGTGCCGGCTATACGGTGCAAACCGTTCAAAGCTGCGGCAGCACGGCGCTGACCTTTACCGATACGTCGAGCGCTTTCTTCGGTCTTTCGCAGGTGCGGTTCACCTTCAGCAACGGAAACGTTGTTACCGGTGCGACCACGACCACGCAAACCTTCAGCAACAGCAACACCCTGCATGTGACCCTCCAGGTCACCGGCGTAAGCGGCTGTATCGCAACGCAGGACGTGGACATCCCCGTGACGGTCTGGGCCAACCCGGTGGTGACGCTGGTGCCGCCCGCCGGCAACCAGGGATGTGCCCGCCAGCCCGTGACCTTTGATGCCGTTATCAACTCCACCGATCCGATCAGCAACATCGGCTGGATCACCTCGAACAACATCACCGGTACCGGACGTCCCTTCAGCCCTGTGTTCGGAACGCCGGGCACCTACACCGCCGACCTGACCGTGAGCACGGTGAACGGTTGCGTGGCCAACCTGACCTCGCCCACGATCAGCATCAACCCGACACCCACCGTGTCGGTGGTGGATCCCGCGCCTGTATGCCGCGGCGGCAGCGCCAACCTGCAGGCCAATGCAACGGGAGCCACGAGCTTCCAATGGTCGCCCACGGCCGGCCTCAGCTGCACGACCTGCCCCAACCCCGTGGCCACACCGCTCTTTACAACGCCCTATATCGTTTCTGCCAGCAACGCCTTCGGCTGCTCCGCCGCCGATACGGTAACGGTGACGGTTACGCAACCCATCACGATGAGCGTGCTGCCGGCTTCCGACAGCATCTGTATCGGAGACTCCGTGCAGCTGCTGGCCAGCGGCGGTGTCGACTACACCTGGGTAACGCAGGCAACGGCCGTATTGAGCTGTACCAATTGCCCCAACCCGGTGTTCCGCCCGCTGGTGCCCGGTATTTATACGGCTACGGTTACCGGCTCCAACAGCTGCTTTACGCAAACCATCCCGATCACCATCGGTGTGGGCGCGATCCCCGAGATCAACCTCGGTCCGGACCTCGTGCTCGCTACCGGTACGGTGCGCCCGCTTACCAGCACGGTCACCAATGGCCCGATCGTAAGCTGGAACTGGACGCCCGCCACCGACCTGAGCTGCAGCACCTGCCCGCAGCCTTCGGTAACGGTGCGCAATAACCGCACATATGTGGTGGAAGGCACAACCGGCTTCGGTTGCAGCAACACCGATACACTCATGATCCGCACGGTGTGCGAGTCGCTGCAGACCTTCATCCCGAACGCCTTCTCGCCCGATGGCGATGGTATCAACGATGTGCTGATGGTACGCGGAACCGGTATCGCGCAGGTGAAATCCTTCCGCGTGTTCAACCGCTGGGGTGAAACCGTGTTCGAGCGGTCGAACTTCGCGCCCAACGATCCTTCGTTTGGCTGGGACGGCAAGGTGAAAGGAAAGATCGGCGAGCCCGACGTGTTCCTGTACACCGCTGAAGTCGTTTGTGAAAACGGGATTACCTACACTTATAAAGGAAATGTGTCGCTTTTAAAATAAGACCATGAAAAAACTTCTCCTGATCCTGGGCGCTGTTTCGATGACGACGCTGGTCGCCGGCCAGGACATCCATCTTTCGCAGTTTTACGAAATGCCGCTCCTGCGCAACCCGGCGCTGGCCGGTATGTACCGCGGTGACGTGCGGATCGCAATGGCCTACCGCAGCCAGTGGAACAGCGCCACGACCGCGTATAAAACGCAGGCGCTCGGCGTCGAGTCGAAGTTCGGCGTCGGCGGCGGCAACGATTACCTGAGCCTCGGCCTGCAGGTAACCAACGATGTGGCGGGTGACGCCAGGATGGGCCGAACGGGCCTGCTCCCGGCACTGACCTACCACAAGCTGCTCAGCGAAGACCGCGATGCGTACCTGTCGGTTGGCTTTATCGGCGGCATGGTGCAGCAGCGCTTCGACCCCACTGGTCTCAAGTTCGACGACCAGTATGTAAACGGTGCCTACAGTGCCTCCAACCCGACTCGTCAGACGTTCACCAACACGGCGGTGCGCTACTGGGATGCCGGTGTGGGACTGTCGTACAGCAGCAATGCCGGCTCGGATGTGAAATACTACCTCGGTGCTTCGTTTTATCATTTCAACCAGCCCAAGGTGGCCTTCAACCCGGCCAACGATATCCGCCTCAATTCGAAGATGACGCTTAACGTCGGCCTGTCGGTTCCGACCAGCGAATACGACAATCTCACGATCTATGGCGACCTGTTTCAGCAGGGTGGAAGCAACCTCACGCAGGCCGGCTTCCTGTACCGCCACGACCTGAGCCAGCTCGGCGACGAAGGGGAAACCGTTAGCCTTTCGGTGGGCGCGTTCTATCGTCTTAACGACGCCGTTGCCCCCGTGCTCAAGCTCGATTTCTACCAGTGGTCGATCGGTGCGTCCTACGATGCTTCGATCAGCAAGGTGAAGGAAGCCAACAACGGCCGTGGCGGCTTCGAGCTGACCCTGTCGTACAAGAACTTCCTGAACATCCGCAACAGCTCGGCCGACAAGCTGCGCTGCCCGGTGAGTTTTTGATCGGGAGGCGTGAGCGTCAACTTTCAACCTTCAAGGGTGAGCGGTCAGCGGGTGAGCCAGGTTTTTACCGGGAATGCACTTAAAGAAAAACGGATGCCAACGGCATCCGTTTTTGCTGTCTATACACGTCACCGCTCACCGCTCACCGCTCACCGCTCACCGCTCACCGCTCACTGCTCACTGCTCACTGCCCCGTGCTTCTTACCTTCGCCCCATGCAGGAGTATATCATCGACGTGACCCAGATCGAGGAGTGGCAAACCATCCGGGACTTGGATGCCCTGGACCGCGTATTCCAGCGCGCGAAAAGCACCATCGTAAATGGCGAGCGTGTCGTGCTCCTGCGCAGTACCCGTGCGGGCAAGCGGGAGGCCTTCGATGAGCTGACCACGCTCGATGAGCTGGAGCGGTACCGCGCCGGCGTTTTCCGCTATCTCGAGTGATCCAACTCACTCGCATTCGGCCGGGGCGCCGGTTCATCCCGCAATCCGACGCCTTGATCACATACGCCTTTCGGTTACCAATAAAAACCGGCAGCTTCGTGTAACGCCGGTTTTACCAACGGCGTCCCAGTAGCATGCACCCATTGCTCCGCCCGGAATGGAGCCGCAAGATGCGGTTCTTCTCCTTCGTATCGATGTTCCTGCTGGTCTATGTACACGCCTACGACCTCGACGAGCGCTACCTGCAGCCCTTCAGCTTTGTGCAGGAAAAGATGACGTTCACGACCTTCTTCGAATACGTTACCGCCAACGGGCTTTTCCGCTTCCGCATCCCGATGCTCTTTGCCATCTCGGGCTACCTGCTGGCGCTCAGCGATCACAAAGGCTACTGGAAGATCCTGGGACGCCGCTTCCGCACATTGGCGGTACCGTATTTCCTCTGGTCGGCACTGGGTGCGCTGATCGCGTGGTCGCTCTTTCACTGGTCCTTCACCCACGACTCGGTGGTCAACATCCACATGCAGCCCACGCCAAAGGCCTGGAATGAGTTTGGCTGGCGCGAATGGCGCGACACCATCCTGAGTACCAACGTGAGCTACCAGCTGTGGTTTCTCCGAAGCCTGTTTGTGCTGAACCTTCTTTACCCCGTACTCCGCTATCTAAGCCTGCGTGCCGGGAAGATCCTTTTCCCGCTGGCCGCGCTGCTTTGGCTCTGTACACCCTGGTCGCCGCTGGACCTTGTACCGCAGCAGTTCCAGGGCCCGTGGCGCCTCCTCTTCGATGGCGAAGGGTTGCTGCCCTTTTGCCTGGGCATCTGGCTGTGCAAACGCGGAAAAGACCTATCGAAGTCGCCCCGCTGGTTTTCCATGCGCGTATTTGTTCCCGTATTCCTGGGAGCCCTGCTGCTGAAAACCGTGATGGCCTTTTACGGCGATAACCGCAACCCCGTGCCCATCGGTATCCCGATCTGGTTCCTCTATAAGATCGTTGTCGCTTCCGGGTTGCTGCTGGCCTGGTACGGCTCCGACCGCATCGCCGACTGGTGCCTGCGGCAACGCTGGTTCCGCCATGCTTCCGATCAATCGTTCATGATCTATGCGCTGCATGTGCCCGTCGTTACGTATCTCATCGACCCGGTGCACGGGCTCCTGCAGCCCTTCCGCTATTACCGTATTACTACCTACCTCTTACTGCCGCTGCTGATCATCGCCGCTGCGATCCTGGTCGGCATCGTGTTGAAAAAAGTAGCGCCGCCCCTCTTTGGAATTCTTACCGGTGACCGTGGCCTGAAGCCGCTGAAAGTGCCAGCACCTGCGCCGGAACCGGGTTCCGTACACCTGGTACCGGCAGTGGCCGAGCCGAGCGCGACATGATGTATGCCCGCAAAAAAAAAGCTGCCCCTACAACAGGGGCAGCTTTTTTTATCGGTAATGCGTAGATCAGATCAGCTGAACGCTCCGCTCCACGAAGGCCGTGAGGTCGGCGCCTTTGAGCATGCCCTGCGAGAGCAGCGCGAGGTCGTAGGCCTGGCGGGCCAGCTTGCCGCCCTCGTCGGAGCCCGCTTCAAGAATACGGGCAATGAGCGGGTGGTTGGCATTCACGGCCACCTTGTAGGTGTCGGGAAGCGAGCCGTAGAACTGCATGCCGCCGCCGCCCATACGGGCCATTTCTTTCATGCGGCGCATCCATTCTTCCATCGTGATGGTAACCGGCAGCTCGCTGTCGCCGAGGGCTTCCACCTCCACGTGCATGGCTGTGTTACCGATCGCTTTTTCAAAGAGCTCCTTCACCTGCTTCGATTCGTCTTCGCTGAGCGTGTGCGACTTCGACTCGTCTTTTACAATCAGGCGGTCGAGGATGTCGGCATCGACGCGCTTGAAGGAGGTTTTTTCGAGCTTCATCTCGAGGTGCTGCATGAAGTGGCTGTCGAGCGGCGAATTCATCAGCAGCACATCGTAGTCGCGCTTGCGTGCCGCCTGGATGTAGGCATCCTGGCGCTCGGCATCGTTGGTGTAGAGATACACGAGGCGGCCTTCCTTGTCGGTCTGGAAGTCTTTCACCTTGGCCACGTATTCTTCGAGCGTATAGTGCTCGTTCTGCGTATTGGTCAGGAGCAGGAAGTCTTTTGCTTTCTCGTAGAATTTCTCATCCGAAAGGGCGCCGTATTTCACGAATACCGCGATGTCGCTCCACTTTTCCTCGAAGCCCTTGCGGTCTTTGCGGAACAGCTCGAGCAGCTTGTCGGCCACTTTCTTGGTGATATGGGCGTTGATCTTTTTTACGTTCGAGTCGGCCTGGAGGAAGGAGCGGCTGACGTTGAGCGGAATATCGGGCGAGTCGATCACGCCGTGGAGCAGCATCAGGAACTCGGGCACGATGTCCTTCACTTCGTCGGTGATGAACACCTGGCGGCTGAACAACTTGATTTTGTTGCGCTGCAGCTCGAAGTCGTTCTTGATCTTGGGGAAGTAGAGCACACCCGTCAGGTTGAAGGGGTAATCGACGTTGAGGTGGATCCAGAACAGCGGGTCGTCGGAGAGGGGATAGAGCTGGCGGTAGAAGTCGAGGTAGTCCTCGTCCTTGAGTTCGCTCGGTGACTTCGTCCAGATCGGGTTGGTATTGTTGATGATGTTGGGAACCTCCACCGATTTGTACTTCGGCTCGCCGTTTTCGTCGGTGCCGTCTTCCTCGGAGCTGCTGCGTGTGCCGAACTGGATGGGCACGGGCATGAACTTGGCGTATTTGTCGAGGATCTCCTGGATCCGCGACTCTTCGAGAAACTCCTGCGACTCCTCGTTGATGTAAAGGATCACGTCGGTGCCGCGCTCGGTGCGGGAACCTTCCGTGAGCTCAAACTCCGTGGAGCCGTCGCAAACCCAGCGGGCGGGCTCGGCGCCTTCCTGGTAACTGAGGGTCTGTATCTCCACTTTATCGGCTACCATGAAGGCGGAGTAGAAGCCTAGGCCGAAGCGGCCAATGATCTCGTTGGCATCGCGGGCTTCCTGGAATTTTTCCATGAACTCGGTGGCGCCGGAGAATGCGATCTGGTTGATGTATTTTTTTACCTCTTCCGCCGTCATGCCGATGCCCCGGTCGGAGATCGTGAGGGTGCGGGCTTCCTTGTTGACCGACACCTGGATGCTGGTGTCGCCGAGCTCGCTGCCGTACTTGCCCAACGCTGCCAGGCGGCGCACCTTCTGGGTCGCGTCCACGGCGTTGCTCACGAGCTCGCGGAGGAAGATCTCGTTGTCGGAGTAGAGGAATTTCTTGATAATGGGAAAGATGTTCTCGGTATGAATCGAGATGCTGCCTTTTTCTTGGATCATAGCAATAGCGGTTTGTTCGTGTGCCCCCCTGCACAAGGCTCATTCCAAAGAGGCTGCGCTTGCCACATTGACAGAAGCGGGCGGCTCTGCCGTTCATCAAGAAACTTTGCGGTCCGGGAGCCTGACAAGAGTTCCGGAGGCATATCGGTCGTACCTTGCGGCACAATCGCGCCAACCTATGCGAAAGAACGACCCAAATGAAGATTTCGATCCGGGCCTGCGGCAACGCAACCCGGTGCTTACGCTGTTCCTGATTCTCATCGGCTTATTCCTGCTGGGCGTCCTCCTCGTGGTGTTCCGCCCGGGCATCCTCGATACGATCTTCGGCAAGTGACCTGTCGCCTCGCTTCCCCCTGTAACTTGTAGCTATGAATTCCCTGCCGGTAACCATATCGCCCGTAGCGATCGGCGCGGAGAAGCTGTTTCTCCTCGTGCCCGACGCGGGCTGGGTGCAGCAGGATTTCCGGGCCCGCCAGGCTGCTGGCGATCCGTCGGAACTCCCTTACTGGACGCGGATCTGGCCCTCGGCGCGCGCGCTGGCCGCCTGGCTGAGCGAGCACCCGGGCTGGGTGCGCGACCGAACGGTGCTGGAGCTGGGAGCTGGTCTTGGGTTGCCGTCGCTGCTCGCGGCGCGCTGGGCGGCTTCCGTTACCGGGAGCGACTACCTGCCCGACGCGGTTGCCCTCCTGGAACGCAACGCAAAACAACTCGGACTTTCCAACTACAGCGCGCGGATCATCGACTGGAGCGCGCCGCCGCCCGGGCTCCAGGCCGACGTATTGCTGCTCAGCGACGTCAATTACGCGCCGGCGCATTTTCAACATCTATTGGGGGTGGTTCGTGCCTTCCTGGATAGGGGCACAACGATCCTGCTCGCGACGCCGCAGCGGATCATGGGCGTGCCTTTCGTGGAGGCGCTTTCTGATTGGGTTCTGGAAACCGATGTAACGGAGGCCCACGGTACGGCCATCAGCCGCTACCGGCTTGGGTCAGCTAGGTGAGCTCGAGCCGCGCACGCCATTCGTCCTCGAGAATGCTCATTTCGAGAAGACTCCAATAATGATCTCCATAGCGGAGGATATCGCGCTGCACACCCTCGCGTACAAAACCGCATTTTTCATAGCAGCGGATCGCGCCGTGGTTGAAATCGTAAACGCCAAGGCTGATGCGGTGCAGCTTCAGCTCGTCGAACCCGATGCGGAGCAGGGCCTTGATCATGGCCGTGCAAAGACCGCGGCCCTTTTGCTGGCTATCGCCCACAAGCACGCGGCTGATCCGGGCCGAGCGGTTCTTGCGGCTGATGCCACCGAGCGACACATGCCCTACGGTCTTGTGGCTTTGCGTATCGACGACCTTGTAAACAAGCGCATCGGATTTGGCGAGGTCGTTGGTGTCCTGGATATACCAGGCAAGGCTATCCTGCGTGAGGGGAAACCGGAACAGCGACCCCGACCAGTTGGTAAGGAGGTGCTCGTCGTGCACCCAGTTGATAAGCTGGTCGAAATCGTCGGCGGTAAAATATTCCAATCGGATCATAGTAGTTGGGCGATGGCGCGGTGCTAAATTAGGCGCGTTAACTTCAATCCCTGATGAAAAATACCCTGCCGCTTCTTTTCCTCGCGCTGCTGCTGCAGCTTGGCGCCGCCGCGCAGCTCCAGCCCGGCTTCGATGCTGCTGAATACCGCGACGTACTCGCCCTCAATTTCGGTAAATACGACAGCCTGCAGAAAGCCGCGGGCCTGGCGCAGCGCTACCGCAAAACCTATACGTCGCCGGTTACCGGGCTTGACAATCGCTGGAGTCTTTATGAGCGCAGCGATGGCGCCGTAGCCGTGATCACGGTACGTGGTACCGTGGCCACGACAAAGAGCTGGCTTGCGAATCTATATGCCGTGATGCAGCCCGCGCAGGGTCACGTACAGGTGACCGACAGCGTAGGGGCGGATTACCGGCTCGCCGAAAGCGCGGGAGCCGCGGTGCATACCGGCTGGCTTATCGCGCTGATCTCAATGAGCGCCGACATCGAGCGGCATATCCAGGCGCTTTATGCCCGCGGCACCAAGTCGATCATCATCAGCGGCCACAGCCAGGGCGGCGCCATCGCCTACCTGCTTCGCTCATACCTATACTACCGCACGCAGTCAGGTGCACTGCCTGCGGGCATCAGTTACAAAACCTACTGCAGCGCCGCACCGAAGCCGGGCAACCTGGTGTACGCGTACGATTACGAATTCATCAACCGCGGGGGCTGGGCCTTCAACGTGGTGAACGCGGCCGACTGGGTACCCGAAACCCCCGTTACGGTGCAGCAGGTCGGCGACCTCAACCCGCTCAATCCCTTGTCGGATCTGAAAGCCAGCCTGCGTACGAAGAAGCTCCCGGTACGCGTGTATGCCGCGGTCGTGTACGACAAGATCACGCGCAAGAGCCGGAAGGCCGCCGCGAAATATGAAAAATACCTGGGGCGCAAAGTCGGCCGGGCCGTGCGCAAAAGCCTGCCCGCGCTGCAACTGCCCGGCACGGTGCCCGTGCTCAATTACATGCGGGCGGGTACCGCCGTTATACTACAGCCCGACAGCGCCTACTATGCGCGCTTCCCCAACAATTCGCCTTACGGGGTCTGGACGCACCATCTCTTTGAAGCGTACCTCTACCTGCTCCAGAAGGATTACCTGCATTGAATTCATGGGTCATGGCGCTCCGCGTAGGGATGGAGGGGTGTTGGCTGCGTCCCGTATTTCTGGCAGCCCCTTTGCCCTACAGGGTGGAACAAACTGTAGCGTCATGAAGCGGATAGGAATCGGAGTGCTGGTACTGGCCCTTTGGATGGGCGGCGCGAACGCACAGCAACACGGAAAGATAACGCCAGCGAAAGGAGCCCGGAAAACGGCGCTTCCGGCCCGTTCGGCCGGCGTATTGCAAAATACCTCGTCGAATGCGGCCTTCGGACCGGCGACGCCCCGGCGGTTTACGATCGCCGACCCCTTTGTTACGCTCTATAACGGGCGTGCTGCCGGCGAGCTGCCCTTGAGCGAACCGGAGCGGGCCATACCGAACATACCCAAGCTGCGCTATGGCGTAGCCCATGGCCTCCTGCTTTTTTACAATACCACGGCAACGACATCCGGAGGTATAACGGGAAGCGGTACCGTCGGTACGGGTAGTGTAACGGGTAATGTGGGCACCAGCGGCGTGGCCCAGGGTGTCAACGGGAAAAACCCGTACTCCGGTCCCGGGATATATGGAAACCGGGTACGGTACAGTGGGCAGCCCGTCAACCTGCCGCCGCAAAGCGAAAAGAAAAATAAGGATCAGAATCCCTGATAGTTGCCGCCGGGGCCGTCTTTGGTATAGGAGGCAGAATAGTGAACAGGAGCGGGGTGAAGTGCCGGGGCACCGGAGATCACTCTGGTCATGGCAGGCTCCGGCATACGGCTGGAGTGAACGACTTTGAGCGAAGAGGTGCGTATTGTCACGGCTTCAGGTGTTGGTTGGTCGGAACGCTTTCTCATACCCTGAATCTTACAAAAAGTATTCCGCAAAGCTCCGCTATTCAGACCGCGGCCGTTTCCCGTTTAAAAAAGGCGGAAAATTCCCTGGCGCGCGATCCTGCTTCGTTTCCTGCATTGCAATAAAACTTTGTAAAGCCGCGATTGTGGATTTATTGCCCTAAAATATTCGCATGGCCGCAAACGAAGGCGGGGCCTGGGTTTGCCCGGTTTTTTCGTCGCCGTTTTTAGTGTATATGGTACACATTCTACGGCAGGAGGCTTGTTGTAGAACTACGGTAAGGCCGAATTTTTTTCCGTGGCAGAGCCGTGAACGGCACTGTACTTGTTTTACTTGTGCGTCATTGATTTCATTCAAAAAAAACACTGATCTATGAAAAAAACAATTCTTGCCCTGGTGACTCTCCTGGGTACCGGTGCAATGGGTTGGGCGCAGAATACCACAACCACTGGCACATCTGGCAGCACGACCACGAACAGCAACACGACGACGACAAAGTCGAACATGGACACAAGCATTAATGGGAACGCTCCCACTACCGACAACATCAGCACGGGTAGTTCGGGCACCAACAGCAACAGCGGGTCGATGGTAAACCCGGGTAACAGCAACACCACCGGCACGCTGCAAAGCAGCACTACCGCCGGTGTGGACTACAACACACAGCAAAACCCGCAGAACCCGCAGAATACGCAGGGAACCCTGCAAAGCAACAGCAACTACGCCGCCTATGGTACGGCCACCGTTGTTCCGGGCAATCTTAACAGCAGCTTCCAGCGCGACTATCCCACGGCCTTCAGCCCCACCTGGCAGCAGTCGGGCGACTGGTACCGCGCCTCGTTCAACAACATGAACCGCAACATGATGGTGTACTATGCACCTAATGGCAACAGCTACTCGGTGGCCCTGCCCGTCCTGAACGGCTACATCCCCGAGGAAGTAATTACCAAGGCCCTCAGCACCTACGGCAACAACCTGTACTCGATCAGCCGCGTCAAGGCAGCTAACGGACAGGATGCGTTCCAGATCAACACTATCGATGGCGGTATCGCCCGCACCGAGTTTATCGGTGAGGATGGCAGCTCCTTCGCCGCGATCGACGTGTTCCGCCACGATGAGGACAACATGGCCAATGGCGAGATGCAGAACAGCTCCAGCAATGCGGCCATCTCGGATTCGACCACAACGACAACCCGCAGCGACAGCAGCGACATGAACATGGTAACGCCCAACCCCTCGACGAGCACTCAAACGACCACCGACACGAGTACGCAAACGAGTACCAGCGTGGAAGGCACCATGAACACGGATAACAGCAGCATGAATGCTACCAAGGAGCAGGATCCCAAGTTTAAGCATAAGGTAAAGACAGAGGACGGGCGCAAGCTGAAGATCAAGACCAAGAAAGGTGATACCAAAGTGAAAGGCGATGCCCTGGATGCCACTGGTGGCCAGTAAAAAAGGCAGGAGTTAGGTCTGAATACAGACAGCAGAAGCGCCGCATCCCGGCGCTTCTGTTTTTTTGTGGTACAGCGCTTGCAACCGCTTCCCCAAAGTGAACAATATGAAAAACATGCTTCTCGCTGCCGGCCTTATCGGCACCGCTATCGCCGGACTTATTATTGCCATTTCAAAAGACAAAACCGTAGCCCAGTTGCCGGCCGCACGGGGCACGCACGCCATGGGCTGAGCCTGCTGGTCTGTTTCTTGCACCCACAACCGCAAAGAAGGCACTGTATGCATTATCTCTTCGAACGCCGCCTGAACATGCTCGAGATCGCCATCCATGAGCTCTCCGATGAGGCCCTCGCCGACCCGGGACAGCCGGCTACGCTGCTCCAGGACTATCGCCTGGAAATTCCGACCCTGCTCACCGATAAGGCGAAGGAAGGAACCCACAAGAAAGACGTATTGCCCGACGAGGGGCCGGAGGGCTACAAGCTGCGGCACAAGGAAAAAGCTTATTACTATACGTACGAGGCACCTTTTTCCTCGGAGGAGTTTCTCACTGATATCCTGCCGATGCGGAGCTGCGAGGAAGGGCTGAGCGTGAGCACGGAGAAAGTCCGCTACACCGAATACAGCCATACGCCGATCGAAGGCAATACCCGGGAGCTCGTTCGGATGCGGGTCAATGCGGAGAAATCGATGGCTGATATCGAGCTGCTTCTCGACGAGTGGGCCGCCAACTGCGTGGAGTTTAACCAGCTGCTGCTCCCCGTGGCGATACAGGAAAAGATCCAGGCCGAGCGGCTCCTGCGCTTCGAGCGCGAAGAGCGCCGGAGGCTGGGATTGCCTGCCTATGCCTGATTTTGGCTCCGGTTGTCCCAATCGCTAAAACTTTTTGGTTGTAAAAAAAACCGCGTCTTCAGGACGCGGTTTTTTTTATCGGGTAGCAGGTCATCAGGGTCGCTGCGGGTAAACACCCTGCCAGGCAATGATGTAGTTGAGCCCCAGGTAGGGCTGCTGGATGGAGAAGGGCTGGCTGCCGCCGGAGACCCCGGTGCTGCCGCCGATGGACTGGCTGCTCAGCGCGGTGTCGGGTGTGCTGCTGCTGTACATCGGGTACTGCGTGGGGGTCCGCTGGCCGTCGTTGGCGATACCCAGCACCGTCTCCTTGCTGGGTGCGGTGGCTCCGGCGTCGCCTGCGGCGGCCATGATCTGTGCGGTGCCGGCGAGTGTGTGGTTGTGCACCGGCAGGTTGCCGGCCGTGAGCGTGCTGTTTTCGGTGCCGCCTACCTGTCCGAGCTGGCAGGGCGAGAGACCCGGGCCGGGCTGGCCGTTGTTGGCATGCACCGGCACGCGGCCGCGCAGGTCGGGGAGCTGGAAATTAGTGGTGCCGTTGCCGCCGTATGTGGTACCGAGCAGCGAGAAAAGAGCGGTGTATTGCGAGATCGGCAGTAGCGATCCGTCGCAAAAGAACCAGCCGTTAGGGGCGAAGTTGCCGCCGAATAATTTGATTTCTGCGAGTATAGGTTCCATGTGTTTTGATTTGGGGAAATGAGAATGGGGAGTGTTGTTTACTTACGGACGGGAGGGGTATACACCTTGCCAGGCAATGATGTAGTTGAGCCCCAGGTAGGGCTGCTGGATGGAGAAGGGCTGGCTGCCGCCGGAGACCCCGGTGCTGCCGCCGATGGACTGGCTGCTCAGCGCGGTGTCGGGTGTGCTGCTGCTGTACATCGGGTACTGCGTGGGGGTCCGCTGGCCGTCGTTGGCGATACCCAGCACCGTCTCCTTGCTGGGCGCGGTGGCTCCGGCGTCACCTGCAGCAGCCATGATCTGTGCGGTGCCGGCGAGTGTGTGGTTGTGCACCGGCAGGTTGCCGGCCGTAAGCGTGCTGTTTTCGGTGCCACCCACCTGTCCGAGCTGGCAGGGCGAGAGACCCGGGCCGGGCTGGCCGTTGTTGGCATGCACCGGCACGCGGCCGCGCAGATCGGGGAGATTGAACGTCGTCGTTCCGTCGCCACCGTAGGTCGTGCCGAGCAGCGAGAAAAGTGCGCTGTTTTGCGAGATGGAGAGCGTCCGTCCATCGCAGAAATACCAGCCCTGCGGCGCGAAGTTGCCCGCAAACAGTTTGATTTCGGCTAAGATTGGTTCCATGTTTTTTTGTTTTTATGGTGAATTAATAAGAGACGGGTTGGATTGCAGGGGAGCGGCGCGGATCGTTCTCAAACCGGTCGCGGTTGCGGAAGCCGAGGGCTGCGAGCTTGCCGCCCGAAAGCACCGAGTGGGGCAGCTTCACGACATTGATGCGCAGCAGCTGGTCGTCGCAGCAGCAAACGAACAGGCCCTGCCCGGGATCGGCGTGGACGATGGTACCCGGCGGTGCGCTGATGCGGCCATCGGCGGGGCTCACTTCCAGAAGTTGCAGCGGCTGTCCTTTGAACCAGGTCCAGGCGCCGGTGGCGATCGGGTTGCAGGCGTTAACGAGGTGCTCGATAGAAGCGGCGGGCTGTGTCAGCCAGTCGATCAGCAGGTCTTTCTCGCGGGGCTTGCGCTGGAAGCTTCGCTGGCGCAGATCCTGCGGGCGTAAGAGCGGCTCCTTGCCGGCCCTGTGCTCATCGAGCAGCCGCCGTAGTAACGGCACCGCCGCTTGCTCGAGACGCGCGCTGTACAGGCCGTACGTTTCGCCGGGATACAGCGTGACCTCCTGCTGCGCCGCGATCGGTCCGTCGTCGAAGCAGGAGGTCAGCTGGTGAATGCTGATGCCGCCCGCGCTGTCGCCGGCCCGCAATTGCCAGAACAGGGGCAGGGGCCCGGCGTATTTGGGAAGCAGGCTGAAGTGCACATTATAGATGCGGTGATTGTTGCCGGCCAATACGTCGGCAGGCACCCGTAGCGGGAAGCCGAAAAGAACAACGACGAGGTCGGGGTCGGCGGCAAGGCGTTCGCGAATGGCGGTAAAAAGAAGGGAAGGCTCCAGTGCAAAAAGCGGGAGGCCGGCAGCAGCAGCGGAGAGCGTCAGCTCGGCATAATCGTCGGAGAGGGGCGTCGGAGTGAAGACGGCGTCAAAATGATCGCGAAGCGAATGAAGTGCCGGTATCGATACACGGCTGTTCGTGAGAAGTAGTACAGGCATCCTTGTGGTTTTGCCTGCGCAGATTCATGTTTTGGCATCGGTAAGGTAACACAATTTTTGAGATTACCAAATGAAACGCATAACCGAAAATATTCCCTCAGTCGCCCATCTTCTTTTTATAAGCGACGTTCGACAGCGCCCTGGCGTAGGCGGAAAACTTGTCGAGCAGTGCACGAATGTCACTGTCATCAAGGGCCGGGTAGAGCGCCCGGATCTTCGCCTGTCCTTCGTCGAGGGACAGCTTTGCCTCCGCCAGCTGCTGCTTTTCAAATGCGGCCGACATCCGCCGCAGGCAGTCGTTGGCGAACGCTACCGTGTACATTTTCCGCTGCTCGCTGCTTTGAGCCGTTGCCACGCCGGGCTCGCTTTCAAATGAGAATGCCAGCAGCTCGGTACGCTGTGCGCGCTTGCCCGTCTGGACGTCGGTGTAGCTGAGGGTCACTGTCGCGAGGTAGGTTCCCTTTCCGGCTCCTTTACGTACAAAAGAGGCCAGGGCGGGAAGCTCCTGCCCGGGGAAAAGGTCGGGGAGTTCGGCATCGAAACCGCCATCGGTCAACCGCACGTTGCGGAAGCTGAATGTTTGGCGGCACTGCAGCTGCGGGTCGCAGCGCACTTCGATCCGCAGGTCGCGGTACATCGGAAGGCCGGCCGTCAGGAGCTTTTCGGAAAAAAGGCGCTCGAGCTCGCTGCCCTCATGCGCCTGCTGCAGCAGGTCGGCGCCGCGCGTCACGAGACGGCGCAGGAGCTCGTAATTGTAGTCGTTGCCCACAGCAATGGCCGTACAGAAGATCTTGTCTTTCCAGGGTGCCTGCGCCGCCAGCAGCGTATCGACAGGATTGCTGTCGTAGCCGTCGCTCAGGAGCACGAGCGTGTTGGCAGCGCCGGCGCGGAAGAAGCGCATTGCCTGGTTGTAACCGGTCTCCAGCGCCTTCTTCATATCGGTGCCACCCGAGGGCTCGATGCCCTGCACGAGGTCGATGATCCGCTGCCGGTCCTTACCCACGGGTTGCGCGGGCAGCAGCAACCGAGCATTGTCGTTGAAGAGCGTGATCGATACGATGTCGTTCTCGCGAAGCAGCGCAAGCAGGGCGATGAGTCCGCGCTTCAGGCTTTCGATCCGCTCGTAGCCTGCCATCGATCCGCTGATATCAAGCACAAAGGCCATGTTCACAGCGGGGCGCCCGGCGAAGCCGCCGGCGCGGGCGGCGGTGCCGATCTCGAGTACCGCTTCGGGACGGATGTCGCTGCTGCGCAGCAGCAGGGCAGGGCCGGTGGCCGGCGTCGGGTAGGGAATCCGGTGGTAGTAGGGGAAGTCGGTCAGCAGCAATTCGCCCGGCCTGGGCACGAAGCGCTCCGGGTGCTCGAGCGCTGGGTTGGGCACGTAGCTGAGGTCCAGCGATCCCGTCGCGATGTTGCGTGCGTCTTCAAGGTTGACGACATCCACGTCGCGCTCATACGGGAAGTGCACGAGGTACTTGTGGCCGAAGGGCAGTATAAATACGGCATCGCCCTTCGCGTCGGTACGAGTCTGGTACACATTGCGGGAGCGGATCTCGTCGAGAAAGATGCGGCCATTGGCCCAGGGCTGTCCGGCACGGCGAACATGGATGCGGTACAGCGCGCGCGAATGCTTCTGCGCCAGCGGCTCGCGGATGTCCTGGCTGATGGTATCATTGCGCCGCGTTTCGTGCATGTCGTACTGGTCGTAGACAACGGTCTGGCTAAGCGTATAGCCTTCGAGCCCGTCCTGTATGATAAAGCCGGCATTCAGCTGCTCCTCGATGTCGATGTCGTAGGCGATTTTTCCGGGCAGGTGAAAAAAGGCCGTGCCGGAAGCGTCTGTAATTGCCGTGTAGCGCTTTCTGGCAGCGAGGCTAACGAGGCTTACGCGCTTCCCCGTGAGCCGTTCTCCGGCGCTGCTTTCTACGCGTATCTCGATCCGGTTATGGCCCGCGGCCACGTCGGCAGGCGCTACCTGTCCCTGTACAGCCACGTCGGTAAGGCCGCTCCGGTCAAAGCTTTGGCGCCGTGTGCGCTCCTGCAGTGCCGGGTTGTAGGTGATGAAGAGGCTGGTGCTTCCTTTCTCGTTGGCCCGCACCAGTACCGGGTCGCTGCCTTGTGCCATACCGTTGACCGATACTTCGTATTCACCCGCCGCATCGATCAGGAACCGGGCTACACCCCGGCGATCGGAACGTTCCTTCAGTGGCTGGTTGCCGGAAAGTTCGAGCAGCTGCACGTCGGCGCCTGGGAGAGGCTGCTGGCGATCGTCGACCACGGTTACTTCGACTTCCATATGCGTCTGCGCCTGCAGGCTGCCTGCCAGCAACAGGAGCAACAGGAAAGGTACCATGCGTTGAATCATGCGGGCAAAGTAGGCCGGTCCGCTGCCTCGGGACAATACCTAATTATGCTGAGAATTGTTAGCGTTTCGTGAATCCGCGGACACCTTGGCGGTTAAAAGGACTCGATGAAAAAATAGCGACGGGCTGCGGCCCGTCCTCTAGCTTTGCGCTATGCCGCAACTGTTCATGATCCTGATCGGCTGTCGCCCCGAGGGCCGCAACACCGAGCAGCACGATGTTTTCTTTACCATTGCCGAAAGCCTGGCCGATGCGCGTCCTTCCATTCGCGCCTTCTGGCCCGACGGCGGCACCCTGCACATCGATGCCTGGCGTTCGGTGACGCAAGTTGGCGCGTACCGCGTATCGGTGCTTCCCCGCGCCGAAGCCGTCAACCTCACGCCCCAGCCCGACCGGCTATACTTCGTCAACCTCGGTGGCTATAAGCCGGGTGAGTTCGAGGAATTTCATTACAAGATGTTGGTTGCCGCCGACAGCAGGAGCGGCGCCGTCGCAGCGGCCAAAGCCACGGCCTTCTTCCGGCATACAGGCTTCGCCGGGGCCACCTCGCATATCGACGACAAGTACGGTATTGACGTGGATGACCTGGCAGTAATCGAAGATATCCTTCCCGTAGAACTACGGGGCCGCTACACCGTCCGCCTCGAGCGGCAGGCTGGCCCCGAAGACGAATTGCAGCTTGGCTACCTGAAGTGGAGCGCCATCGCGGCCAAGCAATAAAAAGCCCCGCTGTAGGGGCGGGGCTCCAGGGTCGTTTTGGTAGCGGTCATCAGCTTCCGGCCTGTCCCACCTTTTCGTAATACACTTCTCCCTTGCTGTCGATGACGGCGCGGTAGTAGCTGTCGTCCTTGCGGTAGTAGGTTTTCCCATCGATTAGGATCTTCTCGTAGCTGCTTTCTTTTTTGCCGGCAACGTCGGCTGCCTCTTCCTGTGGCGCCGGCTGGCTCACCACCTGGTAGCCGCGGTCGACGGGCACGTAATAGACGTCGTCGTAATAATAGTAGCGTCGGCCACTGACGATCACAACTTGGCAGCCGGGCGGAACAGACGGAATGATGAGGCCCATCGGGGGCGCTACGATGATATAGCCGCCCCGGTCGTAGGGACGATAATAACGGCCGCCGTAATAATGATAGCGCGAGCCACCCAGGACGACCTCAATAGCGCCGTGCGGCAGTGTGGCATAGATGCTCACCTGCGGACCGCGGCGGCGGTAGGGCTCTTCGTAGCGGTCGCGCCCGCGATCGGGTCCGTGATGCGATTGCGCCTGCGTAGCAGCAGTAACCAGCAGGAGCGTGGACAGTAACCAGTGATGTCTTTTCATACGTTCGGTTTGTAAACAGGCAGCGAAGCTAGCAGTGGCGCTGCCCGCCGTGGGTTAAACTTGGTTAATGAATTTTACTCATACGATAGCCGTGGCGAGCGTGTTACTGCATTATCGGTTAAGCGCCGGGATGTGCCGGTGAATGGGCGTTTCCTCGTAAGATGGAGCCTCGGAGAAATCGGAAAAGAGCAATCTTTGCAGGATGCCCGCATTGCTGAAGCGCATCATCGGCAACATCGTTGTTTGCCTGGCTATTTACCTGCTGCCGTTCGTGCTTACGTACGGGCGAATGGACGGGGAGACCCTGTTCCCGCAAAACGGCGGGGTCATACACGCGCTGTCGACGCTGCTGCTTTTCGGTTACGCCTACCTCAATCACTATGTGCTGGTGCCCCGGTATTTCCTGCAGCGCAAATACCTGCTCTATGCGCTGGCAGTAGCGGCCGGCCTCCTGCTGGTACTCTGGTTTCCGCAGCTGTTCCGGCATTTCGAAGCGCACGAGGAGCCACCTTTCCTGCGGCACGAAGGCCATCATGGCCCGCACGGTCCGCACGGCCCTCCGGGTGTGTCGCCACTTACCTACAATATCATCCTGTTCGTTGTATGCACGTTTGCGTCCATCAGCATCCGGCAGCAGCGCCGTCTGCTCGAGGTACAGCGCGAAAAGCTGCAGACCGAGCTCTCGTTCCTCAAAGCCCAGATCAACCCGCACTTCCTCTTCAATACCCTCAACAGCATTTATGCGCTGGCCATTACGAAGTCGGACGATACAGCACGCGCCATCACGGAGCTGTCGGACCTGATGCGGTATATCCTCAGGGATTCAACGGGCGATACCGTACCGCTCGAGAAAGAGCTTTCCTACATCGGTAACTACGTGGCCATCCAGCGAAGGCGCCTCGGAAATACGGTGCGCATCGACTATGAAGCGCCGGAACGTTTTGGCAACAGGCAGGTCGCACCACTGATCCTGATGTCGTTTGTTGAAAATGCGTTCAAGCATGGGATCAACCCCGGCGAGGCATCGGAGATCCGCATCCGCATTACCATCGACGACAACCGGCTTCACCTTTATGTAATCAACAACAAGGTGACGCGGGTATACCACGAGGAAGGGATGGGGATCGGGCTCGCCAATGCCCATGAGCGGCTCCGTCATTATTACCCGGCACGGCATGTGCTCAAAATAGAAGACGCCCCGAAAACGTTTACCGTAGATCTAACGCTCGACCTGAATGATTAAAGCAATCGCCCTCGACGACGAACCGCCTGCACTCGAAGTGCTGGCTTCCTTCTGTGCCCAGACCGGCTTTATTGAACTGGAGAAGACCTTCACGCGCCCCGATGAAGCCGCCCGGTACCTGTCGGCCTTTCCCGTCGACCTGCTGTTTCTCGACATCAACATGCCTTCGGTATCGGGTCTTGATTTCAAGCGCAGTATCGATCCGAATACGCTCGTGATCTTTACGACCGCGTACAGCGATTATGCGCTCGAAGGCTTCAATCTCAACGCGGTGGATTACCTGCTGAAGCCCTTTACCCCTGAGCGTTTCCGGCAGGCAGCCGACAAGGCAAGAAGCTGGCTGTCGCTGCGCCTGCAAAGCCCGGAAGTGCACCCGGGTTTTATCAGCATACGCGTCGACTATGCGCTGGTGAAGGTGCCGCTTGCCGATATCCTTTTCATCGAGGGGCTCGACGATTACCTGAAGATCCACCTGGAGGGCCGCCGGCCGCTCCTGTCGCGGATGACGATGAAAGCCATGATCGAAAAGCTGCCTGCTGCCGGCTTTATCCGTGTGCACCGGTCGTATATCGTGCCGCTGGCGCGGGTGGCGTCGGTGCGCAACAAGTCGCTGCTCATCGGCGATACCGAGATCCCCATTGGCGCGAGCTACGAGGCTCGTTTCTTCGAAGTCTTCGGCCGCTGAAAAAAAGCCGGCCCCTCCGATGGAAGGGCCGGCGTACGACAAAGAACGATTTAGTTAATGAATCGTGCGGGCGCGGAGGAAGTTGCCGGCGGCATCAAAGACAACCGCGTATTTGCTGTTGTTGGCATCGATGATAACAACATACTCGCGAACGCCGCTGCTGTCGCTTACGGAGAACGCTTTTTCAAACACGTAGCCCGGGTAGGTTTGCCCCAGATACGACGCGGCGGTGCCCGGCAGGGCCGACAGGGCCACAGCGCTGTGCTGCCCGTTGCGGGCCGGAAGCGGAATGCGGTTGACAAAGACACCCGTCGCATCGAAAACGGTAGCGAAGAGTCCGTTGTTTTGCGAGAGCACAACGATGCTGCTGTCGTGCGCGCGGAAGGCCCGCAGCAATGTGTCGCCCGGGTAGTTCGCGCTGAGGTAGGCCGTGATGCCTCCCGGAAGCGCGCTTAGTGCAATCGAGTCGCGACCGAGGCCATCACGGTGCTCAAAGCGGCCACCATGGTGCCAGCCCGCGCCCTGCAGGTCGCCGGGCTCGCGCTGCTCCAGCACGCGCACAAAAGCGCCCGATGCGTTGAACAGGAGACCGACCGGGTTATTGTTGTAGTATACCACGACAACATATCCGCCCAGGCTTCCTGCTGTACTGGTCAGCGAAAAAGCTTTGGAAAAAACAGCGCCGCTGTAGGTCGCCGCGAGGTAGGTGCTGATGTCTGCGGGAAGTGCCGACTGCGAAATGCTGTCCCGGCGCTCGCCCCGCCGGCAGGACTGGAGCAGGTACACGCTGTCGGTGCTGGTTCCCGTAGTTATACGGGTCGTTGCCGCCACGGCGATAAAGGCACTGCCGGTGTCATCGGCGGCTGATGTAACCGTGTCGGCATTGTTCTTCTGGCAGGAAACGAATAGGAGCGTGCTGGCAACTGCAGCCAGGGCCCCGAAGAGGCGGTTCGATGTTTTCATTTGCAACGTGATTTTGAGTTTTTAAAATCGGCACAGGTAGCAGTGCGGCCGTATGTGTTTCCTGAACGCTTTCGGGACGGCCGCATTGCGGAGGCCCGCGGTTAATCGGTAAAAGACGCAATTGTGCCGGGGAAGCCGATTACCGGCGCTTTGTGCCGATTTACCGCTAACCAGCAACCCGGAATATACTTTCCGGTTTTTTCCTCGTCTATATCCCCCGACAACCGAACCGTGCTGATTTATGAAAAAGCTTTTCCTGTTTTCCTCCCTTGTTGCCTTAGTGACGCTGCTTGTATGCTGCTCGAAAAACAGCACGCCGGCCGTGCGCTTTGAGGCGCTTCCGCTTGCCGCTCCGGCTCCTGCCAACAACCCGCAGTCGCCCGCAAAGATTGCCCTGGGCCGCCTGCTCTTCTGGGATCCCGTGCTCTCGGCCAACGGCGATGTTGCCTGCGCCACCTGCCACCACCCGGCACTAGGGTACGCCGACGGTCTCGACCTTTCCATTGGCGTCGGCGGGGAGGGGCAGGGCGCCAATCGTCATTTTCCTGTCGCAAACGGCTTCCCCTTTGCAAAACGCAATGCCCTGACCATTCTCAATACCGCCTTTAACGGGCTCACCGAAGAAGGCGCCTCCGACCCGGCGCTGGCAGTGATGTTCTTCGACAACCGTGTCCGCAGCCTTGAGGCCCAGAGCCTCGAGCCGATCCGGAGCCTCGAGGAAATGCGCGGCAGCCAGGTTGCCGAGGCGGTTGCGCTCGATTCGGCACTGGCGCGTGTGCAACGCATTCCCGAGTATGCAACCCGCTTCCGCGATGTGTTCGGGAGCCAGCAAGTCAGTGCGCAAACGCTATCGCAAGCACTGGCCGCATTCGAGCGGACCCTGCTGGCCAACCATTCGCCGTACGATGACTATATCCGTGGAAATACGGGAGCGCTGAGCGCGGCCCAGCTCGCGGGTATGGATGCGTTTGCACGCAGCGGATGCGCCAACTGCCACAGCGGCCCGATGTTTTCCGATTATGCGTTGCACGTGCTCTCGGTGCCCGACAACCCGAAGCACGGTACCGACGCCGGTGCCGGTGGAGGTTATGCCTTCCGAACCGCAAGCCTGCGTAACCTGGCACTGACAGCCCCTTATATGCACAGCGGCGTTTTCCCGAACCTTGCTTCGGTATTGGATTTCTACGAGGAGGTTGGCGACCGCCGTTCGCAGAATGCACATGTAAGTGCCGGCTCCCTCGACGGGAAACTGAGACGGCTTTCCGGGCGCGACAAAGCAGCGATCATCGACTTTCTCGCTGCGCTCAATGATAATTCCTTTGATCACAGTATCCCGGCCTCTGTGCCCAGTGGTCTGCGCCCCGGCGGCCACCTGTAAACCCCGTTTATTTCAAACCATAAAATAAAGAACATGAAAAAGACCATCGCCTTCTCGCTCCTCCTCGCCGTTGCTTTTGCTTCCTGCAAAAAGTCGGGCAACGCGGCCGTAACACTTTCCGCCGATGCCACACAGGTGTCTGTAGGCCAGGAAGTGACCGTAACCGTCAACAACGGCAACGCCAGCCGCTGGACCGTAACGCCTGCAGCTACGGCCACGCAGGTAAGCAGCAGCGCTACCCAAAGCAAGTTCAGCTTCTCTGCCGACGGAACGTACAGCATTGGCGTGCGCACCGGCGACAGCACGGGTCGTCATAGCTGCCAGAATAACATCGACTCGGCTTCCGTGAAAATCGTGGTTGGATCCGGTAGCTGATCCTGTTTGCCGGCAACCCCGGTACCAGAGAGACAGCAGGCGGCCCGGGAGGGTCGCCTTTTTCATTGCTGGAATTAATGTTCGGCTGTGCCCAGCTCGGCAAGCAGGTTCTGCAGGTCGAGTGGCTCGGTAATCATGCGCAGGTTACCCTCGACTGTCAGCGGCCACTGTTCCTTGGGTCGATCCCAATACAGCTCCACGCCGTTGCCATCGGGGTCGCTGAGGTATAAGGCTTCCGACACGCCGTGATCGCTTGCGCCGTTGAGCGGGTAGCCCGCCTGCAGCAGGTGCCGGAGTATGGCGGCGAGGTCTTTCCGCTCCGGGTAAAGAATTGCTGTATGGTAAAGTCCCGGCGCATTGCCGGGTGCGGGGGCGGCGCCTTTGCTGTGCCAGGTGTTCAGGCCGATGTGGTGATGATAGCCGCCGGCCGAAAGAAAAGCCGCCTGGCTTCCGTAAAGCTGCGTTACCTCGAAGCCAAGCAGGTCGCGGTAAAAATGCAGCGAGCGCTCCAGGTCGGAAACTTTCAGGTGCACATGCCCGATACGGGTTTGAGCGGGAACTTTATAGGGATCCATAGCGCTTTGATTGAGCCGCGGCGAATCGAAACCGCCTCCTGAATATACCATCTTTTCATCCGCTCCGATGCAGCTGAGTCAGGCTTCATCGGCTGCCTGCGGCGGAAGGACGCTCAGTGACCGATCCAGCTTCGCCACTGCGGCGGCATCTTCCGCGAGCACGTACAGCACATCGTTGGCAAGCAGGCGCGTAGCCCCATTCGGTGCGATGTACCAGCCATTCCGCTTCACGGCCAGGATGTTGAGTGCGGCCGGAACCTCCAGCTCCACGATCCGCTTGCCGGCGGCGGGAGCGCCTTCCGAAAGCCGCAGCTGCCGAAGCTCCGTTTTGATATTGTCGTGGTGCTCGAAGTCGCGAATGCGCTCCGGGTCGGGGTTGTTGGGCACCGACACCCGAAGCAGGCGCGCCATCAGCGGCAGCAGCGTGCCCTGGAGCAATACCGATGTTACCGAGATAAAGAAGACGAGGTTGAAGATCAGGTTGGCCTTGGCAACGCCCGCCAGCAGGGGATAGGTGGCAAACACGATGGGCACGCTGCCGCGCAAGCCCACCCAGGATAAAAAGAGCTTGCTGCGGGTATCGACCTTCGCCCAGGAAAGCGCGGCGAAAACGCCAAGCGGGCGAGCCACGAAAATGAGAAAGGCCGAGATGATCAATCCCGTGCCGATCAGCGGGAATATCCGCGAGGGAAACACCTGCAGCCCGAGCGTGAGAAAGAGTATGATCTGCATCAGCCAGGCCTGGCCGTCGTAAAACCGCGACAGGCTACGGCGGCGCAGCATCGGGCTGTTGCCGAGGATGATGGCGCAGAGGTAAATGGCGAGAAAGCCATTGCCGCCAAGCAGGTGCGTGAAGGAGTACGTGAACAGCGCGAGTGCCAGTGTCAGCACCGGGTACAGGCCCGCCGTTTCAAGGGCAATATGATTGATGATCCATACCGATGCGCGGCCCATAAGGAATCCCAGGATGCCGCCCAGCAGGAATTCGCGACCGAAGGAGAGTAGGAGATGGCCGGCGCTGCTGTTGCCGCCCGCAACGATGGCGGTGAACGTAATCGTGAGGAAGTAGGCCATCGGGTCGTTGCTTCCGCTTTCGAGCTCGAGCATCGGGCGTAGCGGGCCTTTGAGACCGATGCCGCGTCCGCGAAGGATGGAAAATACGGCGGCCGCATCGGTAGCCGAAACGATGGAGCCAAGCAGCATGCCCTCGGGCCAGGTAAAGTGAAAGAGGTAATGAAGAAAGGCGCCGACCGACAGGGCCGTAAGCAATACGCCGATCGTCGACAGCGAAATGCCTTTTGCCAGCACCGGACGGATACTTTCCCAGTGCGTGTCGAGCCCGCCGGAAAAGAGGATGAAATTGAGTGCTACAATGCCGATGAACTGCGCCAGCGACGGGCTGTCGAAGTGAATGCCACCAATGCCCTCGGAGCCGGCGAGGATGCCGAGCAGCAGGAAAAAAAGAAGTGTAGGCACGCCCAGCCGCTTGATGGTCTTGCCGGCGATGACACTGATTAGTAACAGGATTGAGCCGATCAGCAGGATATTACCGGGTTGAAGAAACATACGCGTTGGATTTGCCTACACGGGTGAAAAAATGAGATGAATGCGGTTCGTTATTTCGTGGCTTCGCGCTTGCGGTCGCGGGCGTTGACGAACACGAGGAGGCCGATGATGAGCGCGAGAATGCCCAGCACGACCAGGGCAGTGAGTACTACAGCCATGTGTCAGGTTTTAAGGTGCGCAAAATGATTTTCGGACGTATCGTTTTGCTACCCTACGGGAAATCGTGGCTGGGGTGCAGGTGCCGGAGGTAGGCACGTGCGGCTTCATCGCTTTGTGTGGCACAACAAGTAGCACCTGCGTAAACAGGAGCGAGGTTACTGCCGCCCGATGTCAGTAAGGGAACAGAAGGTCCCTGGGGCTTTGCAGAATTGTCGTGGCTGAAAAAGTGGATGGGGATAAGCTCCGCTTCCTGCTGCGGTAGCCGGATTCCCGCGCGCTTCCAATGTGCGCCACTCCGGGCCGGCTCCGCTGCTGCGCGCGCCGGAAGGGGCCAGCTCGCTGCGATTGCGAGCAACCCGCCAAGGAGCAGCAGTAACCATTTGGGAGCCTTGCGCATGGGTGCAAAGATAGCCCCTGGCGTTTACCCCGTCGGCTTCGTCGAACGCAGGTTGAACGCTTTAACGAATCCATGTATTTCAGGGCTGCCTGGCCGTTCCTGATCCCGTATCAAATCAATCAGGGAAAGGGAATGTACCGGCCATCGACACAGTGCTGGTCGGTGATGCCCTGGCGGTCGTTCCAGTTTAACCGGAGGATGTCGGCCATCGATTTCTGGATCTCGCCAAAAGTAGTTGGCTTCACGAAGAAGAGGTCGGCGCCCATCTCGTAGGCGGTCTGGATATTCACGGCACGGGCGCTGGCGGAGCAGATGACCACGGCAATAGTACAGGCCTGCGGATGTGCCCGTATTTCAACAAGGCACTGGAGGCCGTTCTTGTGGGGCATGTCGAGGTCCAGGAAAATAAGGTCCGGGACTACTGTTTCCAGCAGCTTCATAAGCTCCGCGCCATCGCGGACTATGCGGCAGGATATATTGGGGGCGATGCTTTCGAGCACCTCGCAGAGGGCCTCGCTGTCATCGCAATCATCGTCGGCAATCAAAACGGAATTAATTTTCATCATGGAGGCGGAATTTGTTTCTCCATCCTCCGATACTATTCAAAAATGGCAAGCAACAAACACCTTCTATCGAAACCTGGGTGGCTGTTGGGTGAGTTTGTTAGCGCATCAGCAGGTTATAGAAGCCCATCAGGCGGGGCAGCGTTACGGAAAGCCGGGAGGCGATAAAGTAATAAACCTGTTGGGAGAGGGAAGCGGAACAATCGTTTGAAGAGCACGGAGCGGTCGGGTCCGGGAATCCGGCAGAGAAAAGATACATATATACAGCAGGTGGCTAAAACCAGGCCAAGCGGCAAGGCTTCTGTACTTCGCAGCTCATTTGCCTTCTGGACGCACCGATCTCCGCAGTAAACAAATCCCCGTCCATTGTTCCCACTCCGGACTTATCCCCTAATCGGGTCATTACACCTCAGGAAAGGTGCTTGTCAATGATGCTGCAAGCCAGGCTGCAGCAGCGCGCGGCAATTCCGGCTAAATCCCGCGCTGTTGAAGAAAAGAAACCCGGCTGCTCAAACCCTTTCCTGCTGCCGGTTTGAGCGGTTCATCGAAATGAAGCGGGCAATCATATCCGGTTATCCTGGGTATGGTTGAGTTGTGGCACGGTATTGCATAGTATATAGTGATCATTCTACTCACCCGGTACTTACCGTCAGCACTTTGTAATCGTTCCGACTCCCGACCGCCTACAGTTTCAATTCTTACAGCTGCTCGCTCTAATCTGCCCCAATCAATTTTCAGATGAAAAAGTTTCTCTTCGCAGCAAGTATGCTCCTGTTCGGCTACACCGGTTTCAGCCAGGCCACGGAAGGATCGGTTAAAGTCGCCCGCGACCTGAAGCCCGCTGCCGTTATTGAATTGCCTTACCCGGAAGATATTGTAACCGCCGCGCTGACCGATTACCTGTCCAAAAAAGGCCGCTCCCGCACCGACGATATCAAGGGCTTTATCACGTTCCGCAACACGCAGAGCACGACTGAGGTAAACGGCAATGCGGACCTGCACCTGAAGATCGATCGCAAGAGCCGCCAGGAAAAAGGACGCACGCTTGTATCCCTGTTGCTCACCGCACCCACGCCGGGCGACACGTCCGCCGGAGGCCAACACTACATGAATATGGAGGAAGCGAAGGCTTTCCTCAACGGTCTGGTAGCCAGTATCGATGCGTATTCGCTCGAGGATAGCATTCGCGACCAGAATGCTTTGGTCATCAAAGCCGAGTCCCGCTACAAAAGCCTCAGCCAGGATGGAGCTTCACTCGAGCAAAAACGGCTCAACGTTGAAAAGGACATCCGCGAAAACAAGGCGGCTATCGAAAACCAGGACCGCGAAGTAACGCTTCAGAAACAAAAGCTGGCTGACCTGGTACGCCAGCGGAAAATGTAATACTCCTAAATCCAACCACGCTCCCCTGGGCGTGGTTCCCGTCTCCCCGGACTTCTAATCTAGATCCGAATTAATCTCTCCACCTACACGTCTACAAATGAACAAAGCTTTCGCCTCACTGGAGGCAACCCCGTCATGCACCCTGCGAAAATCGCGACTCCGACATGCTCCCTGGCTTGCTGCGCTATTGCTGCTCGTCTTCGCCTTTGGCTGTAAAAAAGAAGCGGCCGATACCGGCACCATCGGCACCTGCCCCATAGTTGTATCAACCGACCCGACAAACGGTGCCATCAACGTTCCTACCTCGAAAATGATCACGGCCACGTTTAATGTGGCGATGGATGCGGCCACGATCAATGCCGGCAGCTTTATCCTGGCGCAGGGCAGCACACCGATCGCGGGCACCGTCAGCTACAGTGGAATGATGGCCTCCTTTATACCGACTGCCCAGCTGGCAGCCAATACCGTGTATACGGCTACGATCCGGCGCACCGCCCAGAATACCGAGGGCACGGCCATGGTAGCCGATTACGTTTGGAACTTCAACACGGGCGCGCTCCCCATCGTCGTTTCAACCGACCCGGTCAACGGCGCATCGGACGTGCCGCTGAACAAGGTCGTTACTGCGTTGTTCAGTACCGCGATGAACCCGGCCACCATAAATGCCACTTCGGTGGTCATCCGCCAGGGAGCGACCATTGTTCCGGGCACCGTTACCTATTCGGGTATGACGGCAACCTTCGTTCCGGCCACGCCCTTCACCGCAAATACAGTTTATTCGGGAACGATCACTACGGCTGCTAAAGACTCCGCCGGCAATGCACTCGGCAGTAATTATACCTGGAGCTTCGCCACCGGCACACGACCCGTTGTCGTGTCCACGAATCCGGCCAATGGCGCTGCGAACGTTCCGGTTAGTACAAACGTCTCGGCGACCTTCAGCAAGGCAATGAATCCCGCAACCATTACTACAGCAACGTTTATGCTGAAGCAGGGTGCTGCGGCGATTGCAGGTACCGTTACCTATTCGGGTAACAGCGCTACGTTCACGCCGTCGGCAGCCCTCGCGGCCAACACGCTTTATACAGCCACCATTACAACCGGTGCGCAGGACCAGGCGGGTAATACATTAGCCAGCAATTACGTGTGGACCTTCACCACGGCAGCCCTGCCGGTACAGCCGTCCATCCTGGCATCTGCCGCGCTGTTCGGGGTATTCGGTGGCAGCGCCGGTATTACGAACCAGGGTATTAATACGGTCATCAACAACGGCAGCATCGGCACCACGGGTGTTTCCACGGTGGTCACAGGTTTTCATGATGGAACCACCGGCGACATCTATACAGAAACGCCCTTGAACATCGGGCTTGTAACGGGACGGATTCACACCGCTCCGCCGCCCCCGGGCTCTGCGGCATCCTTTGCCATCGCTACCCAGGGATTGTCGGATGCCAACGCTGCTTACCTGGCAATTTCCCCGGCATCGCGCCCGGGTGGCATCGATCCCGGTTCTGGTGAGTTGGGCAACCTGGTCCTCGCGCCCGGAGTGTACAAATCCGCAGCGGGTACGTTCAAGATCAGCAACGGCAACCTTACGCTTGACGCGCAGGGTGACCCCAACGCGGTCTGGATCTTCCAGGCACCTACCAGTCTTACGGTCGGCATTGCCGGACCTGCAGGCGCACGCAGCGTGATACTAGTAAACGGGGCACAGGCGAAGAACGTGTACTGGTATGTGGGCACCGCGGCCACCATCAACGGTGCAGGCGGTGGCGTGATGGTCGGTACGATCATATCCTCAGCCGGAATGACGTTTTCAACCGCCGGCAACATGGTACAGACAGTCCTCAACGGACGCGCACTTTCACTCAACGCATCGGTAACGATGGTGAATACAACCATCAACGTTCCGAACTAAGGAACAAATTGCGGAAAGCCTATGCCTTCCGCTATCAACAACTACAACAAGCTTATTATGTTACGACTTTCGATAGATAAAAGCCGCCTGGCCGCCCTCCTAATCATCGCGTCACTTGCCGGCGCTGCTGCATCGGCACAAAAGCCCAACCGAGCCGCACCCGTTTGGTGGTTCGGCGAGTCCGCAGCCGTGAATTCAAATCATTACCGCGGCACGACGCAGATCCTCAGCAACGAGGTTCATGTGCCTACGGCCTTTCATAAGGGTAATGGGCTAAAGCCTTACGCATCGCTGCTTGCCGAGTATCGTCCCGGGAAAGTTTGGGGTGGTATGCTCAACGTTGCGTTCGACAATCGGGGCGGAAAGTTTGAAGAGGTAATGGCCCCTTGCAACTGCCCGGCGACGCTTTCGACTAACCTTGGCTATGCAACGATAGAGCCCAGCCTTCGCGTGGCGCCCTTCGCTTCGGCCTTCTATGTATTTGCCGGACCTGTCTTCAGCGTCAATATTTCGAGGTCCTTTACGTATACGCAGGACAAGCAGCTCGATAAGCAGGGCGCCTGGAGCGGGCTGCGCAAAACGATGCTCTCGGCCCAGGCCGGCGCGGGCATCGATATCCCGGTTTCGAAGCCGGGTGCGGCCACGCAGATGTCGCTTTCTCCCTTCGCCTCATTCCTCAGCGATTTCGGCCGTAATCCCCGCGTGACCGAGTCCTGGTCGGTTTACACGGTACGGGCCGGCATGGCCATCAAGTTCGGTATGACGCCGCGCAGTGCCCGCAAGGCAACGGTAGGAGAGACGTACGCTGCAGGTACACCCGTGGCTGTTCAGTTCTCCGTTCGCGCACCGAAGCTGATAAGCGTGAACCGCAGGGTGAAGGAAACCTTGCCGCTGCGCAACTCTGTTTTCTTCGATAAGGGAACCGTCGAAATACCGAAGCGCTACGTGCTCCTGGGAGCTGCCGAAGCTTCCTCGTTCCGCGAGTCGCAGCTGCAGGAAGGCCAGCCCACAGACCTGACCAACGGTCGCTCTGCCCGCCAGATGGCCGTGTATTATCATATCCTGAATATCCTCGGCGACCGGATGCGCGCCGATGCGCAAAGCACCATTACCCTCCAAGGGGCTTCCGACAAGGATCCTGCGGAAGGCAAGGCCATGGCGGAAAAAGTAAAGGGCTACCTCGTTTCCCTGTACCGCATCGATCCGACCCGTATTACTACGGAAGGCCGCAGCAAGCCGGTTATTCCCTCGGAGCAGCCTGGCGCCAGCAAGGATCTTGAACTCCTGAAGGCCGGCGACCGCCGCGTCGACATCGTGAGCACATCGCCTGCGATCTTCCTGCAGGTCGGTGGCAGCACGTCTTCGTTTCTCAGGCCGGTGCAGATAGCCGCCGTGCTGGAAGATCCCATGGACAGCCATGTCGTCTTCACCAACAACGGTGCGTCAATGGCGCTCAAGTCCTGGACGGTCGAACTCACCGATGAACAGGGCAGCGTTCAACGCTACGGACCCTACACGGGCGACCAGGCATCGGTGCCGGGAAAGACCATTCTTGGCGCAAAAAACCAAGGCAACTATGTTGTGCTGATGCAGGGTGTTGCCAACACCGGTGCCGCTATCAGCGCACGCAGCTCCGTCAGCCTGATAAAGCGCGACGACGGGGTCCAGGAAGGTCTTCGCTACAGCATTCTTTTCGATTTCGACCAGGCAAAATCCATTGCCTCCTATGAGAAATTCCTGGCGGATGTCGTGGCTCCGCTTATTACCGACAGCGCGATGGTCAGCATTCACGGCCATACCGATATCATCGGTGACGAGGCTTACAACCATACACTTTCGCACGACCGGGCAAGGGGCGCACAGGCTATCCTGGAAGCGGCACTTCTGCGCCGCGGAACGAAAGCCGTGCAGTTCCAGTCGTACGGGTTCGGCGAAGACCCGGGTATGGCGCCTTTCGACAACAGCTATCCCGAAGAACGTTTTTACAACCGCACGGTCATCATCGACATCCTGCCCGCTAAATAACCGGCAGTAACTAAAAGATCCGGGGCAGCTAATCCTGTCCCGGATCTTTCATGTAAATAATACCAGCGCCGCCGGGACTCCTTCACGTCTTGGGTAGCAGGAAAGTACAAACCCTTCGCCCGTGCATCGCCGGCAGGGGTTTTTTTGTGCACAGCCGGCAATCGGAAACCCTGCGCCTCTCGTTTCGTTCGTCAATGGAATTCTTGGTAAATTGACTGCAAAGAAGAAAGTCATGCGCGCGCTATTTGTGATCATCGGACTCTTTGCCAGCCTGCTGGGTTTGACGCAGCACACTTCATTCCGGCAGAAACAATCTTTTCCGATCAGGAGCACGGGGGGCTGGGACTATCTGGCCCTTTATTCGGGACGAATATTCGTGGCGCACGCAACCCAGGTAAACGTATTGAACGCAGCCACCGGCGACTCAATCGGAGTGATCCCGAATACGACCGGCGTGCACGGGATTGCTTTCGATCCTTCGGTTGGGCACGGCTTCACCAGCAACGGGCGCCGGAACAATGTTTTCGTATTCGACCTCAAAACGCTCGCTGTGGTTGATTCCATTGCCACTGGCCAGAACCCGGACGCGATCCTTTTCGAGCCCTTTACAGGGTTCGTCATCACCTGCAACGGACGTTCGGGCGATCTGACACTGATAAACCCGACTAAAAATGTCGTTGAGGGTACCATCGCCGTAGGAGGCAGACCCGAAGAAGCTGCCAGCGACGGCAAGGGGCGGCTCTTCGTCAATATCGAAGATAAAAACGAAGTTGTCTGCGTCGACCTGAAAGCGCGGAAGGTGATTCATCGCTGGTCGCTTGGGGGCGCGGAAGGGCCTACCGGGCTGCAATACGATCCGGCAACGAACCGCCTGTTTGCCGGCTGCGAGGAAAAGCTTGTCGTACTCGATGCAGGTACGGGGAGGATCGTTGCCAGCCTTCCCATTGGCGCTGGTTGCGATGGTGTTGTTTTTTGGCCGAAGCGCCGGCTCGTCATTACGTCGAACGGGCAATCGGGAACGCTTTCGGTTATCCGGGAAGTCTCGGCAGATAAATTCGTTTCCGTGGCAACCGTTCCAACACAGCGGAGCGCCCGGACGATCGCACTCGACCCCGCGACCGGAACCATTTTCCTACCGGCCGCCGATTTCGAAAAGCCCGCTGCGGCAAATGAGCGCCCGCACATGATCCCAGGTTCTTTCCGAATCCTGGTGTTCACGCCGGTCAACTAGCGCGTTTTTTCGCTGATTTTCCCGGTCAAAACGGAGATCGGTTGACACCCCGATTTCTCTTCACGCAATTTTCTATACAGGAAAGTATCCGGTTGAAATAAACGGTGGCCTTGTATATCGCGGCAACAGGTTAGTAGTTTCTTTCTGCGCCAGGCTTGGCCGCTCTTTATATAATTTTTATACGCGAAGAGCAATTCTTGATATCTGCTTTATACGCGCAGGATACCTTTGTGTCGTAAACGAAGACAGTGAATCAATCGCGCCGCAGAAGCTTTGGAAAAGGTACCCAGTACTGGCTCAACCTCCTGGTAGTTGCCGGGGTTTCTGTATTGTGTTTCGCATTGGCACCCGCTACCGGCTACAAGGTCGTTGCCTACGTGCTCTTGGTTACAGTATCGTTCCTTGCGCTATTCTGTGATATCGTTCCCGTTTTGATCGCCGCCACGCTCAGCGCGCTGATCTGGGATTATTTCTTCATTCCGCCCCGTTTTACATTCCAGGTTGGCAGCACGGAAGACAGTTTCCTGTTGCTGATGTATTACGTGATCGCACTGGTTCATGCGACACTAACCTATAAGCTGAAGCAGATTCAAAAGGTAGCCCAGCAACGAGAGGAAAAGGCCGCGATGGTGCGTCTTTACAGCACGCTGCTGAACTCGCTCTCGCACGAGCTGCGGACGCCGATTGCCACCATAATCGGCGCAACCGACAACCTGATGGATCCCGATAGCCGGGTTTCCGATGAGAACAAAAGCAGCCTCATTTCGGAAATTTCAATTGCAGCACTCCGGTTGAATCACCAGGTAGAAAACTTGTTGAACATGTCTCGCCTGGAAGCGGGCGCCATCAAGCTGCGTTTGGACTGGTGCGAGATGACCGAGTTGGTGTACGCTTCGATTCGGCGCCTTGAAGAAGTTGCGAAAGACCATGTGCTCGACATTTCAATTCCGGAAAGCCTGCCCCTTGTTAAACTCGACACAGTGCTCTTTGAGCAGGCTTTGTTCAACCTGCTTTCCAACGCCGTTCAATATACTCCGAAGGGCTCAATCATTTCCGTAACTGTAGCATGCTCCGAAGGTATTTGCCGCATCGTATTGGAAGACAACGGCCCCGGCTTTCCCAAAGATGCGCTGGAGCGTGTTTTTGACAAATTTTACCGGTTGGATCAATCGCCCACGGGCGGCACGGGTCTTGGTCTTTCCATCGCCAAAGGATTTGTGGAAGCACACGGCGGTAGGATCGTTCTGGAAAACGCGCCGCTTGGTGGAGCCCGCTTTACAATCACAGTTCCGGTGGAAACAGCGGAATCTAAAATAGTCGTCCCATGAATAGTGCTTATGTACTTGTCATAGATGACGAAGCGCAGATCCGTAAACTACTGCAGATCACGCTGGAAGCCCAGGGCTATGCCGTACAGACCGCCGCTACCGGTAAAGAAGGCCTCGTACTGGCGGCTAATCATCCACCAGATCTCATTTTGCTGGATCTCGGTTTGCCGGATCAACCCGGGCTGCAGGTATTGCAGGAGCTCCGTGCCTGGTACGAACGACCAGTCCTGATCGTTTCCGCACTCGACGACGAAGCGAACATCGTGGCAGCGCTCGATGGGGGTGCTAATGACTATATCACCAAGCCCTTTCGCACCGGCGAGCTATTGGCGCGGGTTCGCTCATCGCTACGCCTCGTATCCGGAGCGGAGGCCTCCTCAGTTATTTCCTTTGGCGAAATTGAAATGGACCTGGCGGCCCGTTCGGTAAAGCGGAATGGTGCAACGATTAAACTTACGGCTACCGAATACAGCCTGCTGGCACTGTTTGTTCGCAACGAGGGTAAGGTGATGACCCATCAACAAATGCTGACCAAGGTTTGGGGGCCAGGTTTCACTGCCGAGTCGCAATACCTGAGAGTATATGTAGCGCAGCTGCGCAAGAAAATAGAAAAAGACCCAAACCGGCCCCGACACCTGATTACCGAATCAGGGGTTGGCTATCGGTTCTTATCGGGCGATTGATCGCATTAAAAACTTTACCGTGAGCAAGCAGGTTAGCAAAGTCACGGCCGCCGGTATACTGGTGGCCCTGGGAATCATTTACGGTGACATCGGCACGTCACCACTGTATGTCATGAGTTCGATCGTGGGCAAACGCGAGATCAGCGAGGCACTTGTGTATGGCGGTATCTCCTGTGTATTCTGGACCCTGACATTGCAAACCACGTTCAAATATGTGCTGCTCACACTGCAGGCCGACAACCGTGGGGAAGGGGGTATCTTTTCCTTGTTTGCATTGGTGCGGCGCTTCCGACGCTGGCTCTACCTTCCTGCGATCATCGGCGCGGGCACCCTGCTTGCCGATGGCATCATCACGCCTCCGATTTCTGTGTCCGCGGCCATAGAAGGTTTAAATGGGGTAAAAGCGCTGGGGCAAACTATTGTTCCCGGTAATGCGCTTACGGTCGGAATCATTATCGGCATCCTGACGCTGCTGTTTTTCTTTCAGCAATTCGGCACCAATTTGATCGGGCGGGCCTTCGGTCCGATCATGACGGTTTGGTTTTCGATGCTGGCGGTACTCGGCATTTGCTTCATCGCTGGCAACCCGGGTGTGCTGCGGGCCATCAACCCTGTCTATGGCTATGACCTGCTCACCAAATACCCGAAGGGATTCTGGTTGCTCGGCTCCGTGTTCCTATGTACTACGGGCGCCGAAGCGCTCTATTCGGACCTGGGGCATTGCGGGCGCGGTAACATACGCTACAGCTGGATATTCGTGAAGTCCGCTCTTCTGTTAAATTATTTCGGACAAGGTGCCTGGCTCCTGCAATTCAAGGGAGGCCTGCTGCAGGGGCGCAACCCGTTCTATGAGATGATGCCGCATTGGTTTCTGATCGCCGGGATTGGCATTGCTACAGCGGCAACCATCATCGCTTCGCAAGCGCTTATTTCAGGCTCGTTTACGCTGATCTCAGAAGCGATGCGGCTTAACTTCTGGCCCAAGATCCGTGTGAAGTACCCGACGGAAGTGCGCGGGCAAGTGTATATCCCGAGTATCAATGCCATCCTTTGGGTGGGCTGCATGGCTGTCATGCTCTACTTCCGTGAGTCGGCAAAGATGGAGGCGGCTTATGGGTTTTCAATCACGATCGCCATGCTGATGACCACCATTCTGATGTTCTACTACATGAAATTCATACGCAAGTGGGCGGTGCCGGTCATTGCTGTCGTGCTCGCCATCTTTCTCTGCATCGAATTGTCGTTCTTCATCGCAAACGTGGCGAAGATCAAGCAACGCTGGATGTTTCTCATTTTCGAATTCGGGATCATACTGGTAATGTATACCTGGTACCGGGCACGAAAGGTGAAGAACCGCTATGTGGAATTCGTGCGCATAGAGCCATACCTGCCCTTGCTTACAGAATTAAGCAACGATCAATCTGTTGCAAAATACGCCACCCACCTCGTCTACCTTACCAGTGCCGATCATGCGAGTGAGATCGAACACAAGATCCTTTACTCGATATTGAACGGTAAGCCGAAGCGCGCGGATATCTATTGGTTCGTGCATGTACATACAGTGGATGATCCGTACACCAGCGAGTATACAGTGCAGCAAATTGTGCCGGGGGAAGTGCTGCGCGTGGAATTTCGCCTTGGCTTCAGAGTGTCGCCAAGAACGAGCACAATGTTCCGTACGGTGATCGAAGAAATGATCCGGGCACAGGAGATCCGGGTCGAGGTCAAATACGAGCGCCTGCAACGCATTAACCCGGTCGGCGATATCCAGTATGTGGTGATGGAAAAATTCCTTTCGGGCGACAACGATCTCCCGCTAACCGAACGGATCATCATGCAGTTTTATTTCTGGGTTAAAGGTCTAAGCCTCAGCGAGGAGCGCGGTTTTGGCCTGGATCAGAGCAATGTTGTTACTGAAAAATTCCCGCTGCTGCTCAACCCCGTCAATCCAGTCAAATTGAAGCGGCGGGAGCTTCGCCCGTCTCTTACAAAAAAATAGATATGAAGACATTAATCACGACCTTATTCGTTTTTTCAAACTTGGCTTTGCAAGCGCAGGACAGTACGAAACGAATTCCGTTCGATGGCATCGAAACGGCCTGGCAGAACGGCTCCGACCGGCGCGATTCTTCGGTTTTCCACGGAAAGTATTTTCAGCCGTCGCTGATGCTGGATGTGAATTATACGCATTCCTTCAATAATCCGAATGATAATACGGTGGTAGGGTCAACGGCTCTTGCACGGAACAACGAAGTGCAGGTGGCGCACCTGTTAGCCGGCGGTGATTTTACCTACGATAACGTCCATGCGCGCGTGATGCTGCAAATGGGAACCCGATCGCAGGTGATTCCGCGCAATGACCTGTCCGTGTATCGCGGCCAGTACCACCTCAATGAAGTCTACCGTTACCTTAGTGAGGCTTACGCTGGCATCCATATCAACAAATGGTACGGTATCAACGTGGATGCCGGGTTGTTTCTTTCCTACATCGGGCTCAATTCTTACTACCAGGTGGAGAACTGGGAGTACCAGGCTTCGTTCACTTCCGATAACACGCCCTGGTTTTTCAACGGGTTGCGCGTTCAGATCTTTCCTTCGAAGCACGTGAAGGTCGAACCCTGGCTCATCAACGGCTGGCAAAGCTATGGGCGCTTCAACGCAATGCCCGCTGTGGGTGCGAACGTAACGTGGATGCCGAACTACAACCTGAAGCTGTTGACCAATAACTATTTCGGCGCGGATGCGGCAGGCATCCCCGGCCGCAAGCGATTTCATTCAGACAACAGTGGCCTGGTACGGTATTTCAATCGAAAAAAGTCCAAATGCATTAGCCAGGCGGCTTTCTCGCTCACCGGTGATGTGGGCTTCGAAAAGGGTGGAGGTGTAAATGGGTTCAACGATGGCGGACCTGGCAATCCGGCTCAATACTTTCTAAGCGTGATGTTTTATAACCGCCTTTGGTTTCGGCAGAATCGCTACGCATGGACGGTAGGGGGAGGGTGGATGAAAAACCCTGGTCGCTACCTCGTGCTCTATCCAACAGGACAAGCGAGTCCTTTGCCCGATCCCGGTAATCCAACCCGCACCGAAGGTGCATTTCCCTATAGCGCCAACCCGGGCGACCCATTTGAAGGCTGGGACTTTTCGACGAATCTCGAATGGCTGTTTAACCAAAGCCTGGCATTCCGAATAGAGTTTGTGCACCGGGAAGCAAATAGCCCTTATTTCGCCGGACCAGGCGGTGTCACTTCTCCAAATGGTTATACAACGACAGCTTTGGCTCCGGATTGGCGCCCGGACTTGCGAAAAGCCGAAAACAGGGTTATTGCCGCGTTGCTTTTCAGGATTTAATGACTGGAGAGAACTCACTTAGAATTCGAGACTGTATAGCAAGAGGGAAATTGTTTGTTGCTCCTACCCAACTAAGTACCGTCAAGGAAAGTCGATTGCGTCTATGTGAGCGGTGTGTTAGCGTTAGGAGCCATCGGGAAATTTTCGAATGACACACAATGTCTCGTCGAAACCGTGTTTTTAGTTTCCCGGTCAAAAAGCAAAAGCGCATATCTATTGCTACACTTCAAATAAAAAACCCCTGTAAGTCATTCACTTACAGGGGTTTTGTGCCCAAGACTGGATTCGAACCAGCACACCGTTACCGGCGCTACCACCTCAAGGTAGTGCGTCTACCAATTTCGCCACCTGGGCATCCTTTTGTAAGAGCTATCCCCGTTTGGGGAGTGCAAATGTAATTACTTTCTCAATACAATCCGAAAAGTTGTTCCTTTTCCTGGCTCAGAATTTTTTACGGAGAGCTGACCGCGGTGGTATTGCTCTACAATCCGCTTGGAAAGGCTGAGCCCGAGACCCCAGCCGCGCTTCTTGGTGGTAAATCCCGGCTTGAACACTTTCGCCACGTTGGCCTTGCTGATGCCCTTGCCCGTGTCGGCCACATCGATGACCACCTTGCCGGCGCCTTCCTGTATGTCGACAACGATGGCACCCTTGCCCTCGAGGGCGTCGAGTCCGTTTTTCAGGAGGTTCTCGATCACCCAGTCGAAGAGGGGGCCGGAGAGCGGCACGCGGATGCTGTCGGTTCCGTGCGTTTCAAGCGCAAAGCGCACACGGCCCGGCGCCCGCTTCTTTACGTATTCCATTACCTGCCGCACCTGCGCCACCACGTCGACCGGCTCCAGCTTGGGCGTGCTGCCGATCTTGCCGAAGCGATCGCTCACGAGCCGCAACCGGCTGATGTCTTTTTCAAGCTCCTGCACAAATTCTTCTTCTCCGTGCGTTTCCTTGAGCAGCTCGATCCAGCCTTCGAGCGACGACACCGGCGTGCCCAGTTGGTGCGCCGTTTCCTTGGCCATGCCGGCCCATACCTGGTTCTGGGTGGCGAGGTAGGAGCTGCGGAGCGACAGTACGGTGAGGCCGATGAACAGGGCTACGATCACGAGCTGCACATAAGGATAATACCGCACCTCGGTAAGGAGGCGGCTGTTGCCATAATAATAGCGGTTGGTGCGCGTGGAGTCGTAAGGGTCGAAGTAGGTGAGGGGAGCATGCGCGTTGCGAAACTCCCGCAGCCGGCCGGCGAGGTAGCCCTTTTCTTTCAGCCGCGACGAGTCGAGGTTACGGTGGTCGAGGATGGAGTCGCGCTCGTCGGTCCAGATGATCGGGATATCGTCGTTGTCGGTAATGATCTTGAAGGGCAGGCGCGTGTCGGTATTCTTCGGGCTGAGGAGCGTATTGCTGGCCTCTACCCATTCCTCCACCTTCTGCCGCTCCTCGCGCTCGATCTTGGAAGCGAGGTACGACGAATACCAGATCGTACCGCTGACGATCAGGATGGCGATCAGCGCCAGCAGGGCACGCAGGTTCAGCAGGGAGCGTAACATGCTCCGAAGTTATCGGTTATTCGCTCTGATCGCTGAGACGGCGCGTGCGAGCAGCCTGTTGCGCCTGTTCAGCAACGGGCAGCGGGCGCAGCCGAAGCGCCTTTACCACATTGCCCCAACTCGCTTATTTTTGGCCCACTAATTCCGCGCGCTTGACTTCATTTCCCCATGTTGCTATTGTAATCCTGAACTGGAACGGGCGCCGTTACCTCGAGCAGTTCCTGCCGTCGGTGCTGGCCACCGACTACCCGAACTTCAGCGTCGTGCTGGCCGACAACGGCTCCAGCGACGATTCCGTTGACTTTGTGCGCGAGCGCTTCCCATCCGTAGAACTACGGTTGCTCGGGAAGAACCACGGCTTCGCGCAGGGCTACAACGAGGCGCTGGCCCAGGTGCAGGCGGATTACTACGTGCTCCTCAACTCCGATGTGGAAGTGACGCCGGGCTGGGTAAGCCCCGTGATCGGGCTGCTGGAAACGACGCCACGCGCAGCGGCCTGCCAGCCCAAGCTGCTGGCTTTCCACCAGCGCGATCACTTCGAATACGCGGGCGGCTCCGGCGGCTGGCTCGATACCCTGGGATACCCGTTCTCGCGCGGCCGCATCTTCGACGTCTCCGAGATCGACGAAGGCCAGTACGACTCGGTGCAATCGGTGTTCTGGGCCAGCGGCGCAGCGCTTTTCATCCGCGCGTCGGTGTACCACGAGCTCGGCGGGCTGGATCCTTACTTCTTCGCCCACCAGGAAGAGATAGACCTGTGCTGGCGCCTGCAGCGCGCGGGCTATGGCGTCTTCTGCTGCCCGCACGCGGTGGTGTACCACGTGGGCGGCGGCACGCTGCCCAAGGGCAATTCGACCAAGACCTTTTTGAATTTCCGCAACAATCATATCATGCTGGCGAAGAACCTCGCTCCCTCGGAGCGCTGGTGGAAGATACCCTACCGCATACTGCTCGATCAGGTAGCAGGTGTAAAAGGTTTGCTTGCCGGCGACAGCGGTTATTTCATTGCGATCAACCGCGCGCACGTTGCCTTTTATAAATGGCTGCTGCGGAAAAGGGCGCCCGATCGCCTGCCGAAGCCGAAGCTCCGTCAGCTGCGCGGTGTGTACGGCGGCAGTCTCATCTGGCAACACTTTGTGCGCGGTCGAAAATATTTTCGCGAAATCGTCAAATAGTTTTCCACCGTTGTTTGCTAATTGACAACCAGCCCCTTATTTTTGCAACACAAATTTCAGGTATGGATCACCAGCAAGAATACCAGGAAGAACTCCAGAAAGTGCAAGACCGCGACTTCACCCATAGCTGGGTATCGTCGTCTGCCTTCCTGTTCTACCTGTCGGTATTTTGCATGCTCGCTTTCTTCTTCGGCAGCTGCTACAAGTTATACACCAAGCGTTACGAGAAGAACCGTATCGAGTACACGGTACAACCGAGCACGCAGTATACGCCGGAGTACAAATAAATTTTTTTCAGAAAAATTTGTTTGGAAAGAAAAAAGGCTCTTATATTTGCAACCCGAAGTTCTTAACAAAATCAGTGATAACAAACTGATAATCAAGCGGAAGTAGCTCATTTGGTAGAGCACGACCTTGCCAAGGTCGGGGTGGCCGGTTCGAGCCCGGTCTTCCGCTCAGAAAATCCCGCAACAGCGGGATTTTTTATTTACAGCATCTTTGCTGCTCGCCCCGGTGGTGAAACTGGTAGACACGCCGGACTTAAAATCCTGTTCTCCGCAAGGGGAGTGCCGGTTCGATTCCGGCCCGGGGCACACAAAAGCCGTCTTCAGGACGGCTTTTGTGTTGCTGTATCTCTCCGCCGCAGCAACCGCCCCGGCAACACCATCTTACGGCCATCTTCCAACTGCACGAGCATCGAGCCATTCTTCCCGCGGATGCACTTGCCGTCCGCACGCCGCACCGCGCTGCACAGAACACCCTTCAACGAAGGATTTGTATTCCGGTCACCGAGATAATAATATTCCATATTGGTAAGGAACTGCGCGTAGTTGCCCACGGCAACTTCACTCAATCTGAAATCTGAGATCTGAGATCCTAGATCCTAGATCCTAGATCCGAGATCCGAGATCCGACATCCGAGATATCCACCATCCTCTTAGGATCCTGTCGTATACTGGTACTCCACTTTTCCGGTAAGCTGCTTCGCACGGTTGTAGAGCGCCTCGCGTGTCTTGAGACCGCGGTTGTCGTACTGGTAGCGCCAGATCGAATAGTTGGAATTGTTGGCGGGTACCGTAATCCGCTGGATCACGCGGCCCGCGTCGTCGTACTCGAACATGTATTCGGGCAGGAGTCGCTTTGCCTTTTCATTAAACCGTACGATATCGGTAAGCCGGCCGGCTTCATTGTAATAGTAATACACGACGTCTTCGGGAAGGCCGGCACGCTTCGCGTGCTCTTCCGATACCTGTCCTTTTTCATCCACGACGACCCGGACTATCGATGTATCCACGCCGTTGCGGATACGCAGCATGCGCTGCACGTTGTTGCCGCTCCATTCCCAGCGGTGTTCCTCGCGCTGCACAAACTTGCCCGTCGGATCAGCAGTACGGCTCTCCGTTCGTTCCAGCTGGCCTGCAGCGTTGTAGGTATAGGTGGTGATGGAAGTAGCAGCCTCGCTGCTGTCGACAGTGCGGGCCACGCGGCCCTGCTCGTCGAGAACCGTTTGCAGAACCGTCGTATTGGAATCGAGCACTGTTGTCGTTACCAGGGTATTGCCGGTAAAGGACTGCTGGATGTCGAGGGCGTCGCTCTTGCTGCCATCGGCATCGAAGGAGCTGACAGCCACGCTGCGTACGCCTGCTTCGCGATACCGCTTTAGCTGCTCGTTGGTCTCGCGCGTGCCGACGATGTCTTTGTAATAATACTGGGCCGAGGCCGCGAGCGAGCAGGGGAGAAGAAAAAGCGACAACAGGAATTTCATCCGGGTATTGTTTGTTCTCAAAAATACGCCTTGCTTTGCCACCGGGTCGACAACAAACTGTTGCAACCTTTTTTGAATACTTATTTTTAACAAAAATTGACGTGTCGCACCAACCCGAACGCGCCGAGAAGAACTGCCTCAACTGCGGCGCCGAAGTAGCCGGCCGCTATTGCCAGCAGTGCGGGCAGGAGAACATCGTTCCCCACCAGACCTTCGGCCACCTTATCCAGCACTTTTTCTTCGATTTGTTTCACTTCGACGGAAAATTCTTCGATACGGTCCGCTACCTGCTCTTCCGCCCTGGCCGCGTACCCCGTGAATATATTGCCGGCCGCCGCGTGGCCTTCCTCGATCCGATCCGGATGTACCTGTTTACATCGGCCATCTTCTTCCTGATCTTTACAACCATCAACAAGGTGGAGGTCAACAGCCGCGAAAGCCTCGACGATTCGACCCTTTCGCGGGTGGAGCGCTACGAGATCGCTTCAGACCTGGCCGTTCGTCCCTCTGATAGCAATGCCCGCCAGGCACTTCCTGTCTTTCTCGATACGTCGCTCACCGTTTCGCTGAAGGTCGATTCGGCGGCGCACAGCGATTCGGTGATCGAATACAAGGGCACTCGTTACCAATATGCCACCGAGCGCAATGACAGTATCCGGGCGCACGACTGGGCGAGCGATCTCGGCAAAGGCTGGCTGGGCCGCTTCGTAAGTACACGTGCACGGCGCGTCAACGAGCGCTTCCACGAAGACCGGCGCGAGGCGCAGCAGGCTTTCTTCGAAAACCTCTTTCACCGGCTGCCCTACATGCTGTTTGTATCGCTCCCGTTCTTCGCGCTCCTGCTCCAATTGCTGTACCTGCGGCGGAAGACGTTTTTCTACGCCGATCATCTCGTGTTCACGCTCTATTATTACATTTTCAACTTCATCCTGCTGCTGGCTGTCCTGCTGGTCGTGCGCCTCAACAACCTGCTCCACTGGAAGCTGCTCAGCTGGCTCACCTTCGGACTCTTTTGCGCCGGGCTCTATTACCTCTACAAAGGCATGCGTAACTTCTACGGGCAATCCCCCGGGCGCACGCTGTCGAAATTCCTGCTGCTTAACTTCATGAGCCTTTTCCTCTTCGGCCTGCTCTTCATGATCTTTGTGGCTATTTCGGCCACTCAATTCTAAGCTATGAATGATCCGCAAACCGCTTTCGCCCGCCTCGTGACCATTATGGACGAACTCCGCGAGCAGTGCGCCTGGGACCGCAAGCAGACGATCCAGAGCCTTCGCCAGATGACGCTGGAGGAAACCTACGAGCTCGCCGACGCCATCACCGATGAGGACTGGAAAGGGATTCGGGAGGAACTGGGCGACCTGTTGCTGCACATCGTGTTCTATGCGCGCATCGGCCGCGAGCAGGGACAGTTCACGCTCGACGAAGTCATCAACGGGATCTGCGAAAAGCTGATCACCCGGCACCCGCATATCTACGGCGACGTGCAGGTGGAAAACGACGAGGACGTGAAGCGCAATTGGGAGCAGATCAAGCTCAAGGAAGGAAAGAAATCGGTACTATCAGGCGTCCCTAAAACACTCCCGGCGCTTGTCAAGGCGATGCGTCTCCAGGAAAAGGCGAAGCAGGTAGGCTTTGAATGGGATACCAAGGAGCAGGTGTGGGAGAAGGTGGAAGAGGAGATCGGCGAGCTCCGCGAAGCGCAGGCCGACGGCGATCCGAAAAAGATCGAAGAGGAGTTCGGCGACGTGCTTTTCTCACTCGTAAACTTTGCACGGTTTTTGAACGTCGATGCCGAAAATGCCCTCGCCGTCACCAACAATAAATTCACCGCTCGTTTTACGCAGATGGAAGACCGCGCCCGCGCGCAGGGACGGTCGCTCAATGATATGACCCTCTCCGAAATGGACGCCCTCTGGAACGAGATCAAACGCGATCGATCGTGAAACCTGCCCACAGCAACCAAAGCCTGCCGAAAAAAGCACTCCTGTACACGGCGGCTGCCTTGCTGTTCCTGTCGCTGCTGACAGGTATTTACTTTCATGAGCAGCCATCGATGGAGCGCGAGCAGCGTCGTCTCGAAAAATACATTCATGGTGCCGAGGGGGATTTTGCCACGCTCCTCGGCAACAAGGCTCTCCTGCAGCGACTCGCGCTTGGCCAGGAGGAGGAGTCCGAATTCCGGACCATGCTGGCGAAGCCTTACGGGTTGTTCCTCTATAATGCAAACGGCGAGTTGCTGTACTGGAACAACCAGCGGATGCAACCACCCGGCCCTCCGCCCGACGGCCGCCCCGGCACCAGGTTCCAGGCACAGCAGAACGGCTACTTCATCAGCATCCGGCGCAGCTTCAGCCTGCCGGTCGACAAGCGCGCGATATGGGCCGTGGCCGTCATCCCGATCGAATACCACTTCGGCTACCAGCATTCGAGTTACCTCAAATCCTACTTCCCCCACGACCCCGAAGCCGACGGGCGCATCCGGATTTCTACGGATAAAACGCCTTATGCCATCCGCGATGCGAGCACCCAGCGGCTATTCTATATCGATGCAAAGGGTGTCAGCGCCGGCCGCGTGGATGCCGTGACGGCCCTGCTGCGGATCCTCGCTTTTCTCCTTCTGCTCGCTTATATACACTTCCTCGCCGAGCGTGTAACCGTTGCCCGGGGCAAGATCCGCGGAATCCTCTTTCTCTTCGTAGTGCTGGTTGCGATCCGCGCGCTGCTCCTGTTTTTCCCGGGACTGTTTTCCTTCCGCCAGTTTACCCTCTTTGATCCCGCGATCTACAGCAAGAACTTTCTCCTCCGCTCACTCGGCGACCTGCTGATCACGGCCATCCTTTCCTGCTGGTTCACCGTATTCATCTGGTACCGGATGGGCCCCGATGGCAAGCTCCCGGCATTCCTCGACGAAAAGCGCCTCCTGCCTGCAGGCATTGTTGCCCTGTTTGTGCTCATGTTCGGCTCCTTCCAGTTTGCCAACGTCGTGCAATCGCTTGTTGCCGACTCCCGGATTTCGTTCAACGTCATCGATTTTTTCAGCCTGGATGCGTATACGGTGGTGGGCTTTCTCGTACTCGCGCTGCTGACACTCACATTCTATTACTTCACACGGGTGCTCTACCGCGTCATCTTCGCCGCCTTTGCCGGGCGCATGGTATACCTGTATTTCAGCCTCGCGTTCATGGGGCTGCTGTTTCTCACGCTCCGCAGCGGCAATAAGGTTGTGCTGTTCCACCTCCCGGTGCTGATCTGGCTGATCTGCTACACGATTCTCGTAAGCCGAAGCCACTTTTTCATCAACCGCTTCCGCATCTCCATTGCCGGGGTACTCTTCTGGATCTTTGTTTTCTCGATCTCGCTTGCGATCATTATCCTCGGGCAAAACCGGCAGAAAGAGCTGCAATTCCGCAAGGCGATGGCCGTCAAATACGACGAGCTTACCGACCCATCAAGCGAGCACACCCTCAGCACGGCGCTTGCCTACCTCGACAACGATTTCCTGTCGAAAAGCTTCCCGCGCTTCCGCGACCCGGTACAAAACCGCGTGCTCCGCGACAGTATCATCAGCGAGAACATCATGGGCTACCTGAGTCGCTACGAGACGCGGATCTTCGTGTTCGATGCCGGCAACAATCCCGTCAACAACAGCGACAGCGCGTCGTTCGCCGAGCTCAACAACCTGTTCTCGGTACAGAGCCGGCCAACGAAAGTGCCCGACCTGTCGTATTACGAAACGGCCTACAATCAATTTACCTACATCACGAAGCGCCGCATCACCGACAGCAGCGGTCAGCTGGGCACGTTCTTCATCGTCAGCACCCCGCGCAAATACAATTCAGAGGCGCTGTACCCGGAGCTGTTCCGGCGCACCGGCGAAACCGATGCGGAAAACTCGCCCGTATATGCGTACGCCATTTACAGCAACGGGCTCCTGGTGCTCTCGAGCAACAAGTATTCGTTCAAGATCAGCCTCGCAACACGTGACCTACCGGTGGAAGAATACGAGCGGAGACAGAACGGCGGCTTCGACGAGCTTTGGTACCGCGCCAGCGGGAGCAAGGTAGTGGTGATCGCTAAGCAGCGCGATACGCTCCTCGAAAGCATCACGCTTTTTTCCTACCTGTTCTGCGCCTTCCTGTTCCTGGTAGGGCTGCTCCGTTTCCTGCTGTTCCTCCTCCGCGCCGGCGACGACTGGCGCTCGTACCAGTTCTTCCAGTTCAACATCCGCTCGCAGGTACACGGCACCATCATCTTCATCAGCATCTTTTCGTTCCTCGTGATCGGCGTTGCGACGATCTCCTTCTTTGTTGCCCGCTACCAGCGCAACAACGTCGACAAGTTGAGCCGTACGGCCGCCATCGTAACGAGAGAGCTGCAGCAGCGCGTCATCGCCGGGAAGCCCATCGGCGCTAGCCTTTTGGAAGAAGACTCGCTGGCCGACCAGGGCTTGCAAACGCTCGTGAACGAGATCGCCGAAATACACAACGTTGACGTGAACCTGTACGACCCCAAGGGCGCGCTGCAGGTGTCTTCGGAGCCGGAAGTGTACAAGCGCGGGTTGCTCAGCACGCAGATCCACCCCGAAGCCTGGCACCACCTGGCGCGGCTGCGCGAGATCCAGTATGTACAGGAAGAGCGGCTTTCGTCGCTGCGGTACATGAGTATCTACGCGGCGATCACCAACAAGAAAGGCGAGGTGTATGCCTACCTGAATATCCCGTACTTCCTCTCGCAGATCGATCTGAACCAGGAGATATCAAACTTCCTCGTTACCATCATCAACCTCAACGCCTTTATCTTCCTGATCGCGGGTATCATCGCGCTGTTCATCACTAACCGCATCACGCAGTCCTTCTCGCTCATCGGCGATAAGATGCGCGCGATCAACCTGGGGCAGCGCAACGAGCCGATTGAATGGCCGCGCAACGACGAGATCGGGGTGCTGGTGGAGCAGTACAACCGCATGGTGCGCCAGCTCGAGGAGAGCGCCTCGGCCCTTGCCCGGAGCGAGCGCGAAGGCGCGTGGCGCGAGATGGCCCGGCAGGTGGCCCATGAGATCAAGAACCCGCTCACGCCCATGAAGCTGAGTATCCAGTACCTGCAGCGCGCGGTGGCCAACAACCAGCCCAACGTGCAGGCCCTTACCACGAGCGTGGCCCAAACACTCATCGAGCAGATCGATCACCTCGCGCGCATCTCCTCCGACTTCGCGCGCTTTGCCAACATCGGCAACCGGCACCTGGAAACCTTCGACCTCCACGAGGTGCTGCAAAGCCTGGAAGGATTATATGTTACCAACCAGAAGATCGACTGGCGCTGGGAGCGGCTGCCCGGGGCGCTTTCCGTTCATGCCGACCGCACGCATATGGTGCGTCTCTTCACCAACCTCGTCACCAATGCCGTGGAAGCCTGCGCCAGCCAGCCGCTGTGCCGGATAACGATACGCGAAACAAGGCTCGACCGGCTGCTGCGGATCGAGGTGCGCGACAATGGTGAAGGCATCCCGGAAGAAATGCAGGAAAAGATCTTCACGCCCAACTTCACCACGAAAACGTCAGGTACCGGTCTCGGGCTGGCCATGTGCAAAAGCATCGTGGAGCAGGCTGCCGGCCGCATCTGGTTTGAAACAGAGAAAGGAATCGGGACCAGCTTTTTCGTGGAGTTGCCGCTTGCCGACGCGGGCGAGGAATGAGTACTTGACTAATTGAGTACATGAGTACTTGAATGAAGAGGGCGTTAGAGTTGTACCTGCACCTTGCCCTCATGTAATCATGTATTCATGTAATCATTTGCTCTTCCTTCTTTCCAGAAAAGCTTCGAACTGGTCCCGGGTAAACGAGCTGAGATTCCGCTCTTTTGTAAGCCCGCCTTTCTGCGCGGCGGCAACACCGTATTTCAGGTTGTCGATATCCTCGAAGCTGTGCGCGTCGGGATTCACGGAAAGGTAGAGGCCTTTTTCGAGTGCGTACTGCACGTAGCGCCAGTCCATATCGAGACGCACGGGGCTTGCATTGATCTCGATGGCAACATTGTTGGCAGCGCAGGCATCGATGATCGCCTCGTGGTCGATGGGGTAGCCGCGGCGACGCGTGAGGAGCCGGCCCGTAAGGTGGCCCATGATGGTCACGTAGGGATTGGTGATTGCGCCGAGCAATCGGAGCATCGCCTTCTCCTCGTTCATGTCGAGGTTGGAGTGAATCGAGGCGATGACAAGGTCAAAGCTGGCCAGCACGGAGTCGGGGTAGTCGAGCGATCCGTCGGCAAGGATATCGCACTCGATGCTTTTGAAGATCCGGAAGGGCTTCAGCTTTTCATTGAGCGCATCGATCTCCTGGTGCTGTGCCCGGATGCGGTTCTCATCGAGGCCATTGGCATAATAGGCGGCCTTGGAGTGGTCGGAGATGACCAGGTATTCGTAGCCGCGGCTTATGAGCTCACGGGCCATTTCTTCGAGCGTATGGGCGCCATCGCTCCAGTTGCTGTGTGCGTGGATGATGCCGCGGATATCGTCGACCTGCATCGGCTCGGGCAGGGCGCCGTTGCGGGCTTTTTCAATGATCGCCTCGGTTTCGCGCAGGTACGGAGGAATCACCGGGATGCCCGCCTTTTCGAAAATGCTTTCCTCGTCCCGGCCGTCCATCGGCAGGCCGGCGTCTTTCCAGGCGAAGGTGAAGGCCTCGCTGCCGGTCGTCCGGAAGAGCACAGTTCCGAAATCATCGGTACCGCAGAAATACAACCGGAGCAGCAGTCCTTCGCCGGAAACAAACTCGACCCATTCGTTCGACTCGCTGACGAGCGTAAAGGCCTCGCCCTCGAAAAAGCGCTTGGCTTCTTTCACGGAAATCGTGCTCACCCATTCGAGCTCGTCGATTACTTCACAGTGACGGCGGTAGGGCCCGGTAAGCGCATGCTGCGCGTCGGGGTAGTGCTGCTCCAGGTGGGCCTGGATCGCCTGCGCGAAGGCCTCGACCTGCGCAAAGAGAAACTTGCCGGCGTTTTGCTTGTGAAACTGGATCGACTCAAGGATCTTCTCCTGCGTTTTTTCGCCAAACCCTTTTGTAGCGGCGATGCGGCCGCTGCGGCAGGCGTCCTGGAGTGCGCCCAGGTTATCGATATGCAGTTCTTTCCAGATGCTGTGGATCTTCTTCGGGCCGAGACCCTTGATGTTGAGCATCTCGAGCACCCCGGGCGGTGTGTCGGCGATAAGCTCGTCGAGCGCGGCGAGCTTCCCTGTATCGAGCAACTCCTGGATCTTGCCTGCAACGCTGCTGCCGATGCCGCGGAGGCCGGCGATCGAAGAGGGGGGAAGGGTGGCGGCTTCGACGTCGAGCTTTTCGAGTGCGAAGGCGGCCGAGGAATAACTCTTGCTTTTGAACGGGTTCTCACCATGGATGTCCATCAGCCGGGCCAGAAGTGAGAATTGCTCGGCGATCGCATAATTGTCCATGCTGCAAAATAGGTAATCTGCCAATCTGCGGAAGGGCTAATCTGAGAATGCACGGGCAGAAGCTGGATAGTGCCGTGGAGCGAGAGGAGCCAGGGCAAACGGTTGCACCGGAAGGGCTACCGGTTTCGCATCAGTGCTTGCTCACGGATGGGTGGAAAAGAAGAAACCCGCCGGAAGGCGGGTTTCTGATAATTCGAGAAGAAGCTTACTTCTTAGAAGCTGCTTTCTTGGGGGCTGCCTTCTTAGCAGCTGCTTTTTTCGGAGCAGCTTTCTTAGCGGTAGCAGCCTTCTTGGGGGCAGCTTTCTTTGCAGCGGCTTTCTTCGGAGCTGCTTTTTTAGCGGTTTTCGAAGCTGCGGCCTTCTTGGGGGCTGCGGCTTTTTTCGGAGCGGCTTTCTTAGCGGCTGCTTTTTTCGGAGCAGCTTTCTTTGCTGTTGCCATGTTTGTAGAATTTAGGGGTTAGTAATGAAATAACGGTAGTAAAATTAATGCCAATATCTAAACTACCAAATTTCTTTACCCCCACGAAATTCACAAGCGTGACTTAGGCCTGCGCTTCGCTAACCGATACTTCCGTGCGGTCGTTCTTTCCTTTGCGGAATTCAACAACGCCGTCAGTGAGAGCGAACAGCGTCCAGTCGCGACCGACGCCTACATTTTTACCGGGATGGTATACGGTACCACGCTGACGAACGATGATGTTGCCGGCAATTGCGGGCTGACCACCGAAGATCTTAACGCCCAGGCGCTTGCTTTGCGAGTCGCGGCCGTTCTTTACGCTACCTTCACCTTTCTTGTGTGCCATGATGAATGAGATTTCAGATTTGTGATTTCAGAATTCAGATTGGAGGTTGACCCTTACGCGATTTCAGCGATGCGGATCTTCGTGTAATGCGTGCGGTGACCATGCTTCTTACGGAAGCCCTTGCGGCGCTTCTGCTTGTAGGCAATCACCTTGTCGCCTTTTACATGGTCGAGAATCTCGGCCTGTACTTTTACGGTTGCCGATTTGGCGAACGACAGGTTGCCGTTGTTGTCGGCCATGATAACCTCGCCGAGCTCTACTTTATCGCCGGCGTTGCCACCGATATGGGGCACATACAGAGTCTGGTCTTTTTCGACCTTGAATTGCTTTCCGGCTATTGATACAATTGCGAACATAACGGTTCTTAAATTAGGAGTGCAAAGGTAGGGAATAAAGTGGAAAGTCAAAAGGCAAAAGTCAAAAATAAGCACCCGAAAACCCGGGAATCCGGCGATTTGCCCTCTTTTTTAGGTTTTACTTTTGAATTTTGACTTTCACCGCCCACGCAAGGGCCCTCCTTTGAATCTATATTTGCCCCTACAGAACTCCTCCATGAAGCTCAAATCCCTGCTCGCCAAGCCTTTTGCTTCCTATATATATAACCGCACCCGCAAAGGGATGCAAACTGCCCTCGCCGACCAGGACGCGGTGCTCCGGAGCCTCCTCAAGACCGGCCGCGGCACCGAATTCGGCAAGGAGCACGGCTTCGACGCCGTCAACGACTACGCCGCCTTCCGCCAGGCCGTGCCCGTTCGCGACTACGAGGGCTTCCGCTCCTGGATCGACAGGATCAAGGCCGGCCGCCACAACGTGCTCTGGAAAGGGCAGCCGATCTACTTCGCCAAAACCTCCGGCACCACCTCGGGTGTCAAGTATATCCCCATCACCCACGAATCGATCCCCAACCACATCAATTCGGCCCGCAACGCGCTCCTCCTGTACATGGCCGAGACGGGCAATACCGCCTTCGCCGACGGCAAACTGATCTTCCTCTCCGGCTCGCCCGAGCTCGAGCGGGTAGGAGGGATCCCCACCGGCCGCCTCTCCGGGATCGTTAATCACCACGTGCCCAAGTACCTCCGCACCAACCAGCTCCCGAGCTACGAAACGAACTGCATCGAAGACTGGGAGACGAAGCTCGAGGCCATCGTACGCGAGACCATCAACCAGGACATGACCCTCATTTCGGGCATCCCGCCCTGGGTGCAGATGTATTTCGACCGCCTGCAGGAGCAGAGCGGCAAGAAGATCCGAGAGCTCTTCCCGAACTTCTCGGTGCTGGTTCACGGCGGGGTCAACTTCGAACCGTACAAGGGCCGCCTTTTCGAAAGCATCGGCGGGCCCATTCATACGATCGAAACGTTCCCGGCCTCGGAGGGCTTTTTCGCTTTCCAGGACACGCAAACCGAGGAAGGCCTCCTGCTCAACACCGACAGCGGGATCTTTTTCGAGTTCGTGCCGGCGGGCGAGATTTTTAACGAAAACCCAACGCGCCTCTCGCTCCGCGAAGTGCAGGTGGGTGTCAATTACGCCCTGATCATCAATAACAACGCGGGTTTGTGGGGCTACAACATCGGCGACACGGTCAAGTTTGTAAGCGTCAATCCATACCGGATCGTGGTTACCGGGCGTACCAAGCACTTCATTTCCGCGTTCGGTGAGCACGTCATCGGCGAAGAAGTGGAACAGTCTTTGCTAAAAGCGGCGCAGGAAAGCGGCGTCCAGATCACCGAGTTCACCGTTGCGCCCATGGTGCAGCAGGGAAAGGGACACAGCTACCACGAGTGGTTCATCGAATTCGAGAACGAGCCCGCCGACCTTCAACGCTTCGCGGCCCGCGTTAACGACAATCTCCGGGAGAAGAATATTTACTACGATGACCTGATGCGTGGCAACATCCTGCTTCCGCTGCGGATCACACCGGTACGAAAGAACGGCTTTATCGATTACATGAAATCGATCGGTAAGCTGGGCGGACAAAACAAGGTGCCGCGTCTGAGCAACGACCGGAGAATCGCCGACGAACTCGCGAAGTGGAAAGCTGAATAGATCCTGGCTGTTGCACGAATGAACCAATCGACCAAGTAACCGATAAACGCTTTACTTTTACCTCCACTGTCCGCCATATGAATAACCCGACCATCAAGCGTATCGCCATTTTCGGCTCCACCGGGTCTATCGGCACCCAGGCCCTTGAGGTCATTGCCGCGCATCCCGAGCTCCTCTCCGTAGAAGTACTGACCGCCAATGCCAACGACGATCTTCTCATCGAGCAGGCGATCCGCTACCAGCCCAACGTGGTGGTCATCGGCGACGACAGCAAGTACGCCAAGGTGCGTGCCGCGCTGGAGCATACCGATATCAAGGTCTTTGCCGGCGACGCCGCGCTCAGCGAAGTGGCCGCAATGGATATCTACGACCTCATGCTGGCGGCGATCGTTGGCTATGCCGGTCTCAAGCCCACCCTGCAGGCCATCCGGAGCGGCAAGGCGGTAGCGCTCGCCAACAAGGAAACACTTGTGGTTGCCGGCGACATCGTGATGCAGACCGCCATCGAAAAGCGTGTTCCCGTCATCCCCGTCGACTCCGAGCATTCGGCTATCTTCCAGTGCCTCGTGGGCGAGCACCGCAACCCGATTGAAAAAGTGATCCTCACCGCGTCGGGCGGTCCGTTCCTGGGCCGCAAGACCAATTACCTCGTCAACGTAAAGCGCGAGCACGCCCTGCAGCATCCCAACTGGAGCATGGGCGCCAAGATCTCCGTCGACTCGGCCACGCTGATGAATAAAGGCCTTGAGATGATCGAGGCGAAGTGGCTCTTCAACCTGAAGCCCGAGCAGATCCAGGTGCTCATTCACCCGCAGAGCATCGTGCACTCGATGGTGCAGTTCGAGGACGGGTCGATCAAAGCACAGATGGGGCTGCCCGATATGAAGCTCCCGATCCAGTACGCGCTGGCCTTCCCCAACCGCATCGCCAACAACTTCCCGCGCTGCGACTTCCGCAAGTTCAATACGCTCAACTTCGACGAGCCCGACTACCGCACCTTCCGCAACCTGCCGCTGGCCATCGAAGCGCTCAAGAAGGGCGGCAACCTGCCCTGCGTGCTCAATGCCGCCAATGAAGTGGCTGTCTGGGCCTTCCTGAAAAACCGCATCGGCTTCCTCGACATGACTGACGTGATCGAGCAAACGATGCAGAAGGTTTCCTTTATCGACAAGCCGAGCATCGACGATTATTACGAGAGCGATGGCGAGGCGCGCCTTTATGCGGGCGAGCTGATCAAGCTTTGATCGGGAATCGGCAACCGGGAATCGCTGGTGAAGTGGAGAAGCTGGCGCAACGCGTTCGGCGCCTTTACTTCGCGCTCGCTGTGACGTTCTCCTGGCAGCACTTTCCTTCTTTTCGCGATTCCCGATTGCCGATTCCCGCTGCTACAATTTCCTAAAATAGCTCAGCACTGTTCTTTCCTGCCCCTTTTACCGGATATTTGCCCCTATCGATTAATCTGAACGAATGCATTTATTGGTTATAAAATGGGCGGAAGTTGGTGTCAAGGTCGCCCAGCTGATTCTATCCTTTTCCATCCTCGTTGTCCTTCATGAGCTGGGTCACTTTATCCCGGCGCGCTGGTTTGGCTGCCGGGTGGAGAAGTTTTACCTGTTCTTCAATCCCTGGTTTTCGCTCTGGAAAAAGAAGGTAGGCGAAACCGAGTATGGCCTTGGCTGGATTCCTTTTGGCGGCTATGTAAAGATCTCCGGCATGATCGACGAGAGCATGGACACGGAGCAGATGAAGCAGCCGGCGCAACCCTGGGAATTCCGCAGCAAGCCGGCCTGGCAACGACTCATCATCATGCTCGGCGGCGTCACGGTCAACGTGCTGCTGGCCCTGGTGATCTTTATCGGGATTGCCTGGAAATGGGGTGATAGCTACCTGCCCCCGCAGAACCTCCGCTACGGTATTGCTGCCGACAGCCTGGCTCAAACAATCGGTCTCCGCGATGGCGACATCATCACCCACGTGGGTGGCAAGCCCGTCGAAGACGAGCTCCAGGTGCCCGCGCTCATCATCGGTCGCGAGGCAACCTCGATGACCGTCCAGCGGGATGGCCAGTCGTTGGACCTCCCGGTGCCCGATGGCCTCATCAAGAAACTCAATTCACACCTCCGCGCCGAGTTCATCAGCGTGCGCTTTCGTCCCGTCGTTGACAGCTTCACGGAGAAGTCGAATGCGCAGAAGGCCGGTTTCAAAAAGGGTGATACGCTCGTCAGCGTCAACGGTACGCCGACACAGTATTTCCACGAGTTCCAGCGTATCGTGCGCCAGTCGGCCGGCAAGACCGTGCAGGTGGGCGTGAAGCGCGATTCGCAGCTGCTGGCGATTGCTGTTCCCGTTGCAAGCATCGAGGGCCATGGAGCCATTGGTGTCATGCCCCGCCCGCTCGACTCGATGGGCTTCGTGATCAAGACCCGTCATTACAGCTTCGTCGAATCGTTCCCCGCCGGTATCAAGAAAGCCCGCTTCACGCTCAATATGTACCTCACCGGTCTCAAGCAATTGTTTACCGGTAAGGCCAATCCCAATGAATCGGTCGGCTCGATCGTAAGCTTTGCCAAGATCTTCCCCGGCCAATGGGACTGGCGCAGCTTCTGGAGCCTTACGGCCGTGTTCTCGATCATCCTGGCCTTTATGAACGTTCTGCCCATCCCGGGTCTCGACGGCGGCCACGCGCTGTTCACCCTTTACGAAATGATCACGGGCCGCAAGCCCGGCGACAAGTTCATGGAATACGCGCAGATCGTTGGTTTCGTGCTGCTCATCAGCCTGATGATCTACGCGCTGGGTCTCGATATCTGGCGACTGTTCCGCAAATAGAAGTTTGTAGTTTGGGGTTTGTCGTTTGTCTGCAAACCACAAACTGCAAACTTTGCACTTGGTTAAAGATCGCTTTTCGTAAGTTTGCTTCGCTGTAAAGCAACCCAATAAGGGGGTGTATTGGTTTTGACAGCAGAGGTCTTTGAAGGTGTAAGCATGCCGGGCGTTGGGTAATTAGCCCGTTAATCTGAATACTCAAAACACAAATGGCAATACTTCGTATGCCATGGCTGCCTAATCAGTGATTAGTTAGTCATTTGGGCCGCCGCGGGGGTTCGTCCTTCACCAATCGCCGCCGCCGACTTAAAAAGAAGAAGGAATGCTGCTGCCACAGGCTGTGCCGGTAGCTTAAGATCATCCAGCTAAGGAAACGATTGGTTTGTCCCGGTCCGGTAGTTTCCCGACAAGCAATCCTGGAATAAGCATGTAGAAAGCTTTTGAATATCCTGTTTGGACACCAGTTCGATCCTGGTCACCTCCACCTTCGCCCGCCGGCGCTCGCAAGAGTTCCGGCGGGCTTTTTTTTGCCTGCCTTCGAAGGCTTCGGCCCGTTCGTGATACATCCGGTAACAGTCGGGCTGCCGTATCTTCCCGTCATGAAGTTGCTACTATCCCTTGCCGCGCTGGCCTTCGTGCTTTGCTCTTTTCAACCGCAGCAATCTGCCGGCGAGCCCGAGCCGTATACGGGCAGAGACCTCGGTGTGCACTACAGCCCCAGGCAAACCCGGTTTAAGGTCTGGGCCCCCGGGGCCTCGTCCGTAGTTCTACGGATCTACGCGGCCGGCGAGGGTGGCTTGCCGCTGCGCACGGTGAACCTCTCGCAGGGAGAGGCCAACAGCTGGTTCGCACTGGTCGATGGCGACCTGAAGAACCGCTATTACACACTGCAGGCCACGCACAACGGACAGGCTTCGCTCGAAGTGGCCGACCCGTATGCCGTAGCGGTCGGCGTCAACGGCAAGCGCGGGATGATCGTGAACCTGCGGGAGCTCGAGCCGGCAGGCTGGGCGCAGGAGAAGAAGCCGGCACTGAAAAGTGTGAACGACATCGTGCTGTACGAGCTGCACGTACGCGACCTCTCGATGAATCCCAACAGCGGTATCCGCAACAAGGGTAAATATGCCGGCCTTACCGAACGCGGGACCAAGGGACCGGGTGGCGTTGCGACGGGGCTCGATCATATCCGGGCGCTGGGTGTGACCCATGTGCACCTGCTGCCTTCCTTCGACCACAACTCCATCGACGAAAGCAAGCCGCTCGCACCATTCAACTGGGGCTACGACCCGCTCCACTTCAATGTTCCGGAGGGAAGCTATTCCAGCAATCCCCGCGACGGGCGGGTACGCATCCGCGAATTTCGGCAGATGGTGCAGGGAATGCACCGTGCGGGGCTACGGGTGGTGATGGACGTCGTGTACAACCATACCTCCGATATCAACCATTCCGTTTTCCAGCAATTTGCGCCCGGGTATTTTTACCGCAAGACGGCCGACGGCAAGTGGGCCAATGGAAGCGGCTGCGGCAACGAGACGGCGTCGGAGAAAGCGATGATGCGCAAATTCATGATCGAGTCGCTCCTGCACTGGGTAAGGGATTATCATATCGACGGCTTCCGCTTCGACCTGATGGGGCTGCACGATATCGAAACAATGAACGCCATCAGTGATTCGCTGCACCGCATCGACCCGACGATCTTCCTGTATGGCGAAGGCTGGACCGCAGGCGATTCGCCACTGCCGGAGGCACAACGCGCCGTCAAGAAAAACGTGCTGCAGCTGCGGGGCGTGGCGGCCTTCAGCGACGATATCCGCGATGCACTCCGCGGTCCGTTCAGCGACGATAAGGTGAGCGGCTTCGTGAGTGGTCACACAGGCACGAAGGAAAGCCTGGAATTCGGTATCGCCGGCTCGGTGGAGCATCCGCAGGTGCCTTACGCGCAGGTGGCTTATTCGAAAGCGCCCTGGGCCAGGGAACCTGCGCAGGCCATCAGCTATGTTTCCTGCCACGACGACCCGACGCTTTTCGACCGCCTTCGCCTCTCGAACCCTACAGCCACCGAAGCGCAATTAATCGCCATGGACAAGCTTGCGCAGACGGCGGTGCTTACCGCGCAGGGAGTCGCTTTCCTGCATGCCGGTGAGGAGATGCTGCGTACAAAAGGAGGGATGCACAATTCATACAACGCGCCCGATTCGATCAACGCGCTTGACTGGTCGCGCAAGGCTCGCTACGCCGACATGTTCCGGTATTACCAGGGACTGATTATGATGCGCCGGCATCACCCTGCGTTTCGCCTCCCTACCGCAACGCTGATCCGGCAGCACCTGAAGTTCGGTGCCGATACCGACCCGTTGCTGCTTTCCTACCGCATCAGCGGCGCGCCGGGCGATAGCTGGAAGGACGTGCTGGTATACCTCAATGGAAATGGGAGTGGTCAGGAAGTAGTGCTTCCGCCGGGTAATTGGAGCTTGGCAGCCGATGGCAGGCAGGTAAAGGAAGGGGGCATCCGGAAGTTGTCGGGGCGGTTACTGCTCCCCGCCAATACAGGCTGGGTGCTGTTCCGGCGCTAGAGGCCCGGGAGGCGGGAAAAAAAAGAATCCCACTAAGACTAGCGGGACGTAACGATTGCTTGCTATATGAAAATTTTGAGTGATCTGGTACGAAGGTAAAATGTGTCCATGGTACACAATAACACATTTGACCGCGGCAATACGCCCGCTATAGAGGGGTTTTCAGCCCCGAATGCAGACTGGAAGCGGTTTTGAGCCGGTTTTTCCTCCGGTGGCCAAGCTGGGTCCGTTTGGCGGAAAGATCCGCTTTTGCTTGGCGGGTTGCGTTTTTCCGGCTATCTTGTTAGCCATGACCCACCTTTCACAGCCTGCCGCTTCCCGTTTCGCCTCCCCGGCGAAGGCCCTGCTGTGCACAGGCAGCAGCACAACCCGAAAGGGTTGCCGCTAGCCATATCCCCCCAAGGCCCCCCGGGCACAGTTAGCAGGACCTTTATTGACCCAAACAACCAACTTATGTATGTATTGAAATTCGGCGGCACCTCCATGGGGTCGGTCGGCGCGATCCGGCGCGTTAGCGCGCTGGTGCAGGATTATGCGGCCCGAGGAACGGTCGTGCTGGTAGTATCGGCGATGAGCGGCATTACCGACGAACTGTTAGGCCTCACCCGCAGCGCAGTAGCAGGCGGTGAAGGGGGAGAAGCGGCGCTTGTTTCCCTCGAGGCGCGGCACCTCGATGCCTGGAAAGAACTCGTGGGTACCGACCCTGCTGCACTGACAACAGAATTCAATGCCCTGCGCACCTTATATGAAGGGATTCGACTCCTCGGCGAGTGCTCGCCGCGAACCACCGACCGCGTGGCGGCCTTTGGCGAGATCCTTTCCTCGAAGCTGTTTGCCGCGCACCTCTCCGCTACCCGTATTTCTACGGAGTGGGTCGACAGCCGCCGCCTCATCCGCACCGATAGTCAATTCGGTAACGCGCATGTGCAACACGCGGCCACCGAATCGCTTATCCGGCACCACTTTTCGGCGCCCCATGCGCAGGTGAGCGTGCTGCCCGGGTTTATCGCCGCCAACGAGGCGGGCGAAACAACCACGCTTGGCCGTGGCGGCTCCGATTACACCGCAGCCATCATCGGTGCGGCACTCCCCGAAGCTGAAGTAGAGATATGGACCGACGTGCCCGGAATGATGACGGCCGACCCGCGCCTCGTGGCCGGTGCCCGCACCATCGAGGCGCTCTCCTTCCAGGAAGCCATGGAGCTCTCGCATTTCGGCGCCAAGGTGCTTTACCCGCCCGCGGTGCAGCCCCTGATGAAAAAGCAGCGGGCAGTGCGTATCCGCAACACCTTCGCACCCGAGGCGGCGGGCACGCTCGTACACGCGCGGGCGATCGCCGACCGCACCATTATCCGCGGCATTTCAAGCATCACCGGCATTGCGCTCATCAGCCTCGAAGGAAGCGGAATGGTAGGCATCCCCGGCTTCAGCCACCGCCTCTTCGGGGCACTGGCGCTTCGCCGCATCAATGTGATCCTCATCACACAGGCTTCGTCCGAGCATACGATCTGCGTGGCCATCGAGGCCTCATCGCTCGAAGGGGCCGTGCGCGCGGTGGAAGACGAGTTTCGCAGCGAGATCCGCGAAGGCATCGTTGAGCCACTGCAGTGCGAGACCGGCCTCGCCATCGTTGCCCTTGTCGGCGACCACATGAAGGCGCACTCGGGTATCAGCGGGCGCATGTTCAGCGAGCTCGGGCGCAACGGCATTAATATCCGCGCCATTGCACAGGGATCTTCGGAGCGCAATATCTCCACCGTGATCAGCGGCGCCGACGTGCGCAAGGCCATCAACGTGCTCCACGAAGCTTTTTTCGAAACCGAGTACAAGCAGGTCAACCTGTTCATCGCAGGCACCGGCAACGTCGGAAAGCGGCTCCTGGCGCAGCTTGCGCAGCAGCAGCCATGGCTGCAGCAGCACCTTCGCCTGCAGGTGCGCGTGGTTGGCCTCGCCAACAGCCGGCGGATGATATTTACGGAAGCGGGCATCGACCTGGCCTCCTGGGAGGAAGCACTCGCCTCGGGTGATGCGATGGATGTGGACCGCTTCCGGCAGCAGGCGTTGGCACTCAACCTCCGCAACTCGGTGTTTGTAGATGTTACGGCGCAGCAAACCGTCGCAGCGCTTTACGAGGGATTCCTGCAACGCAGCATCCCCGTGGTGGCCTGTAACAAGATCGCTGCTTCGGCGAGCCTGGAGCGCTACCGCGGGCTGAAGGAGCTGTCGCGCGAATTCGGTGCGCCCTTTTTCTTCGAAACCAACGTGGGCGCCGGTCTTCCGGTGATCGGCACGCTCGGTGATTTGATGAATAGCGGCGATGAAGTGCACCGTATCGAAGCGGTGCTGAGCGGTACGCTCAACTTCGTTTTCAACAACTATGACGGCAGCAGGCCGTTTGCCGACGTGGTACGCGACGCGCAGCAGCAGGGCTACACCGAGCCCGACCCGCGCCTCGACCTCCGCGGAACCGACGTTGCCCGCAAGATCCTGATCCTTGCCCGCGAGGCCGGTGCCCCGCTCGAGTTCGACGCGATTCAGAATACGCCTTTTATGCCCGCCTCCTCCATGGAAGGGAGCATCGACGACTTTTACAACGAGCTTGAAAAGCAGGAAGACCATTTCCGCGCGCTGCTGGAAAGCGCGCGCGCAGCGGGCAAGCGTCTCAAGTATGTCGCCACCTATTCGGACGGCGCAGCGCAGGTGGGCCTGCAGGCTATCGACCCGCAGCACGATTTCTACCACCTGTATGGCAAGGACAACGTCGTGCGCTTTTTCACCAACCGCTACACCGAGCAGCCGCTCGTGGTGAAAGGGGCCGGTGCCGGCGCGGATGTGACGGCTTCCGGTATTTTTGCCGACATCATTAAAACCGCGCGCACCTGATGAAACCTGTAACTGTTCTGGCCCCCGGCTCCGTATCCAATCTTGGCAGCGGCTTCGACGTATTGGGCTTTGCCCTCAACGAGCCCTGCGACGAGCTTATCCTTCGCTTCAGCGATACACCCGGCGTACGCCTTATCAACGAATCGCCCTACGAGCTCCCCGACGACCCGGAGCGCAATGTATCGGGCGTCGTGCTCTTATCGGTGCTCCGCAAAACCGGCTCGGGCCGTGGCTTCGAGCTCACTGTTCGCAAGCGGATAAAGCCGGGGAGCGGCATCGGCTCGAGCGCTGCCTCGGCCGCCGGAGCTGCCGTGGCTGCGAATACCCTACTCGGCAACCCTTTCTCGAAGCTGGAGCTGCTCGAGCTCGCCATGGAAGGAGAGGTGATCGCCTCGGGCGCGCGGCATGCCGACAACGTGGCCCCGTGTATCTACGGGGGCGTAACGCTGATCCGCTCGCTTGATCCCGTCGACATCATCCCGCTGCCGGTCGCCGACCTGTTTGTGAGCGTCGTGCATCCGCAGATCGAGATCAAGACGGCCGATGCGCGTGCCGTGCTTCGCCTGGAGGTGCCGCTGAAGAACGCCATCCGCCAGTGGGGCAACCTGGGCGCGCTGGTGGCCGGCTTCTACCGCAACGATGCGGAGCTGATCGGCCGGTCGATGGAGGATGTTGTGGCGGAGCCTTTCCGCAAAGCCCTCATCCCGGGCTTCGACGCGGTAGCCGATGCCTGCCGCGCGGCGGGCGCGCTCGGGGGCGGTATTTCCGGCTCAGGGCCTTCGCTGTTTCAGTTCAGCAAAACGCGCGCTACCGCCGAAAAGGTTGCTGAGGCGATGGCGGGCATCTACACGCAGCTCGGTATCGAGTATCATACGTACGTCACTACGATCAATCCCGATGGTGTCCGGGTTGTTTCCTGAAAACAATCCTGCACCTGCTAACATTTATCCATGCGCTATTTCAGTCTCAACGGTCAATCGGCCGCCGTTTCATTTCGTGAAGCCGTGCTCCAGGGACAGGCTCCGTACAAAGGATTGTATTTCCCGGAGACGATACCCGTGCTGCCGCCAGGGTTCTGGAACGGTCTAACGGCAATGGATGACCGCGAAATTGCGTACCGCATCCTTGAGCCCTACACGGCGGGTGACCTGCCGGAGGCGGTGCTCCGTGATGCGATCGAAGCTACCCTGAGTTTCCCGCTGCCCCTTGTGCCGGTAACCGAAAACATTTCGGTTCTCGAGCTGTTTCACGGGCCGACGCTGGCTTTCAAAGACATCGGTGCGTGCTTTATGAGCCGCTGCCTTGCGCAGTTTGCGCCGGGCCTTCACCAACGCATAGTCGTACTGGTGGCGACATCGGGGGATACCGGTGGCGCCGTCGCCAACGCATTTTTCGATGTGCCCGGGACCGACGTCGTGGTGCTCTACCCGGCGGGCAAAGTGAGCCCGGTGCAGGAGCGGCAGATCGCGGCGCTCGGGGGCAACGTGCATGCCCTTGCCGTGGCGGGTGACTTCGACGACTGCCAGGCGCTTGTAAAGCAAGCCTTCGCCGATGCGGAGTTGCGGAAGAGAGTGCAGCTCAGTTCGGCCAATTCGATCAACATCGCGCGCTGGCTGCCGCAGCAACTTTATTACGCACTTGCGTGGAAGCAGTGGCCACATAAAGACCGGCCGCCGCTGGTGTCGGTTCCGAGCGGCAACTTCGGCAACATCGGTGCGGGCCTGCTGCTGCAGCGGTCGGGACTCCCGGTGCGCCATTTCGTGGCGGCGTGTAACGCCAACGATGCGGTGACTGGCTTCCTGGAAAGCGGATCCTTCGAGCGCCGGCCCGCGAAATCAACGATCTCCAACGCGATGGACGTTGCCGATCCAAGCAATTTCGTGCGGATCCTTCGCCTGTTCGACAATGATTTAACCGCGCTGCGCCGGGTACTTCGTGCGACGCGCAGCAGCGACAACGATACACGCGCTACGATCCGCCGGCTGTGGGAGCAAAGGCGCTACCTGCTTGATCCGCACAGCGCTGTGGCCTGGCACGGACTGGAGCAGGTGCTGGCGGAGGGCGAGGAAGGTCTTGTGGTAAGCACGGCGCACCCGGTGAAATTTCCGGATGTCGTGGAGCAGGAGACCGGCGTCCAGGTGCCGATACCCGCGTCGGTCAGCGGGCTGTTTGCGCGGGCGCTTCGCCAGCAGCAGATGGACGCACGCTATGAGCCGCTCCGTGAATTGTTGCTCGGGCTTGGCTGAGCGGACAGGCACTTTGTTTGCGGGAGAGTGCTGTACATGCCGGGACTGGAAGCATGGCAAGCATCCCAACGCAGCGTTCCCCGCGGGATACTATCCGAAAAGCTGCAGTTGTGCCGGCGCGGCGGCTTCGTGGTGCGCCCGTATGGCCGTGTGCAGCGGGCCGACTTCGTACAAGGCGCTTTCCGCATAGCGGGAAGCGACCGTAACCAACGCATCGCCGGCATGGGGGGCAAAGAGCGCCTCCACCAGTTTCGGATCGTTGTTGTTTTGCGAGAGGTGGCCAAGCAGCAGGTGGGAAAGACCTTCGTGCCGGTGGGCGCGGAAAAGGTCGAGCGCTTCGCGGTTAGACAGGTGACCCTGGCCGCCGCGGATGCGTTGCTTCAGGTGCCAGGGATAGCCGCCTTTATCCAGCATCTCTTCATCATAATTCGATTCGAGTATCGCCGCATGGCATTGGCGGAAGTGCTGCACCAGGTTGCTGCAGGCACGCCCTAGGTCGGTGAAGACACCCACGTTGACGCTGCCGTCGCTGATGGTGAAGCTGTAGGGATCCGCCGCATCGTGGATCTTCGAAAAAGGCCGTACCTGCAGGCTGCCGACCGTCACGAGCTCGTGGCCCGCGAAATCGCGAATAAGGTCTTCGTACAGGTACATCCCGGAGCCGCGGAGCGTAGCCGCCGTGATGTAGAGGGGAATGCGGTGCTTTTTGAGCAGCGTTGGCAGGCCGCGGATATGATCCGAATGCTCGTGCGAGATGAAGATGGCGCGAACCTGTGCCAGGGAAAGCCCGAGGCGGTCCATCCGGCGCTCGATCTCGCGGCAGGAAATACCTGCATCCACGAGCACGGCGTCCTGCTCGTTGCCGATATAATAGCAGTTGCCGTTGGAGCCGGAGTTGATCGAAGCGAAACGCAGGGCCATGGGCGACAAAAGTACGACCGTAGGCGGCAGCAACGGGCGCGAGGCCGCTATTTATTCGCCCAGGGCCTGCCAGATCCCGTCGAGTGTGCCGACAACGCGTGCCTCCTGCAGGCCAAAGGCTTCGATCACGTCGTGAAGAAGGTAATCGCGCACCACAAGCAGCAGGTTCCGCGGCCCGTCGGACGGATGCAGCAGGAGCGATCTCAGCGCGCCGGCAAAGCCTTCACCCCCGAGTTCCGCCTTCCCGACCTCGTCGATAACGAGCCAGTGGGCAGAGCGGTTTGCTGCGAGGGAGTCGCAGGCTTTTCGAAAAGCAGCCGCCGATAATCGGAAGCGTCCAACGGGCAATGCGTCCCCGTCGTTACGGGCGTTTGCCGGCCAACGCTTGCCGCTGCCGAGGTCGAGGAAGTAGCGCTCGCCGTCGCTGTCGGGCATCAGCACGCCCCGTACCTCCGGGTGCGCCGCGCACCAGGCAGCGAGCTCGGTGGTCTTGCCGCTATGAACGGGCCGTGAAAAGATGATCGTGTTCATGCAGGCAGCGCTTGTACCCCGGCCGGGTCCCAGGTGAGCGACCAGTGCACGAGGAGCCGGATGAAAAAGGAGATGCGGTGCCCTCGATTGATTTTCGCACTTTCCCGCCAGGCGGCCACCGAAAGGCGGCGCAGGGCCGGGAGCATCCGCAGCAGTTCCTGCACCTCGCCGCTGTGGCTCGAGCCCTTGCGGCGCAGGAAACGGTGCAGCATCCGCAGGGCTACCGGCGCAATCAGTCCGTACCAGATCAGCAAGGCGCAGGCCGTCCAGGTAGCGGCTTGTACCACCGCAAGGGCGCCCTGTTTTTGACTGCCCGAGCTGACGTATAAAATGATCCCGGTAGCTACGAAGAGGAAAACAAGAACGAGCGCACGCTTTCGCCGGCGCGGCGAGCCGGGGAGGTTGTCGTCGGCGGCGAAGTTGGGCGCAGCCGGAAGGCTCCCGGCGTCGGACCTGAAATCGCGCACGAGCTGCGTGGCGATGCTGCCGCAAATGATACCACCTGCCACGTAGATGCCGACATAGGTTGTAACGAGCAGCACGCTGCCAAGAGGAAGCGCAACCGAAAGTTCTTTCCCGATAAAGCTTATGAGCTCGTCGGCGGCATGCCAGAACGATTTCCCGAAAAACAGGGTCAGCGTAAGAAGTTTTTGGAGGGCCGACTCCAGCAGGGCCAGTACCGCCACGAGGTACATCGAAAACCGGTGCACGCCGAATGCCTTATACAAGCCATAGCCGATGAGGCCCTGGAATCCAACGGCGAGGTAGGCCGTTGGCGGGGAGTGCGGGCTTACAACCGCCTTGACGATAAGCGCGAGCAGGAGGCTGTGGAGCACCTGGCGGTAGCGTCCGCCCGAAAGCCAGGCGATCAGCGTGATGCAAAGCACCGAAAAGGAACCCACCAGCAGCCCGGTAAACGGCGCGCGTAAGGCATGGAGCACGCCGCCGAGACCCGATTCGCAAAAGGCCCAGAGCGCGGTGATTCGCTGGATGGCCAGCCGGCGCCGGGCCGGTGTAAGCGTGGCGGTGATCATCCCTGCAAAGGTAATCCGCTACGCCCGGTTGGCAAGTCGCGGTTCTTTTCGCGGATGATCTCGGCGGCAATGCTCACGGCTATTTCCGCGGGCGTCTTGCTGTAGATCGGCAGGCCGATCGGGATGAAGCAATGCTGCCAGCTTTCGGGCGAATGCCCCTCGGCTTCGAGCTCCCGCATCAGCGTCAGCAACTTGGCATCGGAGCCGAGCATACCGAGGTACACGAAGCTTTTTTGGAGCAGGCGGCGGAACACGACCTTGTCGTCGCGGTAGCCGAAGGTCATGATCACCACGTAGTCGGCCTCCGCATCGGTCAGGAGGCTGTCGATGGATTCGTAGTCGCACAGGATCTTCTCGTGGGCGAAGGTGTTGTCAAGAAGTGTATTCAGACCCGGGCGATTGTCGTATAGCTTGATGTAAAAGTCGAGCAGCGACATCTGCTGGCTGAGCGCAAGTCCCACATGCCCGGCGCCGATGATGTGGATCACGGGGCGCTGGTCGAGCTTTTCGCTATACGACCAATGCTCCTCGTCGCTGACCAGCAAGCCATCGGGAACACGCGGCCCGTGCTGGTCTACCAGCAGCCCCTGCGGCCCGAGCGCGATGCGGATGTCGCGCTGGTGCGAGAAGGCCAGCAGCAGGCGGTTCACGGCTTCGGCCTGCGATGTTTGCAGGGGCACAAAGGCGATCAGCTGGCTGCCGGAACAGATCATTCCCGACTGGTCGCGGGCATGCTCTTTATCGTGGTACTGCCGCTGCAGGAACACGCTTGCCTGGCCGGCGGCGAGCAGCGAGCGCGCCTTTTCCACCAGCTTGTGTTCCATCATGCCGCCACCGATACTGCCGTCAATCTGGCCGTCGGCGGCCACGGCCATCTTGAAGCCGCGGCGCCCGGGCGAGGAGCCCTCGCTTTCGAGCACCCACAGCAGCAGCACCGGTATGGAGGCACGGAGCTTCTCTTTTACAAAATGCCAGGTCGTCATTTCCGGCTGCGGTTTTCGAGGATCTTTTTGAAGGAGCGACCGCGGATCTCGTCGAGCGTGAGGCCGGTGCGGAGCACTTCCTCTTCGGTGATGGCACCGCTGTTGAGGGCTTTGAGGAAGAAGTTGAGGAGGCCCTGGCCGGTGGCGGCATCGTCGAATACGTCGCCGATAAGCGTGGCGCGGGCGGCTTTTTCCACGAAGGTTTTGAGACGGTCAACGGCGTCATCATAGCTCTCGAGGAAAAACGCGAACACCGCCGTATAGCGCATGGGCAGCTGAGCCGGGTTCAGGTCCCAGCCCTGGTAGAAGCCGTTCCAGAGCGAGTGGCGGATGTGGTCGTAGCCTTTCTTCCAGGCACGGTGCACCACGGCGCGGTTCTCTTCTTTTTGCGCTTCGGTAAGGTCGCCGCGGTGTGGGCCGATGGGCATCGTGTTGGTGGCGCCGTCCGACAGCCAGATGCCGGTGTGCGCGAGGGCCACCTTGGTCATGTGGTGCGCGAAGTCGCACACGGGGTGATCCATCTCCTGGTAGCGCGCGGTAATACCTGCCGAGGCTGTATAGTCGTAGGTGCCGAAGTGCATGGCGATGCAGCGGCCCTTGCTCGCTTCGATAAACTTGTACAACGGGTTCGTGCCTTCGATCGACATGATCGACTGGGTTGTTTCCACCATCATTTCCATTTTGAGCGAACCGGGCTTCATGCCGAGCTCGCTTTCGAGGATATCGAAGAAAGCCGCCAGCGTTGCGGGCTGCTCGGGAATGGTGACCTTGGGCAGCATCACCACGAAGTTGTCGGGGAGGCGTCCGCCGCTTGCCTTGACGAGCGTGGATACAAAGAGATCAAGCGTGCGAAGGCCGCGCTCTTTCATCTCCTCGGTAAAGGGCTTGATGCGGATGCCGATAAAGGGGGGAAGCGTGCCGGCCTCGATGCCTTTGGCCATTTCGAGGGCGGCCTGTACGGCGGTGGCATCCTCTTCCTCGTTGGCGCGGTTGCCGTAGCCATCTTCAAAGTCGATGCGGAAGTCTTCTACCGCTTCGGTCTGAAGCTTGCGAAGCACTTTATCGTAAACGTCCTGGGCAAGGCGCTCGCCCTTGAGACCAAACACGGCTCCGAAGCTGCGCGCGTCGGGGGCGTAGGTCTGGAAGGTCTCCAGCGCGCGCTCACCCATGGCGCGGGCAAGGTCGGATTTGAACAGGTTGGCGCCGCCATACACCGTGTGCACGGGCTGCCGCTCGCTGCGGTCGCCGGGGTATATCTTTTGAAAGGCAAGGTTGGCGCTGCGCAGGCTGCCGAATAATTCCTCGCGTGTTGTCGAAGGGATGGAAGTGGTTGGGGCGGTCGTTGTATTCATTGCTGTTTTTTTCAGGTGTGGAGAGAATTCAAAAGTCAAAATTCAAAAGGAAAAAACTGGTACGGAACCTTAAGTTACTTATCGTAGGTCTTTTTTGATTATGAGTTGTTTGTTAGCTGCCGCGGTACGTGCTGTACCCAAACGGGTTTACCAGCAGTGGTACGTGGTAGTGCGTATTGTCGAAAACAGTGAACTGTATTTCTACGGCCGGGTAGAAGACGCTGATCTTTTGCTGTGCGTAGTAGGCGCCGGTGTCAAAGGCCATCCGGTAGTTGCCCGCGGGGAGTACCCGGTTGGGCGGCAGCAGGTCGGGGATGCGGCCGTCGGCATTGGTAACACCCTGCGCGATCGTTTGCCAGCCGCCGTCGGCAACAGGCTGCTGCAGGCGGATGCTGATGTCCTTGCCGGGGCGGCCGATGGAAGTATCGAGCACGTGGGTCGTAAGCTGGCTCACTTTGAGAAAGCTCCAGTCGGCGCCATCAAGCAGTTTGCGCAGCCGGATGATCGTGATCTTGTGCTGCTCACCCGCCGCGATGCGGAGTTCCTCGTCGGGGCGGTTGGCGAGGCGGTCCTGCAGGAGGCGCAGCATCTCGTCGGCCGGCTTGCCCGTAGCGCATACGATGAAGATGAAGCCGCACTTTGCCTCGTAGGCCGCGTTGCCCGCTGCCAGTGCTTCGAGTGTGCCGCTGTCGGCGCTGTTGACGCCCGACTGCTCGGCGCTGGCGAGGTGACTGCTGGCGGCGAACTTCTTCTTCAGGCTCTCCAGGTCGCCGATCTTCGGGTGATGGGTGAAGGCCTCGCGCCAGTCGTCTTCGGTGCATACCTCGTACCAGGCCGCCGTGGCGCGCTGCACGAGCTCGGCCTCGGAGCCAAAGGGAAAGCCTTTCATCGTTTCGGCTACCCAGCGTTCAGCACCGCAGCAGGAGCGGAGATGTTCGGCAGCTTCGGCGGCGGGAAGATTATTGAGTTCATTGAGCGTCATCAGGGAAGTTTGGAGTTTGTGGTTTGTAGTTTGGAGTTGGCTTTGGCAAAGCCAAGAACCTTATTGTCATACCGAGCGTATTCGAAGTGTAGTATTAGCATACTAGCAGACTGCACTCATTAGCAGATTATTTTTCCGGCGCGCCATTCTCGATCCAGCAGCGGATCGTGTTGCGCTCGTCGTCGGTCATGCCAGTCTTGTTGCCCTGCGGCATCGTCTTGGAAAGCACGACGCGCTGGTAAATTTTGTCTTTCAGCTTGATAATATCCTGCGGCGTTTCGTACTTGACGCCGTTGGGCGGCGCGGTAAATACGTCGTCGGTGGGGTGTGAAGAATGGCACTGCTGGCAGCGTTTCTGCACGATCGCCTGCACGTCGCTCATACTCACCTCGCCCTTGCATTCGCCGGGCTTAAGGGCCGGGGCCGTCATAAACGCGGCACCCAGCAGGATGAGTGCGGACACGGGCAGTACCCACACATTGAGCTGGCCTTTTTCGCGGAGGTTGAGCCAGTGCTTCACACCGGCCGTGCCGATTGTGATGATCGTGAGTACGAGCCAGGGCTGCGCGCCGCCGAAGGTGCTCGGGAAGTGGTTCGAGATCATCACGAACAGCACCGGCAGCGTGAGGTAGTTGTTATGAAGCGAGCGCAACCCGGCAAACTTGCCCTTCGCGGGATCAAGCGGGAGGCCGTTCTTGGCGGCATGCACCATGGCTTTCTGTGCCGGGATGATGATGAAGAAAACGTTGCCCGCCATCAGCGTTCCCAGCATCGCACCGAAGTGAATAAAGGCGGCGCGGCCGCTGAACACGTGGGTGTAGAAATACGCAAAGCCCATGGCGATCAGCAGCCCAACGAGCCCGAACAGCGGGCCGTTCTTCACGAGCTTCGTTTTGCACAGCAGGTGGTAGAGCAGCCAGGCCACGACAAAGGATCCAACGCCGATTGCGATGGCCGTCAGCGGGGCGATGTCGAGCACGTTCTTGTCAATGAGGAATGCTTTTGCATTGAAATAGTAGACGACCGACAGCAGGCTGAAGCCCGAGAGCCACGTGAAGTAGGCCTCATACTTGAACCAGTGCAGGTCGCGCGGGATCGTTTTGGGGGCCACCTTGTATTTCTCCAGGTAGTAGAAGCCGCCGCCGTGCACAGCCCACAGGTTGCCGGCGAGCTCGTCGCGGAGGTCTTTGCTGCGGTTGAGCGCATTTTCCAAAAACACGAAATAGAAGGAGGCGCCAATCCAGGCAATGCCAAAGGTGATGTGCAGCAGGCGTACCACGATGTTGAGCCATTCCATCAGGTGGCCTTCCCAGGGTGTTCCGCGCACCGACCACCAGCTGAACGCAACCGCTGCGATGGCCACGAGGATCATCGCGGTGTAGATGAACCCCTGGTAGAGCGACAGCTGGTCGTGCTTGCCGTCGTTGCCCTCGTCATGGGCGCCGCGCACCAGCGCGGGCAGCTTGTGGGTGAGGGTAACCAGCATAACGAAGATGGCTCCTAAAACAAGATAAACTGCGAAGTAGACCATCAGGCGTTGGTTGGAGTTCCGAAAAGACGGAGCCGGCTTACGCCGCCATCCGGGAAAATATTGAGGCGCACGTGGGTAAAGATCCCGTGTGCGGCCAGCTCGCGCTCAAAGGTGTGGATGCTGTCGGCACTGAGCTTTTGCTCCGGCAGCAGCATTTCCCATCTCGTGTCATCGCGCAGGGCCTCGTCGTCCGAAGCAACGCGGCAGGCTTCGAGCGAGCAGCGGTCGGGGTAGTTGCCCTTGAAGTGGGCCGTGTCGACAACGGCGCGCTGGATGATCCCGGGATGCGCCAGGCGCAGCACAACCCAGTCGCGGTTGTTGGGCGTGCGGTTGCGCTTCGTTTCCCAGCCATCGCCCATGTTGATGCCGCGGCCGGGCATGATGAGGTTGCTCATCGCCGAGAAGAACATGTCGTTGCAGGCGATCGCCTGTCCGCCGTTGATGGCGGCGGCGAGGTCGACCTCGGTTCCTGCCGGAACCTTGCTCCAGTCTTTCTGCACGTCGCCGTACACCTTGAGGCGGGCCACGCCGCCATCGGGGAAGATGTGGAGGCGCAGGTGCGTCCAGGCTTCCGTAGAACTACAGTCGTAGAAGTTCTGGCTGCCCGGGTCAAGGGGCGACTTCGAAAGGATTTCGGTCCAGGCAATGCTTTCCCAGTTGCTGACCTGCGTCGGGTTATCGATGCGCGCCGCTTCGATGGAAGCGTGGGGCGGGTGGTTGCCGAGGAAGAAGTTGGTGTCGATATCGAAGCCGCGGATGACGCCGCTGGTGGCGAGCTGCACGACGCACCAGTCGTGGCCGGGCGTGCGCTTGCGGCGCGATTCCCAGCCATCCATCCACTTGCCGCGGTCGGTATACTTGTCGGTGATGAAGATCCCGCGACCGGGCTGGATCAGGTTTTCCTTTTCCGCGAAAAAGTCGTCGGTGGCATAGAGTACTTGTCCGCCAAGCCGTGCCGCGGCGAGGTCGGTGAGCCGGGCGAATGCCGGTGCTTCTTTGATGATCTCGGTTACTTTCTGAAAAGCCATGTTCCTTGGGGTTTTGGGGGAGGTCCGGAAGGCGCCAGCTGCGGCCGGCCGCCCACCCAGGTCTGCTCGATTCGTCCGAACAGCTCCCGGTCAATATAGGGACTTATTTTATGCTTGTGTTGTACCGCGGCAGCGTTCGTGCGGAAGGCCTCCTCGGGCTGCCAGGCTACCAGGTCGGCGTCAGCGCCGGCGCGGATGCTGCCTTTGCGGTCGCTGAGCCGCAAAAAGCGGGCGGGCGCCGACGTCAGCAGCGGGATGAATTCTTCGAGCGTCAGGTTGCCACGGAGTGCCGTCCAGCTCGCCGGGAGAAGAAACTGGATCCCCGCGATCCCGCCCCAGGCGCGAAGCAGGTTGCCGCTCTCCAATTCCTTTACCGAAGGCGGCGCCGGTGAGTGGTCGGAAGCGATGAAGTCGAGCGTGCCGCTGCGGAGCGCTTGCTTCAATAGCTCGTTATTGGCCCGCTCGCGGATCGGCGGCGCGCACTTGTAAACGGTCTGGCCATCGGGAATTGCCTCGGCCCAGAAGAGAATATACTGCGGGCAGGTTTCCGCGCTGATCGGGAGTCCTTCTTTTTTCGCGGCTTCGATAAGCGGCAGCGCTTCGGCCGACGATACATGCACGATGTGCACGGGGCAACGGTGCCTGCGGCAAAGGTCGATCATGAGTTCGACCGCTTTGTTTTCCCAGTGCTTCGGGCGGCTCGCGAGGTAGGCCGCGTAGGAGCGCGGGTCGCGTTCGAGGGCATCGCGGTAGCCGGGCTCGTCGAGCTCGCAGTGGGCGAGGAGCGGCAGGCCACGCCGCGCCAGGATCGGCATTGCTTCGTCGAGGTCTTCGATCGTGGCGTTGGGAAAGTCCTCTATCCCCGAATGCGTCAGAAATACTTTGATGCCAAGCACGCCGGCATCGGCCAGGGCTTCCATTTCGGAAGCATTACCCGGAACGAGGCCTCCGTAGAAGCCGACGTTCACCTGCAGCTTGCCCTGCGATGCCTCGAGCTTTTGCCGCAGCGACGGCACGTCGGTCGTTACCGGGGTTGCATTCAGCGGCATGTCCACGATCGTGGTGCTGCCGCCCGCTGCTGCGGCCTTTGTTGCGGTAGCAAAGCCTTCCCATTCGGTGCGCCCCGGCTCGTTGATGTGCACGTGCGCGTCGATGACGCCCGGCATCAGCACGGCGTCGCCGAGATCGGTCGCGCCTGCCGGAAGGCCAGCGCCCTTCTCGATCTTTTCAATGATACCCCCGTTGATGAAGACCGACGCTTCCTGTAAGCGGTCGTCGATCCAGCAGCGGCGGCTATGTAAAACAACTTGATCCATTTTTTCTCGTTGGCAGTTATTGGCTTTGGACTCTCCTGGTGGTATTCAGGATGATCAGTGTCCCGTCGTCTCGTCCCTATCCGGGTAAAGTCCCAGCAGCACCTGCTCCGGCGTCATGGGCGAGGTATACGGTACCTGCGCGTTTTTATTGAAGGCGCGGATGGCATTGCGGATGGCGAAGAAGGCACCGATGCCGTACATCAATGGTGGCTCGCCCACGGCCTTCGAGCCCTTGATTGCTAGGGGATGCCCTTTTGTTTGCAGGAAGTGGATGTCGAGCACTTTGGGTACCGAGTATATGTCGGGGATCTTGTAGGTCGACAGCGCGTTGGAAAGCAGCTTACCGTCGCTGTTGTACACCACTTCCTCCATCGTCATCCAGCCAATTCCCTGCACGATGCCGCCTTCGCACTGGCCAAGGTCGATAAGTGTGTTGATGCTCGAGCCGAAGTCGTGCACCACTTCCACGGCGTCGATCTCGTAGGTGCCGCGCAGGCAGTCGACTGTCACCTCTGTGATGGCCGTTCCGTATACATGGTAGGCAAAGGGATGTCCCTTTTCTTTGGTTTTGTCAAACCAGATCAGGGGCGTGCTGTAATGACCCTTCGCGCTCAGGTTGACACGTTGGGTAAACGCGGTACGTACCAGTGTTTTCCAGTCGATACCGGTTGCCACGCCGCCGGCATATACCTGCTCCTCGCGGATCGTGATGGCATCGTGCTCGCTGCCGGCAAGGCCTGCGGCCACTTCGCGGAGGCGCGTCATCAGCTGGTTGCAGGCGTCCTGGACAGCCTTTCCGTTGAGGTCGGCTGTCGCGGAGGCCGCCGACGGCGACGTATTGGCGACGCGCGTGGTGTTGGTGCTTTCAATCCGCACGAGGCTGTGCCGGATGCCCAGCGTATCGGCGGCGACCTGCAGCATTTTCGTGTTGATGCCCTGGCCCATTTCGACGGCACCGGTGCTCACGCTCACGGAGCCATCCCAGTAAATGTGGATCAGCGAGCGGGCCTGGTTCATCATCGTATTGGTAAAGGAGATGCCAAAGCAGATCGGCATCAGCGACAAGCCTTTCTTTTTCCAGGGATGCGTGTCGTTGAAGGCCTCCACCTGGATGCGGCGGTCTTCGAGGTCGAAGCGCTGTACGGCCTCGTCCCAGCATTCCACAGCGGCGCAGCCTTCGGCGATCTGTCCGTAGGCAAACTCGTAGCCTTCCGTCATGAGGTTGCGGCGCTGCAGGTCGGCGGTTTCGATGCCAAGCGCCGTTGCGGCTGCGTCGATGGCCGACTCGATCATGAACATACCCTGCGGACCTCCAAAGCCCCGGAAAGCCGTGTTCGGCGGGAGGTTGGTACGGCAGGAGTGCGTCGTGAGCTGCACGTGCTCGATACCATACGTGTTGGTGCCGTGAAATAGGGTGCGCTCCTGGATGGCGGGGGAGAGGTCGGCAGCGGCGCCACCGTTCTGGAAATAGGTCGCTTCGAATGCCACGATCTTATAGTCGGCGTCGAGTCCGATGCGGTAATCGCATTTATACGGGTTGCGCTTGCCGCTCATCCGCATGTCTTCCATGCGATGTGGCACGCACTTCACCGGCTGGCGGAGGTGGTATACGGCGAGGCCGCACATCGAGGCCCACATGGCAGCCTGGTCTTCCTTGCCGCCAAAGCCGCCACCGAGGCGGGTTACATCCACCTCTACACAGTGCATGCCCAGGCCAAGAAGGTGTGCAACGGTTTCCTGCACGTGGCGAAGTCCCTGCGTCGACGAGTACACGCGGATGTTCTGGTTCTCGAGTGGATAGGCATAGGCGCCATGTGTTTCGAGGTACAGGTGTTCCTGGCCACCGGTTTCGGCAATGCCTTCGAATACATGGGCGCAGCTTGCAAACGCTCCTTCGGGGTTACCCTTTTTGAACTGGCGCGAGCCGCAAAGCAACTGTCCCTTCGCAAAAGCTTCGCGCGGGTCGGTGATCACGGGCAGCGGGTCGATGTCCACCTCGATGAGCGCAAGGGCTTCCTCGGCGGCTTCCTCGCTTTCGGCCACGACCAGCAGCAGTGGCTGGCCACGGAAGATCACGGTGTCATCCGCAAGCAGTGGCTCGTCGTGGATGATGCCGCCGATATTGTTTTCGCCGGGAATGTCTTTCGCAGAAAAGATGCGCACGACGCCACGCACCTGGAGCGCTTTCGAGGCGTCGAGGCGGCGCACGGTGCCGTGGGCAACGGGCGAGTCGAATATTTTGGCGTAGAGGGTTCCGGCGAGAAGCGGCAGGTCGTCGAGGTAGAGCGAGCGGCCGGTGACATGGCCCTGCGCATCGATATTGATGACCGGGCGGCTGCTGGTTTCGGTGCGGGTATCGGCGATCATAGCGGTGCGAGGTTGGTCAGGAAATCGGGAGCGAGGTCGAAGCGGAGCAGGTGGGCCGCGAGGAGCTGGCGGAGCAGGAGGCGCTTGTAGGCAACGGTGCCGCGGGCATCGCTGATCGGTGCGATCTCGCTGTTGAGGATGCGGACCGCTTCTTCGAGCGTGTTCCGGTCAGGACGCTTGCCATGGAGGAAGCTGGCGGTCTGTGCGAGGTAGACCGGTGTCGGGCCTACGCCGCCGGCGGAGAGGTGAATGAGACCGATTGTGCCGTCGGCTTCGAGGCGCAGCTGGCAGGCGCTGTTGACCGAAGCGATGTCGAGATAGGTGCGCTTCGATACTTTTTCGAAATTGAAGGTGCCTTCTGCCGGCGGAATAAAGGAAATGCTTTCGATGATCTCGTCGGCTGCTTTATCGAGTTGCTTATAGCCTTTATAGAAAGTACGCAGGGGCAGGCTGCGCCGCCCGTCGGTTCCTCGAAGCGTCAATTGCGCATCAAGCGCCAGCAGGAAGATGGTCATGTCGCCGATGGGCGAGGCATTGACCAGGTTGCCGCCAAGCGTGGCCATGTTGCGGATGGGCGTTGACGACACGAGCTTGAGGTGGGCTGCGAGTTGCGGGAAGAAGCGGTTGACGACCTCCGATTCGAGCAGCTGTGTAACCGTGACCGCCCCGCCGAAGCGAAGCTGGCCATCCGTATAGTCGATTCCTTTCAGCGACGGATCGTCGTAAAGCAGGTGAACGTTGCTCGCAGCCACGGTATGCGGTCGCTGGACCACGAGGTCGGTACCGCCGCCAACGAACAGCGCCCCGGCAGTCTCCGCCTGCGCCGGAACATTTTCAGCCGGAACGCTGCGCAGGTTTTTCAGACGCTCCTCCACCCGGGCGAAGTAGGGCGGGAGGAAGCCTTCCTGTACCAGCCAGGCCAGCGTTCCCTCGCTGGGCTTCCCCTGGACGTCATCCGTAATTCTACGGGCGGCGCGCTCGATGGACTTGTAGCCGGTGCAGCGGCAGATGTTGCCGTCGATGGAGGCGATGGCTTCCTCGTAGTGGCGCGCTTTGGGGTTCAGTACAAAGCCGGTAAGCGACAGCACGAACCCAAGGGTGCAAAAGCCGCACTGCGTGCCGTTGGTTTCCACCATCGCCTGCTGCACCGGCGAAAGACCCGTCATATTGAGGCCTTCGACCGATACGATATGCTTGCCCGCGGCGTTGCCAAGGGGCATCAGGCAGGAGGTGACGGAGCGGTACACGAGCCGGCCTTCCTCGAAGTCGCCCACGAGCACCGTGCAGGCGCCGCAGTCGCCTTCGCGGCAGCCGATCTTGGTGCCGGTGAGGCGCTTGTGGTAGCGTACAAAATCGAGCAGCGTGCCACCCGGCGGCCGGTCGGTGGCCACCTCGGTATCATTGAGGAGGAAGCGGATCATCAGTAGTCGGTTTTTAAGGTGCTGGCTGCCCATTTCCGGAAGGCCTCGAGGGCTTCTTCGCGCAGCAGCTGCCGCGTAAAGAGCGAGCGCTCCTCGATCGGCTTTTCGATCTCTTCGTAAATAAATTGGTCGTCGAAGTGAATGTCGGCCGCGTCGCGCTTGGTGTTTGCGTAAAACAGGCGCGCAGGGCGGGCCCAGTAAATGGCTCCGAGGCACATCGGGCAGGGCTCGCAGCTGGTGTAGATGTCGCAGCCATCGAGCTGGAAGGTGCCCAGCACCCGGCAGGCTTCACGTATGGCTACTACCTCGGCATGGGCCGTCGGGTCGTTGGCGCTGGTAACCGAGTTGGCGCCGCGGGCAATGATGACGCCGTCCTTCACTACCACCGCACCGAAGGGGCCGCCACGGCCGCTTTCCACATTGTCGACGGAGAGGCGGATGGCCTCCCGCATAAAATCGTTCTCCACGGGTGTCATAAGCAATCGAATGTTCTGGTTTTTTGAAACTGGGGCGTTAAATATAAGAAAACCGTTTGGAGTTTGGGGTGCGGAGTTGGAAGCGGGCCACCGCCACGGTCGCTTCCGGGGCCGTTTTTGTGGTTTACTGTTTGCAGGTGCTTGTTGGCAAATTGCTGCACATGAAAAACCGGATCGCCTTCGTTCTCATCATAGCCTCGGCCATCGGCGCCTGCAATACGACGCCGTCTGGCGACAAGGCCGGGTATACCGGCCAGTACTACCCGCTGGGCAAGCCGAAGCCGGTCGACAGCAGCGAGGTGCTTCATGTTGCGTACGCCGACAAGGGAACCTACAATTTCCGCGTGGCCGGCAACAGCGGTGTCGGCAGCATCAAAGAAGGCACGGTGAGCGGGCAATTGACAGGGCCCCGCTTGGGCAAGACCGCCTTTACGTTTTTCAGGCGCGACGACGGGATATACGAGTTCCGGGCCTTTGGCAGCAAGGTCGACCTGAATCGCCTCAGGTAGCGGCGCCGGTGACAGCCCGCGTGAGCGTTCAATCATGCACTTCTTCGCGTCCGATCGCGCGGTCGAGCGACCAGGGGCCGCTGCCGATGATGACAAACCAGACGAGCAGCGCGAGCACGGTCAGCGAAACGATGAAGTCGCCGAAGTGCGCCGTCATTCCCCAGTTTACAAAAATCAGCGCGCCCAGCAGAATCGGGATCTGCACGAGCGCCGCCACGCGGGTGAGCAGCCCGGTCGCGATCATAAACCCGCCGATGATATGCGCGAAGATGATGTAGTGCTGCACGATGACAAGCAGGAAGCTGCTGAAGGGAACCTCCCGGGATAGCACTTCGGGGAGCAGGTTGGCATTGGAGGCAAACTCTATTCCCTTGAGGCAAAGGAAAACGCCGAGGCCCATGCGGATGACGTCAAGATACCGGGGATGGTGCGCTTCTCCCCAACGTTGCAGGTGTTGTATGGAGTTCATAGGAGCGAGGTTTACGATGATAAAAAAGAGCTCTTTAAAGTTACCGTATTTACCCCGAAAAAAACCTGTTCCGCCGCAGGCAGAGCTTTGACGCAGGAGCGGGCAAACCCGTACCTTTTCGCCGTGTATATCGCCACGGCCCTGATCCTGTTCCTTTCCCTGCTCGCGGTGCTGCTCCGAAAGCTCAGCCCGGCTGCCGGTGTTGCCGGCGCCCTGGTTGCAGCCGGCCTTTACCTCGGGCTGGGCTATGCCGGTCTCGGTTTGCTGGGCGCCTTTTTCGTGCTGGGCACGGCCGCCACTTCCTATCGTAACGGGTGGAAGGAAGAACAGGGCCTTCGCGAAGGGCTCGACCGGGCGGGCCCACAACGCGGCCGTACCGCGGTGCAGGTGTGGGCCAACGGGGGCGTTGCGGCACTCTGCGCCCTGGGTGCTGCTTTTGCGCGCGACTGGCAGCGCTCCGAATGTGCGCCCGATTACTTGTGGGCCCGCCTGCTGTGCCTCATGGCTGCGGCAGCACTGTCGGCTGCCACGGCCGATACACTTGCTTCCGAGCTGGGCAACGCCTGGGGCCGGCGCTATATCAATATCCGCAGCCTGCGCCCCGACAGCCGCGGGCGCGACGGGGCCATAAGCATCGAGGGTACGCTCGCCGGGCTTGCCGGGAGCGCCATCATTGCCCTTCTTTATTGCGGCACCGTACAGCCCGGCGTTCGCGCCGCGTTCGTCCTCCTTGCCGCGGGTACCTTCGGCAACCTCGCCGATTCCTGGCTGGGCGCGACGCTGCAACAGCGCGGCCGCCTGAGCAACGATGGTGTCAACCTGCTCAACACGCTGCTGGCGGCGCTGTTCGCAGGTGCACTGGGCCTTCTTGCCCGGGCGGTGTAATGTCTTTTTCTATAAGCTGTGGATGGGGATTGTTTGTATTACCGAGTCGCCGTTGTGATTGAGCGTAAGGATGATCCGTGCCTCCAGGTTAGCGGGTGCGGTCCGGTCGTTGACCCAATACTGGCTGATGTGCAGTGTATCGTTGTGGTCATGTACCTCGGTGTAGAAGAGATCGCTGCTGCTGCCCGCTTCGCGGATGCCCACCTTGTACCCGTGAATGAGCGCCTCGGAAACAGCCTCGGCTTTGACCCAAATGCTGTCGCCCCTGTGATAAGAGGCGTTCGCAGTGGGTGCCAGCACGGTCAGCCTGTTGGCAGGAATTGGTTCATTCGTTGTATCGCCGGAATGTTTGCTGCAGGCTACGAGCAGGAGAGAAGCTATGGAAAGAATGCGTTTCATGTTTGTTGTTTTTTCAGTCAGAAAGAATAGGATGTATGCAGGGCGAGGCGAGGGCCCACTTGTATCTGCCCGGCAGCCAGGCTCTGGTCGGGTGCGAACTGCGCGTTGACGCCAACGGTCACGCGTTTCGTGTTCAGGTCGATGCCGCCGCCGGCGTAGAACACGGTGCCGCCCGAGTGCGCCTGGAGCACGTGCCGGTCGGCGTCGCGCAGCTGGCTTTCGTGGGTAAGCTGCAGGTAAGGGGCAACGGAGATCTTATCCCAATCGAGCCGGTACAGCGTCAGCAGGCCCGCGTTCCACACATCGCCGAAGCGGAAGCCGTCGCTGTTGGCCGTATTGTATTTATACGACCCGCTGATGCCCACGAGCCACTTGCGGTAGCTGAGTCGGTAGGATCCGTTGAGCAGGTAATCGGTGCTGCCGCTGCCCAGCTGGAAATTCTGCTCGTCGGCTTTGTCGCTGCCCGCGGGCGTATAGCGGCCGGTAGCCAGCTTCACGCCGCCACCCAGGAGCACTGTTTGGCGAAAGCGCTTCGTAAGCTTGTCCCAGAGCCGGTACTGCCCGAGCAGGCTGATGTCGCCAACGCCTTGCTCGCGGCGGCTGCCATCGCTGTTGCGGAGGGTATTGGACTGCCAGGGCAGGAGCGCCATCAGCTGGACCTTCTTTCCGAGCTTGTATTGCCCGGTAAACAAGAGGCTGTTGTAGTGCTCCGTACCGGCGAGCCCTTCGTCGCTGTGGGTATGAAACACGCGGTGCAGGAAGCTGATGCCGACATAGCTTTTGGAAAGATGCGGAAAGAGATAAGGATTGTAGTTGCTGACGCCGCAGCCGCAGATGTCGCAGGCATGCGCGCGCACAGGAGCCAGGCCTGCAAGCAGCAGGATGGCCACGGGTATTCGTTTCATCGGAATTAATTCGGGATGACAGTAACTAGTTTCGGGAGACGCTGCAATTAAACGAAGCGGCTGCCGGGCGGGTGCAGGAGGGGACGGGCGTCGGGGTCGGTGCAGGAGCGCGCATAGCGGCCGTTGCGGGCCGTAGTTATACGGATGCTTACCGGGAGTGTCAGCTCCATGACCCCACAGAAGGGGATCTCTTCAAATTTGAGCTTGGCGCCCTGCTCCGCGGCGGCCTTGTCTTCGGCCGCCCACTTTTTCATCAGCTGGCATTTGCCGTTGCATTTCAGCTTCGGGCGCTGGCGGTTCTCGCAAAGCACGCGCGCTATGTAGGCGCGGTTGAGCCGGTATTCAGCCAACAGCAGCAGCTTGCTGAAGCTTTGCAGCAGCACGAGGAGCATCAGGCAAAAAACCGCGAACCGTTTCATCGAGCTGCAAATATCTGCAGGAGGCGTCACCCGGCCAACCTTCTTCCGTGCTTCCTGACGGAAATCAGTCGTTCGGCTGAGGAAAGCCGAAGCCGGCGCGCGGCCAAGCGGCGGAACTTTGCCGCCATGACCGACGCCGTACCTTTTAAAACACTTCCGAAATCCTTTTCCCGCAGGCTGCTCCGGCTGGCGCTGGTCAACCTGCTGCTGGTAGCCTTGCTGGGCGTGGTCTTGCGGGCCGTGCCCTTCCTGGCGGTGCTCCCGTTCGATTACCACAATCTCCTCCACGCACATTCGCATTTTGCATTCGGCGGATGGGTGCAGCCGGCCCTGCTGGCCCTGCTCCTGCAGCGGTTCCCGGAGCTGCGGGAGCGCGTAAGCCGCGGGCATTGGTACGTTTTGTCCGCCCTGCTCTTCGTCTCGGCCTGGGGCATGCTGCTGACCTTTCCGCTGCAGGGCTATGGCCCCGCGAGCATTACCTTTTCCACGATTTCACTCGGCGCCGGTTTTTATTGGGCGGTCCTTTGCTACCGCGCGCTGCGCGGCCTTCCCGATACAGCGGCGCGCCGCTTTCTCCGCGCCGGCTTTGGCTGGCTGATGCTCTCGGCAGCCGGCCCGTTTGCAACCGGTCCCATAACGGCCGCCGGTGGTCTTGGCTCGCCACTTTATTACGATGTCATTTACGGGTACCTCCATTTCCAATACAACGGGTTCTTCTCTTTCCTCGTTTTGGCGCTGCTCTACCGGAGTCTTGAACGGGACGCTGACACCGGTTTCGGGCGACGCAGCTTCCCGTACTTCCAGGCGGCCGTACTTCCGACCTATGCACTCTCGCTGCTTTGGAACAGCCCGCCGCTCTGGGTACATGTCATCGGCGGCGCCGGGGCGCTGCTCCAGATTGCCGGTTTTGCAGGGCTGCTGCGCGATGTGAAGGGTCGCCTGGGCCACAAGCCGCTGGTTGTTGTAAGTCTCGCAGCGCTTGGCCTTAAGCTGTCGCTCCAGCTGCTCAGCACGTTGCCCGCCATCGCACTGCTGGCCGCGGCCCAACGCAATTTCGTCATCGCCTACCTGCACCTCGTGTTGCTTGGCTTCATTACGCTGTTCGTGTTCGGCCAGTTGCCGCAAGGCCGCCTCGTGAGCGCCGGCGTTGGTCTCTTCCTGGTATCGTTCGTCAGCACCGAGCTGATGCTCGCGGGTGCGGGCTTTGGCTGGATGCTTCCCAATTACCCGGCCTGGCTGCTCGCGGCATCGCTTCCCTTCCCCGTGTCGGTGCTCCTGCTGATCGGCGGAACGCGCGCGTGGGCTGCATCGGGGCGCGGGGAGCGCACGTCGAAACGGGCGGGCATTGCGTCGGGGCGCGAACTACGTAGGGTCGAAGCAGCCTGACGCGGCGTCGAAGCCGTCCTGCCGGTCGCTGTCCATCCAGCGCATCCCGTCCCTGACAAACATGCTCCACGCGTATGACAAAAGTCAGTTGCCCGGTTGGAGGGGCCGGCTAGATTTGCCGCCAACTGATTCACTGTTATATGACGATGCCAGTGCCCACCGTTTCTGAAATTGTTCGCCAGGATTACCGCGCCGCGGATGTCTTTAAAAAATGGGGCATCAACTATTGCTGTGGCGGCAACCGCCCGCTCGCCGAAGTGTGTGCCTTGCAGGGAATCGCAATCGATACGGTACTCGGCGAACTCGAGGCTGCGCGTCGTTCACGGTCGCTGGCTCCCGGGATCTCCTTCAACGAGTGGCCCGTGCCTTTTCTCATCGACTATATCCAGCTGCTCCACCACGCCTATGTGCGCAACAACGGCGCCGCGCTGGGCCGGCAGCTGCACGATTTCGTGCAGGGGCACCTCAAGAAATACCCGCAGCTTACCGAAGTGGATGAAGCTTACAGCCAGTTGCTCAACGAGCTTCTGGCGCATATAAGCGGCGAAGAGGAAAAGGTGTTTCCCTATATCCGCCAGTTGTGCAGCGCCCACAGCAACCCCGATGCCTACGGAAAGCTGTTCATGCGTACGCTGGGGCAAACGGTGGCTGCCGAAGAAGCCGATCACGGCCGTATCGCGCCCCTGCTCCAGCGCCTCCGTGCTGTTACGCAGCACTACCGGTTTCCCGATAATGCCTGCACCAACTACCAGGTGCTCTTTCATAAGCTTCGCGAGTTCGACGACGACCTTGTGCAACACCTGCACCTGGAGCAAAATGTGCTTTTCCCCCGCGTGGGAGTTATGGAAAAAGAACTGCGCGCGCTTTGACGAAGCGGCTTAGTTTTGCACCCAAAGCGTATCTCCGTGAAAATGCCGCAATTGTCGCCCCGGCAGGCAAGCTTCTACGCCCTTGCTGCATTCCTGGTCACCATCGGTGTCAATTTCTGGCTCACGGGCTACTCGATCGTATTGAGCGGCCTTCTTGTCGTCATCTTCCTGTCGGTTTTCGTGGCCTCGCGGAGCTCCACCTTCATCGCGGGTGGTGCCAGCCTGCTGGTAACGGTCTTCTTCCTGCTGCTGGATCAAATTCGTCCCAACGGCGAGCCGTGGACGCAATACCTGTTCATCTGCCTGCTGATCCTGTTCACGACACTGATTGTACTTTATATCAAAGGACTGATCCGGGACATGCAGTTTGACAAGTCGCATATGACCTCGCTTTTTGAAAACGCGACTGAAGGGATCTTCCTCACCAACCGGCAGGGCGAGATCATCCTGATGAACCCGGCCGCCGAGCGCATCTTCGGCTACGACCGGGGCGAGCTGGTGGGCAAGCCCGTAGAAACCCTGTTGCCGAAGAAATACCGCGCCGGCCATGTGCAGCTCCGCGACGGCTTTCACGAGCAGCCAAGCAACCGCCGTATGGGCTCCGGCCGCGACCTCAACGGGCAGCGCCGCGACGGCAGCACCTTCCCGGTGGAAGTAAGCCTCAGCGCCTACAAGCAGGGCAACGAGCAATACGTGATCGCCTTTATCGTCGATATCACGCACCGAAAGGAAATCGAAACCAGCATGCTCCTGCAGCAACAGCAGCTCGAACAGGTAAGTAACGATATGCGCCGCCTCAACGCCGAGCTCGAAGGCAAGGTGGAAGAGCGAACCGTGATCCTGAAGGAAGCGCTGCAGCGCCTGGAACAGTCGCAGGCCGAGCTCAGCGAAGCGCTCGACAAGGAGCGGCAGCTCAACGAGATCAAGAGCCGCTTTGTGTCGATGGCCTCCCACGAGTTCCGCACGCCACTCAGCGCGGTGCTTTCGTCGGCCTCCCTGCTTGCCAAATACACCACGACGGAGCAGCAGCCCAACCGCGACAAGCATATCAACCGCATCCGCGATTCGGTGAAGCACCTCAACGACCTGCTCGAGGATTTCCTTTCCCTGGGTAAGCTCGATGAGGGCAAGGTCGGCGCGCAACCCGTACATTTCAACATCCGCGAGGCGGTTGTAGATATACTGGACGATGTCCGCGGCCTCGTGCGGCCGGGGCAGGAAATTCATTTCGAGCACGACGGACCGGAGGAAGTGTTCAACGACAAGAAGCTGCTGCGCAACATCCTGGTGAACCTGGTCAGCAATGCGCTCAAGTTCTCCGAAGAGAATGGCCATGTATGGATCCGCAGTCATGTGCGCGGCGACGAAGCCCTGGTGAGCGTGGAAGACCGTGGCATCGGCATTTCCGAGGAGGACCAGCAACACCTTTTCTCCAGCTTTTTCCGCGGCAAGAACGCCACCAACATCCAGGGCACGGGTCTTGGCCTGCATATCGTAAAGCGCTACGCCGACCTGATGGGCGGAACGATCAAGTTGCAGAGCAGGCTGGGAGAGGGGACAACCCTTACGCTCCGCGTGCCGGTGGAATTAAATGGGGTGATGCAGTGATAAACTAAACAGACCACAAAACGAACAAATAATATGGCAAAGACGATCCTGGTTATCGACGACAACAACGACCTGCGCGACAATACCGCGGAGATCCTCGACCTGGCCGGTTACAAGACGCTTACGGCCGAAAACGGCAAGCGCGGCGTGGAAGTGGCCTCCCGCGAGCGTCCCGACCTGATCGTGTGCGATATCATGATGCCCGAGCTCGATGGCTATGGCGTGCTTCACCTGCTGAAGAAGAACCCCGATACCGAGCGCATTCCCTTCATCTTCCTCACCGCCAAGACCGAGCGCAGCGATTTTCGCAAGGGCATGGAGATGGGCGCCGACGACTACGTAACGAAGCCCTTCGAGGATATCGAGTTGCTCAACGCCATCGAGGTACGCCTCAAGAAGACCGCGGTGCTCGAGCACAACTACGCGTCGTCGCCGCAGGGCCTCTCGCAGTTTGTAAAAGACGTGCGCGACAGCGGGATGCTGAAGCAGCTCTCGGGTCAGTACGACGTGGAGCACTTTGCGCGCAAGCAAACGGTTTACAGCGAAGGTAAGCGCCCACGCTACCTCTATTACCTGGTAAGCGGCAAGGTGAAAGCCTACAAGACCCATGAGGACGGCAAGGAATACATCACCGACCTGTTCAGCGCCGGCGACTTCATTGGCTACACCGCGCTGATCGAAGACAAGAACTACGACGATACGGCTACGGTGCTCGAAGATGCGGAACTGATGCAGATCCCGCGCGACGAGTTTCTCCAGATGATCTACAGCGACATCAACATCGCCGCCAAATTCATCCGCATCGTTACGCACAACATGAAGGAAAAAGAGGAGCGTCTCCTCAACCTAGCCTACAGCTCGCTGCGCAAGCGCGTGGCCAAGGCCCTCGTCGACATCCACGAAAAATTTTACAGCCAGCGCCCCGACTCCGTCATCGAATTCTCCCGCGATGATATCGCCCAATACATCGGAACGGCTACCGAATCGCTGATCCGCACGCTGAGCGATTTCAAAGGCGAGAAGCTGATTGATATCAAGAGCGGCAAGATCTCGATCCTGAACCTGGAAAAGCTGAAGAACCTTCTCTACTAGGTGTCTCAGGTAAGGGAAACGGCGCACGTTAACGCACAAAAGGGCCGCAGCGCGGCCCTTTTGTCATTCCGAGCGCAGCGAGGAATCTGTGCGCCGAACGAGATCAGGCTCCAGGAAGGAAAGGCATTTCCGATGACAGGTAATGATACCGCGGACACACTTTGGTCGACTTATTTCGGCGATGCTTTACTCAGTCCCTGACTGCCCGCGGCCGCAGCAGATTCCCCCCTTCGCCCTGCACGACAAAGCCCCTACTCCGCGCCGCCTTTCTGCTCCCTGACAAACCTCTCTTTTCGCCCTAACGCGGGTCAGCCGGGCAGCGGAAAGGCACGGCTAGCTTTGTACCATGAAACCCGAAGCTGTGAGCCCCCTGCTGATCCGGAAATACAACCAGCCCGTGCCGCGCTATACGAGCTATCCCACCGTTCCGTACTGGAAGGAGGGAATCGATGCCGATGCCTGGAAAGCCACGTTCCGCGCGCGCTTCGACGAGGAGAACCATACCCACGGCATTTCCCTGTACCTGCACCTGCCGTTCTGCGAGTCGCTCTGCACCTACTGTGGCTGCAATAAGAAAATCACGACCAACCACAGCGTTGAAGAGCCCTATCTCGATGCGATCCTGTCCGAATGGAAGCTGTACCGCAAGCTGATGCGGCAAACGCCCGTCGTCCGCGAGCTGCACCTCGGCGGAGGCACCCCCACGTTCTTTTCGCCGCGCAACTTGAAGCGTCTCCTGCAGGAAATCCTCAAAGGCAGCCTCGTTCATCCGCAGCGGCAGTTCAGCATCGAAGGCCATCCCAACAATACAACAGCAATGCACCTCCAGGTGCTCCATGAGCTGGGCTTCCGCCGGATCTCCTACGGCGTCCAGGACCTCGACCCCGAGGTGCAGCGTGTCATCAACCGCATTCAGCCCTTTGCCAATGTGCAGCGGGCCACGGAAGCAGCCCGCGCCGCCGGCTTCACCTCGGTCAACTTTGACCTTATTTACGGGCTGCCCCTGCAAACGCCCGAGGGCATGGAGGCGACCATCCGCTCCGTCATCAGCCTCCGGCCCGAGCGCATCGCCTTTTACAGTTATGCCCACGTGCCCTGGACCAGCAAGGCCCAGCGGCTTTTCAATGAAAGCCATCTTCCATCGGCCGAGCAAAAGCTCGACCTCTACCGGCTTGGCCGTGAGCTGCTGCTGGAAGCGGGATACGAGGACATCGGGATGGACCACTTCGCGCTGCCCTCCGACGAGCTCTGTAAGGCGCGCGAAGAAGGACGTCTGCACCGCAACTTCATGGGCTACACCACGCAGGACACGGGTCTGCTGCTTGGTCTTGGCGTGTCGAGTATTTCGGACGCCGGTACCGCCTTTGCGCAAAACGCAAAGACGCTCCATGACTATTACGAGCGGATCAACGCGGGCGAGCTGGCCGTAACCAAGGGTTACTTCCTGACCGCCGAAGACGCCGCCTTCCGGCAATACATCCTGGACAGCAGCTGCCGCGGCAAGGTGATCTTCCGCGAGGCCGACCTGCCGCTCCTCGAGCAATACAGCTTTCCGGTACTGGCGAAACTCGCCGAAGACGGGCTTGTAGACTGGAACCGCGAGGGAATGACCATTACGCCGCTTGGCCGCAACTTCATCCGCAATATCTGCGCGGCCTTCGATCTGCTCAAGCTCCGCGACGAGGAAGCCGGGGAGGAGGAGAAGCGCTTCAGCAGGGCGATCTGATCGTGAATCGTCAATCGTGAATCGTCAATGGCTGGCGCCAGCAAATACTAAGAACGGATGCCCAAAGGCATCCGTTCTTAGCAAAGTTTGAGTTGCTAATTATGTCGAGTGTTGCGCATCGCGGATTCACGATTGACGATTCACGATTCACGAATCCTGCAGCCCGTATTGAAGTGTTATTACGCCATCAGCACGGTGCTGGCAATATCCTGCATCGAAATACCGAGATGGCTTTCGTCGAACACACAGTCGCCGTTCTTGATCACGAGCACCTGGGGCGACTCGTGGGGCACGCCGAAGCGTTGGGCAATTTTCTGGGAGAGGGGCCGGTCGGCAATAACGTCGAGCAGCCAGAATTCGGTTGCCGGCGGCCGCTGAGCCTTGTCGATGCGCTGAAAGGCCACGCTGCTGATGGAGCAGCGGTTGCTGTGCTTGAAGATGACCTGGGGCGTTTCCTTCGAGCGCTCGATGAGTTCCTGAAGATGGTCTTCAGAGGTTAGCGTCGTCCATTGCATTCGGTACTAGATTTTGGAGCTCTTCACTTCTTTAAAAGCCGTGGCAGGGCATCCGTACTTACTCCGTGACGTGAAGCAGGAAGCCAGCGTCAGCGTCAGCGCGCTCAGCAGTACCAGGGACGTTATTTTGTTTCTCATGACCGGAAGTGTTTGTTGATAAACGGGTTAATTTGCCGGATAATATCCCAAAAGTAGGAATGAATATCCATTTTATCTCGATCGGCGGCTCGGTGATGCACCAGCTCGCCATAGCATTAAAGCGAAAAGGGTACCAGATTTCCGGCTCCGATGATGAGATCTTCGAGCCGGCCCTCTCCAACCTCAAAGCCGAGGGGCTCCTCCCCGAATCGGAGGGCTGGCACCCCGCGCGGGTTCACGCCGGTCTGGACGCCGTTATCCTCGGGATGCACGCCCGCCTCGACAACCCCGAGCTCCAGCGCGCCCGCGAGCTCGACCTGCCCATCTACTCCTTCCCCGAATACATCTACCAGGAAAGCCGCGACAAGCGCCGCGTCGTAGTGGGCGGCAGCCACGGCAAGACCACCACGACCTCGATGATCATGCACGTGCTCCGGAGCGCGGGCTCCGATTTCGATTACCTGGTGGGTGCGCGCCTGCCCGGCTTCGACCAGTCGGTTAACATCACCGACGCACCCGTGATCATCTGCGAGGGCGACGAGTACCCGGCCTCGGCCATCGAGAAGCGCCCCAAGTTTCACTTCCTCTTCCCGCATATTGCCATCCTTACCGGAATCGCCTGGGACCACATCAATGTGTTCCCGACTTTCGACAATTACCTCGAGCAGTTTCGCATTTTTATCGAGATGATCGAAGCCGGCGGCCTGCTCATCTACAATGCTGCCGACCCCGAGCTGGCGAAGCTCATCGAGGAGACCCGCCGCAGCGACATCCGCTACGCGCCCTACGAAGTGCCGCCGCACCGCATCGAGGCGGGGCACACGACGGTGAAGATCGGGGGCGTGGAAACGGGGCTTAGGGTATTCGGCAACCACAACCTGCTTAACCTGCACGCGGCCTGGCTGGCCTGCCGCGAGCTTGGCATCGGGGCGGAGACGTTTACGAAAGCGATCAGCAGCTTCACCGGGGCGGCCCGCCGCCTCGAGCTCCTCGGCGCCAACGAGCACACTACGATCTACCGCGACTTTGCCCATGCGCCCTCGAAAGTGAAGGCCACGATCGAGGCCGTGAAGCAGCAGTTTCCCGACCGGCGCCTGCTGGGCGTGCTCGAGCTGCACACCTTCAGCAGCCTCAACGCCGACTTCATGAGCGAATACGCGGGCGCCCTCGATGCCGCCGACGAGGCCGTGGTGTTTTATGCGAAGCACGCCCTCGAGGTAAAGCGGCTGCCCGAGCTGCCGAAAGAAGCGGTGCGCGCCGGTTTCGCCAACGAGTGGGTGCAGGTGTTCAACGAGCGGGGCGAGCTGGAAGCCTGGCTGCAGGGAGCCGATTACCGCGACGCCGTGCTGCTGCTCATGAGCTCGGGCAATTATGACGGGATTGACCTGCCGGCGCTGGTGGCGCGGATACTCGCCTCCTGAACATTTTTTACCAACTTGCCTTTCGTAAAAGGCTATCTTTAGCCCTTCTTAAGCAAACAGGAATTCTCACGCATGTTACAATTGAAGAAGCCCTTGGCCGTGCTCGATATCGAAGCGACCGGAAATAATGTGGCCACGGACCGGATCGTGGAGATCGCGATCATCAAGCTGCTCCCTGATGGTGGGCGCACCGTAAAGCGAAAGCTCCTCAACCCGGAGATCGCCATCCCGCAGCCCATCACCGATATTCACGGCATCACAAACGACATGGTGAAGGATGCCCCCACCTTCAAGCAGGTGGCCCACGACCTCAAGCAATACCTCGATGGCTGCGACCTTGCCTGCTACAATGCTTACCGCCTCGACATTCCGCTGCTGGTGGAAGAGTTCATCCGCGCCGACGTCGAGTTCGATATGAAGGGCCGCAAGGTTGTGGACGTACAGAAGATCTACCACCAGATGGAGCAGCGCAACCTCGCTGCCGCCTATAAATTCTACTGCGATAAAAGCCTCGAGGGCGCTCACGGCGCCGAGGTGGACGCCAGTGCCACCGCCGAGGTGCTCTTTGCCCAGGTGGAGCGCTACCCGCAGCTCGGAAATTCGCTCGACAGCGTGCTGAAAGCCGTCGGCGAAGACCAGATCATCGACTTCGCCCGTCGCTTCGTGTACAACGAAAAAGGTGTGGAAGTGTTCAACTTCGGCAAGCACAAGGGCCGCACCGTGGCCGATGTGCTGAAGGCCGAGCCCCAGTACTATGATTGGATGATGAAAGGGGAGTTCCCGATGAACACCAAGCAGAAGCTGACCGAACTGTATACCCGCATCATGCTGAAAAAGGCTTAAGAGTCCGCCGCTTGTGGAAAAGATCGTAATCATACCAACTTACAACGAGAAAGAAAACGTCGAAGCCATCATTCGCGCGGTACAGGATCTCCGCCAGGATTTCCATGTGCTCATCATCGATGACGGCTCACCCGACGGCACGGCCGATATCGTGCGCCGCCTCATGACCGAATTCCCGGGCTCGCTCTTCCTCGAGGAGCGGCGCGGCAAGCTGGGTCTTGGTACGGCCTATATCCATGGTTTTAAATGGGCGCAAACGCACGGCTACAATTTCATCTTCGAGATGGACGCCGACTTTTCGCACCCCGTGGCCAAGCTCCCGGAGCTGTACGCGGCCTGCAAAACCGGCGGTGCCGATGTAGCCGTGGGCTCGCGCTACGTGCGCGGCGGCGGCGTGCACAACTGGCCAACCGATCGCATCGCCCTGTCGAAAGGCGCTTCCGTATATACCCGGATGATCCTCTGGATGCCGGTTGCCGACCCTACCGCGGGCTTTGTGTGCTACAAGCGCGAAGTGCTCGAGGCCATCAACTTCAGCGAGATCCATTTCGTGGGCTATGCCTTCCAGATCGAGATGAAATTCGCCGCCTGGAAGCTTGGCTTCAAGATCAAGGAAGTGCCCATCCTCTTTACCGACCGCACCTATGGCGAATCGAAAATGAGTAAGGGCATTGTCAAGGAAGGTATCCTCGGCGTGCTGAAGCTTCGCTGGTACAGCATCTTCACCTCGTACCGGCGCAAGGTGCGGGTAAAGGAGCAACGCGCCGAGACGATCAGCTGATCCCGCGACGAAGACCCTACCCATGCGCAGAGCCCTCCTCCAACTCCATATCGCCGTTTTTCTCTGGGGCTTTACCGGTGTGCTCGGCCGCGCGATAACGCTCAGCCAGACCTGGCTCGTGTGGTACCGCCTGCTGTTGACGGTGGTCAGCCTCTGGGCGCTTTACGCCTTCCTCGGAAAGCTGCGGCGGATTCCCTGGCGCTCGGCGCTGTTCATCGCCTTTATCGGCTTTATCCTGGCCCTGCACTGGGTGTGTTTCTACGGAAGCATCAAGTACAGCAACGTCACCATCGCGCTGACCTGCCTCTCCACGACGGCGCTGCTGGCTTCGTTCCTGGAGCCCATCATCGTGGGCCGCAAATTCGACTGGGTGGAGATCGGTCTCGGTCTGTTCGCGATCGCCGGCATCATCCTTATCTACAACACGCACCTGCAGTTTTCCACGGGCATCATCATCGGCTTGCTCTCGGCGCTGCTGACGGTGCTGGTGTCGGTTACCACCAAGAAGATCGTCGACCGGTTTGAGCCGGAAGTGCTCACGCTGTACCAGCTCACGGGCGGCTTTCTCGGGCTCACGCTGCTGCTGCCTTTTTACCAGCACTACTTTCCCGAGCCGGTGAGTATACCGGCCCCACTCGATTGGCTCTGGCTCACGCTCCTTGCCTGGGGCTGCACCATCCTGACCTTCTTCCTGTATATCCGGGCGCTTAAGAAAGTGAGTGCCTTCACCATGAACCTCGTGCTCACCCTCGAGCCCGTATATGGTATCGTGCTGGCGTTTATCGTGTATAAAGAAAACCGCGAGGTAAGCCCCTGGTTTTACCTCGGCTTCGGGCTTATCTCCGTCGCTGTGGTCTTTCACATGTGGCGTCTCCTCAAGCCAAAGTCCGAGTTGCCCGTCATCCCCGAAAACCCGATGCAGCAGCCATAATAAGGCGTCAACCGTGCCAGCCCGCAAGAGATTGCTTCGCTGCGCTCGCAATGACGTTAGTGGACGGCCGATTGCTTCGCTCCGCTCGCAATGACGTTAGTGGACGGCCGATTGCTTCGCTGCGCTCGCAATGACGTCAATAAACATAAAATCGCCGCTTTGCGCAACACCAAGCCCGGAGCCGGTTGCTTCGCTGCGCTCGCAATGACGTTTTATATGGGCAATTCCCCGCAATTAGCGCAACTACAAACTACAAACCACAAACTTCAAACCCCAAACTCCAAACCGGTTTTACGCCGCCGCTCCGATATACTTCACCAAACTCCGCTTGGCGATCGGGAGTACCGTTTCTTCGATGGGGAAGGAGAGCTCTGTTTCGATGCAATAAACCGCGGGGTTGGGCAGGTCGCGGCGGAGGCGGATCAGCTCCGACTTGAGGTGTTCGTAGGTCTGGAAGCGGCTGCGGCGCCATTCATCGACATAATCGGTTTTCATGCCGCGGTATTTCTCGTCGTGCTTCTCGAAGATCGACAGGCGGTAACGGTATACGCGCGTCTGCCGGTTGTCGCCGGCGCTGAGGAAGAAGTAGCCCTCCTGCATATCGAGCGGGATTAGTCCCACGGGGCTGATGCTCATATTGCCTTCCACGAACTCGTAGATCTCGGCACCGTTGCTGATGCTGGTCTTCAGCTCACTTTCCGAATAGTGGATAATGTCTTCGAGCTCGCGCATCAGGTCGTCGTCGGCGATCATCGCTTCGTACAGCACCTGCAGCTTCTCGATCTGCACACCCGTGAGTTTCTTGGGAAAATGCTCCTGCAGGTATTTCTTGTTTTCGCGGAAGGCCACGAGGTTGTTGTAGTGAAATACGAGGTCGGCCAGCTGCGGGTAAAGCCGGTTCTCGTTGAAATGCCGGTTGATCTCCTGGAGGTAGGCGAGGAGCGTATACTTTTTCAGCTCGAAGTCGATAAAGCCTTCGGCGAACCAGGTTTGGGACAACTGCTTCATAGGCGTGCCGATTTACCTTCAATTTACAACGAGTAAAAAACAAATAGGATACCGGATTATATTTAAACCGTTAAAACAAACCTATGCGCCTATCCGCTTTGCTTCTCGTTTTGCTGCTGGCCTCCTGCCAGACGACCCGCTATTATATCGTGCGCCACGCCGAAAAGGCCGCGCCCGGCCCGCAAATGAGCAGCGATGTGCCGCTGTCGCCGGCCGGTGAGGCCCGCGCGCAGGCCCTCCAGGAGCGGCTCAAGGGTGAAAAGCTCCAATTCGTGTACAGCACCAACTTCCTCCGCACGAAGGCAACCGCCGCACCAACGGCATCTGCCGCCGGACTCGGGCTCCTCTTTTACGATCCGAAAGACAGCAGCTTTATCAGTCACGTGCTCGCCCAGGGCAACGGGAATACGCTGATCGTGGGACATTCCAATACGGTCGACGACCTCGTGAACCGCCTTGTGGGCAAACCTGTGCTCCAGGACCTTCCCGACTCCGCGTACGGCGACCTGTTCATTGTAACGAAGAGGGGCAAGCGCTTTTCGTGGAAGCGCGAGCACTTCGGGCAATAAGGGAAAGAAGTTGAAAAAGAATTTACCGCGAAGGGAATAAGAAAAGAAGTTCGTACGCTAAGTTCAATGAAATGAAAAGGTCCCGCCGAGGCGGGACCTTTTCGTATTTCTTAGCGTATGTCTTATTCACTTCTTTCCTTAGCGGTGAAAACTTCTTTTCCTTCAAACCCTTAAATGGCGCGGTTCAGGTCGAAGTTCTCCAGTTCGTTGGCAACGGCCGTGAGGAAGGTGGCGCCCAGCGACCCGTCGACGATGCGGTGGTCGTAGGAGAGCGACAGGTACATCATGTGGCGGATGGCGATGGAGTCGCCGTGCGGCGTTTCGATCACCACGGGGCGCTTCTTGATGGCGCCAACGGCGAGGATCGCCACCTGCGGCTGGTTGATGATGGGCGTGCCCATCAGCGAGCCGAAGGTGCCCACGTTGGTGAGTGTGAAGGTGCCGTCGGAAATATCTTCGGGCTTGAGCTTGTTGTTGCGGGCGGCGTCGGCCATTCCGTTCACCTGCTTGGCAAGGCCAACGAGGTTGAGTTGCTCGGCATTACGGATAACAGGCACGATAAGGTTGCCGCTGGGCAGTGCCGTGGCCATGCCGATATTGATGTCTTTCTTCACGATGATCCGGTTGCCGTCGACCGAGGAGTTGATCAGCGGGAACCGCTTGATGCAGCGAACGATCGCCTCGATAAAGAGCGGCGTGAAGGTGATCTTGGTGCCCTCGCGCTTTTCGAATTCCTTCTTCGCCTTTTCGCGCCACAGCACCAGGTTGGTTACGTCGGCCTCGGTGAAGGAGGTGACGTGCGGGCTCGTGTGCTTGCTCCGCACCATGTGGTCGGCAATGAGCTTGCGCATCCGGTCCATCTCGATGATCTCCACGTTGCCGCCGTACTGGGCCGGCGGGGCGCTTTGCTCCACCTTGTTCATGGGGATTACCATCTCCTGCTTCTGCGGTTGCTGCGGAGGGGCGCCGGCGGCTGCCTGTGCGGCGCCAGCCGGTACGCGGCCGGCCTTTTTATCGGAAACATATTGAAGAATATCCTTCTTGGTCACGCGGCCCTCGTTGCCGGTGCCGGCGATGGCTTCAAGCTCCTGCATGCCGACGCCTTCCTGGGCGGCGATGTTGAGCACAAGCGGCGAGTAGAAGCGGCCGCCGGGCTGGGCGGGGGCGGCTGCGGAACTGCTGCCCGGGGCAGTCGCGGCTGCGGGTTGCGCGGCCGGTGCCGGCTGTGCGGCCGCGGGGGCGGGCTGGCTGGCGGCGGGTGCCGTTGCGGGTTGCGCGGAAGGAGCCGAGGCTGCGCCTGTGCGCACGCGGGCAATGACGGTTCCGATCGGAACCACGTCGTTTACCTGGAACAATACTTCCTCGATCGTTCCTTCAGCTGTCGAGGGCACTTCGCTGTCTACCTTGTCGGTGGCGATCTCGAGCACCGTTTCGTCCATCTTTACGGTATCTCCGGGCTTCTTGTGCCATTTGAGAATCGTCGCCTCCATGATGCTTTCGCCCATCTTCGGCATTACCAGGTCAACTGTGGCCATATTGCAGTAACTAAGTTTAAAAGAATGTATTTGCAAACAATCGCGGCAAAAGTAACAAAAGAGATCTATTGATCTCGGATCTCCTGATCCCAGAACTGGCGTCTTCCGATCCGGGATCCCCGGATCGGAGATAATAAGATGTGCTTACGTTGTTTTCAGGATCAACTTCCGGAGAAAGTTGAGCGCGCTGTTCGCGGTGAGCTCCATATTGCGGGCCCGGTCGAAGCGGTAGTTCAGCAGCAGGGTTTCCGTGCGTGCGCGGTTGCCCACGGCGATCCAGATGGTGCCGAGCGGCTTTTCGGGCGTGCCACCCGACGGACCCATGATCCCCGAGGTAGCCACGGCGTAATCGGTTTCGAGCACGCGCAGGGCGCCGGCAACCATGGCCCGCACGGTTTCCTCGCTTACGGCGCCGTGCTGCCGCAGCGTTTCGGCCGGCACGCCCAGCACCCGCTCCTTTACGTCATTGCTGTAGGCCACGATGCCGCCGTTGAAGAGTTGCGATGCGCCCGCGGGCTCGGTGAGCAGCCGCGCGAGGTAGCCACCCGTGCAGCTTTCGGCTGTCCCCACCGTTTTCCCGCGTTCCTTCAGGAGGCGGTGGAGTGCCTCGCTCAGGCTGATGTCCTCATCGGCCACCAGCCATTCGGCCACCTGCGTCTTCAGCTCTGTGAACTGTTGATCGATCTCCCGCTCCACCAACGCGCGATCATCGCCGCGTGCTGTGAGGCGGAGACGTACCAATCCGTAGGAGGGAAGGTAGGCCAGCTTGATCCATTCGGGAAGCTTTGCTTCGAAGCCGGCGATATGCGCCGCCAGGTCCGACTCGCCCTTGCCCGCGGTAAGCGCGGTGCGGTGGCTGATGACCGGCAGTGTGAAGCGTGAAGTCAGCTTAGGCAGCACGCTGTCGGTGATGAGCCCTTTCATCTCGTGCGGAACGCCGGGCAGCGATACATACACTACGCCGTCTTTTTCAAACCACATTCCCGGCGCGGTGCCGCGCTTGTTGGGCAGCACCGTGCAGATGTCGGGCACCTCTGCCTGCTTCAGGTTCACTTCGGAAGGCTTGCGGCCAAAGCGCGAGAAGATATCGTGTACGTTCTGCAGCGCATCGTCATCGATACGGGTACCTGCGCCGAAGTAGTCGCGCAGCGCCGGCTTCGTGATGTCGTCGGCCGTGGGGCCGAGGCCGCCGGTGATGATGAGGATGTCGTTGTCGCGGCTTTGCTCGGCCAGCGCGTTGAGGATCTCCCCGCGCACGTCGCCGACTGCTATGCGGCGCTTCAGCCAGATGCCGGCCTTATTCAGTTCCTGCCCGATAAAGGCGCTGTTGGTATCGATGGTCTGGCCGATCAGCAGCTCGTCGCCGATAGTGATGATGGAAGCGGAGATGGGCTTCATGGTGGGAGATTGGAATGCAAGATAGGCAGCAACAGGACTCGGGAAACGTGAATCGGCAATCGTGAATAACTGCAGCGTAAAAGTGTACATTTAGCGGGCATATGAAACCCATTTTTTTTGTAACGGCATGCCTTCTGTCTGCTATCGTTTCCGCACAGGCACCCGCCGCATTGCTGGCCCGGGCCTGGGAACGGTTCGGGAAGGATTCGCAGCTGCGCGCGGGCATCGCGTCCATTTATGTTGTCGATGCGAAGTCGGGCAATGTTGTCTTTGAGCGCAACAGCGGAATCGGTCTCGCGCCGGCATCTTCGCAGAAGGTGATCACGGCGGCTACCGCGTATGAGTGGCTTGGAAAAGGGTTTCGCTTTGCCACGTCCCTGGCCGTTGATTCGTTGCTGCAGAAAGGCAACCCGGCGGGCGACCTTTACCTGCTGGGGAGCGGCGATCCGACACTTGGCAGCTGGCGCTGGTCAGGCACCTCGATGGATTCGGTGCTGGCGAAATTCGTAGCAGCAGCACGGGCAAAGCTGCCGCGTGGTTACCGCCGCCTGCTGGCTCCGCCTGGCAACTGGAACCAGGAGGTCACACCTCCGGGCTGGATCTGGGAAGACCTTGGCCAGTACTATGGAGCCGGTGCCGAGGTTCTCAACTGGCATGAAAACCAATTTGACCTGTTGCTCCGTTCGGGCGCGCGTGTGGACGATCCCGTGCTTGTTGCGGGCAGCAGTCCGGTCGTTAGTGACAGCATCGCCTGCCTCGCTACTACAGCGGCGGCGGGCACCGGAGACCGCACGTACCTCTATCCCGCCAACCATGGCCGCCCGCTGACACTACGCGGAACGATTCCCGTAAACCAGGAGAGCTTCCGCGTGGGTGCTGCCCTGCCCAACCCGGGCGGCATGCTGCTTCGCGACCTTGAGGCCGCCTTGTCGAAGGCGGGCGTTGGGCGGAAGCTGGCACCAGGGCGCCACGTGAGTCAATACAAGGTGCGAAACCTGCTGACACATTACTCGCCGCCGCTCGATTCGATCGTCTTTTGGTTCCTCCGGAAAAGCATCAACTTATATGGCGAGGCGCTACTCAAGACCTTTGCGCAATACAACGGCCAGGTGCAACCGGTAGAAAACGGAACGGAGCAGCGCCTTTATCCCGCTGAAACCACGCAGGGCGCCGCGCTGTTGCGTGCCTTCTGGAAAGAGCACGGCATTGACCCGGTAGAACTCAACATCAAGGATGGCTCGGGCCTTTCGCCCGAAAACCGCGTCACCACCCACGCGCAGGTGCAGGTGCTGCAATACGCACGAAGGCAATCCTGGTTCCCGGGCTTTTACCTGGCGCTGCCCGAATACAACGGCATGAAGCTCAAAAGCGGCACCATCGGCGGCGTCAAGGCCTATTGCGGCTACCATACCTCCAGGGCCGGTGTTACCTACACCGTATCATTTATCGTCAATAATTATAACGGCAGCGAACGCGAGCTCGTCAAAAAAATGTACGCCGTCCTCGACGAGCTGAAATAAATGTTGCTCCGCCATTCCGACTAGGAACAGCGCCTTCAACAGTAACGCCCACAACAAACTCCCGCCTTCGCTAAAGCTTTGACGGCGGGGCCAAACTACAAACTCCCGCCTTCGCTAAAGCTTTGGCGGGCAGGGCCAAACTACAAACTCCCGCCTTCGCTAAAGCTTCGGCGGGCGGAGCCAAACTCCAAACTCCAAACCCCAAACTCCAAACTCCAAACCCCAAACAATCTCATGCCCGAACAGAATCTGAAGAATCACTCCCGCATGGTGCCGGCGTTTCATTACCTCGGTTATCTCTCCTGGCTGGCCCTTCTTATCGGCAGCATTCGCTACCTCGTGCGCGACGAGTCGACGGATAAGTACCCGCCGGTGCTTTTCCTGCTCACCGCAATTGTGCTGGCTGTGCTACTGTGGTTTTCACGCGCCTTTGCATTGACGGCACAGGACCGCGCGATCCGGGCGGAGGAAAGCCTGCGTTATTTCATGCTTGCCGGGAAGCGCCCCGATCCCGCGCTGCGTCTCGGGCAGATCATCGCCCTCCGCTTTGCGTCCGACGAGGAGCTGCCGGCCCTCGCCGACCGCGCCGTACGCGAGCAGCTGACGAACAGGCAGATCAAGGAAGCCGTGCAGAACTGGCGTGCCGATCATAACCGCGTGTAACGGGTGAGCGGGTGAGCAGGGAGCGGGAGAGCAATGAAATAGAAGAAATTCAACGAACATCAGGTACGTCCTGCGCTCACGTTCACCTGCTCACTGATTACTTCGCAAGGAACCGGTCGAGGCTCACCTTGCCCGGGCCAAGCACAAGGATGCTCAGGAAAACACCGAGGTACATCGCCGCTGCCTCGCCCTGGCCGGCAAAGTCGCCCTTGTGGGCCATGAACAGCGCCACCGCCATCGTAATGATCAGCGGTATCGCTGCCAGGCGCGTGAACAGGCCGAGGATGAGGAAGGCCGAGCAAAAGAATTCGGCAAAGACCACAAGGGCCAGCGATGTCGTGGATCCGACATGAAAGGGATCCATAAAGCCATGCGCTTTTTGCGAGAAGTGTGTGAGCTTGTCGAAGCCGTGGTGCAGCATCAGGATGCCACCAAAGAGTCGGAGCAGAAGCGTGCCGAAGGAGAGGGCACTGTCGGAGGTACGGGTGCTGAAAAGTTTTCTCATGGACTGGTTTTACCGACGCAATGATACGACGCGAGGGCCGCGCAGCCAACGCGAGTTAACAAAGTTTTGTTAGCCGCCCTTCCCGTATTTTGCGTCCTTTGACGGGGTCCCGACCAGATGGGCTCCCAAAATAAAAAGCCGCATCCCGCGTTTTACACCCTAACGGCAAACAGCAGTCTATGAAGCAACTCCTTGCGCTACCGTTCCTGCTCCTGTTCACACGCAATGTTTCCGCACAGCAATCCTTTGCGCTTCGCAGCGCCGACGATCCGTTTCTGCTGGCCAAGGAATATTACCAGAAAGGACAATACAACCTCGCCTACCCGCTGCTGCGGCAGCTCCGCGCCGACCTCCGCGAAACCGATCGTATCAACCGCGCCATCGATGCGCAGGAGATCGACTACTACGCCATCAGCTGCGCGCTGATGCAGGGCGAGCCCGGCGCGCCGCTGGAGGCCGAGCAATACATCAACGTAACCCGCAACAATGCCCGCGCGCAGCAGATGCACTTTCAGCTGGCCGAATACGATTACCGGCACGGCCAGTATTCCGAAGCGCTGGCACACTACGAGGCGGCCGGTGAGGCCAACCTTTCGCCCGAAGAGCTGAGCGCCGCCCAGTTTCACAAAGGCTATACCTATTTTTCGCAGAAGCAGTTTGCGCAGGCAAAGCCGCTTTTCGCCGCGGTGCGACAGCGCAAAGGCGATCCCAACCAGCTCGATGCCGAATACTACTACGGCTTCATCGCTTTCGCCGACCGTAATTATACGGATGCCCTCCAGGCCTTCAGGGCCGTGGAGAATCATCCCACCTACGGCTCGATCGTTCCATACTACATCGCCCAGATCTACTACGTGCAGGGACGCAAGGAAGAAGCGATCCGGTATGCCGAAGACAAGCTCAAAAGCGGCGGCGCACAGCACTACGACCTCGAGCTGAAACAGTTGCTCGGGCATGCCTACTTCGAGAAAGGCCAGTATGCACAGGCGCTTCCGTACCTCCAGGATTTCGTGGGCCGCTCGCCGAAAGTTCGCCGCGAGGACCTCTACGAGCTGTCGTATTCGTATTACCAGGCTAGCAACTACCCGAAGGCCATCGAAGGCTTCCGGCAACTGAGCGGCCGCGACGACTCACTCAGCCAGCATGCCATGTACCTGCTCGGCGATGCCTACCTCAAAACAGGCCAGAAAGCCAATGCCCGTAATGCCTTCCTCTTCAGCGCCACCAACAGCAGCAACCCGCAGCAGCGCGAGATCGCACGCTTCAACTATGCGAAGCTGTCGTATGAGCTCGGCTACCAGGACGAAGCACTCAAAAGTCTCCGCGCTTTTCTCAACGATTATCCATCCTCGACCTATGCTACGGAGGCAACGGAGCTGCTTGTGGCCGCGCTCGCCAATACCAACAACTACCGCGATGCGCTGGGCCTTATCGAAAGCCTCCGCAACCCTTCGGCCGCAACCCGACGCCTTTATCCACGCATTCTTTATGGGCGCGCCACCGAGCTGATCAACGACGGTCAGCTTGCCGAAGCCGAAGGCCTGCTCGACCGGGCGCTGAAAGACCCGAACAACGGCCCGGTGCTGCCGCTGCTCAATTTCTGGAAAGGAGAGATCGCCTTCCGCAGCGGGCGCATCGACGATGCCATCCGCTATTACACCGCCTATGTGAGTGCAGGTCCCGGCGCCGGTGCCGGCGATGCCAATATGCGCAACGCCAACTACAACCTGGGCTACAGCTACCTGCGCAAGGAAAACTGGAAGCTCGCGCAAAGCTATTTTGAGCCGCTGTCGCGCGGTGCCGGTATTGGCGCCGATGCTGTGACGCAGGATGCCTATCTCCGTACCGCCGACGCCTATTTCATGCAGAAGCAGTTTGCGCAGGCAAAGGCGATGTACGACAATGCGATCCGCTACTCCTGGCCCGCCGAGGATTACGCGACGTACCAGAAAGCACTGATCACCGGCATCAGCAACTCCAACGACAAGATCGCTCTCCTCAATACCCTGATCCGCAAATTCCCGAATTCGTCGCTGGTCAACGATGCCAACCGGGAGATCGCTACAACCTACCTTGCTGCCGAACGCTTCCGCGAGGCGCTGCCCTACCTGCAAACGCTCACCAAAGCCGGTGGCAACGACGCGCAAAAGCCCGATGCGTATCTCAAGCTGGGGATCGCCTACTTCAACCTGAAGCAATACGACAACGCCATCACGCAGTTCAACACGGTGCTGAGCCAGTATCCCAACTCCGACGAGGCCGACGACGCGCTGGAAAACCTCCGCACGATCTACGTGGAGCAGGGAAAGCCCGATGCATACGTACAGGCTGCGCAGAAGGCAGGCAAGCCGCTTTCGGTGGATGCACAGGACTCGCTCACGTACGCGGCCGCGCAGCTGCAGCTCGAGAACGGAAATGCTGCCGCAGCGCAAGCGCAGCTCGAAAGCTACCTGCAGCGATTCGCAACGGGTGCTTACGCACTCGATGCCCATTACAGCGTGGCCGGTATCTATATGTCGCGCAAGGATTCGGCCGCCGCACTCCCGCACTACGAGGCGCTCGCGGGACGCGCACCCAACAAATTTGCAGAGGCGGCGGTGCTGCAGGCCGCACGGATCTATTTCTTCGGACAGAAAAATTACGCGCAGTCGGAACGATATTACGCTCAACTTAAAGGTCTGACAGCCCGGCCCGAAACGCGCCTGGAAGCTGCGCGGGGCCTGCTTCGCAGCCAGTACCTGCAGCAGAAATGGGCCGAGGCAGCCGCGAATGCGCAGGAGCTTGCGGGCAACAAGGCCGCCAACGCCGACGATAAAGCGCTGGCGAATATGGTGCTGGGCCGCTCGGCACAGATCGCCGGCAATTACGACAATGCCATCAGTGCCTACAAGGCCGTCGTGGCCGTCAACAAGGCATCGCTGGCAGCCGAAGCGCGCTACGAGATCGCCGCAAGCCTCTTTGCTTTGGGCCGCGGAAAGGAAGCCGAAAAGGCGGCCTTCGACGTCATCAACAAATCGGGCTCCTATGAGCTGTGGGTGACGAAGGCCTACATTCTCCTCGGCGACCTCTACTTCCAGCAAAAAGATTACTTCAACGCGAAGGCTACCTACCAGAGTGTTGCCGACAATACAACCGTGGCCGAGCTCAAGGCCGAAGCACAGCGCAAGCTGCAGCAGGTAACCGATGAAGAAGCCCGCAACTCCAAAGTCGGCGGACAATAAAGCACTGAACCATGAAGAAAACCCTTCTACTACCCGGATTCATCGCGACGGCCCTTAGCCTTCATGCGCAGGATACTACGCGCAACGGCCACCAGGTGAACGTGACCGTTTCCTTTCAGCCGGTGCTCCGCGAAGCCGGTAAGATCAACTTCAGCGCAACGCCGCCGGCAGCCGATACGGCGCGCCCGCAGCTGCTCTATAGCATTCCCAACCAGAACCTCGTGTTTCGCTACCAGCCCGGGAGCCTGAAGCCCCTTGCCCTCAATGTGGACAGCCTTGTGCGCTGGGATGGATGGAACTACGTGAAGCTTGGCTACGGCACGCAGCAAACACCCTACCTCGAAACAGGGCTCTCCCTTGGCGATCCGGCCAAAGCAGGTGTGAACGTGTATGGCAATTTCTATTCGTCGAAAGGAAAGCTTCCCTTCCAGGAACTGCGCCGCGGCCGCATCGACGCGCTTGGCTACAGCCGCATCGGCAGCAACCACGAGCTGACCGGGGCGATCGGCTACAGCGACGACCAGTACTACCGCTACGGCTTCCCGGATTCGCTTAGCTTCCCCAAGGATTCGCTGTCGGCGCACTATGCCAATGTGCGTGCCCGCATCGGTATCCGCAGCCTCGGACCCAATGCCTATGGCATCAGCTATGCGCCCGAGCTCCGGTTCAATGCTTTCTCCGACCACCGCGACAACAACGAAACGAGCACCTACCTGAACCTGCCTCTTCGCAAAACGATCGAGGGCCGCTTTGCCTTCGACCTTGCCCTTGAGGGTTCGCTGACCTCGTTCCATGGAGCGGCAAAAAACAACAGCAACAGCAACTGGTTCGCGGTGTCGCCTTCGCTGCAGGTGAAGACGGCCGCCTTTTACCTGCAGGCAGGTCTGCGCCCTTCGTGGGACAACGGCGCGTTCAAGCTGATGCCGAATATCATGGCCGAAGTAGGCACCGCCGACAAAACGCTGGCCGTCATCGCCGGCTGGACCGGTCGTCTCCGGACGAATTCCTTCCAGTATCTCACAGGCTACAACCCCTGGATCGACGCACCGCTTGCGATCAGCAACAGCCGCATCGAAGAGATCTACGGCGGCATCAAGGGAACGGTGTCGGATCACTTCAGCTACCTGCTGCGGGCCGGCGTCAACAAGTACAGCAACCTGCCGCTCTTCGTAAACAGCGGAACCGGCGGCAAGAGCTTCACCGTTGGCTACGAGCCCGGCATGAATTCGCTCAACGTGCACGGCGAGCTCGGGTACAGCGTGGGCGAGCGTTTCAGCCTTCGCTCCGTGGTCGACGCCAATCATTATACGGGTGTGGATGTATTCGAGGACGCCTACGGTCTGCCGACATTCGAGTGGACGACGGCGCTTCGCCTGCAGGTGCTGCGCGACCTGTACTTCAAGACAGACCTGTATGCCTTCGATGGCGTGACCAACCGCTTCGGCACGGAAAGCCGCAAGCAGAACGGTGCCTTCGATGCATCCGCCGGCCTTGAGTTCACGGTATACAAGAACCTCATATTGTGGGCACAGTTCAATAACCTGTTCAACAAAACCTACCAGCGCTGGAACCAGTATCCAACTTACGGCTTCCAGTTCCTCGGGGGAATCGTATTTTCGTTCGCCCAAAACAAGAACTAGTGCTGGAGCTGCTGACAGAATATCTTTCCCGGACAAATACGGTAACCATCCCCGCCATCGGCTCGATCGACCTCGAGCGGCTGCCGGCAACCTGGAGTGTTGCCGACCAGGAATTGCTCGGTCCTTCGGTACGGGTCGCAGCACGCGATGAAGCCGAGCCCGCTCCGCCGCAACTTACCTGGCTGGCGGCCGCAACGCAGCAACCGGAAGGAGAGGTGCGGGAGCGCCTGCGTCAATTCGGCGAGCGCCTGCTCGGCCAGCTGCGCGATGCGCCCCTTCATTGGCCGGGCGTCGGGCAGCTGCAGTGGGTCAACGAGCGGCTCGAGGTTATGCCCGATGCGGCGATCACCCTTCCGCCACAGGCCGCCGGCAAGGTTATCCGCGAAGACGCCCTGCATACGATCCGCGTGGGCGAGCAGGAGGTGGCTTCGTCGTTCTACGAGGAGCGCACGGTAGTTGCCGAAGGCCGCCACGATAGTGAATGGCTGGCCTGGCTGCTGGTGGTGCTCGCGGCGCTCTTTATCTTTTACTGTGTATACAGCGACGGCTTCTCGCCTTTGTCGAGCGGGCTGCGCAGCGGTGTTTTCAATAACCTGCACTGATTCGGGCCGGCCCCGCTATTTTTGCAGCCACTATGGAAGGACGTGTGCATTACCAGCAGTGCCCAGTGTGCGATAGCCGCTCGATCAGCGCCGTATTGACGGCTACCGATTACACCGTAAGCCACGAGGAGTTCCCGATCTGGGAATGTGCCGCCTGTCGCCTGCGCTTTACGCAGGATGTTCCCGATGCGGCGCATATCGGCCCGTACTACAAATCACCCGAATACATTTCGCACAGCGACAGCAGCGAAGGCCTTATCAACCGTCTTTACCAGCGCGTGCGCCGCAGTACGCTCCGGCAAAAGGTGCGGCTCGTAACAAAGGCCTGCCGGCGTAGCAGCGGCCGTGCCCTCGATGTGGGCTGCGGCACGGGTGCTTTCCTCAACGCCCTGCGCGGGGCAGGCTGGACGGTGCTCGGTCTCGAGCCCGACGAAGATGCCCGGGCCCTCGCGGTTCGCCGCTACGGCCTCGACGTCCGGGAAGCCGGTGAGCTGTACCGGCTTCCTCCCGCTTCTTTCGATCTGATAACCCTGTGGCATGTGCTGGAGCACGTGCACGACCTGCAAGGCTATATCGCGCAATTGAAATCATTGCTGGCACCGGGCGGGCGCCTCGTAGTGGCGGTTCCCAATTATACCTCCGGTGATGCGTCGATTTATGGCCGCTACTGGGCCGCCTACGATGTGCCGCGGCACCTGTATCATTTTGCGCCGGAGTCGGTGAAGGTGCTCGTGCAACGGCATGGCCTGCAGCTCCTGGCGGAGCACCCGATGTGGTACGATTCGTTTTACATCAGCCTTCTGAGCAGCCGCTACCGCTCGGGGCACACGCAATGGCTCTCTGCGCCACTGGCGGGCCTGCGCTCCAACCTGGGGGCGGTTGCCGACAAGGAGCGCTGCAGCTCGCTTACGTATATCATCGGTAACGGGTAATTCAAAAAGCAAAAGTCAAAAACAGGAACAGCCGCCTGCAGGAACCAGGCAGTGGAGGGATTTTTTGACCTTTTAATTTTGACTTTTGAATTATCAGAAGGCAAACTGCAGCTCGTACATTTCCGGCCAGTACTTCCCGGTGACGTATAGCTTCTTTGTCTCCGGGTTGTAGGCGATCCCGTTGGCTACATCGGCAGCCGGGTTGATGCTGCGGGCACGCTGTGTAAGCTGCGTCAGGTCGAGGCGGGCCACTACCTGGCCGCTCGCGGGATCGATCTTCAGGAGGTCGTCCTTTCCCCACACGTTCGCATAAATAAACCCGTTGACCCACTCCAGCTCGTTGACGTTGGAAACAAGGTTGCCGTTGTCGGTAACGCTTTGCGTGCGCAGGAGGCGGAAGGTGCCGGGCTCATAGAAGGAGAGGTTGCTCGATCCGTCGGACGCGATCAGCTCATGGCCGTCGGTAGTGAGGCCCCAGCCCTCCGGCTGCAGCGGCAGCTCCTTGATCTTCTTAAGGCTGTTCACATCATAAACCAGCACTATGTGCTCGCGCCACGTAAGCTGGTAGACCGTATCGCGCAGGATAATGACGCCTTCCCCAAAAAGCGCGCTGTCGAGGGAAAGTTTACGGACAGGTTTTCCTGACTTGAGGTCTGTCTGGTACAAGTGCGAGCCTCCATAGTTGCCCGTGCTTTCCCAGAGCTGTCCTTTATAAAAGGAAAGTCCTTCGGTAAAGGAGCTCGTATCATGGGGAAAGCTCGCCGCGACGGTGTAGGAGAGAACAGGGGTTGCGGGCGCGGGCGGCGTGTCTTTGCCGTTTTGGGCGGTACCGTTGCCTTCGGGGCCGGAGCAGGCAGCTAACACAAGTGAGGTAACGGCCAGGAGGGTGCGCGACAGGTTCATGCGGGCAAAAATAGGGGTTCGGGTAGAAGCCTCCTGTTAAGAGAAAAAAAATGGTATTGTATTTGTCAAGTAAGAAATATACATTTGTACCTACTCCGATCCTAAGTAAAGGCCGCATCCAACCCAAGTGAAACCACTTATTATCCAGCGATCCTTTCAAAGCCTCCCCCAAGTTCCAATCCCGTTGAAGCAGACCATTTCCAGTACCTGTGATTCCGAACAACCCGGAATCTATGAGGCATTTTATCCTTTACTGTCTGCTCCTTGTTACCGTGCTTCCTGCGTCGGCCCAGCGCGCCTGCTCGAGCCGGGAATATACCGCCGCCCTGCGCGCCGCTAACCCGGCCGCTGCCCGTGGTCTCGACGAGGCCGCGCAATTCCAGGCCCGTCACGGCGCTACCCTGCTTGCCGACAACGGCACGGGCCGCCTGCTCGCCAATGGCGTCATCCAGGTGCCGGTGGTGGTGCATGTGCTCTATAACAGCAGTGCGCAAAACATAAGCGACGCGCAGATCCGGAGCCAGATCGACGCGCTCAACCGCGACTTCCGCCACCTGAACGCCGATTCCGTCAATACGCCCGCCCGCTTCCGCGGCCTCTCCGCCGACGTGCAGCTTGAATTTACCCTCGCTACCGCTACTCCCGAAGGCTATGCCACGAACGGCATCATCCGCAAGGCCTCCGGCGTGCAGTACTGGGAGCAAAACGACGATATCAAATTCGCCTCCCGTGGCGGCGACAATGCCTGGGACAGCCGCTACTACCTCAATATCTGGGTCGGCCCGATGCGCCGCCTCCTCGGTTATTCCACGATGCCCGGAGGTCCCGCCGACGCCGACGGCATTGTCATCAACAGCAACGCCATGGGTACCTTTAACGTCACTGCTCCCTACGATATGGGCCGCACGGCGGTACACGAGGTGGGTCACTGGCTCGGTCTCAATCACATCTGGGGCGATACCTATTGCGGCGACGACGGCATCGACGACACACCAAAGCAAAGCAATTTCACCTCCGGCTGTCCCTCGGGCTACCGCGTATCCTGCAGCAACAATGCTACGGGCGATATGTACATGAACTACATGGACTTCACCAGCGATGCCTGCATCAACCTGTTCACCAGGGGCCAGGCAGCCCGGATGCGGAGCGCCTTTCTCAACGGCGGCCCGCGCGCGGCAATGCTTCAAACAAAGGGCCTCGACCGGCCCTGGGCAACACGGCCGGTTGTTCTCGATGCTCCGGAGACCAAGCCCATGACCGGAAGCGCGCAGCTTTACCCGAACCCCGCTTCGTCAACACTCAATGTAAACCTTGGAAGCGGCGCCTGGATGGGTACACAGCTTGAATTACGGAATCTCCAGGGTGCGCTTGTACAGCGGCTTACCATCACGGCAGCGCAACTCCGCATCAATGTAGCGGGTCTCGCGTCAGGTGTGTATTTCCTGGTTGCCGACACCGGCAGCGAGCGTCTGCGGATCTCCTTTGTGAAGCAATAGCGTTCGCTACTGCTGCGCCGGCCGACTTTTTTATAGCCTGATCATTTTTGCGATGCGCTTTCCCGCCTCGGGCGCCACGGCCACGCCGATGCCACCCAGGGCTACGGCTGCCAGCACCCGCGGGCGCACCTCGCGGAGCAGCGGCTCCTTTTCCTCGCCCATGCCCATGATCCCGCTCCAGCGGTGCTCGATGCGGTAGCTGCCCCGTTGCCGCGGCAGGATCACTTCGTCGAGAAAGCGCTCGAGCTCGTCCTGGATCCGGGGCGTCGTGATGCGCTCGTCGGAACGTTCTTCCTCGAAGGCTTTATTGCGGGCGCCGCCCAGCAGCACTTTGTTACCCAGGTTCCGGAAATAATAATAGCCTTCGTCGGCATGAAAGGTTCCTTCCCAGGGAAGGCCTTCGATAGGAGAGGTGAGCAGCACCTGTCCCCGCGCCGGTGTAACGCGGATCTCGGGCAGGAGTGATCCGGCTGCCGTGTTGTTCGCCACTACGAGGTAACGCGTGTCGAGCGTAAAGCCGGCACCGGTTTCAATCCTGAGCCCTTCGTGCTTTTCTTCGAAGGAAGTGACGGCCACGCCGGGCATCCATTGTACGCCGCCGGACTGGAGCCCGCGGAGGAGTTCACCTGCCAGCTTGCCCGAGTGCAGCGCGCCTTCGAGCTTGTTGACTACGAGCTGCGACGTACCGGCAAAACCAAAGCGGCCGATCTGCGCTGAAGCATCGCGAAAAGTGCGGCGCTTTCCCGTAATGGGCGCCAGCAGCCTGTTGATGTGATCGATCTGTTCGGCAAGCAGGCCTGATGTACCCACAGCGGGCGGAAACAGCTCGTAGCCACCGCACCAATCAAGATCGATGCGTGCCGGGCGCAGCCACTTCCGGATCTGTTGCAGCCCGCGGAAACGCAGCTCCACCAGGGCCTGCATCCGTTCGGTGCCAAGCGACGCCTCGTCGGCGAGGAGCTCGCCCAATGAGCCGAAGCAGGCAAAGCCCGCGTTGCGTGTGGAGGCGCCCATCGCGATCGAATCTTTTTCGAGGATCGTGATACGGGCCTTCGGGTAGCGCCGGCGGATGTGAAAAGCCGACCAGAGCCCTGCGAAACCACCGCCCGCGATCACGACATCCTGTGGCCGCAGGACCGTTTCTTTTTCCCAGATGCTGAACATGATATAAAGGTACTTTAACGTTGGGTTTGGGTGGAGGAGCTTATTTTCGGTGCTACAAGCAAGCCATTGTCCATGAAAAAAATTCTCCTCCTCTGCGCCTCTATCGGCGCCCTCTCTTCGCTCCAGGCCCAGGGTCTCAAAGGTCTTCTTCAAAAAGGCCAGGACGCGCTCAAAGACAGCGCCAGCCGCGCGCAGGTAACCACTGCCGTGCAGCAGACCGTTGAAAAAATCACCGGCCAGAGCACAGGTCTCAGCAGCGATGAAGTGATCAACGGCCTCAAGGAAGCCCTGAGTGTCGGCACCAACAAAGGCACTGCGCGATTGTCGGCTGTCGATGGGTTTTTCAAAGATGCCGCCCTCAAGATCCTGATGCCCGCCGAAGCCCAGAAGGTGGAGCAGAAGCTCCGCGCCCTCGGTATGGGCAAGCAGGTTGACCAGGCCATTCTCAGCATGAACCGCGCGGCCGAAGAAGCTGCCAAGAGCGCCGCTCCCATTTTCCTCAACGCCATCAAGGGCATTACCATACAGGACGGCATGGGCATTCTCCGCGGCGACAACCAGGCGGCTACCACCTACCTCAAGGGCCGCACGCAGGCACAGCTCACCGAGGCTTTCCGCCCCGTGATCGAGGACGCGCTCAGGAAAGTAAATGCCACCAAGTACTGGAATACGCTGTTCACTACCTATAACCGTTTCAGCAAGGACAAAGTCAATCCCGATCTCGCGGCTTATGTTACCGAGAAGTCGCTGTACGGCATCTTCTACAACGTGGGCCAGGAAGAAATGAAGATCCGCCAGGACCCCGCGGCACGTACCACGGAACTGCTGAAGAAGGTGTTCGGCTCGAAATCCTGAGCACGCGGATAACGCGGATCACGCAGATATAATGATAAAAGGCTCGCTTAGCGAGCCTTTTATCATAGCGCGCAATGAGAGAGGCCCGTCGCAAAGCGACGGGCCTCGTGTATTTATCCGCGTTATCTGCGCGATCTGCGTGCTTACAGGTGGATCGCCTCGCCGTACGCCACTTCGATGGCATCCTTGATGCTCTCGGAGATGGTGGGGTGGGGGTGGATCGAGTTGAGCACCTCGTGGTAGGTGGTCTCCAGCTTGCGGGCCACTACGGTCTCCGCGATCAGCTCCGTTACGTTGTAGCCGATCATGTGGGTGCCGAGCCATTCGCCGTACTTGGCATCGAAGATCACCTTTACAAAGCCTTCGGTATGGCCTGCTGCCGATGCCTTGCCCGAAGCCGACAACGGGAACTTGCCCACCTTCAGCTCGTAGCCGGCTTCCTTGGCCTGCTTCTCGGTCATGCCTACGGAGGCTACCTCGGGAACGCAGTAGGTGCAACCCGGAACGTTGCCGTAGTCGAGCGCCTCGGGCTGGTGCTGGTATTTCTTTTCGTTGTAGGCGATGTTTTCCACGCAGATGATGCCTTCCTTAGAAGCCACGTGTGCCAGGGCCTGGCCGGGTACGCAGTCGCCGATGGCGTAGATGCCCGGAACGGAGGTCTGGTAAAATTTATCGACGCTGATCTTTCCTTTTTCGGTCTTGATGCCGGTTTCCTCGAGTCCGAGTCCTTCGATGTTCGATTGTACACCCACGGCGCTCAGCAGGATATCGGCTTCGAGCTTCACTTCGCCACTCTGGGTCTTGATGGTCGCCACAACGCCGTTGCCCGACGTGTCCACGTGGGTCACTTCGGCATTGGTCATTACGTCGATGCCTTTCTTCTTGAAGCTTTTCTCGAGCTCCTTGGAGATGTCGGCGTCTTCCACCGGCACGATGGCGGGGAGGAACTCAACGATGGTCACCTTGGTGCCCATGGTGGAATAGAAGTAGCCGAACTCGCAGCCGATGGCGCCGGAGCCGACCACGATCATGCTCTTGGGCTGCTGGGGCAGCACCATGGCCTCGCGGTAGCCGATGATCTTCTTGCCGTCGATGGGCATGGCGGGGAGCTGGCGGGCGCGGGCGCCGGTGGCCAGGATGATATGCTTCGCTTCAACGGTTTGCTTGGCGTTGTCGGCACCGGTTACCTCGATCTTGCCTTTCGACACGACCTTGCCAAAGCCCATGATCACCTCGATCTTGTTCTTGCGCATCAGGAACTGGACGCCCTTGCTCATTTTGTCGGCCACTCCGCGGCTGCGCTTAACGACAGCCTCGAAGTTGTGCTTGCCGGAGGCCTCGATACCGAAGTCCTGGGCATGCTGGATGTATTCGTATACCTGGGCGCTTTTGAGGAGGGCCTTGGTGGGGATGCAACCCCAGTTGAGGCAGATGCCGCCGAGGCTTTCTTTTTCAATGATCGCGGTCTTGAAGCCCAGCTGGGCGGCGCGGATGGCGGCCACGTAACCACCGGGACCCGAGCCGATAACAACAACGTCGTAAGCCATGTTGAATGCAGAATTTTATAAGTTGATGGATGTCCCTGCCCTTGCGGCGGGGCTGCGTAAAGCGGCACGAAGCTAAGGAAAGGGCACGAAAAAGCCCCGCACGCGGCGGGGCTTATCGGAAAGGTTTGTTTCTGATTAGAAAGCTACACCCAGGGTAACGCCCGTACGAACGCCGAAGCCGTTCAGGGAACCCGGGATCGAGGTGTTACCAGCACCGTCGTCGTACTTCACCGTGCCCGTGCTGTAGCTGGGTCCGATGAAGAGGTCGAGGGTTACGACGTTGCCGAAGATCCACTGGCGGCCAACTACTGCGCCACCACCGAAGGTGCTCAGGGTTGCCTTGTCGGAAGTACCGCCCGATTTGTCTTCGATCTTCAGGTTCTGGTAGCGGAGGAAGGGACCTACGTACACACCGTTCATAGCCTCACCGTTCAGGTAGAAGCGGAACTCGGGGGTCAGGAAGATACCGTTGAACTTCACGTCGCTCTTGTTGTAGGCGGTGAAACCAACGCCGAGCTGAACCGTTTTGTTCTCGCCGATAGCACGCTCGTAGAAGAACGAACCGGACTTAACGATGGGGCTCAGGATGTTTACCTTGATGGCGTTGCTTTTTTGGGCCTGGGCGCCGAAAGCTACGGCGGCAAAACCCAGGGCAAGGATAGCCTTTTTCATAATACAGTTGAGTTTGTTAATAATGAGCAGCAAAGAAATCAAAGCTGTTCCATATAAAAAAATTTGACTATCGGTAATTTTTCGGTACACTGATCAACCCGATCTTTGCCGGACCCAACTGGTACAATAACCGTATGAACCGGGGGCGATCGGTTACCTATTCCGTTGCTTAACAAAAAAATACGGCGATTCTTTGGGTATGTTGGGCAGGATCCCTACCTTTGCACTCCAAAATTTTCCAAAGTCATGGCACGAGTATGTCAGGTTACGGGTAAGACGCCGATCGGTGGTCACAAGGTTTCTCACTCTAATATTAAGACCAAGCGTCGTTTTCTGCCGAACCTTCAGACGAAGCGTTTCTTCCTGGCAGAAGAGAACAAGTGGATCACGCTGAAGCTGTCGGCCGATGCCATCCGTACGATTAACAAAAATGGCCTGCTGAGCGTCGTAAAAGAGCTCCGCGCCAAGGGTCAGCATATTTAATGAATCCCGCCCGGATCATTAGAAACGATTAAAAACGCATTACAATGGCAAAGAAAGGCAACCGCGTACAGGTAATTCTGGAGTGCACCGAGCAAAAGAACACGAACGTTCCGGGCACCAGCCGCTACATTACCAACAAGAACAAAAAGAACAACCCCGAGCGTCTCGAGCTGAAGAAATTCAACCCGAACCTGAAGAAGGTCACTGTTCACAAAGAAATCAAGTAAATGTGCTGATGTGCTAATTAGCTAATGTGCTAATTAGTACGCCACATTAGCACACTAGCACATTACCTCATTAGCAAACTACCAGGATCATGGCAAAAGCAGCATCCAAAAACGCAAAAGTAAAAGACCAGAAGGCCGCCGCCGAGGCAAAGAACTGGACCAAAGTCATCAAGGCTGTACGCAGCCCCAAGACCGGCGCCTACACTTTCAAGGAGCAGATCGTTCACAAAGACAAGGTGAAGGATTTCCTCGCCCAGAAGTAATCGCTGGGGTTGATAAATTTTCTGGCGGAGCTGTCCTGAGGGACGGCTTTTGTCTTTTACAGTCAGCTGTAACCGTCATTGCGCGGGAGCCGGCGAAGCCGTGGGGACGATGCGACCTGAAACGGGTGCACTCTGTTGCAGCCTCGCTCCCCGCCCGAATGAGATTGCTTCACTGCGTTCGCAATGACGGAAGGTAAGTATCTTGCGCCCCATGGGATTTTTCAATAAGCTGTTCGGCAAAAAGGAAAAGGAAAGCCTCGACGAAGGCCTGCAGAAGACGAAGGAGAACTTTTTTACCAAGATGACCAAGGCCATCGCGGGCAAAAGCACCGTCGATGAGGAAGTGCTCGACAACCTGGAGGAAGCCCTCGTGTCGGCCGACGTCGGCATCGACACCACCGTAGCCATTATCGACCGTATTGAAAAGCGTGTTGCCCGCGACAAGTACATGGGCACCGAAGACCTGAACCGCATTCTCCAGGAAGAGATCCGCGAGATCCTTGTCGGCGGCTCGTCCTACGACTTTACTTCCGAGCTTCCGGCCAAGCCCTACGTGATCCTCGTAGTGGGTGTCAATGGCGTGGGCAAAACAACCACCATCGGCAAGCTTGCCCATAATTTCAAGAAGGCCGGCAAAAGCGTGCTCCTCGGCGCTGCCGATACCTTCCGTGCCGCCGCCGTCGACCAGCTGACCATCTGGAGCGAGCGCAGCGGTGTTCCCATCGTGAAGCAGGCCATGGGCTCCGACCCGGCGGCCGTTGCCTTTGATACGGTCCAGAGCGCCCTTGCCCGCGGCACCGACGTGGTGCTGATCGATACCGCCGGGCGCCTGCACAACAAGGCCCACCTGATGGACGAGCTGGCCAAGATCCACCGATCGGTACAGAAAGTGCTTCCCGAGGCGCCCCACGAGGTGCTGCTTGTTCTCGACGGCTCCACGGGTCAAAATGCGCTGGAGCAGGCCCGCCATTTCACCGCCGCGACCAACGTTACCGCGCTGGCCATCACGAAGCTGGATGGTACCGCAAAAGGCGGCGTGGTACTGGCCATCGCCAACCAGTTCCAGATCCCGGTCAAGTTTATCGGGGTGGGCGAGAAGATGACCGACCTGCTGGTGTTTGACAAGAACGAGTTTGTCGATTCCCTCTTCAGCCTGAAAGAATCCTGACGCCGCCCGGGCGCAGGATTTGCTTGCCATCGGCCTAAAAGCCACGATGCGAATTCCCTTCCTGCTCGTTCTTTGCTTCTTCCTGTACGGCTCCGCGGCCGCACAGAAGGCCCCCATGTACCGGAACGCCATCGGTGGCCGCTTTGAATTCGGCTATGATTCCTGGATAGGCCCGTCGTGGAAGCACCTGTATACGCGGCACCACGCCACCGAGCTGGCGGTTCTCTTCGGCAACCTCACCACCGTGCTCGACGCGGAATACCACTACAACGGCGACTTCCCGGGCCGCACGAGCCTGCAGTGGGTGGCCGGTATCAGCGGCGCACTCGCCCTGTACAAGTATTACAACAACGCCAACGACTTCTTCCTGCGCCCCGTGCTCGGTATCGACGTTCGCTTCAAGGGCACGCCGCTGAACGTGGGTGTCGACTGGCGGCCGATGTTCCGCCTCACGGGCCGCAGCTCCAATACGGCCACGCGGTTCAGTATCCCCATCCGGCTGGCGTTTTAGGGGCTGGACCCGGTAACAGGGAACCGGGAGAGGAGAGCGGTCTGGCCTTCGTCCTTTATTATTCTTAAATCCTTGCTCCCTGTTCGTTATTCGCCCCCGGGGCGCGTACCTTTGCGGGCTCATGAAAGCCAAATCCCTCCAGAAAGACAAGGTCAACATTATCACGCTTGGTTGCAGCAAGAACATGGTGGATTCCGAGGTTCTCTCGGGCCAGCTGCAGGCCTCCGGCACCGACGTGGTGCACGAAAGCGCCAAAAAGGACCACAATATCGTGATCGTGAACACCTGCGGCTTTATCGACAAAGCCAAGGAGGAGAGCATCAATACCATTCTTGAGCAGGTGAACCTGAAGCAGAAGGGCAAGCTCGACAAGATATATGTAACGGGCTGCCTTTCGCAGCGCTACCGCGACGACCTCGAGCAGAGCATCCCCGAAGTGGATGCCTGGTTTGGCACCATGGAGCTGCCCCTCATCCTGAAGCGCTTCGACGCCGACTACCGCGCCGAGCTCGTAGGCGAGCGCCTGCTGGCCACGCCGCAGCACTACGCCTACATGAAGATCGCAGAGGGCTGCAACCGCACCTGTGCCTTCTGCGCCATCCCGCTGATGCGCGGCAACCATACGAGCCGTTCCATTGAAGAACTTGTTCAGGAAGCCACGCAGCTTGCCAAAAGAGGGGTGAAGGAGCTGCTGCTCATCGCCCAGGAGCTGACCTACTACGGCCTCGACCTGTATAAGAAGCGCGCCCTCGCCGACCTGCTCAACCGTCTTGCCGACGTGCCCGGGATCGAGTGGATCCGCCTGCACTACGCCTACCCCCATAAATTCCCGATGGAGATCCTCGACGTTATGCGCGAGCGTCCCAATATCTGCAACTACCTCGATATGCCGCTGCAGCATGCGGCCGACAATATGCTCAAGGCGATGCGCCGCCAGATCACCCGGAGCGAGATGGAGGAACTGACACAGGCCATCCGCGAGACGGTTCCCGGCATCTGCCTCCGCACCACCCTCATTGCCGGCTTCCCCGGCGAAACCCTCGACGATGTGGAGGAGCTGAAGTCCTTCCTCGAGCGGCAGCGCTTCGACCGTGTGGGCATCTTTACGTACTCGCACGAGGAAAATACGCCGGCCTACGGCCTTGAAGACAATATCGACGCCGAAGAAAAGCAGCGCCGCGCCGAGGAAATCATGGCGGTCCAGCAGGAGATCTCCCTCGAAAAGAACCAGGAAAAAGTGGGGCAGACCTTCAAGGTGCTCGTCGACAAGAAAGAGGCAGGCCGCTACCTGGGCCGCACCGAATTCGACTCCGTGGAGGTGGACAACGAGGTCATCATCCGCTCAGATAAAAAGCTCGCCCCCGGCACCTTTGTACAGGTGAAGATCGACAAGGCCTACGACTACGACCTGGAAGGGACGGTTGTAGGGTCTTAAAGTTTTCAGGGTTTTGGAGGGTTCTGGAGGTTTTGACGGTTGTGTTCTGCAGCCTCTCCAGGATAGCCCGTCATTGCGGGCGAAGCAATCCTGTGGGTTGCTGCGCGCGCAATGACGCCGAACAACCTAAGAACCTCCAGAACCCTTGGAACATCTTTCTCTCCGGCAGCGCTCGCTGCAGTATTTTACTTCTTCCCACACGTTCGCCCATTTCTTACGCCAGGTAAAGGGCCGCGCGCAGCTGGCGCAGGTCTTTTGCGGCAGGTCGGCTTTCTTGACTGCTTTCCGATTCACGACAGGAAAACAAAAATCCCCGCATTGTGTTGCGGGGATTTTCGGTTCGGGGGCAAAGGTCCCCCTGAAAATGTTTCATATGGAACATTTTCAAAAGATGTCTGGTAACCTGGAAACTCCGGAGAATTCCCACGGGCGAAGCGGTTGTTAGGCCACCTTGGCGATCACTACGGGCATGCCGTATTGCTCGTCTTTCGCCCACTGCTTGAGCAGGTCGCTCTTTACCGGCTCGTAAATGTCTTTCTGGTCCTGGTCCGTAGGCAGCTCCCGCATCGGGAACAGCACCAGGAACTGGGGCTCCACATAGTCATAATGCCGGTCTGTAGTAAAGCCCTTGACCTGTACGTATTTGAATCCGCGGTCTTCGATCTGCTGCAGGGTCTTCAGGTTGAAGGGTATTGTGTTGGCTAAAACTGCCCGTTCACGACGCATAAGCTAATGTATTTATGTCCGTTAAAGTGAATCTTTCCTATCTGAGAACGCGTAAAGGTCCCCAAAGTTTATGAGCAAATTGATGTTGCAACAATATTTAACATTCGGCTGACAAAAGGGCGGCTGTGTCCGTTCATCCTTTTAGTACTCATTAAATAATCGGACCGCGCTATTTTGAACAGGAATCCGCCTCGCGCGGGCGCTAAATACCCAAAAAATGTTGAAACATCTATCCAAACTGCTCAGTCTTGGGGTACTGCTTGCCGCTACTGCCGCAGGTGCCCAGGAGCGCTATCGTTACTCAATGGATCTCAATGGCTTGCACAACGATGCCCTGACTGTAAACCTCGAAACCCCGAAGGTGGGGGCCAGCTCGATCACCTTCTCGATGCCGAAGATCATCCCCGGCACCTACGTCATCGCGGACTACGGAAAGTTCATCCACGACATGCAGGCCTTTGACGCCGCCGGCAAGTCGCTGCCCGTAAAGCAGCTCAATACCAACCAGTGGCGGATCTCCGGCGCCAACCGCCTCGCGCGGCTTCGCTACGAGGTGGAAGACATCTTCGATGCCACCGGTACAAAGCACCAGGTGTACCCCATGGCGGCCACCAATTTCGAGCAGGGCAGGAACTTCTCGCTGAACTTTCCCGGCCTGCTTGGCTACCTCGAGGGGATGCGCAACCTTCCCTTCGATGTTGCGATCAGGAAGCCCGCCGACATGTGGGCCTCGACGAGCCTCACGCCTGTGCGGAGCAGCGCGGAATCCGACGATTTCTCGGTGTCCAACCTCGACGAGCTGTACAACTACCCGGTGATGTACACAAAGCCCGACACGGCCACCGTGCAGGTCGGTAATTGCCGCGTGCTGGTATCGGTATACGCCCCGGCGGGTAAAGTGCATGCGGCGCAGATCGCCTCGTGGATGAGCGATATGCTCGATGCCGCCCGGCAATACCTCGGCGGCCGTCTTCCGGCGGATCGCTACGCGTTCCTTTATTATTTCCATGAGCCGGGCGCGAAGCATTCGTTTGCCCCGGGCCTGGGCGGCGCGCTCGAGCACCCGACCTCTTCGTATTACTATCTCCAGGAGCGCGATGCCGACCAGCTGAAGGAAGGGATCGTGGACATGTCGTCGCACGAATTCTTTCACATCATCACCCCGCTTACGATCTCCTCGCGCGAGGTGAAGGAATTCAACTTCGACAAGCCGGTGATGAGCCGCCACCTGTGGCTCTACGAAGGGGTAACGGAATACACGGCTCACCATGCACAGGTGAAGTACGGCCTCATTCCGCCACAGCAGTTCCTCGACCGGCTCACGCAAAAGATCAATTACTCGCGCACCGCCTTTATCGACACGCTGCCCTTTACCGAATTGAGCACCGGCGCCACCGACAAGTGGGCCGCGCAATACGGCAACGTGTACCAGAAGGGTGCACTCATTGCCGCCTGTCTCGACCTGCTGCTGCTCGACAAGAGTGGCGGCCGCTACGGGCTTCGCAACCTCACCTACGACCTCGGCGTGCGCTATGGGAAGTACCGCGCCTTCAACGACCCCGAGCTGTTTGATGTGATCGGCGAGCTCACCTACCCGGAGGCAAAAGCTTTCCTCGAGAAGTATGTGGCCGGGCCGGCACCTATTCCGTACGACGAGTACTTCGGCCTGGCGGGCGTTTCCCTGTCGCCGGGTGGAAAGATGGCCTCCTTCGGAGGCATTATCATCGAGCCCAACGAAAAGGGTGTGCTCCAGATCTTCGGACCCTTCCAGCCGAACGCCTTCGGTAAGGCACTCGGGTATAAGATGGGCGACGAGATCTACGCGGTAAACGGCGTAGCGCTGGACCCGTCGAATTTTGCGGAGCGGGGTGCGCAGGTAAAAGCGCAGATGCAGGAAGGCGCGCCGTTCACGGTGAAGATCGGCCGTAGAAATACGGAAGGGCGCATCGATACGCTGACGCTCAGCAGCCCGGTGCAGCTTATGCCCCAGCAACCGCGCCTCCAGTTTTTACCAACGCCCACGCCGCAGCAGCGCGCGCTGCGTACGGCCTGGCTGCAGGGCACGCCCGAAGTCAAAGATCCGCCGAAGGCCGCTACCAGTGATGTGGAAAGCCTCGACGCGATCATCGCGGCAACCTACGGCGTGATCTCCGGTCCCGCGGGTGCCCGCGATTGGAACCGCTTTTACAGCCTGTTCTGGCCCGGGGCTAAAATGGGCGCCGCGGGCCCCGGTGGCCGCTTCCAGGACTTCACGCCCCAGCGATACGTGCAGATGAACGGGCCGCTGTTTGCGCGCCAGGGTTTTTATGAAGAGGAGATCGGCCGGCAGGTGCAGCAATTCGGAAACGTCGCCACGGTGGCCTCGGCGTACCAGTACCGCTTCACGCCCGGTGGCAAGGTGGAGCAGCGCGGCATCAATTACCTGACGCTGGTAAAAAGCGGAGGACGCTGGTGGATCAGCAACCTGAGCTGGCAGGATGAGGAAGGCGGTCTGACTATCCCGGAAGCGCTGTTGAAAAAATAGTGCGGCTCACGATAACGTTTAACAAAAGAGGATGCCCCGGGGCGTCCTCTTTTTTGCTTTGGCGGGAGACCGGAGCGGCGCGCATGGCGCAGCCTATCTTTGCCGGCACGAAAGCCGGTCACTACCTGGCTTTCGACGCAAGCCCAACTTGTTCGCCAGACCGGGAAACTATCACTATGGCCTATTCATTTTACGGATTTATCGGCGCGCTCGAGCCGATCCAGCGGATCTGCAGCCAGTACATCTTTGCCCGGAATGTGCCGCTCGGCCAGGACATTTTCCTCATTCCACTCAGCGACGAACTGCAGGAGCAAATGAACGGAAGCGTTGCCGCAGAGCCCCTCGATGGCTTTGAGCTGCTGACGGCGCCCATTGAAACGGCACTGGCATCGGCCTCGATATCCGGGCCGATTGCCTACGCGGAAGTGACGCACTGGGCCGGAGAGGGGCACGAGGCGGGCGTTCTGTGGGAAGGCGGCAAGCGCCAGCGTACGATCCGCTTTGGGAAAGGCGTGATCAATACAATGCTCAAGGGACTGGGCTGCGTGGCGGCGGAAGGCGAGGATGAATTCGGTACCCTTGGATTCGGGCGCAGGCGGTTCACCGACGATTGGCTGCAGCAGTAGGCTGCTGCTTTCCGCGTCAGGGCAAAACGGCTATCTTAGTTGCACGGCCGGCTTCAAACCTGAACCCGGGATTCTGCACAACCAAAACCAAAACGATGAAAAAAGTAACGGGTATCGGGGGCATCTTTTTTAAATGCAAGGACCCGAAAAAGCTGAAGGATTGGTACCAAACGCACCTTGGCTTTGACGTGAGCGCTTATGGGGTCAGCTTTGAAACGGAGCCGGGCAAAGACCCGTCGAAACCGGTCACGACGCAATGGAACCCATTCCCCGAAACGACCGGCTATTTCGCGCCTTCCGGCAAGGATTTCATGATCAACTACCGCGTTGAGAACCTCGAAGCGCTCGTGGAGCAACTGGCCGCGGAAGGAGTCACGATCCTCGACAAGATCGAAACCTTCGACTTCGGAAAATTTGTACACATCATGGATCTCGAAGACAATAAGATCGAGCTCTGGGAGCCGAGCTGACCCGTATAAATACAATACCTGCAAACATTTTCCGTATCAGCGTTCAACGCGCACAGCAATTCCATGCAACAGTACCTGATTGACACATTCCGCTTTAACGACGGCGCCAACCGAAGAGTAGCGGAGCGCATACGCTTACTGCCCGACAAGGCGGCTGCCCTGCGCCTGTTCAGCCACCTCATTAATTGCCAGAACAAATGGATGGCCCGTATCAGCAACGAGCAGCAGGCGCAGCTCCTCGACTGGTGGGACCCGGTGTATGACGCGGATGAGCTCGAAGCGGAGTGGGAGCGGAGCCTGCAGTCCTGGCTCGATTACCTTGCCACACATACCGACGATGAGCTGGACCGGGAGCTGACCTTCACCGGTCTTGATGGAGGCACCTGGGCCGCAACGGCCGCCGATATTGCCCTGCAGCTCAATTATCACTCGATCCATCACCGTGCGCAGCTGCAAATAATGCTTCGGGCGCAGGGCGTGGAGCCCGATACGGTCGATTATATCCGTACCCGGTTGCGGAAGATCTCGTAACGATTATCTTCATCGCTTCAAAGAACACTATGGCCCGACCTATAAAGCCCGAAGAGCGCCTCCTGATCGAGCACCTCGTTTCGCTCGCCCCCGGCGGGCGCAGTTACGCCATACCCGGCGAAGTCGAGAACCTTGGCGAAGGCGGACTCGGGGGTATTCAGCTGTCGGGTCGCGGAACGCCGGAGGACCTCGTGGAGGCCAGCTACCGCGATGAGGACGGCAAGAGTGTTCTGCTGACGCTCACCGTCAACGAGCACGGCGAATTGTATGACCTGGACATCTGGAAGATGGATTTCAGCCCGCTGCTGCGCTACCCCACACCCGACCGCGTGCGGCTCGACGACTAAGCAACGGCCGGCGCGAGCTGTTTTTGTGCCATCTTTACGCAAAGAGTATCGCGCATGTCCCGTCGAAAGCTTTCCCTGTTGCGCCGCCTGTTGCAGGCATTGGTGCTGGTGCTCGTGCTTGGCCTGGCGTATGGCGTTTTTTATGCCTGGCGCGCCTTCCCGATCATCAGCGGTTATTTCGCCAAGAACATGGCCTCGGCCGTATTTCTACAAGGTCGCGATCCCGCGTCCGTGCGCCGCGAGGACCTAGCCGGCTTCCCGTTCTCAATTGCTTCGTACAACGTGAACCGAGCCGACAGCTCGGTGTCGGTATCGGTGTGGGGCTTCGCGCGGCACAAGGCGATTTACCGCAACGGCGTTGGCTGTACGCTGCTCAACGAGCGTCCCGAGGCGGAGGTGCGCGCCCAGCGTTTTGTGCTGCCTCCAAGGCCGCAGGTACCCGATACGTTGGCCTGGCCCATGGGCGACCGGAAGGCCGACTCCTTTCCCGTGGCGATCGATCCGGAGAAACTGTCGCTGGCGATGGACCACGCGCTGATGGCGGCTTCCAGCGATGCCGGCAAGCCGGGACTCACGCGTTCCTTCCTCGTAGTTTATAACGGCCAGATCGTTGGCGAGCGCTACTCCCCGGGTGTGGACAAGAACCTCGTGCAGATCGGCTGGTCGATGTCGAAAAGCCTTACGGGTGCGCTGATCGGCATTCTCGTGAAAGAAGGAAAGCTGAACCCGGAGGCGCCCGCGCCGGTACCCGAATGGAAGGGCAGCAACCGCGAAGCCATCCGCCTGCGCGACCTGCTGCAGCAGTGCTCCGGGCTCGACTTCGAGGAAGATTATGCAAAGCCCTGCGAAGTGACCAATATGCTCTTTCGCAGCGATGATATGGCGGCCTTTACCGCGGCCCGGCCGCTGCGGTACGCGCCCGGAACGGTATTCAATTACTCGAGCGGCAACTCCAATATTCTCTCCCGGATTATCCGGCAAACGGTAGGCGAGGAGCATTACGCAGCCTTTCCCTACACAGCACTTTTCTACCGCATCGGGATGCGCTCGGCACTGCTCGAGCCCGATGCTTCCGGAACATATATCGGCTCTTCGTACAGCTATGCGACGGCCCGCGACTTCGCCCGCTTTGGTTTACTGTACTACCAGGACGGCGTCTGGAACGGCGAGCGTATCCTTCCCGAAGGCTGGGTTGCGGCGAGTACAAGGCCCGCGGCCGGCGATCCGAATCACCGCTATGGCTACCAGTTCTGGCTCAATGGCAACGACCCCGAGCACCCAGGGCAGCGCAAGTTTCCCGGCGCGCCGGCCGACCTCTATTACGCCAAAGGCTTCGGAGGGGAAGGGGTTTATGTCATTCCTTCCCGCAAGGTCATCGTCGTCCGCCTCGGTCAAAATCCTATCGACGAGAACCGCTTTCTTTCCGAGGTCCTGGCAGCGATCCGGTAAGGGAAGCGCCAGGTATGGATTAACAAGCTTTGCCGCAGCTTCGTTGTAGCTTTGCGCGATAATCGATGTCCTTGGAAGCCCCCGTTCTGCTCATTACGCCGCCGTTTACCCAGCTTAACACGCCCTACCCGGCGACCGCCTATCTCAAGGGTTTCCTCAACACGAAGGGAATCGCGGCGGTCCAGTGCGACCTCGGCATCGAGGCTACCCTCGCGCTTTTCTGCCGCGACGGGTTGCAGGAGCTTTTTGCCGAGGTGCTACAGCGCGATGCTGCGCTTTCTGAGAATGCCGCGCGCATGGTCGCGCTTCGGGACGATTACTGCGACTCGATCGATGAGGTTGTTGCCTTCCTGCAGGGTCGGCGGCCCACATTGGCCCATCGCATTGCAGGCCGCAGCTTCCTGCCCGAGGGGAGCCGTTTTACGCAGCTCGACGACCTGCACTGGGCCTTCGGTGCCATGGGTACGCAGGACCGCGCCAAGCACCTCGCAACGCTTTACCTCGAAGATCTCAGCGATCTCATCCAGGAAACCGTTGACCCGCATTTCGGCTTCAGCCGCTACGCGGAGCGCCTCGGCCGCTCGGCCAACAGCTTTGATGAGCTGCAGGCGGCGCTGCAGGAACCGTATACCTATATAGACCGGATACTGATTGCCTTGCTCGAGGAAAAGATGCGTGTCGTGGCACCCAAGCTGGTAGCCCTTTCCGTGCCTTTCCCGGGCAACCTGTACACGTCGCTCCGCTGCGGCCAGTGGATCAAGCAGCACTACCCGGATGTGCCCGTAGCGATGGGCGGCGGCTTTGCCAACACCGAGCTTCGCTCGCTCAGCGACCCGCGCGTGTTTGACTACTATGACTACATCACGCTCGATGACGGCGAAGCGCCCATCGAACAGCTCATCAGCTACATTGATGGCAAGGTAGAGCTTGATGCACTCAAGCGCTGCTTCCTGCGTATCGATGGCCGGGTGACCTATATCAATAACACGGCCTGCACCGATTACCGGCAGGGCCAGGTGGGTACACCCGATTACAGCGACCTCCTGCTCGATCGGTACATCTCTGCCATTGAAGTGGTGAACCCCATGCACAGCCTCTGGAGCGATGGCCGCTGGAACAAGCTCACTATGGCGCACGGTTGTTACTGGGGCAAGTGTACCTTCTGCGATATCTCACTCGACTACATAAAAAACTACGAGCCGCTCACAGCCAGCGTGCTGGTGGATCGCATGGAAGAGCTCATCGCGCAAACCGGGCAGACCGGCTTTCACTTCGTGGATGAAGCAGCGCCGCCGGCCCTTATGCGTGCCGTGGCGCTCGAGATACTGCGGCGCCGGCTCGTGCTGAGCTGGTGGGCTAATGTCCGTTTTGAAAAGAGCTTCACACGTGATCTTTGCCTGTTGCTCAAGGCCTCTGGTTGTATCGCCGTAAGCGGCGGCCTCGAAGTTGCTTCCGACCGGCTTCTCGGGCTCATCCAGAAAGGCATAACGGTAGCGCAGGTAGCCCGTGTTTGCCGCAACCTGACCGAATCGGGTATCATGGTGCATGCCTACCTCATGTATGGCTTCCCGACGCAGACCGCGCAGGAGACGATCGACTCGCTGGAGCTTGTGCGGCAGCTTTTCGAAACGGGTGTGCTGCAGTCGGCCTTCTGGCATCTCTTCACGATGACGGCCCACAGCCCTGTGGGGCTGGAACCCGAGCGATTCGGCGTACGGAAGCTCAGCCACGCCGTTGGAACCTTTGCCAACAACGATATCGAGCATTTGGACCCGGTGGGCGACCACGAGCAATTCGGCTATGGACTCAAGAAGGCGCTGCTCAATTACATGCACGCCGCCTGCCTCGATTACCCGCTGCAAAAATGGTTCGACTTCAAGGTGCCGCGGCCTGTAGTGGCTCCCGACACGATCCGCAGGGCCATCACCGAGCCCGAGCTGCCACCTTCGGCACCAAGCAGCAAGGTGGTCTTCATCGGCAAGACGCCCCGTAGCGAACGCCAGACACGCAGCAAGAAAGGCACTCAATGGGAAGTTCTTTCGCTAACGTTTTCAACCCAGAAAAGCGACCTCACTATCCAGGTCGACCCGGAGAAAGGAGCCTGGCTGCAAGCGCTGTTGCCGCAGCTCTCCGTACAAAGCCCCAGGCCCTGGACGTTGCAGCAGATAAAGGAAAGCTACGAGGCTGCAGGTCTCGAAGACTTCGAATTATTCTGGGATAACAAGCCGGTAAACGGCTTGCACAAGGCGGGCCTGCTTCGGTTGTGATTTCGTTAACAACCGCGCCGGGAGCGGGTTCCCGCTTGTTGCTCGTTTTTGCCAATCGCGTTCACCCCGTAAAATCCGGGTTTTACCTCCGAAACAATAGGGCCCGTCTAATGTTGCCCGGAAAGGCTACCAGGGGAAGGTAATTTTATGTCATGCCGCAAGGCATTGAACTAACCTTCACCCTTTTAACCTATACGCCCGATGAACAAGCACCAACTTTCCCGCCTGGCAATGCTTTGCCTGGCCTCCAGCACCTTCTTCGCTTCCTGCACAAAAGAAGATCTGACCCTTGACGGTCGCAAGCGAACTTCCACGACTCCGACAACAACCACTTCTCCTACTACGACCACGTCGCCGACAACGACCACATCAACCGGTACCACGAGCAGCAGCACAACGGGTACCACAAGTACGGGCACAACGGCCCCCACGACAACCCCGACATCGGGTCTTGCCACGCGCACGGTCAATTTTAACAACTACGCTTCCGGCGCCACTTACGGCCTGACGCAGGCGATCAGCGACTTCGGTAACGCCAACTATTACCAGGAAACCAGCGCTTCGCAAAGCCAGGTGTACAACGGCATGCTGAAGACCACGCTTCTTGCCAACAGCCTTACTTCCGGCGGTGTACTCACGCGCTCGAATGTAACGCCCGCCTCGGCCTATCAGCTCAATTTCGACATGCAGTTCGCCTCCAACTTCGACTTCAGCTGGGGCGGTAAAGTAGGCTACGGTCTCTTTATCGGCGAAGGCAACACCGGTGGCGACCCGGGTTGGGATGGCAACGGCGGCTCACTGCGCCTCATGTGGTACAAGAACACCAGCACTTCGCCGGTTATCCTGAAGCCCTACGTTTATTACAAAGACCAGCCCGGTACCTACGGCGACGATTTCGGTAAAGTGTATCCCGCCGGCGGCGCCTCGATCCAGAAAGGTGTCTGGTACAACGTGAAAATGTACGTGAAGAGCAACACCGGCTCCAACACAGACGGCCGCGTGCAGGTGGTGATCAATGGCACAACGGTGCTTGACCAGGCCATCCGCTGGACGACCAACGACCTGAAGCGCCTGATCAACACGGTATGCTTCGAGACGTTCCGCGGCGGTGGTGAAACCTACTGGCAGTCGTCGACCAACGGAGACATTTATTTCGATAATGTTTCGGTTACACAGATGGCACCCTAATCACATTTTAATTCATTCAAGCCGCTGCACCTGCAGCGGCTTTTTTATTGTGTGTAAGTGATACAACCTAGTCCCGGAGCGGGTTTGCGGGCGATGGTCTCTCTCGCTACCAGTGCTTCAACCCGTAAAAAACCCCATTGACCCCCCAATGAACCGCATAGGTCTAAAGCTGACACGAATCGCTCCCGGGTGAGGGTATTTTTACGATACGCCGCAAGGCACTAACCTAACCTTTTTACCAGTTAACCTTTCCTTCCGATGAAACCACAACACCTACCTCGCCTGGCCGTACTTGGCCTCGCACTTAGCAGCACGATCATCAGCTGTCAGAAAGAAGACCTGATCTCGGGACAGCAAGCTACTTCGACGACAACGACACCGACCGCTACCGACCCGCTGGCAACGACAACGACCGGCACGACGAGCACGGTCGCCACGACAACGCCCAACTCCGCGTTCTCGCTTCCTTACTACCGCACGATCAATTGGAACAACCGTACGAACGGCAACTACGACCTGTCGATGGCAGGCGCCGACTTCGGTCCTACGCCTTATTGGAAAGTGACCACGGCTACGCAGACGCAGGCCTACAACAACATGCTGCAGATGACGCTTCTGAAAAACTCCCTCTCTACGGGTGGCGTTATTTCGAAGATGGACATTCCTGATGGCGCTACGTACAGCATCTCCTACGACATGATGTTCGCCTCTGATTTCGATTTCAGCCTCGGTGGCAAGATCGGCTTCGGCCTCCTCCTCGGAGACGGCAACACGGGCGGCGACCCGGGTTGGGACGGCAACGGCGGCTCCATTCGCCTTGGCTGGGGCAAGACTTCTACCGGCGCTGTTGTATTGAAGCCCGATGTATACTACAAAGACCAGCCCGGTTCCTTTGGCAACGACTTCGGCAAGGTTTATCCCGCCGGCGGTGCTTCCCTGCAGAAAGGCACCTGGTATAAGGTGACCATGTATGTGAAGAGCAACACCGGTTCCAACACAGACGGCAGCGTGCAGCTCGTGGTCAACGGCACAACGGTGCTGAACCAGTCGATCCGCTGGACGACCAACGACCTGAAGCGCCTCGTGAACTACGTGTGCTTCGAGAACTTCCGCGGCGGCTCCGACGCCACCTACCAGTCGGCCACCGATGGTAAGGTCTTCTACGACAACGTCGTGATCCAGTCTTCGGCTCCGACTACGACCGCTACCCCGACCCCGACTCCGACTCCCACACCGACGCCGACCCCGACGCCCACACCGACTCCGACTCCGACTCCGACGCCGACCCCGGCTCCGGCCCCCACAACTTCGACGGGTATCTCGACCCGCACGGTTAACTGGGACGGCCGCCCCAACGGCACCTACGGCCTCTCGCAAGCGATCTCCGACTTTGGTAACGCCAACTACTACCAGGTGAGCACTGCATCGCAAAGCCAGGTGTACAACGGCATGCTGAAGACCACGCTTCTTGCCAACAGCCTTACTTCCGGCGGTGTACTCACACGCTCCAACATTACCCAGGCATCGCAGTACGAACTGAACTTCGACATGCAGTTCGCCTCCAACTTCGACTTCAGCTGGGGCGGTAAAGTAGGCTACGGTCTCTTTATCGGCGAAGGCAACACCGGTGGTGACCCTGGTTGGGACGGCAATGGTGGCTCCGTACGCCTCATGTGGTACAAGAACACGAGCACCTCGCCGATTATCCTGAAGCCCTACGTTTACTACAAAGATCAGCCCGGCACCTACGGCAACGACTTCGGTAAGGCTTACCCTGCCGGCGGCGGCTCGATCCAGAAAGGTGTCTGGTACCACGTGAAGATGGTGGTGAAGAGCAATACCGGCTCCAACACCGACGGCCACGTGCAGATCGTGATCAACGGCACAACGATCCTCGACCAGGCGATCCGCTGGACGACGAACGATGCCAAGCGCCTCATCAACACACTTTGCTTCGAAACGTTCCGTGGCGGTGCCGAAACCTACTGGCAGTCGTCGACCAACGGAGACATTTACTTCGACAACGTGAAGCTGACGCAGCTCGCGCTCTGATCCTGAGTTTCCGAACACAAATTGGTTTTGCATAGGTAAAAAGCCGCTGCCGAAAGGCGCGGCTTTTTTGTTTCCGCAAAACAAAGAACGGTTCTTCCCCCATGCCGTAATTTTACCGCTTACCAAGCACCCATTCCAGCATGAGCGAACGGAACTATTGCCTCCTGATCGACAATGACGAAGATGACCGGGAGGTATTCGGAATGGCGCTTGCGGCAGCCAACCTGGATATCGCGCTGGAAGCCTTCGGCAGCGGCCAGCGTGCGCTCGAATGGATCCAGGCGGCGAGCAGCCTTCCCCGTTTCATCTTCATCGATATGAATATGCCGCAGATGGACGGGCCGCAGTGCCTTGATGCGCTCCGCCGCCTGCCGGAACTCGATTCGGTGCCGGTTTATATTTATTCCACCGCCGCCGACCCGCGGATGATCGATTCGCTGAAATCGCGCGGGATCTCCGGCTTCCTCGAAAAGCCACCCAACTTCGACGGCCTCACCCGTATGTTGTCTCAAATCATTCATTCGTAAAGCCCCGGCATGACCCCGTACCGACTTGCCCGCCTGGGCCGAACTACTTTTTTTGCCGCCGCCATCTCGCTGCTTTGCGGACGCGCCGCGGCGCAGCCGGCAACCAACACGGTGGCCTCGATGAAAAAACTGAGCATCGAGGAGCTCATGAACGTGGAAGTGTCGCTGGTATCGCGTACGCCCGAAAAGCTTTCCGGCACGGCCTCCGCCATCCAGGTGCTGACGTCGGAAGACATCCGGCGCTCGGGCGCGGGCAATATTCCCGAGGCGCTCCGCCTGCTGCCGAACCTGCAGGTAACGCAGGTAACGTCGGGTGATTACATCATTTCCGCGCGCGGCTTCAATACCATCTTCGCCAACAAGCTTCTCGTGATGATCGACGGGCGAACGGTGTACACGCCACTGTACGGAGGCGTGCTCTGGCACCAGCAGCAGGTGATGCTCGAGGATGTGGACCGCATCGAGGTGATCAGCGGGCCCGGCGGAACGCTCTGGGGCGTCAATGCCGTCAACGGGGTGATCAACATCGTAACGAAAGCGGCACAGGAAACGCGCGGTCTCTACGTATCGGCGATGACCGGAAACGTGCTCCGGCGCGAGGCGAATATCCGCTACGGCGACAGCCTGGGTGCCCACGGCGCCTACCGTGCCTATGTGCGTCATTCGGAGCGCGCTGCAACCTTTGCGGCCGATGGCAGCGAAAACTCCGACGCCTGGCAGGTAGACCAGGCGGGCTTCCGCAGCGATTTTAATCCGTCCGCCAACGACCAATTGACACTGCAGGGCGACTGGTACTGGGGAACCCGCCATACAACGAAGGAGCCGTCCAGGTTCAACGGACAAAACCTGCTCGGGCGCTGGGAACATACGTTCAGCGAGCGCTCCGACATGGCGCTGCAGGCTTATTACGACCGATACTATCGCGCCGATGTGCCATATAACAATACCAGTGAAATGCGTACGATCGACGTAGACTTCCAGCAGCGGAGCCCTATCGGCAAGCGCCAGGATTTCATGTGGGGATTTGGTTACCGTTCGGCGGAGGATCATACCGATTTCAGCACGCCCGGCGTCGGCATCCTGCCTCCCCGCAAGTCGCTCGACCAGTTTAATTCGTTCGTGCAGGACGATATCAGGATTGGAACCTCGGTGCACCTGACGCTCGGTACAAAATATTCCCACAACGTGTATTCGGGCTGGGAGTGGCAGCCCAGCGGGCGTATCTCCTGGAGCCGCAAGCACAGCACCCTGTGGGCGGCTGTTTCGCGGGCCCTGCGCGCGCCGAGCCGCTACGATGTCGATTATCACCTGCCGCAGGCCCCGCAGCCTCCAAGCGTTCCGAGCGTTGCCGGCGGGCCCTTCTTTGTATCGGAGAAGCTGGTGGCGCACGAGCTGGGTTACCGCTGGCAGCCGACGCCCGGCGGCTTCCTGTCGGCAGCCTTCTTTTACAATGCCTACCACGACCTTTACAGCGTCGAAAACCAGCCCGGCACGCTGACCTATTTCATCCAGAACGGGTCGCAGGGAGAAAGCTGGGGCTTTGAGTTCTCGGGCAACTGGCAGGTAGTACCGCGCTGGCGTCTCCGTGGCGGATATACGTATTTCGAAAAAAACCTGCGCGCGAAAGACGGGCACCATTTCAATCCGGATTACCTCGGCAACGATGCTAAGCACCACGCGGTGCTCCAATCGCTGGTTGAATTGCCGGCCCATTTCCAGCTCGATCTCACGCTGCGTTATATGGACGAGCTGCCGAAAACGCTCGCCACCGCCTATGTGCCGACCTATACCACTTTCGATGCGCATCTTGCCTACACGTGGCGCTTCCTTGAGGCAGCGGTGGTTGGACAAAACCTGGGCGACAGCCGCCATCCCGAATTCGGCACGCAACAGATCGCACGCAGCTATTACCTTAAACTTGCAGCACGCCTTTGACCTGTAAACACGATACCTGTACCCGGCGCTGGCGGGCCTTAGGGCTCCTGCTTCTCCTGCTGCTCGCGGGAAAGCTTTCGTTTGCCCAAACACGTGAGTACCAGGTGAAGGCACTTTTCCTGTACAATTTTGCCCAGTTCGTCGACTGGCCCCCGGGCTGCTTCACGGCGCCCAATGCGCCCTTTGTGATCGGCATCGTGGGCAATGATCCCTTCGGGAGGTTTTTGGAAGAAGTGGTGCGCGAGGAGCAGCTCTCCGGTCACCCGATCGTGGTGCAGCACTATAGCTCGCCCTCGGATATCCGCAGCTGCCACATGCTGTTTGTGGGCGGCTATACCCGCGAGGCACTGTCGGCAGTTTCGGGAAGGGCTGTGCTCACGGTGGGAGAGGCGCAGAACTTTGTAAGCGAAGGCGGGATGATCCAGTTCGTTACCGAGCAAAACCGTATCCGTTTCCAGATACGCCCGTCATCGGCACGGGCGGTGAAATTGTCGATCAGCTCTAAGCTGCTCCGACTGGCAAAAATCGTCAACTGATGCCCGGACGCTTTACGCCCATACAACAAAGGCTGATGCGCGTGATCATGCTCACGTGCGGAGTGCTGCTTGTGCTCACCTTCGCGGCCCTGTTCCTGTACGAGTATCTCAGCTACCGCAATATTGCCCGCAGCGAGCTCCGGCAGCTTGCGCAGGTCATCGCCGCCAACACAACCTCCTCACTCGCCTTCGACGCACCGGAAGACGCAGCGCAGGTGCTTTCTTCGCTCAGGAGCCAGAAAGACGTTGTGGCCGCACGTCTTTACCGCGCCAACGGGACGGCGTTTGCCGACTACGGCCAGGCCAGCGGGCTCCCCGCGAAAGATCCGTCGGTAACGGGTTTCTGGTTTCGCAACCGCTACCTCGAAGGCTACTACCCGGTGGTGGAGAACAACCGACGGCTTGGGACACTGTACCTCCGGGTGAACCTGCAGGTGATGTACAACCGGCTCGCCCTGTATGCGATTTTTGCGTTGCTAACCATCGGCATTGCGCTGCTGCTTGCGTTTATCTTTTCGGGACGTCTTCGCAAGTCGCTCTCGCAGCCGATCCTCGATCTTGCTGCGACCGCTGCGGCCGTATCGGACCAAAAGAATTATGCGCTCCGGGCGACCTTTTACAACAACGACGAAGTGGGCGAGCTGACCAATGCCTTCAACGCCATGCTCACGCAGATCGAGGCACAGAACGACGAGATCAGTTCGCTGAACCTGGGGCTGGAGCGGAAGGTAGAAGAGCGCACCGGGCAGCTGCAGGAGAGTAACCGATCCCTGCGGGAGCAGAAGGATTTTACCGAAGCCATTCTTGATGCCTCGATCGACCTGATCGCGGTTTTCGACAAGGAGCTCCGGTACCGGATGGTCAACAATACGGCCATCAGCCGCTTCGGCAAAACAAAGGCTGATCTCCTCGGTCAGCGGATGGACGAAGTGTTTCCCAACATGGCCAAATCCCGCGTGGAGCAATTGCTGCGGCGGGCGCTGGCAGGCGAGTTCATACGCGACGATGCTTACCAGTCGCAGCTTTCGGACCGTGTGCTCCAGAATTTTTACATCCCCCTGTACGATGCCGACGGGAAAGTAGACCGTGTGCTGTTACTCGGCCACGACATCACCGACGTCATGCGGACGCAGGTGCAGCTGCAGGCGCTCAATGCCGACCTGGAGAAGTCGAACCGCGACCTCGAGCAATTTGCCTATGTCGCCTCTCACGACCTCCAGGAGCCATTGCGCAAGATCCAGACCTTTGCCGACCTGAGCCAGCGCAACCTGCAACATCCGCAGATCCTGGAGCGCTACCTTGATAAGATCGCTTCCTCGGCCGAGCGCATGAGCAACCTGATCCGCGATGTGCTCAACTTCAGCCGCCTTACCCGCGACCAGAACGAGCAGCCTGTGCCCGTTGATCTCAATACCGTTCTGGCGGGAATCCGCGTCGACCTCGAGCTGCTCGTGGAGGAGAAGGGCGCCGTCATCAATGCCGACGAACTGCCGACAGTGCCCGGGCAGCCGCGGCAGCTGGGGCAGTTGTTCCAGAACCTGCTCGGCAACGCGTTGAAGTTTTCCGAGCGACCGCCCCGCATCCATATCGGGGTGCGCTACGTGGATGGACCGCTCGAGCTCCGGGGCGTCCGTCTCCGCTCCGCCCACCGTTTCGCCGAGCTCTCATTTTCCGACAACGGCATCGGCTTCGATCCGCAATACGTAGACAAGATCTTCTCCATTTTCCAGCGGCTGCATACCAGCAGCGAGTACGCCGGCACCGGCATTGGCCTTGCACTTTGCAAGAAGATCGTCGAGAACCACGGCGGCGCCATCAGTGTCGAAAGCAAGCCGGGTGAAGGAACCACGTTCTACGTATACCTTCCGCTCGATGCGCCGGAGGCGAAACGCATAAAAGCGGAGAAAGCAGAGGGCGCCGGGGGCATTGCTGGTACAATTGTTTAGCGCTACTGTTTCTATGATCCTGCAGGTTCAGGCATACCAGGTGGCCGATAGTATCGATATCAAAGGCTTCAAAAGCATTTTCACCGCCGAGTTGTTTTACAGCGATGCCGACGAGCTGTTTTACCGCATCGACCAGGACAAGTGCGTGTATGTATTCAAGTATGGCGTGGTTTGTTTTCTCAATTGCGATGCGGTGCGGATCGGGAGCCTGCTGCAGCTCGTGCGGACGCAGGCCAAGAATGCCCATGATGAGCCGCTCAAGGAAGACTTTATTGTGGAAACGGATTCACCGACGAACCGCATCAGTCACAGCAAGATCGAGGTGGTGCGTACCGATATCGACGTGCTGCGCCTCGTGATGCTGAATGTGTCGCAGTCGGTGGCGCTCGATTACTTCTCGGCGCACAGCTCGCGCCTGCTGGCCGAAACCAACATGCATACGCAGTTTCTCGAGCAAAAGGGACGCCTGTTCATCTCGGGCCGCAAGCTGCAGCAGTTTATTGCCCGCACACTGATGCTGCGCAACAACATCGTCGAGAACCTCTACATCTTCGATTCGCCGCCCGAAGCCTGGGAGGATGAGGAGCTCAGCCGCGTGGATGCCGGGCTCAAGCGGACCTTCGACCTCCAGGAGCGCTTCCGCAACATTTCGGAAAGCCTCCAGATTGTAAAAGACAACCTCGACCTGTTCCGGGATATCCTCAAATACCGCCACAGCAACGTGCTGGAGTGGATCGTGATCATCCTCATCGCGGTCGAGGTTGTCAACCTGTTTATCGAAAAGCTGCACCGGTAGCCATTGCTACGTAACTCCTAAAGTCTTCGTTCTGTTGCACCGGCTGTCCTGCCTTCCGCCAGCGAACCTTCCGTGGCAAAGCGGATCAGGTCTTCGTTGAGGCGGTCCTTATGCGTGTAAAAGAGGCCGTGCGGCGCATCCTCATACACGACGTATTCGCTGTTGGCGATGGCCCGGGCGGTGCGTTCCGAGCTTGCTTCGATCGGCACGATCTTGTCCGCGTCGCCGTGAATGATCAGCGTCGGCACCTTGATCGAAGGAAGGTCTTCGCGGAAATCAGTGTGCGCAAACGACAGCACACACTGCTGTGTCGACCGCTGTGGTGCATGCGAGGCCAGCATCCGGTAGTATTCGAGCAGCGGCGTGCTTACCGGCCGCTTGATCAGGCCGACGCCGAAGAATTTCTTCCCGAAGTCGTCGAGAAAAGCGATGCGGTCCTCGCGGATCCCTTCGAGCATCTCGGCAAACACGTTCTCGGGAACACCTTCGGGATTGGTTTCATTGCGGCCGAGGCAGGGGAGGACCGAGCTGACGAGCACGATGCGGCTTACACGCTCGCTGCTGTAGCGACGCAGGTAACGCACCACTTCACCGCCGCCCATCGAAAAGCCCACCAGTACGGCGTCGCGGAGATCGAGGCCGGTAAGCAGCGCGTTGAGGTCATCGGCGAGGCTGTCGTAGTCATAGCCGTTCCAGGTTTTACTCGATTTGCCAAAACCGCGGCGGTCGTACTTCACCACGCGAAGCCCGGCATTCACCAGCGGGTCGAGCTGGTACTCCCACATCTCCTTGCTGAGCGGCCATCCATGGAGCAGCACAACGGGTCGCCCCTGGCCATAATCGCTGTAGGAAAACTGGAGCTCCTCGCCGGTTTGCTTGTCTGTTGTTTTGAAAACTTTCATGATCTGTTTGTTTTGAACAGCCTAAGTGCCGAAAAATCGTTCCGTTCAACGTTTGTCGAGGCAAATTGCGGGTAGATAAACCCCGTTTTGGACAAAGCTTGCGGCAGCGTACAGCTTGTGCGCGGTTTTTGCTACAGCCAGCTCATGACTCATCCCTCTATTGCTAAGGCTGCCCTCGCAGTGGCCATGCTGAGCTTTTTTTCAGCCTGCAAAAAAAGCGGCAACGACGTACCCATCAATGTAGGCGGTTACCTGGAATCCGGCACCTGGCATGTCGCCTCCTTCGTCAATGAAGGACAGGATGAAACGGCGCACTTCTCCGGGTATACCTTTTCCTTCAACCCTAGCGGCGCTGTAACGGCGACCGACTCCGTGGTCACAGGGAGCGGGAACTGGGGATCCGGGATCGCCGATGGCGTATCGACGGTAACTGTCCTTTTCCAGTCGCCCTTCGACTTCCAGGTCCTGAACGACAACTGGCGCGTGCAGAATGCTTCCGAAACACGCGTGTCGCTGTCGGATAATGCGGGCGGCACGGCGAGCGGCGACCAGCTGGTGCTTGAGCGGAATTGAGGTTTTCTTACTGCCTGTTCAAGCCCGCTGCGCCGCGGTTGTTGCCGGCCTGTAAGGGCAGGCTGGGAATAAATTCCGGTAGGGCATTGTTTCCATTACCGGGCAGGCACTAATTTCATTCCATGCAGCCTACCGGCTATGCGCGCAAAGCGCTGGCACTGATACTATTTCTTGCGGCCTTCCGCCTGTGGCTGGCTTTCGGCCTCGAGCTCGGCAACGACGAATCGTATTACTGGATGTACAGCCGCGTGCTCAAGCCCAATTATTTCGATCACCCGCCGATGGTGGCGCTGCTGATCCGGCTGTGCACGCTCAATGGCTTGCTGCAATCGCCGGGTGCCTTGCGGCTCGGTTCGGTGCTCGGCGCCGCGCTGGCGGCCTGGTTTCTCTTCAAAGCGGTGGCAACGCTGCACAGCCAGCGTGCCGGCTTTTATGCATCGGTACTGTACCAGTCTTCGTTTTATGCCGGCGTTACGGCAGGCGTGTATATCATGCCCGACTCGCCCCAGATGATCTTCTGGACGGCGTCGTTGTGGATGCTGGCACGGATCATCCGCGATGAGCGCGACTGGAACAACTGGCTCCTGTTTGCCGTGCTGGCGGGCGCTTCGGTGATGAGCAAAGTGCATGGCGGATTCCTCGCTGCCGGTCTTGGTCTTTTCATAATCGTTCAGAAACGTTCCTGGCTGCGGCTGCCGCAGCTATACGTGGCGGCGGCGCTGCTCCTGCTGATCGTAAGCCCGATCCTGGCCTGGAACATTCGCAACGACTTTATCACCTACCGCTTTCACAGCCGGCGCGTGGCTGTTGATCATTTCAACCTGCGCTTCTCCTATGCCCTGAAGGAAGCCATCGGGCAACTGGTTTTCAACAACCCGGTCAACGTTGTGCTCGTGGCGCTCGGACTATTCGGGTGGAAGAAGCTGCCGGACCGCTGCCGGAGCAACCTTGCCCTGTTCAACTGGATCGCGCTGCCACACGCGGGGTTCCTGCTCTTCGTGGCGCTCTTTCGCGATACAACATTGCCGCACTGGAGCGGCCCCGCGTATGTAACGCTGCTCCCGCTTGCAGCCGTGCGGCTCGCGGGGATACCGCGACGCGCCTTCCTGCCGCGAGTGGTTGTCGGCTCGGCGCTTACCTACCTGCTTACGGTTTGTGCCTGGATGGGCGTGGTGCACCAGCTCCCGGGTACCTACGGGAGAAAAGACACTGAGCTGCTCGGCACGGGCGACATCTCGCTCGACCTGTATGGCTGGCAGGAAGCGGGCGCCGCTTTCGGGAACCTGTACCGGCAGGAGCTGGCGGCAGGCCGTATTTCTACGGGTACGCCGCTGGTTGCCTCGTATTGGTGGGGTGCCCACCTCGAATATTATTTCTGCCGGCCCAACGGCATTCCGTTCCGCGCGCTCGGTCCGATCCGGGATATCCGCGAATACTATTGGCGCGGCGATGCGCGGGCGCCCTTGCCGGCGGTTGCCTACGCGGTGCTTGCCTCCGATGAGCACTACGAATTGCCGAAGGGATACTTTCGGAAGGCGCAGGTGCAATACCGGATTACAGTGGACCGCGGCGGCAGGCCTGCCCACAGCTTCGTCGTTTGGCGGCTGGAGCGGTAGCCGTCTGTCTTTTACGACAATTTTTCAACCGTTTTATCGCGTGGCGCCGTTGCCTGCGTTCTGTGGGAGTTGGCCAGGAAAAGCCCGATGCCGATGAGCCCGAAGCTGGCGCCGGTGGCGACGCTGATGTGCTCGCCGAGCAGCCACACGGCTTCAATGGCGCTGACCACCGGGATGGCATTGCCAAAGAGCGCGGTGCGTGCGGGGCCGATGCAGCGGATGGATTCGTTCCACAGCAGGAAGGCCAGCACCGACGCGCAGACGGCGAGGTAGGCGATGCTGCCGACAGTTGTGGCATTGACTTCCAACGCAGCGCTATGCGCATGCTCCCACAGGTAGGCGGGCAGCAGCAGCAACGTGCCGGTGGCAAAGAGCGCCAGCAGGTAGGCCCGCGGTGAAAGACCCGCCGGACGGCGGCGCACCTGCAGGGTGTACAGCGCGAACGAGAAGGCTGCCGCCACGATCCAGCCATCGCCGCTGCTGAAGCGAAAGGACGCCAGGCGGCTGATGCTGCCCTGCGTGAGCAGCACGATGAGCCCCAGGAGGCAAAGCGCGGCCCCGGCATAGGCCGCGAGGGGAAGGCGCTCGCGCAGGAAAAGCCAGGACAGCAGCAGCACGAACAGGGGAGAAGCGGTTGTGCCAATGAGCGCCAGGTGAATGGCCGGCACTTCGCGGCCCGCGATATAGATAAACGTATTGAACAGCGTAACGCCGGTAAGCGCGGTGCCGAGCACGTGCAGCCAGCGGCCGCGGAGGAGCGCGCGCTCCTGCCACAGCCTGCGCAGGGCAAAGGGCGCCAGCAGGAGCGTGGCCCCGCACCAGCGATAAAAAGCAAGCGTCACCGGCGGTACCGAAGCCCGCAGGGCGCGGGCGATAATGAAGTTGCCGGCCCAGAGCAGCACGGCAAGCAGGGCAAGAACAACGCCGCGGCGGGATGCATTCATCACCCAAATGTACTTACCAAAGCAGCTTGCGGAGGTCTACGAGCCGTCGATCGGCAGGCGGCGCGACAGGAAAGGGGCCCTCCTCCGGCAACGCGCTGCCGAAGGGGCCGCTCCGGCGGAGGATCCAGGCGTACTCGATATACATCCGCTGGTGATAGCCGTCGTGCTTTTCGTTGACCCGTATTTCTACCGCTTCGCCCGGGCGCAGCGTGGCGATGCGAAAGGAGGCGCGCTGCGGATCGTGCCAGCCCGCCTCGGAAAAAGTGACGGGCCACTCGCCCCGCGGGTCGATACGCAGCTGGTCGATCGAAACCGGGTGTGGGCCTGACTGCGCGGCGTATCCGGCGGGATAATGAAACCCGTGGTTGCCGCCCGGATGATCGCTTACCAGCAACAATAACTGCGTGACCCGCGTGTCGATCTCGGCCGCAACATTTTTCGCCAGGTGCAGCCCGTCGGTATGGACAGCGCCAACCGGCGACCCGAAAGGTGTCCAGTCGATGGGTGCCTTCCGGTCGCTGAAGGGGCGCTCGCCTTTCCGGTACAGCAGCGCACAGCGCCAAACCTCCAGTAGTTCTACGGGCTTGCGGAAAGCGAGGGGCGTGGGGGCGTGCTGCTTCATAAAAAAACCTGCCCGGTGGGGCAGGTCAAAGATGCGTTATCGCCACGAAGATCAGTATGGTTTTGCCTCCTTGCTGTTCGGCGCCGCCTGCGTCACAGCTTCCCCGGCGCCAATGCCGCCGGCAGGGACTTTCTGCGCGCTCGCGGCGGCTTTCAATCCTTCCGCCACGCGGCGGCCGTAGTCGGGATCGCACTGTGTGAACAGCTCGATCATGTGATCCTGGATCACCTGCTTGCAGGGCGCCAGGGTCGTTACGAGGTTTTTGATCAGCTCGTCGCGCTCCCAGTCTTCGAAGGAGCGGTACCGTTCGCCGGCCTGGCCGAAGTTGTTCTGCCGCGGGATCTTCTGGCGCACCAGGTGTGCGTTGTAGTGCGGTGTGTGGGGCTTTCCGGCGGGCTTCGCTTCGGTGATGGTATTCTGCGAGGAAGGCTCGTAGTTGACATGCGGGTTGCTTCCTTCGGCGATGTCCTGCACGTAGGCCATCTGGCCGTCGCGCTGGTTGGTGGCCACGCGCACGCGCGGTGCGTTGATCGGGAGCTGCAGGTAATTGGTGCCCACACGGTGACGCTGGGTATCGCTGTACGAAAAGGTACGGCCCTGGAGCAGCTTATCGTCGGAGAAGTCGAGGCCGTCTACCAGCACGCCGGTGCCAAAAGCAGCCTGCTCCACCTCTGCGAAATAATTCACCGGGTTTCGATCAAGCACCATGCGGCCTACGGGGAGGAAAGGGAACTGGTCTACGGGCCAGATCTTCGTCGGGTCGAGCGGGTCGAAGTCGAGCTCGGGGTGATCGTCGTCGCTCATGATCTGTACGCACAGCTCCCACTCAGGGAATTCACCGCGCCTGATCGCTTCGTAGAGGTCCATTGTGGCATGGTTGAAGCTCTTCGCCTGTATCGCCTGGGCTTCTTCCTGCGTGAGGTTGCGGATGCCCTGCTTCGGCTCCCAGTGGTATTTGACGAGTACGCCCTCGCCTTCGCTATTCACCCATTTGTACGTGTTGACGCCGGATCCCTGCATCTGCCGGTAGGAGGCGGGGATACCCCAGGGCGAGAACAGGAAGGTCACCATGTGCATTGCCTCGGGTGTATTGCTGACGAAGTCGAAGATCCGCTCGCCGTCCTGCTGGTTAAAAACAGGGTCGGGCTTGAACGCGTGGACAAGGTCGGGAAACTTCATCGCATCGCGGATGAAGAAGACCTTGAGGTTGTTGCCAACAAGATCCCAGTTGCCGTCTTCGGTATAGAACTTCACCGCAAAGCCACGCGGGTCGCGGAGCGTTTCGGGTGAGTGGCCGCCGTGGATGACGGTGGAGAACCGTACAAATACGGGTGTCCGCCTGCCTTTCTCCTGGAACAGTTTCGCACGGGTGTACTTCGACACCGGCTCGCTGCCGGCGGTGCCATAGGCCTCGAAGTAGCCGTGCGCGCCGGCACCGCGGGCATGCACCACGCGCTCAGGAATGCGCTCCCGGTCGAAGTGGGTGAGCTTTTCGAGCATGTGGTAGTTCTCGAGCGTCATCGGGCCGCGCGGGCCTACGGTGCGGGTATTCTGGTTGTCGTATACCGGGTGGCCCTGGCGGGTGGTGAGGGCTGCCGGTTTCGGGGAGCCGTTTCCGGTAGCAGGGCCGCTGTCTTTTTGATTCTCTGGTTGCATGGTCAGGGGGTTTGCCGGCTAATGTAAGCCAGGACCCGTGCCCCGCCAATCGATGAGTTGGGGTTACTGGAAACGCGCTTCGCCTTCGATGCTGCGCCAGGGCTTCTTGAAAAAGTCGCCCACGACGTGGTTGAACTGGTCGCGGTAAAAGATCGGCGTGGAATGGCCCGATGCCGGCAGTATCCAGAGGTAGGAGCGCGGGATCGACTCGGCGATGAGCAGCGTGTGCCGGGTGCGGATCACGTCGTGGTCGCCGCCGATGACCAGCGTGGGGCATTGAATACGCGCCAGGTCGGCCAGGGGGATATGCGGCTCCGCGGTAAGCAGGTGTGCCAGCTTGCGTTCCTGCTGCGTTTTCGGACTGTCTTTCTGCGCCTGGAGCCGCGTTTGATACTGCTGGGCCCACTGCCATACCCACGGGTCTACAGCGCTGCTGTCGGGCTCGAGGTTGGCGCCGGTGATGGCCAGCTTCTTTACTTTTTCGGGATGGCGGATGGCCAGCAGCAGCCCGTTGATGCCCCCGTCGCTCCAGCCGATGACGTAGCAGGAATCGAGCTTCAGGTGATCGAGCAGGGCGGCCAGGTCGTCGGCCATCATCTCGTAGCTGAGCGAGTCGCCGGTATCGGTGCTGCGGCCCTGCGCGCGGCTGTCGGCGAGGATCACGTGGTATTTTGTTTGGAAGTAAGGGATCTGGTAGAGAAAGTTGTTGATGGAGCCGCCGTTGCCGTGAATGATCAGCAGCGGCGCGCCTTTTCCATACGATTCGTAATACATCCGGATGCCGCGGATGTCGGCGTATTTCCCGGCCTTCGGGTTGCGTCCATAGATCGAGCTGTCGAAAGGCGACTGCGCGCGGAGGGCCACGGGCAGCGCCAGCAGCAGAAGTAGGAGGAGCCTTGTTTGCATGTGCAGGTAGTTGATCCCTCCAAGGTAACGCCATTCCCTTCCCCCATTCCTCATTCCTTGTTCCTTGTTCCTTGTTCTGCTGTTTTGCTGTTCTGTTGTTCTGCTGTTCCCTACGCTTCCCCCATCATCAGCCCTTCGATCGTATGCGCCTGCACAATCGGCTCCAGCTCATCTACGAGGCGGTACGCAAGGTGACGTCGTACGGTGTCCGGCAGTGTTTCGAAGTAGCGTTTCGTGAGTTGGAGGTCGTGGCGCTCCGCGTTGATGGCTCCGGGCGCATCCGCACCCAGCACCAGTGCCGGGCGGACCGTTTGGGAGCGGTTGGCGGTGCCGCGGTGAATGGTCAGCGCCGAGCGTGCCGAGATATCGCCCATCTGCGGCAGGCGTTGGGAGGCCCGGGCCTCGTAGCGTGGATACAATTCCTTCGGCGGAAACATCCCGTGCTCAAAGCCATCGGGGAGGTCCCATTGTGTTCCGGGAGCGATCTCGAACGGACCCATTTCCCCGGTCACATCGACGGTCGTCAGGTTGAAGGCGAGCGAGTTGAGCCTTCGTCCATAAATCGTATCGGGCGGCGCGGGAAAATCGCGGTGCCAGGGCTGGTTCATGGCCCCGGGGTTCGGAATGTCGAAGCCGATCTCGACGATCTTGTAGTCGGGACCGAGCACCGTCTCACAAACGGCTATGACCCAGGGATGCGTGACCAGGTCGAGGAAGCCACGGATGTCTTCGGGATGGATCTCTACGTAATGCCGCTTCGGCCCGCGGCCCACCGCGCCGCCTGGCCGCTGCAGTGCCTCGTCGTAGGCCTTTAGCACGTCTTCGTGAAGCCGGGCTGCCCAATCTCGCGGAAACGCGCCTTTGAGGCCGATGATGCCATCGCCGTACAGCCCGCCCATGATCTGTGCGAGATCGTAAACGGGATGGGGAGCACCGCCCCAGCGGAGGGCTGACGCGGTCGGAGAAGCCTTATCCATCAAGTAGTTTTTCCACGAAGCCGCAACGATGGTGCCAGCCAGGATATCCGGGCAGTTTAGCTTTCCATCAGGACTTCAAATTCCCGCAGCAGCGCCCGCCGCGAACCGTAGGTAAAAAGAGGAGCCAGGAACAGGATTGCCGGCAGCGCCCAGTAATGAATATCGGCGGGCTGCTCCAATACGAGGAAATTTACCAACAGCCCGGCAAGTCCGGCAAAGGGAAGCAGACGTAGCAGCAGGTTGCTGCGTACCTGGAGCTCGATCCGGCTTTCGCTGCCGTTGTCCGCTACGCTAACTTCAACCATCGTGTACGGCCAAACCCGCGCGCTTCCTTCCTGCGCGGGATTCGGCTTCCAGAATTCGTAGCGATGCCCCGGCCCTTTCAGCAGCACGCCGTCCCAGGCAGTTCTACGTAAAAAATCCGGACGCAGCATCGCATCGAGCCGTTGCAGCCATTGGTTGGCTGCGCCGGGAATGGGCCGTACTACTTTTATTGTGAAGAGAGAAGAGACCATTATTGTTGTTCGTTACCAGCGGGCGGAAGCGCCGCCACCTTTCCGGCGCTGCGCGTCATTCTCCGCAATTGACCGGCGCTGTTGGTAGTATTCGTTGTAACACCAGGGATCCTCGCCGGCGCTCGGGCCATAGCGGCTCCCGTCGTAGTGGTCGTGCTCCACATGGTCGTGGTACCACTTGCTGCCGATGCCATAATAGACGCCATTGCGCGTGTGCTCCTCGCGGTAGCGCCGGTTATAAAAGTATGCCCAGACAATGAAAATGCCGGCGCCGAAAAGAATGCCGCGCATGATCCAGGGCCAGAGGCGGTCGGCTTCTGCCTTCTGCCGCTCGTACTCGGTTCTCGGCCCGGGCAGCGTCAGCTCGATAGAATCGGCGATCCGCTCTGCTTCGGGGTAGATTGCTGTTGCCGCTGCTGGGGCGTTGGCGTCCTGCTGCGCCCGCAACTGCTCGATGACCTGCACGAGGGAGTCTCGGCTCAGCGTGTCCTGGCCCTTGCCGGCAAGGCAAACGAGGAGCAAGCCAACGGAAAGGATCTTTTTAAGCGCCCTCATCCACACCGGTAGTTTTACGGGGAAGCCAGTAATGACGCCAAAGGCGCAGGGCGATAAGGAGACTGAATATGAGGTGCAGGATGCCCGCCTGCCGGAAGGGGCTGGCGGAGATGTCGGCGCCGAACACATGCAGCACCGCGCCGATGAGAAACGATGCGATGAGCGCGAGTACCGGCATGATCACGAGGTATTCGATGTCGACCTTGCCCGTGAGAAAATGCTGGAGGAGGAAAAAAACATAGGTGGCGAGGAGGCAGCCGATCACGAGGTTGCGCATGCCGTAGCCAAAGGCTTCCTCCGAGTGGTCGGCAGGGAGCGTTGCCCACTCCACGAGGTAGTACAGGCCGGCAGCATACACAACGCTGAGCCCGAAAAAGATCGCATTTCTGGCCTTCATGACCGCAAGGTACGGAATGCGCTGCATGCTTGTCCCGGCGGCATCTTTGCACAAACAACCCTTATGAACCCGGAGCCGACGACGATCGATATCGATGCCATCCTGCAAGCTGCATTTGCGGCTTTTCAACAGTACCGCTCGGTGAGCCTCGCCGACCGGGCACGCTTCCTCGCGCGCGTGGCCGAAGAACTGGACGCGATCTCTGATCGGCTCATTGAAACGGCAGCGCGGGAAACGCACCTGGCGCCGGAGCGCCTCCGCAGCGAGCTCACGCGCACGCAATGGCAGTTGTATTCCTACGGTCAGGCCTGTGCCGACGGAAGCTGGCTCGATATCCGCATCGACCTGCCGCAACCGCAGGCGGCAGGATCCGGCCGGCAAGGTCCTTCGTGGCAACAGCACGTCCGGCAGAACGACCTGCGCAAAATGCTCGTCCCGCTCGGACCGGTGATCGTCTTCGGTGCTTCCAACTTTCCGTTTGCCTACAGCACCGCCGGTGGCGACACGGCCTGCGCGCTCGCCGCGGGCTGCCCGGTGATTGTAAAAGCACACCCGGCACATGCCGCCACTTCGGCGTTGGTAGCGGAAGCGGTACAGCGCGCCGCCGTGGCCTGTGGCCTGCCGCCCGCGCTGCTGCAGCATGTCGAAGGCAGTGTTGCCGAAGGGCAGGCGCTCGTGCAACACCCATTGACGCGGGCCGTTGGCTTCACCGGGTCGCTGGAGGGCGGCCGCGCGCTGTTCGACCTGGCCAATGCCCGCCCGGAGCCGATACCTGTTTTTGCCGAGATGGGCTCCGTTAATCCCGTATTTCTACTGCCCGGCTACACGGCTGCGAACGCGAAAGAGCTCGCGAAGCAATACGTCGCATCGATCACCGCATCGGTGGGGCAGATGTGCACCAACCCCGGTTTGCTGATTGGTATCGAAAGCGGGCCGCTTGACGATTTCGGCAAAGAGCTGGCACGCCTGATGGCGGCGGTACCGTCTGCGGAGATGCTGCATCCCGGTATCGCCAAAGCCTTCCAGCACAAGCGCGCTGATGCGCTCGATGTCGCAGGCGTCGAAGTAGCCGGAACCCTCTCGTGCCCGGTCGGGCGCAATGACAGCATTCCGACGCTGGCCACCACAAGCGGCGACGTGTTCCTGGAAAATGAACTGTTGCAGCAGGAAGTTTTCGGGCCCTATTCGCTGCTCGTTCGCTGCCGCGATGCGGAGCAGCTTCTTGACGTGGCGCGTTCGCTCCGCGGGCAGCTTACAACTACCGTCATGGCCAGTGACGAAGACCTGCGCGCGCTTCCCGAATTGCTGCCGGTGCTGCAGGAGCGTTGCGGCCGTTTCGTACGCAATGGCGTGCCGACGGGCGTCGAAGTCGTACCGGCCATGATGCATGGCGGTCCGTACCCGGCCTGCACCGACAGCCGCTTTACGGCCGTGGGCGCGGATGGCATCCGCCGCTTCGCGCGCCCGCTGTGCTACCAGAACTGGAACGATGCCTTCCTGCCACCCGAACTGCAGAATGCCAACCCGCTTGGACTTTGGCGAACGGTCAATGGAAGCCTCAGTAAGGACTCGCTTTAGTTCGGACGGTAAAACGAAACCTGTTTACTTTTGCGCCATGTTTTCAGCCGATACGGTTGCTTACGCCGACACGAACCAGTTTTCCCGGATAGTAACGGACTACCTGGCCGATGCGGCAGCACTTCGACCTTTTTACGCACAACGACCCGATCTTGCCGGCATCCGCGCGGCGATCGAGGCGCGTAAGGAAGGACCCGATCATCGGGCGGCACTGGCGTCCGCACTGCGCCGGCAGTATGCGGAGCAGGATGCAACGGAATCCGTACAACACAACATCGAAATACTGACGGAAGCGAACACGTTTACCGTCACAACGGCCCACCAACCCAACCTGGTGAGCGGGCCGCTGTATGTGGTCTACAAGATCCTTCATGCCATTCGCCTTGCCCGCCAATTGGGCGACGAGATGCCGGAGTATCGTTTTGTGCCCGTGTTTTACATGGGCTCCGAAGATGCCGATCTCGCCGAGCTCGATCACTTTACCGTGCGCGGCAAGCGGTATACCTGGACGACAAAGCAATCAGGCGCTGTAGGCCGGATGATCATCGACAAAGGCATTACAACACTTCTCAAGGACCTGGAAGGGCAGCTGGCCGTAGCACCAAGTGGCCCGGAGTTGCTTGGGTTGCTGCGCAACTGCTTCGTGGAAGGCCGCAGCATCCAGGATGCCACCTTCCGGTTGCTGCATGCGCTCTTTGGCCGCTATGGCCTGCTGGTACTCATCGCCGACGAGCCCTCGCTGAAGGCCGTCATGAAGCCCGTCTTCGAAGCCGACCTCTTTCGCCAGGAAGCATCGGCAATAGTTTCGGCCACCTCCGAGCGATTGCAAACTGAATATAACGTGCAGGCACATCCGCGCGAGATTAACCTTTTTTACCTGGTCGACGATACAAGGTCACGGATCGAGCAGCGCGGCGCCGAATATGTTGTTGTCGGTACGGATACCCGCTTCACCGAAGATTCGCTCCGTGCGGAGCTAGACGCACATCCCGAGCGCTTCAGCCCGAACGTGATCCTGCGCGGGCTTTACCAGGAAACGATCCTGCCCAACGTCGCCTTTATTGGCGGGGGCGGTGAGCTTGCGTACTGGCTTCAACTGAAAGACCTTTTTGAGCACTACCAGGTGCCCTTCCCGGTACTCGTGCTGCGCAATTCGTTTCTCCTGCTCAACGAGCGCCAGGCGGAGCTTGCAGCGGCGCTCGGGCTCGACACAGCCGCCTTGTTTTTGCCGGAGCTGGAGCTGATGAACCGTCACCTCGAGCGCATCGGCCGGCAGCCGAAGCTGAATGGCGAAGTAGCGGAATTGCAACAGATTTATGAGCGCCTCAAACGCAGCGCCGGCGGCGTAGACGTAACGCTGGAGCAGCATGTGGAGGCCCTGCAAGCCCGTGCTTTGAACCTGTTGGAAGCGCTGGAAAAGAAGATGCAGCGGGCCGCCCGGCGCCGCGAGGAGGCAACGCAACGTCAGCTTCATTCGTTGAAGGAAGGACTGTTCCCGAAGGGAGGATTGCAGGAGCGCACCGAAAATTTCAGCTCCTTCTATGCGGAATGGGGTCCGGGTTTCATCGACGGATTGCTCGCGTATTCCGGCGGGCTGGAGCAGCGCTTTACCGTGCTGTATCGAAGCCATTCGGCCAGCGCTCCCGGAGCGTAGCTACTTTGTGCCCTACTTCTTCCTCGAGTTGCGCTTTGTAAGCCGCAACCTTATCGCCTGTATTTTCATCAAAAGCGCCGATGATCTGCGCGGCGAGTATCCCTGCATTTTTCGCTCCATTCAATGCTACGGTGGCCACCGGCACGCCGGCAGGCATTTGCAGGATGGAGAGGACCGAGTCCCAGCCGTCGATGGAGTTGGATGATTTGATGGGCACCCCGATCACCGGCAGCGGCGTTATGGCCGCCACCATGCCCGGCAGGTGCGCCGCGCCACCGGCACCGGCTATGATCACCTTCAGACCGCGCCCCCGCGCCGAAGCCGCGTAGTCGAACATCCGCTGTGGCGTGCGGTGCGCCGACACTACGGTCAGCTCGAACGAAATACCAAATTGCTGCAGCATGTCCGCCGCTCCCTGCATTACCGGCAGGTCGGAGTCGGAGCCCATGATAATCCCGACGGACACAGTTTGGAGTTTGGGGTTTGGAGTTTGGGGTTGGTTGCTCATAGTCGAACAGATTGAGGGTTTGCAAACTGGCTGCAAGATCGGCCTTACGAACTACAAACCCCAAACTCCAAACTCCAAACTTCGTTACCGGATAATATCCCCCCGAAGCTGCATCAGCTGGATCTCCGCCAGCTTCGTATTGTAACGGGCCTGGATGATGCGGAACTGTGCGTCGCTGAGGTTTTGCTCGGCGGTGCGGAGCTCGAGGAAGGTGGTGACGCCGAGGCGGTAGCGCTCCCGTACGATGGCGAGGTTCTCACGCACCAGGGTCAGGTTCTGCTCCTCCAGCTGCAGCACGCGGCGCGAGGCATCGAAGGTGACGAAGGCGGAGCTGATGCCCGACTGGATATTCGCGAGGTCGCGTTGGTAGACCTGTTGCTGGTAGCGGATATCGACCTGCGCCAGCTGGATGTTGCGGCGCACGGCAAAGCCGTTGAAGAGCGGTATCGTTGCAGTGAGGCCGTAGTTAAGACCCGAGTTGCGGTTCAGCACGGGCTGCGTTACCTCGTTGACCACCGACCCGCTCTTGGCACGGTTGAAGTTGTAGGCCGACTGGAAGGCGACAGTGGGCCAGCGGCTGGCGCGGGCCTCACGCAGCTGGAGCTCCGCGAGGCGCAGGTTCTCGCGGCCCAGCTGCAGCCGCGGGTTTACCTGGTCGATGCCGGCGCGCGCCGAGTCGAGGGTCAGCGCTTCGTTGAAGGTGATCACGGTGTCGGCCACGCGCGCGGGTGCCGGCTGCCCGTTGTTGAACAGGTAGGCAAGCTGCGTGCGGTACACATCGAGCTGTGCCTGCTGCGAGAGCTGGTTGCTTCGCTGCGTGTTGACGTCGATTTGGGCCTGTAGCACATCGGGCTTCACGCCGGTGCCGATGTCGAATTTGTACTGGGCGATGCGCAGGCGGTCGTTGGCCAGGTCGATCGTTTCCTGCAGCGCGCGGATCTGCTCCTGCTGGCGCACGATGCCGTAATAGTTGCGCATTACATCCGCCACCGTTACCACCACCTGGTCGCGGATCTGCAACTCGCCAACACGGAGCAGCTCGGCGAGCCGCTCGCGTACGATGAACATCCGGAAGCCGTCAAACAGTGTCCAGTTCAGGTTCACCGAGCTGTTGAGCGTCGTCTGCTGCACCTTGCCGGTCCGCGTCGTTCCGTTCTTGAGTTCCTGGAACTGCCGCGAATTATTGACGATAAGGCTTCCCTGCGCATTGACGGTCGGGAAGAATGCGTACTTGGCGTAGGAGTTATTGACTGCCGCCACGATGGAGTCGTTGCGGGCGATCTGGATGTCGTAGTTGTTCTGCAGGGCGGTTGCGATCGCCTCGGGGAGGCTCAGCGGACGCTCTTCCTGCGCCATCGCGGCGCTGCTGCTGCAAACAAAAAAGGCTACAATCAGTTTCTTCATAGTCATTAATGAACGGTCTGTACGGTCGTCTTCTTCTGCTCTTCCTCCTCGATCAGCTCCAGCTGGTTGCGCTTTTTCTTGCTCGACAGGAAGGTATAAATGGCGGGCACCACAAACAGGGTGAACACTAGCGAGATCAGCACCCCACCTACGATAACGATACCCAGCGGCACACGGCTCGTGGCCGCGGCCCCGAGCGACAGGGCGATCGGGAGGGCACCCAGCGCCATCGCGAGGCTTGTCATCAGGATCGGGCGCAGGCGCTGCTGCGCCGCGTGGATCGCAGCTTCCGTGCTGGACATTCCCTGCAAACGGCTATGGTTCGCGAACTCCACGATCAGGATACCGTTCTTCACCACGAGGCCGATCAGCATGATGATGCCGATCTGCGAAAAGATGTTGATGGTTTGGCCGAAGATCCAGAGCGACAGGAGCGCGCCGGCGCCCGCCAGCGGGATCGTTGTCATGATGGTCAGCGGGTCGATGAAGCTTTCGAACTGCGCGGCAAGGATCAGGAAGATCAGTGCCAGGGCGAGCCCGAGCGCGAAGCCGATGCCGCCGGAGCTCTCCGCGTAATCACGCGAGGTGCCGGTGAGCGAGGTCTGGAAAGTCGGGTCGAGCAGGCTGTTGGCGATCCGCTGCATTTCCTTGATGCCGTCGCCGACGGTCTTGCCCGGGGCGAGGCCGGCGGATATCGTGGCCGACTTGAAGCGGTTAAAGTGGTAGATGTTGGCAGGTGTGGTGGCTTCCTCGATCGTCACGACGTTGTCGAGCGAGATCATCCCGCCGCTGCGGCTGCGCACGTAGAGACCGCGCAGGTCGCTGGGGTCGTCACGCTCGCCGCGCTCAACCTGTCCCATTACCTGGTACTGCTTGCCGCGCATTGTGAAATAGCCAAGACGCTGGTTGGAAAGCGCCAGCTGCAGGGTGCGCGAAACGTCCTCAACACTTACCCCGAGCTCATTCGCCTTGAGGCGGTCGACGTTGATGCGGAGCTCGGGCTTGTTGAATTTCAGGTCGGCATCCACCTGCTGCAAGACCGTGCTTTTGTTCGCTTCCTCGAGAAAGCGGGGGAGTACCTGTGTCAGTTTGTCGAATTCGTTGTTCTGGATCACAAACTGCACGGGCTGGCCACCGCGGCGGTTTACGGCAATGGTCTGCTCTTCGATCGCTACCACGCGGCCTTCGTTGAACTTACCGAGGTTCTTGTTGACCATCTCCACGATCTCCTTCTGCGAGCGCTTGCGGTCCTGCGGGTCCACGAGCGTCACGCGCACGAAACCGGAGTTGGTGGCGCCGGAGGCAAAGCCGGGCGCGGTGAGCGACAGTACGGTGCTGCGCTCGGGCACCGAGTCGATCATGAAGTCGCTGAGGCGGTTGATATAGCGGTCCATGTAATCATAGGCCGTTCCCTCTGGTGCCGATACCTGGAGGCGGAACTGGCTGCGGTCTTCCATGGGAGCGAGCTCGGAGGGAAGCGTCAGCCAGAGGAAGACAGTGGCGCCCATGGCTGCCAGCACGATGAACCAGGCCACGAAGCGGATACCGATGAAGCGTCGGACGGCACCTGCATAGCTGCGCTCGAGCCATTGAAAGAACGGCTCCGTTTTGCGGTAAAACCAGCCGTGGTTGTGCAGCGTATCGGCGCGTGTGAGCATTACGTTGAGCACCGGCGTCAGCGTCAGCGATACGAAGGCAGAAATAAGTACCGCGCCGGCCACCACGATCGCAAACTCGCGGAACAGGCGTCCGACGAAGCCCTGCATAAAAATGATGGGGAGGAACACGAAAGCCAGGGTGATCGACGTGGAGATAACGGCGAAGTAGATCTCTTTCGAGCCTTCCCGCGCGGCCCGCCATTTATCCATGCCCTGCTCCAGCTTTTTGAAGATGTTCTCCGTGACCACGATACCGTCATCCACCACGAGACCGGTGGCCAGCACGATACCGAGCAGCGTCAATACGTTGATCGTAAAGCCGCAGACGTACATGATGAAAAAGGCGCCGATAAGCGACACGGGGATGTCGATGAGCGGTCGGAAGGCGATCGTCCAGCTGCGGAAGAAGAAGTAGATGATGAGGATCACGAGCCCCAGCGAGATCAGCAGCGTTTCCTCCACCTCCGAGATCGACTTCTTGATAAACTTCGTTTGGTCGAGGGCGATGTTGAGCGTGATGTCGGGCGGCATGTCGGCCTTCAGCTGGTCGTAGCGCTTGTAGAATTCGTTGGAGATGTTGACGTAGTTGGAGCCGGGCTGCGGGATGATGGCAAGGGCGATCATCGGGATGCCGCTCTCGCGGAGCTGCGATTCCTCGTTCTCGGGGCCCAGCACAGCCTCGGCCACATCGCGCAGGCGCACCACGGATGCCGAATCGCTTTTCACCACGACGTTGTTGAAGTCTTCCTCGGTATTAAGGCGGCCGAAGGTGCGCACGGTAAGCTCGGTGGCGTTGCCCGAGATCTTGCCCGAAGGCAGCTCCACGTTCTCGCGGGCAAGGGCCTGCGACACGTCGGTAGGCGAGAGGTTGTAGGAGGCAAGGCGCTCCGGCTTGAACCAGATGCGCATGGCGTAGCGCTTCTCGCCCCAGATCTGGATGGCGCTCACGCCGGGAATCGTTTGAAGGCGCTCCACCAGCACGTTGTTGGCCCACTCCGAGATCTCAAGCTGGTTGCGGGTGTTGCTTTGCACGGTCATCGACAGGATGGGATCGGAGGAGGCGTCGGCCTTGCTCACAACCGGCGGGGCATCGAGGTCGGCGGGGAGCTGCCGCGTGGCCTGCGACACCTTGTCGCGCACGTCGTTGGCCGCTGCCTCGAGGTCGACGCCCAGCTCAAACTCCACGTTGATGTTGCTGTTGCCCGCATTGCTGGAGGAGGTAATGTTCTTGATGCCCGCGATGCCGTTGATGGCCTTCTCGAGCGGCTCCGTGATCTGCGTTTCGATGATCTCGGGGTTGGCGCCGCCATAGGAGGTGCGCACGTTGATATTCGGCGGGTCGATGGCGGGGTAGTCGCGCACGCCGAGAAACTTGAAGCCGATGACGCCGAACACCACGATGATGATGTTGAGCACAATGGCCAGTACGGGTCTTCGCAGGGATAGTTCACTGATGTTCATGAAATCAGTTTACAGGTTAGGGGGCGTTCTACGTGTTAGGTTTTACGTTTTACGTTTTGGGTCCGGTTCAGGAAACGTAAAACCCAAAACGTAAAACCCCGGACGTAATCGTTACGACGGCTTGGTTCCTTTCGGTTGCGGCCGGTTGATCACGCGCTTGACAAAGGCTTTGCCGCCCGGCTTGAGACCGAGGATGCCGGTGACGGCCACGGTGTCGCCCAGCTTCAGGCCCGAGGTCACCTGCACGAAGCTTGAGTCGCGGAGGCCCGTAATGACGTCGACGAATTTGACTTTGTTGCTATCGATGACATACACTTTCTTCCCGCGGGCCTGGGGCACGATGGCCTGGCTCGGGATCATCAGCGCGTTGGGGTCGGGGTCGAAGGCGATCTTCACACGTGCAAAGGAGCCGGGTACGAGACCGGACTCATCGCCCTTCACCAAGGCGCGCATCGTGAGCGTTCGGGTGCTGCTGCCGATGCCCGACTCGGTGGCGATCACCACGGCGGAATACGTGCGGGCCGCGTTGTCGGTGGTAAAGTTGACAAACGATCCTTTGCTGATGCGGCTGACGTACTGGGCCGGCAGGTTGAAGTCGATACGCATCCCCGTGGTCTTCTGGATGCTGGTGAGCACGGTTTGCTGCGACACGAAGGCGCCGGGGCTTACCATCTTCAGTCCGAGCTTGCCGGTGAAGGGAGCGCGGATCTCGGTCTTCCGGATATTGGCGTTGAGCACGGCGATATCGGCCTGTGCGTTGGAGATCTGGAGACGCGCCACGTCGAGGTCCTGCTTGCTGATGCCGCCGATCTTCTCAAGCGCCGCGTAGCGGTTGACGGTGGTCTGGGCCTGCGCGAGCTGCACCTGGAGCTTGCGGCGCTGGGCGAGGAGGTCGGCGTCGTCGAGCTTGGCGATAAGGCTGCCCTGGCTTACGATGGCGCCTTCACGGACGTTGAGCTGTACAATGCGGCCGGCTACTTCAGGACGGATCTCGGTGGCATCGGCGGCGACAACGGTGCCGGGGACTTCTATGGATTCACTGGCGGTGCGGGCTTCGACCAGGAAGGCGTCGACCCGGGAAGGTGGCCGGGCACCGGCCTTTTGCTGGGCGGAAGCATCTTTTTTCCTTTCGGTGCTGCCACAGGCGGCCAGGACAAAAAGTGCCGCCAGCGGGACTAACAGCGTCTTAATTTTCAAGGGAACTATGGTTTGAATGAGGGCAAAAATAATTCAGGCTGCAATCTACGTTGGAACACCGGTCGGGAGCCGCCGTTTAACCTTATTTAACGGCTTACAGCGCGTAAAGTTTGCCGCACCTTATGGGCGTTGTGGATGAGATCCTGCTTTTCGGCGCTCAGTATCGTAACATGGCCCATTTTGCGCCCGGGGCGGGTTTCGCGTTTTCCATAGAGATGCACAAAGGCATTGTCGATCTTCAGCACTTCTTCCAGGCCTTCGTAGGCCACGGGTCCGCTGTGCCCTTCCGCACCCACGAGGTTCACCATCACGGAGGGCATGATGGCGGCCGTGTTGCCCAGCGGGTAGCCGAGCAGGATCCGCCAGAGCATGTCGAACTGCGAGCAGTAATGTGCTTCGATGCTGTGGTGGCCGCTGTTGTGAACGCGGGGCGCCGTTTCGTTGACCAGCACTTCGTCGTTTTGGTCCACAAGCAGCTCTACGGCGAAAAGCCCGGGCGAGGCGAGGTGCCGTACAAGCGAGCTCGAGATCGCCTCGATCTTCCACAGTACCTCAGTGCTGATCTGGGCAGGGGAGAGCTGGTAGTCGAGCAGGTTGAGGTCGGGGTTGAAGACCATCTCGACCGGCGGGTAGAGTGCGGTCTTGCCCTTCGCATCGACAGCCAGCAGCTGCGAGATCTCTTTTTTGATAGTGACCATCTTTTCGAGCACCGCCGGCGCCTCGAAGCCACGGGCGAGGTCGGACGCCGAATGGAGTACCTGCACGCCTTTGCCGTCGTAGCCGCCCTCGCCGATCTTATGCACCGCCGGCAGGTAGCCGGTATGTGCTTCCAGGTCTGCCCGGTTTTGCGTGACGACGTAGGCCGCCGTCGGGATGCCGTTTTGCGTGTAGAATTCCTTCTGCCGGATCTTGTTCTTGATGATGCGGAGCACCGAAGGCTTCGGGATTACCTGTACGCCCTCGCGCTCGAGCTGCTCGAGCGCTTCGATGTTGACGTTCTCGATCTCGATGCTGATCGTATCGAGGCCTTTACCGAAAGCATACACATCGTCGTAGTTGCGGATGTCGCCCTGCCGGAAATGATCGCAAAGATGGGCCGAGGGGCAGTCGGGATCCGACTCGAGTACATAGGTTTCAACCGGGTAATTGGCCGCTGCCTGCAACAACATGCGGCCGAGCTGGCCGCCGCCGAGAATGCCCACTTTCTGCATGGGGCGAAGATACGCTTCGGCTGCGCTCAGCGTGAAAGTTCACTTCTGTCATCCCGAGCTTGCGCGAGGATGGCTTCGGCGGCGCTCAGCATGACAATGGTTCTTTACCCTTCTCTCCGGGAAGGGCCGGGGCAGAAGGCACCGATTTTGCGGCATTCTGTTCATGTATCCGTTAAACAGCTCCAAAGACCTCGACGCGCTGCTGGCCGACATCGGCGAGCGTCCGCTGGTGCTGCTGGGTGAGGCCAGCCACGGCACGCACGAGTACTATACCTGGCGCACGGCCATCTCGCGCCGCCTCATTGCCGAAAAGGGTTTTCGCTTTATCGCCGTGGAGGGCGACTGGCCCGACTGCTACCGCATCAACCGTTATGTAAAAGGCTACGCCGATGCCGGCGGCTCGATCCAGGAAGTACTCCGCAGCTTCGACCGCTGGCCTACCTGGATGTGGGCCAACTGGGAAGTGGCCGCGCTGGCCGAATGGCTTCGCGAGTGGAACAGCCACCGCCCGATGGCCGAGCGCGTGGGCTTCTACGGCCTCGACGTATACAGCCTCTGGGACAGCATGCGTACGCTGCAGGAATACCTCGAGGGTGAGGATCCTGCGCTGGCCAAACTGCTCCGCGGCGCGATCGGCTGCTTTGAGCCCTACGAGGATAACGAGCACGCCTATGCGCGGGCCTCGCTGAGCCGCCACAGCTGCCGCGACCGTGTGCTGGAGCTATGGCAGGAAGTGCGCAAAAAGGCGCCGCAGTTCGACCGCGATCCGGAGGCCGCTTTCAGCGCCGAGCAGAATGCCCTCATCACCGTAAACGCCGAAAAATACTACCGCAGCATGATGGGCTTCGACAACGAAAGCTGGAATGTGCGCGACGGACACATGATGGAAACGCTGCAGCGCCTGCTTCAGTTTCATGGGACTTCTGCCAGGGGAATCGTTTGGGAGCATAACACCCATATCGGCGATGCGCGTGCCACGAGCATGCGGCAGGCGGGGATGGTCAACATCGGGCAGCTTGCGCGCGAGGAGTGGGGCGTTGACAAAGTATACCTGTGCGGCTTTGGATGCTATGATGGCAGTGTGATCGCCGGCGAGGAGTGGGGCGCCCCCCACGAGGAGATGGACGTCCCCGAGGCCCGCGATGGCAGCATCGAGCAGCTGCTTCACTTCGAAAGCCCGCACAGCCGCTACCTGCTCTTTCGCGAGGAAAAGCCGCAGTCGCGCTACCGGCAGTCCGTTCCGCACCGCGCCATCGGCGTCGTCTACGATCCTTCCCGCGAGCGCTTCGGCAACTACGTTCCCTCGGTCATGGCTGAACGCTACGACGCGTTTCTCTATATCGACCGCACCCAGGCCCTGCACCCGATGCACGGACCCGGCTCGGCGGTGAAGATCCCGGATACCTGGCCCTTCGGGCTGTAGGCACAGAGGGAGTGCGCTGTACTAATGTGTCATTAGCCAATGGCGCATTGCCGAGGTTGTCTACCCGTAAGCGCAAAATGCATTACTAATTCGATCCTTCCTGCTGTGCAGCCACAGACTCTTCGCTGCGCTCAGAGTGACAAAAGCCGCGCGGGGCGCGGCTTTTGTGCATTCACTATTCAACATTCCTTGTTCCTTGTTCTTCTGTTCTACAGGTTTCCCCGTTCGGCCTGCTCGCGTTCGATGGCTTCGAAGAGGGCCTTGAAGTTGCCTTTGCCGAAGCTCTTGGCACCTTTTCGCTGGATGATCTCGAAGAACAGGGTAGGACGGTCCTGCACGGGCTTGCTGAACAGCTGCAGCAGGTAGCCTTCGTTGTCGCGGTCGACGAGGATGCCGAGCTCCTTGAGCGGCTCGAGGTCTTCGTCGATAGGACCAACCCGGTCGAGCAGGTCGTCGTAATAGCTGTTGGGGACCTTGAGGAATTCAACGCCGCGGCTCATCAGGTCGCGCACCGTGGCTACGATGTCGTTGGTGGCAAGCGCTACGTGCTGCACGCCCTCGCCGTCGTAAAATTCGAGGTACTCTTCCACCTGCGATTTCTTCTTGCCTTCCGCGGGCTCGTTGATCGGGAACTTCACAAAGCCGCTGCCGGAGCTCATCACCTTACTCATGAGCGCTGAGTATTCGGTCGAGATGTCCTCGTCGTCGAAGCTGAGGATGTTCTTGAAGCCCATGACATCTTCGTAAAACTTCACCCAGGGATTCATCTGGTTCCAGCCCACGTTGCCCACGCAGTGGTCCACGTAGAGTAGACCCGTGTCCTTGGGTGCAAAGTGGGGGTTGCTCCAGGGCCGGAAGCCCGGCATGAAGGGGCCGTTATAGTTGCGGCGCTCCACGAAAAGGTGCACCGTGTCGCCGTAGGTATGAATGCCGCTGAGCACCACCTCGCCCTGGTCGTCCTTCAGGCGCTGGGGCTCGAGGTAGCTTTTGCCGCCGCGCTTTGTCGTTTCTTCCCAGGCGGAAGTGGCGTCGTCAACGCGAAGTGCGAGAAACTTGACGCCATCGCCGTGCTTGTAGATATGGTCGGCGATCGGGTTATTGCCCCGGATGGGCGTTGTCAGTACAAAGGTGAGCTTGTTTTGCCGCACAACGTAGGAAGCGCGGTCCTTGACACCGGTTTCGGGCCCGGCATAGGCGATGGCCTGGAAGCCGAAGGCGCTCATATAATAATGGGCGGCCTGCTTGGCATTTCCAACATAAAACTCCACGTAATCCGTACCCTGCAGGGGCAGGAAATCCGTTGTGGCGGCGGTTGTGGCCTCGGAAGCAGTAGCAATCGACATATTCGTTGAATTTACAGTGCCAAAGTTAGCATCTTTGCGGGCGCAAAGATTTTGGACTTTTCTTTGCATTTGAAATTCGAACTTGCCTCACTTAAAAGGTTCGCCGTACCGCATGCGTAGATTCTTCCTCTTTCTTGCTTTCCTCATCAGTGCCGCGGCGGCCCGCGCCCAGGGCGAAGTGCTCCCGGTGGTCCGTTCCGAGAACTTTTCCTTCCTCAACTACCAGAAGAGTTTTTCGCGGCCCGCCCTCGCATTCAAGAACAAGCTCGACACGCTCCAGAAGCAGTTTGCCGCCAAGGGACTGGCCTGGCCTGCGAAATACGTGTACATCCGCTCCTTCAAGTACGACAGCCAGCTCGAAGTGTGGGTCAAGAACGAGCGCAACGAAGCATTTAAGCTTTTCAAGACCTACCGGATATGCGCACTCGCCGGCTCGCTGGGGCCGAAGCGCATGCAGGGCGACTACCAGGTACCCGAAGGCTTTTATTACATCAACGAATTCAATCCGAACAGCAACTACTATCTGTCACTCGGGCTTAACTACCCGAATGCTTCCGACCGGGTGCTGAGTGACTCGCTCCAGCCAGGCGGCGATATCTATATCCATGGATCCTGCGTTACCGTCGGCTGCATTCCCGTTACCGACACGTATATCGAGGAGCTCTATGTACTGGCAGCCGTTGCCCGCGACGCCGGCCAGGAGTTCATACCGGTTCACATTTTCCCGGTGCGCTACAGCAATAAGAAAAGCGTCGACTACCTGGCCTCGCTGACGAAGACCGATGCCGACCTGAAGCGCTTCGCCGAGAACCTGGAGAAGGTGTACGATCATTTCGAGGCAACCCACCAGCTGCCCGTGATCATGACGAACGCCAGGGGCGAATACCTTTTTGCCAACCTCACGAAAAAGGCGGCCCCGGTAGTGCCCGCGAAAAAAGTGCATCCGCCCCGCCGCACACGTACCATCGTAGCCCTTGCCGACGTGGTCCAGGAGTGGCCCCAGTTTCCGGGTGGCAATGCCGGCTTTCTTGATTACCTGAAAAAGGTGGGCTATGTTCTTTCCGACGCGCTCCCGGCAGGGCAGAAGAAGGCCTATGTGCAGGTCGAATTCGTGATCGATGCCGATGGTACGCCCGTGAATTTCAAAATGCTTAAAGGCGTCAACAGCGACTTCAACGAAGAGATCATCACCCAGCTCGAAAAAATGCCGCTGTGGAAACCCGCCCAGCTCGATGGCAAGTCGGTGCCCAAGAAGATCGTACAGGGCTTTTCGATCGAGCCGATGCCGGACCAGAAGTCCGAATAATTTCCCGGTTATTTCAGGAGTACCTGCAGCGTCTCCGGTGTTTGCTGCTTGAGGATGATGCTGCTGTCGCCGCATAGCTCGCTCACCAGCCCGTCGTTGTAGTGGCGGATCGTGAGCAGCGTCAGCCCGCGGGTCAGTTGCACGTCGAAGCTGCCCGACGCGCGGTGCGCGAGACCTTCCACTTTTTCCGCATGCTCGTCCACCACGCACAGGAAGCTTACGGCGCCGTTCTGCGTGAGGTTGGGGCGGAATTTAAGCTCCTCGAAGATCCGGTATAATTCGGCCGTTCCGCCTTCTCCCACAAACGAGAAGTCTTTGCTGCTAAGCTCCACGAGCACCTGCTGGCGCTTGTATACGATGATGGGCGGCAGCTGGCTCATCTTGCTGTTGTGGATGGTGGTGCCTTCGGCCGCGGGGTCGAGGAAGGATTTTACATACAGCGGGATGCCCTTGTTCTGCAGCGGCTTGATCGTTTTCGGGTGGATCACCTGCGCGCCGTAGTAGGCCATTTCGATCACCTCGCGGTAATTGAGCTCGCGGATCCATTGTGCAGCCTCGTATTGCTTCGGGTCGGCATTCATCACGCCCTGCACGTCCTTCCAGATCGTTTGTCCCTCGGCCTCAAGGAGGTTGGAAAAGATGGCCGCCGAATAGTCGGAACCTTCGCGCCCGAGCGTGGTGCTTTCATTTTCGTCGGTGGATCCGATAAAGCCCTGGGTCAGCACGATGCGCTGCGCAGCCAGCGCGGGCCGGATGATCTCGGCGGTCTTCTGCGCGGTATAATTCCAGTCGATCTGCGCGTCGCGGAAGTTATCGTCGGTGCGCAAAATGTCGCGAACGTCGATCCACTGGTTGCCGATGCCAGTATCATTGAGGTAACGGCTGACAATAGCCGTTGAAAGCAGCTCGCCGACGCACACCACCTGGTCGTAATAATAGTCGAAGTCGCGCACGGGCTTGTCGTGCAGCATCCATTCCACCTCGGTGAAGAAGTCGTTGAGGTAGCTGAGGTCCTGCTGTCCCAGTGCCGTAGCCATGGCGCGGTGGTCTTCCTTTATGCCTTCAAACAGACGGAGTGCCTCGTCCTTGTTGCCGCCAAAATACGCCTCCACGACCTTCTCCAGGGCGTTGGTGGTTTTGCCGATCGCCGAGATCACCACCAGCAGCGTGTCGTTGGGATAGCGGGCCAGGATCGCGCCCACGTTGCGCACCCGCTCGGGTGTTGCCACGGAGGCGCCGCCGAATTTGAAAACATTCATTCAGGGAAAGTTTGTGCAAAGAAAGGGAATGACCCACAAGGAATCGTCATTGCGAGAAGACCGGCACACAGGGACGGTCGACGAAGCAATCTGATGGAGGCAAAACTGTTGCCCGTTACAGGTGCAGGCGTGTTCCCGATTCAGATTGCTTCGTTGGCCTCGTTTCGCAGGGCCGCCTCGCAATGACGTTTGAAGCTAAATAGATTCCTCCTGCAACACATCCCTGAACTCCGGCTTTTTCTCGAATACGGCCGCCGCGAATACACACACGGGTACGATCTTGAGCTGGTGCTGCCTTGCATAGTCGACCGCTGCCTGCACCAGCCGGAAGCCGATATCCTGTCCCTGCATCTCCTCGTCGACCTGTGTGTGGTTGATAATGATGCTGTGGGGATCGTGGCGGATGTAGGTCATGTCGGCAATGAGCTCGCCGTCTGCCAGGATGAAAAAGTTGCCGTGTTGCTCGTTTTGCTGGTGCTGGATAGTCATAGCCTGTTTGTCAAATAATATTTTATTTGGGCAAATGGCGTACCCATCCCATATTTGTGCCGATGAAACAGGTATTCAACAACATTTGCTGGTGGCATACAGACTCTTCCGGGGTTCTGTAACACTATTGCCGTGTTGTACACGATAACATTCAGAAGCCCCGACCCAGTGTCGGGGTTTTTTATTTTTCGGAAAGAACGATTATGAAAAAAATCAGCATCCACACCCAGGTTACCCGCGGCCTTGCCGACGTGCACACACCCGTCGGGATCTACCTGCGCCTGCGCGACCGCTTCCGCGACACCATACTGCTGGAAAGCACCGACAGCCATGCCGCCGAGAACAGCTGGTCCTTCATCGGTATCAATGCCATCGCCGGTATCGAGGTGCTGGATGCGCGGCAGGCCGAGCTGAAGTTCCCGGGCAGCGAGGCAGAGCGCGTTCCGCTGAGCGGGGGCGAGCGGCTGGCCGATGTGCTGGGCCGCTTCCTGGACCGCTTCGAGCCCTCGGGCGACGATCCCGGGGCCGGCTTCGCGCAGGGGCTCTACGGCTACTTCACCTTCGATGCGGTGCAGCTCTTTGAGGATATCAAATTGAAAGAAAGCAAGGGCGAGCCCAACTATATTCCGCCCGCCCGCTACCGGCTGTATCAATACGTCATCGCCATCAACCACTACCGCGACGAGCTGCTGCTCTGCGAGAACAACATAGCCGGTATCCCGAGCGAGCGGGCGGCGGTAGAGTCGCTGCTGTTCAGCAAGGATGTTCCCGTATTTCCCTTTGCCGTGCAGGGCGGCGAGGAGAGCAACCTTGATGATGAGGAATACCGGTCGCTGGTACGTTCGGGCATTGCGCACTGCCACCGCGGCGACGTGTTCCAGGTGGTGCTGAGCCGCCGCTTTACGCAGCGTTTCCGCGGCGATGAATTCAACGTGTACCGCGCACTCCGGCATATCAATCCCTCGCCCTACCTGTTCTTCTTCGATTACGGCGACTACCGTCTGATGGGCTCCTCGCCCGAGGCGCAGCTGCAGCTGAAAAATGGGGTTGCCGTGATGCACCCCATTGCCGGCACCTTCCGCCGCAGCGGCAACGATGCGGAGGATGCGCGCCGCGCCGAGGCGCTGTTGCAGGACCCGAAGGAAGGGGCGGAGCACGTCATGCTCGTCGACCTTGCCCGCAACGACCTTAGCACCGTATGCACGGAAGTTGAAGTAACGCGGTATCGCCAGGTGCAATACTACTCCCACGTCATCCACCTCGTAAGCGAGGTGAGCGGGCGCGTGGCCGAAGGCGCCAACCCGTTCGAGGTGCTGTTCAAAACATTCCCGGCCGGCACCCTGAGCGGCGCCCCGAAGTACCGTGCCCTGCAGCTCATAGACGGGCTGGAGCCGACGGCAAGAAGCTACTATGGTGGCGCTATCGGCTTCGTGGGCTTCAACGGAAGCTGCAACCACGCCATCATGATCCGCACCTTCCTGAGCCGCGACAATACGCTCTTTTACCAGGCCGGCGCGGGTGTCGTTGCCGCCTCCGATCCGGAGAGCGAGCGGCAGGAAGTCGCCAATAAGCTCAATGCCCTGCGGCAGGCGCTGCAGCTGGCCCAAACCATTGTTCCCCGCACAACCACTGCACTATGAAGATCCTGGTATTCGACAACTACGACTCCTTTACCTACAACCTCGTGCACCTGGTGCGCAGCATCACCGATGCCCACCTGGAAGTGCACCGCAATGATGCCATCCCGCTGGAAAAAGTGGCCGCCTTTGACAAGATCATCCTGTCGCCAGGGCCGGGCATACCGGAAGAAGCCGGCCTGCTGCTTCCGCTCGTGCGGGAATATGCGGCCAGCAAGTCGATCCTCGGCGTGTGCCTCGGCCACCAGGCGATCGGCGAGGCCTTCGGCGGCAAGCTGGTCAACCTGGCGAACGTGTTTCATGGAGTGGCGACGCCCATTCAGGTGAGCGGTGAGCGGTCAGCGGTGAGCGGTTCGCTCTTTGCCGGCCTTCCACCCGAACTGGAAGTGGGACGATATCACTCCTGGGTAGTTTCCGATGAGAATTTCCCGGTCGAGCTCGAAGTAACCGCCCGCGATAAGGAAGGATATATCATGGCCATGCAGCACAAACAATTCGATGTGCAGGGTGTACAGTTCCACCCGGAAAGTGTATTGACGCCAGACGGAGTAACCATAATAAGGAACTGGTTGAATCGCTAGGCCCCTGCTCACCGCTCACTTGCTCACCGCTCACAAACGACCCATAACGAATGAAAAAGATCCTCCAATACCTTTTCGAGCACAAGACCCTGCCCCGCGCGGAGGCCCGCCAGATCATGCTGGGCATCGCCGAGGGGCGCTACAACGAGGCTGAGCTAGCCGCCTTCATCACGGTATTCCTGATGCGGACCATTACCATCGACGAGCTGCAGGGCTTCCGCGACGGCCTTCTCGGGCTGGCAAAGCCGGCAAGCCTCGCGGCCTATGCGCCGATCGATATCGTGGGCACCGGCGGCGATGGCAAGAATACTTTCAACATCTCCACGCTCGCCTGCTTCGTGGTGTCGGGTGCCGGGAAGAAAGTCGCCAAGCACGGCAACTACGGCGCTTCCTCCATCAGCGGCGCCTCCAACGTGATGGAAACGCTCGGGTACCGCTTCCGCAACGAGCAGGATCAGCTCGAGCGCGAGATCGAAGTGGCCGGGTTTACCTTCCTCCATGCACCGCTGTTTCATCCAGCGCTGAAGGCCGTGGCCGGAATCCGCCGCCACCTGGGCTTCCGTACGTTCTTCAATATGCTCGGTCCGCTGGTCAACCCGGCGATGCCTTCCTACCAGCTCATCGGGGTGTACAGTCCGGAGCTGCTGCGGATCTACAACTACCTGCTGCAGCAGCAGGAGGGAGGCTTCACCCTCATTCACGGCCTCGATGGCTACGACGAGGTATCGCTCACCAACGATACGAAGGTGATCACGCCAGCGGGTGAGCGAGTTTGCTCCGCGGTAGATCTGGGCAAGCGCACCGTGCAGCCGGCCGACATCAGCGGTGGTGCCAGCGTAGAGGATGCGGCTCGTATTTTCCGGAAGATCCTCAACGGCGAGGGGAGCTGGGCGCAGAATGCGGTGGTGCTCGCCAATGCGGCCCTCTCTTTGCATGGCTCCGGTGGTTTTGCTCATTACGAAGACGCCTACGGTGCCGCGGTGGAAAGCCTCGAAAGCGGCCGCGCCCGAAAGGTCTTTGAAACATTAATCAGCCTGCAATGACGATACTGGACCAGATCATCGCCCGCAAGCGCGAGGAAGTGGCCGAGCGCAAGTTCGACGTCACCCCCACGGAGCTGCGCGAACAGCCGCTTTACGAAGCACCGCGCCGCTCTATGGCCTATACCATCGAGTTGCCCGGAAGCACCGGCATCATCGCCGAGTTCAAGCGAAAATCGCCCTCGAAAGGCGCCTTCGTGCACGAGCTTGCGACACCCGCTGTCGTGGTAAAGGCCTACGACGAGTATGGCGCCGCGGGCATCTCGGTGCTCACCGACGGGCCCTTCTTCGGCGGCTCGCTGCAGGACCTTGCCGACACGCGCCGGCAGACCGAAACACCGCTGCTGCGCAAGGACTTTATCATCGACCGGTACCAGCTGCTCGAAGCCCGGGCCTGGGGCGCCGATGCGGTGTTGCTGATCGCTGCCGTGCTGAGCCCGCAACAGGTGCAGGAATTTGCCGCGGAGGCGCGTGAGCTTGGCCTGGAAGTATTACTGGAATTGCATACCGAGTCGGAGCTCGGCCATATCTGCCCGGAGGTAGCGATGGTCGGCGTCAACAACCGGAACCTGAAAGATTTTTCCGTCAACCTGGAGCACTCCGTGCGCCTCGCCGAAGGAATCCCTTCGGGCAAGATCCGCGTGGCGGAAAGCGGCATCAGTAGCCCCGGGGACGTAATTTTTCTGCGCTCCAAAGGGTTCCATGCCTTCCTCATCGGAGAGCACTTTATGAAAGACCCCGACCCCGCCGGCGCCTTTGCCGCATTTGCCGGGGCCCTGAAAAAACAAGCCTTATGAAATTAAAAGTATGCGGACTCACCAGCGCCGCGCAGATGCAGGAAGCCTACGAGCTTGGTGTCGACTACGTGGGTATGGTGCTGTACTCCGGGTCAAAGCGGTCGGCGCTGCCATCGCTGGCCCGCGAATCGGCTGCCATCCGGGCCGTGGAGGCCGCCAAGGTCGGGGTCTTCGTCAACGAGTCCTGCGACACGATCCTCCGCCTCGCCGAGGAGCTCGACCTGACCGCGGTGCAGTTGCATGGCGACGAGACGCCGGAGTTCTGCGACAATGTTCGCGAGCGCGTCAACATCATCAAGGCCTTCCGGGTAACTCCCGGAGCCGACCTTGATGCGCTTGTAAAGCCTTACCACGACAGCTGCAACTATTTCCTGTTCGATACCTACAGCGAAAACTTTGGCGGCAGCGGCGAGCGCTTCGATTGGAACGTGCTCGAAAAATCGCTTATCGACAAGCTGTTCTTCCTGAGCGGCGGGATTGCACCGGGAGACACGGACCTTGTGCGCGGGTTCTACCATCCTTTTCACTACGGCATCGACATCAACAGCCGCTTTGAAACGGCGCCGGGCGTCAAAGACATGGCCCTTATCAAACAGTTCCTGAGCGACCTGCATGCCAATGAGCCCGGGCGTGTGCAGGGAGCCGACCAATAAGACGAATCAAGCCACCATGAATACCGAGTTGAATACTACCCTGTCGCCATCGCCGGATGAGCATGGCTATTACGGCCGCTTTGGCGGCGCCTATGTGCCCGAGATGTTATTTCGCAACGTGGAGGAGCTGCGCAGCCGCTACGTAGAAATACTGGAAGACGCTGGCTTCCGCCGCGAGCTGGAAAGCCTGCTGCGCAACTACGTAGGGCGCCCGACCCCGCTGTACTTCGCAACACGACTGAGCGCGAAGCTCGGTACGCGGGTATACCTGAAGCGCGAGGACCTGTGCCACACCGGCGCGCACAAGATCAACAATACCGTTGGCCAGATCCTGCTCGCCCAGCGTCTTGGAAAGAAGCGGATCATCGCCGAAACCGGCGCAGGCCAGCATGGTGTGGCTACGGCCACCGTGTGCGCGCTAATGGGCCTGCAGTGCATCGTGTATATGGGGGAGAAGGACATCGCCCGGCAGGCACCCAACGTGGCCCGCATGAAGATGCTCGGCGCCACCGTCGTGCCGGCCACGAGTGGCTCCAAAACACTGAAGGATGCCACCAACGAGGCCATCCGCGACTGGATCAATCATCCCGACGATACGCACTACATCATCGGCTCCGTCGTTGGCCCGCATCCCTATCCCGACCTCGTGGCACGCTTCCAGAGCATCATCAGCGAGGAGATGCGCGCGCAGCTGAAAGAAACAACCGGCTCCGAGCTCCCGACGCACGTGGTGGCCTGTGTCGGTGGCGGCTCCAATGCGGCGGGCGCCTTCTACCACTTCGTGAACGAGCCGGCTGTGGCGCTCGTGGCCGTGGAGGCCGCGGGGCATGGTGTCGAAAGCGGCAAGAGCGCTGCCACCACGCAACTGGGCCGCGAGGGAATATTGCACGGAAGCCGGAGCCTTGTCATGCAAACGAGCGACGGCCAGGTAGTGGAACCGCACAGTATTTCTGCGGGTCTCGACTACCCAGGTATTGGCCCGCTGCATGCCCACCTGTTCCAGAGCGGCCGCGGGCAATTCCTCAGCGCTACCGATGATGAGGCCCTTCGTGCCGCCTTCGAGCTGGCGCGCCTGGAAGGCATCATCCCTGCCCTCGAAACCGGCCACGCGTTTGCCGTGCTGCCAAAGCTCGGTCTGACCGAAAAAGACTGTGTCGTCGTGTGTCTCAGCGGCCGCGGCGATAAGGACCTCGCCACGTATATGGAAGCCATGGAAAACAACCACGAGCTGAATGTGTCAACCGATTAACGTATCAACCACTCAATTTCTCCGCACAGCATGAGCCGCCTCTCCCAATTATTTGAACGAAAGAAAAGCCGGGTCCTGAACGTGTATTGCACGGCCGGCTACCCCGAGCTGGATAGTACCGTACCCGTACTCCGTGCCCTGCAGGCGCATGGTGCCGACATCATCGAGCTGGGCATGCCCTACAGCGACCCGCTTGCCGATGGACCCGTGATCCAGGCCAGCAGTGCCCGCGCCCTCTACAACGGCATGAGCATCGAAACACTGTTTGCGCAGCTGGAGCCGATACGCAGGGAGATTAGCTTGCCCATCGTGCTCATGGGCTACCTCAACCCATTGCTGCAATACGGCTTCGAGGCCTTCTGCGCCAGGGCCGCGGCCTGCGGCGTGGATGGACTCATTATTCCCGACATCCCGCTGCACGCTTATGAGCGGGAGTATGGGCCGATTGTGCGGCAGTATGGCCTCGACTTTATTTTTCTCGTTACGCCCGAAACGCCGGAAGCCCGCGTGCGCCAGCTCGATGCGGCGAGCAGCGGTTTCCTGTACGCCGTTTCTTCGTCGTCGGTAACGGGCTCGGCGAAAGACTTTTCGGCAGTGGAGCGGTACCTCGAGCGGCTGGAAGACCTGCGTCTCAGCAACCCGGTGCTGGTGGGCTTTGGCATTCACGACCGGGAGACTTTTGATGCCGCCTGCCGCCATGCGTCGGGAGCCATCATCGGGAGCGCCTATATCCGTGCGCTCGCCGACGCGCCGTCGATCGATGAGGGAACAAGAACGTTCCTGGAAGGCGTGCTGCACTAAAAAAGGAACCTTTCGGTTCCTCTGAGCGGGAGACGGGACTCGAACCCGCTACCTACAGCTTGGGAAGCTGTCGCTCTACCAGGTGAGCTACTCCCGCTTATTGTTTTTTTTGAGTACCTGCAGCTTGGGATCCGCCAGCCGGCGGACTACCAGGTGAGCTACTCCCGCTTATTGTTTTTTTGAGTACCAACAGCCTGGGATCCGCCAGCCGGCGGACTACCAGGTGAGTCCCGCTTATTGTTTTTTTTTGAGTACCTACAGCTTGGGATCCGCCAGCCGGCGGACTACCAGGTGAGTCCCGCACCGTTCGCAATTAACTTTGGGCAAAATAACATGAATCTCGCAATTATCAAATACAACGCAGGCAATATCCAGTCGGTACTGAATGCGCTCGAAAGGCTTGGCGCGCCGGCGACGGTTACCGACGACCCGGAAGCGATCCGCGGCGCCGACAAGGTCATCTTTCCGGGTGTGGGCGAAGCCAGCACGGCGATGGCCTCGCTCCGCGAAAACGGCCTCGACACGGTACTTCAAGGCCTGCAGCAGCCGGTGCTCGGCATCTGCGTGGGCATGCAGCTCCTCTGCAGGCACTCCGAAGAGAACGACACCGCGGCGCTCGGCATCATCCCGGTATCCGTGCGGCGCTTTCCGAAAGGGGCCGGGGCTGAGAAAGTACCCCAGGTGGGCTGGAACACGATCCACGACCTTCGAACGCCGCTGTTTACGGGCGTTGCGGAAGACAGCTACGTGTACAACGTGCACAGCTATTATGCCGAGGACAGTAGTTATACGATCGCGCGCTGCCACTATATACTCGATTATGCAGCCGCCGTGCAGAAGGACAACTTCTACGGCGTGCAGTTTCACACCGAGAAAAGCGCCGCTATTGGCGACCGCATTCTCCAAAACTTTTTGACGCTTTGATGGAACTCATTCCCGCCATAGACATTATCGACGGCAAGTGCGTGCGGCTCACGCATGGCGACTATAGCCAGAAGACGATCTACAACGAACACCCGCTGGAGGTGGCCCGCCAGTTCGAGGATGCCGGACTCCGCAGGCTTCACCTGGTGGATCTTGACGGAGCAAAAGCCGGCGCGGTACGCAACTGGAAAGTACTCGAAACACTTGCCTCGAAAACAGGCCTGGTGATTGACTTTGGTGGCGGTATCAAAACGGAGGGCGACGTGCGGATCGTATTCGAGTGCGGCGCGAAGCTGGCCACCGTGGGCAGCGTGGCCGTAAAGGACGAGGCAGAGTTCCTGCTCTGGCTCGAGCGCTACGGCCCCGAGGCTTTCCTGCTCGGCGCCGACGTGCGCGATGAGAAGATCACCGTCAGTGGCTGGCTCGAGAAGACCGATATCTGGATCTATGATTTCCTCCAGCAGTACATCGACCGCGGCATCCGGCAGGCATTCTGTACCGATGTGTCGAAAGACGGCGCCCTCCAGGGTCCGGCGATTGAGCTGTACCGCAACATCGTGGAGAAATTCCCCGGGCTTCATTTTATCGCCAGCGGCGGCGTCTCCTCGGTCGACGACCTGCATCGGCTCCAGGAAGCGGGCTGCAGCGGCGTCATCATCGGAAAAGCGATCTACGAGGGCCGTATCCGCCTCGACGAGTTAGCCCGCTTCTCCTGAATCTTAACGATCACATATTCGCACATTCGAAACCTATGCTCGCAAAACGAATCATACCCTGCCTCGATATCAAAGACGGCCGCACGGTGAAGGGCACCAACTTCGTAAATCTCCGCGACGCCGGCGACCCCGTGGAGCTGGCGGCGGAATATGCGCGCCAGGGCGCCGACGAGCTCGTATTTCTCGACATTACGGCTACCGTTGAAAAGCGCAAGACGCTGGCGGAGCTCGTGCTCCGTGTGGCCAGGGCCGTCAATATCCCGTTCACAGTCGGCGGCGGTGTTCGGAGCACCGACGATGTGGCCGTGCTGCTGCAATCGGGTGCCGATAAGGTGTCCATCAATACGGCGGCATTCCACGACCCGGCACTCATTTCGGGCATCGCGAAGATGGCGGGCTCGCAGGCGGTAGTGCTGGCCATCGACACGCGGCAGGAAGACGACGGCGAGTGGTACGTGTACCTCAATGGAGGCCGTACAAAAACGGAAACACGCTGCCTCGATTGGGCGCGGCGGGGCGCCGAGCTGGGGGCGGGCGAGATCCTGCTCACCTCCATGAACCATGACGGCACCAAGGCCGGCTTTGCGCTCGATATCACCCGGAAATTGTCCGACGAGCTGCCCATACCCGTGATCGCCTCGGGTGGTGGCGGTACCCTGCAGCACTTTGCGGATGTATTCCTGGAAGGCCATGCCGATGCAGCCCTTGCGGCAAGTGTGTTTCACTTCAAGGAGATCGAGATACCGGCCCTGAAGGCTTTTCTGAAAGAACAAGGCATACCCGTGCGTATCTGAGCCTGGCAGCACTACCGCATTACTACATTCGCACATTAGCCCATTCCCCGTTTACATTTGCGCTATGGTTCAAGCCTACAATTTCCTGGGCAGCTGGCAGCTCTTTCCCGAAAAGGGAACCTATGAGACCGGTGGCCGGCCCAAGAGTGGCATCTACAAGATTGAAAGCCCGGAAGGCAAGCGCGAGCTGCTCATCACGCACAGCTGGGTATCGCTCGAAAACGAGGCCTTCCATTCCACCTACAGCGTTGTGGGCGATGGTGAGCTGCACCCGTTTTCCGACCGCGCCCTCGCCGATGAGGTGCAGGTGACCTTTCCCGACTCGATCACCTTCGAGCTCCATTTTTACCGCGGGGGCCAGGTGCTGCTCCATATTGTTCATGACATCCAGCCCAATGGCTACCTGAAACTGACCGTGCAGGGATTCAACAGCGACGGCTCGCCCTACACCAACGTGGAGGTCTTTCACAAGCAAATGAGCGTATTGCCCTATTCGGCATCGGTATCGGGGGCGCTGGTAAAGCCGAACGAGGAGGGCGTCATCCGCCACAAGGCGCTGACGGCGATGGAGGAGCAGACCAATATGCAGCTGGAGCAGATCCGCAAGCAGATCGAGCTTCTCGCGCTGCAGGCCCAGGAGATCCACAAGCGCAAGGAGCTTTCGATGATGATCTACAACGCGAAGATCTCTTTCAAGCCCGAGATCGGGCAGGTGTACTACCTGTATGAAAAAGCCGATGGCAACCACATCATCTCGCTCATCTCGCCGAAGGAGTGGGGCGCGGGGATGCCCTATAAAGGCTGCGTGGCGGCGGTGCAGCTGCTGGCGGATCATACGTGGAAAGAGCTGTAGAATATCGAATAACGAATTTCGAAATAAAGAAAAGGGTATGACAAAGCTTTCCGTCAATATCAACAAGATCGCTACGCTGCGTAACAGCCGCGGCGGCAATAATCCCGATGTCGTTAAGGCGGCCATCGATGTGCAGGAATTCGGCGCCGACGGCGTAACCGTGCACCCGCGCCCCGACGAGCGCCATATCCGCTATTCCGACGTCCGTGCGATCAAGCCGATCATCAGTACCGAGTTCAACATCGAAGGCAACAGCCGCGAGCAGAAGTTCGTGGACCTGGTGCTGGAGGTGAAGCCCGACCAGGTAACGCTCGTGCCCGACGAACTCGGCCAGCTTACGTCCGACCATGGCTGGGACACCGTGAAGAACCGCGACTACCTCCGCGAGATCATTGCGGTTTTCAAGGCAGCCGGTATCCGGGTGTCGATCTTCGTAGACCCGGTGGTAGCCATGGTGGAAGGCGCCGCCGAGACAGGCACGGATCGCATCGAGCTGTATACCGAGGGATATGCGCAGGCCTACCTCAAATCGCCAAAGGCCGCGGTAGCGCCTTATGTTGCCGCCGCGCAGCGGGCACAGGAGCTCGGGCTCGGTATCAATGCCGGCCATGATCTGGACCTGAAGAATCTTCAGTTCCTGAAGCAGTCGCTCCCGCGTCTCGACGAGGTGAGCATCGGCCATGCCCTTATCTGCGATGCGTTATACCTCGGGCTTGAGAACAGCGTGCAGCTCTATAAGCGGCAGGTGCAGTAACACGACAAAGGCGTCGCATTGCGACGCCTTTGTTTTACTGGCAAGACTGTAGAAATACTGCCGGCTAGGCGGCTTCCCACTTGCTGATTTCATTTTTGACATATTCCTGCCATCGCTTCGTCTTGTTCTTTTGCCGCATGTACAGGACGGCAAGCGTTATGGCCGTCACCGCAACACCCACAGTGGCCAGCAGCGTGTAATTCGCGCGGGCCGGGGGCACATACGTGACGCCGGTTTCGTTGGTAAGCGCGGGCTCGTGCACATAGCGGCCGTCTTCGGGCATCGCGATATCCCAGAACTGGCGGGTAAGTTTATTGAGTGCCTTGCGGGCTTCGGCGCCGTACATACTCACGCCATGGCCTGTGGCGATCACCTGCGGCTGCAATTGAGCCAGGAGCCGCACGGAGCGGGCTGCGGCGCCCCAGTCGATGGTAAAGTAGCGCGGCGGTCCCTGCAGCTCTTTTTTCTGCGTCATCACGGAGAGCGCCGAATTCTGGTTGGTGGTCGTTACGGCATCACCCGCAACGAGTACGCCGTCGTGCTCACGATAGAGACTGATATGACCGGGAGCATGGCCCGGTGTATGGAGCCAGCGCCACTCGGGCATCCCGGGGATGCTGCCGTCCTCGTCGAGGAGCTGCAGGTGGTCTTCGGCGTTGATGGGGCCACGGGGATAGGTGAACGAAAGGTAGGCCATGAGACCGCCACCGACGCTGGGATCGGCCGGCGGGTACTGCGAGCGGCCCGTCAGGTACGGAGCTTCGAGCTTATGGCAATAGATCGGGCAACCCCATTCGCGCGCCAGCTCGAGCAGCGAGCCCACATGGTCGAAATGTCCATGCGTGAGCACAATGGCCGAGGGCCGGCTGTTGCGGCCACCGAACACGTTGGCGGCGAGGGAGCGGATCTTTTCCGCCGACGACTTAAGACCCGCGTCCACGAGGATCCAGTTGTTGGTGCCACCCCCGTTTTGCAGGATGAAGCTGTTGACAAACGTATCCTTCACCCGCCAGACGCCCGGCGCCACGACGAACTGGTTCTTTCCGATCTCGTGCTCTTCGGTCGCGGTCACGACGCGGTTTTGTATGGCCGTTCTGTTCATATAGATGTTTTGCTCTACGGCACAAATAGCATACCACCGCTGCCGCCCCTGACTGGCCTTTTCTTTGCCCTGCCCCAATGAATCAACAGGCTATAAGTATGAAAAAGCTGTTTTGGATCGCCGCGCTGCTCTTAGGCACTACGGCCGCGGCAGACGCCCAGAGCTCGGGCGCAGGCACCGGTTCGCGCACGACCGGCGCCGTATCATCATCCGGGAGCAGCCGCCCGCTGCACAGCGCGAAAAAACGCGTAACCGTCCGGGGCAAGAAAGGGCAGAAGAGAGTCGTCACCCGCACGGTGCCGCTGCAGGAGGACAAAACCTACCACTGGAAAGATGGCCAGCGTGCAACGCCGACCGGTCATGAGGCCGTGGGCGTGAACGAGGGCGGCGCGGTAGCCAAACCGCGGAAGGATTCACTTCAGGGTCCCCGTCCGCGCTAGGCTCAGGGCGCCGGGGCGAATGCCAGCACCCGTGCCGGCTGGCCCTTGCGTGCCTCGGTGCTGATGTAGAGTGTTCCGTCGGATCCGAAACAAAGGCCTTCGGGCTGCGGCATCAGCCCGGCTTTGATCGCCTGGAAGCTGAGCAGCTTTCCGCTCCGGTCAAAAACGGCAAGGCCCTTCGTCTCGCGCGTCGAGAGCACGTAAAAATTGCCGCTCTGCGGATGCACGGCGATCGCCGAAGGGTAGAAGCCAGCCTTATTGCCGGTGGCGGCCTTGATCTCCTTGTGGTTGATCACGAGCACCGGGTCGGGCAGGAGTGTTTTGCGCACCGGGTCGTAGGCGTAGATGCTGCGCGTTGATTTTTTCGCATCGTCGACACCCGACGCGTTCTTGCATGCGATCAGCAGGTGCCCGGTCTTCGGATCATAACAAAGGCCTTCGGTGTTGTTCTTTTTGCTGAGCCGCGTATCCAGCTCCTCGGTTTGCGGGGCCTGGCGCCAGTTGCGTACGGCGAACAGGTCGCCATGGCTCCACAGCACATAGGCCGTGCCGTTAACGAGGGCGATATCTTCCACATCGAACTTGGCCTGGTCGGTTTTCCGGAACGTGCTTTTGAGCTCCACGACGGGCTTCCGGGACAGGTTAATGAGGTAAAGCGTGGGGGTCAGGTCCTCGATCGCCAGCAGGTGCTCATTGTCGACCCAGGTGATCCCGGATATTTCATTTAGGGAGGCCGGCAGGTTCCAGGTTGCTTTCGGGTGATCAAGCTGGTAGCCGCTCTGGGCGTGCAGGGACAGCGATGCCAGGCAAAGCAGGGGCAATAAAAAACGCGCATTCTTCATGCGCGTAGTTGCTGCAATCGCTGTTCCAGCCTACTGGCAGCCCAGCAGCTCGCAAAGTCTGGCCTCAAGTGCCTCACCGCGCAGGTTCTTGCCCACAATGCGGCCATTGGGATCGATGAGGAAGTTTTGCGGGATGCCCTGTACACCGTACATCCGGGCCACCGCGTTGTTCCACTGCTGCAGGTCGCTCACATGCGTCCAGGTAAGACCGTCGGCATGGATGGCATTGATCCACTTCTGGCGGTCGTCGTCGAGGGAGACGCCGAGCACCGTGAAGTTCTTGCTGGCGAATTTGTGCCAGGCACGCACCACGTTCGGATTTTCGGCGCGGCAGGGGCGGCACCAGGAGGCCCAGAAGTCGAGCAGCACGTACTTGCCCCGGAGCGACGAAAGCGTTACGGGCTTCCCGGTAGTGTCGGCCTGCGTGAAGTCGGTGGCTTCGGAGCCGATGGAGCCGATGAGATTCTGGGCGATGTAGGCGGCCAGGCTTTTGCCGATTCCCGATTGCTGCACACTGCTGTCGAGGCGGCGGAAGCGCTCGTTCAATACCACCGGGTTGTCGAGCAGCTGGGCGGTGTTGCCAAGCACAAAGGGCGACACGTAGGAGTGGGGCTTCGCCGCGATGTATTGATCCACGAGGGCATCCACGACATGCTTGACCGAGTCGAAGGAATTGACAAGGCGCGCACGCTCCGCGGGATCGGAAGTGGTGTTGGCCTGTGTAGCGTATTGATTGATCAGCCCGAAAAGCGGCATGAACACATTCTGGAACTGGACGAAATCGGCTTGCGACGTGGAGCCCTCCACGCGCAGCTGCGCGAGGTCGGCGCCCTTCGTGACCACCTTGGTTTTTGCCGCTGCGGTCTTGCTTCCTTTGCCGGCCGGCTTTACCACCGTTTTTTCCTTGATGGCGGGTGCCGTCAGGGTGATGGCCGTGTTTTCGACATACAGGTATTTGGGTTCGCTCTTACCGATCTGGAGCATCAGCAGCTGCGGCTCGGGCACCTGTCCCTGTAGCTCGAACTGGCCGTTGCGGCTGATGGCGTTTGCTATGGGGGCGTTGTTCTGGGCAGTTAGATGAATCTCTGTGCTGTCTTTCAGTCCTTCCAGGTTGCCCTTGATGCGGAAACCCTGTTGCGACCAGGCAGCAGCCGGCAGCAGCAGGAGTACGGTAAGAAAACGTTTCATTGTCATTCGGGTTGGTGTCGTTTCTGCAGTACGTCAACGACGTTGGCCAAGGTACAATCCTTTGCCTGTAATAAGATCAGGTAATGGAAAAGAAGGTCGGCGGCCTCGCCTAAAAATAACGCCCTGTTAACGTCCTTCGACTCGATCACGAGCTCCACGGCTTCCTCGCCCACTTTCTGCGCGATCTTGTTGATGCCCTTGCCGAATAATTTCCGCACATACGACGATTCGTCGCTGCCCTTGCGGCGCAGTTCGATGATATGCTCGAGATAATACAGGAAGTCGGCGCGGCTGTTTTTTTCGGTCCAGCAGGTGTCGGCGCCGGTATGACAAACAGGACCCTTCGGCTCGGCTTTCACCAGCAGGCTATCGCGGTCGCAGTCGACAAGGATCTGGCGCAGCTGGAGCGAGTTGCCGCTTTCCTCGCCCTTCGTCCATAGCCGGTTCCTGGTGCGGCTCCAGAACGTGACGAGGCCGGTTTCTTCGGTGCGCTTCAGGGCTTCCGCATTCATGAAGCCAAGCATCAATACTTTTTCCGTATTGAAATCCTGCACCACGGCCGGAATCAACCCGTCTGCGTACTTGGAGAAGTCGAGGTCTTCGAGAGCTGTGTTCATGGTACAAATGTAGGATGTGTGATGGCGGATGGCTGAAATTGCCAACCCTCTTTTTGCAGATCCGAGATCAGACATCCGAGATCAGACATCCGAGATCTGCGATCAAAGATCTTTCCGGAGCCATTTGAAAAAAAGTGGCTGCCGGGGCTTGCCAAAGCGCGGGTCGTCGGGGAAGGGTTCCTCGGCGCCGGTTTCCCGGTAGCCGTGACGGTGGTACCAGTCGAGCAGCTCGCTGCGCACCGAAATGACGGTCATCACGATCGCGCCGCAGCCCGCACGAACGGCCTGGCCCTCGGCCGCCTGCAGCAGCTTCTTGCCGATCCCCGATCCTTGCCGGTCGGGACTTACCGAAAGCATTCCGAGGTACAGCTCGCTGCCCTTTTTTTCGAGGTACACGCAGCCCTGGATCGAGCCATTTTCGACGTATTTCAGCAGCACGGCGCCGGGCTCTTCCAGCTTGTGCTGCAGTTCGTCGGCATCGGTGCGCTGCTCGCCTTCGATGAGGTCGGCTTCGTGCGTCCAGCCGTTGCGGGCATCGTCGCCCCGGTAGGCGCGGTTGAGCAGTTGAAGCAATTCGGGGATGTCGGCTTTGCCGGCGGGAACAATGATCGGCGTCATGGCATTTATTCCGCGCAAAAATAAGTTGCGGCCCCCACGCAACAGAAAAGCCCCTTCCGGGGCTTTAATAAGTTTGCAGCAGGTATTGACTATGCATAGCTGTTCAGCAGGATATAGAAGCTGACGCCCCAGAAGGCGAGGAACAGGACAATCATCATAATCGTGGTCCCGAGGTGAAAGCCCTCGTGAGACTCACTAACCGCACTCATTCGTTTCATCACGTCTTTCATAACATTGGTTTTAAGATCAAGTCGTTCTGCTTCTGTAAGCGGAAAAACGTGCCAATCGGATTTGGGCAGATTCGGATGGTTGTTCATGATCAAAACATTTACGAAGTGTGGAGGGCGGGCCACACAGCGCTACCGGATATTCGTTCGCTGCGGGCTTCGCTGGGCATCCTCTTTTTTTATCGGAGCTCAGGCTGCGGCTTGCAGCTTCTTTTCTTCGACAAGATAGCCGGGCTTCGGGGCGCCCACAAGAGCAGAACCCCCTTATTTTTGATCGTGTTTTCCCGGAAAGAAGCATCGGAATTACGGCAAGCCTTCTGGACCACCTTCGGCCAGTACCTGCAGCCCATCCTCTCGGCCGACGGCGAGCGGGTGAACTGGGTCAATTACAAAACGGGGGAGAAGGACATCAGCTTCCGCATGGAAACGGGCAACCGGGCTGCGCAGATCGGGATCGTGCTCGCCCACAAGGACGCAGGTCTCCGGCAGCTATACTGGGAGCAATTCGTACAACTACGTCCGCAACTCGAGGCACATACGGGGGAAGAATGGACCTGGCAACCGGAATACTACGACGAGTGGGGCGCCGTGTCGGGCCGTATTTATACAGAGCAGGAAGACCTGCTGGTGCTGCGCAGGCCCGACTGGCCCGCGCTCATTCAATTCTTCAAGCCCCGCATCATTGCTTTGGATGCTTTCTGGAGCGAGGCGAAATATTACTTTGAAGCCTTGCGCTGAGCGGACGCTGAATGGGTTGTGCTGTTACAAAACTGCCACATATTTTCTTGTATAAGAAATAAAGAATTCCGGATTTGCGTTTCGATAGGATATGCCCAATAGAATCCGGATAGTTCGCTACTTATTCTTTCTGTTTGTTTCAGATGTTTTTATCCTGGCAGCTGGAGCCCAATCAACAAGGTCTGACCGGGAGACGGATGTTTGCAAGCATGGGACTTTGCGGGCACAAGTGCGTTGCGACAGCCTCTACAATGTCAACGGTACGGTACGGTCCTTACGATTCGATAGCATTTTATTCGACCGGAAGGGTAGGGTAGCGCAGGTATTTCAACGGTATGTGGGTTTGACTAAAACCGACATGAATCGGTTGTTGACGGGCGCGGAGGTTTGCTACCTGCCATCCGGGACTGTTAGCGTTTGCCTGCAGGGTGAACGAGGAACATCCGCCGTGAAAGCCGAGTACCTGTTAAAAGGGAATGTACTTCTCAGTAAAGTTGAATCTGACTCGTTCTCGCACGTAAACGAAGCCTATTCACTGGCAGCGAATTTTCAATTACTGCGTTGCGATGGCCGTTACGATGTCCGATGGTCTTCGCTGGGCAAAAGCAGAATTTCATTTCTACGGGTCAGAGGCAGTAGTAGTCGCTGGACGCTATTTCGTAGTGGCGCCGCGCTGGTAGCCGTTCCCGTCGAATTGGAACGGGATTTTCTCGATCTTTTCTCCCACACTCCGTCGGCGATTTCAGCATTGGGTAAGAAGCAATTCGGTCTTGATCCTTGGGAGCTACCATTCGATGATTGGGTTGTTGACTACCTGCAACAGGAAAAGATGCCGCGGACAGTAGTGTTCACGGGTCGTGACATCGATTTTGAAACAAAGCTCTGGGTACGTTGGGAAATGTCTACACTGAGGAGCACGGCGCCGCCCTGTCGTTCTACTCTTTTCATTGATAAACGTTCTGGTAGAAAGGGCGTGAAGCTTTATTACCGGTCAAGTACAAAGCCTCATTGCCTGATCCCATGATTTCTCCTGCTTATACACCGTGAATCTTCTCTTTCACAACCTACGCTGCCATCTCTCCCTTATCCGCCTTCAGTTTCGTCCGGTTATGTTCCGCCGCCTCTTTCACCAATTCTTTGTTGATATTGACCGCCGCTTTTGCGCCTTCGCCTGCTGCTACCACGACGAAATGCATATCCCGTGACGCATCGCCAGCCACATAAAGCCCGGTGATGTTGGTTTGCTGCGAGCGGTTGGTGATGACGGCGCCTTTGTTGCCCACGGCGCAGCCGAAGGTCTCGGCGAGGTTGCACTGCTGCGTAAAGCCATTCACGAAGAAGAGCGCGTCCATCGGTACCAGCTCGCCGCTCTTCAGCCGCACGCCCTGCAGCAGCCCGTCCTTCCCTTCGAGGCCCTCCAGCGGATCCGTAATAATTCGGATGCCGCTTGCCTCGAGGTATTCGCGGGTCGACGCCTTGATGGCCCTGTTGCCGTCGGTAAAGTAGGTGACGTCGTTGCTCCAGGTGTTTTTAAGCGCGAGCGCCAGCTCGGAGCCGTCCTTGCGGCGGGCGTACACCGCGAGCCGCTGGTCGCACCACTCCCAGCCGTCGCAATAGGGGCAGTGGTGCACCGAGCGGCCATACATCTCCTCGAAGCCCGGGAGCTTCGGGAGGTTATCGCTGAGACCCGTCGCCACAAGCAGCTTCCGGGAGAGGTAGCAGACACCGTCGTCGTCGAAAGCTTCGAACAAGCCGGACTCGTTGCGGGCGGCACGGACGATCTTTTTCCGCAGCACTTCGACCCCGTATTTCTGCAGTTCGGGGGCGCAGAGCCGGAGGAACTCCGCCGGTGGAATATGATCGCGCGTCAGGTAGTTGTGCATGCCGTGCGACCAGCGGTTGCGGTACTGACCAGTATCGAATACGAGTACTTTGCGACGGCAGCGGCCCAGTACGACCGCGGCGTTGAGACCGGCGGGCCCGCCGCCGATGATGAGGCAATCCAGAATATCCATACTTGTTGCTTACGCCGCCTCGGCCTTGTCGCCCTCGGCGGAAAGATCCGCCTTATGGTGCTGGGCCGGGATGACCACGTTCTTAAATCCTTTTGACTCGAGCTTTGCCGCCAGCGACTTCTGCGCCGACGGTTCGCCGTGAACGAGAAAAACGCCCCGCACGCTATCGGCATCCTGCCCGCTCACAAAACGGCACAGGTCGTCGCTATCGCCGTGGGCGCTCATGCCGGGAAGCTGCCCGATCTCGGCCTTCACCTCAACGGGGTCGGAGAAGATCTCCACCTCGCGCTCGCCCCCGATCAGCTGGCCACCGAGCGATTTGGCGCTGCAGTAGCCAACCAGGAGCACGGCGTTTTTGGGGTCGCCGAGAATATTGTTGATATGGTGCCGCACACGTCCCGCATCGGCAGTGCCGCTGGCCGAAATGATCACGCAGGGCTCGGTATATTCCACCAGCTTGCGGCTGTCTTCAACCGATTCGATGTAGCTGAGGCCCGGGAAGTCGAAGGGATCGTCGTCCACTTCCAGCACCTGCTGCAGCCGCTCGTTGAAAAGATGTACGTGCTGCTTGATGGTTTGTGTGGCCTTCGAGCTGAGCGGGCTGTCGACAAAATAGCGGATCTCGGGAAGCCGCTTTTCGAGGCTAAGCTGGTTGAGTGCATACAGCACTTCCTGCGTGCGGCCCACACTGAAGGCGGGGATCACCAGCTGCCCGCCGCGCTCGACGCAAACCTTTTTGATCCAGTCCTGGAGGTTCTCGATCGTATTGAAGCGGATATCATGGTGCTTGTCACCGTAGGTGCTTTCGAGAATGATATAATCGGCGGGATGCGGCTCCGCCGGTGGAGGAAGCAGCACCGAGCGGTGACGGCCTACGTCGCCGCTGAAGAGCACGCGTGTCGTTACCCCTTCTTCTTCGACAATGATGTTGATGGCCGCGCTCCCGATAAGATGGCCCGCATCGGTGAAGCAGGCCTTGATGCCGCGCCCGACCGTGAACCACTCGTTGTACTCGAATGTCAGCACCAGTTCGAGTGCGGCCTTCACATCGTCGGGGCCGTATAACGGCTCGTAGGGCTCCTGGCCGCGCCGCGCCCGCCGCTTGTTGATCCATTCTGTTTCATAGGTCTGGATCTCGGCGCTGTCGTAGAGCAGTATTTCTACAAGGTCCCGGGTGGCGGGTGTACAGAAGATCGGTCCTTTGAAGCCCTCTTTTACGAGGCGGGGAATAAGCCCCGAGTGGTCGATATGGGCATGGGAGAGCAGGAGCGCTTCGATGTTGCCCGGCTCGAAGCCGAATTTTGCATTGAGGTCTTCGGTCTCGCGGCCAAGGCCCTGGAAGAGGCCACAGTCCAGCAGGTACTGCCGCCCGTCGCTCAGCGTTAACTTGTGTTTTGTGCCGGTAACCGTGCCGGCCGCGCCGTGGAAGGTTAGTTTCATGCTGATCCCTATCCAATATCCATACCCGATCCATCTTGTAATCCAGGATCGTAGGATCTCGGATCTGGATTGCCACTGGACAAAAAAGGCCGGAGCATTGCTCCGGCCCAATCCGCGATCATTAGATCCGAAATCTTTAGATTTTAATCCATGTCGTCTTGTGCCAGGTTGCCCCGGTTATTGCCCTTGCTTTCTTCGCTTCGGCCCTCGATTCCTTCCTGGCGCTGCTGGCCACCCGAACCGAGCTCACGTGTCCGGTAATTTTCCCAGGCACTGCCGCTTTGCGAATTCTGATCCCGCTTGCTCGATACATCCTGGTCCATCGATTCCTGCTGGCGGTTGCTGCTTGTCGACTCCTGGCCGAACGAGCCGCTTCTTTGCTGCTCAGAATTTCCTTCTCTCATGATTATTCCATTTAAGTGAACAATAGTATATACGCAACCCACTTCGAAAACCATTCCAGTTTGCTATACCTCGAGCACGAAAAATGGTAAATTATTCTTCGCCAGGATGGGCTTCGCTACGTTGAACACGCGGATGCCATCCTGTGTATGTCCTTCCAGTGTGCCAACATGGGCATGCCCGTGAAAGGCGGCAACCACGGCATGCCGGCTCAGGGGCTCGGCTAGTCGTGAGCAGCCAAGAAAGGGAAAGATCTGCTCCGGCTCGCCGATGACCGTTTCCTTGATCGGGGCATAGTGCATCAGCGCGATCTTCTTCTCCACCTGGTGCTCCTGTTCCAGGCGCGACAGCGCCCGCTCGAGGTGCAGCGCTTCATCAACGGCTTCCTGCACAAAGGCCTTCATGGCGCCCTCGCCGAACATCGACAGAAGGTGCCGGTCGAAGCCACCGCCGAAGCCTTTGACGCCGGCAAAGCCGACGCCTTTGATCACGATCGCCTCGCCATCGAGAATGTGCATGTCGGCTTTCATGAGGATGCTCCGGATAAGCTTGTGGCGTCCCTTCTCGTAGTCATGGTTGCCCAATACGGCCACAATGGGAACGGAGCACTGCTTCATCTCGTTGGCGAGCACTTCGGCCTCACCCTCGTCGCCGGTGTCGGTGAGGTCGCCCACAATAACGAGCACGTCTGCCTGGCGCGACACTTCCTTGAAAAAGTCGCCCCATTTGCCGGTATCCGTTTCGCGCACGTGGATGTCGCCGATGGCGGCCACGCGTACCTTCTGATCGTCTGCCATGGTCAAACTGTTTTTATCGTCAAAGCCTTGTAATCCCATTCCTTGATGTCGATCGCGTACTGCGTCTGGTCGATCACGGGGCCGCGGCAAACCTTCTCCATTGCGGGCGGGATATCATACTGCTCCGCCGCGCGCCGCAGCAGCTCGTCGAAAAGCCACTTCGGGATGATGTCGTGAAACTCGCTAGGGTAGCAGAACTGGAAGGAGATGATCTGCGCCAGCAGGATATGCCAGTGCTGCTCCATGCGGAACATGATGTGCTGCCAGTCGAGGTTTTTGCCCCACTTGAGCAGGATGTGGTTCACGTCGGCACCGTCGTAGCGCTCGCGGTTCTGCACGTACACCTTGCACCAGATCAGCTCCTCCGCCGGGATCATCTTTACGGGCACGTCGCAGAAGGTCGTATCCGGGGCGCGCTGGTACCAGGTGTCGTCCACGCGGCAGATATTGTTGACGGTGTCGAAAATGAGGTCGATGAAATAAGGGTCTTTGTGCACTTTTGCCAGCCAGCGCACGTCGTAATTCTCAACACGGTAGCCGCGCTCCTGGAAAAACTTGAGGATCTTGGGTACTTCGCTCGCTTTGCAAAACACATCGAGGTCTTTGGTATCGCGGTAAATGCCGGTGTAATGGAACATGGCAAAGGCGCCCCCCAGCATCCATTGTGTTCCCGTTTCGTGCAATAATTCCAGTGCTTCGCGGTAAAAGGCCTTCGACTCCTGCCGCTGCTCTTCCGTCATGGTAACTATAGACATCAGATTACTCTTGTTTGGTATAGGTTATAAAAACCCTATGCCAGAGAGACTTGTCTGACTGTGTATTACCATAGAAAAACTTTTATTTAAGCGTTAGATTGGCATATTTGGCAAAAATCCTTGGTTTTCTTTGAAATATTCAAGGGTATTGATGAGTTTAAGGCAGCTAGGCGACGCTTCGCAAGCTGCTTCGGATGACCAATGGCTAGTTACAAACTCACTAAGAAGGTCGTTATACAAAGGTCCTATGGATGTATATTTATCAAGTGGTACTATTCCCTCTCGAATAATTCTTTTTCTACTTCGCTTTGCTAAGTTTATCAGTAAAGCCTTCGGATCACTATTTTCTTCAATATTTAGTGGGACGGCAGCCTGTGAAATGCCAAGAAATTCTGCAAAGCTCTTCCGGTCACTCATTATCCAAGCTTCTACCTCACGTACAGCAACCCTTAGACAAAATTTAGTGGTCGTATCCGGTACTTCCCATTTTTGACGGAGCTTTATTGGGCACTCTAGGGCATCAAGATCAGTAACTATTAGATACGGAAACTGTTTAGACGCTTGGTAAAATCTATGTAAGTTTCTTCGTATATAAGCATTGCCACTATTACCATATACGTGAGCAATTTCTAAACCCTTTTCAGCCGAAACTTTTTGTAGTAGGACATCTGTTAGTTGATCTTCCACAACAGCATTAAAAATGTTTGTCATTCTAAAAGCTCAATGAAAGTTGGTTCAAATTTTTGGGCTTTGTGCGTGGTAAAATGGCTTCTCCAATGTCCATTCCTTCATCAAGCAAAGATTTTACATCTTTAATAGTTGAAACAATTGTCGCTTTAGTTCCTTCTGTGCTAGGTTCCAATAACACAATTTCAGTGGGCGATATTGATCTATCTTTTAGCAAGTCTGCACTATGTGTAGTCATGATAACTTGTCGGTTTTTGGGTTTTTGGAAGCGGTAGATCACACTCGGTAGCTTAGAAACGATCCCGCTATTCAAGGATAATTCGGGTTCTTCAAGAAGTAACAGCGAATCTCCTTCTTGCAATGACCATAATAGACCAATCAATCTCAGGGTGCCATCGGAAAATTGGTCTTCCCTTTGTTTTCCAGCCTTAGGTCGCCAATGATCGTAAATTGCTTCAAGATGCGGTTTGCCTAATTCCTCTGAATAGTTAAGTTCCTTCAATTGAGGGACTGCGATTTGTAGACCTGCTTCGATTCTTTTGAGCCAAGCTTTCCTTGTTTTCTCATTGACTTTGGAAATTCGCTCAAGAAAACCTTTTCCAAATGGATCGCCTGAGATTTCCTGTCCTGTAAATGCATTTGGGTATTTAAGAAGTTGAGGAATCAAATGCAAATACAACATTGACTCGAAAAACCTATTCAAATCTCGAAATTCGAGATTTGAGTTTATTTGTTCAAGGTGTGTCTGTGTAAGACGTTCTTTATCAGTTTTGTCGTCTTTGTTGGGCCTGTCTAAAATTAATTCACCATTTTTCCATACTCGTTCATATGTAAGGTATGGTTGTCTATAGCCCCTGCTTTCTTGTTTTATTCCCAAGGCATATTTCCAAAATATTTCCGGATTACTAGTATTGTCTCTGATATCAAGCTGGAGCTCGACATCTGGATTTTTTCTTGCGGCTAGACAGCGAATTTTCGTAATACCTCCCCGATCTGTGACAGCCTTTTGCAGTCCACCGCCAGGTTTTGCAATATCCCTTAAGAATCGAAAAATGTCGAGAAGATTTGATTTTCCTGACGCGTTTGGGCCGACAATGAAAACCCTTTCTTGGAGTGGAATCTCAACCTCCTTGAAATTTTTCCAGTTTTTTATTGAAAGTCGTGTGATAATCATTATAATTCGATTGGGAAGACTAATATACTATAGGCGACATAAATAAAAGCCCGTCGTAATTACGACGGGCTTTTTAAGCGATGGCTATCGATTCTTTTCTTCTATAATTAGTAGCGGTACATCTCCGGCTTGAACGGACCTTCCTTCGTGATACCGAGGTACTCGGCCTGCTCGGAGGTCAGCTCGTCGAGCTCCACACCGATCTTGGAAAGGTGCAGGCGGGCAACCTTCTCGTCGAGGTGCTTGGGAAGTACGTATACTTTGTTCTCGTACTTGTCGCCGTTAGTCCAGAGTTCCAGCTGGGCGAGCGTTTGGTTCGAGAAGGAGTTCGACATTACGAACGAGGGGTGGCCCGTAGCGCAACCCAGGTTCACCAGGCGGCCTTCGGCGAGGATGATGATGTCTTTGCCATCCACGTTATAGATGTCAACCTGCGGCTTCACGGTGTCTTTCGTTTCGCCATACGCCTGGTTGAGCCAGGCCATGTCGATCTCGATGTCGAAGTGGCCGATGTTGCAAACGATCGCCTTGTCCTTCATCTTGCGGAAGTGCTTTTCGGTGATGAGGTCGCGGCAGCCCGATGCGGTTACGATGATGTCGGCTTCGGCAACGGCATTCTCCATCTTCTTCACCTCGAAGCCGTCCATGGCGGCCTGCAGGGCGCAGATGGGGTCGATCTCGGTAACGATCACGCGGCAGCCTGCGCCTTGCAGCGAAGCGGCGGAGCCCTTGCCCACGTCGCCATAGCCGCCAACAACGGCCACCTTGCCGGCCATCATCACGTCGGTAGCGCGGCGGATGGCATCCACCAGCGATTCCTTACAGCCGTACTTGTTGTCGAACTTCGACTTGGTAACGGAGTCGTTTACGTTGATGGCGGGAACAGGCAGGGTGCCTTTTGCCATGCGCTCGTAGAGGCGGTGTACGCCCGTGGTGGTCTCTTCCGAGATGCCCTTCACGTGCTGCACGAGCTCGGGGTATTTGTCGAGAACGATGTTGGTGAGGTCGCCACCGTCGTCGAGGATCATGTTGAGGGGGCGGTCGGCAGCGCCGAAGAAAAGGGTCTGCTCGATGCACCAATCGGCTTCCTCAAGCGTCTGGCCTTTCCAGGCAAAGACACCGATGCCGGCGGCGGCGATGGCTGCGGCGGCATGGTCCTGCGTGGAGAAGATATTACAGGAGCTCCACTTCACTTCAGCACCAAGGGCCACCAGGGTTTCGATCAGCACGGCAGTCTGGATGGTCATGTGCAGGCAGCCGGCGATGCGCGCGCCCTTGAGGGGCTGGGAGGGACCGTATTCGGCGCGGATGGCCATCAGGCCGGGCATCTCGGCCTCGGCGAGGCGGATCTCCTTGCGGCCCCAATCGGCCAGGCTCATATCCTTCACCTTGTACGGCAGGCTGAAGTTGATGTTGGAACGGGTAACTGTTGACATTTTTACGTGATTTGAGGCGCAAAGGTACTGGATTCCGGCTGCAGTTGGACGCGGCGAACCTGCTTTGAAGGCCTGCTCGTCCCGGATTTAACGGGACCGGTCGTAAATCCGGCGCAACCGGGCGCCGGACTTTCTATTTTCGTAAAGACCCCCAACACCGGAAACCCGTGCCGGGAGCGACTTCGGACCCAGCGTGCTTCGTACGCCGGGATACCGGGTTCTCTTAGCCGGGTTGTGCAGAGCGAACTAAACCATGAAAAACCACAGCACCCTTATCTGGCGGCTCGTTGCCGTTGCGCTGGGCCTGCTCGCCGTTTCGGCCGCAGGTGCCCAAACGGCCCGTACGGCCGCGCTTCATGCCGACTTCAGCGCCAACCCCATCAGTGGCTGCTCGCCACTCGTTGTTACCTTTTCCGACCACAGCAGCGGCAACCCCACGCAATGGCGCTGGGAGCTGGGCAATGGAGTCGTTTCCACCCAGCAGAATCCGTCTACCATTTATGTAACACCCGGCACCTATACCGTAAGGCTCCGCATCCAGAACGCGCAGGGCGCCGACTCGCTCGTACGCAACGCCTATATCACCGTCAACGAAGCTCCTGTGCCGGCATTCGGAAGCCCGGTGCTCGGAGGATGCGCGCCCTTCGGGAGCACCTTCACCGACAGCAGCACGAGCACGCTGCCGCTGCTGGAGCGCCGCTGGGATTTCGGCGACGGCAGCCTCGGCGACGGGGTCAATGCAACCCATAATTATTCTGCGCCCGGGCAATACAGCGTATCGCTCCGCCTTACCAACAGTGCCGGCTGTACGAAAACGCTCACGCGCAATCATTATATCAATGTCAGCGGCCGGCCGAATGCCGCATTCAGCAACAGCAACCCGGCACACTGCTCGGTGCCCTTCAGCGTGCAGTTCGACGCAACCGCTACCTCGGGCGCCACAAGCTATGCCTGGGATTTCGGCGATGGCGGCACCGCCAGCACGGTGCAGGCCAGCCACAGCTATACAACCGCCGGCGCTTATACGGTAACGCTCATTGTAACCAACGCGAGCGGGTGCCGCGATACGCTGCGCCGCACGGCCCTCGTTCAGGTGGGCGCCTCGGCTGCCTTCTTCGCACCCGATACCGTCTGCGCCCATGCGCCCGTTGCCTTTGTAAATCAAAGCAATCCCATCGCGCCCCTGACCACCTGGCTTTTCGGCGATGGCAGCAGCTCCGCCGAAGCTTCGCCGGTGAAGCGTTTTGACACACCCGGTGTGTATACCGTAAAACTAAGGAACCAGTATGCGGGCTGCGCCGACTCGGTAACCCATCAGGTCGTGGTTCGACCCGGCCCGCAGGCGATCTTTGAAACCGTCGACACTTTTTCCTGCACCGCGCCCTTTACCGCGCATTTCCGGAACGGGAGTACCGGCGCGGCTTCCTATCGCTGGGAGTTCGGCGATGGCTCGATCTCGTCCGATGCCGCACCGGCACATACCTACACCCAGACAGGTATTTATACGGTACGGCTTATTGCAACCGGCACGAACGGTTGTGCCGACACGCTGACCCGCAGCAGCTATGTGCGGGTGCAGGCGCCCCGGTTGTCTTTCTCCGGCCTTCCTGTTTCGGGCTGCGCTCCGCAGCTGGCGCAGCTTTCGGCTGCCATCAGCGAAGGCAGTATCATGTCCTATCATTGGAATTTCGGAGACGGTACCGGTTCTGTCGACGCGGCCCCATCCCACGCATTCCCGCTTCCCGGGCAATACACGGTATCGCTCAGCGTAACAACAGCCAGCGGCTGCAGCGTCACCGATTCGGTACCCGCCGGCGTGTCCGTATTCCGCAAGCCCACGGCTTCCTTCGATCTTTCGCCCGGCGATGTTTGCGCGATGCAGGGAATCCAGTTTACGAACACAAGTACGAATGTTGACTCCAATGCCACCTGGTACTGGAGCTTCGGTGATGGCGGCTATTCAACGGCGCCCGACCCGTACCATGAATACGATGCTGTTGGCTGGTTCTCGGTGCAGCTCGTGGCCAGCAACGGCACCTGCCGCGATACCAGCAACCGTCCCAACGTACTTTTCGTGCGGCCGCCGGTGGCGCGCTTTCTTGTCAGCTTCCAGTGCGGTGCGCCATTTACCCGGCAATTCGACAACCGCTCCATCGGGGCACAAACATCCTCCTGGGATTTCGGCGATGGCAGCACGTCCACCGAGACGAGCCCGGTGCATACCTATGCAGCGCCGGGCTCCTACGTGGTGAAGCTCCGCGTCACCAACGATACCTGCTACCACACGCGCACTATTACAGTAGATGTATACAACGAAAAGGCGCGCTTCCGGGCCGCCGACAGCTCGCTTTGCTACGGGCAGGCCTACTCGGTGAGCGCCTACGACTTCAATGCCGCGCATATCCGTGCCTGGAGCTGGGATTTCGGTGATGGCAACGCGCCGGAAACAACCGTTGCCGCAGCCACGCATGTGTATACAAGACCCGGCACCTACACCGTGACGCTGACGATCACGGACCCGCTCGGATGCACCAGCAGCTTTACGCAGACGGTAACGGTGCGCGGCGCCATCGCCGATTTTGAGCACAGCGGTGCCGCGGCCTGTCTTACGGGCGCCGGCGCTCCCGTGGAATTTACCGACCGCTCCGTGGCCGACGGCAACAACCCGATCGTGCAGTGGCTTTGGGACTTTGGCGACGGTACCCGCGATTCATCCGGAGCCGGCCCCCTGCAGCACCGCTACGCGGCCACCGGTACTTATACGGCAACGCTCCGCGTTACAGATGCCAGCGGTTGCTTCGGCTACTACGGCGGGCCGGCGCCTGTGCATGTGTCGCGGCCGACGGCATCCTTTACGTCGACCGATACACTTACCTGTACCGACCGCCCCGTGCATTTCCAGAATGCATCGGTGGGAGAGGGGAGCCTTACGTTCAGCTGGGGCTTTGGCGATGGGCAGGCATCAACAGCTGCCGCCCCGGTCCATGCTTATGGCAGCACCGGGATCTATACCGTAGTTCTACGGGTCACGGACGGCCAGGGCTGCAGCGACAGCCTGCAGCGCCCGGCGCTGATCCGGATCAGCTACCCGAAAGCAGGCTTCACGCTTTCCGATTCGACAGCGAGCTGCCCGCCAATGCTCGTGCGCTTTACCAACATTTCAACCGATTTTACCGACCAGCAATGGGACTTCGGCAACGGCAACAGCTCGGGCCTTGCCGCGCCGGCGCACCTGTATAATGAAGCGGGTGTATTCCGCCCGCGTCTCATCGTGACCGGACCCGGCGGCTGCCAGGATACGGTTTCGCGAACGGTGCGTCTTGACGGGCCCCGTGGCCAGATCGATTATTCGCCACTGGCGGGCTGCAGCCCGCTGACGGTGCACCTGCAGGCCCGCACGCAGGCCCGCGACTCGCTGATCTGGGACTTTGGCGATGGCAATATTCTTCCCGGCCGCGACTCGGTGCTTCAGCATGTATTTACCGACACCGGTCGCTTTGTGCCCCGCGCCATCCTGGTTGATTCCCGCGGCTGCAGTGTGCCGGTGACCGGTCGCGATACGGTTCATGCCTGGGTACCAGCCGTGCGTGCCGGCAACGGGTTTGTGCACTGCCCGGGCCAGCCCCGGCCGCTCAGTGTGACCGGCGCCGTTACATACAGCTGGGAGCCCAGCCCGTACCTGAGCTGCCTCAGCTGCGCCAGCCCGCTGGCGAACCCAACGGTGCCCACAACCTTCGTGGTGACAGGTAAGGATGCCTTTGGCTGCACTGCCCGCGACTCGGTTCGTGTGGCGCTGCAGCGACCTTTCCATCTTACGCCTCCACTCCGCGGCGACAGCCTCTGCGCAGGCGGCGCTGTACTGCTCCGTGCTGGCGGCGCGGCCAGCTATAGCTGGTCACCGGCTGCAGGGCTCGACAACCCGACCGCTGCGCAAACAGTCGCAAGGCCGGCCGCATCAACCGTCTACCGCGTCATAGGCCGCGACAGCATCAACTGCTACAGCGACTCGGCCTTCGTCAATATCACCGTCTTCCCGGTGCCACAAGTGAATGCCGGCGCTGACCTGACCTTACGGGCAGGCGATACGGCCCGGCTGCAGGTGCAAAGCTCGCCCGATATAACGGGCTGGCAGTGGTCGCCGACAGGCGGGCTCTCCTGCAGCACCTGCCCGGCGCCCGTTGTGCATGCCGCACAGAATACGCGCTACCAGGTGCAGGTGGTCAATGCCGGTGGCTGTACCGCCCGCGACGCGGTTAACGTGTCGGTGCTCTGCGACGGCGGGAACCTGTTTATTCCGAACACGTTTTCGCCCAACGGCGATGGCGCCAACGACCGCTTTTTCCCGCGCGGCACGGGGCTCTATTCGGTTCGCTCGATCCGGATCTTCAACCGCTGGGGTGAGCTCGTGTTCGAGCGGCTCAATGCAAAAGCCAACGACCCCGCGGCGGGCTGGGACGGTACGTTCCGGGGAGCTCCGGCGCCATCGGACGTCTATATTTATACCTGCGAGATTGTGTGCAGCAACAGTACGGTGCTGCCGGTGAAAGGTGATGTGACGCTGCTGCGGTAAAAACTCAGCAGTAACCAGTGCCCCTTTTGCACAATTCATCCTCAGTTTTGAAGCTCCTGCCGGAAAGCGGGCGTCACAAAGGCAGGTTTTAATATATTTGAACACCCACCAGCGTGGTGTCTGGCAGGGAGAGGTTTGCCCGCAAGGGAGCCATCCGAAAGGGGTGACCCGCGGCTGAAAAACACCAAACTAACCTTATGCGTAACGAACTCAGACCCCTAAGGACCTGTCTCCTGGCGCTTTTCTGCCTTCTTGGCACCCTTTCCGCTAAAGCCCAGCCTCATGCCGGATTCACCGCGACCCCCCGTTCCGGTTGTGCCCCGATCGTCGTGAACTTTATCGATACCTCCTCGGGGGTACCCGACACCTGGCACTGGGACCTGGGCAACGGTGTTCTTTCCAGCCTCCGCAGTCCTTCGACAACCTATCTCAACCCCGGCACCTATACCGTGAAGCTCGTCGTTTCCAACTCGAGCGGCATCGATTCGGTGGTCAAGACAGACTACATCACGGTGCTCCCGAGCCCCTCAGTGGAGTTCAAGGGAATTGACTCGGTCGGCTGCTTCCCGGTACACACGGTCTTTACGAGCCAGGTGACTTCGGCAACGCCGATCGTTTCGTATAGCTGGGACCTCGGCGACGGTAACCCGTCCAACATCGCCAACCCGGTACACGACTATACCGTTCCCGGCCAGTACACGGTAACCCTGCTTGTGACAAACAGCAGTGGTTGCAGCAAGGCCGTTACCAAAGACCAGTATATCAAGGTAGGCGTGAAGCCCGTTGCCGGTTTCAGCAACAGCAACCCGGTCAACTGCACGGTTCCCTTTACGGTGAATTTCACCAACCAGAGCACCGGTACCGGTAACAGCTACACCTGGGACTTTGGCGATGGCAACACGTCGACGCAAACCAGTCCCTCACATACCTACACGACTGCGGGAACGTACACCGTGAAGCTCGTAGCCGTGAATCCCTTCACCTGCCGCGATTCGGTGATCCGCACTGCGCTCGTCAATGTTGGCTCTACGACAGCCTTCACCGTTGCCAGCCCTGTGTGCGTCGGAACGCCGCTGACCCTCACGAACACTTCCGCGCCAGTAGCGTCTTCCCAGGTCTGGGACTTTGGCGATGCCACGACGGCAACGGACGTGCTCCCGGTAAAATCCTACAGTGCGCCCGGTACCTATACCATTAAGCTGACCAACCAATTTGCCGGAGGCTGCTCCGACTTTACCACGCATACCGTGACGGTGCTTCCGAAGCCTACGGTTGATTTCACGGCCAACCAGACCGTTTCCTGCTCCGCGCCGCTTACGGTTAACTTCAGCTCCAGCGTCAGCGGTGCCGTTACCTATGCCTGGAATTTCGGCGATGGCGGTACCTCGGCGCAGGCGAACCCGTCGCACACCTACACCACCACCGGCTTCTTCACCGTGACACTCACGGTTACGAGCGCCAACGGCTGTACCGCGTCCATGTCGCGCCCGGGCTATATCTCGGTGCAAAGTCCGCAGATCAGTATTTCCGGCTTGCCCAAGAGCGGCTGCGCCCCGATAACGATCGAACCGGTACCGACCGTGCAGACCAACGAGCCGGTTACTACCTGGGCCTGGACCTTTGGCGACGGCAACTCCTCGAACCTGCAGAATCCCACGCATACCTACCCGGCCACCGGCTCCTATACGGTGACGCTCACGGTGACCACCAGCAGCGGTTGCACGAATACCTTCACGATGAACAACGCCGTGAATGCAAGCAGCCGCCCGACGGCCGCCTTCTCGGCAACGCCACTCAACGTGTGCGCGCTCAACCCGGTGCAGTTCACCAACGGTACCAGCAACAGCACGCCCGCAACCACCTACCAGTGGAACTTTGGCGATGGCGGTACCTCCAGCCAGTTCAACCCCAACTACGCTTACAGCGATACCGGCACGTTTACGGTGACGCTGATCGCCACCAATGGCTTCTGCCACGACACATCGATCCGGAACAATCTTATCCGCGTGCTGCCGCCGATTGCGCGCTTTACCTGGGCCGGCACCTGCGCCGACAAGTTCACCAAGACCTTTACCGACAGATCCGTTGTGGATCCGCTGATGCCGCTCACCTACGATTGGGACTTCGGCGACGGCTCTGCGCACAGCAACCTCCAGAATCCGGCGCATACTTTTGCCGCCTCGGGTACCTACACCGTAACGCTGACCGTAACCAACGGTACCTGCTCGCATACCGTGCAGCACCCGGTGCGGGTAACCGGGCTCACCGCCGCGTTTACGAGTTCTTCGACGACCAACTGTAAAGGCACACCCTTTACATTTACCGCCACTGGCCTGAACCCTGCCGATGTAGCTGGCTGGGTCTGGGACTTCGGTGACGGCACAACAGACAATACCCCGGGCAGTACGACGCATGCCTATTCTTCCTCCAACACGTATACGGTAACGCTCAACGTGACCGATATCAATGGCTGTACCGATGCCGTTTCGCACACGGTGCAGGCTACGGGTCCCTTTGCCGACTTCACGCCGATTGTAACGACGGCCTGCCTCCAACCCGGCGGAACGAACGTAACCTTTACCAGCACTTCGACCGGCGACGGCATCAGCCCGATCGCCAAGACGATCTGGAACTTCGGCGACGGCAGCAACCTGGACTCTGCAGGCATTAACCCGGTGAACCACGTTTATACCGCCACCGGTACCTACAACGTCGAGATCCAGGTGCGCGATGCCAACGGTTGCTACGGCTACTATGCCGCACCCAACGCCGTGATCATCTCGAAGCCGACACCCTCCTTTACTTCCAACGATACGGTCAATTGCACGAACCGGCCGATCGCTTTCACGAATACGTCTACTGGCTCCGCGCCGCTGACCTACGCCTGGGATTTTGGTGACGGTTCTCCGGTAAACAACCAGGTCAACCCGGTCTATACCTACAACAATACCGATACCTTCTCGGTAACGCTGACCGTGACCGACCAATATGGCTGTACCGCCTCGCTGACGCGTCCCGACTTCATCAAGATCAGCTTCCCGCATGCTTCCTTTACGGCATCGTCGCTGTTTGCCAACTGCCCGCCGCTGGTCGACACCTTTGTCAATATTTCGACCAATGCGACCAGCCAGGTCTGGGATTTTGGCGACGGCAGCACCTCGTCGCTCCGCGATACCGCCTTCAAGATCTATAACCTCGCGGGCATTTACCAGGTGAAGCTTACTGTAACCGGCCCCGGCGGCTGCGTGGACGATACGACGCAGACCCTTGAGATCCTCGGACCGCAGGGCTCATTCAACTATTCGCCCCTGAGCGGCTGTCTCCCGGTCAACGTCAGCTTCACATCCACGACATCGCACTCCGATTCGATCATCTGGGACTTCGGTGACGGCAACACGCTGTGGGTGCCTTCGACCGTGCCGCCGCCGTCGCATTCCTTCGTCGATACCGGCAGCTTCACGCCCCGCATTATCCTGAAAGACAATACCGGCTGTACGGTATCCATCTTCGGCAGCCAGGTCATTCATTCGTATAAAGTTTTCCCGGCAGCAAGCGCCAGCGCCGTTGCCCTTTGCGATTCCGGCTACGTGAACTTCAGCGGCCTCTCGCAGAGCAACGACGTGCTGACCAACTGGGTATGGGACTTTGGCGACGGCAGTCCGACCGTGGATGCACAAAACCCGACGCATCATTATACAACTCCCGGCACCTACAGCGCCACGCTGACCAATACGTCACAGGCCGGATGCAGCGGCAATGCAAGCACCAGCAGCATCACCGTGCATGTATCGCCGCAGGTAGATATCAGCCCGCTGACCGCCAGCGGCTGCGCCCCGGCCAGCATCAGCTTCGGGGGAACCATTCTCCGGAACCCTGCTCCCGGAACACTGACCTGGGACTGGCACTTCGGCAACGGCAACAGCAGCTCCGTGCAGAACCCCGGCACACAGGTATTCAACCTGCCCGGAACCTACCGCGATTCGGTGATCGTGCAGCATGCCAACGGCTGCCGCGACACGGCCACCCGCGACGTAACAGTGTTCGGCCTTCCTGCTGTTGACGCGGGCATCGATACCGCGCTGTGCCGCGGTGCATCGATCATCCTCCAGCCGGCCGGTGGCCTTACCTACGTTTGGGCCCCGAACCCGTCACTCAGCTGCGTGAACTGTCCCAACCCTTCGGTTAACCCCAGCGTCGACCAGACCTATTTTGTAACCGGCACCGATGTGAATGGCTGCCAGAAGCTCGACTCGGTACACGTGGTCGTACACCAGGCCTTTACCTATGTACCGCCGGTACTGAGCGACTCGCTGTGCATGGGCGGACGCCTTCAGCTGCACAGCAGCGGGGGCGATACCTACCAATGGTCGCCGGCTGATTTCCTTAACGACCCCACGCTGCCGAACCCGCTGGTAACGCCCACCCACGATACGGTGATCACCTACACGGTAACGATCAGCGACCGCTTCGGGTGTAACAACGTGACAGCATCGTCAACGGTACATGTGTTCCCGATGCCTACGGTGAATGCAGGCCCCGACCTGTTCCTTTCCGCCGGCGCCCGCGATACGCTCCGCGCCCAGGTGTCGTCCGATGCGACCTCCTTCCAGTGGGTGCCTGCCGCAGGACTTAGCTGCTCCAGCTGCACAACCCCCGTGGTGCTTGCCGACCACGACCAGATCTACCGCCTCCTGGTGCGCAACGCCGGTGGCTGTACCACCTTCGACGACATGCGCGTGAACGTGCTTTGCGGAAGCGGCAACTTCTTCTTCCCGAATACCTTCTCGCCCAACGGCGACGGCATGAACGACATCTTCTTCCCGCGTGGCGCCGGCATCAGCGGCATCCGCAACTTCCGCGTGTTCAACCGCTGGGGTGAAGTGGTGTTCGAGCGAAGCAACATCAAGGCCAACAACCCGATCGAAGGTTGGGACGGCATGCTGCGCGGCAAGATGGCCCCCTCGGATGTGTACGTGTACACCTGCGAGCTGATTTGTTCCAATAACCAGGTCATCCCGATCAAGGGCGACATTACCTTAATCCGATAAGCAACCGAAACAATGAAAAACATCCAAAAGCTGGCCCTGGCTGCATTTGCCTTCTTTGCCGCGGCAACGGCGCAGGCACAGGACGTGCACTTCTCGCAGTTCTACGAAACACCGCTGTTTCGTAACCCGGCGCTCGCGGGCATCGTCAACGGCGACTACCGCGTGCAGGCTGTATACCGCAGCCAGTGGAACAGCGTGGCCAACGCCTACAAAACCCTTTCGGCGAACGCCGAATACAAGCTCAAGGTCGGCGGCGGCGACAATTACGCCACCATCGGCATGCAGGTGTTCAGCGACGAAGCAGGCAGCGCGAGCATGCAAACGCTGCAGCTGCTGCCGGCCATCAACTTCCACAAGTCGGTATCGTCGGTGCGCAACATGTACCTGTCGGCGGGCTTTATGGGCGGTGTGGTGCAGCGTCGCTTCGACCGCAGCAAGATCACCACGAACAATTCTTACGATAACGGTACCGACGGTGAGCCGCTGGTGTCGAACGGCTACCGGTACTTCGACGGCAGCGCCGGTCTCAGCCTCAACGGCGACTTCGGTGAAAATCCCGACAACAGCTTCGTGCTTGGCGTGGCCATGCACCACCTGACGCGTCCGCGCAACAGCTTCTTCCAATCGAGCGGTATTGAGCTGGCGCCGAAGTATGTACTTTCCGGTGCGCTCAAGCTCGGAATGCAGGAGAACACGAACCTGATCATGCACACCGATATCGTGGTGCAGGACAAGAGCCAGTACCTCATCGGCGGTCTGCTGTACAACATCAAGTTCGGTCCCGATATGGAAATGCCCGACCTGACGCTGTCGGCCGGCTCCTTCCTTCGCTGGAACGATGCGCTCATCCCGACGGTCAAAGCCGAACTCAAGGGTTTTGCACTGGGCCTGAGCTACGACGTAAACATTTCCAAGCTCAAGACCAGCAGCCTCGGCCGCGGCGGCTTCGAGCTGTCGCTGACCTTCGTGGGCTTCCGCAAGAACGTCGACAACTCGTCGCTCAACGCCATGCACTGCCCGAGGTTTTGATGTCGGATGTAGGATGGCTGATGTCTGATGTAATTGAAAAAAGCTTCCCAACCGGAAGCTTTTTTATTTCTGGCACTGTCCAAAGATCAGGGTATTATAAATCCGAGATCCTAGATCCGAGATCTGAGATCCGAGATCCGAGATCCGACATCCTTAATCCGAGATCCTAGATCCGAGATCAAACATCATTTTCTTGTGTGAACTGGTCGCGCGAGGCATCGCGGTGCTGGCGAAACAGGCGGCGGCTGAGGCGCAGGGCAACGAAGAGCGAATAGACGGCGCCCGTGAGGAGCAGGGCCTCGGAGACATATTGCTTCAGCCAGCGGTTCTCGGTAAGCAGCAGGAACGAATCATAGCACCCATGAAAAAGCACGGCGCGGATCAGTCCATTGCGGAAGAAGACGGCTTTGCGAAGCGGCGCCACCTGCGCGAGGCCCACGTAGTAGCCCATGATGGCCGCGAAGCAGGCATGCGCCGGCACCGTGGTGAATGTGCGGCCGAGCAGCACGCCGTAACCATGACTCCATACATACGCAACGTTCTCTACGGTTGCGAAACCCATGCTCACCATGATGCTGTACACGATGCCGTCGAGCGGCTCGTCGAAAGAGGGGAGACGGAAGCAGTAGTAGCGCAGGCCGAGGAATTTGGCGCCTTCCTCCACGACAGCAATTGCAAGAAATGATTGGAGGAGAATGCCGGGTACATTGCGCGGCAGCAGCGAGCTGATGCCCTTTTCGAGAAAGTAGGCGGGTACGGTCAGAAGCGCCCCGAGCAGGAAGCTGAGGATGAGGAAACGCTTGGGCTCGGGGTTGTGCACATCCCGGCTGAAAACATAAAGACAGATGGCAAGCCCCGGTGCGGCCGCCAGGGCGATCAGGAGCATAGCGGCATTTGCGCTAAGATAAGCCGGCCACGCTTGCGGGCACATTTGTTGCAGTTCCGTATCTTTTGCTTATGAAATTCCGTTTGGCCGCTACCGTTGCTTTTGTCCTGTCGCTGCAGGGCGCTAGTGCCCAGCAATTCGGTGGCTTCCCGCCATTGTACCGCTGGCAGCAGATTCATACCGATACTGCGCGTGTCATCTTTACGCCCGCCGCCGCTGTACAGGCCCAGCGCATAGCTGCGCTGCTCCATCGTATGGCAGCCACCGAGCAGCAGCTCGGCAACCGCCTGCAGCCGATCAGCATGGTGCTCCATCCCAACACAACCCTTGCCAATGGCTACGTGGCGCTCGCACCCTTCCGCAGCGAGCTCTACCTCGTGCCCCCGAGCAATATTTTCGAATTCGGCAACCTTCCCTGGAGCGATCAGCTCGTGGTACACGAGTACCGCCACGTGCAACAGTACAATCAGTTCAACCACGGCCTGAGCCGCGTCGCCGGTTTCCTGCTGGGGCAGGAGGCCCGCGCGCTCGCCAACGCCGCCTCGGTGCCCGACTGGTTCTTCGAAGGCGACGCCGTTTATGCCGAAACAAAGCTTACACCACAGGGCCGTGGCCGCCAGCCGTATTTCTTCAACAGCTTCAACGCGCTCTGGAAAGAAGGCCGCAACTACAGCTGGATGAAGCTGCGCAACGGCTCCTACCGCGACCAGGTTCCCGACCATTACCCGCTGGGCTACCTGCTGGTCAATTACGGCTACCAGAAATACGGTCCCGATTTCTGGCGGAAGGTGACGCAGGACGCGAGTGCCTTTAAAGGTTTGTTCTATCCCTTCCAGCGGGCCGTGAAGCGCTACAGCGGTATCCCGTACCGCCAATTCCGAAATGAAGCGCTCGCATCGTACCAGCACGAAGTAAGCCGTCGGCGCGATCAGCAGGGGCATCGCGAGGTAGTGACCGATTACCTTTTCCCGCGTGTCGTGGGTACCGACAGCCTGCTTTACCTCAAATCGGGCTACCAGCAGATCCCCGCGTTTTTTGTGCGACAGGGAGGCACGGAGAAACGTATCGCCCGCCGCGACATCAGTTCCGAAGACTGGATTGGCTATGGAAAAGGAACGCTTGCCTATACCGCCTACAGCACCCACCCGCGCTGGTCGCTGATCGATTACAGCGATATCGTCCTGCTTGATGTTGCCAGCGGCAGCCGCACCCGCATCACGCACAAGCAGAAATATTTCACGCCTTCGTTTTCGCCGGGCGACAGTCTCCTCGTGGCCGTACACATCAACGACTCCCTGCAGTGTGAGCTTCATATTCTCGACCGCCAGGGCAACGTGTTGCAGCGCCGCCGCACCGGCGCCGGGGCACTCTTCGTGCACCCGCAATTCGTGAACAACCATACAGTGGTTGTCGGAATCCGGCACGCGAGCGCGCGGATGTCGCTGCACCTGCTCGACCTGCAGACGATGACCTTCTCGCAGGTGCTGCCAGCAACGGCTGCCACTATCGGCTACTTCTTTCCCTACAACGGCAAGGTTTATTTTACGGCGTCGCTCAACGGCACCGACGACCTGTACGAGCTCAACCTCCTTGCAAAAACAACGTTCCGGCTTACCACGGGCGGCGTCGGCCATTACTTCGCATCCGTCGACGGCAACCGCGTTACCTGGTCGGAGTTTACCTCCAACGGGTTCCGCATCCGCCAGCGCTCGCTCGACAGCCTGTCGCGTATCGAGATCCCGGCCGGACAATGGGGCCTCGAGCAGCCTCCCTTCAACGTGGCCGGCGCCGACAGCGCACAGAACATACTTGAAACGCCTGCACGCGACTTTCCCGTAAAGCCGTACCCGAAGACCACGGGCCTGCTGAACGTACACAGTTGGCGGCCATACTATACCGACCCGGAATTCACGTTCTCCATCTTCAGCGACAACGTGCTCAACACGTTCAGCAACGAGCTTTATTACCGCTACAACCAGGATGAGAACTCGCACGCGGTCGGATTCAGCACGGCTTACGGCGGTTTCTTCCCGGTGCTCACGGCCGGTGTTGAGCATACGTTCGAGCGTCGCTTTGCGGATACAACGCGTGTCTATACCTATTCAAACACCGATGTCCGTGCCGGCTATTACATCCCGCTCAACTTTACGCGCGGAACGAGCTATAAATACCTCCGCTTCGGCACCGATGTCGTATACAGTGTTTCCAACCCCACCGGCGCGAGCAAGGGCTTCCTGGAGGGAGGCTCGAGTGTGTACCTCAGTCATTCACTGAGCTGGTCGCAGCTACGGCCGCGCGCCCGCCAGCAGATCTACCCGCGTCTCGGCTACGCGGTTTCGGGCAACGGTCGTCACCGCCTCGACGCGCACGGTTACCAGGTGCTCGGCAACACCGCCCTGTACCTTCCCGGTGTATTGCGCACCCACAGCATCATACTTACGGGCGGCGTGCAATCGACCGACTCGGTAAGCCGGATCTTCTTTTCGAACCGCTTTGCCAACAGCCGCGGCTACAGCGATTTCTACAACCCGCTGATGTGGAAGCTGTCGGCCAACTACCACCTGCCGCTGCTGTACCCCGAGATCGGCGCCGCCAATATCGTGTACCTCTCAAGAATCCGTGGCAACGCGTTCTTCGACAACACACGCTACTTCAACTACCGGCATGAGAAGGTGCTCGACCTGGCCAGTACGGGTGGAGAGGTCTATTTCGATATGCGCTGGTGGAACGAATACAATGTAACCATCGGCGTCCGCTACAGCCGCCTCCTTGATGCCGCCGCCGGCCGCGCCTCCTCGGCCAATGTCTGGGAAATCGTGTTACCCGTAAGCCTGCTGCCCCGCTAGATCTGAAATCCAAAATGTAGATCCGAGATCCTGAATCCTGGATGCGAGATCTCAGATTAGTCGATTCGTCCCTGGTTCTTGTGGATCCGCTGCAGGTGCGGCTTCAGGCACTGCCGCAGGGTCAGCTTAACGACCTCGCCCATGGTGCGGCAACGGAGAAATTGCAGGTTGTCGAAATGCTGCGCGAGTTGCTCCCGCAGCTGCAGTCGCTTTTCGTCGGTGGAGATCGTGTCGCGCGTCATGATGTTGAGCAGGTGCAGGATGCGCCGCCGCTCCACGGTAACGCGGAACGCCATCAGCGTACGCTCTTCGGCCTGGTACTGGGCGATCGATTCCGGGTTGAGGTGCTCGAGCGCGAGCTCCACCAGTGGCCGGTTTTCCTTGAAGAATTGCGGGAAGTACAGGTTCCTGCGCCCTTCGTACGATTGCTGGTCGAAATCGATCGCGCGGATGCGGTATTGGTAGTCCTCGATATCGGGCGTTACGTTCACCACGAAGTTGTAGCTGCGCATGTCGCCGAGCAGGCGCACAAAGCAGCGCTCGTTGAACTTCACAAACTCTTTTGCCAGGCGGATCTTGTTGGTTTCGGGGAGCGCGAGGTGCTGCTTGATAAACAGGTCGCCGGGAAGGCCCGGGATATGCTCCTCCACCAGCGTGCCGCTGCTGGTGAGATACGTAATGCGGTTGGGGGAGAGGATGTGTTCAAGCTCCAGCCCGTACACGCGTGAGGCATCTTCCTTCTTGATGTAGTAGTGATCGTAGTTGTCGTTGAACCGGTTGACGATGCGGATCCGGAACGGGTTGGAATTGCCGAAGGTGCAGTAGTCGATCCGCGCCACGTCGAGGTGCCGCGTGAAGGTGAGATCGCCTTCGGTTTTGAGGATGGCGTAGATCTGCACGAGGCTTTCGCGGATATAGTCCCAGTCGCGCATATCGTACGACGCTTTCTCCCAAAGGGTGTCGTTGCCCTGCTTGTCTTTCAGCGGCACCGAGTACGAGATATGCAGCAGGTCGTTGTAGGTGAGGGGCAGCGCCACCTCGCGCCCGTGCTGCCGCAGGTATTGCCGCAGGTGCTTGTTGACGGGGAAGAAGGGTTTTTTCCGGGAGGGCTTGTCGTCTTCGAGCTGCATGGATCTAATTTAAGCGAGGATGCCCATTTCTTTCCGGAGCTCTCTGAAATACGCCGGTGTGTGCAGGAGACGGCTGCCATACCAGCTGAATAGCTCGCCGTCGACGAGGAGCACGCGCGCCCCCGGTGCAAGCTGCTGCAGCTCGCTCATATGCTTTTCCTGGAAAGGGTAGGGCTCCGACGAAAGCAATACATAGTCGCAGCCGGCAAGCGCCCCGGGTTCGATCTCCGGGTAGCGGCTTTCTTTTGCGAAGAAATTGTGCACGCCGAGGTGCTCCAGCATGTCGTGGATAAAAGTATCGTTGCCAACGCTCATCCACGGGTCTTTCCAGATCAGGTAGGCGACATTGGGCCGGTTGCCGACGATCGAGGGAAGCGCTCCGAAGGCCTCCGCGATCCTCTCCCGTATTTCTACCGCCTTTGCCTCGCGGTGCACAAGCTGCCCGATGGCATCGACAGCGTCGAGCGCCTCCTCGAGCGTATGGATGTCGGACACCCAGGTCGGGAACTGACGGGCCAGCGCTTCCACCTGCTCCTGGATGTTTTCCTCGCGGTTGGCGAGAATAAGATCGGGCTTCAAGGCCGCCACGCGGGCCGCGTCGACGGTCTTGGTGCCGCCCACGCGGGGCTTGTTGCGAAACCAGCGGTCGGGGTGAATGCAGAATTTCGTGATCCCGGCGACCTCTTCGTCGAGCCCCAGCTCGTGGAGCAACTCGGTTTGAGAGGGCACAAGCGACACGATCCGCCGGGGCGGTTGGATAAAGCGGAGCTCGTTTCCGAATGGATCGACCAGTGCGGGCATACTGCAAGGTACTTCGGGCCCCGGGTTCAACGTGCAGAAATAAAAAAGGGTCCGCCATCTGGCGGACCCTTTCACTATCACCAACCTCATGTTGTGGAATCAGTACAACAGGAGGGATTACTCCTTTTAGTTTGCTTTCATAAGATTCGGAAGTTGGTGACACAAATCACTGTGGTGGAATTCAAAGGTGAGGCTTCGGTTTTTCAGGATTGGATTGAATCGGTTTTTCAGGATTGGATTGAAGCGGTTTTTCAGGATTGGATTGAAGCGGATTTTCGGGATACGGATTAAGAACGGGCTGTTTTCAAGGGATTGGATAGGATCGGATAAAAAAATGAAGTTGACTGATATTGGATTTTCAGTTTGGTTTTTCAGCGATTGGATTTTCAAAGAGCGTTTTGTTGGATACTGGTTCTTCTTGGATTGGATTGTCAGCTTTTCAGCAGGCTATTGGATTTTGGTTTTTCGGATACTGGTTGTTTGCTACCAATCAACTTCTGACACAAAAGTATCATTCAATGTTGCCCCACACAAGTGCAAAAGTGCTCTATTTCGCTGCTTCGGTTATTACCGGAAAGCTCGTAGCCTTTCGATACTACGACTCGTAATTCTACGATTGCCCGGTCCCGTTAATTTACGAATTGCCATGGTAGATATTGGCGCAGAAAAGCCGCCCGGAGGCGGCTCAACTAATTTGCAAAGTCGGAAGTTGAAAGCTGGAAGGCGTTGGTTTTCATTCGCTTCCCGCTTCCGGCTTCCCACGTATATACTTGCCTACGCGAGTGCCTGGAGCACGTCGTACTTGGTAACGATCTGGTAGTTGCCGCTTTCGTCTTTGGCAAGCACGGCACCGCAATCCTTCGTAATAAGCGTACCCAGCTTTTCAACCGGTGTGTCGAGCGCAACCTCGGGGAGGCCCTTTTCCATTACCTGCTGCACCTGCTGGTTGCGGATATCGGGATTGGCAAACACCTTCTGGAACAGCCCGTTCTCCGAGATCGCACCGGTGATGGCGCCAGAGGCGTCCGTTACGGGGATATGCTCGATGTCGTATTTCTTCATCAGCTCCACGGCTTCCGATACGGTCTTGCTGTCCTCGATCGTGATGAGCCGCTGGCGTCCGCGGGCACTTACCAGGTCCTTGAAGGTCTTCACTTCGAAGAAGCCGCGCTCGGCCATCCACTGGTCGTTATAGATCTTGCCCACGTAGCGGCTGCCGTGGTCGCAGAGGAGCACCACAACAACGTCGGTTGGCTTCAGCTGGTCTTTCATTTTCATCAGGCCGGCGATCACCGAGCCGGAGCTGTAGCCGCAGAAGAGGCCTTCGTCTTTGGCCAGCTTGCGGGCAAACACGGCTCCATCTTTATCCGACACCTGCTCGAAAGCATCGATGACGCTCATGTCGTAGTTGGCGGGAACGAAATCTTCGCCGAACCCTTCAGAAATGTATGGGTGTACTTCGTTCATGTCGACCTCGCCGGTGCGGTAATACTTCGTCAGCAACGAGCCCTCGACGTCGATCGCCCAGACCTTGATGTCGGGGTTCTGCTCTTTCAGGTACATGGCCGTGCCGGTAACCGTACCACCGGTGCCCGCGGTGCACACAAAGTGCGTGATCGTGCCGTCGGTCTGCTGCCACAGCTCGGGGCCGGTGCTCTCATAGTGGCCGAGGCGGTTGGCCAGGTTGTCGTATTGATTGAAGTGAAGGGAGTTCGGAATTTCCTTTGCGAGGCGGGCCGCTACCGAGTAGTAGCTGCGCGGATCTTCGGGCTCCACGTTGGTGGGGCACACGATCACCTCGGCGCCGAGGGCACGCAGGATGTCGACCTTCGACTGCGATTGCTTGTCGGTAGTAACGAAGATGCACTTGTAGCCTTTGACGATCGCGCCGAGAGCCAGGCCCATGCCGGTATTGCCCGAGGTGCCTTCGATAAGCGTTGCGCCGGGCTTGATGCGGCCTTCGGCCTCCGCCACTTGGATCATCTTCAGCGCCATGCGGTCTTTGGTGGAATTACCCGGGTTGAAGTACTCGACCTTGGCGTACACCGTGCAGGGAAGGTCCTTGACAATGCGGTTCAGCCGTACCAGCGGCGTGTTGCCGATTGTCTCGAGTATGTTGTTCTTTACATCCATAAAGCGTATTGAGGCCGCAAAGGTAGCAATTTGGGCGGGGATAACCGACCGCTATCAGTGCTCCCGCAGCCCCTTTTCACGCCGGGCTGCCAGTAAACGGTCGAGCAGGAAAAGCCCCAGCACGATGTTGGCCATCAGGAACAGGTTGACATACTGGTTACTGAACGCCGTGCTGATGTCGAAGCTGGGAAGAGGAACGCCCGGCCGGGAGCTGCCGGCATCGCTGCCCGACGACTGCCCGATAGCGTACACCAAAACTGTGAGCAGGAGAGCGCCAAAGAAAAGCCCGATGCCGCCGATGACCCGCTTGTTGAGGTACTGGCGGGTTGCCGGAACGATCTGCTCCTGTGCAATGGCATCCATCACATTGCGGGTAAAGCGGAGCGAAGGTTCTTCAAGCTCACCCAGCTGCAGCAGTTCGTGGGTTTCGAGCAGCTCGGCATACTTGGCGCGCCAGGCGGCATTCTCCGCAAGGAGACGCTCGATCCGGCTCTGCTCGGTCGCGTCGGCAAGGCCATCGATGTAGGCCCACAACTGCACTTCCATATCCTGCGCTTGTTCCATAACGGCAATGTTCAGGGTTAATAAAGATCACGCACTTCCGCGGCGAAATGCGTTTGCATTTTTTCCTTAAGCCGCGTCCGCGCGCGGTGCAGCCGCACTTTGGCGGCATTGGCCTCGATGCCCAGGATGGCCGCGATCTCCTCGAGGCTTTGCTCGCCTTTGTAAAAAAGCGTCAGCACCTGCGCATCGTCGGGGCCGAGCAGCCGCAGCGCCCGGTTCACAAGCTCGCTGCGCGACTTCGCCTCGACCTGGTTGGCACTGAGTCCGCCATCGAGGTTGTCGGCCCGGGCAAACACCTGCTCGTCGTCGAGTGAGCGGACGTCGGGCCGGGCCTTTCGCAGCCAGCTCAGCGCGCTTGTAGTGGCGATGGTATAAAGCCAGGTGCTGAATTTCGACTCGCCCTTGAACGCCGGCAGCGCCCGGTAAGCTTTTACAAATACGTCCTGGGCCACCTCCTCGGCATCCTCCCTGCTTTTGACATAGCGAAGCACCAGCGTAAACACGAAGCCCTGGTAGCGCTCCACCAGCACGGCATAGGCAGCGCTGTCGCCACGCAGCACGCGCGCTAAAAGCTCGGTATCGGCCGTTTCGGGGGGCATTCGGGTTCTTTGACGTCGTGTTGTAAAAAGAGGTTACCGCAAAGTTCGGAAATCATTTTGACGTGGACCCTGCCGGGCACCCAATCCGCAAATTGGCTCGTCGGCAGGATAGGCCAGGGACGGGCTGTTGTGCTGCTGCGTTGTGCGTGCCTGGAGATGCCCTTGAAAGCAGGATCATGACCAACGGTTGACGCGCGCCGATTCGTTACCTTTGCCGCCGTATGTCAGAAGAAAAATCCCTGAATTTTATCGAGGAAATCGTTGAGAACGACCTCAAAAGCGGCAAGTATAAGAGTATCGTGACGCGCTTCCCGCCGGAGCCGAACGGCTACCTGCACATTGGTCATGCCACCAGCATCTGCCTCAACTTCGGGCTTACCCAGAAATACCCCGGCTACACCAACCTCCGCTTCGACGACACCAACCCGACGACCGAGGAAACCGAATACGTGGACTCCATCAAGGCCGATGTGAAATGGCTCGGCGTTGAGTGGAAGAACGAGCACTATGCCTCCGACTACTTCGAGCAGCTCTATGAGTATGCGGTCACGCTGATCAGGAAAGGCCTTGCTTATGTAGACGACCTTTCCTCCGAGGAAATCGCGCGGCTGAAAGGCACGCCCACCGAGCCCGGGAAGAACAGCCCGCACCGCGACCGGAGCATCGAGGAAAACCTGCAGCTCTTCACCGACATGCGCGCCGGCAAATACAAGGACGGCGAGAAAGTATTACGCGCCAAAATCGACATGGGCCATACGAATATGCTGATGCGCGATCCGCTCATCTACCGCATCAAGCATGCGCATCACCACCGCACCGGCGATACCTGGTGTATTTACCCCATGTACGACTTCGCGCATGGCCAGAGCGATTCGATCGAGCAGGTAACGCACTCGATCTGCACACTGGAGTTCGTTCCGCATCGCGAGTTGTACGACTGGTTTATCGAGAAGCTGGAGATATTCCCCTCGCATCAATACGAATTTGCGCGCCGCAACCTCACGTATACCGTCATGAGCAAGCGCAAGCTGAAGCAGCTCGTGGAAGAGAAGCACGTCGATGGCTGGGATGATCCCCGGATGCCCACCATCAGCGGGATGCGCCGCCGCGGCTACACCCCGGAAGCCTTCCGCGACTTCTGCGACCGCGTGGGCATCGCCAAGCGCGAAAACCTGATCGACGTAGGCCTGCTCGAGTTCTGCGTGCGGGAGCACCTCAACAAGATCGCGCTTCGCCGCATGGTAGTGTTCGATCCCATTAAGGTAGTGCTGACCAACTACCAGGACGGCAATGGCCCCGAAATGCTGATCGGGGAGGACAACCCCGAAGATCCGAACAGCCCGACCCGCGAGATCCCCTTCACGCGCGAGCTGTTTATCGAGCGCGACGATTTCCTGGAAAATCCCCCGAAGAAATATTTCCGTCTGTTCCCCGGTGGTATGGTGCGGCTCAAGTTTGCCTACATCATCAAATGCGACGAAGTGATTAAGGACGCTGATGGAAATATCACCGAACTGCACTGCACCTATATCCCGGAAAGCAAAAGCGGTTCGGATACATCGGGGATCAATGTGAAGGGTACGCTGCACTGGGTGTCCGCCACCAACAACATCAGCGCCGAAGTGCGTCTCTACGACCGCCTCTTCAAGGTGGAAGATCCTTCCAACGAGGAAGGTGATTTCAAATCGTACATCAACGAGGCTTCGCTGGAAGTGCTGCCGAACGTATACGCCGAGCCCGCGCTCAAAACAGCGAAGATGAACGAGCGCTACCAGTTTCTCCGCAAGGGCTACTTTACGCTCGACAGCAAGGAAACCTACCATCGCCTCGTATTCAACCGCACGGTTGGACTGAAGGATGCTTGGGCGAAGGAGCAGAAGAAGGGATAATTTGGTAGTCTGCTAATCTGCTGGTCTGCTAATACTTTTTCGCTACTACAATAATAAAACCCGCTTCACCGAAGCGGGTTTTATTATTAGCAGACTAGCAGATTAGCAGACTTTCGCTGCTTCGTTATTTCGTTTTAATAAAGACATACGGATCCTGCTCGGCATATTCGTTCTGTCGTGTGGTCACGCTCCGCACCTTGCCTTTGAGCTCTTCAAACCGGATGGCGAAGATGCCGTACTCGATGTTGTTATAAGTCATCAGCCATTCGCCGTTGTCCATGTACCTGAGTGAGGCCTCGAGGTTTTCGTGGTTGAGGAAACGGATCACAAGGCTGTCGCCCTCGGTGCGGATACGGATCGAGCCGTAGAGCGGATTCTGGTAGGAGCCGGAGTATTCGGCCAGGGGCAGGGATGGCTTGTTGCCTTTTACCCGCGCTTTCCAGGCGCTGATCTCTGCCAGCTGGCCCTGCAGCTCGCGGCGGGCCGGGCCCAGGAACTGGCGGCTGCGATCTATGTACGGAACAGCAAGGTAGGCATCGAGGATCTGATAGCGAAGCGCTTCGAAAAAGCTCTGGTTATCCTGGTTCGTCAAGATGGCAATGCCCAGCCGCTCCTCGGGCACGAAGCACACGTTGCTTACCATGCCACCCGCACCGCCGGTATGCCAGTATACCTGGCGGCCGTTGTAATCGGTGGCGAAAAGCCCGAGTCCGTAGCCACGGAAATGTGTGGGGAACGCGCCCGACTTCCGGCTGCCGACGACGATGTTGAGATCGCGCGTTTTCTGCAGCACCGAAAACGGCATTACCTGCCTGCCCATCCAGCGGCCGCTGTCGAGCTGGAACTGCAGCCAGTGGCCCAGATCGCTCACGTTGCTCACGATCGCGGCGGCCGGGGCGAGGTTGTTCCAGTTGTCGTAGGGCACACGCTGCAGCGTACCGGTATAGGATGTTGTATAAGGCACCGCCACGTTGGGCTGCTTGTCGATATCGGTGGAGAGTACCCGCGTTTCGTTCATCTCGAGCGGGCGGACAATGGAGTCGCGCACGAAGTCTTCCCACATATAGCCCGACACCCGCGGTATGACCTGGCCCGCAGTGAGAAAGCAGCTGTTGCAGTAGCCGTAGTCCTGGCGGAACTGCTGCGTTGGCTTGAGGAGACGCATCCGTTTCATGATCTCCTCGCGGGAAAGCAGCGTGTTCCAGAACGTAAAGTCACCCTGGAAGGTCTTCGTTCCGATGCGGTGGCTCAGCAGGTCGCGGATCGTGACCAGCTGGGTGGCGGCCGACTCGTAAAGACGATAGTCGGGAAAGTATTTGCGGATGGGGTCGTTGAGGTTGATCTTACCGCGTGTTTCGAGCAGTGCCAGGGCCGTGCCCGTGAAGAGCTTCGTGTTCGACGCGATCATAAAAAGCGTATGCGCGTCAACGGGGCGGCCGCTTGTCAGGTCACGAACGCCATAGCCCTTGGCAAGCACCACCTTGCCGTCTTTGACCACCACCACGGACAGGCCGGGAAGGTTCCAGTCTTTGAGGCCACGGGCGATGTATTGATCAAGGGAGTCGGAAATAAAGGAAGGTTGCTGGGCGGTGGCCGGCAAGGCGCCAAGCACGCTCAGCAGGAGGGGCATGATCTTTTTCATGGTACGTGGGTGATTTCGGCCAAAGTACGACAATTCCCTATTTGAGGCAGGCCGTTCAAAACTTGTTGCAGCTCCGCAGCGGCATCCTCCAACAAAGCTGGGTTTGCGCCGCTGGCATGACTTTTTTGCCTATCGCGCCATTGTTCACCAACAACTTCTATATGAAAAAGACGTTTGTCTTACCAGCTCTGATTGCCTCAACTCTGCTCGCATCGTGTACCAGCAACGACTCCACGTCGAAAAGCACTACCGACACGACTGTCAGCACCACCAACACAACAACCGTAGCTCCGGATACGGCAATGAACAACCCGTCCAGCACCGCACCGGCCGGGACCACGTACAGCAGCACCCCGCTGAACGACAAAGACATGGACTTCGTGAAAAAGGCAGCCATGGGCGGCATGATGGAAGTGCAGGCCGGCAACGTGGCCCAAACCAACGCCATGAACGACCGCGTAAAAGCATTCGGCGCCATGATGGTACGCGACCACCAGGCGGCTAACCAGGAGCTCATGAACCTCGCCCGTGCGAAGGGTATGATGCTCAGCGACAGCCTCGATAAAAACACGCAGGACCACATGATGTCCATGCAGAAAATGCAGGGCAAGGCTTTCGACAAGCATTACATCGGCATGATGGTCACCGATCACAACAAGGACGTGGCCGAGTTTGAGAAAGCCGCCAGCGGCGCCAACGACGCCGACCTGAAAGCCTGGGCCGCCAAAACACTCCCGACGCTGAAAATGCACCAGGACAGCGCGAAGGCCATCAACGCAGCTATCAAGTAATGTGGGATATCTGATGTCGGATGTCTGATGAAAAGCGCCCCGGCCAATGGACGGGGCGCTTTTATATTTGAACGCTGCCTAAAAAATCAGACATTAAACGTCAGACATCCGACATCTTCTCTCTATTTATGTTCCCCGAACACTCCCCGCAACACATCCGCTATTTCACCGAGCGTGCCGTACGCTTCCACCGCTTCGATAACGGCGGGCATAAGGTTCGTGCCGTCGACTGCCGACTGGCGCACGCGCTCGAGGCAGTGCTGTACGGCGGCGCTGTCGCGGTGGGCCCGAAGTGACTGGAGTTTATGGGCCTGTGCGTCGCGGATAGAATCGTCGATGCGGAAGCCCGGTACAGGCGCCTCCTTGTCGATCGTAAACTTGTTGACGCCTACGATGATCTTTTCACCACGCTCGATGCCACGCTGGTACTGGTAAGCGCTGCGCGCGATCTCGTCCTGGATAAAGCCCTGCTCGATGGCCGGCACCGAGCCGCCCATGGCATCGATCTGCGCGATCAGCTCCCAGGCTTTTTGCTCAACCTCGTCGGTCAGGCTCTCCACGAAATAAGAGCCGGCCAGCGGGTCGACGGTGTCGGGCGCGCCGCTTTCGAAGGCGACCACCTGCTGGGTCCGGAGGGCAATGCGGGCGGCCTCCTCGGTGGGAAGGCTCAGCGCTTCGTCATAACCGTTGGTGTGCAGCGATTGCGTGCCGCCGAGTACGGCAGCCAGCGACTGGATCGTTACCCGCGAAATATTGTTGAGCGGCTGCTGCGCCGTAAGCGTCGAGCCACCGGTCTGTGTGTGAAAGCGGAGCATCATGGCCTTCGGGTCGGTGGCGCCCAGCTCCTTCATGATGCGGGCCCACATGCGCCGCGCCGCGCGGAATTTCGCCACTTCCTCAAAGAGGTTGTTGTGCGCGTTGAAGAAGAACGAAAGGCGCTTGCCAAAGACGTTGATGTCGAGCCCCTTTGCGAGCGCGGCCTGTACATAGGCCTTGCCATTACTCAGCGTAAAAGCAATCTCCTGGACCGCCGTAGAGCCGGCCTCACGGATATGGTACCCCGAGATCGAGATGGTGTTCCATTTCGGGAGCTCGCGGCTGCACCATTCGAAAATGTCGGTGATGACCCGCATCGACGGTTTCGGGGGATAGATATAAGTACCGCGGGCGGCGTACTCCTTGAGGATATCGTTCTGGATCGTGCCGGCGATCTTCTTCAGGTCAGCGCCCTGCTTTTTCGCCTGCGCCACGTAGAAGGAAAGGAGAATGAAAGCCGTAGCGTTGATCGTCATGGACGTGGACACATCTTCGAGCCTGATACCGTGAAAGAGCGTGTCGATGTCTTCGAGCGAGTCGATGGCGACACCTACCTTACCCACCTCGCCTTCGGCAAGCGCGTGGTCGGAATCGTAGCCGATCTGCGTCGGCAGGTCGAAGGCAACCGAAAGACCCATCACACCCTGCGAGAGGAGGTAGTGGTAGCGCTTGTTGCTTTCTTCGGCCGTCGAGAACCCGGCATACTGCCGCATCGTCCAAAGCTTGCCCCGGTACATGTCGGGCTGCACGCCGCGCGTGAACGGAAATTCGCCGGGCAGTTCCGCCATCGGCGCCGGGTGGTCGGCGGGAGTATAAAGGGGCTTTATGTCGATGCCGGAGTCGGTTTGAATCTTATGGCTCATGAAACGCATTTGAGTTCGTGAATCGTCAATCGTGAATCGTCAATGATTCGGGGAAAGGTTGCGCATTGCGAAGAACAGGTGTTGGGTGGATCGACAGTGCTTTCACGATTGACGATTCACGATTCACGAGTCCCAGCGCTCACGTTCAACGCATGATTTTCTTTGCCTCATCGTTCAGCGTCTCCAGCGCCGCGGTGTGCAGCGCCGTTCCTTCCTGCTGCATCATCACCTCGAGCAGCTTCTTGTTGAGATCCCCGGCGCGGGCATCGGGGGGGAGCATGCCGGCCACCTGGTTGATCACCAGCAGGCTTTGGTCGCGGAGGTTGCGCACGGCCGACCAGGCGGCCTCCGATACGTAGATCTGCTGCGAGGCATTGTAGTCGTATTCCTGCTTGATGTTCTCCACGAGCACGTAGCGCATCTCCTGGGCGCTGAGGTCGGCAGCTGCCGTGCGGCCGATCAGGGCCGGGAGCGAAATCCGCTCGCAGAGCAGCACGAGTCGCTCATAGGCCGTAAGCTTCAGCGGAAGCGCGGGGCCGCCGCTGGCGACCGCCGGAACTTCGGCAGGTGCCTGTTTGCGAAAAAGGGAGACCAGGGCAACCGCCAGCGCGACGGCGGCCACCAGTAATGAAACCGTTGACGTATCCATATTCATAACGGGTCCAAAAATAGGTCTCTGTCAACAAAATGCCATTATTTCCCGGCTGTTCCGGCCGGGCGCGGAAGTGCCGTATTTTTGCTGCATGGAAACGACAACGATCGCCCCTGTGCGCTTTACCGCTCCCGCCGCCAATGAGCTCCGCCGCCTGATGGCCGAGCCCGGCTTCGACGCATCGCAAGTGCTGCGTATCGGGGTCAAGGGAGGAGGCTGCTCGGGCATGTCTTACATACTTGAATTCGGCCAGCCGGGCAGCAACGACCAGGAGTACGAGACCGAAGGCATCCGCTTCGTCATGGACCGCGGTCACGAGCTGTACCTGCTTGGTGTCGAAGTTGATTGGGAGAACGGGCTGTCGAACCGTGGTTTTACCTTCCGCAACCCGAATGCGTCCACTACCTGTGGCTGCGGATCGTCCTTTGCCGTGTAGTCAGCGGTGAGCACGAACGTGAATTAATGAATAAAGGTCCCGATGGGACCTTTCTTTTTGGGATGACATTGCACACTGCTCACCTCGTCACAGCTTGATGCCGACGAAGAAGCTGAGCACGCGGTGCTTGTTGGCGTCGTCGGCGCTGCTGTTCGTTCCCGACTGCAGCTTGGCAAGGCCAAGGCCATAGTTGACACCGATAACGGCAAACTTGCCTTCGAAGCCAGCCGTCCCGTTGAGGCCGTAGTCGAAGCGGCGGAGCACCCCGTAGCCGGTGCCTTCTTCCTGGTTGAACGTGCTGGGGTCGTCGTTCGAAAAGCGGATGGATCGCTCGCCGTTTACGGCCACGATCGCGCTGCCCTCCGTCTTCGCCTTACCCGCGACACCCATGGCAATGTAGGGACCCGCGCCGACAAAGAAGTGGCTGCCGCCACCGATCGGCGGCTTCACGACCAGGTTTACCGGAACCTCCACGTAAAACGGGTTGATGCTTTGCTTGTAGTAACCTACCTGCCCGGGCTGGCGGTACTGTACTTTGGCACCCTTGCCCGTAAACAAGATGCCGGGTTGCAGCGCCAACAGGGGCGTACCGAGCTTGACGTTACCGACAAAGCCGACTTGGAAGGAGGTAAGGCTGTTGGCATCATCGGCGCGGCCGTTTGCGGTTGTGGAAATGTTGGCCAGGTTCACGCCAACGCGTAACTGCTGCGCCTGCGCGGCGCCGGTGCCTCCCGCCAGGAGGGCGGAGGCCAGGATCAATTTTCGCATAGAAAAAGCTGTTTGCAACTCAGCCATGCAAAAGCATTGCCAAAAATTGCGAACCCCGGCACGGGGCCAGGGTTCATTCGTTTATAGCAGCAGGGCTTCAGCCTGAATGGCCGCCGGGGGCGGACACATACGTACCGGCCAGGACGAAGGTTCTTCTCGGTACGATTAACAGGGCGCGACAGGTATTGGATTTCCGTTCACTAATATAAGTTAGGGATGCGAGGAATCCAAGGCATGTTACCAGCCTTGTACGGAGCTTTTATCAAAGAATCAGGAAGGGATTATCGGCATTGAAACCGGACTTCGAGCGTGTCTTTCTGTTAGCTTTTGTAAACCGGGATTTGAACCAGCGAATCATCTTGGACAACATAGACTACCTTTTTTAGAGTTAACAGAAATAGCTGATTTTCAGAGGGTAGTGGTGCGCAAACACCAAGCCAAAGGTGGGTGGAGTGGTCGATCCAGAGGATGGTACTACAAGTTAATTGTTTCTTTCCGTATCACGAACCCCATCGGCAAAAAATATTTTCACTTTTTCTTGCAGTTCTTTAAAATGGAAGTGCCGGTCGCAAGACCGGCACTTCTATGTCTGATACAGGATGTCGGACGTCTGATATCAGCGATCAGACATTCGACATCAGCGATTAGTAGTCCATACCGCCCATGCCCGGCATACCGGCGGGAGCACCGGCTGCCGACTTCGGCTCGGGTTTGTCGGCCACTACGCACTCCGTGGTCAGCAGCATGCTGGCGATCGAAGCGGCGTTCTCGAGAGCGATGCGGCTCACCTTCGTGGGGTCGATGACACCGGCGGCGATGAGGTTCTCGTACTTCTCGGTGCGGGCGTTGAAGCCGTAGTCACCTTTGCCTTCGCGCACCTTGTTAACCACAACCGAGCCTTCGAGGCCACCGTTGGTAACGATCTGGCGCAGGGGCTCTTCGAGCGAGCGGCGGATGATCTGTACACCCGTAGCCTCGTCGCTGTTGAGCGTATCGATGCTGTTGAGGCTTTCGATGGCGCGCACGTAGGCAACACCACCACCCGGAACGATGCCTTCTTCAACGGCAGCGCGGGTAGCGTGCAGGGCGTCGTCAACGCGGTCTTTCTTCTCTTTCATTTCCACTTCCGTGGCGGCACCTACGTGCAGCACGGCAACACCACCACTGAGCTTGGCGAGGCGTTCCTGGAGCTTCTCACGATCGTAGTCGGAAGTAGTGTTTTCGATCTGGGCGCGGATCTGGTTGATGCGACCCGTGATGGCTTCTTTTTCACCGGAGCCACCTACTACCGTGGTGTTGTCCTTGTCGACAACAACGCGCTCGGCGCGGCCGAGGTAGGAGAGGTCGGCGTTCTCGAGCTTGTAGCCCTGCTCTTCGGAGATCACGATGCCCTTGGTGAGCACGGCAATGTCCTGGAGCATTTCCTTGCGACGGTCGCCGAAGCCCGGGGCTTTCACGGCGGCGATCTTCAGGGTGCCACGGAGCTTGTTCACCACGAGGGTAGCAAGTGCTTCACCTTCAAGGTCTTCGGCGATGATCAGCAGGGGCGCGCCTTGCTGGGCCACTTTCTCGAGGATCGGGAGGATGTCCTTCATCGAAGACACCTTCTTGTCGTAGATCATGATGTAGGGGCGGTCGAGCTCGGCCTGCATCTTCTCGCTGTTCGTAACGAAGTAGGGAGAGATATAACCGCGGTCAAACTGCATACCTTCTACCACGTCGACAGTGGTTTCGATACCCTTGGCTTCCTCGATGGTGATCACACCGTCTTTGGATACCTTGGCCATGGCCTCGGCAATGAGCTTACCGATCTCGCTGTCGTTGTTGGCGGAGATGGTGGCTACCTGCTCGATCTTCTGGTTGTCGTTGCCAACGGTCTGGCTCTGCGACTTCAGGTTCTCTACTACGGCGCGAACGGCCTTTTCGATACCACGCTTGAGGTCCATCGGGTTTGCACCGGCGGCTACGTTCTTGAGGCCTTCGGTGATGATGGCCTGGGCCAGTACCGTGGCGGTAGTCGTACCGTCACCGGCGATGTCGGCAGTCTTGGAGGCTACTTCCTTTACCATCTGGGCGCCCATGTTCTCGATAGCGTCTTCCAGCTCGATCTCCTTGGCAACGGAAACACCGTCCTTGGTTACGGCGGGAGCGCCAAATTTCTTCTCGATCACCACGTTGCGGCCTTTCGGACCGAGGGTAACCTTTACGGCGTTGGCGAGTACGTCAACACCTCTTTTCATCTTATTGCGGGCATCAGTTTCGAAAAACAGTTGTTTTGCCATGATTATTTCTGTTTGAATTTTTAAGGATTAGAATGCATCACCCTTCGGCTTCGCTCAGGGTGACCGTAAGCTGTGTTGTCAGGCTGAGCGTAGTCGAAGCCTAGACAATCGCCAGGATATCGCTCTCGCGCATGATCAGGTAGTCGCTGCCTTCGATGGAGATCTCGGTACCGGCATATTTGCCGTAGAGCACAGTGTCGCCTTCCTTCACGGTTACGGGCTCGTCTTTTTTGCCGGGGCCGGCTGCGATTACGATACCGCGCTGGGGCTTTTCTTTTGCCGTGTCCGGGATAATGATACCACCGGCGGTCTTTTCTTCAGCAGCAGCCGGCTTCACGATCACTCTGTCGTGCAGGGGGGTAACATTGACTTTGTTCGACATACGTATGAAATTTTGGTTTGATTGAAGATGTGGGCCGCAAGGTACGGTGAATCCGTCCCCACGCGGTGCCCTCCCTGCTCGAAATACGTGCCACCACGCGAAACCGGAAACTATTTCCGGTTTGCCCCGGTTTTTTTGCCGCTTTGCCTGAATTTTTTTCAGCAGGGCTGGCAATCCCTGACAGGCGCGCGAAATTCTGTCAGTTTGTCCACGGCGCTCATCGGCAGCGGCAACTGTCGTAACATTGCCGCCCGATGTCTGTACCCGGAGACCTTTTTGAATCAACGGCCGACCGCTGGGACGCTGCCTGGCGCGTGAAGCCCCTTCGCCGGCGACTGCTGGAAGGCATCCTGCTCTCGCTCGTTATGCTGGCCCTGCTGCCGCCCTTTTTCCAGCTGATCGAAGCCCGCCCCGGCCGGGCGCTGCATGATCCGCTGCTGCTGGCCGTTTCCCCGCGGGATGTGTCGCTGCCGATCTTCAGCTGTATCTGGGGCATCGCCGGTCTCGCCGTATGGCAGGCCTTCCGGAGCCCGCGCTTCATGCTTCTGTTCGTCTGGAGCTTTGCGGTACTCACTGCCGCGCGTATGGCTAGCATCTATCTCACGGCACTGGACACACCGCCCGGACTCATCCCGCTCGTGGACCCGCTGGCCAATCGCTTCTACGGCAAAACCTTCATCACCAAAGACCTGTTCTTTTCCGGTCATACGGCTACGTTGTTCCTGTTTTCCTATTGCTTCGCGCTCCGTTGGCAGCGCCGGCTGGCGGCGCTTGCGGGCGTTGCGGTGGGATGCCTCGTGCTGGTGCAGCATGTGCATTATACAATTGATGTACTCGCGGCGCCAATCCTCACCTATTTATGCTATCTCACCGGCAAAAAGGCGGCTTTCCGCTAAAATGCTTTGGCAGGATGCGTAAATTTGCGTTGTTTTAAGCGGGAAATAGTCCAACATCCGTAACGACCCCGACCACCCTTTTTTTAAATTGAGACTGTAATGAGGAAATTCACGATACCTGATTTTGTACTGGGCCATTCTATCACCGAGGAGCAACTCGCCTTTTTCCAAAAGCACGGCGTCCTGATGTTCCGCAACTTCATCCCACAGGAAACCCTCCTGGCCATCCGCGCCGAGGTGACCCGCATCGAGGAGCAACTGCTCGACGAGGGTGTTGAAAAAATTCACGGCATTCCCCTCAAATTCGGCAAAGACGAGCTGGGCAACAAAACCATCCAGCGGATCTGCTTCACATCGAAATTCAGCCCGCTGCTCCAGGAGCTGCTCCGCGACCCGCGCCTCCAGGCCCTTACCGGCCTTGTCGCACCTTTTGAGGGCCGCATCGGCGAATACGAGAAAGACGGCCTTGTACTTAATAATTATGTGCGCACAGCCAACAGCGCGTTTTCGCAGATGGGCTGGCATACCGACTCCCCGCGCGACCTCTTCCTGGGCCAGCGGATCATGCCGATGCTCAATGTAGGCATCCACCTCGATACCTGCCCCTTTGAGAACGGCGGCCTCCGCATCCTCCCCGGCACCCACAACCAGGGCATTCTCCGGCTCCTCTTTGGCAAGAAATACTTTATCGACCACAAGCCCGATCCGCGCGAAGTGGGCTTCGACATCGAGGCCGGCGACCTTACCGTGCACGATGGCCGCCTCTGGCACCGCGTGCAGCAATCGCCGCACTTCGGCGAGGCCAGCCGCCGCCGCGTTATGTATGTTCCGGTGGTTACCGGCAAGTACATGCCGAAGAACGACAAGAGCAAGACGCCGTTTTATCACCGGCTTGCCTCAACCGTTCAAAACTAGCCCGAAGCTCCGCGATGCGGAGCTTCTTTGCTTCCAATGCTCAATGCGCAACGCTCAATGTTCAATTTTCAACAAAGCACTTGAACATTGAGTATTGAGGATTGAACATTGAACATTTCAACCTCCCTAAAGCAGTATTATGAACTACGTTCTCATCACAGGAGCCTCCAAGGGCATCGGTCTGGCTATTGCCCGCGAATGGGCGGCACGCGGCTACAATGTGCTGCTGGTGGCCCGCGGCGCCGACGCGCTCGAAGCAGCCGCAGCGGCCATCCGCGCCGACTTCCGCGTGGAAGCGAATACCCGGGCCGAGGACCTCGGCGACCCGGCGGCGCCGCAGCGAATCTTCGACTGGTGCCGCGATGCGGGCTATGCTGTGCAGGCGCTCGTGAACAACGCCGGCTTCGGCTCCAGCGGCTCCTTTGAAAGCCTTTCCCTCGAAGGGCAGCAAAATATGATGCAGGTGAACATGAACGCACTCGTAGCGCTCACCCACCTCTTTATCCCTGTATTGAAGCAGCAGCCGAAAGCCTGGATTCTCAACATCGCTTCGTCGGCGGCTTACCAGGCCGTTCCGTTCCTCAGCATCTATGCGGCGAGCAAGGCCTTTGTACTCACCTTCAGCCGCGGCCTGCACTATGAGCTGCGCGATTCGCCGGTATCGGTTACCTGTGTGTGCCCCGGCTCCACCGACACTGATTTTGCCAACCGGGCCCAGGTAGGGCCGAAGGCGCAGAAAGCCGCCGAGAAGGTGAACATGAGCCCGGAAGCAGTGGCCAAAGCCGCCGTGCAGGCAACGCTGCAGGGCCGCACCGAGGTGATCACCGGCGCCATCAACAAGCTCGGGGCCTTCCTGGTTTGGCTGTTTCCGAAGTCGCTCGCCGAGCGCACGGCAGCGGGGCTTTATAAATAAAAGTTTGTAGTTTGTGGTTTGTAGTTGCGCAAAGCGACACGTGGTTTCGCAATGGCCAGGGCTCATCACGGCCTGACTTCAAACTACAAACTCCAAACTACAAACTGTTTTCAGCTATCTTTGCCGGCTCAAAAGTTGTTAGCGATGATCAGCAGAAGGAATATCCGGGTGAAAGTGATGCAGACCTTGTATACGTTGACGACGCAGGAGGGTGGGGGAAAGCCCGGAGAGCCGCAGCGCCTGCTGCAAAAGCACTTCGACCAGTCGCGCGACCTGCTGCAGTACCTCCTCTATTTTATTACCGAAGTGGCCGGCTATGCCGAAACCGATTCGTACCAGCGCCGCTCGAAGCACCTTCCTTCGACCGAAGACCTCAATGTAAACACCAAGATCGCGGGCAACGAGCTGCTCTGGACCCTCAAGGAAGACGACTCGCTGAAGTCGGAGTGGGCCAGCGCGAAGCCCGAGCTCCGGATCGATCGCGACATCGTGCGCCGTACGTACATGAAGCTTGCAGAGACCCCCGAATACCACGCCTATATTTCCTCCGAATCGCGCGATAAGAAAGCCGAGCGTGGAATCCTCGAATTTATTTTCGAGGACCTGCTGCTGCCGCAGGAAGACTTTATCGCCCATATCGAGGAGCTCTTCCCGAACTGGGACGACGATGGCGAAATGACCGTGCAGCTTGTCCAGGGTTACCTGCAGAAGCCCGGATCTTTCCGGATCGACCAGTTCATCTCGCCCGAAAAGCTCCAGTTTGCGAAAAGCCTGCTCAGCACCGTGCTCGAAAAGCAGGAGCAGCTCGAAGGCTATATCCACCCGAAACTCAAAAACTGGGACGCCGAGCGCATTGCCGCACTCGACATGATCCTGATGAAGATGGGCGTGGCCGAACTGCTCTATTTCGAAACGATCCCGCCGAAGGTGACCATCAACGAGTATATCGAGCTGGCCAAGGAATACAGCACCGCGCAGAGCGGCCAGTTCATCAACGGCATTCTCGACAACATTCACAAAGACCTTGTTCAATCGGGCCAGCTGCACAAAACGGATTTCCGCAAAGGAGCCTGAGCCATTATTTTTGCGACCTCAACCGAAACGCATGAAAGCATTTTTCCCGGTTCTCGCCGCCGCAGCCATCTTCGCTGCCTGTAACGGACAGGACGCCCAGAGCAGCAGCCGCGCCGATTCGCTCAAGCGGGCCCAGGACACCCGCACGATGACCGACACCGCCAATTACACCAAGATCCAGTGGCTCGACTCGACCACCCAGGAGCTCGGTAAGGTAATGGAAGGCGCGCAGGTGGAAGTGGTCTGGCGTTTCCGCAACAGCGGCAACAAGCCCCTCGTGATCGAGAAAGCCCAGCCCGGCTGCGGCTGCACCATCGCCGAAAAGCCGGAGGCACCCGTAGCGCCCGGCGCCGAAGGCCGCATCCGCGCCACCTTCAACAGCGAAGGCCGCATCGGCACCCAGCACAAAAACGTGATCGTTCAGGCCAATACGAACCCCAACATCCAGGAGCTGTACTTCAATGTCGAAGTAACGGCTCAATAACTATTTTAACCAGCAACTATGTATTTACTTCAAGCAGGAGCGCCCGGTGGTGGTGGCTTTCAGTTCATCTTCATCGGCGGCATGATCCTCGTATTCTGGCTCTTTTTCATCCGCCCGCAGGCCAAGCGCCAGAAGCTGCAAAAGTCCTTTGGCGACGGACTCCAGAAAGGCGATAAGGTCGTGACCATCGCCGGTATCCACGGCACCCTCAGCCGCATCAACGAAGATGGTACCGTGCAGCTCGAGATCTCGCCCGGCTCCTATATCAAGATGGAGCGCTCGTCGATCTCCATGGAAATGACCCAGAACCTGCAGAAGACCGGCACCGCCGCTCCCGCAGAAAAGAAATAACCGATTCTTCGTTTCACCACGAAGACCAAAGTCAAGATTCAAAAGTCAATAGCTTTTCCGGCGGCGACGATTTTTGGATTTTGACTTTTTACATTTGAGCTATGCTGAAAGTGGGTATCACAGGCGGGATCGGTTCGGGCAAGAGCACGGTGGCAAAGGTCTTCGCGCTGCTGGGCATCCCGGTGTACGATGCCGATGCGGCCTCAAAGCGCCTGTACGATACCCACCCCGGCCTGCAGGCCAGGCTGAAGGCGCAGTTCGGGGAGGCATTGTACAAAGAAGGCAGGCTCGACAGGCGCGCGCTTGCAGCAATCGTGTTCAATGATCCGGAGAAGCTCGAGCTGCTCAACGCCATCGCGCACCCGCCCACGATTGCCGACGCGGCCGCCTGGATGGAAGCCCAGGAAAGCCCCTATGTGCTGAAGGAAGCCGCGCTGCTTTTCGAAACCGGGTCGGCGTCCGGGCTCGATTACATCATCGGCATCGATGCGCCGCTCTCGCTCCGCGTGCAGCGCGCTATGCAGCGCGACGGAAGCAGCCGCGACGAAGTGCTTGCCCGGATGAAGCGGCAGATCGATGCGGGTATCAAGATGAAGCTTTGCGATTTCGTGATCCGCAACGACGAGCAGCAGCTCGTGATCCCGCAAGTGCTGGCGCTGCATGAAAAGCTGCTCGGCCTGGCGGCAGACGGACATTAGCCCGCAACAATGCCAAAGGCGCCGCAGAGCGGCGCCTTTCACGTATATCAATCAATTTCTCAACAAATCAACGTAACCGCGCCAGCGCTTCCTTGATCCGCGCGAAGCCCTTCTCGATATTTTCCATGCTGTTGGCGAAGGAGAGGCGGATGCATTGCTTGTCGCCGAAGGCAGAGCCCGTAACGGTGCTTACATGGCCTTTGTGCAGCAGGTACATCGCGAGGTCGTCGGCATTGCGGATGACATCGTCGCCGTCCTTTTTTCCGAAGTAGGCATCCACGCAGGGGAATGCGTAGAAGGCGCCATCGGGACAGGCAAACTGGAAACCCGGGATCTCCTTCATCAGCTCGAGCACACGCGCACGGCGCCGCGCAAATTCGTCCACCATCGCCTTCGTGGCATCAAGCGGTGCCGTGAGTGCCACGATGGCCGCGCGCTGGGTGACGGCATTGGTGCCGCTTGTAAACTGGCCCTGCAGCTTCTCGCAGGCCTTGGCGATCTCTTTCGGCGCCGCGAGGTAGCCAAGGCGCCAGCCTGTCATCGCAAAGCCCTTCGACAGGCCGTTGACGACGATGGTGCGGTCTTTCATCCACTCAAACTGGGCGATGCTTTCGATACAGTCGTTGTAGTTGATGTATTCGTAGATCTCGTCGGAGATGACGAGCACGCGGGGATGTTTGCGGAATACCTGGGCGAGCCCCTCGAGCTCGGCGCGGCTGTATACAGCGCCGCTCGGGTTGCAGGGGGAGGAGAACATGAAAAGCCGCGTTTTCGGCGTGATGGCCGCCTCCAGCTGCTCCGGGGTGATCTTGTAGCTATTGCCGATCGAGGAGTTGATCTTCACCACCGTTCCCTCGGCCAGCTGCACGAGCGCTTCGTAGGTGACCCAGAAGGGCGTGGGGATGATCACTTCATCGCCCTTGTTGATGATGCTGAGCACGGCGTTGGCCAGACTGTGCTTGGCGCCGGTGCTCACCACGATCTGGTCGGGCGTGTACTCGAGGCGGTTGTCGCGGCGGAATTTGGCGCAGATGGCCTCGCGGAGGTCGAGGTAGCCGGCAACCGGTGTGTAGTGGCTCCAGTTGTCGTCGATGGCCTTCTTGGCCGCCTCCTTAATGTGGGCGGGCGTGTCGAAGTCGGGCTCGCCAAGGCTCAGGTCGACGATGTCGATGCCCTGGGCACGCAATTCTCGGCCGAGCTTGGCCATACGGAGGGTTTCGGGCTCATTGAAAAGCAGCAATCGGGAAGCTAATTCCATGGGTTCGTGTGAAAGGGGCAAAAGTAAGGAAATCCGATTCCGAGCCTCCAATTTTCGCAATCGTTCCCGGCGCGCTGCAGCAGGGCTTTCAACCGACCGATTCCTGGCCGATCGTGGGCCCATTCTTCCCATCGCCCGGAGGCCTTGTCTGCTGGCCGATTCCGGCCGCCCGCGCCGCCGAAGATTTGCGGGTATTTTAGACCGAAAAGGCTATATTTGCCCCTCTTTAAAAAAACCGTGTATGCAATTGAAAGGCCTGGTCCGTTTCTTTACGATCCTGCTGATCCTGTACTCTATTTACGAATTATCCTTCACCTGGGTGGTGCGCAGCCACGAGAAGAAAATGGAGGCAAAGGCGCAAGCGTGGACGAACCTGAATTTCCGGAATGCGGACAAAGCAACCAAGGAGCAAGCTCAGGCACAGCGCTACAAGCGTCTCCTCGACAGCAGCAAGAGCACGACCGTGCATTACGGTCCCACCGGTGCCATCAGCTACCAGAAAGCCAAAGAGAACGAGCTTAACCTCGGTCTTGACCTCCAGGGCGGTATCAACGTTACCCTCGAGGTAGAGCTGAGTGGCCTGCTGCGCTCCATGGCCAACAACTCGAAAGATCCCATCTTCCTCCAGGCACTCGACAACGCCGAGAAAGACAAGGCCAACAGCAATGCCGACTTCGTATCGCTGTTCCGCCGGGAATATACCAAGCTGAACCCCAACGGCCGTCTTGCGTCCCTGTTTGCCGTTGCCGGCCAGGATCGCATCAAGCCGCAGGACAGCGACGACAAGGTGGAAAGCGCCATCCGCGCCGAAGCCTACGACGCCTTCGACCGTACTTTCCGCGTACTGCGTACCCGTATCGACCAGTTCGGTGTGGCCCAGCCCAACATCAACCCCGACCGCGACCGCGGTATCATTACCGTTGAACTCCCGGGTGTACAGGACCAGGAGCGCGTACGCAAGTACCTCCAGTCCTCGGCCAACCTGCAGTTCTGGGAAACGTACAACATCAGCGAGCTCGCCAACAACCAGGGCACCGGTGCCCTCCAGCTGGCCGACGCTGCGTTCAACAAGCTGATGAGCGGTGGCGACACTTCGGCCGCCAAGCGCCAGTCGCTGTTCCAGTACATTCAGCCGGCCCAGGCCGACTATGGCCTTATCGGCTATGTAAAAACGAACGATACTGCCCTGGTTCGCTCGTACCTCGAGAACCCCGCCGTTCGCTCGGCTTTCCCCGCCGACATCGCGTTTGCCTACGGCATTCCCGAAACAAAAGACAACAAGACAGCCGACTTCGTAGCCCTCCATGGCCTGAAGACGAACGGCCGCGAGAAGGCGAAGCTGGAAGGCGAGGCCATCGTGGACGCCCGTGACGACTTCAACCAGGTAAACGGACAGGCCGAGGTAACGATGAAGATGAACCCGACTGCCGCCCGCATCTGGGGCGACATGACCGGCGCCAACAAAGGCCGCTGCATCGCCATCGTTCTCGACAACATCGTATACTCCGCGCCCCGCGTGAACGACCGCATCGACGGCGGCTCTTCGAGCATCTCGGGCTCGTTTACGCCCGCAGAAGCGAAAGACCTTGCCAACATCCTGAAAGCAGGTAAGCTGCCCGCCCCCGCCAAGATCGTGCAGGAGCAGGTTGTCGGCCCGACCCTCGGCGCCAACGCCATCAAGGGTGGCATGATGGCCTTCGGCCTTTCGTTCGTGGTGATCTTCCTCCTGATGCTGGTGTACTACAACACGAGCGGCTGGGTTGCGAACATCGCCCTTATCCTCAACCTCCTCTTTACCATCGGTATCCTCACGGGCCTCGGCGCCACGCTGACGGCACCCGGTATCGCCGGTCTCGTACTGACGATCGGTATGGCGGTAGACACCAACGTAATTATCTACGAGCGCATCAAGGAAGAACTGACGCGTGGCAAGAACTACCAGACAGCCGTGAGCGAAGGCTACCGCCGCTCGCTGCCGCCGGTGCTCGATGCCCACGTTACGACCCTGCTGACCGCGATCATCCTGTTCTCCTTTGGTCTCGGCCCCGTTAAAGGCTTTGCCACCACCCAGATTATCGGTATCCTCCTGTCGCTGTTCTGCGGCATCCTGGTTAGCCGTTGGGTGAGCGACCTCTTCACCAACAAGAAGCGTCACCTCGAATACTTCACCGGTATTTCGAAGCGCGTTTTCAAGCACGCCGCTTACCGCTTTATCGAGTACCGCAAGGTGGCTTACGTGGTTTCGGGTATCGTGCTGGCGCTCGGTATCGCCTCGATCTTCAACGGCTTCGACGAGGGCGTTGAATTCAAGGGCGGCCGCAGCTACATCGTTCGCTTCGACAAGCCCGTAACGGTCGACGAAGTACGCAACGACCTGAAGGCCTCCTTTGGCGAGAACCCCGTTATCAAAACGATCGGTGCCGACAACCAGCTCGACATCACTACGTCGTACCTGATCACCGACACACGCCCGGTTGCCGACTCGCTCGTGCAGGCGAAGCTTCTGTCGGGCCTCACGAAGCACCTCCCCGCCGGTACCACGTACGAGCAGTTCGATACGAAGTACAAGCTCGGAAAGACCAAGGTGCTCCCGACGATCTCCGATGACCTCAAGAGCGGCGCCCTCCAGGCTACCATCTTCTCGATTATCATCATCTGCCTTTACATCTTCATCCGCTTCCGCGACTGGCGCTACTCGCTCGGTACGATTGTGGCCCTGCTGCACGACGTGCTCGTGACGCTGGCTGTGTTCTCGTTCCTCCGCAACGTGGTTCCCTTCCCGCTGGAGATCGACCAGCACTTCATCGCGGCCGTGCTGACGGTGATCGGCTTCTCGATGAACGATACCGTGATCGTATTTGACCGTATCCGTGAATACACCCGCCAGATGATCGGCGCTCCGAAAGAAGTGGTGATCAACAAGGCCATCAACGACACGCTGAGCCGTACCATCATGACCTCGCTGACGGTGTTCCTGACCATCCTGATCCTGTTCCTGGTCGGTGGTGAAGTAACCCGCGGCTTTGCTTTTGCGATGCTGATCGGTGTGATCACCGGTACGTACTCCTCGATCTTCGTAGCTGCCCCGATCCTCGTGGACATGGGTGGCAAGCGCTCCCTCGGTGGCGACGCCGAGCCGGTAGCCTCTGCCGAGCCCGCGAAGAAGAAAGAGCTCGCGAAGCACTAAGCACAAACAACCGCATCCTACTTATAATCCCCGCAGCAATGCGGGGATTTTTTTTGAACCGCAGAACAAGGAGCAAGGAACAGGGAATGTTGATCGGAATCTGCCAATAAAAAAAGGAAGCCTTTTCAGACTTCCTTCCGTATTCAAAATTGCTTGTTCGTTGTTCTGCGGTTCCCTACGCCAGCAGGGCCAGGCTTTTCTCGATCGCCTCGATCTTCTCTTCGGCGTCCTTCTTCTTCTTGCGCTCCACTTCCACTACTTCGGGCTTCGCATTCTGTACAAAGCGCTCATTCGAAAGCTTCTTGTCGACCGAAGCGAGGAAGCCTTGCTGGTATTCGAGCTCTTTCAGCAACTGCTCTTTTTGTACCGAGCTGTCGATGGCCTGCTCGGAGCTGATATAGAACTGGTCGCTGCCCAGCACGACGGCGATGGACGAGGGAACGGCATCGCTGACAAACTGGATATCGGCATTGACCTGCTTCGCGAGGATGGCGCGGATGGCCTCGTAAGTGGCCGTTCCATCGGTCTGGATAGAAACAGTCACCGGGTCTTTCGGCTTCAGGTTGTTCTTGACGCGCGCATCGCGGAGCGCCGAAATGGCTTCCTGGAGAAGCGTGCCCTGCTTCAGCAGCTCGCCGTTAACCGGAGCAGCCTTAGTAAACTGGCGGACACAAAGGTCGTCGCTGCGCTCGGCAAGCTGGTGGTAGATCTCTTCGGTGATGAAGGGCATAAAGGGGTGCAGCAGCTGCATGAGCTCGGTAAAGTACTCGACGGTCTTGGCGTACACCGCGCTGTCGATCGGCTGCTCGAAACCGGGCTTGGCCCATTCGAGGTACCAGGAGCAGAAGTCATCCCAAATCAGCGAGTAAATGGTCTTCAACGCTTCCGAGAGACGGAATCCCTTGTACAGGTCCTCCACCTGCGTCTTTACCTGGGCCAGGCGCTGACCAAACCATTCGACCTCGAAGGGCATCGGGGCACCTGCGCTGGCAGGCTCCGTAGATTGGCGGCCTTCCCACATCTTCACCAGCTTCAGGGCATTCCACAGCTTGTTGTTGAAGTTGCGTCCCTGCTCGCAGCTGGAATCGTCGAAGAGCAGGTCGTTGCCGGCGGGGGAGCAGATGAGGATGCCGAAGCGAACGGCGTCGGCGCCGAAGCGGTCGATGAGGTCGAGCAGGTCGGGCGAGTTGCCGAGGCTCTTGCTCATCTTGCGTCCCTGCTTGTCGCGCACCATACCGGTGAAGTAGACGTGCTCGAAGGGGCGCTCCTGCTTGTATTCCATACCCGCCATGATCATGCGCGCCACCCAGAAGAAGATAATGTCCTGGCCGGTGACGAGCACGTTGGTAGGGTAGTAGTAGTCGATTTCCTTGTTTCCGGGATCAACGATGCCGTTGAAGACCTCGATCGGCCAGAGCCAGGAAGAGAACCAGGTGTCGAGTACGTCTTCGTCCTGGTCAATGGCCGAAGGGGAAGCGTCAATGTTGTGCTGCGACCTGAACTTGGCGATCGCTTCGTCTTTTGTTGCGGCAACCACGAAGCGGCCTTCCTTGTCATACCAGGCGGGAATGCGCTGGCCCCACCAGAGCTGGCGCGAGATGCACCAGTCCTTGATGTTCTCCAGCCAGTATTTGTAGGTTGCGAGGAAGCGCTCTTCCGGGTGGATCTTTACTTCACCGCTGCTCACCGCGTCGAGCGCGAGGCCGGCGAAGTGCTTCATCTGCACAAACCACTGCGTGGAGATGCGCGGCTCTACCACGGCGCCGGAGCGCTGCGAGTAGCCGAGGCGGGTGCTGTATTCTTCTTCCTTTACCAGGGCCCCTTCGGCGCGCAATTGCTCTACGGCTGCCTTGCGGGCGTCGAAGCGGTCCATTCCCACAAATACCAGTGCGGCGGCGCTCAGCGTGCCGTCTTCATTGAGGGTATCGATCGTAGGCAGGCCGTGCTTGAGACCGAGGTTGTAGTCATTGATGTCGTGGGCCGGCGTCACCTTGAGGGCGCCCGTGCCAAAGGCCGGGTCGACGTATTCGTCGAAAATGATCGGCACAGCGCGGTTCACGAGGGGCACGATGATGCTCTTTCCCTTGAGGTGCGCATAGCGCTCGTCGGTTGGATTGACGCATACCGCCGTATCGCCCATGATCGTTTCGGGGCGCTGCGTGGCGATGCTGATGTATTCGTCGGAGTCCTCGACACGGTAGCGCACGTAATAGAGCTTGCCGCTGACATCCTTGTATTCCACTTCCTCGTCGGAAAGCGCGGTCTTCGCGGCGGGATCCCAGTTGATCATCCGGGCGCCGCGGTAGATGAGCCCTTTTTCATAGAGGTCTACAAACACCTTGATGACCGCCTCGTAATAGTGGTCGTCCATGGTGAACGTCACGCGGTTCCAGTCGACGGAGCAGCCGAGCTTTTTGATCTGGTGGTAGATGATGCCGCCGTATTTCTCCTTCCATTCGAAGGCGTATTTCAGGAATTCGGGGCGTGTGAGCTCGCTTTTTTTAATGCCCTTTTCTTTTTCGAGCATCTGCACCACTTTGGCTTCCGTAGCGATCGACGCGTGGTCGGAGCCGGGTACCCAGCAGGCGTTGAAGCCGCTCATGCGGGCATGGCGAACCAACACGTCCTGCACGGTTTCGTTGAGGGTATGACCCATGTGCAGCACACCGGTAACGTTCGGCGGCGGGATGACCACGGTAAAGGGCGGGCGCTCGTCGGGTGTGCTGTGGAAATAGCCTTTTTGTTCCCAGTGGGCGTACCAGCCTTCTTCAACCTGGCCGGGCTCGTAGTTTTTGGAAAGCGTCGTGTTCATGATTCGGTGCTAAAGCGGGGATTTGGGAGGCAAAGGTAACTCTTCTGCCCTGAAAGTGGCTGTAGGACTCGTGAATCGTCAATCGTGAATCGTCAATAAAAAGGCCCCTGGAATGGGGCCATTTTGTTATTTGTCGTGAATCCATTCACGATTGACGATTCACGATTGACGCACTAATTATCGAAGTCCAGCTGGCTGTTGTTGATGTAATTCACCAGGGCGGCAGCGTTCTTCAGGTTGAGTTTCTTGAGGATGTTGTACCGGTGCACCTCGACGGTCTTCACCGAGATGTTGAGAGCGTCGGCGATCTCTTTCGACGAGTGGCCTTTCTTGATAAAGGAGATGATCTCGATCTCGCGCTGGGAGAGGGAGTTGAGGCCCGTCTGCTGGTCTTCGCCGGAGATCACCTGCTCGGAAAGGATGTTCTTGATTTCGTCGCAGATGTACTTTTTGCCGTTGTTGATCTCCATAATGGCTTTGAACATTTCCTCGCGCGACGAGTTTTTCGTCACATAGCCCATGGCGCCTTTCTGCATCATCTTGCGGGCGTAGGTCGGCTGTGTGTGCAGCGAAACGCCGAGCACCTTGGAGCCCGGGGAGAATTTGCGGATGAGCTGCGTCGCCTCAATACCGTTCATGCCCGGCAGGTTGATGTCCATAATGACAATGTTGGGGCGCAGGTTCTTCGCCATCTCGACGGCTTCTTCGCCGCTGCCGCTCTCGGCTACCACCTGGAAGCGCGGGTCGGTGTTAAGGATAAAGCTCCAGGTTTCACGTACAAGCGTATGGTCGTCGGCGATCAGGATTGTAATCTTATCGTTGGTTTCAGACATATCACGTTTTCATCGGAAGTTGAACAATCAAGGTACAGCCCCGCCCGGGAGTGCTCTCCACGAGCAGCGTACCATTGGCCAAATATACCCTATTTTCCATATTGCGCAGGCCAGCTCCCTTTTTCACCTGTACGGGCTCAAATCCAATGCCATCGTCCTGGACGCGGAGTACGACATTGCCATTCTCCGCCGACAGCCGTATCCGCAGCTGTGCGGCCTTCGCATGACGGAGCACGTTATTGATGGCCTCCTGCAGGATGCGGAAAATGGCCAGCTTCTGTGTTTCGAGCAGCAGCGTTTCCACGGCCGGATCCGCTTCCACGGTCACTTCCAGCCGACGCGTCAGCTGCACGCTTTCAGCAAGATCCTGGATTGCCTCGAGCAGGCCCAGGTCGCCAAGGCTCGGGTTCATCAGCGAGCGCGACAGCTGCCGGATCTCGTTGATGACGGTGATGACATTTTTCGAGGACTTCTGCAGCAGCTCCTCGCGGAGCGCTGTATTGCTCATCGCGAGGTCGAGATAGAGCTTGGTGGTGGTGAGGAGCTGGTTCACATTGTCGTGAAGCTCCTTGCCAATGTCGCTCCGCTCGCGTTCCTGCGTTTCGATGGTGGCCTGCGAGATCTGCTTCTGCCGGTCGAGCTCGGATTGAAGAAGCGCGCGTTCCTGCTCCTTCTGCTCGGTAATGTCCTGCATGGCGCCGATCATCCGCGTGGCAACACCCGATGCATTGCGAAGCACGTAGCAGCGGTCGAGCACATTGCGGTAGCGCCCGTCCTTTCCGCGAAACCGGTATTCAAATTTCCAGAAGTCGCGCTCGCGGTTTTGCAGGAGCTCATCGAGCGAGGCGGTCACCTTGCGGCGCTCGTCGGGGTGTATCGCAGCTTCCCATCCATCGATATTGAGTTCATCGAGCTCGTAGCCGAACAGCGTCAGCAGTCCTTCGCCCCAGTGGAGCTCGTTGTGCTTCAGGTCCCAGTCGTAGAGTGCGTCGGAGGTGGCGCGCGTGGCCAGCACATAGCGCTCATGGCTCCGGTGCAGGGCGATCTCGGCATCGATCTGCTCGGTGATATCCTTCACGAGTATCAGGCGTGCTTCGCGGTCGTCGTATTGGATCAGTTCGGAGTACACCTCTATGTGTACGTGGCGCCCGTCGTCCTGGTAGTGCCAAGTCATCCGCTGCGGGAGGGAGCGCGGCAGGTCGAGGCGCCGCTTGAGCTCGCTTCCGCTCTGGTCGCCGCGCCACAGCTCATACAGGCTGCGGCCGATGGGACTTCCGCCGTTGCTGTAGACGCGCGTGGCTTCGGCATTGCAGCGCAGCACCTCGAGACTGCCGGCTTCGACGATGAGGCAGGGCAGGGGATTGCTGTCGAAGAGCAAACGGTATTTCTGCTCCGAAAGCTGGAGCCGCTTTTCGGCTTCAATGGCCGCCGTTACATCGGCGTGGGTGCCGATCATCCGGAGCGGGCGCCCCGACTCATCGCGCGATACGATCATGCCGCGCGCCTGGATCCAGCGGTACTGATCCTGCGCGTCGCGGATGCGGAAGGTAGCTTCGTACATCGACGTCTCGCCGCTGATGTGGCGCTTCAGTGCGGCGTCAACGATCGCGGCATCGGCCGGGTGAATCCGCTCGGTGAGCTCCTTCGCATCGGTGCGGAGGCTGCCTTCGGGAAAACCATACAAGCGGTGGTAGGAAGGGGAGAAGTAGATCTTGTTGTCGCTCAGATCGCGGTCCCAGAGCCCGAGGTTGCTGCCTTCCAAGGCAAAGCGCCACTGCTCTTCCGAGCGGCTGAGGGCGCGCTCGGTGCGTTTCAGGTCGCTGATGTCGTGGGCGATGATCATCACGGCCACGATCTCTCCGGATTCATCGCGTGCCGGAAGAAAAAAATTGTGGAGGCTGTGCAGGACGCCGTCGTGCTGCGAGGTGACGTCTACATACGTTTCGCGGGCCTCGCCGCGGAGCACGTCTTCATATAGCTCGAGCAGCTCCTTATGCCGCGCGGGCTCACTGAACTGGAGCACCGGGATGCCGCGGGCGATCTCGAAGCCCATATGAAGCTTCACCTGCTCCCAGGTTGTTCGGTTATACATCCGCACCTTCAGCTCACGGTCGACAAGGAGGAAATATTCGCGCGTGTTGTGGTACAGCAACGCCAGCATCTTGCGGTCGTTATCGAAGATGTCATCGGCGCGCCCATCGCCCGCTGGCAGGGAAGTCTGAGGCAGAAGGTTCGGCTCCACGCGGTAAAGGTTGGTACAGGAAGGTCAAGTTAAGCCAAGGGCGCGGGTCATCCTAAAAAATTAAGGACGGCCTGCGCACACGATCCGTTTTTTCTGTTTCTTGTGCGAACGCCAACACCCGACGATTTTATGGAAAGACAGACAACATCCTGGTACAGCGAGCGCCTCCAGAAGGAAATGCCGATTGCCACCTATGGCCATTTCGGCTTCGCCCTGCTGCTGGTGCCCACTGCTGCCGCCGATTTTCTCGAATACGAGCGCTTTCAGCTCATCGACAGCCTCCAGCCCTTTATCGATGCAGGCAAGCTCAAGGTTTTCTCGATCAACAGCATCAACAACGAGAGCTGGCTCAACAACCACATGGATCCGCGGCATAAGTCGATCCGGCACCAGCAGTTCAACAGTTATGTGTTTGAGGAGGTGATCCCGTTCATCCGGACGCATACAAGCCCCGATACGCCCATTTATGTTTGCGGAGCGTCGTTCGGAGCGCTGCACAGTATGAACCTCTTCCTGAAGCGCCCCGACCTCATCAACGGTGTTATTGCGATGAGTGGTGTCTACGACCTTACCGAATACACAAAAGGGTATTGGGACGACGATGTGTATTTCAACAGTCCGCAGCACTATCTCCCGAACCTCAACGATCACGGGGTGCTCGAGCAGATCCGCCGCAGCCCGCATATCCATCTCTTTTCGGGCAGTGGTCCCTACGAAGACCCGAATGCCGCCCGCAGCTTTGCCGGCATCCTGTACAGCAAAGGCATCAGCTACGAGCTCGACATCTGGGGCGAAGAATGGCGCCACGATTGGGATACATGGCGGAAGGTGCTGCCGCATTACATCGGCAGCCGGTTTTAGGCCGCGGCCCCCGTCCCCCAAAGGGGGCACTTAGGCCGGGACGGATTTATTTGTCCCGACGGGTTTCTCACATCAAACAATAATTAATCCTCAACGCTCAATGCTCAATATTCAAGGGCCGTGGAGTACCGCTTTATTTCTTGCCTCCCTGAGCATTGAAAATTGAGTTTGAACATTGAACAATTAAAGTAGAAAGCCCCGCTGACAGCGGGGCTTTTGTATCAAACAACATTAGGGTTATTTCAGGAACGAAGAACTAGTCAACGTGGCGCTACACCGGTACTTCTACGGTAGCATTGATGCCCCGGTCAATGATAGCTTCGGCTTTCGGTCGGAGCTCATCGAAGGAGCCGGACTGCACGGCGTACTTGCCCCGGAAATGAATGATATAAGCGCATTGCTCGGCCTGCTCCTGGCTATGGCCGCAAATCTCCACGAGGGTTTCAATAACCCACTCGAAGGTGTTTACCTCATCATTCCATACGATCAGCTGGCAGGGCACATCCGTCGCCACCAGCGTATCGACCGCTTCCTGCGGCTGGACAGAGTCTTTCGTACCGGGCATAAAACAACGTTTTATCCCGCCAAAGGTAACATCTTTGGCCCGAAATGGAATGGCTGAGGCAGACCGGTTTCGCAGGCTATTTTCGGGGGCGAAGGGCCGCCAGCGCCGCTTCCGCCTTTTCGAGTGAGATGCCTTTGCCGAGTACGCCCTTGAAAAGGTCGCCGGTTTCGCGCACGCGGTCGGCGGCATTGCGGATCGTGAATTGGCTCATTTTCAAACCTGTACGAACCTCGTCCCAGAGCAGGGGCATCGAAACGGTCGCGCCCGGCTTTGGCCGCAGCGAGTAAGGGGCCGCGACTGAAGCCTGCGGCCGGTTCATCAGGAAATCGATGTAGAGCTTTCCCTTGCGGTCGGCTGTTTGCCGCTCGATCGACGTGAAATTCGGCAGATCGGCCTGGATCACACGTGCCAGCTTGCGTCCGAACTCCTTCGACTGCTCATAGTTATAGCGGCCGCCGAGCGGTATGTAAATGTGCAGACCGGTCGACCCCGAAGTTTTCGGGTAGGAGGCTACGCCGATGCTGTCGAGCAATGTCCGCGTCACAAGCGCCGTCTGGATGACCTGCCGGAAGGGATTGCCATCGGGATCGAGATCGATGATACACCAGTCGGGGCGGTCGGGCCGGTCGCGACGGCTGTGCCAGGGATTGATCTCGATGCAGCCCAGCGATGCGATGTACAGGAGGCTTGCTTCGTCGGTCACGACGAGAAACTCCTTGTCGCGCCGGTCCATATAGCTGTAGTACGGAAAGGTTTCGATGAATGCCGGTGCTTTTCCTTTGACATCTTTCTGGTAAAACGAAGGCCCGTCGATGCCATTCGGGTGCCGGTTCAGGATCTGCGGCCGCTCCTTCAGGTAGGGAAGCATCAGCGGGGCCATCTGGTAGTAATAGTTGATAAGATCGCGCTTCGTATAGCCTTCCTTTGGCCAATACACTTTACTGAGATTGGTAAAACGCAGCTCGTTGCCGCCGATCGTCCTTGTCTGTGTTTCCTCGCTTGGATTGAGCAGCGTCTTGCGCCCGCGCTTTGCAGGGGCCGCCAGTACTTTATTCTGCACGAGGGCATGCTTTTCGAGTCCCTTTGTTTCGGCGGCTTTTTCCCAGCGCAATTCCTTCGGAGCCTTGTCGGGGCGCAGTCCTTTGAACGAGGGCTGGCGCAGGGCGCCGTTCGACGTGCGCCCGCGGTGCTCCACTTCGGCCACGAACTTCGGCTTCAGCCAAACGACGGTAGCCGGCGGCGGGTCGGGCCGGAAGCGCGAGGGTTTATTGTATTCGGGCACCGTGGCAAAGGGGCAGGTTTTTGTTTCGATGGATTTGAACGTCGCCAGGAGGTCGAGCTGCTGCTTGCGGCTGAACCCGGTGCCTACCGGGGTAACGTATTGCAGCTTGCCGTCCTCGTACAGGCCAAGCAGGAGCGCGCTGAAGGGCTTGCTGCTGCCCTCGTTGATCGTATAGCCTCCTATCACGAGCTCCTGGCTGTGGGCGGTCTTTACCTTGAGCCATTCCGGGCTGCGGAGACCGGGTGTATAAATACTGTCGGGGTCCTTGGCCATGACTCCCTCGAGGTGCAGGCTGCGGGCTTGCTCAAATGCCTGCTTGCCATTGCCTTCGATGACGTTGCTGGCGCGGAGAAAGGGATGGTCGGGTGGAATAAGCGCGCGCAGCAGCTCCTGTCGGTCGCGAAGCGGCAGACCCATCAGGGAATAGCCGTCGAGCCAGAGGAGGTCGAAGAGGTAGTAGAGCAGCGCACCGTCGGCCTCGCTGCGCCAGGACTGCAATCCGGAGAAGTCGGGGAGGCCTTGCTCGTTAAGCACGACCAGCTCCCCGTCGAGCACGGCGGGCAGCGACCACTGCTCCAGCGATTGAGTGAGCGGGTAAAATTTTTCGTTGAAGGACTTGCCGTTGCGCGATTGTAGTTCTACGGATGTTCCGTCAAGGAAGGCGAGCGTGCGGTAACCATCCCATTTCATCTCGAACTGCCAGCCGCTTTCTTTGGGCGGCTCGTTGACCAGCGTTGCCAGCATCGGCGCCAGGTTGCGGGGCATCGGTGTCCGCTCTGCTTTTTTCAGGAGGCTTTTGGCTTTTGCGGTCAGCTTCACCGGCTTCAGGGTTGCTCGCTTCATGCGGAGTACAATGCAAGAACTGCTCCGCTGCTGTTTTTCGGGGAAAACTGTATGAAGTTATTGGTTGTGAACCAAGTGGCTAAGCTGCTTCGGAACAAGCAGGGCATTCCTGACTATCGAGATTCGGAATGAACGTAAAACGAAAAAGCCCCGCGATTGCGGGGCTTCTGAAGTGGTGGGAGTTGACGGGTTCGAACCGCCGACCCTCCCGCCTGCGGCGGGATGCTCCGAATCGGCTAAAGTTGTTGGCGGGACGCGATAAGCTGCTCCAGCCGCTTTCGGCTTTTCCAGGATTTCAGCTCACGCTCGCGGGCAAAAGCAGCTTTTCCGTCCGGTTGTTCTTCCTGGTACACAATTTCCCAGTCTGCTGATGCGCCTGTAAAGCCTTTATGATTTGAATTATGCCTCCGGATCCGCTCCTGCATTGCATCACAGGTGGCACCAATGTAATAACGGTCGCGCGAAGCAGAGTAGAGGATATAGGTGCAGCAGGGCATACCTAATTTCAAGATTGAGGTATGAAAATAAAACGAAAATGCCCCGCGACTACGGGGCTCCGAAGTGTGGGAATCGGCGGGTTCGAACTGCCGCCCCTCCCGCCTGCGGCGGAATGCTCTGAACCAGTGAGAGTCTGGTCGTGGAGTTTAGAGTAAGTGATGTTGGTGAAGCAGGCACTCCTGAATATCGGACCCCTAGAGCAAAAAAATAAAAACGAAAAAGCCCCGCGATTGCGGGGCTTCTGAAATGTGGGAGTTGACGGGTTCGAACCGCCGACCCTCCCGCCTGCAGCGGGATGCTCTGAACCAGTGAGAGTCCGGTCGTGGGATTTCGTCTAAATGATGTTGGTGAAGCCGGCACTCTGAATATCGGACGCCAAGAGCAAAAAAGTAAAAACGTAAAAGCCCCGCGATTGCGGGGCTTCTGAAGTGTGGGAGTTGACGGGTTCGAACCGCCGACCCTCCCGCCTGCAGCGGGATGCTCTGAACCAGTGAGAGTTCGGTCCTGGTATTTCGCCTAAATGATTTCGGTGAAGCCGGCATTCCTGAATATCGTAACCCCAGGAGGAAAAAGTAAAAACGAAAAAGCCCAGCGATTGCGGGGCTTTTGAAGTGTGGGAGTTGACGGGTTCGAACCGCCGACCCTCTGCTTGTAAGGCAGATGCTCTGAACCAGCTGAGCTAAACTCCCAATAATTTTTGTATCGGTTTTCGAACCGCTGGTCCCTTCCGCGAAGCGGAATGCTCTGAACCAGCTGAGCTAAACTCCCGATGTTGTAAGAACTTTTCCAACCGTTTGTTTCGCGTTGGGAGTGCAAATATAGGAGCCTTTGTTTTTCTGCCAAAAAAAAATCAACAGTGGCGAAAGATTTTTTTTCCGACAACGATCTGAAGGTCAGTTCAGTTGCACGGCCGGAAGGCGATAGCCGATCCCATCCCATAGAAAAAGCTCCTTCAGTTCCATCGTCCAGAATTTGCTGAAGGGCGAATGGTCAAGTACTTCCTGTGCTTCCTCCTTCGATTCGGCATTGAGCGTAACCCAGGCCTGCTGCGTTTCCATGCTCACTACGTAGTGCTCGATCACCTGCTCGTCGATGAGCTCATTGATATAGGCACGGTGCTCCTGGATGATCGCCGCAGCTTCGTCGTTCCACTCAAATTGTATTATGGCCTGGTATTTCTTCATGTAGGTTGTCAAAAACATTTATCAGTCTCTTTTCACGCTCGTTCCATTACCACATCATCCCATTCACTCCCTGATCTATACGGTCCAATCCACCACCTGGTTGGCCCACTCGGCGCGGTGGGGGGTCTGGATGCGAATATAGTTATCCGTATACCCTTCCATCATACCCGCTTTTTCGTGGCCCTCGAAAAGTACGGGGCGCGATTGACCGCGGTGCTGCTCCGTGAAATGCTGCAGCTTCAGGTAGCTCAGGTTGCGGAGCGTTTTATTACGCTCGTGGCGCACGTTTATCGGCACCACGGGCTCCAGCTCAAGGGCCTTGGTGTCGGCGCGCTCCGAATACGTGAACACGTGCAGGTACGATACGTCGAGGCTGTGGAGGAAGTCGAAGGTCTCCCGGAAGTGCGCATCGCTTTCCGTAGGGAAGCCTACGATGACGTCGACGCCGATGGCGCAGTGGGGCATCACTTCCTTGATAAGCGCCACGCGCTCGGCGTACAGCTCGCGGCGATAGCGCCGGCGCATACGGCCGAGGATCTCGTTGGAACCGCTTTGCAGCGGAATATGAAAGTGCGGCATGAAGCGACGGCTTCCCGCTACGAACTCGATGATCTCCGGTGTCAGGAGGTTGGGCTCGATGGAGGAGATGCGGTAACGCTCGATGCCGTCGATCTCGTCGAGTGCTTGGATGAGATCATAGAAGCTTTCTTCCTGCAGCTTTGCACCATCAGGACCTTTGCCAAAATCGCCAAGGTTAACACCCGTCAGCACGATCTCCTTCACGCCGCCCTCGGCCAGCTTCCGGGCATGGCCCAGCACATTGCCGATACTGTCGCTGCGGCTTTTGCCGCGGGCCATCGGGATGGTGCAGAAGGAGCAGGTATAGTCACAACCGTCCTGCACCTTCAAAAACGTGCGGGTGCGGTCGTTGACCGACCAGGATGCATTGAAGCCGCTGACGGCTTCGATATCGCAGGAAGAAATGCGCGTGGAATCGCCCTTCGACAGGTCGTGGAGGTGGCGGGCCAGGTTGAACTTTTCGGCGGCGCCGAGCACGAGGTCAACACCGGGAATCTCGGAAATTTCCTTGGGCTTCAGCTGCGCATAGCAGCCGGTGATCACCACGAGGCTTTCGGGCGCGCGGCGCTGGATGCGGCGCACGAGCTGGCGGCACTCCTTATCAGCATTGTCGGTCACCGAGCAGGTATTGATAACATACACGTCGGCCGCTTCCTCGAACTCGCGCTTCACAAAGCCTTCGGCTTCGAGCTGGCGGGAGAGGGTGGAGGTTTCCGAAAAATTGAGCTTGCAGCCCAGCGTATGAAAGGCAACGGTGCGCTGTGTGGACATAGCGGGCAAAGGTACAAAGGGAAGTCGGCAAGTCGGAAGTCCGGAGGTCGGAAGTAGCCTCGAAAATGGTAAGAAAATGTAAAAAGCCCGGTCCCGGGAATGTACTTCCGACTTTTCAACTTCCGACTTTGCAACTTACCTTCCCGGCGTGAAGCCCCGCAACCTAATTGCCGTCCTTTTCCTGCTCCTGCTGGTTTTCGGTTATTTCCTGCTAAAGCGCTGGCAGGAGCCAGCAGCCCGCGAAGCCCTCAACCGGCACCCGGCGCACTTCTATTTCACCCGGCATGCCCGCTGCCGGATGGCCTGCCGCCATATTTCGGAAGAAGACATCCGCGACATCGTCGATCACGGCGTGCTCAACCTGGCGAAGAGCGATACGCGCGGCCGGCCCTGTCCCACACTTGCCGTCCAGGGCGAAACGGATGGGGGCGAGTCGATCCGCGTCATCCTGGCCCAGTGCACGGACGAAACCCGCATCATCACCTGTTACAACCTTCGCCGCGAGTTTGCCTGCCATTGCCCGGGCGACGACCGGAAAAACTAACCGCATGCGCCACCTCTGGAAACCCTTTCAACTTTTGTATTGGTTGTACGCTGTGCTGCTTTTCGTGGCCCTCATGATACCGGTCTTCCTGTGGGCGCTCATCGTGATGCCGCTCGGGCGCGTGCGCGGCGGCAACCTGCTTTACAGGGCCTGCATGCTCTGGGGCGATATCTGGTTTTTGCTCGCCTTCATCCCGCACCGCAATATCGACGCGGCAGATTTCGATCACAAGGCTGCCTTTATTTATGTGTCGAACCACGTATCGTATTTCGACATCCCCGTCATCGTGAAAACCTTTCGCCACCCGCTCCGCGCGCTCGGAAAAGTCGAAACGTCGAAGGTGCCCATCTTCGGGTATATCTACCGCAACGCCATCGTTACCGTTGATCGCAGCAGCCAGGAGAACCGCGCCCGCAGTGTGCGCCTGCTGAAAACCTACATCCGGCAGGGCATCTCCGTGCTGGTGTTCCCGGAAGGCACATTCAATGAAACGGGCAAGCCCCTGAAAAACTTTTACGACGGCGCCTTCCGGCTCGCTATCGAAACGGGCACACCGATCCAGCCGGTGCTTATGCTCGATACCTGGAGACGGATGCACCCGCGCAGCGTTTTTTCACTTAATCCCGGCCGCAGCCGCACGGTTTTCCTCGAGCCCGTCCCCGTTGAGGGATATGCCCTGAGCGAGGTACCCGCACTGAGAGAGGTGGTGCACAAGCGCATGCAGGACGGTCTCATTGCCTGGAAAGCGCCGTGGATACGGCCCGCCTGATATTGCCCGCCCCTTGTTACTTTTGAAGCCTGATGACACAAGCTGCCTTGAATTACCGATCCCGTGTACACGGGATGCCACATCCACTCATTTTTACCGCCCGCAAATGACTCCATTGTTTGCCGAGATCGTTATACCGCTCGCGCTGCCGAGGAACTACACCTGGGAGGTCCCGGAGCGGATGCGTGAAGCGGTGCGCGTGGGCTGCCGCGTGGAGGTGAACCTCGGGAAGAACAAGAAATACGCCGGTGTCGTCAAAACACTCAAGCCCGAGAAGCCGGCCGGCTTTGAAACGAAGGAGATCCTGAACCTGCTTGATCCCGAGCCCGTGGTGCATCCCTGGCAGCTACGTTTCTGGGAGTGGATCGCTTCTTATTATTGCTGCACGGAAGGAGAGGTGATGGCCGCCGCGCTGCCCGCGCACTTCAAGCTGTCGAGCGAAACCGTGCTCGTATTCAACGACGAGTATGGAGACGATTTCTCCAGCCTCGATTCGGAGGAATACATGGTTGCCGAAGCGCTCCTGATGAAGCACGAGCTCCGGCTCAACGAGGTGCAGCAGATTCTCGATACCAGCCATGTGTACCCGGTCGTAAACAGATTGATCGGCAAAAAGCTTTGCTACGTTTGGGAGTCGCTGAAGCAAACCTATGCGCCGCGCAAGGAAACCTTCGTACTGCTGCAGCCCGAATACAGCAACGAGGACAAGCTCGCCGACCTGCTCAACAACTGGGGCCGCGCGCCGAAGCAAATGGAGCTCCTGCTTGCGTATCTGCATCTCGAGAAAACCGAAGGTGAGGTGACCAAGAGCGCACTGCTGAAAAAGTCGGGCGCCTCCGAAGCGCAGCTGAAGGGGCTCGTCGAAAAGAACATCCTCCGCACCGAGCGCCGCAACGTGGACCGTCTTCTTTACCTGCCCAAAGACGTACATATCGATTTCGAGCTGACACCGGCTCAGCAAACCGCCTACGAAAGCCTCGAGGCTTCGCTGGCCGAAAAGCCGGTGTGCCTGCTTCACGGCGTTACCTCGAGCGGGAAAACGCTCCTGTATATCCGGCTTATCGAGCAATTCATTCGCCAGGGCCGTCAGGTGCTGTATATGCTTCCGGAGATTGCGCTCACGGCGCAGATCATCCGACGCCTCCAGAAATACTTTGGCGGCCATATCGGCATTTACCACTCGCGCTTTACGCATAATGAGCGCGTGGAGATCTGGAACAAGGTGAAAAGCGGCGAGATGAAAGTGGTGCTCGGCGCGCGCTCCTCGCTGTTTCTGCCCTACCAGGACCTGGGCCTCATCATCTGCGACGAAGAGCACGATCCTTCCTATAAGCAGCAGGATCCGGCACCGCGCTACCACGGCCGCGATGCGGCCATCTACTTATCGGGGATCACCGGCGCCAAGGTACTCCTCGGCAGCGCCACGCCCTCGCTGGAGACCTACCACAACGCCAAGGCCGGCAAATTCGGACTTGTAGAACTACGGGAACGCTACGGCGATGTGAAGCTCCCGACGATCCAGCTGGTTGACCTTCGGGCCGTTCCGAAGAAGCCGGGCGAGAAGGTCATGTTCTCGATGCACCTGCTCGAGGACATGAAAGCCACCATTGCGCGGGGCAAGCAGATCATCCTGTTTCAGAATCGCCGGGGCTACGCGCCCTACCAGGTTTGCACCATCTGCGGCTGGATCGCTCAGTGTAAGAACTGCGATGTTTCGCTCACGTACCACAAGTTTGCCAACAAGCTCAAATGCCACTACTGCGGCCAGGTTTACCCGCCGATGCACAGGTGTATGGCCTGCGGGTCGGACAAGCTGGTGCAGAAAAGCTTCGGTACCGAGCGGGTGGAGGAAGTGCTGGAAGAGCAGCTTCCCGATGCCCGCATTGCGCGTATGGACTTCGATGCCATTCGTAATAAGAATGCGCACGATGTCCTGATCCAGCAGTTTGAGCAGAAGAAGATCGATGTGCTCGTAGGAACGCAAATGGTGGTGAAAGGCCTCGACTTCGACAACGTGGAGCTCGTGGGCGTTATTGATGCCGATGGACTCCTTCACTTCGCCGACTTCCGGGTGCACGAGCGTGCCTTCCAGCTGATGGAGCAGGTGAGCGGCCGTGCCGGTCGCCGCGACGGTGTTGGCGATGTGCTGATCCAGACATCGACACCCAATCACCCGCTGCTGCAGCATGTGCTGCGCCACGATTACGTGGGCATGTACGAGGAAGAGATCGACAAGCGCAAGCAGTTTTTCTACCCGCCATTCTCGCGCATTATCATGCTGCATTTCCGGCATAAGGATCGCGTGGTGGTGACCGAGGCCGCCCAGGTTTTTGCTCAGAAGATGAGCGCTGCTTACGGACAATACCTCGTTGGTCCCGCCGAGCCAACCGTGAACCGCGTACGCAAGCAGTACCTCATGGAGCTGATGCTGAAGCTGCCGCGCGACAGCGCCACCATCGCCCGCTGCAAGGACGATATCCAGCGCACGATCGCCGCCCTGCATTTCGAGAACCGATTCAGGAAAGTGCAGATCATTCCCGATGTAGACGCGCTGTGACCGGCACAAAAAGGCCCGGCTGAAACCGGGCCTTTGAATTTGCTTTCAATCGATTATTTCTGCTTCTCCAGCACCAGCACCACCTTGTTGAAGTCGGCCGCTGCGTTGATGACCTTCTTGAAGACATCGAAGATGTTCTTCGGGTAGAAGTACCCGAGGTACCGCTCGTTGACCTCGATGTGCAACACACCGTTTTCGAGCTTATAGGTGCTCACGAAATCGAACTGCACCTTGCCGCCTTCCGTATGCGACTGGCTGAGGGCAAGGTCTTTCAGGTTCTGAATCGTGTATCCAGCGGGGATTTTCAGGTCGATCACGCGACGGAAGGAGTGCGGGTAGGCCAGCTCGACGTCTGTTACACGCTCTTTTTCCTCGTAAAGCTCGGCCTGCTCACCAATCAGCATACCCACCTTGATGATGATCTTGCTACCGGCGCGCTCCACCAGCTCGGAGGAGTTCACCTTCGCCTGGAGAATGAACGGCGTATACGGATCTGCCTGGTCGAACTCCTTGTTCTTCACCTCCCAGCTTTTGATCTGCTCCGACTGGCTCGCGGAGCTCACGAGTTGCTTCACCACCTTGTAGTGCTCGTCGGCCGGGAAGTAGACGAAGGGCGTACGGTAATTGGACGCCATATAGCCGCCGTAGGTTTGGCGGATGTCGATCTGCAGCGAGTCCATGTTGCGATCGAGTTCGGCCTGCACGTCGATGTTGGAGTAGGAGCGCTGCACGTCTTCGAGGGCCACGTTGCGCATTTCGGCGTACGCGGAAACCATGTTGCCCAGCTTCGTGCGAACAATGAAGAGGCCTGCTGCTCCGGCCCAGGTGGGCGGTACGAAGGGAAAGCGGTAATCGGTCTCGGAGGGCGCGACATATTTTTTCAGCGCGGGGAAATACAACAGGAGGTAGCGGGCATTGTTCCAGTTCTCGAACTTCTTGTCGAGCACATAGTTGCTGCGGTTGCCCGTAAGCACGATCTCGTATTCAACGCCGGCCTCGGCGAGCGCAATACAGAAGATCTTGCAGATCGCCTTTTCGCTGGCGTTCTTCCCTTTGATCACCTTCAGGAGGTCGTCGGCATCGTCGCTGTCGATATTTTCGCTGATGTTGAAGTTCTTCTTCAGGAAGCTCTCGAGCTTTACCACCTTTTCCTGCACGCTCTGGCTGGCTGTCACACCTGCATCCTGCACCAGGTCGCGGATCTTGCGAACTTCCTTGTCGGAAGCCGTGCTGTAGATCTCGTTGCCTTTGCGGGCGAGCTCGTCCCAGGAGAAGAGGCGCTCGTCTTTGTTCTTATTGAGGTTGTAGCTCAATTTGAACTCGACACGCTGCTGGTGGGCATCGGTCATGGAGTAGCGCTCATCGGGCATCGGCTTCAGGTTGGAAGCATCGAGCGTGAGGTAGCGCTTTTCGCCGATAACAGTGTCCTTTACATCGGGAAGGCCGTTGTAGCTGCGCGTGTCGAATTTGAGGCCTGAAGGCACCACGAGCTCAAAGTGGCTCGCAGCTACCGGGATGTGGTAACCCAGGAACTCCCGGCCGAAGAACGACGGGTATTTCTTGAGCGTGTAGTAGTATTCCACTTCGCAGCCTTTGGCCAGGCCATCAAGCGCGAAGATCTTATAGCTGCGGTCGTCTTCCTTGATGTCCTTGATGTTCTTCTCATCGAGGGTGATGATGCGGCCGTTGGGCAGGATCGTCCGGGCTTTCACATCGATCATCTGGATGCCCTCGTCGAAGGGCAGGTATACCTTGTTGAACGACTCGATGCCCTTGTCGGTATTGACGTGAACGAGGCGGTGCACGGTTTTGTAAATGTAGAGTCCATCCTTCTCGATGCTGTACTCGATAAGGCGGTCATCGTTCAGGAAAACAGCGGCCTCGTCAGCATTGGTACCGCTCACTGTATGCAGGGCCGGGCGCGCGGTCCATTCGTATTTCTTGTAGGTCGGGGTCTGGGCCTGGCTGAAGCTGGCTGCCAGCAGCAGGCAGGAGAGCAGTTGGATTTTTTTCATGTGCGTTATTTGCTCAGTACAACAGTTTGTTTGAAATGCGGGAAGAGATGCTCGAGTACTTTGTTCCAGCGCTCGAACTGGTCGGGCTGGAGCATCATGAAGTGATTCTCGAAGCGTTGCGTCAGCGAAAGACTTTCTTTCGTCTGGCCGTATTTGAGCTCAAAGCCCCAGACGTCGTTGCGGAACTGTTCGCCTTCGGGGAGGTAGCTGACCTTATAGCCGGCGGGAACTTTCAGCACGGTGCTGTACTCGTTGCTCGCCAGGAAATTGTACGAGATCGGCGAGTTGCGCTTCGGGAAGTCGATCTCCTCATGCTCGTAGGGCCGCATCAGGTTCAGGTTCACGATCCACTCATCGCCCACCTTGCGGGCGTAATCGGGGAGCACGAAATCGGCAGTGACCCAGCTGTCGTTGCGGTCTTCCGAAACGGTCATCTTCCAGTTGCTGAACCGGATCTTATTGTTGCCCCGGTTGAAGCGCGAGCGGAAATATTCCTCGCGCTCCTTTTCATTCTTGTAGTTCAGCAGGCCGTACATGTTGTCCGACAGGTAGCCGGTGAGGTGCACACGCAGCTTGCCGGTCAGGCCTTCGGGACCCAGCTCCAGGAACGTGCTGTCGACGCAGCGGTTTTTCTCCGGCGGCACTGTTTCCACGGTGAGGAGCTTGTATTCGTTTTCACTGATGCTCACCAGTGCCTGCTTGTCCTGGATGTGGGAGGAGGGAAATCCGAAGATGCAATCCGAGTCGGTGCCGTCGAGGAAAATGTACTTATCGTCGATCTGCACGGTGCAGATCATGTGGTTGTCGACGATCGGGAGCGGCACTTCGGAGTAGCGGTAGGGCAGGTGCCGGGTACCGATCCAGGTGTAGTAGGCCTTGAGCCCGGCGATACGCAGCATCGATGTGAGGATGCTGGCCATGTCTTTGCAATCACCGAAGCGGCGGCTGCACACCAGCTGGGCGGGGCGCGGCACAAAGCCGCCCATCCCGTCTTCGAAGGCAACGTACTTGATGTGTGCCTGTACCCACTGGTAGATGCGGCGGGCTTTCTCGCGCTCTGTCGTCACGTCCTTTACGAGGCCTTCCGTGATCTGCTTCAGCTCAATACCCGGGTCGCTATTGACCTCGCGGATGAAATTGTAATTGTATTTATACAGGTCATTCACATCCGAAAGCCAGTTGGTCCATTGGCCGTTCGCTTCGTACTTCTCGATGTAGAATATGATGTGCGTGGCATACCAGCTGTTGTCCGGAGCATCGCCGTAGTACGCAGCGCCCTTGTTGCCGTTCACCGTAAAGGTGTAGGTCACCTTGTCGCGCTTGCGGGTTTCGGCAAACTGCACCTTGTCGGCATTGATGCCGCGCACGAGGTACTTTACCTGCACGTTGGAGGGGAATTCAACTTTCAGGGTGCCGTTCAGCACCGGGAAGTAGCGATCCAGGTAAAAGGGGCTCAGGAGGTGCAGGTCGGAGTGCGTCAGCGTGTACTCGATGTGACGCGACACCCCGTCGCTGAGGCCGGCGAAGTCGAAGGAGGTAGTCTTGGCATCGTCGTAAAACACGTAGTCTGAGCGGCTGCTCTCGGTGCTCACGTTGGCCACCTTCATTTTTTTCCGGTCGGCCGATTGGGTGTAGGCATCCCAGCTCTTGAGCTCGCTGAACGACCCGTGGTAGATGCTGCCGCGACCCATCATCCGCGCGGCCTGCGCCGTGGCGAAGTTCATGTCTTCCGTGTAGGTCGTGCTCGCGGTCAGCTTGCCGCCGTTATTCTTGATCTGCACCTCGCAGCCCACCTGGGTATACACGGCCTGCGCATCGGGAAACTGTTGTTTCCAGTCCTGCGCCGCCGCGAAACCGCCGGAGAGTACCACGAAGAGGGTTGTAGTCAGTATGCTGCGCATCATTTGGCGTCCATTAAAAGTCCATAGTAATAAAACAGGTAGCTGATGCGCTTGCCGCTGGCATCGTATTGCGACTCCCAGCCGTTCGCCACTCCATTGACGTACTCGCCTTCTTCCTTCACCTTGCCATTTTCGTGATACAGCTTGTAAGCGCCGGTCAGCTGGTCGTGATCGTATTTGTACTCCGAGTATACCTTGCCATCGCGGTAGTATTCGTAAGCCACGCCATTGGTCTGGCCGTAGACTTCCTTGCTCTTGTAATAAACCTTCCCGTTGTCGTGGTACAGGATGTAGTCGCCGTTGAAGCGGCTGTCGAGGTAATCCATTTCAGCCGATTTGGTTCCGTTGGCATAATAGGCTACCAGGTGGCCGGTTCCGTCGGGGAGGGGGATAAAGGGAACGAGCTTGCCGTCCTTGCCCATGTAGGAATAGGCTTTGAGCTCGCCTTCCACAAACTGAAGGGCCATGATGAGGGAGCCGTCGGGCGCGTAGCGCTCGCAGATGCCGTGCTTTTCGCCGCTGCGGTATTCAAACACCCACTTCGGTTTCCCGTTGGCGAAGTAGATCTTATCCTTTCCGTCCAGCTCGCCGTTTACGTAGTTCTCTTCCTCATTCAGGTGGCCGTCCTCACTGTAATGCTTCCAGGGTCCCACGCGGTCGCCGAGCTCGTACTGGCCCGTCAGCTGTGTCTTCCCGTTGAAGAAGTATTCGATGTAGGGTCCCTGTAGGAGGCCGCGGTCGTATGTTTTTTCGCGCTGCACCTTTCCGTTGAAATAGTAGTGAGTCATCTTGCCCTGGTAGTCGCCGTACTCGTACTGGCCGTCGTAGCGCTTCTGCCCATTGGGGTAGATGCTTGTATAGCGGCTGCTCTTGTTATTGAGCTCGGTGTGGAAGATGCGCTTGCCGGTGGAATCGTACTGGTTGATGGCGCGGAGCCAGCCACCGTCGTATACCGTTTCGTTGTCGAGGCGGCCGTTGGCGAGGTAGCTTTCCGAGTAGCCGGTCAGGTCGTTGTCGCGGTAGGTATAGTGTTCGTCGGGAGTGCCATCAAGGTTGAAGGTCGACCAATCGCCGTCCTGGTCTCCTTCCTTGTAGTAGCCGACTTGCTGAAGCTTGCCATTCGGGTGCCAGGTCTTGTCGAGGCCGTCTTTGTCACCGTCCTTGTAGGCGATCTCGAACTCCTTCGTTCCATCGGGGTAGAAGCTCGTCACCGTACCCTCGATGCTGCCGTTCTTGTACGGAATCGTCTGGTGCACTTTTCCGTCGGGATAGAAAAGCGTCAGCAGGCCGTCGCGCTCACCTTTGTCGTTGTAGGTCTGGTCGGCGTTCTTGCTGCCATCGGGTGTGTAGGCCGTGAAGGGGAAGCTGCGTCCCTTGCGCTTGAAGGCCGCGATCTCCTGGCCGCGCTTGTCGAGGTAGCGCACTTCGTTCATCACGCCTTTATCGTACACGGAGGTGGAGCTTTCCTTTCCATCCCAATCGTAGAAGTGCGCCGTACCCTGGAGCTTGCCTTTTACAAAGGGAGAGTTGCTGCGCAGAACTCCCGCAGCGTCGTATTCTTTGAGGTCGCCCTCCATAAGGCCGTCCACGAAGCTGCGCTGGTCTTTGAGCTTGCCATTGGCGTGGTAATTTTTGGCGATGCCCTCGATCTTACCGGCCTTGTAGCTGGCTTCGTAGGCAAGCTGGCCGTTGTCGTGGTATGATTTGTAAAGTCCTTCGAGCTCGCCGTTTTCGTAGTGGCACTCGATCTCGAGCTTGCCGTTTTTTAAGTAGCGCTTGAAGGTGCCCGTTTGCTTGTCATCTTTCATGCTGCCTTCCACGCGGGTGCGGCCCGAAGCGTAAAAGACCTGGAACGGACCGTCTTCCTTGCCGTCTTTGTAGCTGGTGACCGACTTGCGGCGGCCATTGCTGAAGTACTGCGTCTTGGCGCCGTCCAGCTTGCCCGTGCTGCTGTACGTGGCGGTCGACGAAAGGGATCCGTCCATAAAGTAAACCGTGTCGGCGCCGGTTTGAACGCCGTGGATCCAATTGTCGGTGCCGCTCACAACGCCATTCCCGTAGAAATACTTCCAATAGCCGTGGCGCTCGCCTTTTTCATCGTAGTTGCCGATGGCCTTGACGTTGCCGCGCGCATAGAAATATTCCCAGGTGCCGGTCGGGTCCTGCTTGTCGTTCACACGGCCGCGCGCCGCGAGGCTGTTGTTGGCCGTGATGTACTGCGCGGGGGCGGCGGCGCGGCGGCTCGCCTGGAGCTCACGCGTGCTGCGGATTCCGTTGAAGTAATTGACCGCCTCGGCGATCGCGTTCTTCACCTCGCGCGTATTGTGCTTCATGTACTTCTGGATCAGGTCCACCTGCACCGAAGAAAACGCGTGGTTCACGATCGGCTCAAAGTGCTTGTTGTCGGCCAGCGCACGCAGGAAGGGTACATAAAATTGCATGTAGAAGTCGTCGCTCGACTCGTCGTATTTCACGATGTCGAAGAGCGCCTGCAGCTGCCGCACGATCTTGTCGTCCAGTTTCGTCTGCAGCTTGTAGCTCGACTCAAACGCCATTTTCGACAGCAGTACGCGCTCCTCGCGGGCAAAGACCTCTTCCTCCTTGCGGTCCTGGATCATCTTCTGGAGCTCCTCGCGGTTGTTGGCGATCTGGTCGAGAAGGCTGATGGCCGCCTGGTGGTGGCGCCCCTCCGGGTTGATGACGAGGTAGGTAAACAGGGCCATCATGGCCGGCACAATGCGGCCTTCCTTGAGCGCGCAGGTTGCCAGCTTCATATGGGCGCTGGAATAATAGGGATTGCCGATCAGGAGCGTCTTGAGTTGTGTCGCTGCTTCCGGGTGGCGATTGAGGCGGATGAGCGTGATGGCGCGGTTCAGCATCGCCTCGTCGGAGTTGGGGTACTTGGCGAGCACGCTGTCGTAGAGGCGGAGGGCCCGGTCGGACTGCGACATGTCGTCGGCGAGGCTGGCCTTCATCAGCATGAACTGGGCTTCCATTGCGCCGGTACCGAGTTCCTCGGCTTCGCGGATGGCATCCAGGCCTTGCTGGAAGCTGCTGTCCTGCTCATAGCTCATAGCGAGCTCATAAAGCGTCCGCAGGTAGTTGGTGTCGTTGCGGGGGATCGTCCGGTACAACCTGATGGCGTCCTTGTACTTTCCTTCTTCGTGCAGTTGGCTGCCTTGCTGCAATACAAGGCCGGAGTTGATCAGCGCGGGAAGTTGCGCCTGGGCGGCGGCGCCGGCCAAAAGGGCCGACAGCGCCAGAAGAGTCTTTCTCATGCAGTAGTGGGTAAATTGGGGAACAAATTACAAAAATCCTTACTAAATACGGCATACTCACCCGTAATTACCTAACGCCCTGTCACATGGGTCGGAGGAGGCGTTGCATGCCGTCGTAATCGAAGGCCGAAAAACCCGCCTGCGGTGCCTTGGCATCGGCGAGCATGGCGCGGGCGACGTCTTCGGCAGCGATCGGGCGGTATTTGCGGAGGCCGCCCAGCAGGAGGGGGCTCAGTAAGGGGAGTGTGGCCTGGGCGATGCGCTCACCGGGGCGGCGCTCGCCGCGCTTGCCCAGCAGCAGCGAAGGGCGGAACACGGAAACCGATGGCACGCCGGAAGCGCGGGCCGCTTCTTCGGCTTCGCCTTTCAGCCGGAGATAAAAGTTGCGGCTTTGCGGATCTGCACCGATGGCCGATACAAGCGAGAAGTGCTTCGCCCCGGCGGCAGCGCTCCAGCGCGCGGCGGCAGCGGGAAGCTCGAAGTCCACGCGTCGGTAGGCGTCCATGTCCTTCTTTACCTTTTGCAGGGTGGTGCCGGTGGCGCAAAACACCGTGTCGCTTCCCTCGAGCCCGAGGCGGAAGGATTCGGCGTCGGCAAAATTCAGCAGCTTCACCCCCGTACGCGGGCCTGTTGGACCGAAGGGACGGCGCACAAGCAGGCGTATGTTGCTGAAGTAGCCATCGGCCTCGAGCAGGCGCAGCAGGTGCCCGCCGATAAGGCCGGTAGCACCGATGAGGGTCGCGGTACGTGTCATGATTTTTGTTGTATCCTTGCTTCCATGGAACCTATGCAAATTCGGGAAAATTATCCGCTTCGGGGCTGCAACACCTTCGGCATCGAAGCCCGTGCCCGCTACTATTTTGCGGTCGATTCCATCGAGGCGCTGGAAGGGGTGCTGGCCGGGCCGCTCCCCGCGGAGGCGGGCCGCCTGCTGGTGCTCGGCGGCGGCAGCAATATCCTGCTCACCAGCGACGTCGACGGGCTGGTACTCAAAAACGAGATCGGCGGCATCGAAACCATCCGCGAAGATGACGAATTTGTATACGTGCGCGCCGGCGCGGGTGTCAACTGGCACACGTTCGTGTTGCACTGCCTCGCAAAGGGCTTTGCCGGTGTCGAAAACCTGTCGCTTATCCCGGGCTCGGTCGGTGCGTCGCCGATGCAGAACATCGGGGCCTACGGGGTCGAGATCAAAGACGTATTTCACGAGCTCGAGGCCCTGCATATCGAAAGCCGCGAGCGCCGCATCTTTAGCCATGCCGACTGTGCCTTCGGCTACCGCGAGAGCGTTTTCAAAAACAGGTACAAGGGACAATACATCATCACCTCGGTAACATACCGGCTGCGCAGGCAGCCCGTGTTTCATACCGAGTATGGCGCCATCCGCCAGGAGCTCGAAGCCATGGGCGTTACCGAGCTGAGCATCGGCGCCATTTCGCAAGCCGTCATCAATATCCGCACATCGAAACTGCCCGACTGGCACGAGATCGGGAACGCCGGTTCTTTCTTCAAGAACCCGCAGGTGTCGCTCGCGAAGTATGCAGCGCTGAAGGAGGAGTATCCTTCGATCCCGGCCTACCCGCAGGAGCCGGGTATGAAGCTCGCCGCGGGCTGGCTCATCGAGCAGTGTGGCTGGAAGGGCTACCGCGACGGCGACGCCGGCTGCTACCCGAAGCAGGCGCTGGTGCTGGTCAATTACGGCAATGCCCGGGGCAGCGAGATCTATGCGCTCAGTGAAAAGATCATCGGCTCGGTACAGGACAAATTCGGCGTCACGCTGGAGCGCGAGGTCAATATAATTTGAGCACCGAATACCGCATAAAAAAAGGAGCCGCGTGGCTCCTTTTGTATTCAGGTGTCAATTGAAATCTTCTTCTTCCTCCTCGTCATCAAAGTCCGACGACGGCATGTTGAACATGCTGCCCATCAGGTCCTTGAATTCGACCGACGTTTCGAGGATCTTTTTGCTGATGAGCGAGAAGGCTGCCAGGCCGTGGAGCACAAACTCCATCAGGAGCGCGGCTTCCGTTTCGTTGGCACCCGCGAATTGCTTTTTTACCAGCGCGTGCAGGCCGTCCACAGCATAGAGCTGGTTGATCTTGTCGCGATCGCTCAGGGCGAAGAGCAGGTTTACATGGTTGCCCTTGTCGAACCAGTTGATGATGGAGCGGTAGGGGTTATCGACGGCTTCCGGCGCGGCGCCTTTTTTCGGGGCCCGCTTCTTCAGCGTTTCGGGGTTCGGGAAGTACTGAATGAATTGCGTGCGGATGGCTTTGTTGAGCAGGTTCATCGCCACCTGGTAGGGGCCTTCCTGCTCGCCTTCGTACACAAGCTCGATCTTGCCGGTGATGGAGGGGATGATCCCTACAAGGTCGGAGATCCAGACCTGCGTGCTGCTTTCGCGGTTCACCAGCGCGCGGCGCTCGGCGGCGCTTACGGCGTTCTCAAAGGCCGAGATGGTAAGGCGCGCACTGACCCCGCTTTTCTTGTCCACAAACTCCGAGGCGCGTGCCTCGAAGGCAACCTGCTCGATCAGCCGCTTCACCAGGTCGGCAACGCGCACCAGCTCTTTCTGCTGCGGCTCGATGTCGGCTTCCTGCTCGGTGATGGCAAGGGCGTCTTCCAGGTTTTTCGGGTAGTGCGTGAGGATCTGGCTTTGGATACGATCCTTGAGCGGCGTCACGATGGAGCCGCGGTTGGTATAGTCTTCGGGGTTGGCGGTAAACACGAAGAGGATGTCGAGGGGCAGGCGCAGCTTGAAGCCGCGGATCTGCACGTCGCCTTCTTCGAGGATGTTGAACAGCGCTACCTGGATCCGCGCCTGCAGGTCGGGCAGCTCGTTGATCACGAAGATGCCGCGGTTGCTTTTGGGGATGATGCCGTAGTGAATCACGCGCTCGTCGGCAAAGGAGAGACGAAGGTTCGCCGCCTTAATCGGATCGACGTCGCCGATCAGGTCGGCTACGCTTACATCGGGTGTGGCCAGCTTTTCGCCGTAGCGTTGCGAGCGGTGGATCCACTCGATGGGCGTGTCTTCGCCTTTCTCCGCGATCAGCTCACGCGAATGTCGGGAGATGGGCTGCAGCGGATCGTCGTTGATGTCGGAGCCCGCGATCACCGGGATCCATTCGTCGAGCAGCTCGGTCATCTGCCGCGCCATGCGGGTTTTGGCCTGGCCGCGAAGCCCAAGGAACAAAATATTGTGCTTGCTGAGCAGGGCGCGCTCCACGTCGGGAATCACTGTTTCCTCGTAGCCCACAATGCCACTGAAGGTTTCTTCCTTTTGCTGCAGCTTTCGTATCAGGTTCTGCCGGATCTCGTCTTTGATGCTTTTCGGCGTATAGCCACTTTCTTTCAGTTCCCGGATCGTGTTGATGTGCTTGATATCCATTCTTCGTTACTCCAAAATTCGTTATTCGATATTCGTTATTCGTTATTCGATATTCAGTAAAGCGTCTTCCGCTTGCCGCTTTCAAAATCACGGAAGATAAATGCCCCCAGCTTGTCGAGCGAGGCAAAGAAGGCCTTGCCGTTGTTGGTTTCCGTAAACTCCTGCACGAAGCGCTGAAGGTAAGGGTCGGTCGCGATCATGAAGGTCGTGATGGGGATCTTCAGCTTCTTGCATTGCGCCGCGAGATTCATACAGCGGCTGGTCACTTTGCGGTCAAGGCCGAAGGAATTCTTGTAGTAGCGCTTCCCGATCTTGAGGCAGGTCGGCTTACCGTCGGTGATCATGAAGATCTGCTTGTTGGGATTTTTACGCCGCCGCAGGATATCCATGGCCAGCTCAAGACCGGCCACCGTATTGGTGTGGTAAGGGCCCACCTGCAGGTAGGGGAGGTCCTTGATCTCCACCGGCCAGGCGTCGTTGCCAAACACGACAATATCGAGCGTGTCTTTCGGGTATTTCGTGGTGATAAGCTCACTGAGCGCCATCGCCACTTTTTTCGCCGGCGTGATCCGGTCCTCGCCGTACAGGATCATCGAGTGCGAGATGTCGATCATCAGCACTGTCGATGTCTGCGCCTTGTAGTCGGTTTCGCGGATCTGCAGGTCGTCCTCGCTCATCGAGAAGGTGTCGAGGCCGTGATTGATCTGGGCGCTGCGGATGGACTCCGTAAAATCGATCTGCTCCAGGAGGTCGCCAAACTGGAAGGGACGCGTATTGGGGCTTTGCTCATCGCCTTGGCCCGGCTTGAACGTGTTGTGCTCGCCGGAGCGCGATTTTTTCAGCTTGCCAAAGATCTCTTCGAGGCTGCGCTTGCGGATGCCCTGCTCGGTCTTGGGCGTGATGCGGATCTCGCCCGCGTTGTTCTCATCGGTGATGAAACCTTTTTCCTTCAGTTCGTCGATAAAATCACCGATACCGTATTCGTCGTCGGTGAGCTCGTATTGCTTGTCGAGCTCGTTGAGCCATTGGAGGGCCTCACCCACGTCGCCGCTTGTATACGTGAGCAGTTGCATGAACAGGTCCAGCAGCTGCTCGAAGCGGGTTTTACCGGATTCGTTGGGGTCAAACCGGGTGAAATGAAATCCTTGCATAACGGCACAAGCTACATCAAAACCATTTCGGCGCCAGCGGGCGAAACGTTAAGAAAATGGGTTGCCCGATCGCTCCGTCGGGCTGCAAAAAAGAATGCAGCCCCGGGGGACTGCATTCTCGTCATTTATACACTTCGTAACCTTACTGACGGTGCTTCGTGGTATCCGCGGCGCGGTTGGCCGGTACCTGTTCGGGCATCGGGATGGTAGCCGGGTTATAGCGGCGCTCCATACCGGGCAGCAGCTGCGTGAGCAGGAAGTTGTTGATGTCGTCCTCGCGGGCAACAGCCGGGTAGAAGTCTTCCTTTTCGGTCTTGAGGTAATCGTAGTACGCCTTCTGCTGGGTCAGGTCCTTGAGGATCGAATCGTGCAGCTTCCTGGCGAGTGCCGTATGACCGGCCTTGTACGCAGCCTCGAGGTAAAGCAGGGCTGTCTGGTTGTGCGCGTTGAAGCGGCTCACCATGGCGTAGGGCATGTCCTTCGGCGAGATCAGGGCTTCGGCACGATCGAGCAGTTGCACAGCTCTTGCCTTGTCGCCTTTGTCGGCGAGGTTGCCCGCTGCCTCTGCAAAGGTGGAGCGGATGTTGAGGAGGTGGCGGCGGTTTTCTTCGTCAAAATAAACATCACCGCGTTCGGCGCCACCCGCGCGGAATTTCTTCATCAGCACGTCGTACATCCATTCGCTGTTGTTGTCGCGGATCGAAGAGCCACGGAGCGCCTGGTCGATGATCCAGTTTTGCTGCGGGAAGGAATTCTTCACCGGCACGAGGCGGTAGGTCATGCCATCCTTGCGGAGGTATTGGCCGAAGCCGAGGTCGCCATAGGGCGAGGTGAAATAGATCGGGCGCTCCCAGCCTTTGGCGGCATTGGCCGCGATCACGTTGAGGATCGTCAGCTGGTCGAGCGACAGGATGCGCTTTCCTTCCGAAAGATCGAAGCGCAGGCTTGGCAGCACCGTGTCGGTGGGGTTGACGGTGCCGTTGCGCTGGGCCGCAGCGATATCAACCGGAACCGTGAAGCTGCGGCTGTAGAGGGTCGCCATAACGTTCGAGCGGTCGTCGCCCTGGAGCTGGCGGCCAACGTCTTCGCGCATCACACGAAGCAGGTCAACAGGTGCCGGGTTGTTGTTCGGACGAACCTGTATGTACGACAGGCCGGTGATCTGGTCGGGCGACCAGATGACGTCGATCGGCGCGCTCTGGTTCACCTTGTAGCGAAGCTGGTTTACATACCAGTCGATACCCAGAAGGCTCGTGTTGATGATGCGGATATCAGGTCGGACACCTTCCGTTTCCTGGGCGTACCAGAGCGGGTAGGTATCGTTGTCGCCGAATGTGAAGAGGATGGCGTTGGGGGCGCAGCTTTCGAGGTAGTCGCGGGCCACGTCGGGAGCGAGTGTCTTCTGGCTGCGGTCGTGGTCGTCCCACTCCTGCATACCCATAATGACCGGCGCCGACAGGCAAAGAAGCGTGGACAGTGCCGCCGCGGGAGCGAGGCGCACACCATTGCCCGAAACGGCCCGCACGATGAAGTAGAACAGGGCTACGAGCGCAGCATACAGCAGCGTAGCGAGAAACGCTGTTCCGATCGCCGGTCCGAACGAAGTGGTTGTGTTGCTCATCAGCGTGATGGCAAAGGTGGCGAGGCCGCCATACAGCAGGCTGTTCGACAGCAGCGACTTGTCGGCCCGGTCGCGGGCAAGGCCCACGAAGCCAACCACCGCAAGGCCGATCCAGATGCAATACGCATAGAAGGATCCCGCATAGGCATAGTCGCGCTCACGCGGCTGGTTGCCCGGCTGGTTGAGGTAAAGCACAATGGCGATACCGGTAAAGAAAAACAGCAGGAAGGAAACAACCCAGTCTTTGCGGTCCTTCATGAAATGATAGACACAGCCAAATACGCCGAGCAGGAAGGGGAGCAGCAGGAGCTTGTTGCTGGCTTTGTTGTGCTGAATGCTTTCGGGAAGCTTCGACTGGTCGCCGAGGCGGGTGTTGTCGATAAGGCCGATGCCGGTGATCCAGTTACCGTCACGCTTGTTGCCGTCGCCCTGGATATCGTTCTGGCGGCCTGCGAAGTTCCACATAAAATAGCGCCAGTACATATGGCCCATCTGGTAGGTGATGAACCAGTTGATGTTGTCGCCATAGGTCGGTGTTTCGTAGCCTTCCGGCTGGCCATCCTGGCCCTGTGTACGGCCGATGTTGAGCCAGCTGGCATAAGCATCGGCGTGGCCCTGCTCGTTGCCGCTGTCCCAGATGCGCGGGAAGAGCATCTCGTCCTTGCCTTCGTAGACATACTCACGGTTGTAACCGAGCTCCACATAGCGGTCCGCGTTGCGCGTATACCGCATGTTGGTCTCCTTCATCTCGTACTGCGTACCGCTGGCATCGACTTTCGGAAGTGCTGCGAAGTGCGGTCCATAAAGAAGCGGAGCGGCGCCGTACTGGTCGCGACCCAGGTAGGATACGAGGCTCATCGGGTTGTCGACATTGTTCATGTCGATGGCCGGGTTTGCATTCGAACGGATCATCGTGGTGCCGTAGAGCGAATAGCCCAGCATCATGAAGATGAACGACCAGAGGCCGAGGCGGAGGAAGGACCAGCCGCGGCGCTTTGCGGCACGAAGGCCAAACCAGATCGCGACGGCGAGCAGGATGAAGAAGAAGATAAAGCCACTGAAGAAGGGAGCGCCGAAGCCGTTGACAAACATGATGTCAAACTTGCCCGCGGCCTTTACGGTCCACTGGATAACGACCACCTGCACGATGCCCGTGATGAGGCAGCCGATGAGGAAGGCAGTGATGGCGCCGCGCTGCGTGTATTCGTAGCGGCGGTAGTAATAGATCATCACGATCGCCGGGATCGTAAGAAGGCCCAGCAGGTGCACACCGATGGCGAGACCCGTCATGAAGGCGATGAACACGATCCAGCGGTCGGCATAGGAGCGGAGCTGGCGGTCACCGGCGGCTTCCACGTCGGCGCGCTCCCATTTGAGCATTGCCCAGAAGATCAGCGCAGTGAAGAAGGAAGAAAGCGCATAAACCTCACCCTCTACGGCACTGAACCAGAAGGAGTCGGTGAAGGTATAGGCAAGACCGCCCACGATACCGGCGCCCATGATGGTGGCCGTTTGCGCGCTGTTGGGCTCGGCGGTGTAGCCGACCATCAGCTTGCGGGCAAAGTGCGTGATCGTCCAGAAGAGGAACAGGATGGTAAAGCCGCTTGCCAGCGCGTTCATGATGTTGACGGCCTTGGCTGCAGTAGCGGGGTTGTCGCCGAAAAGAATGATGAAGAAGCGACCAAGTAAGGTAAATAAGGGAGCGCCCGGAGGGTGGGGCAGCTGAAGCTTGTAGGCAGTGGATACGAATTCGCCGCAGTCCCAGAAGCTTCCCGATTTTTCGGCAGTCAATACATAGACCAGGCAGGCAATGATACACACGACCCAGCCGGTCAGGTTGTTCACTCTTTTAAAGTTCATACAGAGTTATGGTTGTTTTGCCCCAACGGTTTTCGGGGATTGTCGCAAAAATATAGGGAAGGGGCTAAATTACCGGGATTTGCGGGAGCGATTTGTTAAAGAGATGTTTAGGGCGCCGCACCCGGCGGGGAGGGAAAGAACGCAGATCTATAATGATCTTTAAGATTAGCGCTGATAATACTTGCTCGCGTGAGCAAATCATAATAGATCTTAATAATCTGCGTATCCCGCTTGCGGGATCTGCGTTCTTTCTCAACTACGCATCGAAGAACACTTTCACCGTCTGGTAGAAAAGTCGGTTCTGCTCTTTTTCATTGAAGCCGCGGAGGCCGAAGAGGCCGGCGGCGTTGCCTTTGTTGATGGCGATCTCCATGTAGCCCGCGGAGTTAAAGAGCACGAGCTTTTCGCCCTGCGGCACATCGGCATAGGAGCCGCTGATGCGGTCGATGACCTCGTCGCGCTTGAAGACGATCTTGAACCGGCGGCCGCGGCGCTGCTGCTCGAACTGCTCCTGGGTGATGTTCACCACTACGTTCTCGAAGTTGTCGATGAAAATGATGTGCCCTTCGATCCAGCCCTCGCCGTGCAGCGGGCGGAGCGGGTTCTTTTCGATGTAGGTGCAATCGGGCAGCCCGATGTTTTGCACGGGCTCGCCGTTCAGCAATTGCGTGATGGCCTTGGCCGCGACATCGATACAGTACAGCGTATTCTTGATGGCCGTTTTTTCCAGCGGCACACCGATCACCATCTCGGGCCGGTCTTCGAGGATCATCTCGAGCAGGCCGTTGTCGGCGCAGACCACGTATTGGTTGTTGTGGTAAGCCAGCAGCAGCTGGTCGGGCTTCGACTCGAAGAGGTTGATCAGGACGATGTGGAAGGTGAACTCCGGGAAATTCTTGATGGCGCTGCGGCACACGTAGGCGGCCTGCGGGTAGTTGAATGGCGACAGGCTGTGCGAGATGTCGATGATACGGAATTCGGGGTTGATGCGTAGCAAGCGGCCCTTGATGGCGCCAACGAGGTAATCCTGCTGGCCAATGTCCGATGTGAGGGTAACGAGGGGCATGGTGGGGAGCTTGCGCGGTAAAATTCATCATTAATACTGAAAAACGCGAATCTGTAACGACGAAACGGTTATCCCCATTGTCGGAAGGCCGCTATCTAACGAGCTTTCCGTCTTTCAGGAAGAACTTTTGCACAAGCCGGTCGGCCCAGCCCGGGAAGAATTTATTCAGGAAAACCGTCCGCTTCCCGGTGAAGGTCATCACCAGCGTCCGCCGCTTTTTTTCGATGGCCCTGAGGATGATATGGGCGCATTCATCGGCAGGCATCATCCTGCTTTCATCCATCGGGCTTTCTCCCTGGGGCACGGCTTCCTCATTCAAGGCGGCGTTGCGGATGTTGGAGGTCGTAAAGCCGGGGCATACCCACATCACGTGTACGCCGCTTTCGAGGAGCTCGGTGCGGATCGCCTCCAGCCAACCCTGCAGCGCAAACTTGGAAGCGGAATAACCGCTGCGGCCGGGAAGCCCTCGGTAGCCGGCAATAGAGGAAACACCAACGATCACGCCTTTGCGTGCAAGAAGAGAAGGCAATGCATACTTCGTGCAATAGACCGCGCCGAAAAAGTTCACGTTCATTACGCGGTGCAGCACCTCGGTGTTGAGGTCTTTGAGCAGGGCACGCATCGAGATCCCGGCATTGTTGATCAGTACGTCGATACCACCGTAGATTTTGATCGTAGCTTCGATAAAGGCGCGGCAGGCATTCTCATCGCTGACATCGGCAACATAGGCGTGGAGCGGGTAGGAGGGATATTCCGCCTGCAGCGCATAGAGCTTGTCGTGGTTGCGCGCACAGGTGGCCACTTTGGCGCCGCGCCGGAGCAGCTCGTCGACAAGGGCCTTGCCGATGCCTTCGGTGCCGCCGGTGACCACTACTACCTTGTTTTTGAAAAAGTCGCTCATAGGATGGGTTTCCCAACAAACCTATTAAAAAGAAAGCAACAAAAAAGCCTCCTTGCGGAGGCTGAGAACAACCGGTTCCGGATCGGAATTTTTTTTCAACCATTGCCGGCCCGCGATCAGCAGGGGCTGGCGCTGCCCTCTTTTTCAAGGAACAGGTGAAACGTGTCGCCCCGGAGCCCGATGCGCATGGCCTCCAGCGGCAACACGTCGTGCGGATCGATATTGCCCAGGTTGGCGTTGGCGCCGATGGTCTTGATAAAATGCAGTTGCTGGTCCTTGAGCGGCGCTTCCCAGATGATTTTTTCCGGCGGCACCTGCGTCAGTATTTCCTGGACGAGACCTTCGCGTACTTCCCCGGAGTCGCGGTAAATGCCATAGGTGCCCGACTCGCGCCCTTCGGCGATGATGTAGCCTGCGCCCGCGCCCAGCTCGGTTTTCAGGATCTCGATCCAGCGATAGGGTGGTGTTACTTTCTCGCGGTCCTTATCCTTCGAGCCCACTTCGCTCAGCACCAGCCCGTGTTTACTGAGCTGCTCGATATACCTGCATTTCTCCGCATGCGAAATATCGATGGAGCCATCCGAAACTTCGGAACAGCTGAGACCATAGTGCAGCAGCAGCGACAGGTACTTGCTGAACTCGTTCCGGATAACGTATGCCTCGAATACAATGCCACCGAGAAAGACGGTTACCTGCTGGTCCTGGTAGAACCTGATCTTCTCCTCCAGGTCTTTTGTGAGGAGCGGTGTACCGTAGGCGAGCTTCACCATATCGATGTGCGGCGAAGCTGCCGAGAGCAGGTTCTTCGCTTCTGCGAGGCTGAGGCCTTTATCGATCACCATGGTAAGCCCGTTGGTTCGTGGCCGGGCCGTGCGCGCGGGGATTTGCCTGAGGGGGAAATTCATATGCGGCGAAAGTACAGCCCGTACTGGTGCTGCCGGGCTTCGAGGAATTAGAAACGTTTAACCGGGCCGTTCCCGGTGCGTAAAGACCGCGCAAAAAGGGCAACAAAAAAGCCTCCTTTCGGAGGCTTTTCGTGAACCCGCTGGGACTCGAACCCAGGGCCCATACATTAAAAGTGTATTGCTCTACCAACTGAGCTACGAGTTCATTCCGTCGGCAACCGTTTGTATTTGATTGCGTTGGGAGTGCAAAAATAAAAGGCTGTTGTGTAACAGCCAAAAATTTTTATCGCTCTGTGAAAAAAAATTTCAAATGCTTCAGCGAAGGATCGAGGAGATCACTGCGATCATGGCATCCTGTTGGTCTTCGTGGCCGCGTGCGGTTTCAATTCCAACATAGGCGCGGTGCATGCGTCCGCAGTAAACAGCCAGCGAGCCGTCGTCTTTGCTGCGTGCGCTGAGCAGCACCACGTTGAACTTCTTTTCTTTCAGTTGCTGGAAGATGTTCTTGTCTGTCGTGGTGAAGAAATCGCTGGCGCTCTGATCGGGGTTGATGTACACCATCGTTGCATCGCGGTCGCGGTCGGCGTTGCGGGCAAACTGCGTTACGAGAAGCTCGGAGCCTTCGTTGCTGTGTACCGATACGACGGTCTTATCGTGCGGCATCTCTTCGAGGAGGAACTGCGCGAAGCCATTGAGCTGGCGCGAGATCACCACATCGGTCTTGCTGTTGACGGAGAGCTCACGGTTGCGGCCCTTGGGTGTGAAGATGTTGTTGGGATCGACACTGAGTTGCTTTTCGAAAAGCGTGAACTCGATATCGCGCTGGTTTTCGTTGAGCAATTCGAGCATGGTGCCGCCATTGGCAAAGATGGAGCGGCGTGCTGCTTCGGCGATACCGGTCTCGTTGTTGTGCAGCGATACGAAGATGTAGGGAACCGATTCGTTGGTAGCCTGGCGGTTGAGCGTGATGAGGCGCTCACCAAGGCGGAAGTAGGTTTTGCGCTGCACCATCGTTACCACACGCTTCGGCGCGGGTGCTTCAGGTGTCTCGGTACCGGTGTATACCGACGGTCCGGAGATGCGGGCCATTTGATTGGAAACGTAGGAGGTTAACGGTGCGGTTTGGTCCTGGGCGGACAGGAGGCCGATGTTGCACAGCAGCATCATGCCGGACATTAGGTGTTTCACGGTTAAAATGATTAAGGGTGTTCTGCCGCAAGTCTGTCCTCACTATCCCATCGACATCTGCTGCATTACCTCCGTATAAATCATTTTCTGTGCCAATGTTATCATGTTGTGAAAAGCGGTGCCACGGGAGATTCCGTGACCGATGATCACGGGATGCGAAATGCCGAGCACCGGAGTACCGCCGTAGTTCTCGAAGTTGAAGCGCTGGAAGTACTCGTGATCGATGTGCTTCTGCCGCGTGATCTCGTAGAGCGACTCGGCAAGCTTCAGGATGATGTTGCCGGTAAAGCCGTCGCACACCATCACGTCGGCCTTGTCGAGCAGGATATCGCGGCCCTCTACATTGCCCGTAAAATGGATGTGCTTGTTTTCCTTGAGCAGGGGATAGGTGGCCTGCGCGAGCAGGTTGCCCTTGCCCTCTTCCTCACCGATGTTGAGCAGCGCCGCCCGGGGCTTTTCGATACCGAGAATGCGCTCGGCATAGATCGAGCCCATCCGGGCAAACTGGTTGAGCTGCTCGGGCTTGCAGTCGGAGTTGAGCCCCACATCGAGGAGAAGGCCGGTGCTCCCGTTTTCCTTGGGAATGATAGTGGAAATGGTGGGACGAAGCACGCCCTCGAGCGGCTTGAGCGCATAAAGCGAGCCAACGAGCATGGCCCCGGTGTTGCCGGCCGAGATGAAGGCGTCGGTCTTGCCGGAGGCGAGCAGGTGAAAGCCGATGGCGATGGAGGAGCGCTGCTTTTCCTTGAGCGCCCGCGTGGGGTGCTCGTGCATGTCGATGACCTCGGGGGCGTGCACAAGGGTGTACGCGCCGGCGGGAATACCGTGCTCGCCGAGCAGCGGACCGACAACCGTTTCGTCGCCCGTGAGCACCAGGTGGGCGGTTCCCCCGCCGGCGAGGTATTGCTGGATACCCTTAACCGCTTCCAGGGGGGCGAAGTCGCCGCCCATCATATCAATTCCGATCTTCATGCAGCGCCAAAAATAAAAAATCCATGGTCCCGCCAAGCAGCGGAACTATGGATGTGCAAAAAAGTTGTTTGCTTACTTCTTGAAGCCTTCAACCACGACCTGGCCTTTGTAGATCAGGTTGCCTTCGCTCACGTGGGCGCGGTGACGCACGTGGATGTCGCCAGTGGTCTTATCGGTGGAAAGCGTGGGGGCAACGGCCTTATAGTGCGTACGACGCTTGGCGCTGCGTTGCTGCGAATGTCTGCGTTTAGGATTAGGCATAACTCAGTTTTTTATTTTCTGTTATCGGTATCGTGAAGCGGGGATCGTCAAACGAAAATCGTAACGCTTTCCTTCCACGGGTTACACTAATTACTGTTTTCCTCCTCGTCGAGGCCCTTGAATTTCTCCAGGCCTTTCCAAAGCGGGTTTTCTTTGGCTCCTTCTTCCGGCCGCATGTCGTTAAGCAGGCGGCGGGCGTCGGGGTTGCAGTACGGTCCGTCCATGTTTTCAAACTCACAGGTTTTCTGCATGGGGATGCTGAGGCTTACGAACTCGTAGATCCAGCCTTTTACATCGAGGTGGCTTTCGCCGCGGGAGATGTAATAGACGTCGGGGTCTTCCTCCTGGTCGTTCATCAGCTCGGGGTCCTCCACCATTTTTACGGTAAGGTTGAACTCGTCGAACAACTGGAAAGGCAGCTCGTTGGCACAGCGGTCGCAGGTGACTTCGGCCTTTCCGCCGACCTCGAAACGCAGGCGCATAAAGCCTGTGTTCTTTTCCAGATAAAGCCGCACCGTGGCGGCCGTTTTCCGGAAATCCTGCTCTCCGTACGCTTCAAAGAACGAATCATCGACATCGTATTGGTACTCATGAACACCCGGCTTCAATCCAACAAAGGCAATCTCAAACTCGCGCCGATGGTTCATGCTCCCAATTTAAGTCCGTGAAATTCGGAGCGCAAAGGTAGGAAAAAAAGGGCGAAATGGGGTATTTTGCCCGAAGAATTTTAACGAATGGTCCCTGTGGCGCCCCGTAAATCTCCCTTCCGCGACCGTCTTTTCTGGTTCCTGCTCCTTGCCACTGCTTTCCTCCAGTGGTTTACCGCCTCGGCTGCCCGCGTGGAGCGGGTGTACAGCCAGGGCCTGTACCCGGGCATCGGCCGGGCCCTCCGCGGGCTCTTCGGCTGGGTTCCCTTCAGCTTTGGCGACTTCCTGTACCTCGCCGCCGGCGCCTGGCTGGCCTGGCGCGTCGGGCGGTTTGTGCGCGCCCTTTTCCGCGGCGGCTGGCGACGGCACCTGGATGGGGCGGCCGTCGTACGCACGGCAAAGATACTCCTCGGCGTATACCTGCTTTTCGAGGCCCTCTGGGGACTCAACTACAACCGGCAGGGGATCGCCGTCCAGGTGGGACTGCGGCCCGAAGCGGCCGACACCGCGCGGCTCCGCGAGCTGACGCTGCTGCTGCAGGACCGCCTCTGCACCCTCGGCGACCGCGTCGACTCGGCGCATCGCGGCCCGCTTTCAAACCGTGCCGCGCTTTATGGGCGCGCCCTCCGCGCCTACGACTCGGTACAGGGCTCGCTTCCTTTCCTGGCGTACCGGCGGGAATCCATCAAGCCGTCGCTTTATAGCCCGGTGGCGCACCTGTTCGGGTTCTCGGGCTATTACAACCCGTTTACCGGTGAAGCCCAGGTGCACACGGGTTTCCCCCCGTTTATGCAGCCCTTCGTCGTGTGTCACGAGATGGGCCACCAGCTTGGTTATGCGCGGGAGAACGAGGCCAACTTCGCCGGTTTTCTGGCTGCCCGTGCCTCGCGCGACGCCGACTTTGCCTATTCCGCCTATTTTGAAATGTACCTCTACGCGCTGCGGGAGCTGGCCCGGAAAGACCCGATCGACGCCTATATGCTGCGCCGTGCCGCGCACTACCAGGTGCGCAGGGATTTTCGTGCCTACCGGGAGTATATCAATAGCAAGAAGAACGTGGTGGAGCCCTTTGTGTCGCGCTTCTATGACGGCTATCTCCGCCTCAACCACCAGGAGCATGGCCTCGATACCTACAATGAGGTCGTACAATGGCTGCTGGCGTACCTGCGGGTATATGGGCCGCATGCGATATAAAAATGTGGTAATGTGGTGATGTGGTAATGTGGTGATGTGGTAACGTGGTGATGGGGTGACGCGACTGTTGTGCTGATCTTTTGACCACTTTGATTGTTACAATAAGCGTATGAAAAACGGGCTCAAATTGTTTTTATCGCTGGCGATCCCGCAGGTAGTCGGGGGCACGGCCGGGTTCTTTACCGTTACGGGTGTCGGCACCTGGTACCAGCGCATCCAGCGTCCCGCCTGGAATCCGCCCAACTGGGTCTTCGGGCCTGTGTGGACCCTCCTCTATGTATTGATGGGCATTGCGCTCTACCTCGTATGGAGAGGACCGGGGTCGAACCCGCAAAAACGCCGGGCGATCACTTTTTGGAGTATTCAACTCGCGGCCAATTTTCTCTGGTCATTCCTGTTTTTCAACCAGCATCGGATCGGGCTGGCACTGCTTGACCTGGCTGTACTCTGGCTGCTGATCCTGCTGACAATTTTTTCCTTCGCACGGATAAACAAGACAGCCGCCTGGCTGCTTGTGCCCTATATCAGTTGGGTAACGTTTGCCGGGATACTTAATTACAGTATCTGGATGCTGAATCGATAGAAAAGGGTCTGGAACGTTCTGGAGGTTTTTGAGGTTTTGAAGGTTCTGGAGGTTCTGGAGGTTTTGAAGGTTGGTCGAGCGCAGCCGAAGCGCCATTACCACATCACCCGATTACCACATTAAAACTTATTCTTCCACATCATCGACTCCACGGGACGGTCGGCCTGGTAGCTGTATTTCGCATTCGCCTTCTGGTTATACGCGATCTCGATCTCACCTTCGACGGGGAAGTAGATAAGCTGGCCGACGGGCATTCCGGCGTACACGCGCACGGGTTGCTTCACGGAGATCTCCAGGGTCCAGTGGCCGCAAAAGCCCACATCGCCCTTGCCGGCGGTGGCGTGGATGTCGATACCGAGGCGGCCCGTCGACGATTTGCCCTCGAGAAAAGGCACATGGGCATGCGTCTCGGTGTATTCGGCCGTTACGCCCAGGTAGAAGATATGCGGGTAGAGCACGAAGCCCTCGTCGGGTATGTCGAAGTACTCGATCTCGTTGTGCAGCTTCGCATCGAGTATGTGGTTGCGGTAGGTAGCCAGTGTGCGCCCGAGGTGCACGTCGTAGCTGTTCGAGCCGAGGCAGGCACGGTCGAAGGGGCGAACCAGGATGGTTCCTTTATTGATCTCCTCAAGTATGCGTTTGTCGGAAAGGATCATGCGGCGTCCGGAGTTTGGTGCCCAAGATAGGCGTACTTTGGGCGCGACAAATAAAAAGCATTTTCAGGGATGCCGATCTTTTATCAACAGGAAGTGGATAACGACTGCCGCCTGGCGGTCTGGCACATTACGGAGGACGAAGCATTCTTCGATGTTCCGCTGCAGCGGGACATCACCCACCCGCACAAGCGCCTCCAGCACCGCGCGGGCCGCTACCTGCTGCGGCACCTGTATCCCGACTTCCCGCTCGAACTCATTCTTGTTGCCGATACCCGGCGCCCCTTTCTTGAAAACGAGGCCTACCATTTTTCCGTGTCGCATTGCGGTCACTACGCGGCAGCGATCGTGAGCCGCAACCGGCGCGTCGGTATCGACATTGAAATACCGCTTGAGAAGGTGCAGCGGATCCGCTCGAAATTCATCGGCCCCCTCGAGGAGATCACGCTCGCCCCACTCGGGGAAGACATGCCGCCCGTGCTTTGTGCCACCCTCGTGTGGAGCGCCAAGGAAGCCGCTTTCAAATGGTATGGAAAAGGAAAGGTCGACTTCCGGCAGGATATGTCGGTACTGGTCGTGCTCGAAGAAGCGCGCGGCGCCTTTATTTCCGGCCTGCGTTTCGGTAAAGAGCTCAACCGTACGATCGCCGTATCCTCACGGTTTCTGCCACCGCTGACGCTGAGCTTTATTGCCGAAAATTAAGGCTGGCGCTTCTTTTGCAACAGCCCGGCTATGCAGTTATTCCGCGGCAGCGCCGCGATCCTGGTACTCTGTTGCTGGCTGCTCCCGTCGCGTGCCCATGCTTACTCGGTGCTTACCCACGAAGCCATCGTCGACGCGGTGTGGGATAGCTCCATGCGCCCCTTGTTGCTCGCCCGCTTCCCGCGTGCTACTCCCGAGGAGCTCCGGAACGCCCATGCCATGGCCTACGGTGGTGCGCTGATGCCGGATATGGGCTACTTCCCGGCGGGGAGTCCGTTCTTTACCAACCTGGTTCACTACGTGCGCAGCGGCGATTTCGTATCAACCCTGTTGCGCGAGGCCCGCAGCCTCGACGAGCTGGCCTTTGCGCTGGGTGCGCTCAGTCATTACAATGCCGACCGCTGGGGACACCCGCTGGGCACCAACCGCGTAGTGCCGATCCTTTACCCGAAAGCGGCCGCCGGAGCCAAAACACTTTCTTACGAGGATGACCCGATAGCCCACAAGCGGGTTGAATTCGGCTTCGATGTACTCCAGACCGCGCGGGGCAATTACGCCGCTGCCGCCTACCATGATTTTATCGGGTTTTGCTTCGCGGACAGCCTGCTGAAGCGCTGCTTCCGCGAAGTGTACGGCCTTCCGCTCGACGACGTGTTCGGCAACTTCGATCGCGCCGTGAGCCTGCTGCGTTTCAGCGTGCGCGACATTTTCCCCCTGCTCACAAGAGCCGCCTGGCAGAACCGCCGCAAGGAGATCCGCGAAAAAACGCCCGGCGCAACGGCGCGCAGCTTTCGGTACCGGATGCAGCGGAAGCACTACCAGCAGCTGTATGGAAGCAGCGCCGAAAAGCCCCGTTTCTTCGAGCGGGTTTTTGCCGGGATTGTATTTATACTGCCCAAGGTCGGTCCGCTGAAGCCGCTGAAGTTCAAGGTGCCGGACCGCACGACCGAAAAGATCTTCGTGGCTTCCTTCGATACGGTAACGAAGCATCTGCAGCAGTCGATTGCGCTCCTGCAAAAGGGCACAAAGCCTGCGCTGGCCAATTATGACTTTGATACAGGGCTCCGCACGGAGCCCGGTGAATACCGCCTTGCCGACGGCACCTACCGCTGCCTGCTGAAGAACCTGCAGAAAGACGGCTTCCGGGCGATGACGCCGGCGTTGCGCCAGAACGTGCTTTCCTTTTTCAGCAAAGGGGAGGAGCAAAGGCCCGCAGGCGACGACACGGCATTGCAGGCCGCGTTTACCGAGCTGCAGCACATGTAAGCGCGAGAATTGATCGTTATTCTTCGATGAGGGAAGTCTCCTCCGTCTCGTCGTCGAGCAGCGGGATGTTGCCGATCGAAGCGCCCGCGATACCCTTGATCGAGCCGTACATACCCGACGTGGAGATCAGCACCTTCTCGAGTTGCTTCTCGCGCTCCTTCCACATCTTTTCCATCTGGATCCGCTCCTTCGAGATGCTTTGTTTCAAAGAAAGGAATCCTTCCACGATCGTCTCGATCTGCTGGCGGAATTCGGTGCCGGTAAGAAACTGGTAGAGCAGGTTCATCTTGTCGCCCTTGTTCTCTTCCGACTTGCGTGCTTCGCTGACTCGCAGGATCGTATGCCGCAGCGCGTTGGTCAGGGCAATGACTTCAGAGAAGCTGCAGATCCAGACGCCGTCGCGCTCGCCGAAGCAGTGCATGTCTTTCGGGAAGACGGCCGTAACCAGGATGGCCACGTCGGCCTGCTGGGCGCGCATGTCGTTCTTCAGTTTTTCGATCCAGCCGTTGCTGAAGGCCTTGGTGCGCTTGCTTTCGAAGATGATCTTGCCGCTAGCCTGCCCGATGCGGTTTTGTACGGTGAGCATGCAGTCGGCGCCTTCGACGCCTTTGCCGACTTCCTGTACCGTATCGGTAGGGAAGGCCTCGCGAAGCAGCGATTCGAGGAGCAGTTCCTGCACCTCGCCCTGGAGCTGCATGGAGCCCTGCTCGGCCTTGCGCTTCATCTCCTCGGCCAGCTTGCGCTGGTCTTCGAGCTTCTTTTCAAGCTCCTGTATTTTCAGTGCGTGCTCGGTTTCTTTGAGCAGGATACGATCGGCTTCCTCGCGGCGGATCTGCTCGGCGAGGTCGTTGCGGGCGGCAATAAGCTTCTTCTGGAGCTCGATCTCCAGTTCGGCCTCGCGGTTTTGGAGCTGCTGCTCTTTCTGCAGGAAGAGAAGCTCTTTCTGACGGGCCTCTTTCAGCTTTGCCTCATTGTCGGTGGCATTCTGCTGAAGCATCCGCAGCTGGTTCTCGTAATCCGCGGCGATCTTCTGCGTCAGCTGCTGCTGCAGTTCTCCTTCGAGGCGACGCTTTTCGGCAACAAGCTCGGTTTCGAGCTTCTGCTTCTCGGCCTTCAGCTCCCCGTCCAGCCGCAGCTTTTCGGCCTTCAGCTTTTCCTGGAAGATCTCGTTCTCGCGCTTGCGCTTTTCCTCGAAGAGGCGCTGCTCTTCGTCGAGCTTTTTCTTCTCGGCGCTGATGCTGGCGAGGTTGGCCTGGAGCTGTTGCTCGTATTGCTGGCGGATGCGTTGCTCGGCATCGGCCGAGAGCACGGCATCTACATCGATGGGCGTATGGCAGCTGGGGCACTGGATATGAGTGGGCATGAGTCGGCTTTGCAACAAAGTAACGCCGAAGAGCTAAACAATTTAGCAATTGTGGATAAAAAGGAGGAAGCCGTTTCTTTGCCGGGAAAGACTTTGCCCTTGCACCCATTACGCTCCGTTCAGGTTACCCGCTACGTTACCCCGCTTCGCGAGGGCGGCTCTCTGCCTGCCATCGTGGAGGGCGACGACGACTTTTTGTACGTGCTCAAGTTCCGCGGGGCCGGCCAGGGCGTGAAGGCGCTGATCGCCGAACTGATCGGAGGGGAGCTGGCGCGCGCAGCCGGTCTCAAAGTGCCCGAGCTCGTTTTTGCCGACGTTGACCCGGCCTTTGGGCGCACCGAGCCTGACGAGGAGATCCAGGACCTGCTGAAGGCCAGCGCCGGCAACAACCTCGCGCTCCACTACCTGTCGGGCGCCATCACCTTCGACCCCGCGGTGACGCAGGTGGAGGGCTTGGCGGCATCGCTGATCGTGTGGCTCGACGCGCTGCTGATGAACGTCGACCGGACGGCCCGCAACACCAACATGCTGATGTGGCACCGCGAGCTCTGGCTCATCGATCATGGCGCCTCCCTTTACTTCCACCATGGCGAAACGGATTTCACGGCCCAGGCCGCGCGGCCCTTTCCGCAGGTAAAAGACCATGTGCTCCTGCCGCAGGCTACAGACCTCAGCGATGCGAATGCCCTGTTGCGCGAAAAGCTCAGCCCGCCGGTGATAGCTGCCATCACGGACCAGCTGCCTGCCGAGTGGCTCGGGACGGCGTTCCCCGACAATGACCCCGAGCAGATGCGCTCGGCCTATGCCGACTTTCTCAACACGCGGATTGCGTATTCCGAACCATTTTTAAATGAAGCCCTCCATGCCCGCACCACTCTTGTATGAATATGCCGTCATCCGCGTGGTGCCGCGCGTGGAGCGCGAGGAGTTCGTCAACGCGGGGGTGATCCTGTATTGCCGGCAGCAGAAGCGGCTGCTCGTGCGTACCCATCTCGACGAAGCCCGGCTGCAGGGGCTTGCCCCTGAGTCCGACCCGGCAGAGGTTGCCCTGTACCTCGATGCCTTCGCACGGATCGCGCGGGGCGAGAAGGGTAGCGGGCCCATCGGTGCGCTGGATGCGGCCGGGCGCTTTCGCTGGCTGACGGCCGTGCGCAGCACCGTGATCCAGACATCACGGGTGCACCCGGGGCTCTGCCAGGACCCCGACGCGGCGCTCGAGAAATTATTTGCCCAGCTGGTGGCACAGCCCGTGCTTTAACAGCGCCTTTTCAAGTGGTTTCGTAGTTTTATAGAAGAAGTTGATCCTATGAAAAAACTACTCCTTGGACTCTGCTCCCTGTTCCTCGTCATGGCCGCATCGGCACAGGCAAAAACACTTCCCCAGGCACTCGAACAGGCCCGCGCCGAACACCGGCAGGTGCTGCTCCGCTTCAGTGGCTCTGACTGGTGCATTCCTTGCATACGTATGGAAAAAGAGGTTTTCAGCGACAGCCTGTTCCGGCACTATGCCCATGATAACCTGGTGGAGCTTTCGGCCGACTTTCCGCGGCTGAAGAAGCACCAGCTGTCGAAGGAGCAGCGCGCGCAAAACGAGCTTCTTGCCGCCCGCTACAATCCGCAGGGCGAGTTCCCGCTCGTGTTGCTGCTCGATGCCGATGGCAACGTGCTGCGCCGCTGGACAGGAGAGGGCAAGGCAACGCCTGCCGGCTTCCTGGAGCAGCTTGCTTCGCTGAAGGCCCGCTAGGCCACTATGCAAACGGCAACCAGTACCGGTTCTACTGCCTTCCGGCGCCAGGAGCGCCTGATGGGCAACCAGTTTATTCTTACGATTGTCGGCAGCGACCCGCAGGCTGCCGGCGCGGCGCTTGACGCCGCCGTTGCCGAGATCCGGCGTATCGAATCCCGTCTTACCACCTTCCGCGACGACAGCGAAACCGCACGCATCAACGCGGCCGCCGGGCTGCAGCCCGTGCCTGTGAGCCCCGAAGTATTTGCGCTCATTGAGCGCTCCCTCCGCATCTCGCGTCTTACCCAGGGCGCTTTCGACATCACGTATGGCTCGCTCGATACCCGCTTCTGGAACTTCGACCGCCATATGACCGCGCTCCCTGACCCGGAGCAGGCACGAGCGCTGGTGCGTCTCATCGATTACCGCAACGTTATCCTGGATGCCGCCAACGGAACCGTATTCCTGAAAGAGAAAGGTATGCGGATCGGCTTTGGCGGTATCGGTAAAGGCTACGCCGCCGAGCGGGCCAAGGCACTTCTTCAAGACATGGGTTACGACTCGGGCGTGGTGAACGCCTCGGGCGATCTCTGTGCCTGGGGAAGCCAGGCTGACGGTGATCCCTGGACGATCGGCATCGCCGCTCCGGACTGCGCAGGCCGGCTCTTTGCGCGGCTGCCGATACACAACAGCGCCGTCGCCACATCGGGTAATTACGAAAAGTTTGTTGTCATCGGCGGGCGCCGCTATTCCCATACCATCGACCCGCGTACCGGCTACCCGGTGGCTGGCATAAAAAGTGTAACGATCATATGTCCGAACGCCGAGATCGCGGATGCGCTGGCCACACCGGTAACGGTGATGGGCATACGCGCCGGGATCGACCTCGTTAACCAGCTCCGCGATGTGGAATGTATCCTGATCGATGAGCAGGACCGGGTGTACAGTTCCGACAACATTAAATGGCACTCCTGATGAACAAGCTCATTTGCCCCGGCCTCGCGCTGATCGCGCTGCTGGCCTCCTGCCAGCCCGTGAAGTCGTACCAGAAAGCGTACCTCAACGACGCCGAGATGGAGCTGGCGGCCCGGAAGGTGCAAAAGTTCGAATTCAATTTCCACGCATACCGCGAAGGCGCATCCGGTGCCACCGGTGGTAAAACCGGCGGCGGCTGCGGCTGCAACTAAAAACCAGCCTGATGAAGAAAATCTACTTCTCAGTACTGGCTCTTTATGCCGGTATCCTCTCGGCCTTTTCGCAAGGTGCTGCTGCCGACTCTTCTGCCTACAAGCCGCGGAAGCTCACGATCTCCGAGGTCGATTTCGTATCGGCGTATTACACGCAGAACGGCGATCATTCGGCCGTTACCGGCGGCATCGGCACCGAAAAGCTCACCGACATCAGCAACACGATCGATGTGCAGTGGCTGCGCTACGACAGCAAGGAGCGCAAGCACAACCTGACCGTGGAGCTGGGGATCGACCACTATACCTCGGCCTCTTCCGACAAGATCGACCCGTCGACCATCAGCTCGCCTTCGTATGCGGATACCCGTATATACCCGTCGGCTACGTACATCGTTCAGAATACAAAGGGGCAGACCGTTGGCGGAAGCCTTTCATTCTCCAAAGAATACGATTACCAGTCGCTGGGTGTCGGGCTCCAGTGGGGCAAAACCTCGTCGGACAACAACCGCGAATTCAGCGCGCGCTTCCAGGCCTACCTCGACCAGTGGAAAGTGATCCTCCCGGTGGAGCTGCGGCCCGGTGGGCGCAAGGATGAAGGCTATACGCCGCGAAAGACCTACAGCCTTTCGCTTGCGTACACACAGGTGATCAGCCCGCGCATGCAGGCCGTTTTTCTCCTCGACGGCGTGCTGCAGCAGGGATTGCTGGCGACGGATTACCAGCGTGTATACTTCAAGGACGGAACAGAGAATTTTGAGCACCTGCCCGACACGCGCTATAAGCTCCCGATCGGTGCGCGGCTCCACTATTTCTGGGGCGACCGGGTGATCGTTCGGGCGACGTACCGCTTCTATACCGATAACTGGGGATTGCAGGCACATACCGGCGAGGTTGAATTGCCGGTGAAGGTTTCGCCGTTCGTGTCGGTGGCGCCTTTTTACCGCTATTACACCCAAACAGCAGCCGATTATTTTGCCCCGTATCTCGCGCATGCGCCCGCTGCGCAATACTTCACGAGCGACTACGACCTGTCGGCATTCAACAGCCAATTTTTCGGAACCGGTTTTCGCTGGGTACCTGAAAAAGGTGTCTTTGGCCTGCAGCACTGGAATATGCTGGAACTGCGCTATGGCCACTACCAGCGCAGCGCGACGCTCAACTCTGATATTGTTTCGCTTAACCTTCGCTTCCGATAGGCGAGGTAAGCCGCGGCGCAGGCATTTGTCGATGGCAGATCCCTATTTTTCTTCCGGACTATGCGTCCGCATGTTCACTTCCTCCTGGAGTTGCCGGAACTGCTGGTAAAGCCTGTTTACCTTTTCGTAGGACTCTTTCTGTGCCGCAGCTGTCTCGAAGGCTGATTTCGCGTGCGCCAGCATGGTAATTAAATCTTGAAGATCCAGGTGTTGGAATTCAGCATTCATAAGTCACTCCACTCCGCAATATGTTTAAGTATAGAATTTGAGAGCCCTTCTTCGCATTCCCAAAGCCACAAGGGGAGGTTATCCCGGTCAACGAGGACCCAGCAGGTATCGACACGCTCCATGGAAAAGAGCAGCGATTTGGAATTTTTGTCCATGACAGAAACGAAGAACCGCATCAACAGTGAAGATCCTGTTGAGCATAAACTCAAAAGTGCCTGCAGACTCGGTTCGGATTTTTTCGACAAAAAAGCTCACGGCAAAGGGTTACGGGACGGCAATAATACCATGATCGATAACCCCGCAGTGCGGCCGCGGCTCCGGCAAGGCTGGAAATTGATGGAAATAGGGGGCTACCGGGAAGCAGGCTTTATGGTATTCCATTAATCGAAGACGTATTTTGTTTAAGAAATACAGGGTGGAAGAGGTGCCTAAACCTAAACGTCTGCTAATCGGAAAGGCTTAGGAGTTTACTATTTGTGGATGAGTGTTGACAGGTTTTGTTTACCTTGATCTTACCTATGACCACGAGCCCCGAAACCATCCAGGCCATGCTCTCCGAGCTGGCAATCGAACGAAGCAACCTGCTCCGTTACGATCCCTATGGCGAACGCCTCGAGGTGATCAATCGCCTCATTTACCGGATCCGCGTTGTCCTGCTTGCGAACGAAGTGGTCGTCCCTCCCGACCTGCAGCAACACCCGGATATCATCCGTTTGCGCGATAAGGTCCGGCGCGACACCGGCCAGACTTCCTGACGAGATTAATACCTTTTCGTGGGAAAGTCCCGGAGCTGAGATGCTGCGAGCCGGAGGAGCGCTGAAAAGCGAAAACCCTTTCGGAGAAAGGGTTTCGGCTGTTGTGCCCGAGGCCGGAATCGAACCGGCACATTATTGCTAATGGCAGATTTTGAGTCTGCTGCGTCTACCAGTTTCGCCACTCGGGCAGGGCGGCAATATTACAACTTTTGGCCTAACTGGCTGGCGAGGCGCTGCAGGTATTTTTTGCGGTAGTAGTACTCTTTTACCTGCAACAGCTCTTTTTCGGAAGTAACACCTTCCTGATAATGTTCCATAGTTTTTGCAACAGGCGCATAGATCTCGTTTTTCCAGGTTTGCAATTGTGCTTGCAGCGCAAGCCGTGCATGCTCGTCGGCACCGGCTTCGGCCACGCTTTCATTGAGCTCCATCATCTCCATCAGGAAGTCGGGGGCCAGCGCATACTTCTCGTCGGGCTGAAGCAGGCCTTTTTCCTGCAGCAAATATTTCAGGCGCTCGTCGTCGTCGCCAAGGGTTTTATAGGCCTTGTTCAACTGCGCAGACCGCTCAAGAACGTCTGCCTGTACCTTGCTTCCTTCCTGTGCGAAATAGTCGGGGTGATGCTGGCGCGACAGCTCGAAAAAGCGGCGGCGGAGCGTGTCCTTGTCGATCTGCAATTGCACCGGCATGCCGAAAAGCTCGAAATAATTCATCAGCACAAATTTACAGCCGGCAACGGCAGCGCCCTGTTAAATAGATCAGGAACCACAACCTGGCGGACCTTTATCCGGAAACGTTAGCTTTGCCGCGCTTGCTATGATTACAATCGGACTTATACGCGAAGGCAAAACCCCGGCCGATAACCGGGTGGCCCTGACGCCCACTCAATGCAAATGGATTGTCAGGAAGCACCCGGATGTGCGCGTGCTGGTGCAATCGGCACCCGGACGCTGCTTTTCGGATACCGAGTACCGCAAGGCGGGCATCGAGGTCGTGACCGACATCTCGCAGGCCGATATTCTCCTTGGCATCAAGGAAGTGCCGGTGTCCCAGCTCATTCCCGGAAAGACCTACCTGATCTTCTCCCACACCAAGAAAAAGCAACCCTATAACCGAAGGCTGCTGCAGGCCATCCTCGCAAGCAATATCCGCCTGATCGATTACGAATGCCTCCTTCACGACGATGGCCAACGCATTATCGGCTTTGGCTTCTTCGCCGGGATCGTGGGCGCGCACAACGGCATGATGGTGTATGGCAAGCGCACAGGCGCTTATTCGCTCGGGCGTGTGCACGAGCACCGCACGTTCCGCAAGCTGATGCACACTTACTTCGGGCTTTTCCTGCCGAATGTGAAAGTCGTCGTCACCGGCTCGGGGCGCGTGGCCCAGGGTGCGCTCGAGATCATGAACCTGATGCAGATCCGCGAGGTGGAAAAGGAAGAATTCCTCGAGCGCGAATTCTCGTACCCCGTGTATGTGCACCTGAAGGGCAGCGACCTTTATCGCCACAAGGGTGGCGCACAGTACCAGCGCAGCGGGTTTCACAGCAATCCATCCGATTACGAAAGCAGCTTTCTTCCGTATACCCACGCTGCCGATATCCTGATGAACGGTGTGTACTGGGATGCCAGTGTACCGCGGCTTTTCGAGGCCGAAGATGTGCGCCACCCCGACTTTCGCCTGCAGGTGATCGCCGACATCACCGATGATGCCGGCGGCTCCGTTCCCATCAACCTTGGCGACCAGAGCATCGAAGACCCTGTGTATGGCGTTGACCGGCAGACGTTGCAAAAAACGGCTCCCTATCTTCCCGGCTCAGTGGATGTGATGGCGGTCGGCAACCTGCCCAACGAGCTGCCCCGCGATGCTTCCCGGTATTTCGGCGAGCAGTTGTTCAAGTACGTGCTGCCCGACCTTTTGCGCGGGGGATCCGCCGTGATCGACCGCGCTACGATCGCCAGTGGCGGCGCGCTGACCGAACCGTATTCCTACCTGCAGGACTACGTATCGGGCGAGTAAGATCACAGGTACAAATAATAATCTTTCAGCAATTCCACGAACCGCGCTGTATAGCCCGAGCTATCGGCAATTGTGATGCTCCCGGTTTGCAGGCTGGCCGGATGACGCCCGACCGACAGCAGGAGTCGTGTCGCTTCCTGGCTGCCGGTTGGATGCACGTCAACAAGTTGCTGTAAAAAAAGTCCTTCCGCTTTCAGCAGGGCTTCCAGCTCTTTGCGGCGCTTAGCGGGCAGCAGGAGAAAGGCTGTTCCGGCCGGCGCAAGAAGGCGGCCGATGGCCCCGAATAGTTCCGTCCAGGTGAGTCCGTCGGCGTGGTGCGCGGTTCGCCTGCCCTTATCGGCCGACTCGATCTCCCGCTCGTAGAAGGGCGGGTTGGTAATGATGAAATCATAGTGGGGAAGCTGCAGCGTGCGGATATCTCCCGTAATAATACGGACATCGGCGAAGCCGGCCGCCGTGAGGTTTTCGGCGGCCTGCAGCGCGGCCTCCGTATCGATCTCTACGGCATCGATCTGCAGAGCGGATTTCTGCGCCAGCATTAGCGCCAGCAGGCCACTGCCGCTGCCGATGTCGAGGCAGGTTCCGGTTTTTCCTTCGAGCTGCTCCGCGCACCAGGCCCCGAAGAGGCAGGCGTCGGTAGTCACCTTCATGGCGCAGCGGTCGTGGCATACGGTGAATTGCTTGAAGCGGAAAAAGGGATTTGCCATATCAGTGCCATTCGGAGCGGGCCGTTGCCGAAACCGACAGGTCGGCCACCTGGCCGGCAAGCAGCTTGTAGTAGGCAGTGATGGCGATCATGCCCGCGTTGTCGGTGCAATATTGAAAGGCCGGGATGAAGGTGCGCCAGTCCTCCTGCTCGCCCATCGCGGTGAAGGCCGCGCGGAGACCGCTGTTGGCCGACACACCGCCGGCGATGCAAAGGTCGCTGATCCCTGTAGTCAGCGCCGCGCGGCGCATCTTCTGGAGCAGGATGCGGATGATGGTTGCCTGCAGCGAGGCACAGATATCGGCCAGGTTCTCTTCGACGAACGAAGGGTTCGCCGCTTTTTCTTTTTGAAGAAAATACAGCACCGAGGTCTTGAGCCCGCTGAAGCTGAAATTGAGACCCTCAACCTGCGGCTCCGCGAAGCGGAAGCGGGCCGGGTTGCCCTCCTTCGCGTATTTGTCGATCAGCGGGCCGCCGGGATACGGAAGCCCGAGCAGCTTGGCGGATTTATCAAAGGCCTCGCCGGCCGCGTCGTCGATCGTTTCGCCGAGCACCGTTAGTTGCGTGGGGCTGTCGGCCCGAACGATCTGCGTATGGCCGCCGCTGACGGTGAGGCAGAGGAATGGGAAGGAGGGACGCTCCTGGGGGATAAGGTTGGCCAGCACATGGGCCTGCATATGGTGAACGGCGATCAGCGGCTTATCGAGCGCCAGCGCCATCGATTTGGCAAATTGCGCGCCCACGAGCAGCGAGCCGATCAGCCCGGGCGCCTGCGTGAAGGCAATGGCGTCGAGATCGGCGGTCGTGATGCCGGCTTGTTTGAGGGCAATGTCGACCACCGGAACGATATGCTGCAGGTGCGCGCGGCTGGCGAGCTCCGGCACGACGCCGCCGTATTGCTCGTGCACCGTTTGGTTCGCAATATGATTGGAAAGGATCCGGCCGTCGCGGCACACCGCGGCCGACGTTTCGTCACAGGAAGATTCAATCGCTAGGAGCGTGGGCATACGCAAAATTAACTTCGAAACGTCATTGCGAGGTCGAAACGAAGTGAAGGCCTAAGCAATCGGCACCGGGAACAGTAGATTGCTTCGCTGCGCTCGCAATGACGGTCGCGCGCATCGTTACGACCGGATGGCAACAACCGGGTTGAGCTTGGCGGCGCGGAAGGCGGGAATGATGCCGGCGACGAGCCCCACGATAATGCAGATGCCGATGGCGATGAGCAGGAGCGAGGTCGGGATGAAGATCGGGAAGTCGAGCGCGTGGGTGACGAGCTGCGTGATGGCATACACGAGCAGGATCCCGATGGCGCCGCCGATGAGACAAAGGAAGGCCGACTCGAGCAGGAATTCGGCGAGGATCAGGTGGCTCTTGGCGCCGAGCGCTTTTTTGAGCCCGATCTGGCCGGTGCGCTCCTTTACTGTAACAAACATGATGTTGGCAACGCCGAACATGCCCACGATCAGCGAAAAGCCCGCGATGATCCAGCCACCGATGTTGACGCTGACAAAAGCGGCGCTGATGGCCGAACTGAAGTCGTTGATGTCGTTGAGCGCAAAGTCGTCTTCCTGGCGCGGGCTCAGGCGGTGCACAGCGCGCATTACCACGCGGAGGTCGTCTTTCAGCGCGCCGATGCTGACCCCTTCTTTTGCCTGCACCATCAGCAGCGGGTCGGAGTGGCGCTCGTCCATGACCGAACGGGCAAATCGATACGGCATCACGAGGCTCTGGTCGAAGTTCCAGCCACCGATCATGCTCTTTCCCTGCTTTTTGATAACGCCCACGATCAGGCACTTGCGGCCGCGGACATCGATCGTGTGGCCAACTGCGCGGTCGGCTTCCAGGAACAGTTTTTCGGCCACCTCGTGTCCCATTACCACGGTCGCAGTACCGCGGGCAAACTCGGCATCACTAAGCCCGCGCCCGCTTTCCACCTCGATGGACTGGATGACGGGGAAATCGTCGGTAACGCCGTAGAGCGTGACGTTGCTCAGCGAAAGCCCGCCGGCCTGTACATTGTCATTAACCTGGATCTTGAAGGAGCTGAAACCCGCTGAAGGCGTGCGTTGCTTGATAACGGCGAGGTCGGAGAATTTCGGGTCGGGACGCTTCACGTATTTCCACCAGGGATAGTCGGGGCCACCGCCGGCGGTGTAATCCCATTTGTCGATGTAGATGGTGTTGGAGCCGAGCGACTTGATCTCGTTCTGCAGGTTATGCTCGAGGCTCTGTACCGTAGCAAGAACGCCGACGATACAGAAGATGCCGATCGTGATACCGAACAGCGACAGGAAGGTGCGGAGCTTGTTTTTCAGCAACTCCTGCAGGGCCATCCGGAACGAGCTCCCGGCGATCTCGAGTATACGACGCATGAGGTAAAGATAGGGAAGTAAGGAAGTTGGAAGTGGGAAGTCGGAAGGGGCTTGCCGACGCAGCGTTAGCACCTCCCTTTTCAGTCGATGGAAATTTTTTGAAAAAACTTCACGCTTCGCAGTTCCGACTTCCTTACTTTTGTACCGGCAGGTCTTACACGGCCAGCTCCTGCTGAACTCCCCCAGGACCGGAAGGTAGCAAGGGTAGGCGGTTGTAGCGGTGCGATGTAAGTAGCCTGCCATTTTTTTTTGATCCCAGCCCGGGTTGTACCGGTCCCGATAAACTTACCCGAAGAGCTCCGAAAGGAGCTTTTTTCGTGCACGCTGGTGCCGCAGCACCGCAAACATCCTGCATCACAGGGCCGGGTCGCTTATCTTTGCGGCAAAATTCCCCTTCATGAAATTTTTTATCGATACGGCCGACCTGGCCCAGATCAAGGAGGCCAATGAGCTTGGTATTCTCGATGGAGTAACCACCAATCCTTCGCTGATGGCCAAAGTGGGCATCTCCGGCGAAGAGGCCGTACACAATCACTACAAGACCATCTGCGAAATGGTGGACGGCGATATTTCGGCGGAAGTGCTTTCGACCGACTTTGCCACCATCGTCGAAGAGGGCAAGAAGCTGGCAGCCATCCACCCCAATATCGTGGTGAAGGTTCCGATGATCAAAGACGGTATCAAGGCCATCAAGTATTTTTCGGATAACGGCATCCGCACCAACTGCACGCTGGTGTTCTCCGCCGGCCAGGCCATCCTCGCCGCAAAGGCAGGTGCCAGCTACGTATCGCCCTTCATCGGCCGCATCGACGACTCGGGTTGGGACGGTATGATCCTCATCGAGCAGATCGCCAACATCTACGCCGTTCAAGGTTATGAGACGGAGATCCTCGCTGCATCCATCCGGAGCGTGAACCATATCATCAAGGCCGCCGAGCTGGGCGCCGACGTAATCACCTCGCCGCTGGAGTCGATCCTGGGCCTGCTGAAGCATCCCCTCACCGACATTGGCCTTGCCAAGTTCCTGGAAGACGCGAAGAAGTTCCATTAAGCATAGTTCCTGCGAAAAATACAGAAGGCGGCCGGTGGCCGCCTTTTTTTCGCTGACCCACGCCCGGCATCATCTCTGTTTGCGGCGTGGCTTGTCGGCGGGGCTGCGGTTGATCACTTCCTCCTCGGTGGGCAATTTCGCGAAGCCGCGCTTGCGGATATAGATGATCGTTTCTTTCCAGCGCTTGGGATCCTCCCGGAGGGTCGCCCGTACTACTACGGAGTCGTGCTGGTAACTGCTGTCGATGAAAAGATCGTTGCCATGGAAGCGCCCGGTGTTGGCGCTGAAGATGACCCGGGTCGAATCGAGTGGGCGCCAGCTGCCGTCGCCCAGCTGCGCATCGACCGATATATAATTGTAGAAGCCCTTTTTTAAGCTGTCGGTATACAGGTTGAATTCAAAGTGCACGATCGGCTGCGAACGCCCTGCCTGGGCGGCCAGCAGGAGAAAAAGCAAGAGAATGAGGTTTTTCACGGTGGCAAAGTTCTATTTCAGGACGGTTCGGGGCTGTTATCGGTTGCCCAGTTAACAGAATTTTCCCAGCTTGCCCAAGTGACTTGCGCAGCGGGAAGTTGTTTCTCCCTTACTTTTGTTGCCGAATGACGAACAAAACGGTACATACCCACCTGCATCATACTTCCCCCGCGAGGTAGGCCGGTGTATTGTGCTGCAACGATAACAAGGGCTTACCGCGATGGTAGGCCTTTTTTAATGCAACCCGATGAACCTGAGAATTGCCATCCAGAAATCCGGCCGCCTGTCGGAAGACAGCCTGAAGCTGCTCAACGACTGCGGCATCGCCGTTAAGAGCGCCGGCGCGAAGCTCCGCAGCCAGGCGGAAAATTTTCCCGTGGAAGTCTACTTCCTCCGCGATGACGACATCCCGCAATACGTGCAGGACGGCGTTGCCGATATCGGCATCGTAGGCGAGAACGTGCTGTATGAGAAATGCAAGGACGTGGAGGTAGTGAAGCACCTCGGCTTCGGGCGTTGCCGCCTCGCGCTGGCGGTGCCCCGCAACAGCGTCTACGATTCGATCAATGCCCTCGAAGGCAAGAAGATTGCCACGAGCTATCCCTTCCTCGTGGAGTCCTACCTCCGCAAGCACCGTGTGGAAGCCGAGATCCACGAGATCAGCGGGTCGGTGGAGATCGCCCCTGGTATCGGCCTCGCCGATGCCGTTTGCGACCTCGTGAGCAGCGGCTCGACCCTCTTTATGAACGGCCTGCAGGAAGTGGAAACGATCCTGGAAAGCGAGGCGGTGCTGGTCAAAAACACGGCGCTCGATGAGGAAAAGGAAAAGATCCTCCGCAAGCTGCTGTTCCGCATCAGCTCCGTACAGACCGCCCGGAAGAACAAGTACATTCTCCTCAATGCGCCGAACGACGCGCTCGACGAGATCTTTTCGCTGCTGCCCGGCATGAAGAGTCCTACGGTGCTGCCACTGGCCGAAGAGGGCTGGAGCTCCGTGCACAGCGTGGTGCCGGAGGCCGAGTTCTGGGACAAGATCGAAGCGCTCAAGTATGCCGGTGCCCAGGGTATCCTCGTGGTGCCCATCGAGAAGATGATACTGTGAGAGATCTCAGATCTCGGATCTCGGATCTCGGATTTCAGATTTGAACGTGTGTTCAGTGAATTATAGAAAATGGAAATAATTACCTACCCGGAACGCAGCGCGTGGACCCGGATCGCAGAACGGCCTTATGCCGATAACAGCGCGCTGACCGCAACGGTGCAGCAACTGTTGGCTACGGTGCGGAATGACGGTGATGCGGCACTCCTGGACCTGGCGCGGCGCTTCGATGGCGCGGAGCTGCAAAGCCTCCTGGCGACACCCGTAGAAATACGGGAGGCGGAAAACCTGCTGCCCGCTGCCCTGAAAGAAGCAATCCGCGCTGCGTTCGCCAACATCGAAACGTTTCACCGCGGACAATTGAAAGAAGAGGCCGTGGTAGAAACGGCTCCCGGTATCCGCTGCTGGCGCAGGAGCGTGGGGATCGGCAAGGTCGGCCTGTACGTTCCCGGTGGAAGCGCCCCGCTCTTTTCCACGGTGCTGATGCTGGGTATTCCCGCCCGGATCGCGGGCTGCCGCGACGTGGTGCTCTGCACACCGCCCGCGAAAGACGGCAGCGTGCACCCCGCGATCCTGTTTGCAGCTTCCCTCTGCGGAATTCGAACGATCGTAAAGGCCGGTGGCGCCGGTGCCATTGCAGCACTTGCCTACGGAACGGCATCTGTGCCGAAGGTGGACAAGATCTTCGGGCCGGGCAACCAGTACGTAACCGCGGCCAAGCAGCTCGTGCAGCAGGAAGGCGTTGCGATCGACATGCCGGCGGGGCCCAGCGAGGTTTGCGTGCTGGCCGATGCGGCCGCCGATCCGGCGTTCATCGCTGCGGACCTTCTCTCGCAGGCCGAACACGGCCCCGACAGCCAGGTACTGCTGCTCACCGATTCGTCGGAACTCGCGTCGAAAACAGCCGCTGAGGTAGATCGCCAGCGCGCGCTGCTGCCCCGTGCCGGTATCGCCCAACAGGCACTCGCGAAAAGCCGTATCGTTGTGCTCCGGAGTATCGACGAAGCCCTCGAGCTGGCCAACGAGTATGCGGCCGAGCACCTTATCCTCCAATGCGCCGATTCCGAATCCGTTGCCATGCGGGTACAGAATGCGGGCTCGGTCTTTATCGGTGCCTGGTCGCCGGAAAGCGTGGGGGATTATGCCAGCGGCACGAACCATACACTCCCAACAAACGGCTACGCACGCGCCTACAGCGGCGTTAGTGTCGATTCCTTTGTAAAGAAGATCACGTTCCAGCAACTGACCCGCGAAGGGCTGGCCGGTATTGCGCAAACCGTTACCACCATGGCCGATGCGGAAGGTCTGCAAGCCCATGCCGAAGCGGTCCGCGTCCGGTTGCGTTAACTGTTAACAACAAACTTCAAACGACAAACTTCTTCTGAATGTTCGATCTCGATAAACTGGTTCGTCCCAACATCAAATCGCTGAAGCCGTATTCCTCGGCACGAAGCGAGTTCAGCGGCGTTGCCAGCGTCTTCCTCGACGCGAATGAAAACTCGTTCGGCTCGCCGCTTACGCAGTGGTACAACCGCTACCCCGATCCGCTGCAGTGGGAGCTGAAGCGGAAGATCGCCACGATCAAGAATGTGCCGGCCGAGAGCATGCTGCTCGGCAACGGCTCCGACGAATGCATCGACCTGCTGCTCCGCGCCTTCTGCGAGCCCGGTATCGACCGCATCCTCATCTGCCCGCCGACGTACGGCATGTACGAGGTATATGCCCGCATCAACAATGTTGGCGTCGACGAGGTGCCGCTGCGCCGGGAAGACTTCCAGCTGGATCTTGAAGGCATGGAGGGCGCCCTGACCGCCGCAACCAAGATCATCTTCCTGTGCTCGCCCAACAACCCCACGGGCAACAGCCTGTACCGCGAGGATATCGAGGTTATCCTGAATAATTTCGACGGGCTCGTGGTGGTGGATGAAGCCTATATCAACTACAGCCGCAACCGTTCCTTCCTTGGCGACCTTAAGGATTATCCCAACCTCGTGGTACTGCAAACCTTCTCGAAGGCCTGGGGCCTGGCGGCGCTGCGGCTGGGGATCACCTATGCATCGCCCGAAATCGTGGCGGTGCTCAACAAGATCAAGCCGCCCTACAACATCAACGCCGCCACGCAGGACATCGCGCTGAAGGCACTCGACAAGCTCGAGGATGTCAATGCGATGATCCGCGAAACGGTGCAGGAGCGGTCGGCGCTCATCGACGCTCTGGCCAGGGTGCCGGGCGTGCAGAAAATATTTCCGAGCGATGCCAACTTCCTGCTCGTGCGAATCGCCGATGCCACCCGGGTGTATGAATATCTCCGCGACCGTGGCATTATCGTACGCAACCGGAGCAACGTGCTGCTCTGCGACGATTGCCTCCGCATCACCGTCGGCACGCCGGGGCAGGACCAACAATTACTCAACGCCTTAAACGAATACCCGAATGCCTGACGCAAAGCCCAAGCGCTGCCTCTTCGTCGACCGCGACGGAACGATGATCCAGGAATTTCCGCCCACCTACCAGATCGATTCTTTTTCCAAGCTGGCTTTCTACCCGCAGGTCTTTCACTACCTCGGTCGCATTGCGCGCGAGTTCGATTATGTGCTCGTGCTGGTGAGCAACCAGGATGGCCTCGGCACCGATAAATTCCCGGAGGATGATTTCTGGCCCGTGCACAACCTCGTTATGGGAACCTTCGCCAACGAAGGGATCATCTTCGAGGAAGAACTGATCGACCGCAGCATGCCCGAAGACAATCTTCCCACCCGCAAGCCCGGCACGGGAATGTTCGGCAAGTACCTCAACAGCCCGGACTATGATATGGCCAACTCCTTCGTGATCGGCGACCGCGTGACCGATGTGCAGCTTGCCAAGAACCTGGGCTGCCGCGCGCTGTGGCTGAAAAACAACCCGACGCTCGGTGGCGCCGAGGTTAAAGACAACGGCGACGAGCTTGCCCGGGTGGTAGCCGTTGAGACCAAAGACTGGAAAGATATTTACGAATTCCTGCGGCGGCAGGAGCGGAGTGTGGAGCATGTTCGCAGCACCTCGGAAACGAAGATCGCGATCGACCTAAACCTGGACGGAAGCGGCAGCGCGGATATTCAGACGGGACTTTCTTTCTTCGATCATATGCTCGACCAGGTGGCGCGGCACGGCGGCATGGACCTTTCCATCCGCGTGCAGGGCGATCTCCACATCGACGAACACCATACCATCGAAGACACGGGCATCGCGCTCGGTGAGGCCTTTGCCAAAGCGCTTGGCAACAAGCGCGGTATCGAGCGCTACGGCTTTGCCCTGCCGATGGACGAGACCGAAGCCAAGGTGCTGCTCGACTTTGGCGGCCGCAACTGGATCGTTTGGAACAGCGTTTTCCGGCGCGAGAAAGTGGGCGACATGCCGACCGAAATGTTCTTTCACTTCTTCAAATCGTTTTCGGACGCCGCCAAATGCAACCTCAACATCGAGTGCCGCGGCGACAACGAGCACCACAAGATCGAAGCGATCTTCAAGGCCTTCGCAAAGGCCCTCAAAATGGCCGTCAAGAAGGATCCGCTGAAGGACTTCCTCCCCAGCACAAAAGGAACACTGTAAGGAATAACAAAAAACGCGGCACCATCGGGTGCCGCGTTTTTTCTTACTATATCCAATGTTCTCACCAGGTTTTCTCTCCTTTCTTCATCTTCTCGATGTTGGCCCGGAACGGCGCCTTTTGGGATTCGTCCACTTTAGCCATGGCTTTTTCTTCCCATTCAATAGCTTCCTTAGTGCGTCCAAGCTTATGAAGCAGGTTGGCGTACGTGTCGACGAAGTTGGGATCGTTCTCAGCCAGCGATTTCTTGCTCCATCCGAGCGCTTTTTCCAATTGCGCGCGGTCGGTTACGTGCTCGAAGAAGGCCCAGGCAATGTCGTTGAGCTCGACCGGCTTTGTGTCTGTCGCGGCGCCTAAATATTGGATTGCCGCCGGCGCATAATGGCTCCAGTCGCCGATGTTGCGGTAATGATACATCCGGGCCCGTTCGGCGAGATCTGTAACCACGGGTCCGAAGCGCGCCTTGAGGCTGTCGGTCGCCTGCTTGTAGCCGGGACCGAGCTTGGTCCGGTTGGCAATGGCCATCAGCTCGTTCATCAGTACGTCGGTAATGCGGTTTTTGGCGGCTCCCGGCTGACCCACAACGCTGTCGAAGCGCGCCTCGTTGCCTGCGATCAACGCGAAGGCGGGGTCGTTGACAGAGGAAGCCAGCATATCGGCGAGCTGGGCGGTCTTCAGTGTGAAGGCGCCGTTCTGGTAACGCATGTATTCGCGAAACAGGCTTCGGGCGAGATCAAGGTCGTAGGCTTCCGCGGCGCGCTGGGTGAGCGCTGTGATCGTTGCCTCATCGCGTGCGCCGGCATCGTAACGGGCCTTGAGCGTATAATAGCGCTGCGCTGAATCCAGTGCTGTGCGGGCATACCCGATGATCCGGGCGGCATCGCCGGCGCCGGCCACGCGGTGTACCGGGTTGCCGTCGGCGTCGAAAAAGAGGAGGGTCGGGAAGACGTTGATATGCATGTCGTGCATCATGCGGCCCGTAGTGGGATACCATTGCTTTACCCATTCATTGTCCTGGGCCGTGGTATCCAGCTGCATCTTCACGCTGATAAAATTCGCGTTGTATACTTTCCCCACCTCGTCTTTCGGAAATATCTCCGACGACAGGTAGCGGCAGGGGCCGCACCAGGTGGTATAAGCATCAACAAAAATGAGCTTGTGCTCGGCTTTTGCCTTTTGCAGCACCTCCTGCCAGCTGGCAGCGTGTGTAAATTCAATGCCGGTTTGTTGCGCGCCGGCAAAGAGGGGCAGAAGCAATCCGAAAAGCAATCGTTTCATATGTCGGGTGTTTCTCCGAATATACGAGCTTTCCCGAACGTTGCCCGTTACCGGTAGCCACCGGTTTTACCGGGCAAAGCTTCCATTCTTCAGCACCAGTAATACCTGCCTGATGGCCGAGATATCTTTTGTCGGGTCGCCTTGGACAACGAGTATGTCGGCAAGCAATCCCTTGCGGATGCGGCCGATGCGATCGGCCCAACCGAACACATCGGCGTTCACCGAAGTGGCGGACCGGAGCACAGCCAGCGGCTGCATCCCGTTGGCCTGCATCAGTTCCATCTCCCGCGCATTGTCGCCATGCGGATACACGCCCACATCGCCACCCATGCAGATCGTGACGCCGGCCCGCAACGCATCGGCGAAGGAGCGACGCTTGGCGGCCACGCGGGCCGGCTCCGGGCTGCTGCCGCGCTTCCAGCCGCCATAGACACTGACGGCGTCGCCCGCTGCGATCGTGGGGCACAGGGCGATCTTCGCGTTGCGCATCAGGACAAACGTTTCGTAAGACCCTTCATCGCCGTGCTCGATGGTTCGTACCCCGGCCCTGATGGCGCGGCGCATACCCGAATCCGTTGTGGCGTGGGCCACTACGGGGCGGCCCAGTGATGCAGCCAGCAGCACGGCAGCGCGCATTTCTTCCTCCGTCAGCGTCGGCACGGCCTCGCCATTGAGCCCGGCGCGGTAGTCGGCGTATACCTTGATCAGGTCGGCACCATGGGCGATCTGGGTGCGCACCTCGCGTTGCATTTCGGCAACGCCCGATACTTCGGCGGCGCCCTGCGGGAGGTCGATATCGGCATTGTTGTAGCTCGGGCCATAGGCCCCCTTCGCGACGATAGCGCGGGTAGCCACAATCATTCGCGGCCCGGGTACCACGCCTTTCTCGATGGCGCGCTTGAGGCCGGCATCGTCGTAACCGGCGCCTTCGGTGCCCAGGTCGCGCACGGTTGTGAAGCCCGCGGCCAGCGTGGCACGCGCATGGGCCACGGCCCTTGCCGTTCGCTCGGCGCGGCTTTCGCGGAGCACCTGGTCGTTCCAGCTGGTTTCGTTGTACGGGTGCAGGAACAGGTGCGAATGTCCCTCGATCAGCCCCGGCAGCAGCGTCGCGCCCGGAAGCTCGATGACGCGTGTATTGGCGGGAAGCTTGTACCGCATCGGGCCCGCATTCTCGATCCGCTCGCCGTGTACCAGTACCACCCAATCGGTATGCACCTCTTCGCCGTCGAAAACCCGGTCGGGCTTCAGCAGGTAGAACGAGTCGCTTTGGGCGATGGCAACTTGTGTCAGCAGGAGGGAGAGAAGCAGGGCAAGCGGTTTCATGAAGGGAAGTTAGGGATAGAATGTTGCCCGTCGTACCTCACCGGTACGCAAACAAAAATCCCGGGCAACCCGGGATAATATTTCTCGTGAACCGAAAACATAAAACTCAAAACGCCAACGCTCCTAATTCTTCTTGAGCTTCTTCGCAAACACCTTTTGAAACTTTTCGAGCTTAGGGCGGATAACCACCGCGCAATACGGGTTTGAGTATTTGTTGTTGCTGTAGTAATCCTGGTGGTAGTCTTCGGCTGCGTAAAAGCGGGCAAAAGGCGCCACCTCGGTTACGATCGGCTTATCGTAGGAGCCACTTTTGTTCAGCTCCGAAACGTAGTATTCGGCTTTTTGTTTCTGTGCGGCGTTATGGTAAAAGATCGCGCTGCGGTATTGCGTGCCTTCATCGGCGCCCTGCTTGTTGAGCGAGGTCGGGTCATGCACCTGGAAGAACACCTCGAGCAGATCATCGTAGGAGATCTTCTCGGGCTCGTATACCACCTGCACGCATTCGGCGTAGCCGGTAGCGCCCGTGCTGACCTCCTCGTAACTGGGGTTTGGCTTGCGCCCGCCCGAATAACCCGAGGTGACCTTGAGTACGCCATTGAGTTGTTCGAAGATGGCTTCTGTGCACCAGAAGCAGCCGGTAGCAAAGGTTGCCGTGTCGGTACGCTCCGCGGTAGTTTCGCTGTCGTAGATCGATGCGCTCATCTTGTTCGATTGTGTTTCGGCAACGCAGCCGGCCGCGATCCCCACGAGAACGAGGAGGCTGGCAATTACTTTATGGGTCATCAGGAGTTGCACTTATACCGCAAAATTCTACGGAAGGTCGACAAATAAAGCACAAAACGGCTTTTTTAACAAGGGTTTTCGGCGCGCTTTGGCTTTCTCTTAAGAGGGTGCGGTCCGGCTGTCGTACCTTCGCGTACCCCCGAAAAGCAAGGAATTCTACATGAAATTATACCCGGAATCAGCCCCGGTACAGCTGGAACTCGATAAGATCCGCGGCCTCCTCCACGAGCGCTGCCGGACGGAGTATGCCCGTGACAAAGCGCTTGGTCTGCGCATTCATACCCGGAAGGAAATCATTGAGCGCGAGCTGCTGCAAACACACGAGTACAAGCAGATCGCACAGAACGCGATCCATTTCCCCAACGACTACGTGCTCAACCTGCGCCGCGAGCTGCGGCTCCTTGCCATCCCCGGCTCGATGCTCGGGGGCGACGAGCTCGTTGGCATCCGCAAGCTTGCCGAAACGATGGAGCGCATATTCCGCTGGTTCGATTCGGAGCGCCGCACGGCCTACCCCGGCCTTGCCGCGGTTATCGAGGGCACCTATTACGAGAAGACCATCCAGTCCCTTATCAACGAGGTCATCGACGAAACGGGCACCGTGAAAGACAGCGCCTCGCCCGAGCTCGCACAGATCCGCAGCAGCCTGTACCGCAAGCGGCAGGAGCTGCGCCGCGTGTTCGACCGCATCGTGACCAAGCTCAATAAGAACGGGTACCTGGCCGATATCGAGGAAAGCTTCATGAACGGCCGGCGCGTGATCGCGGTGCTCGCCGAGCAAAAGCGCTCTGTCGGCGGTATCCTGCACGGCGAGAGCGACAGCCGCCGCACGGCCTTCATTGAGCCCGACGAAACCGTGGAACTGAACAACCAGGTATACGAGCTCGAGAACGAAGAGCGCAAGGAAGTGTACCGCATCCTGAAGCAACTCACCAAAGACCTGTCGATCTATGCGCCGCTGCTGAATACCTATCACGAGGTGGCCGGCGAATACGACTTTATTTACGCAAAGGCGCAGCTGGCCATTGCCCTGCATGCCGAATACCCGATCGTGCACGAGAAGGCCCACATCAACCTCGTGAACGCGCGGCACCCGCTGCTGCTCCTGTACAACGAGCGGAGCGGGAAGTCGACGATCCCGATGAACCTTCAGCTGGACGACGACCGGCGCATTCTCGTTATCTCTGGACCTAATGCCGGTGGTAAGACCGTTACTATGAAAACTGTGGGCCTCCTGCAGCTGATGGTGCAGAGCGGTCTGCTGGTGCCCGTGCATCCGTCGAGCACCTTTGGCATCTTCAAGCAACTGCTGATCCACATCGGCGATACCCAAAGTATCGAGTTTGAGCTCAGTACCTACAGCAGCCACCTGCTGCACATGAAATCGTTCATGGAAGTGGCCAACGGCCGCACGCTCTTCTTCATCGACGAGCTCGGCTCCGGCTCCGACCCCAACCTGGGCGGGGCATTTGCCGAAGTCATCCTCGAGGAGCTCGCGCGCAAGCATGCGATCGGCATCGTAACGACGCACTACCTCAACCTGAAGGTGATGGCCAACAAGACCAAGGGCATTCTTAACGGCGCCATGGCCTTCGACGAGAAGAAGCTGATGCCGCTCTACAAGCTGAATCTTGGCAAGCCCGGCTCTTCGTACACCTTCTCCATCGCCGAGCGGATCGGGCTCGAGCGGCGCCTCATCGACCGCGCACGCAGCCTCGTGGACAACGAGCACTTCAAGCTCGATAAGCTGCTGAACCGCACCGAGCAGGACCTCCAGGTGATCGACGAGAAGCAGCGCGAGCTGCAGAAGCTCCTCAAAGAAAACGAGCGGCTGAAGCGGGAGATGGAAGGCCTGATGGACCGGGAGCGCCACCGCCAGCAGGTAGAGTTGCTGAAGGAGCAGAACAAGATCTCCGAGGAGCGGCTCGCATACCTTAAAGACATGGAGCGCAAGCTGCGCCAGATAACGCTCGATTGGCGGAAGGCCGAGGACAAGAACCAGGTGTTCAAGGAAATGGCGGCACTCCTCTTCAAGCAAAACAACGAGCAGAAGGTCGTCAGCAAAAAGCAGAAGCAGCTCAACGCAAAATACGAGGAGCTATCCGGGGAAATACGGGTCGGCGACAAGGTCAAGATGAAGAAGAACCTGCAGGTAGGCGAGGTGCTCGAGCTGCGCGGGAAGCGCGCCGTGGTAAAGATCGGCCAGCTGCCCATGCAGGTAGACCTTGACAACCTGGTGCTCGTGAAGGAGATCGCCTCCGACGGCACTAACGGCTAAGCCCCATCGAACAGGCGAAAGCCCGACCATGGCCGGGCGCTATAGAAGGTCAAAAGACCAGCTCAGGAAAGCGCGAGCTTTTTCCCGGGCTTGATGAAGCTCCGGATCGAGTCGAGAAGCTCGGGAGCCGCGAAGGGCGGTATCCGCTCCATTACGGGCAGGCGTCCAAGCAGGAACTCCTCGATCTTTTGCTTCAGCCCCTGCTGGTCGTAGGCAACCTGGAGGCCGCAGGTTTTTTCGAGCATCACGCAGGTATCCACCTGGTGATTGTTGCGGGTTTCCTTCAGCCGGCCCAGTCTCGGGAATACAATCAGCGGCTTTTCCAGTTGCGATACCGAAATGATGGTGCCGGTGCCGGCGTGGCTCACGATCAGGTCGGAGCCCATGATATAGTCCTTGAACTCGGTTGGCCGGATATAGTCCAGCGTCCGGATGTTCTTCGGAACGTACTTCATTCCAAAAACCTGGGCAACGATTTCCTGGTTGCCGGGAAGCTGGGGCGCTATTTCGTCAACGGCCTGGATAAAACGGTCGAACGGCAGCTGGCTGCCAACGGTTACGAAGATCATTTGATTACATTTCCTGAGTAAACGAATTTGGGTGTGGCGAGGTGTTCCCATTGGGTATACACGCGGCTCGCAAACAGGGCGCAGACCTTGCCGCTGATGGAAACCTTTTCGGTATGGCAGGAGGCCTCCACCCAGATGGTGGTGGCGCCCAGAAGCCAGCCGATGAACAGGGCCAGCACGCCCGGAGCTGCGCCGGTCGTGATCACAACATCGGGCCGGATACGAGCCATGAGCCGGTAAAGTATCATGGCCGCCCTCGGGATCTTATAGACATTCCATTGACTGAAATCCGGGATGGTATGGTACGCATAGCCCCGGAAGGTGTCGGCGTAGCTGTCTAATGTCGACATGTAGATCAGCTCATGGTCATCGAATGCGGGTTGCAGCCGCAGTAGTTCTACAACATGGCCGCCGCCGGAGGCTACTCCTAGTACTTTCATGGTATTTGTTTTTGCCGAAGAGAGGCTTCAGGTTATTCAGGACAGGCCATTGCCATCAGGCAACCGCCGAGATCGATTTGTTGGCGGGCGCCGCGCTTTCCTGCGGTACCACGGCAGGCATCTGAACCACCTTCTGCAGGTCCTTCAACACGCCGTCCACCATCTGCACCGCGTAGTTGAGGCGCTCGGTGGTTTCGTAGTACGGGAGGCCGAAGCGAAGGATATGGTATTGCTGCCCGTCTTTCGCGTAGTTCATGATACACTTGCAGTGAATCTCCTTGCTGTTCAATTCCGTGTAGAGATCGTAGGCGATGGGCTCGTAGAAAGCGATCGAAAGCATGGGCGCCGCGCCGTTCTTGTTGAGGATCTTGTAAGGGATCTCGTATTTCGTAAGCACCTCTTCGAGCTGTTGCCGGAAGAGATCCGACAGGTAGCCGGAACGCCGGAGGATAAGATCGGGCCCGACGTTGCGGTACAATCGAAGCGATTCAAGGATCTCGGCATACAAGTGGAAGTCCTGACCGCCCTGCTGGGCGAGTCGGAGGCGCTGCGGTTCGGTACCGGCATCCATGCCGTTCCAGAAAAGCCCGCCGAGCCACTCGCGAAACTCGTCGCGGAGCCAGGTGAGGCCGCTGCCATATGGCCCGAAGATCCATTTGTGCAGGCTGCCTACCAGCACATCGGCCGTGCCGAAGGGCAATTCGTAAAGGCCGATGGATTGGGTAACATCGAGGATAAGCTTGCACTGCGGCGCCTCGGCGCGGATCACCTCGCTCCAGTAGGCATAGGGCGCAAGGTTACCGCTGGCGTAATACACATGGGACAGGAAGGAAACCTGCGGCTGCAGGCTGCCGATGGCCGAGCGGAAGCGCTCTTCGTCGTGGAGCACATCGTCTTCGAGGTAGTGCACCTCGAACTCGGGCAGCTGCTCAAAGACGCCAATGCCTCCGGGATGCTCGTGGCGCGACGTCACCACCTTGCAGGTGTTGCCGCCGTTTTTGCCAAACGCGCGGAGAAGCGCCAGGGCCAGGAGGTTTATCGTTTGCGAGGTTCCGTTTGCCACGACCAGCTCGTACCCGGCGGAGGGCCAGAGTTCAGCGGCGATATCGCGGATGGCGGCCACACAGGTGCGTCCCCGCTCGTACAATCCCAGCGGGCTTCCTTCAAGCTGGGTGCTGGCCGTATCGACGCGGACTTTTTTTACCACGGCAGAGACGGTGCCGAGCGTACCCGGGTTGAGATTGATGCGACCCGAGGGGAAATTGTTTTCACGAAATACCCGCCAGCTCGCTTCATCCGAAACAACATCGGCCGTTACTTCCGTTGCAGGCTCTTCGCAATCATATTGACCCTTGAAGGCGTGGATATGGTGTGTGAAGGCATGCGGCTGCACGCGCGACTCCTGCCGTGCAATGAGCGTGAAGGTTTCGCGCAGCACGTCGGTGAAGGCCGAGGCAGCCAGGTTGTTATCGATGTGCTCGGTCATCACCCGGATATTGTGCTTGACCGCATCGCTTTCGCTACGCGGGTCGAAAACATGGTTGATGGTCACGGCATAGCCCAGCTCCTCGCCGAGCTCGCGTACACTCTCTGCCAGCTCGTTGATGCTGCAGTTCGCCTTCGTTACATGGTTCACCACCTTGTGCGCGCCCTTGTCGGGCACGGTTCCGGCAATGAGCTCGAGCGAATTGACGGCATCTTTCATCGGCATGATCCCGGTGGTCTGGTTGCCTTTGCCATAGACGGTCAGCGGGTGGCCGACCATCGCCTGGGTCAGGAACCGGTTGACGACAGTGCCGAAGATATCGTCGTAGTCGAAGCGGGTGTAGAGGTCTTCGCAGTCCTGCATCTCGTCGATATAAACGCCGAAAAGCGTCGATTGCATCACCTCGGTGACGCGGAGGCCCCATTTGCGGCAGGCCATGGAGATGTAGTTGCTGTCGTTGATCTTGGAAATATGGTACACGTCGTCCGACTGCCGCGGGAAGGGCAGCGGGTTGACGGCCTTACGGCCGTTGAACTCGGGATGGAAGTAGCCTTCGGCAATATCGATGCCACCGCAGGTCGCGTATTCGCCCATCGAGCCCATCTTGATGACATGGGCTTCGGGCACATGCTTGCGCACGGCCCACAGGAGGCGCATGTTATTGCCTTCGTTGTTGTTGATCGTATAAAGCGATTCGGCCAGGCCCAGCATCGAATAGGGTGCCGAGCACTGCTGCGCCATATGATAAATGGTATGCGGCTGCTCCTCGCGGATCAGGTCTTCGAGCGCCGCCGAATTGACATCGAGCTGCACGTACTGAAGATTGTCCTGCCCGTACAGGTCGCGGAATGCGGCGAGGCGCTTCACCGGGCGCGCAATGGGAATAAGGCTGTCCGAGCCGATCTTGCGCACCGTATTGCGGCGCCATTCGTTGTCGGCGATAATGATTTTCGTGTCGGGGTGTGTAACGGCAAGCTTGAGTGAAATGGGCCAGCCATAATAGCCATCGCCGCCAAGAACAAGGATCGTGTTCTTCATGTCGGGATACGTTGAAGGGGTTAGCAATCGGGTATAGGTGTCCGGCACGGCCGGGTTACAGGATGCTTGCAAACCACTGTTTGGAACAACCGGTATTTCGGACGAGCGCTCTTGTGTGTTTTTAGGAATGTGCGGCGGGGGAGGGTTGGGGCTGCTGGCAGGAAGATGCCGGGAAGGCGAATTGGGTCGACGTACGGTTCATGGTTAAAGATTGTAGGTTAGCAATGCTGGGAACGAATTAAATATTAACATTCTTTGTGCCATTTTTCGCGGGTTCGCGCGGAGTCAACCCGTCCGGAAGACGCGTAAAACGATTGATCCTGTTTTGGTTGTACCCGCAAATGACCTTTCCTGTTTTTTTTAAAAAAAAGCGATCCGGTTGCAGAAAAGTGGGTCAGCGTCGCGTACGGACGAGACAGCAACCGGGCAGTAGCGCGTGTTGTTGTTGAAAAGCAACATAGCGGGGTGAAATTGAGGAGAACACGACTGTTGGCGCCGTTGCGCTTCCAGCGATTTTTCTGGAAGAGCGGACTCCGTCCGGCGCAGCCTGCAAACAGCAGGGGCCAAAAAAAGCCCGCCGTCGCACTTTGGTGCTTCGGCGGGCGGAGGCGGAGAGACAGGGATTCGAACCCTGGGTACAGTTGCCCGTACTTCGGTTTTCGAGACCGACCCATTCAACCGCTCTGGCATCTCTCCTTTGGTTGGGGCTGGCAAAAGTAGGGTTAAACCGCAAAACGGCAAACAAAAATTCCCCTGAGGTCTTATTTTCGGGGCAATAAAACTGCCCATGAGCCTCTTCTTCCCAGCCTTTTTTGAGACCAACGATTATTTTATCGACGAGAAGGTCCAGTTTCTCAAATTCCACAATGAATATAAAGTGTACGATGGTTCGGGCTTCCCGATCGGCACGGTACGCCAACATGTGCCTGGCTGGCAAAAGGCGCTGCGCCTCCTGCTGAACAAAAAGATGATGCCTTTCGAGCTGCAGGTGACCGACAACAACGGGCAGCGGATGGCGAGCCTGCACCGCGGCTGGACCTTCTGGCTCTCGAAGATCACGATCCGCGATGGCAACGGCAGCGAGACCGGCTATATCAAGCAGAAATTCACCCTGCTGAAGCCCCGCTTCCGCATCTTCGATACCTCCGGCGCACCGATATCGGAGATCAGCGGCGACTGGAAGGCCTGGAACTTTTCCATCATGGATGCCGGCGGCACGCAGATCGGCAGCATCAATAAGAAGTGGGCGGGGCTGGCCAAAGAACTCTTCACCAGCGCCGACAAATACAACGTGAGCATTGTTCCCGAGTACGCCGAAGACCGCAACAAGATGAATATTGTCGCAACGGCGATCACCATCGACATGGTGCTGAAGGAGAGCAAGTAAGCTGCCGCCGCAGGACTCCAGCCCGCCGTTGCAATGCGCCGGCGGACTGGAATTTCCGGCGCGCCCGGTACGATCGATGCTTCAGACTATGGTTCGATTTGGGCGAAGAGCCAGGACCTCATGTCGGGGAGCTGCAAAAACGCTTCGGCTTTATACGTTGTTTTCCAGCTTTTGCAGTGAATACGTATTCGTTCCAGCAGCAAAAGTTCCTGAGGCGGCACCCCCGCCAAAAGTTCGGGAACCAGGTAATCCGGCACGGTACGCCTATCCTGGAACGCTCCCAGGGTATCACTTAACCCAAGACAGGATTCCTTTGAGATAATTTTTTCCGGGAAGCATTCGGCGATGTCCGGGCCAATCAGCGGCCACAGGTACAACAGGTTTTTCAGGATCTTTCGCAATTCGTGCAGTTGCTCCTCGCCGGGCGTTGCCACGGTCAGCAACCGGCGCAGCTCCAATTGCGTGCTACGCAGAAATCCTTCGGCCCTCGGGGCTTTCCGGTTCTCCTGCAGCACGCGCCGCGCCCGGCGCCAGAACCCCGAGTGGGACCAGGAACAACGCTGGCGGCGAATTTCTTCTTTCAGGAGGGATTGCTTTGCCTGCAGGTTTTCGAGATAGTGATACGGAACGTGACTCTTGAATGCCGCGCTGAGCCGAAGTACCGTTTTTTCCTGGATCTGGAGGCCCCGCAGCTCGCCCACGGCATGGTAAAAGGCGTGCATCTTTTTCCCGATACGCAATGGGCGAGCCGCTTCGCCGCCGGCACCGCACAAGGCAACGAAAGCCCTCAGCTTTTTTACCTCCACCCGAAACTGGTGGATGTCTTCGGCAGCGAACTCCTCCAGCACGTTTTCCGAATGGCGCGCCAACGCATGGCATCTTTGGCGGAGGAACGAAAGGGCATCCTTCTTTTTCATACGGCTTCTGCGAGGCAGTTGCCTTTTCCTTCATTCGAAGTTAGGACAGGCTTTCGATGGAGACAGCGCCGTGTATGTGCCGGGCTTCCCAAAGCTGCTCCGTGGAGCGGGGGAGGCGCTCCGGCAGGAGGGGACAGGTTTCGAACTCATTTTTCGAAGACCTGATCGCCACAGTAAAATTTCTGAAGAATTTCGAACCACCTGGCGGACTGCGTCGGCCGAAACCCGCCGCAGAAGCGGGGTGCTAAAAAAGAAAAACCCGCCTTCGCTCTATCGAGCTTCGGCGGGTGGAGGCGGAGAGAGAGGGATTCGAACCCCCGGACCTGTAACAGTCAACGGTTTTCAAGACCGCCGCAATCGACCGCTCTGCCATCTCTCCGAAACGAAGATAGGGGCGGCGGCACAAACAGCCAAAACTGCGGTGGCATATGAATTGTGCGGATGGGCACAGCGGCGCCTAACGCCGCTCTTCAAGTATGCCTACAACCTCCCGCCGACTCCTTCCGCTCCTGGGCGTCCTGCTCATGCTAAGCGCTTCCTGCGTCAATACGAAGAAGACCGCCTACTTCACCGATGTTCCCGCGAACCTGACCGTGCCGAGCCCGGAGCCCGAGTTGCAACTCATCCATCCCGGCGACATCCTCTCGATCCAGGTCAGCTCGCCGAGCCCCGAGGCCGCGGTGATGTTCAATAACGCCACGACGATCCCGCTCAACGGCACCAACTCGGTGGTGGCCACGGGCTACCTCGTAGATCCCGATGGCTACATCCAGTTTCCGGTACTCGGAAAGGTGCGCGCCGGATCAGTATCCAAGAAGATGCTGACGGACGATATCCGCAACCAGCTTCTGGACAAAAAACTACTCCTCGACCCTGTTGTGTCCATCCGCTTCCTCAATTTTCGCGTGACGGTGCTCGGTGAAGTGGGCCATCCGCAGGTGGTGCCGGTACCCAATGAAAAAATTTCGATCCTCGAAGCCCTGGGCGCTGCCGGCGACCTGACGATCTACGGGCGCCGCGACAACCTGCTCCTGATCCGTGACGAAGGCGGCCAAAAGATGCTTACCCGCATTGACCTGAACTCAAAACAGCTGCTGACTTCCCCGTATTTCTACCTGCGCAACGGCGATGTCCTCTACGCGGAACCCAACAAAGCCCGCGTCGGATCGGCCTCCAATAGCCGCCAAGTTCTCCCGATCGTCTTAAGTGGCCTGTCCTTTGTTGCCATCATCCTTGACCGATTCACACGGTAAAACCGGATGATCATGCTAAACCGCCCCAAGAACAAAAACACCTCGCTGGCTGAACAGCTCAGCTTCCGCTATCTCCCGTATTGGCCACTCTTCGTCGTGCTCGCCCTGCTTTTCGGGCTGGCCGCGCTTGCCTACCTGCGCTACGCGACGCCGCTTTACGAGGCCAATGCAACGCTCCTGATCAAAGACGAGAAGAAGGGCGCCGACGAGCTCTCGATCTCCGAAGCGCTCAACATAGCCTCGGCGAAGAAGATCGTCGAGAACGAGGTCGTCGTGCTGCAATCGCGCAACCTAATCGACGAGGTCGTGCGCGGGCTGCACCTGTATGCGCCCATTTACGAGCAGGGCCGCATTGCCGATCGTGCTGCCTATACCACCTCGCCGGTCGATATCACGGCACTCAACCCGGAGAAGCTGAAAGAAACGGCGCCCATACCTTTCCAGTTCGACAGCCGCAGCCAGAAAGTTGTGCTCGCGGGTAAGGCTTACCCGCTCCAGGAGCCGGTGGTCACCCCCTACGGGGTTTTGCAGTTCAGCATGAACCCGCATTTCCGTAAGGCGGCCGAACACCCGCTCTATTTTCGCCTCTTCGATCCCCGCGTCGTATCGGCCGGGATCATCAAGCGCCTTGAGGTAACACCCGCCGGCAAGCTGTCGAGCATCGTACGCCTCAAAATGCGCGACGAAGTGCCCGAGCGCGGCGAAGACATCCTCAACACTCTTATCCGCAACTACAACGAGTCGAGCATCGACTACAAGAACACGGTAGCCCGCAATACGATCGCCTTTGTCGACGAGCGTATGCGCATCGTGCAGCGGGAGCTCAGTACGGTTGAAAAGCAGATCCAGAGCTACAAGGCCCGCAACAACGTGGTGGACCTGAGCGAGCAGGGCAAACTGTACCTGAAGAATGTCGGCGACAACGACCAGCGTCTAGCCGAGATCACGATGAAGATCGCCGTGCTCGACCAGGTGGAGCACTACCTCAACTCCAATGACGGAAAAAGTATTGTGGCTCCGTCTACACTGGGCGTGGAAGACCCGCTGCTTTCCGGATTGCTCCAGAAGCTGTATGAGACCGAGCTTGAGCGCGACCGCCTCCGGAAGACGACCGCCGAGAATCACCCCTCGATGCTTGCGCTCAACGACCAGATCGAATCGATGCGCCCCGGTATCCTCGAGAACATCCGCAGCCAGCGCCGCGGGCTGCAGGCCAGCCAGCGCGATCTGAGCCAGACCAACTCGGGCTACAACAACCTGCTGCAGACCATTCCGCAGAAAGAGCGCGAGCTGCTCGACGTTAGCCGCCAGCAATCGATTAAGAACAGCATTTATTCCTTCCTGCTGCAGAAGCGCGAGGAAACCGCCATCTCGTCGGCGTCGAATATCCCCGACAGTAAGGTTGTCGAAACCGCGCGCGCCACGCTGCTTCCGGTAAGCCCCAATAAGCCCTTCATCCTGGGAGCCGCGCTGCTGCTGGCTCTTGGCGTGGGCATCGGTTATGTAACGCTGCGCGAAACCGCGAGCCGCAGACTTCTTTTCCGCTACGAGCTCGAAGAGCTGACGGGCCTTCCCGTGATCGGCGAGGTAGCCGAGGTGCGGGGCGATCTCACGAAGCCGCAACCTGCAATCGGGGAGCAAATGCGTCATTTGGGTGTGGCTGCGGGGCTGTTCAGCAAGTCGGCCGGTAAAAAGAAAATTTTAATTACGTCCAGCATCGAGGGCGAAGGAAAAACGTTCGTGGCCGAGCACCTTGCATGGAATCTGTCGCTCTCTGGCAAGAAAGTTGTTTTGATACAGACGGACCTGCATTCCGGGCAGGAACAACGGATCTTTACCCAGGAAGGAGGCAACGGACTTGCTGATTTCCTGGAGAGCGAAACGGAACCCTACGAAATCATCAAAGGCACCGACTATCCCAACCTGTTTGTGATACCGGCCGGGAATACAGAAGTGCAGTCGACGGAATTATTACTGAATGGCAAGCTGGCCCCGCTGTTTGACTACCTGGAAGAAACCTTTGATTTTATTATCCTTGATGCCGCACCGGTAGGAACATCCACAGACGCCTACATCCTGGCCGAGTGGAGTGATTTGACGCTGTACGTGGTGCGCCATGCCTGGACCCCGAAATCCCTTATCCGAAAGCTGGACGAAACGCATCCTGTAAAAGCCCTTGGTAACCTCTCGCTCGTTTTCAACGGCGTCCGGTCCCGCGGGTACTTCGGAGCCAACGCTGGTTACGGGTACGGAACGAGCCAGCACCGTATTCCTACGGAACACTATAGGCCACTGCGGGCTTTCCTGCAAGGGCTCCAAACCACCTTCGGCAAGCCGAATCTGAAAGCGCGCCGCGCGCAGGTCAGAAAAGCTTAGATACCACGCCGATTCCACCGCCAGAGGACCAATCGCTTAGTTTTTTTTTCCGTCCGGCCTTTCCGGACCTGCTAACCTATAAAACCTACATCATGAACACCTTTCTACCCAACACAGGGCAGTGGTATGCGCTGTGTACCCGTCCGAAATGCGAGAAGAAAGTAGCCTCAACCCTCACGAAGAAGAAATTCGAAACCTACCTGCCCCTCCGTATGACGAAATCTCCCTGGAGCTTCCTCAAAACAACCGAACTGGAGCCGCTTTTCCCCGGTCTCGTGTTCGTACGCCTCCAGGAAGGACAGGCCGAAGAAGTACGCCGCATCCAGGGCGTCCATGGGCTGCTCCACTGGCTCAACCAGCCTGCCGTTATCCGCGAAGACGATATTGCCCTCATCAAGACCTTCCTCGCCAGCCACCAGAATGTGCGCACTGCCCGCACGGCCGTTCGCCACGAGCCGGTAGCCCTTTCGGTAGTTGAGCCCGATAATTCCGATAACCGCGTAGCCCGCATGCAGCACACCGTAAGCAGCTCACTGTCGTCGCTCGGCTATGTACTGATCGCCGACCTGCCGCAAAAGCAGCAGCAAAACGTAGAGGCACCCGTTCCGCAACTCTATCCCTATTACCGATATACCGACGCCAGCTAAGATATAGATGAACCAGACCACCCCGACCGTAACCGCCGCTCAGGGAAAGCGAAAAGCCCTGGTGAATTTCTTTTCGCTCTCCCTGCTGCAGATCGGCAACTATGTGTTGCCTATGGTAACCCTGCCGATCATCTCGCGGATCATCGGCCCGGGCAACTACGGCCTTATCAATTACATCTTCGCGTACGTCTACTACTTCGTGCTGTTCATCAATGCCGGCTTTGACCTGTACGGTGTGCGGCATATCATCCAGAACCGCGACAACCCGGAGGCCATCAATGCCGTGGTCAGCCGCATCGTGGCCGCGAAAACAGGTATCCTGGCGATGTGCGCCGTCGTGTTCACGGTACTCGTATTCTGTGTGCCGCAGCTGGCGCGCGAAAAAAGCGTCTGTCTCTTCGCCTTCCTCTACTGCTTCGGCTGGGTGATCAATCCAAGCTGGATGTACCATGCCATGCAGGAGACGAAGAAATTCGCCATCTTCAGCTTCTTTTCGAAGCTGACCTTCTCGGTAGCCATTGTGCTGGTCATCCGCGAGCGGAGCGACTATATCTACCACCCGCTGATCACGAGCCTCGCACACGTCGGCGTATCCTTCTTCTCGCTGCGCTACGCGCTTCGCCGCTACGGCATCAGGATCGTGACACCACGCTTCAACCAGTTGCTGGGAACGCTGAAGGATATCCGGCATATTTCTGCCGTGGAGCTCGTGCGCAACCAGGCGCAGCTTACCAACATCATCATCGCGGGCTCGCTGTTACCCGCGCACGATACCGGCTTTTACACAGCCGGTCTTCGCATTGTGATCATCGTGCAAAGCATCGTTTCGATGCCCCTCAACACGGTCCTGTTTCCCATCTTCGGCGAAGCCTTCGTGGGCTCGCACGAGGCGGGCATGGAGCGCGTACGCAAAACGCTTCCCTACGTCTTCCTCCTCACGCTGCTGATGTCGCTCGGCACCCTGCTGCTCGCGCCGCAGCTGATCGGGTTTGTATTCGGCAAAGAATTCATCGCGGCGATACCGCTGCTGCGGATCTTCTGCTTTGGGCTCCTCTTCTCCAACCTGAACACGGCGCTCGGGCAGCACATCATGCTTAACCTGAAGATGGACGGGCCCTACATGAAGTACATGCTGCTTGGCTTTGCCGTCAACATCGGGCTGCTGTTCGCGCTGACCCGCAGCAGTGGCGCCACGGGTGCGGCGATGGCCTGGCCGCTTGCGGAGCTCCTCGTGTTCCTGCTCTTCCTGGCGCACTTCCGGCTGCGCTCGCTCAAGGTGATCGACCCGGGCTGCTACCAGCCGATGCGCTTTTACCGCAATGCCCTCAAACTGATTCCCTCGCGCCGCTGAAGAGACAACTCAACCTAATCGTTCGTTATGGAAAAGATCAACCGGCTCCTGTTTCGCGTACAACGCAAGATGCGCAAGAAGCTCAAAGACGTCGACCTGTTTCGCCAATACCTGCTCCGGCGCGACGACCCGTCGCCGGCGGGAGCGGACGCGAAATCCGTTTGGCTCGACCTGCACCGCAACAGCTACGTGCGCTACCTCTATATCCTGGTGAAGTATTTCGAGTCCGAAGGCTACCAGGTTTATCTCAACGAAAACATCCCCTTCCTGCTGAGCCTCGGCGACGATTATTCGCGCTTTATCGTGGAGGAAGGCACAGTGAGCTTCGCCTCGCGGCCTCCCGAGGGGGCACTTTGCTTCAGCGACCGCCCGGGCCGCAGCGGCGTTGCCGGCATTTCCAATGATTACTTCCGCAGCTCGCCCGCCGAAGGGGCGGGCTACTACCATATTCCCATCGGGATGCACCCGTATATGTACAAATACGGCTATTGGAACACTCCGTACGACGACAGCCGCCGCAAGCTGTCCGTGTTCTTTGCCGGCAACTTCGACGCTACCGAATACAAGATCTTTTCGAGCTCGGGCAACTTCGACATGCTCGACCGGCTTGCCATCAGCAGGCAGCTGTGCGCGCTGGACAACTGCCGGTTCCCGTTGTCGGAGGAGTCGCTGCGGGCAGAAGCCGCCGATGGCGCCATCGACATTGTTGACAAGAAGAATTTCATCATCGACCAGCGCGACCTGCGCGGGATCATCGCCAACTACGCCTTCTTCATCGCCTGCCCCGGCGTGTTCATGCCCCTCTCGCACAATATTTACGAAGCAATGTCGGTGGGAACGGTGCCGATCATCCACGAAGAGTACGCAAGGCTCTTTGCGCCGGCGCTGCAGGACGGCATCAACGCGGTCGTGTACCACAACGGCAACTTCACAGAGAAGCTGCAGGAGGCACTTTCGTTTGATGCGCCCACAGTGGCACGCCTCGTCAGCAATACAAAAGAGTACTACGATCAGTACCTGTCGCCGGCGGCGATCGTGGCGGCCATCGCCAGCGGGAAGTACGGGCAGCTGTACCTGAACGCCGAGAAGACGAGCATCCGCCTCCTTACCGAGCGCAACGCCCGCAGCCGCCGTGCCCCGGTTGCCGCCATGGCCGCTTCGGCCTGATCCTTGTGTTAGAGAAGACACCCGTCCATGAACTTCATTACAAGTAAACCGGTCGCTTTCCTCCTGGGGCCGCTGCAGCTGTTCCTGTTTCTCCTGCCTACGGGAGCGCTTTTTGCTGCCATCCCCGCGCTGGCCCCCCTCGACGCGGTAATCAATTTCCTCAGCTTCGTCCTCATCTGCCTGTCGGTGGCGTACCTGTTCTTCTCCGACGAGATCCGCGTGTCCCTGGCCGGCTCGGGCGCCCTGTTCCTGTTCCTGGCCTTCGCACTGCTGTCGATGTTTTGGGTGCTGCCCGGGATGAAGGCGAACGCATCGCACCAGCTGACGCGAATGCTGCTCACCGTGCTGCAGTGCTACGTGATCGTCAACGTGCTGGGCCGCGCGCGGCTGTTCGATGTGCTGAAGCAATTTGCCATTGGCTTCGCACTCGGCAACCTCGCCTTTATGATCCTGTTTCCCGGCCAGGCCGCCTGGAACATGGAAGACAGCAGCCGCATCCAGGGCCTTTTCTCGTCGCCCAACAACATGGGTCAGTTTCTCGCCTTTGCCTTCATCGTCATCAACTTTCACAAGCGGGAGGGCATTCCCCTGGCGCTGCTGCTCCTGCTCGACGCGGCCATTGTGTACCAGATGCTGAAGTGCGACTCGATGACCTCGCTGGGCGGCGTGATCGTGCTCTTCGTGTGCTTCCAGCTGCGCTTCCTGCTGAAGCCGCTCTTCGTGGTCATCATAGCGGTGGGCATCATCGTTCCTTACCTCGACAAGATCCGCGGCACAACGTCCACGCCACTGGGCGTCAACAACCGCGACATGACCTTTACCGGCCGCACCGGCGTGTGGGAGATCCTCCGCGACGACCTTGCCGAGCAGCACCGCATGACCGAGGGCTTTGGCTACGGCGGCTACTGGCTTACCCAGGACGAATACAATCCTTACTCGCATATCCACGAGCTCGAGTGGTGGCCGGGGCAAGGGCACAATGGGTATATGGACATCCTTGTCAATACCGGGATCATCGGGCTTGTACTGGTGGTCTTCTTCCTGCTGCGGATGGTCGCGAGCATTTTCCGGCGCGCCTCCTTTGACGAGCCCGTGCTCTATTTTATCCCGCTGATCGTTCTCATCAACAATATCACCGAAGCAAGCCTGTTCCGCGAGAAGCACCTCTACTTCGTGTTGCTCTGCCTCGTGTTCTGGTACCTGTTCCTGCAACCGGAGGAAGCGACAGAGCCTGCGCCGGAAGCCGCGGCAGAAGGAACGCTGCTGGCCGGCGCTTAACAAATTGGCTATGGGCTACTACGTTACAAAACCTTCCTGGCTGAAAAAACTATACGGGCGCGTGACCTGGGAGCTGCCGTCGGCTACAAAGACGGCTTACCTGACCTTCGACGACGGGCCGCACCCGGAGCTGACGCCCTTCGTGCTCGACGAGCTCGCCCGCCGGAATGCAAAGGGAACGTTCTTCTGCCTTGGCCGGCAGGCCGAGCGCTACCCCGACATCGTCAACCGCATCCGCGACGAGGGACACAGCATCGGCAACCATACCTGGAATCATCCCGACGGCTGGCGTACGCGAAATGCCGACTATTACGGCGACGTCGCGAAGGCCGACGCCTTGCTCCACACGCGGCTGTTCCGCCCGCCGCATGGGCATGTAACGCCCTTCCAGGTGCGCCGCCTGCGCCGCGAGCAGGGCCTGCAGGTGATCATGTGGGGTATTCTGAGTGGGGATTTTGATGCGCAAACAAGCCCCGAACAATGCTACCGGAACGTTGCGAAGCACCTGCGTCCGGGCTCCATTGTCGTCTTTCATGACAACGATGCCGCTGCGGTAAACCTGCGGCACGCCTTGCCACGCCTGCTCGCGGACTTTTCAGCGCTAGGCTACAGCTTCGCGGCGATTCCGGAGCACAATTTGTGAGATTATTATCGAATGATTTAGGACCTACGAAAAACCTAAAGTACCCGATATGAAAGGCATCTCCGCGGTAGTCGCCACCTACCGGAGAAAGGACGAGTTGCGCCGTCTTTTCGATTCGGTTTTGGCGGGACCATCAACCCTATGCGAATTAATCATCGTGGACCAGAACACCGATGGATTGCTCGACAACCTGATGGCCGAGTACAGCAGCCGGCTTCCCCTCCGTCATATCAAGCTTACCGAGGCCAACCAGTCGAAGGCACGTAACCTTGGTGCCAGCCAAGCCCGGTACGACATCATTTGTTTTCCCGACGACGATTGCTGGTACGAGCCCGGCGCCTTCAAGGGTGCGCAGTTGCACTTCGAGCGGCAGCCCGATACCGACCTGCTGATCATCAACTGGGTTCAGAATCCCTATCGCCACGACCTTTCGCGCCGGCTGACGAGTAAGGAGCTTTTTTCCTTCCGTTCGGTGGGCTATGTTACCTACGTTCAGTTTTACCGCAAAAGCGCCTTCGTGTCCCTTGGCGGCTTTCTCGACAACGTGGGGATCGGCCAGTTTATCGGCGGGGGAGAAGACAGCGAGCTCACCTTCCGCGCCATGCACCGCGGCCTGCATATCTACTACGAGGCGAGCATCCGGGTCAACCATAACTACATCCCGGTGCAGACGCGCACACCCGAGGTGATCCGCGCGCGGCAGCGGGGCATGGGTATGGTTTATGCAGTTTACGATATACCCTACATGGTAATCCTGCGCGGCATGATGGCTCCTTTGCTCAAGATGATGGTCACGATGAACCGGAAGAAGTCAGGCGAGTTTTACAATATTTTCCGCGGGCGCCTCGAGGGATTTGTGCATACGCTGCGGCACCGGCGAGTGCTCCGCCAGTCCGCCTAACGACCTAAAACCGGCAACCGTCCATGAATACTCCAAACTACCTCATTTACACCACGGTCACCTGCTGGGATGAGCCGCCCCGTGCGCGGCACCAGGTGGCCCACGAGCTGAAGAAAGAAGGCGCCGTTTACTTTGTCGAAAAGAACCGCACCGGCAGACCGCGTGTCGAAGTGCACGAGGCAGAGCCCAACGTGTTCGTGATCACGCCCTATTACTGGATCGATTACCGCGTACGCTACCGCACGCCGCTGGTCAACGAAACCTACCACAACTGGTTGCTCCGCGAGGTCCGTGCGCTGGGAGTGGACTTCGAGCTGGTCATCAGCTTCGACTACACGGCTCCCGGGATCCACCGGTTTTTCGACAACGTCATCTTCTACTGTGCCGACGACAACGTAGGCTTCGGCAACTTCAACCCATACCTGGTCAATCTTTACCATACGCGTACCGAGCGGCTTGTAGCCAGCAAGGCCCGCCTTTGCGTGGTCACCTCCGAGTATATGGGCGGCAAGATCGGCCGCTACAATCCGGCAACGCATGTAGTGCCGCTGGGTGCTCCGGAAATCGATTACGAGGTTTCGTTCGACCGGCCGAAGCGCAGCGGTCTGCCGGTGCTCGCACTGGTTGGCTACCTCGATAACAACCTTGATTTCGAGCTTGTCGACGAGCTCCTCGATAATTACATCATTCACTTTATCGGGCCGGCAAATGCGGCGAACCGCGAGCGGCTCGGGCGGCATGAGAATGCGCGGATGCTGGGACCGAAGACCGGCAAGGAACTGTATGACGCCATCCAGGAAGCCGATGCCTGCATCGCCCCCTACGACCTGCGCCGGCTCAACAAAGGCGCAACGCCCAACAAGCTGTGGCTCTACCTCGCCATGGGAAAGCCGGCGATCCTGACCGATATGCCGAATATCCGCAATTGGGAATTCGGGGAAGGGCTCGTGTATAAATGCCGCAAGGAAAACTTCCTCGACTCCTGCCGGCGTGCCCTTGCGGAAGACAGCCCGGAGCGGTCGAAGCAACGGATCCAGGTGGCCCGTGGCAACAGCTGGGAGGCCCGGGTGCGGCAGATCAAGCAATTGTATTACCAGCAGGCGCAGCTGACGCCTGTCCGTGAAAAAGCCGGACTTACGCCTTCCCTATGAGCCCGACCAAACCGAAACAACGAATCGTGGCCATCGCTTCGGGCGGGGGACACTGGATAGAGCTTGTTCGCCTCCGCCCGTTACTGGAAAAGCACGAGGTCGTTTACTGCTCCACCAACCAGGGCTTTGCCGAAACCGTGAAAGGCTATCCCTTTCACCTGGTGCCGGAAGTAAGCCGCTGGCAGAAATGGAAAGTGTTGCCGGTGTTTCTCCGGATTGCGCGCGTTTTGCGATGCAGCAAGCCACAGGTGGTGATCTCCACGGGTGCAGCCCCGGGCGTGCTCGGCCTGCTGGTGGGCAAAATGCTCGGGGCCCGCACGATCTGGATCGAAAGCATCTGCCACGCCGAGAAAATATCGTTGAGCGGGCGCATCGCCCTCAAATTCTGCGACCGCGTTTATACCCAATGGCCGCACTTGGCCGGCGGTCGCGTCATCTACCAGGGATCTGTACTATGAATGTATTTGTTACGATCGGCAGCCAGGAGCCCTTTCCGCGGCTGCTCCGGATCATCGATGAACTCGCGCCGCAATTCCCGGGCTTGCGCTTCGTTGTGCAAACGACCACCGGCCATCCCTTCAGGGGCCGGCATATCGAGGCTTTGGACTTTATTCCGCCCGCCCAGTTCCGGCAATACCTGCTTGACGCCGACCTCGTCGTTGCGCATGCCGGTATCGGGAGCATCCTGAACGTGCTGGAGCTGGAAAAGCCGATCATCGTGTTTCCGCGCCGCGCCGAGCACCGCGAAACCCGCGACAACCACCAGGTACATACCGCCCGGGCCTTCGTGGAGCAGGGCTACCTGCAGATGGCCGAAACTAAGGAGCAACTGGAGGAGGCCCTGACGGCTTTCAGCAGCGGCGACCTACCCGGTGCTGTCCGGATCCGGCAACACGCCTCCGACGAGCTGCTTGGGTCGCTGGAAGCCTTTATCGGGTAATTACTTCAGGGGAGCACATAAAAAAAAGACGGGCACCTGCCCGTCTTTCTGATTCGGTAACGATCTTACTGGAACGACACCTGGTGCTGAATCACGTTGTTGATGTTGTTGATGATCACCGGCAGCAGGCTCGCGTTGGAATAGTAGGCGATAACGATCTTGCCGTTCGTGCGCGTGGCGTTGGCCAGGTCGCCGGGGAAGATTCCTGCCTGTACCTGCTTCAGGTCGAGCGCAATCGTGGCGGTGTAGGTGTGGTTGGCTTCGAGGGTGACCGTAGGCAGCTTGGTAGCGATCTCTACAAACTGGTCAATATTTACCTCTACCGGAACCGAGGCGCCGTTGATCATCGTGCTTCCCACGAGCTTGAGCGCGGGGTCGCGCGAAGGGATCATCTGGTAGTTGAACTCGGCGTTGGTGTAGGTGCCGGGCTTCACGGGAACGGTTGTGAGCGTAAAGCCGCCGCTGCCGAAGAAGTCCGACGGCTGGAAGTTGTATTGGTACACCTCCACGCGGCTGGTGCCGTCGCCCTTAAAGGCTACCTGCTTGCCGGTTCCGGTTACCGCGGTGAATTTTATCAGGCCCGAGTCCTGGTTGATCGCTTTCACCTTGAAGGTAACGTGGGCCGAGTCGGCGCTCGTAGGTCCTGTTGGATTGTCGCTGCTGTTCTTCTTGCAGGAGGTGAAAAGTGCGCCGGAAATGAAGAGGGAGGCGCACAGGAGTGCTGTGATTTTCATGGTAGTTGCTTTTTGTATGACGATTAAGGTTACAATGCCTTGCGGCACGAAAATTTCAACTGAAGGACAGGCCTTCCTGTGCAGTGTTGCAACTGCAGTGCCAAGGAGGAACCCAACCTAAAGCCGACATGAACCGACGACATTTCAGCGCGTTCCAATTCCTTTTCTCTTTTCTGGACCTGGCAGCGCTTAACATCGCTTATGTACTGTACCTGTTCTCGCAGGACCGCAGCGGTCCGCTCAACAGCGGCTACCTGTTGTTTTTCGTGCTGCTCAACGTACTCTGGATTTTTTGTTGCTTTATTTTCTCACTTTACAGCCCGAGGACCTTTTTTAAAGCGGAAATCTTCATCAAGAACTCGGCAAAAGCTTGGTTTCTCTTCCTTCAGGTCGGTGTGCTATATATCTTCTTCAGCAACCATTCGTTCTCCCGCTCTTTTCTCACCCACTTTCTCCTTGGCTTTGGCGGCATCCTGCTCGTAACGAGGCTGCTGTATATCGGGATCAGCCGCTATGTGCAGTTCGAGGAGCGCTCGCTCCGCCGCGTAGCCATTCTCGGCTACAACGACATGGGCAAGCGGGTGGCGGAAATGCTCGACGAGAACAACCGCGACATCCGCATCGAGGGGTATTTCGAGGATTATAACAAAGTCCAGGAGCTGTCGCTCTACCCGATCCTGGGCAACCTCAAGGACTGCCTCGACTACTCGGTGCAAAATGGCGTAACGGAGATCTATTCGACCCTGCTGCCGAAGGACAACGAGTATCTCTACGAGCTGGCCGAGATCGCGGAAGACAATTTCATCCGAGTGCGCTTCGTGCTCGACTACAACCTGTTCATCAACCGCGCGATGCACGTCGATTTTTTGGATGACGTGCCCGTACTCAGCCTGCGCCGCGAGCCGCTCACGGAGCTTGGCAACAAGATCATGAAGCGCGCCTTCGATATCGCCTTCAGCTCCCTCGTGATCCTGTTCCTGCTGAGCTGGCTGGTGCCGATCATCGCCCTGGTCATTCGAATCGATTCCAAAGGGCCGGTGTTCTTTACCCAGAACCGACTGGGGCGCGACAAGAAGATCATAAAGGTCTTCAAGTTCCGCTCGATGAAGGTGGCCGAAAAGGACACCGAGTACAAGCAGGCCACGAAAGACGACGACCGCATCACGCGCGTGGGCCGCTTTATCCGCAAAACCTCGCTCGACGAGCTCCCGCAGTTCTTCAACGTGCTGCTCGGCAGCATGAGCGTCTGCGGTCCAAGGCCGCACCCGCTCAAGATGAACGACAACTACCGCACGGTCATCAACAAGTACATGATCCGCCACTTCCTCAAGCCCGGAATCACGGGCTGGGCACAGGTCAACGGCTACCGCGGTGAAACCAAGGACCTGCGCGATATCCAGGGCCGCATCGAGCACGACATCTGGTATATGGAAAACTGGAGCTTCTGGCTCGACGTGAAGATCATCTTTCTCACGGCCTACAATATCATCAAGGGCGAGGAGAATGCGTATTGAGGGCGGATGACCTATGTCCGATGTCTGATCCCGGATGTAGGATGTAGAGTGTAGGGGCTAGGGTGTAGGGATGGACCGTCTTTCTGCTATTTGCCCCTTTGCTGATCCGCACTTTCGCACATTGCTTCGTCCCGCCATTACTTTTGCCGGGTGAAACACCTCAAGCATCTCGGGAAATACTTTTATAAATACCGCTGGCGGCTGAGCGCCGGCATCTTCTTTATCCTCGTGTCGAACTACTTCGGCATCCTGGCGCCGCAGGTCACGGGCTTTATCTTCAAGTACGTGCAGGAGATGCTCGGCCACCAGGCTGTCGACAGGGGCGGGGAAGCGCGCTACGATACGCTCGTGCAGGCCTTTGTCCACTTCGTGCGCGGGCACCGGATGTCGATAGGGCAGGTGGTGACCCTGGCGGGCGTGACCATCCTCCTGCTGGCGCTGCTCCGCGGGCTCTTTATGTTCCTGATGCGGCAAACGATCATCGTGATGAGCCGCCACATCGAGTACGACCAGAAAAACGAGGTATACGCGCATTACCAGCAGCTCGACGCCGGCTTCTTCAAAGCCCACAGCACCGGCGACCTCATGAGCCGGATGTCGGAGGATGTGAGCCGCGTACGGATGTTCACCGGGCCGGCCATCATGTACCTCGCCAACCTTACGGCACTCATCGGCCTGTCGGTGTTTTTCATGTACCGACGCAGCCCCGAGCTGACGCTCTACGTCCTCTCGCCGCTGCCGCTGCTTGCCTTCACCATCTACCGGGTAAATACGATCATCCACCGCCGCAGCGAATCGCTGCAGGCCACGCTATCGGCCATCACGGTCAATGCCCAGCAATCGTACAGCGGCATCCGCGTCATAAAGTCGTTTGTGCAGGAGCGGGCGATGAGGGGCTACTTCGAGGAGAACAGCGAGCGCTACCGTCGCGACGCGACCACCCTCGCCAAGATCGAATCGCTGTACTTCCCGTCCATGGCCCTCTTTATCGGCATCAGTACGCTGCTTACGATCATGATCGGCGGCTTTGCCGTCATCAACGGGCACATGAAGTCGGAGGTGATCGTTGAGTTCGTGATCTATATCAACCTGCTCACCTTTCCCGTAAGCGCCATCGGCTGGACGGCCTCCATGATCCAGCGGGCGGCGGCTTCGCAGAAACGCCTCAACGAGTTCCTGCAAACGGCCCCGCTCATCGTCAATGCGCCGGGCAGCCGGAGCCAGGAACTTACCGGGGCCATCGAGTTCCGCCATGTCGACTTCGTTTATCCCAACACGGGCATCCAGGCGCTGCACGACTTTACGCTGCGTATCGAGGCCGGGCAAAAGATCGCCATTGTTGGCCGCACCGGGTCCGGAAAAAGCACGCTGGTACAGCTGCTCCTGCGGCTCTATGATCCCTCGGCCGGGCATATCGTGCTCGACGGCGTTGACGTTGGCAGCCTCGACCTTGGTAGCCTGCGCCGCCAGGTGAGCTATGTGCCGCAGGATGGTTTCCTCTTCAGCGACAGCATTGCCCGCAATATTTCCTTCGGTGCCGCGGGTATCACGCAGGAGCAGATCGAGGCGGCGGCGCGGGCCGCGGCTGTGCACCGCGATATCAGCGGCTTTCCGCTGGGTTACGAAACACTGGTGGGCGAGCGTGGTGTCACCCTAAGCGGCGGTCAGAAGCAGCGCGTATCCATCGCCCGGGCGCTTGTGCGCGACACACCGATCCTCATCCTCGACGATTCGCTGAGTGCTGTGGATACGCGGACGGAGCGCGAGATCCTGGGGCATATCGACGAATACCTAAAAGACCGCACATCCATCGTCATCACCCATAAGGTTCTCAGCCTTTCCGGCTTCGACCGGATCGTGGTGCTCGACGAAGGCCGCATAGCCGAGAGCGGTACCCATGCCGACCTGCTGGCCCGTGGCGGACTCTATGCCGAGATGTACAAAAGCCAGCTTACACAGGACGACCGGGAGGGACTTTAGCAAATTTGGACGAATGAAAAGAAGGGTTATATTTGGAGTACAAAACCAAACCCAACTTTTCTAACTGTAAAAATGTCTATTGTGGCGTACGAAAACAACGACAAGAAAATGGAGAGCATCTACAGCAAGAGAATTCGCGCCGGAAAACGCCGAACCTATTTCTTCGATGTACGTGCGACCCGGGGGAACGATTACTACCTCACCATCACCGAAAGCCGCAAGCGTTTTAACGACAACGGCTACGACCGCCACAAGATCTTCCTGTATAAAGAAGATTTCAATAAATTCATCAAGGCACTCAACGAAGCCGTCGACCACGTAAAGACACAGCTGATGCCCGACTTCGACTTCGACGCCTACAACCACGACGAAGCGTACGACGAGCATGACGAGCACGATATCGACGGTGTACAGACGTCGCACGAAGTAAACCCGATCGCCATCGCGCCGATCATTATCGAAACCGAGCCGACCGTAGAAGTACCGGCGGCACAGGCTTCGGCATCGTCAGAAGAAGTAGACAAATGGTAACAGTAACCAACAATAGGAAAAGCCCCGGTAGTGATGCCGGGGCTTTTTTATTTGTTGATTTCAAAACGCGAAGCCGCCCGATGATCCTGCGGGACCGGTGCGGCCGGAGCGTCAGCGCATTTTCTTGTACGCGTTGATCAGGCCGTTGGTGGACACATCATGGCTGCTCACAGCGCCGTCGCCTTCGAGCTCGGGGAGGATCCGGTTGGCCAGCTGCTTGCCCAGCTCCACACCCCACTGGTCGAAGGAGAAGATATTCCAGATAACGCCCTGCGTGAAGATCTTGTGCTCGTAAAGCGCTACCAGCGCGCCAAGGCTGCGCGGCGTCACCTGCTTCAGGAGGATGGAATTGGTAGGCCGGTTGCCGCTGAAGATCTTGAAAGGCGCCAGGCGGGCGATCTCTTCGTCGCTCTTGCCGGCGGCGCGCAACTCCTGCTCCACCTCGGCTTCGTCCTTGCCATTCATCAGCGCCTCGGTTTGCGCGAAGAAATTCGACAGCAGCTTTGCATGGTGGTCGCCGATCGGGTTGTGCGAGCGCGCAGGGGCGATGAAGTCGCAGGGAATGAGGTGCGTACCCTGGTGGATCAATTGGTAAAATGCGTGTTGGCCGTTGGTTCCCGGCTCACCCCATACAATCGGGCCCGTGCTGTAGGTTACTTCCTCGCCGTTGCGGTCCACGCTCTTTCCGTTGCTTTCCATGTTGCCCTGCTGGAAGTAAGCCGCAAAGCGGTGCAGGTATTGGTCGTAGGGAAGGATGGCCTCGGTTTGCGCGCCGTAGAAATTGGTATACCAGATGCCGATCAGCGCCATCAGCACCGGGATATTCTCCTTCAGGTCGGTTGTACGGAAGTGCTCGTCGACTCCGTAAGCCCCGCGGAGCAACTCCTCGAAATTTTCATAGCCCACCGTCAGCGCGATGCTGAGGCCGATGGCGCTCCAGAGCGAGTAGCGGCCGCCAACCCAGTCCCAGAATTCGAACATGTTCGCCCTGTCGATTCCGAAGCGGGTAACTTCCTTTTCATTGGTGGAAAGCGCCACAAAGTGCTTTGCGATATGCGTCTCGTCTTTTGCCGACTCCAGGAACCAGGAGCGTGCCGTCTGCGCGTTCGTCATGGTTTCCTGCGTGGTAAACGTTTTCGACGCGATGAGGAACAGGGTTTCTTCGGGCGTCACCTTTTTGAGCACTTCGGCGATATGGCTGGCATCGACATTCGAAACGAAGAAGGCTTCGATGCCTTCACGCCAATAGGGGCGGAGCGCTTCGGTAACCATCAGCGGGCCGAGGTCCGAGCCGCCGATACCGATGTTGACGATGTAGCGGATCTTTTTGCCGGAATAACCTGTGTGGGCACCGCTGTGCACGCGGCTGCAGAAGTCTTTCATGTGTTGCTGCACGCGTTGCACATCTGGCATCACGTCCTTACCAGCGGCGTACACGGGCGAGCCGCTGAAGTTGCGCAGCGCTACGTGGAGCACCGACCTTCCTTCGGTTTCATTGATGAAATCGCCGGCAAACATGGCGTTGATCGCATCCGGCAGCCGGCACTCACGGGCCAGCTGCAGCAGCAGTTGCAACGTTTCGTCGGTGATGCGGTTCTTGGAAAAGTCGATCATCAGCTCGTCGTGGCAAAACGAAAGCTTCCGGAAGCGATCGGGATCATTGGCAAACAGGTCGCGCATGTGCATGCTGCGGGTGGCGTTGGCGTGAACCTGCAGGCGCTGCCAGGCTTCTGTGTTGCTCGGATTGATTCGTGGAAACATAATAAAAAGAGGTGTGTGGGTCTATTATTCGTTGAAGGAGGCTGTCAGGCAGGAACGGCGCTGAGCGCGCGGATGCTCTCGATCGTGTGCTGCAGCATGTCGTCTGTGATGTCGAGGTGCACCACAAGGCGTACCTGGGTCGGCGCGATGGCATAGGCGAGTATCCCGCGCTCTTTCCAGGAAGCCACAAGCGAAGCGGCGGTCATCGGTGGCGCTACATTGAAAATGATGATGTTGGTTTCGACCGGTAGAACGCTTTCCACAACCGGGCTTTGCTCCAGCGCGTCTGCGATGGCCCGCGCCCGTGCATGGTCGTCGGCAAGGCGGCTGATATTGTTCTCCAGCGCATAGATCCCGGCGGCCGCGAGGAAGCCGGCCTGGCGCATCCCGCCCCCGAACACCTTTCTCAGGCGTCGCGCGCGGCGGATAAAATCAGCCGGGCCAAGCAGGAGGGAGCCCACCGGGCAGCCAAGGCTTTTGCTCAGGCAAAGAGAGATCGTATGAAAGGTGCTGCCATATTCTTTCGGGTCTTCGCCCCGGGCAACGATGGCATTATAGAGACGTGCCCCGTCAAGGTGCAGGATGAGCCCGTGGCGGTCGCAAACGGAGCGGATGGCCTTCATGTCTTCCATGGAATAGCAGGAGCCGCCGCCGCGGTTGGACGTGTTTTCAAGGCACACAAGGCTTGTATGGGCCTTATGAACGTCGTCGGGGTTGATGGCCGCCTCGACCTGGTCGGCGCTGATGCGGCCGCGGTTGCCCGGCAGGAGCCGTACGGAGGCGCCGGCGTTGAAGGCGATACCGCCCCCTTCATATTGATACACGTGTGCCGAGCCGTCGCAGATCACCTCGTCGCCGGGCTGCGTATGCGCCTTTATGGCGATCTGGTTGGTCATTGTTCCCGAGGGGCAGAAAAGGGCCGCCTCGGTTCCCAGAAGAGAGGCGCCAAGGGCTTCCAGGCGGTTTACCGACGGGTCTTCGCCATAAACATCGTCGCCGACGGCGGCGCTCATCATCGCCTCCAGCATGGCCGGGGAAGGCTTGGTCACGGTATCGGAACGGAAATCGACTATCATGTTCCAAATGTAGGTGCTTGCCGGGTTTTCCGGGCGGGCCCGATCCGGCAACACCCGATTTCCCCGCTTAAAGGCCTGTGGGCCCGTTTGTCCTCTAAGCTGTCGCCGGCTGTAACCGGCCTTCCGTTGCGACGTCTCAGTTGATGCGCCGGCGCCCACCGTTCATCCCCCTTAAACAACCGTTCGTTTACAAAACAATGTACTATAGAATACACAGTACCTACTTTCGTCATGTAATTGATGAAGGCCAGTATTAAATGAAATTAGCATGAAGACGTTTACCAGCACCCTCATAGCCCTTTTTTCCGCCCTTTGCGCCGTAGCTCAAACAGCCGGCGGAAGCATAGAAGGCACCGTTACCGACGGTAGCCGCAAATCGATCGAAGCCGCCAGTATCAGCCTCCACCGCGCCGCCGATTCGGCGCTCGTGAAGCTTTCCGTAGCCACGGCAGGCGGCGCCTACCGCTTCGACGGCATTCCCGCCGGCCGCTACCTTGTTTCCGTTACGGCCGTTGGCCACGCCCAGGCCTGGTCGGCACCCCTGACCCTGGTCCAGGGCAGCGACAAGCTGACCGTTCCCGGTATCGAGCTGCAGCCTGTCGCCAAAACGATGGCCGGCGTCACCGTTACTTCCCGGCGCCCGCTGGTGGAGCAGAAGGCCGATCGCACCGTGATCAATGTCGATGCCTCCCCCACGAATGCCGGCGCCACAGCGCTTGAAGTACTCGAGAAATCGCCGGGCATCACGATCGATAAGGACGGCAATATTTCCTTCAAAGGCAAGCAAGGCATCCAGGTGCTTGTCGACGGCCGTCCCTCGTACCTGTCGGGCGCCGAGCTCGTGGCCTACCTGCGCAGCCTCCCCGCTACCGCCATCGACCAGCTTGAGCTGATGAGCAACCCGCCGGCCCGCTACGACGCAGCCGGGAAAGCCGGTCTCATCAACATCCGAACGAAGAAGAATCGCGCAAAAGGATTCAATGGCAGCCTGAGCCTCGCGGGCACCACGGGTCTTCGCAACCGGGCCAACAACAGCCTCAACCTGAATTACCGCAACGGCAAGTGGAACCTGTTTTCCAACCTCAATCACAGCCACTACGAACGCTTCCAGAATCTCGATATCCAGCGGACCTTCCGCAACGCCGGCGCCGTCACCGCGCTCTTCGAGCAGGAAACCCGCCAGCGCGGCAACAACGATTACTTGGGCGGAAAATTCGGTGTCGACTACTACCTGAGCAAGCGCAGCACTTTAGGGATGGTCGTTACATTCGGCAGCAACAACGAGAAGGGGAGCAGCGTCAGCCGGAGCCAGCTTAAGAATGCTACCGGATCGCTCGACTCGGTCGTTACCGCCGAAAGCCTGAGCAACAACCGCTGGCGTAACGGAGCCGTCAACCTCAACTTCCGCCAGCAGTTCGATTCCTCCGGCCGCGAGCTGACTGCCGATGCCGACTATATCCACTACAATACCGGGGCGGACCAGTATTTCTACAACAATTCGGAATCCGCAACGGGCGTCAAGGGGCCGGACCGTCTCCTCCGCGGCGACCTGCCTGTTTCAATCAGCATCTACTCCGTAAAGTCGGATTACACACATCCCCTGAAGGCCGGTGCCAAGATTGAAGCCGGAGTAAAGGGTAGCTATGTACGCACAGAGAATGCGGCAAATTATTTCAACGTGTTTGGCGGCAACCAGGTCGTTGACCCCGACAAGACCAACCAGTTCCGCTACGAAGAGCGAATCGCGGCGACTTATATGAATTGGAACCGCCAGTTCAAAAAATGGAACCTGCAGGCCGGTCTGCGCTTCGAAGAAACGATCTACAACGGGCTGCAGTATGGCAACCCCGATAAGACCGCGCACCCGGACTCATCGTTCCGCAACCAGTACGGAAGCCTGTTCCCGACGCTGTTTGCGAGCTATGCCGCCAACGACAAGAACAGCTTTACATTCTCGTACGGCCGGCGCATCGAGCGGCCCTCGTACCAGAACCTCAACCCGTTTCTCTTTTACATCGACAACTATACCTACGAGCAGGGCAACCCCTTCATGCGCCCTGAATTTGCGCACAACTTCGAGATCGGTCATTCGTTCCGCAACCGCCTCAATACATCGATCAACTACAGCATGGCGCGTGATGTCATGAACGAGATCTTCGGCCAGGCGCCTGTGAGCACCGGCGGTGGCTATGCCACGGTGATCCGCAACGGCAACATTGGCCGCCGCGAGCAGCTGGCTATCTCGGTCAATGCGCAACTGCCGCTGCGCAAATGGTGGAACATGACCGTGTTCAGCAACTACACTTACAGCCACTACCACGGCGCACTCAATGGCGGTGTCGGCTCGATCGACATCCGCAGCGGTGTATGGATCGCCAACCTGCAAAACCAGCTGCAGCTGGGCAAGGGCTGGAGCGGTGAGCTGAGCAGCTGGTTCCGCTCCGCGGGTAAGGATGGACAGATCCAGGTTTACTCGCTGTGGGACGCTTCTGCCGGGATATCCAAATCCATCTTTGACAACAAAGGCAGCCTGCGCCTGAATGTGCGCGACATTTTCTACAGCAACCGCGTGGCTGGCCGCATCGATTTCCAGGATACCGAGGCGCATTTCCAGCAGCGCCGCGACACGCGGAATGTCACGCTCTCCTTTACCTGGCGCTTCGGGAAACCCCTGAAAGACGCCGCGCCCCGACGCAACACAGGAGCTGCTTCGGACGAGATGAACCGTGTAAAAGGGGCGAACTAGATGAACGGTATCCTTTCAAAACAATTAATGGCCGCTTTATCACAATTCAACCAATAACCACTGTGTAAGCCGGGACCTTCGGGTCAAATTTACACAGCCAAAACATCGATCATGAGAACAAAACTATTCACACTACTGGCCGCTACAGCAATCGTAACGAGTGCACAGGCACAGGGCGGCGCCAAGGTCGCCGGGTCGGTCAAAGACAGCGACGGAAAGCCGCTTAGCGGCGCCACCGTTTCGCTGCTCCACGCCAAAGACTCGTCGCTGGCCAAGCTGGCCGTGACCGACAACGGCGGGCAATACGAATTCATCGGCATCAAGGACGGCCGCTACCTGGTATCCGTTACCTCCGTTGGTTTCGGCCGCGCCTTCTCCACAGCTTTTGACGCCAGCGGTGCCATGGATGTGCCCGCTATCGCCCTGCAGCGGGGCAGCAAGGAAATGGCCAACGTAACCGTCGCCGTACGCAAGCCGCTGGTGGAAGCCCGGCTCGATAAGATGGTGGTGAACGTGGACGCATCGCCTACGAATGCCGGCAGCAGCGCGCTCGACGTGCTCGAGAAGTCGCCGGGCGTAACGCTCGACAAGGACGGCAACATCTCCCTCAAGGGAAAGAACGGCGTCATCGTGCTCGTCGACGGCAAGCAGACCTACCTGAGCGGGCAGGACCTTACGAACCTGCTGCGCAACATGCCCGCGAATCAGCTTGACCAGATCGAGATCATGACGCAGCCTTCGGCGAAGTACGATGCCTCGGGCAACTCGGGCGTGCTCAACCTGCGCACGAAGAAAGGCCTGCAGAAAGGCTTCAACGGCTCCATTAACCTGTCGTACGTGCAGGCTCGCTACCCGAAGGCGCCGCAAAGCGTGAATCTCAACTGGCGCAAAGGCAAGGTGAACGTCTTCTCCAACTTCAGCTACAGCTACTGGGAAGGCTTCAACGAGCTGCGCATCGCACGCCTCTTTCCGAACCGCTTCTTCGACCAGCGGAGCGAGCCGCACTTCAGCAGCAACAACTACAGCGCCCGCGTCGGCCTCGATTATAATATCGACAAGAAAACGACGGTCGGCTTCATGGTCAACGGTAACTACAGCCTCCGCAAGGGTGATGTTTCCTCGCGCACCACGATCACCGACAACAGCGGCGCGCTGGTCAACATCAACGAAGCCAAATCCAATAACGAAGACAGCTGGAAGAACTTCGGCGCCAACCTCAACTTCCGCCGCCAGCTGAAGCGCCAGGGCGCGGAGATCACGGCCGATGCGGATTATATCATCTACCGTAGCAGCAGTGACCAGAACCTCGATAACCGCTTCTACAATGCCAGCGGTACGCTGCAGGGCAATCCCTACCTGCTCTTTGGTGTGCTGCCCGGTAAGACAGATATCCTGAGCGGCAAGATCGACGTGACGCTGCCGGTAGACAAAACAGGCAAGATGGAGTTTGGTGCCAAGAGCAGCTTCGTGCGCAACGACAACAACGCTCCGTACCTCACGTGGGACTGGAATTCCGGCAAGGAAGTTCCCGACGCACGCTCCGACCATTTTATTTACGAGGAGAACATCAACGCCGCCTACGCAAACTGGAGCAAGCAAATCTCGAAGTGGAACTACCAGCTGGGTCTGCGCCTCGAGCATACGCACTCCGTAGGAAACTCGCTGGCAACGCACAACCGTGTTCCCCGTGACTATGCGCAGCTCTTCCCGACGGCATTCGTGAGCTATAAGATGGATGATAAGAACACCATGGGCCTGTCGTACAGCCGCCGTATCGTTCGCCCGGCTTACCCCGACCTCAACCCGTTCCAGCGCATTCTCGATACCTTCACCTACCAGCAGGGCAACCCGTACCTGACGCCGCAGTTCTCCCACAACATCGAGCTGAGTCATAACTTCCGCGGCATTGTGAACACCGTGCTGAATTACACGCGTACTACCGACATCATCAACGACATCCTGAAGCAGCAGGGTACGACTACGTACCAGACCAAAGACAACGTAGCGTCCAGCCAGAACATCGGCCTTGCCGTCAGCGTCAACCTGCAGGTGAAGAAGTGGTGGTTCCTCAACACGTATGTGAACGTGTACAACAACCAGTTCAACGGCACCATCAGCGGCGAGCCGCTGGATGTGAACATGACAGCCTGGATGGCCAACATGAGCCAGCAGTTCCGCACGGGCAAGGGCTGGACCATCGAGGTAAACGGCTTCTACCGCTCCACGACACAGGATGCCGGCATCATCGTTGCCAACCCGATGGGCGTCGTAAGCTTCGGCCTGAGCAAGTCGATCCTGAAGAACATGGGCTCACTCAAGCTTAGCCTGAACGATCCTTTTTACATCCAGAAGTTCAGCGGCTATACCTACTTCCACGACATTCATGCAGACATCTCGAGCAAGTGGGACAACCGCCGCGTGGGTCTCAGCTTTACCTGGCGCTTCAGCAAAGGCCAGAATGCCCCGCAGCAGCGCAAGCGCTCTTCCTCCGCGCAGGACGAACAGAGCCGCGTTGGTGGTGGCGGTCAGCAATAATCTATTAGTTTCTCATGTGCATACGACAGCCCCCCGCTCCCGGGGGGCTTTTTTGTTTAAGTAGTTAAGTCGGAAGTGACAAAGTCGGAAGTGAAACCAATCCTCATCGCGCCGTTCGTAGCCAGGTGCAAAAGTGAGGCTACCTGCTCCAGGCCGGTTCCGATTGCTTCGCTGCGCCCGCAATGACGAATCTTTACACTTCGCACATCAGACATCCGAGATCCGACATGCATTTTCGACTTCCGGCTTCCGACTTTTTTTACTTTTGCCAGCGCTTATCTTTGTTTCAAACCACAGCTATATGCCTTCTTTCGATATCGTGTCCAAGGTGGACGCCCAGGCCCTCGACAACGCCGTAAACGTGACCAAAAAAGAGATCACCAACCGCTTCGATTTCAAGAATGCCCACGTCGTGATCGACCTCAACAAGAAAGATTACAAGATCTCCCTTGAGACGGAAGGGGAGATGCAGATGAACCAGCTCATCGATGTGCTCATCAGCCGGGCAAACAAGCAGGGCATTGCCCCTGAAGCCTTCGATACGTCCAAGGAAGGCTTCCAGAGCGGTAAGGTCTGGAAGAAAGAAGTGCCCGTGTCGAACGGTCTCAAGCAGGAGGACGCCAAGAAGATCGTGAAGCAGATCAAGGACTCCGGGCTCAAGGTCCAGGCCTCGATCAACGACGACCTGGTGCGGGTTACGGGCAAAAAAATAGATGATCTTCAGTCAGTTATACAGGCGTCCAAGGGTTGGAACCTGGGCTTGCCGCTGCAGTTTGAAAATATGCGCAGCTAAAAATTAACAGCCTATTTCTTTGGGCAGGTCGCGAAAAAGAACTTATCTTTGCGCGTCGCTTTTCAAATAATACAGCCGCCGCTAAAAAAAGATAGTATGAAAAAGGGTCTGCATCCGGAAAATTACCGTTACGTAGTTTTTAAAGATATGAGTAACGGCCATAGCTTTTTGAGCCGCTCCACAGCGGGTTCCAAAGAAACCGTAAAGTGGGAAGATGGCAACGAGTATCCGCTGATCAAGCTGGAGATCTCGAACACCTCGCACCCCTTCTTCACGGGTAAGAACGTCCTGGTGGATACTGCCGGCCGTATCGACAAGTTCAAGAAGAAGTACGCCAAGAAGTAAGCTTCGACGCGTTCAAAGAATACATCCCCTCCGCAAGAGGGGATTTTTTACTTTTATCCTTCCATGGAAAAGATTGTATTTACGGAAGAGTTTTGCAGCCCGGAGCAACTTTTCCCGTTCACCCTTACCCGCCAGATCCAGGACATCCGCGTCGGCATTCTCAGCATCCGCGAGAAATGGGAGCGTATGCTCAGCCTCCCCTCGTTCGACCGGCAGGAAGGCGATTACAAGGATCTCGATGGTGCCCTCCTCATCGACGAAAGCATCGGCAAGGATATCATCTACCTGATTCACGGCAACATCCTGCCTACACCCGCACTCGCCAAACAGGTGCAGGCCCTCCGGCCCGGCGAGTTTCTGAGCCTTCCGGAGAAGGAGAATTTCATCTTCTGCATCTCGCGCAAGCAGGTGCTCGACGCCAACCGGATCAAGATGGACCGCGCCGTGGAAATGCAGTCCGACTTCCGGGAGATCAACTATCCGTGGGATATCAACCGGCTCAATGCCTGGGCCATCGAGCAGGACTACGCCCTGCTTACCAACAAGCGCAAGAGCCAGGGCGCCCCGCGAAGCACCAGCATGATCAACGCGGCCCGCGTGTTCATTGAAAAAGGCGCCCGCGTGGAGCACTGCATTCTTAACGCCACCGAGGGGCCGATCTATATCGGTCATGGCGCACAGGTGCTCGAGGGCAGCCTGCTGCGCGGCCCCATCGCCATCGGCGAAGGTGCAACCGTGAAGATGGGCACCCGCATCTACGGCGCAACGACCGTTGGCCCCTGGTGCACCGTCGGCGGAGAGATCAAGAACAGCGTTCTTTTTGCCTACTCAAACAAGGCGCACGACGGCTACCTGGGCGACTCGGTGCTGGGCGAATGGTGCAACCTCGGGGCGGGCACCTCCAATTCCAACGTAAAGAACAATGCCTCGGTCATCCGCGTGTATACGCCGCAGGGCATCCGCGAGGCAGGAACAAAATGCGGTATGTTCATGGGCGACTACAGCCGCACGGCCATCAACACGAGCATCAACACCGGAACGGTTATCGGTACGAGCTGCAATGTCTTTGGAACCGGCATCCCGCCGAAGTACATTCCTCCCTTTGCCTGGGGCAGCGATGGCATCGAGCGTTATGATATCGACCGGGCGCTGGCCCACATCGCCAACTGGAAAAAGCTGAAAGGGCAGGAGCTCACCTCGCGCGAGATCGCCATCCTGCGCGCCGTCCACAACCGATACTGAGTTAGTTTGTTGCTTGAAGTTTGAAGTTTGTAGTTAGTTTGCAAACAGGAAGACGTTTGTGTTTCAAACAGTACCAATTAACCAATAGACCCATTTAACCCATACTCTCTATGCGTAAACAGATTGCCGCTGCAAACTGGAAGATGAACCTCACGTACCAGAAGGCCGAACAATTACTGGATGCGATCCTGCAGGAAAAGGTCGCGCCGGCGCCCAACCAGCTGGTGCTTTTTGCCGTGCCCTTTCCTTACCTGGTGCTCGCCAAAAGCGAGGTCGACGAAGATCCCGGGTATGCGATCGCGGCACAGAATTGCTCGGACAAAGTGAATGGTGCGTATACCGGCGAGGTGTCGGTAGAAATGCTGCAATCGATGGGGATCCGCTACTGCCTGGTCGGCCACAGTGAGCGCCGTGAATATTTTGCCGAAAGCAATGAGCTCCTCGCCGGCAAAGTGGATCGTTGCCTCGAGTACGACATCCAGCCCGTGTTCTGCTGCGGGGAAGCCCTCGCCATCCGCGAGGCCGGAACCGAAAATGCCTACGTGCAGCAACAGCTGGAAGAATCGCTCTTTCACCTCGGAGACGAGCAGATCCGCCAGGTGATCATCGCCTACGAGCCCATCTGGGCCATCGGTACGGGCCGTACGGCCTCTTCGCAGCAGGCCCAGGACATGCACGCGCACATCCGCTCCGTGCTCGCCGGAAAGTGGGGAAAAGAAACGGCAAACGAGATCTCCATCCTGTACGGAGGCTCGGTAAAAGCAAACAACGCGGCCGAGCTTTTCAGCGCCCCCGATGTGGACGGCGGGCTTGTTGGCGGCGCCTCGCTTGTGGCACAGGATTTCGTGCAAATTATTAAATCCCTGCGGTCATAAACAACGTACAGCAGCCATACCGGATAGTCCTGATCAGGAAAAATCAGTTCCTGCTCCGGTTCCTGAAGGTCCGGGTGGTAGTGGACGGTATGTCCATTTATACGCTTGATAAAAAGCTGCCTGTTGTGATTCCCGTCGGTCAGCACCGGCCCCTGCTGGTGGCTACCGACGGGTTTCACCATACGGTACCCTTCGTGCTCAAAAAGCTGGAGCGGCCAACCTATTATTTCAAGGTGGGTTGCATTATCGAAGACGACCAGCTGGTGGTAGGACTGCTGGTACAGGTGATCCTTTATTTCATGGGCCTTAGCGCGGACAACATCCTGCTGCAGGTGCTCAGTTTTGCGCCCGTATTTTTCTTTCTCTTTCTGTACTACATCAAGCGCCGGGAATTTCTGCGCTTTCAACCGGCCTAGGTCTTCGGGAGCAGCTCGAAGTCGTTCAGCTTGTCTACTTCCAGCAGCGTACTGCCGGCGTAGGGCCGGTACATCGGCTTGAACCGCGCATTCGGAATGAACTCGTCGGCGGTGTACGAGGTGCGGGCAATGACGCTGTTGGCAAACACTTCGTCGTAGGCCTTCACGAACACCAGCATTTCGGCATCCATCTGCTTCAGGTCTTCGAGCGTATAGCCATAAAGCGGGCTTTCCTCGTTGATGGCGTGTACCACGGTCCAATTGAGCACCAGCGTGTTGATCCGCGCGAACTCAACGGCCAGTGTATAAAATTCATTCTTCTCCTTCTCGCCATCATGCACCCGCATGGCCAGTGTCAGCTTCACCTCGGCATCGGTAAGCTGGTTGTTCTTTTCGGGTACCATCCGAAACATCAGCGCCTGCCCGTCCTTGTAGGGAGCGATGAGCGCGATGTTGCTGAAGCGCAGGTAGGCCCGCGGCATCGAGAAGCGGCCGAAGAAGAGACCGCTCGCGAGGGCCAGGGTCATGACACCCAGGAACGATTCAAAGGCCGCTACGGAGCTTACCAGGAAGCCGTCGGGGCTTACGTGCCCGTAGCCCACCGTGGTATAGGTCTGCGCGCTGAAGAAAAACGCTTCGGTGAATTGGTGCAGCTTACCCCCGCTGACCGTTCCATTGAGGTGCTGGACACCAATGAAGAAATAAATGAAGGCAAACACGACGTTGATGCCGATGTAAAAAAGAAGCAGGTAAAACCAGAACTTCCAGCGGTCCATCGAAAGAAGCGTGTGAAACCAGCTGAAGCGGTCGAGGAAGGCGACGCCGCGGCGTACCACGTTCACGCTTCCGTCTTTGCGGTAAAAGCGCCCGCTGCTGTCGCTGCCGCTGGTACCGAAGCCGGTGGTAAGCTCATTCTGGAAATTGCGTCGCTGGTTGGCCATGAGGTAAAATTAAGCGCCGCCCGTTAAAAGGGGGAGCACGCGGCTGCGGACATCTTCTGGATGTATGAGTTCCGACTGCATCGCGGCCATCAGCTGGAGCCGACGTCGTGCTACCGGGTTGGCCTGCAGGGCGAGGAGCAGGTACCGGAGATAGGTCGCATCGCTGTAGCGCAGCAGGGCCGATGCGACGATGGAAGGAACGGGAAGATCGTCGGGTACGAGCAGCGGCTTGCCGAAGCGGAGGGCATCGAAAAAAGCGCCCGCACTCTTGCTGCTGCCATAGGTTTCTACGGTTCCGTCCGGATGCCGGAAGTTCGGTTGCAAGGGAATCCAGACGAGCTCGCAGGCGCGCATCGCGTCATCGAAATCTTTGGCGGAAACCCCTTCCGGGGCAAAAGAAACCGGCGTAGCCGGGGGCCAGTTTCCAGGCGGATGGGTCTTGCTCCAGGCCCCGAGCAACCGGACCGGAAACTCGTCGGGAGGAAGAAGCGCCGCCAGTTCCAGGACGATGCGGTAGTCGCGGCGGCGCCCGTCGATGGAGCCCGGAACGACGATCGGGACGATGGAATTGTCTGTGGACATTTCCCGTCCCGCCACCCCTTCGAAAAAGGCCCCAGGTATTACGACCACCGGTTGCGGCGGCGCATATTGGCGGAGGATGAAGGCGCGCATTTCGTCGAGCAGCACGGCGAAAGCAGTAACGCTGCGGCGAAGCCGGCGCTTGCCGAAGGCGCGGGCCCAGGACCGCAGTGTTTTGCCCCAGGCCGGGGCAAAGAGGTCGTTCACATCGTGCACCCCGAGCAGCACCGGTATTTTCAGGCGCCGGGGCAGCAGGGCAAATTGCGCGTGGCGGAACGATACGGTGCCCAGTACCAGTGCTTCCGCGGCAACGCTGCGCGCCATCTTTTCCACGAAGGCCGGATGGGCCGCGGGCAATTCCGGTAATGCGTGAATGACCACCTTGTACCGACGGAGGCGCTCGGTGAATTCCCTGTCGGCTGCCAGGCGGGCCGGGAGCAGGAGCTGCAGGTTATTGGCGCCGCTGTCGAGTACTTCCAGGAGTGCTTCAACAGTTTCGAAATGCTCATTCTCGTACAACAGGATGTTCACGGCTTAAATATAGGCAATGGTATCTGCCCGCTTTGCCCGGTCATGCGCCGCTATAGGTGCCGGAGCCCTTTCTGCAGAAAACTCTCCCGGGAATAGTATGTTTGTAATTCCCCCGTCAATCAACAGTCGTGAGTCTGAAAAAGAACCTGGCCTATAACTTCCTGCTAAGCCTGAGCCAGGTGCTGTTTCCCTTGCTGTCCATACCCTGGCTCACGCGGGTGCTCGATCCGCAGGGGCTGGGCCGGGTACAGTTCATCGACGGTCTTGTGTATTATTTCATCGTGCTGGCCGAAGCCGGGATCGTTACCCATGCCATCCGCGAAGTGGCGCGCTGCCGGCGCGACCCAGTGGCCCTGAAGCAGCTCGCTTCGGAGTTGCTATCGCTGCACCTGCTCACGACGCTACTTTCCTCGACGCTCTTCGGAATAACCGTCTACTTCCTGTACGACCGCATTGGCGAGGCGCGCCTGATTCTGTTCTCCCTTTCATTCCTGCTGATCAACGGCTTTGCCTGCGAGTGGTACTACTGGGGCCTCGAGGATTTTCGTTATATCACGCTACGGTCGCTACTCGTGCGCGGCCTTGCCTTGCTGTCGCTGTTCGTGCTGGTGCGGCAGCCGGAGCATTATGTGCGCTACTACGCACTGATCGCGGGCAGCTCGATCGTGGTACTCGCCTGGAACGTACTCCGCATGCTCGCCCATACCGGGCTCTCGTTCCGCAACCTGCAGTGGAAGAAGCACCTGCGCGTTACACGCATCACCTATGCCGTGAGCCTGGTATACAGCGTACCGCTCCTGCTCGACAATGTGCTGCTCGGCGTGCTGGCCGGAACCGCCGTTGTTGCCTTTTATGCGTATGCGCTGAAGATCGTTCGCCTTGTGTCCGCCTTCCTCACCGACAGCTTCCTGGTACTTTACCCGCGCACCGTGGCCCTGCTCCAGGAAGCCGACGACACGCTGCTGCGCCGCAACCTGCGCCTCTCTGCGGATGGCTTGCTGCTGCTGGCGCTGCCGGCCGGGGCGGGGATCTGGCTGGCGGCCGATGCCTTTACCCAATTGTACTTCGGTCCGCAATTCGTTGCCGTGGCACCGCTGCTGCGTGTGCTGAGCCTTTATCCGCCCTTGCTTACCCTGGCACTTTTCCTCAACAAGCAGGTGCTGATGCCGCGCGACCAGGAACGCTGGGTGTTGTACGGACTACTATCCGGAGCCGCCGCCTTTCTGGTGCTCTCGTTTGCCCTGTGCCCGCGCTATGGCGGCATCGGGATGGCCTGGTCGCTTATTGCCAGCGAAGTAGTGGTGGTTGCCTGCAATGCCTACTTCGTACGACGCCTGCACCGGGGCCTGCTGCTCCTGAAGAGCCCCGCACTCGGCGCAGCCTTCCTGTGCGTGGCCGTATTTGTACTGCTTGGCCTGCTGTTGCAGCGGTTCACGTTGTCGCCGTGGGCTTATCTTGGGATTCTGATCCCCGGTTGTTTACTTTGTTATCTTGCCATACTCCGGCTGTTTCGCCTGGAGGTTAGCGAGCTGCTGTTTGATACCCTTTTCCGACGCCCGAAAATCGACACCGCCTGAATCGCCATCGAAATCATACAACCCGGTATTTTCTGCAGGAGCACCTTGTGCGCGGCCCCGTATTTCATGGCGGCATCGGCAACAAGGATGCGGAGACCGTATTACTACGGGCGGGCTATGTTGCGTTGCGGCTGGGCGACGAGTATGCCTTCGGGATAGCCGCCAAGTGGCGGCGCTTCCGAACCTTTCTGCGGCTCCAGCAGGAGCTGCCGCAAGGCGCAACGCTGGTGTTTCAATGGCCACTGTATGCGCGGCTGCACCGCTGGCTCTTCCTGCGTCTTGCCCGCAAGCGAACCGACCTGCGGCTTGTTTGCTTCCTCACCGATATCAATGGCCTCAAGGATAGCGACGACCGCCTGCTGAAAGACGAACTTCAGTTCCTCCGCAACTTCACGCAGTTTATCGTGCACAACGCTTCGATGCGCCGCTGGCTCGAAACGGTGTTGCCGGGCTCGCGCTGCAATGCCATCGATTTTTTCGACTTTCTCGCTATTCCTGCATCCCACGAACGGCGGCCCGCGCCCGAGATCTGCTTTGCCGGAGCGATCGATAAAAGCCGCTTTCTGAAAAAACTGGGCAATTATCCCGACCTGCACTTTCACCTGTACGGACCCGGCGCGGAAGGCCTGCCAAAAAGCAGCAATACCTGCTACCATGGCGTCTTCCCGGCTTCGGAGCTTCCAGCGCGCGTCGAAGGATCCTTTGGCCTCGTGTGGGACGGCGACAGCGACCTGCAACTGGCCGGCGCTCTCGGAAACTATGCCCGGTATATTTCACCGCACAAGCTTTCCTTATATATCCTGGCGGGACTACCGGTGATCTGCCAGCGGGAAACCGCAGCGGCAAGGCTCGTAGCCGCCTGCAACATCGGCATTGCCGTGGATTCGATGGAGGAGATCGCGTCGCGGCTGCCTGGTATCAGCGAAGAAGATTATGCAGCGATGCGGCAGCGGATGAAGCCGCTTGCCGACCGTATTTCTACAGGCCGCTGCCTGCTCGATGCGTTAGCCGAACTGGGCTACTGAGGGCATGCGTACCACGAGCTCGAAATGCGGCTCGGTCCAGACGTCGAGATACCGGTCGAGCTCGTCGTCGCTCAGCCAGCGATCGTAGATGAGGCGCTCGTGCAGCGCAATATTGTATTGAAGACCCGGGTCGAGCGCGCGCAGGAGCTGCCGGCTTTCGCGGAGCTCCGCGCGGAATTCGGGGAAGAGGCATTCGAGGCTGAGGAAGGGCACGGGCACGCTCAGGCCCCGGATCACTTCGAGCTCGTAGCCTTCCACATCGATCTTGATAAAGGACGGGCGCCCATATTCCAGTATCAACTCATCGAGCGTTGTCACCGTCACCTCCAGCACGTCGCTGAAGGCGATCTTTTCGTTCCAGCGCTCCACCTCGTCGGCCTCGGTGATTTCCTTAAACCGTGGATTGAGCGTGTTGAAGGCGGAGCCGGGATGGTGCACCTGCATGGGCAGCCGCCCCGGGGCCGCGCCAAGCGCTTTTTGTTCCAGCTTTACCCGGCGCTTTTTGTGCCTGAAGCGTACCTGCAGCGTCCGGAAGTTGGCCGCATCGGGCTCGCAGGCCACGACTGTGTCGGCGAGCGCCAGGAAGGCGTCGGTCTTGTGGCCGTCGTTGGCGCCTATGTCGAATATGAGGTGGCAGGGGCGCAGGAAGGATCGGTAAAAAGCTTTCTCACGGGCGGCGGCTTCCCGTTGCACCGGTTGAAACAGGCGTCGGTAGACCCCGAAGAGGGGACTCCAGCGAAGGCGCTCGTAGATACCGAGGCGCCGGAGGAACTGTTTCAGGACCTGTTTCATGGCTTGGGGCGCGGCGTTGAACGAATACCGGCGGCGTCAAGATAGGAATTAACAGCAAAATCATTGGAGGCCACCACATTTCGTTACCTTTGCGGACCCGTTTCACGGGCCTTTTTACGCATGAAAAATATCAGGAATTTCTGCATCATCGCCCACATCGACCACGGTAAGAGTACCCTGGCCGACCGCCTGCTCCAAACCACCAACACGATCTCCGACCGCGACATGATGGACCAGGTGCTGGACGATATGGACCTGGAGCGCGAGAAGGGCATCACGATCAAGAGCCACGCCATCCAGATCAACTACAATTTCAAGGGTGAGAAATACGTTCTCAACCTGATCGATACGCCGGGTCACGTCGACTTCAGCTACGAGGTGAGCCGCGCGCTCGCCGCCTGCGAAGGCGCGCTGCTGCTGGTGGACGCCACACAGGGCATCCAGGCGCAGACCATCTCCAACCTGTACCTCGCACTGGAAAACGACCTGGAGATCATTCCCGTGATCAACAAGATCGATATGGATGGCGCGATGATCGAGGAGGTGAAAGACCAGATCATCGAGCTTATCGGCTGCAAGGCCGAAGACATCCTGCTCGCTTCCGGCCGCGCCGGCATCGGCATTGATGGTATCCTCGAAGCCATCGTGGAGCGCATCCCCGCTCCCAAGGGCGACCCCGAGGCACCGCTGCAGGCGCTCATCTTCGACTCCGTATTCAACTCCTTCCGCGGCATCATCGTATACTACCGCGTGCTCAACGGGACCATCCGCAGCGGCGAAAAAGTTCAGTTTGTCAGCACCGGACAGGAATACGAAGCCAGCGAAGTGGGTATCCTCAAGCTCAAACCCACGCCTACCAAAGAAGTACGCGCCGGCGACGTAGGCTATATCATTACCGGAATCAAGAATGCCAAGGAAGTCAAGGTGGGTGATACGCTCACAACGGCTTCGCGCCCCACGCAGGAAATGATCAAGGGCTTCCAGGAAGTAAAGCCGATGGTTTTCGCCGGCATCTTCCCGGTGGAAACCGACGCCTTTGAGGAACTGCGTGACTGCATGGAGAAGCTGCAACTCAACGACGCCTCGCTCACCTTCGAGCTGGAAACGTCGCAGGCACTCGGCTTCGGCTTCCGTTGCGGCTTCCTCGGACTGCTCCACATGGAGATCATCCAGGAGCGCCTCGAGCGCGAGTTCAACCAGACGGTGATCACGACGGTGCCCAACGTAAGCTTCATCGCCTACACCACGAAGGGAGAGAAGATCATTGTAAACAACCCCGCCGAGATGCCCGAGCCGGTGAAGACCGACCGCATCGAGGAGCCTTTTATCCGCGCCGAGATCATCACGAAGGGCGAATATATCGGCAACATCATGACGCTCTGCCTCGGCAAGCGCGGCATCCTCCTCAACCAGAGCTACCTCACCACCACACGCGTGGAGCTCATCTTCGAGATGCCGCTCACCGAGATCGTGTTCGACTTCTACGATAAGCTCAAGAGCCAGACCCGTGGCTATGCTTCGTTCGATTACCACCCGATCGGTTACCGCGAGGCCGACATTGTGAAGATGGATATCCTGCTCAACAACGATAAGGTGGATGCCCTGTCGGCACTCATTCACCGGAGCCGCTCGCAGGACTTCGGCCGCAAGCTGTGCGAGAAACTGAAGGAGCTCGTGCCGCGGCAGCAGTTCCAGATCGCCATCCAGGCCGCCGTTGGCGCCAAGATCCTGGCCCGCGAAAACATCTCGGCCATCCGCAAGGATGTAACCGCGAAGTGCTACGGTGGCGATATCTCGCGTAAGCGCAAGCTGCTCGAAAAGCAGAAGGAAGGTAAGAAGCGCATGCGCCAGATCGGCAACGTGGAAGTACCGCAGGAAGCGTTCCTCGCGGTGCTGAAGCTCGATGATTAAGCACCGGGGAAAAAAAATTCAAAAGTCAAAATTCAAAAGGCTAGCTACCGTCTTTTGAATTTTGACTTTTTACTTTTCTGATGAGGCCGTCCAGCCCTTGTAGGGATTCACGGCCAGCTGCGAATTGTAGTATTTCTTGATGCCGGTTACCTCTTCGCTGATGAAAGGAGGCAGCGCGAATGGCTCTTCCTCTTCCACGAGCTCGATCTCGGCAACGATAAGGCCGGCGTTGTCGCCCAGGAACACATCCACCTCCCAGATCTTTTCTTCGAAGGGAATGATGTAGCGCTGCTTGGCCACGACCGTTTCGCAGAAGCGGCTCAGGAGCTCTTCAGCCTCGGCCCTGGGTATCTCGAATTCGTATTCGGCGCGGCTGATGCCGATTGTCTTTCCTTTGATGGTGATATAGCCGGTATCGTCGGTTACCCGAACGCGGGCGGTTTTGACGAGATCCTTGAACAGGTAGCCCTGGCGCAGGTAGTGCGGGGCTTCTTTCGGGTAGGCGGCCCAGGCAGCGGGATCCACCAGGAATTTGCGCTCAATTTCAACAGCCATAGGTGCAAGATAGTTAGCGAAAACTGCGCCAGCACAGTTTGATCCGGCAGCGACTGTCTGCAAACAAAAATCCCGGCGGGATCCTGTTCGGGCCGCCGGGATTGGGGTCATTGATTCAAAAAAACTATTCGTCGTCCTTTTTCTTCGGAGGATTATTCTTGTCGGTATGTTGCTGGAGCTTGTCCTCGTTGATGTTTCCCTTCGCATCGAGGATCGGATCGCCCACGGGCGGCTTGCCCAGCAGCGGGTCTACGCCGGTCATGTCGACCTTGTAGTGAAAGACCTTGTCGATGTGCACCCACTTTCCTTTCTCCCATTTAAAGCCCTCCGAATCGCCGTCAGGGACCATCGTGTAGGGGAGATCGGTCTGGCCGGTTTCGGATACCAGGTGATCGAAGAGGATCAGCTTCTGGTCTTCGTCCCAGTTGGCGGCCACGTTGGCCTCGCGCTTGTAGGCAATCTCGAAGCGGTTGTGCTGGCGGCGCGCGACCGTGTCCTGCGAGAAGTCGAAGTAGTCGCCACCGAAGCGGGGCTGCCCGGCTTCATCGAAGGTCAGCACCTCGATCCACTTCCGCTTCACGGAGAAGCCGCGGTCGTCGATACCGAAAAGCGTATAGTAGGGCTTGCCGGCCCAGGTCGTCTTGATCAGGTTGTAATACACCGCGCCGATCCAGTTGGTACGGTCGCGCACGGAGTCTTCGGCAAACTCGGTGAATTCCGTCACATCGCGGAGGGGGATCAGCCTGAGCGAGCCATCGGCCGTGCGCATCTGGATTGCGCCGCGCTTGCGGGCCTGAACGGTCGGGATCGTCACCTGCCAGGTAAAAATGCGGAATGAGCTGTCGGGTGCATAGAGCTTCGACACGCCCATCACCTCATCAAACGGGAACAGGAAGGAATGCTTCACCTGCAGGCCGCGGATCAGCGTTTTTACAAACTGGCTGTCGCTGCGCAGGCGGCCGGAGGCAAGGGTGTCGGTGTAGATGTGCCGGGCAAGCTCCTTGAGCGTGTCTTCCTTCGCCCGCAGCACCTTGAGGTCGGCGGAAGCGATCTTCTGGGCCTGCAGTGCAGAGCTGCCGATCGCGATGAGTACTAAAACGAAGAGAACGGGTTTTTTCACGGAAGGACCTTTTGTGTCCACTAAGAACGGAAAAAGGGTTCAAAATATTTCTTAAGATTCGAGCGCCCGGGCAAAGTCAAGCAGTGTCGGGAAGAGGAGGTCGATATCGGGGTGCGGGTAAGCCTGGTCTGGATTGGTGGTGGTTACGAACACCGTATGTACACCGGCAGCCCGCCCGAATCGCATATCCGAAGGCTTGTTGCCGACCATAATGGTTTTGTTAAGATCGATCTCGGGGAACTCCGCGCGCGCCCGAAGCGCCATGCCGGGGTTCGGCTTCCGCTCAAAGCAGCGATCGTCTTTGTCTGTGCAATAGTAGATGGCATCGATGCGGCCGCCGGCGCCGCGGATCCCGTCGAGCAGCACGCTGTGCACATCGGCGAGGTCGGCTTCCGTCATCAGACCTTTACCCACACCGCGCTGGTTGCTGACCACCACGATCCGGCCGAAGCGGCGCGCCAGCAGCGGCATCGCCTCGAGTACACCGGCGCTGAAATGGAATTCACCCCGGTTCAGTACATAATAACCAACGCGCTCGTCGTTGAGCACGCCGTCGCGGTCAAGGAAGAGCGTCCAGCTGCTGTCTACACGGTGCAGTTCGAGCGGGGCGGGTGCGAGCTCGGTTTGTGCGCGCGCATAATCGGCCGGGATCCCGATATCGATGAAGTAGTGGTCCTGTATGCTTCCCGCGAGCGCGCCGCGCGCGGCAGCAGGTCCGAGAAAGTCGTGCTCGAATGAGAAGGCAGTTGGCCAGTCTTGCGCCAGGAAACGCCCTTTGTCCAAGAGGTACAAGCCGCCGTTGATCGTTCCTTCCGCGACCGGGGCTTTTTCACGGAAGGCTGTGATATGGTTGCCGGAAAGCAACACCGTGCCGTAGCGGTCGGGATGCGTCATGGGCTTGAGGGAAAGAGTACATTCGGCAGCGCTCGCTTCATGAACGGCTGCGAGCTTCGCAAGATCGGCGCGAAAAAGCGTGTCGGCATTGGTGACGCAAACGGTAGTCTCCTGCGCCGCGCCGAGCGCAAACGCAATAGCACCGCCCGTGCCGAGGGGCTCGTCTTCCACAACCGTCACGTAGGATAGCGTAGGGTAATTCTTCTCCAGGTAGGCAACCACCAGTTCCGACTTGTACCCGAGCGAAAACACGAAGCGCCCGATCCCCTGGCGCCGGAGGTTGTCGATCACGTAGCCGAGAAAGGGGCGGCCGGCTACGGGTGCCAGGCATTTCGGGAGGTCGGGAACAGCAGCCTGGAGCCTTGTTCCAAGTCCGCCGGCAAGAATGATGGCTTCGCGTACCCTCATGCCGTGGCGAAATAGATTTCTTCCACCAGCTGGCAGATGATGTGGCCGAGGAGAATATGGCTTTCCTGGATGCGGGGCGTGACCGTGGAGGGTACGTTAACGAGGTGATCGCTCATTCCTTTGAGCAGGCCGCCACCGGCGCCGGTAAAGGCAACGGTCAGAAGCCCCATTTCACGCGCGGATTCAAAGGCACGCACGATATTGGCGGAGTTGCCGGACGTGGAAAGACCCACCAGAATATCGCCCCTGCTTGTTATGCCTTCCACGAGGCGGGCGTAGATCACATCGAAGCTGTAATCGTTGGCGACGGCCGTCAGGTACGAGGTGTTGCAGTGCAGTGCTTCTGCCGGGAGCGCCTTGCGGTTTAAGTAGAAGCGGCCGCTGAATTCGGCAGCGAGATGCTGCGCGTCGGCCGCACTGCCGCCGTTGCCGCAAAACCAGATCCGGTTGCCAGCGCGCAGCGCCGCGACCATCGCATCGGTTATCGCCTGGACCGTTTGCAGCAGTTCGTCATTTTGCAGCACGAGTTGCTTTACATCGATCGAAGCCTGTACAAGTTCCCTGATCTTTTCCATGTGCCTCACTTGAGAACGCAAAGCTAACCCATTCGCTATTCTGTTGTTCGGCTGTTCCCTTGTTCTGTTGTTCTGCTGTTCAAATGGTCCAACTCTTCATCCCATGCTCGGTAAACTGGTAGGAGCGGGGCACGCCGCCGAAGCGCTCGAGGCTTTTGAGTACGTTGAATTTGCTGTTGCCGGGACAGTAGAAGATCATGAAGCCACCGCCGCCGGCACCGGAGATCTTGCCGCCCGTGGCGCCGGCTTTTCGAGCCGTGTCGTAGATCTCCTCCATCAGCGGGTTGCTGATGCCTTCGGCCATACGCCGCTTTTGCTGGTAGCCATAATCGAGAATATCACCGAGCTCGTGAATGCGCCCCATCAGCAGCGCCTCCTTCATCATCTGCGCCTGCTGCTTCAGCTGGTGCATCGCATCGATGGACACTTCATTGTTGGCTACAACATTCTGCGACTGCTGCTCGATGATTCGTGCCGACTCGCGGCTCGTGGACGTATAGTAAAGAAGTAGGTTGTTCTCGAGCTCGAAGAGGTAGTGCTGCTTGATCCGCAGCGGGTTGACGATCACCTTGTCGCCACTGTAAAACTCCATGAAGTTGACGCCCCCGAAGGTCGCGGCGTATTGATCCTGCTTGCCGCCGGCCCAGCGCAGGTCGTTGCGCTCGATGGCACAGGCATAGTGCGCGATGTCGTATTCGCCAAGGGGCAGGCGCATCATCTCCACGAAAGCACCAAGAATGGCCACCACAAGCGTTGAGGAGGTGCCGAGGCCGGAGCCTGCCGGCGCGTCGACGAAGGTGGAGAGCCGGAAGCCTGTGCGGATCGGACCGTAGTCGCGCTGCACGGCATTGTAGACGCCCTTGAGCAGGTCCTGGCGTCCATCAATGGGCAGGCTCGGGGCGAAGGCAAATTCCTGCCGCTCGCTCCGGTCGTTGGTTTCGAGGATGATCGTCGGCTCGCTCAGCGGCTCGATGCTTGCGTGGGCATAGAGCGAAATGGTGGCATTGAGAATGGTGCCGCCAAAGCGGTCGCTGTAGGGGCTGACATCGGTGCCGCCACCGGCGAGACCAATACGGAGCGGGGCTTTGCTGCGGTATATCATATTCAGATATCAAAAGTAAAACGTCAAAAGAACTTCGCCGGGCAATTCGTCAGTACGATAAACCGGCGATCCGGAACAGCGCGGAAGTAAGCCTGCTCCAGGCATATTTTTTCTTCTCCGCGCGGATCTGCGGCACAAAGAAATCCTCGCCCAGACGGTAACACTCGGCCACCGCCTCTGCGATCGACAGGGGCTCCGGCTCGCACACGATGCCGCAGCGGTGGTCGGGCACGAGGTCGGGGAGGCCGCCGACATTGGTGACCACCATCGGGCGCTCAAAGTAATAGGCGAGGGGCGTAACACCGCTTTGCGTGGCGCTCCGGTACGGCTGCACGATAAAGTCGGCGCTGCAGATGTAATAGCGGATCTCCGCATCGGCCATAAAACGCGTGTGAAGCAGCACACGGTCACGCAGGCCGTTGTTGTCGATCAGCGCCTGGTATTCCTTTTCATCCTCGTAAAACTCACCGGCCACGAGCAGCTTGATGCCACTGTCCTTCAAAGGTGCCTCGGCCATCGCGCTGAGCAACAGGTCCAGGCCCTTGTAGTGCCGGATAAATCCAAAGAACAGGATGATGCGGTCATCGTTTGCGAGCCCGAGATGCTGACGCGCCGCTTCCTTGCTCAGCTTTTCGCCAAACGAATCGTATAAGGGATGCGGCACGATTTCCGCGGGCTTGCCGGCTGCGAACGTCAGCAGGTCATTGTACACCTGCTGGCTCATGGTGATGAAGGCGTCGCAGGAAGGAAGGAAATATTTCGTGAACGGTTTGTCGAAGAAGCGCTGCTCGTGCGGCACCACGTTGTCGGCGATGCACACGATCCGGCTGTGCCCGTTGCGCCTGATCAGCCGGAGTATGGTACCCAGTGCCGGGCCGAAAAACGGCATCCAGTAACGCACCACGACAAGGTCGGGACGCTCGCGGCCCAGCAGCCGGCCCACCTTCACCCAGTTGAGCGGGTTGATGGAGTTGATCAGCGGCCGGATCCGGAGTCCTTCCGGCGCGGGCTCGTCGGTGAACTGCGATTTGCCGGGAAACAGGAAGTTGGGATACTGCAGCGAAAACGAGGCAATCGAGCACTCGTGGCCCTCCCGTAGAAATTCGGTAGCCAGTCGCTGGTTGAAGGTAGTGATGCCACCGCCACGAAGCGGGTGCGCCGGGCCGATGATCAGGACCTTCGCCATCAGAGCCCGGCTTTTTCTTCGATCAGGTAGGAGTTGCGTCCCGGTGCATTCCGCGCAATGAGCTCCGACACGAAGCCCGCCAGGAAGAGTTGCATGCCGATAACGAGAAAGGTCAATGCAAGGTAGAAGCCAGGCTTGTTGGTGAGCGACGACTCAGACGGGTTGGCGATCTTGGCGATGATCAGCGAAAGCGTTGTAATAAACCCAAGCAGGAAAAATACGGTGCCCCAGAGCCCGAAGAAGTGCATCGGGCGCTTGGAAAATTTTCCAACAAAGGAGATCGAGAGGAGATCAAGAAAGCCGTTGACAAAGCGCTCCCAGCCAAACTTCGTAACACCATATTTGCGGGCACGGTGCTCCACTACTTTCTCTCCGATCTTGCGAAAGCCGGCCCACTTGGCCAGTACGGGAATGTAGCGGTGCATCTCGCCGTAAACCTCAACGCTCTTCACCACCTTGCGGCGGTAGGCTTTGAGGCCGCAGTTGAAGTCGTGCAGGTAGATGCCCGACATTTTGCGCGTTGCGGCGTTAAAGAGCTTCGACGGAAGGTTCTTCGTCAGCTTGTTGTCGAAGCGCTTCTTTTTCCAGCCGCTGATCAGGTCATATTTTTCGTCGATGATAAGCCGGCGCAATTCAGGTATCTCGTCGGGTGAATCCTGCAGGTCGGCGTCCATCGTAATGATGACGTCGCCTTCAGCAGCCTTGAAGCCCTCGTTGAGCGCGGCCGACTTGCCGTAGTTACGCTGGAAGCGGATGCCCTTCAGGTGCGGGTTGGCGGCGCGCAGCTCGGTGATGACCTCCCAGGAACGATCGGTGCTGCCATCGTCTACCAGGATCACCTCGTAGCTGTAGCCGTTGGCATCGCACACACGGCGGATCCAGTCGGTGAGCTCGGGCAGCGACTCGTCTTCATTGAACAGCGGTACGACGATGGAAAGGTCCATGTATCAGATCGATTTTGTTTTCCGGGTACCGATGGCCGCTGCGATGAGCGAAGCGATGGCGCCGGGGATGATGTTCAGGAAAATATAGATGGTAGCGAGGCGCTGGAGGAAGTGGGTGTCCCAATCCTGCACGGCGCGGTTGATCGCTTCGTCGTCCATACCGCTCGATTTGCGGTCGGCCGACTTCAGTAAGGTATCAAGCAAGAGGTCTTTGTATTGCGGGAATGCCTTGAAGAAAACGACGACAAACAGGAGCATGATCACCGTGACGACTGCCGTGATGCGGAAGCCATAGGCGAAATTGTTACCGAACGTGTTGGTCGGGTTGGCGGTTGCATGCTGGTACACATTGTAGATGACGCCCACAACGAGCGGCAGGCTGGCGGTCAGCAGCAGCACCGGGTTGAGGGCCTGGCCCCGTACGTGGATCCAGCAGTGGATGCCGATCATCACGATCGCGATGAGCAGGGCAGGACGAATGTGCGCGTTCTTTCGGGTAGCCTCCATAAGCAGTTAAAAAGTGTTCAAAAATACAGCGCCGGGTCCAATAATGCCGAGTACTTGTCCGGCAAGCGTTTCATCGAACAACGGTGAGTTGGCGGAGCGGCTCCGGTTGCCGGTTTTCGTGAACCTCGTTTGGCCGCTTTTGCTGAACAGCGTGCAGCAAGCCGGCGCGCCCTCCCGGATGCCGGCATCGGGTAGCCCGAAGATGCGGCGCGCATTGCCGCCGAAGAGTGCGGCGAGCTGCGAGGCACCAAGCGCGGGCAACGCGGTGCATACAGCTGCGAACGCAGTCTGCAGCCCGATAGCGCCCGGCGCCGCGGCTTCGAATTCCACGATCTTATGGTCACTGTCCTGCGGCAGGTGGTGGCTGGCGATGCAATCCACCGTGCCGTCGAGCACTGCCGCACGGAGTGCGTCGCGGTCGGCAGCAGTACGCAGGGGCGGCGTGAGCTTGAAGTTTGTATCGTAATCGCGGAGGTCTTCTTCCGTAAACAGAAGATGCAGGGGTGTCACCGAGCAGGTCACCGGGAGGCCTTCGGCTTTAGCGGCGCGTATGCGCGCAACGGAGCCGGTGCAGGAAATGCCTGTAAGATGAAGTCGCGCGCCGGTGTAGCGAACGAGCTCGATGTCGCGGGCAACCATCAGCTCCTCGGCAAGCGCGGGACGGCCGGGCAGGCCAAGCTGTGTGGAAACAATACCCTCGTGCATGAGCCCGCCGGGGTTGAACGACCGGTCGTCGGGCAGCTGCACAACAGGCGCATCGATGGCGAGCACATATTGGAGCGCCTTGAGCAGGATCCCGCCCGATTGAACCGGGTTCAATCCATCAGTAAAGGCTTTCGCGCCGGAGGCATACATGTCGTACAGTTCCGCGAGTTCCCTGCCTTCGGTATTGCGTGTCAGCGCACCCATCGGATGCAGGCGAACGGGAAGCTGCCTGCTTTTTTGGGTGATGTATTCCACCGACGCTTTGTTATGCACGCAGGGCGATGTGTTGGGCAGCAGCAGCACGTCGGTGTAGCCACCGGCGGCAGCCGCGGCAACGCCGCTCTCGAGCGTCTCGCGCTGCTCCTGGCCGGGGTCGCAGAACTGCGCAAACAGGTCGACAAAACCGGGTGCGATACAAAGTCCGGGAATGTCGATGACCTGCGTATGGGGCTGGGCGTCAGCAGCACCGATGCGGATGCGGCCGCCATCGATGGCGATATCGCTGCGTTGTGCGTGAAGGGGTGAAGCAGGGTCGACAACGGTCACCTGCCGGAGAAGGATTTCCATGACGCGGCTAAGATAGGAAAGGCCGTAGGGCTTTGTGCCAGTAGTTTTGCAGCAGCCGGCTTCAGGGTCCGTGGTCAGCGCGCGCAGGGCACCGGAAAATGAAAATATTTTATGGAATAGTGCCTTGAATTCCTTTATTTTGCTGCTCCGAAACCGGTTCCTGCAACACATGCGTTGCCAGCAGGGCCGGGGTGAGTTTCGCTTCCGCGAAGTTCATCGATCGGGATGTAGCGCAGCCCGGTAGCGCGCTTCGTTCGGGACGAAGAGGCCGCTGGTTCGAATCCAGTCATCCCGACACTGCCCGCCAAGCTCCTGGAGCGATGGCGGGCTTTTTTTATGCCTTCCTCCCTGACATTACTCTTGCAAGAGCATGGCAAAAGAAAACCGGCAGGGCACTAAACGAAACCGGGCAATAAGCACCGGGCAGAAACGTCCTCCAGCGAACAAAGATTTCTGTAGATGCTGCGCTCCATCAATGAATCCGCTGGGTAATTTGCCTCATGATGCAGAAGCATTCTACCATGGCCATTACCGGCTTGCTGGTTTGCCTGGCCGCGCGAGGCCAGGATAGCACAAGTGTTTCGTACAGTGGGTATGCCGAAGTATACTACGTTCTCGACTTTGCCCGTCCTCCGGCGCACACGCGGCCGCTTTTCGTGTACAGTCATAATCGAACGGGGGAGGCCAATCTGAACCTTGGGTTTGTAAAAGCTGCCTATGCCTCGACCAGGGTTAGGGGCAACCTGGCGTTGATGGCAGGCACCTACAGCAACGCGAACCTGGCAAATGAGCCGGGGGTACTGCGCACCGTGCTGGAAGGGAACGTTGGCGCAAGGGTCAGCAAGCAGCACCAGGTCTGGGTCGATGCGGGGATCATGCCGTCGCACATCGGGTTCGAGAGCGCGGTGGGGAAGGACAACTGGACACTCACGCGAAGTGTTGCGGCGGACAACTCCCCGTACTTCGAAGCGGGTGTGCGGGTATCGTACAGCAGCAAGAATCAACAATGGTTTGCGGCGGTTTTTTTGTTGAATGGCTGGCAACGGATTCAACGGCTAAGTGGGAGCCACACGCCTTCGTTCGGCACCCAAGTGACCTTTAAACCAACGGCTACGGTTACCTTGAACTCCAGCACATTTATCGGAAGTGATCAGCCCGACAGCCTGCGGAGGATGCGCTATTTTCATAACCTGTATGGAATTATCCAACTGAGTAAGCTTTTCGGAATTACGATGGGCCTCGACGCAGGCCTGGAGCAGGCTCGGAAAGGCAGCAGATCGTTTAACGTCTGGTATGCGCCTGTTGTCATTGTACGGACGCGCATCGCCCAACAAAAGACCATTTCCGTACGCGCTGAATACTATAGTGATCCGGCTGGCGTGATCGTTAGTAGCAGCGGTCTGCCTTTCCGCGTGTGGGGCTTGTCTTCCAACCTGGACTGGGACATAGCTCCGAACCTGCTTTGGCGGGTAGAAGCAAAATGGTTGCGCGGGCAGACAGCCGTTTTTCAGCGGCATGACGGGGCATACGATCGAGCCAACTGGACGGCCGCGACCGCTTTCTGCTTTTCGTTCTAACAGATCAAGTCCAGCTTCCCATCACGCACAATACTTAGTTGCATGCAACATGCGCTACCGGGCATAAAAAAAGCCCTGAATTTCTTCAGAGCTTTCTTTCGTTCGTCGGGTGGACTGGATTGACTTCGTCGAACTTCGTTTCGAACCAGCGACCCTCCCGCATGAAGGCGGGATGCGCACCGGCATAAAAAAAAGCCCTGAATTTCTTCAGAGCTTTCTTTCGTTCGTCGGGTGGACTGGATTGACTTCGTCGAACTTCGTTTCGAACCAGCGATCCTCCCGCCCGAAGGCGGGATGCGCTACCGGGCATAAAAAAAGCCCTGAATTTCTTCAGAGCTTTCTTTCGTTCGTCGGGTGGACTGGATTGACTTCGTCGAACTTCGTTTCGAACCAGCGACCCTCCCGCCCGAAGGCGGGATGCGCTACCGGGCATAAAAAAAGCCCTGAATTTCTTCAGAGCTTTCTTTCGTTCGTCGGGTGGACTGGATTCGAACCAGCGACCCCTTGCACCCCATGCAAGTGCGCTACCGGGCTGCGCCACCACCCGAACCGGGTTTCATCAAAACGCCTTGCGTTGTTTCAATGACGGGGTGCAAATTTAGGGATTTTCGGTAATAAAAGTTTCCGGCGAAAGATTTTCTTTGCAGCGATATGACCAACGAACGCCGAAGCAAGATCGAAGCCGTGCTGGCCAGGCGCCAGGGCAACATCACCGTGGTACTCGAGAACGTGTTCGACCCGCACAACATTTCCGCCGTGATGCGTAGCTGCGATGCCGTAGGCGTGCAGGAGATCTACGTGCTCAACACGAAGATCCCGCGGCACAAGAAGTGGGGCGACCGCAGCTCCAGCAGCGCCAACAAATGGCTCACGGTGCACCAGTTTACCGATGCCGCCGCCTGCTTCGCGGAGCTTCGGAGCAAGTACACCCGCATTTTAACAACGCACCTCAGTACCGATGCCGTAAGTTTATACGAGACGGACCTCACTGTGCCAACGGCCCTCGTATTCGGTAACGAGCATGCGGGCGTAAGCGACGAGTTCCGTACTATGGCCGACGGTAACTTTATCATCCCGCAGGTGGGCATGATCCAGTCGCTGAACATCAGCGTTGCCTGCGCGGTAACGCTTTACGAGGCGTACCGTCAGAAAAGCCTTGCCGGGCATTACTCCGGATCGGGCCTGCGCACGGAGCTCCAGGCCTCACTTGCACAACAATGGGGATTATATGAAGACAATACGGATTAACCTGCTGATCGTTCTGCTGTTCGCCCTTACCGCGGGAGCGGCTGCCCAGGCGTCTATACCAAGGTGGAAGATCGCCGACCTTGAACGGTATATGGACACGACAACCGCGCCCACCGTGATCAATTTCTGGGCAACATTCTGCAAGCCCTGTGTTGCGGAAATACCCTATTTCCAGGAGCTGGCGGCGAAATACCCGTCAAACGGCGTGCGCCTGTTGCTGGTGAGCCTCGACCTGCCGGAGGACTACAAAAAGATCGGCGCATTCGCGCAAAAGCGCAAGATCACGGGGCCCATCGTATTCCTCGACGAAAGCAATGCCGATGTATTCTGCCCGAAGGTGGACCAGGGCTGGTCGGGCGCCATTCCGGGCACGCTGTTCCTGAACAAGCGCCTGGGCTACCGGCACTTTGTTGACGAGTCGCTTTCGCGCGCGCAGCTGGAAGCCGGCATACGGAAGATGATCGATTCTGATCAATAAAAAAGTCCCGCCGTTGTGCGGGACTTTTCCTGCATCCATCTCGAGTTAAAGCCGCTTGATGCTGCAGCCTACCGAGCGGGTGGTCTTGACGGTGACTTCCTTTCCAGTCACAAGTTCATCGATGGCGGCCTGGAGGTGCTTGCGGCTTACAGCTTCCGGGTTCCCGGGATTATCGTCGATAGCGCCATGGTACACGAGCTTGCTGTCTTTATCGAAGAGAAAGCATTCGGGCGTGCGGGTAGCGCCGAACGCATCGGCCAGCTCGGAGTTTTTATCCAGCACATAACTCCACTTGTAGCCCTGCTCTTTTGCATACGCTTTCATCGCGTCGAACGAATCGTCGCTGCTGCGCTGCGCTTCGTTGGAGTTGATGAGCACGACACCCAGCTTACGTGCCTGGGCATAGGTGCCGATGTCGCGCGTGCGTAGCTGGTTCTTCACTACAAAGGGGCAGGTATTGCAGCTGAACATCACAAGAAGTCCGTTCGCCCCGCGTGCCTCCTGGAGCGTCAGCATTTTGCCACTGATATCCGGAAGCTTCACATCAGCCTTGGGCAGGGGCGAGCCGATGGGTAATTCGCTGGGGCTGCGGAACGCGCACAGGGCTGCAAAGGCCAGCAGGAACAGCATAACAGGAATCTTTTTCATGTACCGGGGGTTTAACTGCTTCTAATTTCGGTAACCTGCCGTTGCCACAGGTCCCGCTCATGGAATAAAATTCAGGAAAGGAGGTCCTCGTGCGGCGCATTCTGCGACAGCTCATCCTGCTCGCGCTCGCGTTTCAGGTTGACAAGTGTGACGTTGAGCTCGAAACCGATCAGCAACACCAGTGCATTGACGAAGATGAGCGACATCAGGATGAACACTGCGCTGATGGATCCGTACAGCTTGTTGTAATTGGAAAAGTTGTTGGCCCAGAAAGTAACGAGCGTGGTGGCCAGTACCATCAGCGACGTGGCGAAAATCGAACCGGGTGTTACGAAGGGCCATTTTTTCGTCACCGCGGGGCCGTGCCGGTAAATGAACGACACCGACCAGAAGGCGAGGACGATGATCACGATCCATCGGGTGTTGGCGATGATGCCGCGCACATGGATGTTGCGGATGCCGACCCACTTGAGCACCGCTCCCTGCGCCACGAGCAGCACGATGCAGGTGAAGATAGTAAAGAAGAAGATCATCGTGAGGCGCAGGGCCGTCTTGCGTTTCTGGAGCCCGGTCGGCTTGCGGAAGCCCTCGTAATTCTTATCAAAGGACCGCAGGATTCCCATCATGGCGTTGCTCGAAAAGAACATCGCCATCAAGAGGCCAAAGGAAAGCAGCCCGTTGCGCGGCCGCTGCAGGAAGTCACGGAGAAAGCCGATGATGACCGAGTTATTCCGCTCGCCCGGAACGATGTCGCGGATAATGCCGAACAGCTCGCGGGTAAACTGCCTCGAGATCGGCAGCAGCGGTACGAGCGTGAACAGGAAAAGCACCGTCGGCGGGATGGCCATGAATACGTTGAAGGAGATGGCCGCGGCACGCTCGGGAAGGCTGGTGCGCTTTAGTTGCCGGAAAAAGGCGCGGGAGATATCAAACAGCGTGAAGTCGCGGATACCCGGCACATAAGCATGCTTGCTGCCCTCGATCACCGAGCGGAGCGGGCGCGTCATCTGGCTGCGGATATGAGTTTTTTCGCGCATCAGGGGCGGGTTCCGTTTTTGGCTGCCTCACGGCGGTTCAGCTCCGCCTGGTAAGCATGGGCTTTTTGCAGGTGCTCCTCGTAGGAAGCACTGAAGACGTGCGTCATGCTGAAGTCGGGGTTGGCCACAAAATAGAGGTAATCGGTCTTGGGCGAATCCAGCACGGCATCGATCGTCTTCCGGCCCGGTGTGCAGATCGGGCCGGGAGGCAGGCCGCGGTTGCGGTACGTGTTATAAGGCGATTCCACGCGTGTGTACTTCTCGTAGATCCTTGTGAGGGAAAAGTCGTTGAGGGCAAACTTGACCGTCGGATCGGCCTGCAGCGGCATTCCCCTGGCGAGCCGGTTGAGGTATACGCTCGTGATATTTCCCTTTTCGGATTGCTCGTTGGTCTCTTCCTCAACAATGGAGGCGAGAATATAGGCTTCTTCCGGCGAGAGGCCATGGGCCTTGGCTTTCGCGATGCGCTCCTTTGTCCAGTAGCCCGCCGACACATCGGCAAATTTGCGGAGTATCTCGCGGGGGCCGTTGGTCCAATAGTACGTGTACGTATCGGGGAGGATGAGTGTGAGGGCGCGCTCGGGCTCCGTTTTGAAGGCCCGGAGCGAATCGGGGTTGTCGAGGAAGCGCATCATCGTTGCCGAGTCCATCTCGAACTTGGCGCCGCACATTTTCGCGAGGTCAGCACGGGTGCGGAGCTTGTTGATGGTGAGCTTAACCGGTGTCTGCGCGCCGTTGCGGAGGGTCCGGATCATCCGGTAAACGCTTGTACCGGCCGGGAACTCGTACTTGCCGGGGCGCACATGCTCCCAATAGCCGAGGCGGGAGGCGATCCAGTCGAAGAGCCGCGGGCTGCTGACGATGTCATTCTTGTCCAGCGAATCGAGCACCGCGCTGCGGGTGGCCGCACGCGTGGAAATGTACAGTGTCGCGCGCCTGGTACCGAAGCCCGTACCGGAGCCAAACAGGAGCCAGGCAGCCACAAGGGCGCCCAGGAACAATATACCGAATACAACGAGAAAGATCCGTCTCATACCTGGGTAAAGTAAATGAAAAAACCCTGCCGCTGTGGCAGGGCTTGTCCTAAGATTATGTTAGTGCCTGTCTGCCTTACTTCACAGGGGCAGGAGCGGGGGTGGTCGTGTTGGCGGGACGCGAATTCACGGGGCCGTTGCCGATGGGGTCGAGGCGGCTGTCCGACTGGCGGCCGTTGATAAAGAAGGTGGAGGTGAGGCACAGTACAGCGATCAGCGCGGCGAACACCCAGGTACCTTTTTCGAGCACGTCGGTCGTTTGCTTGACACCCATGAACTGGTTGCTGAGGCCGCCGACATTACCGGCGAGGCCCCCGCCTTTGGGGTTTTGTACCAGGACGAAGAAGCCGAGGATCACACTGGCCAGGATAATCAGTATCAGAAACAAGGTGGTCATAAAGCGTTGTTAAGCGTTGAGGCTGTTTATTTTGTCGGCAAAATAAGCACTTTTTGCGGGATGGAGCAAACTTAATTTGCGGTAGATCTCGGCCGCTTTCCGCTTGTTTCCCTGTTTCAGCCACACTTCCGCCATCGATTCGGTAACGATCTCGGCTTCTTTTACCGAGTGGTCGGCCAGGTTCTCCACACCGGCCTCGGTACGGGAATCGAGTGGGGCGCTCGTCTCGGGCGTAATGCGTTTCATCGTCTTCAGCCAGTCGGTGAAGCTTTTGAGCTGCTTGCCGAACTTATCCTTGCCGGCTTCTTCCAGCGACAATTTGATCCCCTGGGAGGCAAAGTAGTCCACCGCGTGGTAGGGTTCGAAGCTCAGACCGCCCTCGGGAGGCGCGTTGAGGTCGATGGCGGCGAGGGAGGGAACGGGACGCTCTGCTGCATCCCCGCTTTCAGGAACCCGGGGCTCTTCAGACGCCGGCAATTCGTCGAGCACATCCACCTCGTGCTCCTCGATCGAGGTCGGCTCTTCCGGCACTTCGGCCGGCCTGCTGTCCGGTACCTCAGCGACTACGTCGTCGGCAAGATCGGGGCGGTTCAGGAAAAACTCGAAGGAAACGGGGTCGTGGAAATAGAGCTGCGCTTTCTGGTATTCCTTGCAGTATTCCTCGGTTGCGGGATCGAACTTCCGGAGCAGGAGAAAATGCGCCGGCGCGAAGTAGGGGTATTGCGCCGTCAGTTGCTGCAACTCTTCGGCGCTGCAATCAGCAAAAGACTTCTGGAAAAGCGATTCGGAAAGGCGGTTCATCGGCGCTGCCATGCCGCCAAATTACCACAACTTACCAATTGGAGAACAGGCGGTTGAAAATATCGTCCGACAGGCCGCTGAGCATCTGGTCGAGCAATTGCGCCTCGGCCTGCTGCAGCGAAAGGTTGGCCGAGAAATCGAAACTGCGCGAGATCGTTTGCTCCTGCGGCACCGAGTTGGGGTTGCGGTTGTTGGTAAGGCTCATTCGTACCGTAACGGTGAGGCGGTTCAGCGTGCTCGTGCTGTTGTTGCCGACGCCCGACGTACTCACCGAATAGTCGGTGACCGTGGCATTGACGTCGTAGTCCGCGCGGTCGTCGTTGGTGAGGTTAAGGCGCGTCTGGTTCAGCACCTTCCGCCGCAGGCGCTCCGTCAGGTTCGGGGCCAGCTGCGGGTTGATGTAGGGCGCCGCGTTCTCGATCTTCTGCACCCGGATTGTCTTGATGGTATCGGGTATCGACACGTCGCGGAAGCTGTACACGCCGCAGCCACTGTTGGCGGTTCCGAAGAATGCCAGCACGGCGACGAGGAGGAGCGGGAGCGATAGTTTCTTGAGAAGGTGCATGGCTGTAAAAATAAACTAATCTGCTAGTCTGCTGATGGGCAAGTCTGCTAATGAACTGCTAAGGTGCTTAAGGAGGCCTTAGCGGGCTTCAGTATCCGCCCGCCAGGGATTGCTTCGCTTCGCTCGCAATGACGTTTTAAAGACAGGACGTTTCCTAATAAGTGGCCTCTGTGCCCACCCGGAAGGGATTGCTTCGCTTCGCTCGCAATGACAGTTGGAGGCGACCGATTGCTTCGCTGCGCTCGCAATGACGTTCCAGGAAGGAGAAAGACGTTTCAGAACGGACAATAAACATTTCAAGGGCGATCATTAGCAGACTAGCAGACTGCCCCATTAGCAGATTAACTTATTCGTCGATATTATACTCCTTCAGCTTCCGGTACAGCGTCCGCTCGCTGATGCCCAGGTCGGAGGCGGCGTCCTTGCGCTTGTTCTTGTGCTTTTTGAGTGCTTTGATAATGAGCTCCTTTTCCTTGTCCATGATGTTGAGGCTTTCCTCTACTTCCTCATGCTGGTGAATGTCGTCATGAAGGATCACGGGTTGTACCGGGATGCCCCCGGTATGCGGAACGAGCACGGGTTGCAGCGGACCGTCTTCGCGGTGCAGCGAGGCACCCCCATGCGTCGATTGCATTTCCTGGAGCTCGCGGAACAGACCGGGATGCTGCGAAGCCGCGCCGGGGTTCTGGATGATCTCGGCCATCAGCTTCTTCAGCTCCGTCACATCGCGCTTCATGTCGAAAAACAGCTTGTAGAGAATCTCGCGCTCGTTGCTGAACTCACCGCCGCCGCCCGTCTGCGTGGCCAATACAGGCAGCCTGTTCATATTCGCCTCGGGGAGAAAGCGCTCGAGCTCCTTGGCTGTCACCTGCTTGTCGGAGGCCAGTACGGAGATCTGCTCGGCGATGTTTTTCAGCTCGCGCACGTTGCCCGGCCAGGTGTATTGCATGATGCGATGGCGCGCGCCCTCGTCGAGCTGCACGGGCGTCGTCTTGTAGCGCTCGGCAAAGTCGACCACGAACTTGCGGAACAGCAGCGGGATATCTTCCTTGCGGTCGCGGAGGGCCGGCACGCGGATGGGCACCGTGTTGAGGCGGTAGTAAAGGTCTTCGCGAAATTTCCCGGCCTGCACCTGTTGCAGCAGGTCGCGGTTGGTGGCGGCGATGACGCGCACATCGGTCTTCACCACCTTCGAGGAGCCGACGCGGATGAACTCACCGGTTTCAAGCACCCGCAGCAGGCGGGCCTGCGTGCCAAGCGGCATTTCGCCGATCTCGTCGAGGAAGATCGTGCCGCCGTTGACGGTTTCGAAGTATCCCTTCCGGCCGTCGACGGCGCCCGTGAAGGAGCCCTTTTCGTGGCCGAACAATTCGGAGTCGATGGTACCCTCGGGGATGGCGCCGCAGTTGACCGCGATAAAGGGGTTGTGCTTGCGCGCCGAGAGCGAGTGAATGATATGCGAGAAGGCTTCCTTGCCCACGCCGCTTTCGCCGTTGATCAGTACCGTGAGGTCGGTATTGGATACCTGCACGGCTACCTGCAGGGCGTAGTTGAGGGCGGGGGAGTTGCCGATAATGCCAAAGCGGTTCTTGATCGATTGAGGGTCCATGCGTCGTATTTATACAATAGCTCCTAAAAGGGTGGCTTGCGTGCATTCGCGCACGGCCACGTTTACATAATCTCCGGGCTTCAGGTCTTGTCCGTTCTTGGGGAAAACGATCACTTTATTCTGCGAGCTGCGTCCCATCCAGTCGAGCTCCGAGCGCTTCGAGGTGGCCTCGATCAGAACCTGGAAGGTCTTGCCGAGGTCGCGCTGGTTGCTTTCGAGCGAGAGGCGGTTCTGCATTGCAACGATCTCGGCGAGGCGGCGCTTCTTGACGTCCTCCGGGATATCGTCCTGGTAGCGGCGCTGGGCCAGCGTGCCGGGGCGCTCGCTGTAAAAGAACATATAGCTCATTTCGTAGCGTGCGTATTCCATCATCCGCAGCGTATCCTGGTGGTCTTCCTCGGTCTCCGTGCAGAAGCCGGCGATGACGTCGGAGGACAGCGCGCAGTCGGGCATGATCTCCTTGATACGGGCCACCTTCGCGGCGTACCACTCGCGGGTATAGGTTCTGTTCATCAGCTGCAGCACGCGCGTGGAGCCGCTTTGCAGGGGGAGGTGGATGTATTTGCAGATGTTGTCGTAGCGCGCCATCGTGTGCAGCACTTCGTCGGTGATGTCTTTGGGATGCGAGGTCGAGAAGCGCACGCGCAGGTCGGGGGAGATGCGCGCCACTTCTTCGAGCAGCATCGCGAAGGTCACGGGCGTGCCGCCTTCGGGGGTGAAGTAGTACGAGTCCACGTTCTGGCCGAGCAGCGTCACCTCGCGGTAGCCGCCCTCGAAGAGGCTGCGGCATTCGGCGAGGATGGAGGCGTTGTCGCGGCTCCGCTCTCGGCCCCGGGTAAAGGGCACCACGCAGAAGGAGCACATATTGTTGCAGCCGCGCATGATCGACACGAAGGCGGTGATGCCGTTCGAGTTGAGGCGCACCGGCGAAATATCGGCGTAGGTTTCCTCGCGGCTCAGGAGCACGTTGACGCCTTTCTGGCCCCCGTCGGCCTCGGTAATAAGCTGCGGCAGCGTTCGGTAAGCGTCGGGGCCCACCACCAGGTCGACGAGCTTTTCCTCTTCGATGAATTTGCTTTTGAGGCGTTCGGCCATACAGCCCAGCACGCCCACGAGTACGGACGGACGCTGTTTTTTCAGCTTGCGAAACTCCGTGAGGCGTTTGCGCACCGTTTGCTCAGCCTTTTCGCGGATGGAGCAGGTATTGAGGAGGATCAGGTCGGCCTCCTCGAAATTGCGGGTGGCGTCGAAGCCTTCTTCGGCCAGGATTGAGGCAACGATCTCGGAGTCGCTGAAGTTCATCTGGCAGCCATAGCTTTCGATATAAAAATGGCGCTTTGCGCCCACAGCTTCCAGCACCGAGGCGGCATCCAGCTCTCCGGTCGGGATGACAACGCTGCCCTCAAAGGAAAACGCCTCGCCCTGGCGGCGCTCGTCGATCACTTTTTCAGTCAATTCCAGCATAACGAAAAAATAGGGGGCAAAGATAGCAAATGCCTGTTAGAAAAGTGACAAAGTGGCAGGAGCGGTCCGGCAAATAGCATGTAGTTAACCGGGTTCTACTCGAAGCCTGTGCTAGCTGATGGGAGAAGATCGTCCGCGGACGGCGCGGAACGCAATCCCCGCAGGAATTATGCTGCGCGGGCGGCGCGGAACGGAATCCCTGCTGGGATTTGACTGCGCGGACGGCGCCGACGAAAAACCCTAGAGGAATTTGGATGCGCGGACGGCGCGCGCGAAAAACCCTGCCGGCAAGGGTACGGCCGGGAAGGGGCGACAAACTCATTACTGATTACTCATTACTCATTACTCATTGACCCTGCAGCTGAAACCGCCCGGCCAGCCAGGAGTCCTTCACGGGAATGATCCAGCTGGATTCCAGCTCCGCTTTCGTAGCGACCGTATTGTTGAAATAGAGGGTGTTGGGGCCGATGAGCCCCGCGGTGAGCGCGGGCTGCAGCTGCGCCATCGGGATCGTCTCGATCTTGTCCTTGACGATAAAGGCGAGGTGGGTGCGGTTGAAGAAATCGACCTTGTACTGCTGCCCGACCTCCTGCACGAAGCGCACGGAGGCGTCGGTGCTGCAACCCGACACGCCCGCGGCCCGCTCGTCGGCCATCAGCACGAGAAATTGCCCGAAAAACAGGTTGGCGTAGGCCGTCACCTTGGCGCCATGCGAGCGCCAGTCGGCGCAAAAGGCTTCGAGCTTCGGCTCGAGCTCGAGCGCCTCACCCAAAAAGAGCCGGCGGTTGCTTTGGTAGATCCACACGCGGCTGTCGGGAGCAAAGTTTTCGGGGAGGTGCTGTTGGAAGTCGAGATTCATGCCGCAAAGTTAGTGCGGAGAAGTCTGCAAGTGGGAAGTGGGAAGTGGAAAGCCCCAACATTAACGTCATTGCGACCTCGCCGGATGTCCAATTAGTACCGTCATTGCGAACACGCCGGAGGCGGGGAAGCAATCCCTTGCTCTATGTCTCCGAGGCAATCCCAACGGTTGAAAAAAGCAGATTTTCCCGGTGAAAACAACAAGGTCCATCCGGCAGGCTTCCAAACCTTTGTCCGATGATCAAAGGCGGTTTTGTGTATATCCTGGCCTCGCGAAGCAGGAAAGCGCTCTACGTAGGGGTAACATCCAACCTTGGTGCCCGGCTTTCCGAGCATCGTACCTGCAAAGATCCCAAATCTTTTACAGCTCGTTACGGTACAACCCGGCTCGTGTACTACCGCGTTTTCCCACGCATTGAAGAAGCCATCGTCGAAGAAAAGCGGCTGAAGGGCGGCAGCCGGGCTAAAAAGGTGAGTTTGGTCGAAATGATGAATCCGGAATGGAAGGATTTGTCGGAACGCTGGCGATAGGGTGCTCACGGCTTCTGTGCCAGCCTGCAAGGGATTGCTTCGCTGCGCTCGCAATGACGGACGAAAGTCACTAAGCCATGCTACGCGCCACGAGCTCCGCCACATCCAGCACCTGTACGCTCTCTTCCTTCTCGGCATTCTTCACGCCGTCGGTCAGCATGGTGTTGCAGAAGGGGCAGGCAGCGGCGACAATATTCGCGCCGGTGTCGATGGCTTCGGCCGAGCGCTCGAGGTTGATACGGGTGTCGCCCTTTTCTTCTTCCTTGAACATCTGGGCGCCGCCGGCACCGCAGCAAAGGCCGTTCTTGCGGCAACGCTTCATCTCCACGAGCTCGGCGTCGAGCGCTTCAAGCACTTGGCGCGGCGCTTCGTAGATATCATTGCCGCGACCGAGGTAACAGGAATCGTGGTAAGTGATCTTGCGACCCTTGAACGATTCGCCTTCCTTCATGCGGATCTTGCCCTGCTGGATCAGCTCGTTGAGGTAGGTAGTATGATGCACCACTTCGTAGCTGCCGCCGAGCACAGGATATTCGTTCTTGAAAATATTGAAGCAGTGGGGGCAGGTGGTCACGATCTTCCTGATCGCGTAGTTGTTCAGCGTCTGGATGTTCTGGTAGGCCATCATCTGGAACAGGAACTCGTTGCCCGCGCGGCGCGCCGGGTCGCCGGTGCACAGCTCCTCGGGGCCGAGGATGGCGAAGGAAACGCCCACCTTATGAAGGATCGTGGCAAAGGCTTTCGTGATCTTCTGGGCCCGCGCGTCGAAAGATCCGGCGCAACCCACCCAGAACAAAACCTCGGGGCTCTCGCCCGCCGCCGCCAATTCAGCCATAGTCCGTACCTGCATAAAAATCGATTGATCTCGGATCGCAGATCTCGGATCTGGAGCGAGGATAATGAAACGTTTGCCGTCAAAAATAAAAGAAAGGGCCTTACCAATAAACTAATTAACCGGCAGGCGATTAAACGGTTCACGAAACTTACTTTTGCAGGCCGCAGCATGAGCAATTTTTTCAACCGCATCCGAAACTGGGAGCAGTGGCCGTTCTGGCTCCGCTACCTCAACATCACGCCGATGTGGATGCTCTATGGACTGCGGGCGCGTTCGCCCTGGTTCTTTACGCCCTCCAATCCCACGCTCACGTTTGGCGGCTTCGAGGGTGAGAGCAAGCGGGAGATGTACGAGCAGCTTCCCCCCGGCAGCTTTCCCGATACGATCTATATCACGCCGGGCATTCCGTTCGCGCAGGTGCGCGAACAGGTGGAGCAAAGCCCCATCCGCCTGCCGTTTATCGTAAAGCCCGACGTGGGTATGGCCGGGATCCTGTTCCGCAAGATCTTTTCGTTCGAGGAGCTCGAAGCCTACCATGCGAAGATGCCCGTCGATTACCTCGTGCAGGCGCTGATCCCGTATCCCGTGGAGTTCAGCATCTTTTACTACCGCTACCCGGGGCAGGAGCAGGGCGTCATTACCGGCTTTTTGCAGAAGGAGCCGATGAGCGTTACCGGCGACGGCAGCTCCACGCTGCTCCAACTGATCGAGCAGCATCCCAATGCGCGCTTCCGCGTGGAGGAGATGCGGCAGAAGCACGATGTGACGCGTGTGCTCCCGGCAGGCGAGAAGTTCTTTCTCACCTACGCCGCCAATCTCAATCGCGGCGGGGTTTTCTATAACCTGCACCGCGAGATCGACCCGACGCTCGTGCGGCTGATGGATGGCATCAACCTGTACTCGAAAGAATTTTATTACGGGCGCTACGACCTCAAGGCGGCTTCGCTCGAAGACCTCCGCGCCGGAAAGAATTTCCTCCTCCTCGAATACAACGGAAGCGGCGCCGAACCCAACCACGTTTACCAGCAAAACATGACGCTCCGCGCGGCGCACCGCGAAATCCTCCGGCACTGGAAAGTGCTCTACGAGATCTCGATGATCAACCGCCGCAACGGCATTCCCGTATGGCCGCTGCGCAAGGGCTGGCGCTTTCTGCAGGGCTCCAAGGCACATTTCAAATTGCTGAAGCAGTTGGACGAACAGATCTAACCCTTATTTTCGGCCCCTAAGATTGCCGATGCCCAAGCTCCTCCGCATATTCATGACCGGGATGTTCATTTCCTTCCTGGGATCGCTGCCCCTCGGCACGCTCAACGTGGCGGCCATGCAGCTCACGATCTACAAGGGTATCGCGGCGGGCCTGTGGTTCTCGTCGGGCTCGCTTACTATTGAGGCGATCTATGTGCGCCTGTCGCTCGTAGCGATGGACTGGGTACGGAAGCAGAAGCGCCTGTTCCAGATCCTGGAGTATGTAACGCTGGCCATCATCGTGCTGCTGGCGATCTCGAGCTTCTGGGCCGCTGCGCACACGAGCGCCACCAAAGTACCGGTGGAGCCTTTTTACCTACGCAGCGCGCTGCACCCATACCTGCTCGGGCTTACGATGAGCGCCGTCAACCCCGTGCAGATCCCGTTCTGGTTTGGCTGGAGCACCGTGCTGTACACCAAGAAGATCCTCCTGCCGCAAAACAATCATTACAACACCTACATCGGTGGCATCGCGCTCGGAACGCTGTTCGGCAACTTCGTATTCGTCTTCGGCGGACATGCCATCGCCTCCTCCATCAGCGGGCACCAGAATATCCTCAACTGGGTCATCGGCGGCATCTTCACCCTCACGGCGCTGATACAGGTGTATAAGATGCTGCGCAACCGCGGCGCCGTGCACCGCCTTGAGCACCCCGAGGAGCATACGGAGCCCTTCGAGGAGAACATCGACGAGATTCAGAATTCCTAACAACAACGTATATGATCAATCAGTCTTTACTGCCCGAACTGCAGCACGAAATCGCCAGCACCCGGAAGATGCTGGAGCGCGTACCCTTCGACAAATGGGATTGGAAGCCGCACGAAAAATCCTTTCCCCTCGGTCGTCTTACCGACCACGTGGCCGAGCTGGTGAACTGGATCCCGTTCACCCTGAATACATCGGAGCTCGATTTTGCCAAGAGTCCCTACCAGTCGCCCAAGTCGGAAAGCAGCGAGCAGTTGCTGGCCAACTTCGACCGCGACGCCAAGGCCTGCATCGCTGCTGTGGAAGCCGCCAGCGACGCGCAATTCATGGAAAACTGGACGATGCGCAACGGCGACCAGGTATTCTTCACCATGCCCAAGGTTGCCGTCGTACGCACCTGGGCCATCAACCACCTCATTCACCACCGCGCGCAGCTCTCGGTGTACCTGCGCCTGCTTGATGTGCCCGTGCCGGGCATGTATGGCCCCACGGCAGACGAGATGGAGATGGCGTGAATCGTCAATCGTGAATCGTCAATCGTGAATGCTGACGCCTGATATCAAGAAGAACGGATGCCGATGGCATCCGTTCTTCATTTGTACGAATTGGCAACCTCGAAATATCTGCCAACTGTGTACGAATTCACGATTGACGATTCACGATTCACGAGTCCTGCTGCGCATTCAGCTCCAGCGCCCAGTTGGCCCGGTCATCGGGGCTGAACTTCCAGGGCGCGAAATTATTTTCAACGTTGCTGTACATGGCATTCCATTCGCCCGGCTGGTTGGATTCCTCGAGGGCGAGGTAGCGCTTCAGCTGGTTGATGATGTGGAGCGGGTCGATAAGCACGGGGCATACCTGGACGCAGGCCTGGCAGGACGTGCAGGCCCAGAGCTCCTCGGTTGTGATGTAGTCGTGGAGCAGGCTCCGGCCATCGTCGGTGAACGTGCCGTCGCTCTCGCTTTTGGCGCCGATCTCTTCCATCCGGTCGCGGGTGTCCATCATGATCTTCCGCGGCGAAAGCAGCTTGCCGGTCTGGTTGGCGGGGCAGGCCTGCGTGCAGCGACCGCACTCGGTACAGGTATAGGCATCAAGCAGATTCTTCCAGCTCAGGTCGGGCACGTCTTTCGCGCCAAAGCGCTTGTGGCCTTCCTCCGCGGCGGGTGCGGAAGCAGCGGCGCCGGGGTCCATGGCATAGAGCACCTCGCGCTGGATCTCGGGCATGTTGGTCATCTGGCCCTGCGGCTTGAGACGCGCGAAATAGGTATTCGGGAAAGCCAGGATAATGTGCAGGTGCTTCGAGTAGGGGAGGTAGTTGAGAAACACGAAAATGCCGGCAATGTGCAGCCACCAGGCGCCGCGCTCGAGGCCGAGCAGCGCAGGGGTGCTGAAGCTGCTGAACAGGGGCGTGATGTAGCCGGAGATCCAGAAATTCGTCGGCACCTGCGCGTAGTGGCCATAGCCGCGCAGCTGCAGCGCCTTGTCGGCCGCGTTCATCGTCAGGAACAGCGTCATCAGCACGATCTCGAAGCAGAGAATGTAGTTGGCATCGCTGCGTGGCCAGCCGTTCAGCTCCTTCATGTTGAGACGCTTCACGCGAACGATGTTGCGGCGGAGCAGGAACACAACGCAGGCCGCCAGCACAGAGAAAGCGAGTATCTCGAAGAAGTTGATCACGAAGCTGTAGGCGGCACCGAGCCCCGGCGAAAAAAGACGGTGGGTGCCGAGCACGCCATCGAGCACGATCTCGAGGATCTCGACGTTGATGATCACGAAGCCGACGTACACCAGCAGGTGGAGAAACGCCACCATGGGCTTGTCGAACATCCGCTTCTGGCCGAATGCCAGCAGGAGCATGTTGCGCCAGCGGGCGCCGGGATTGTCTTTCAGGTCTTCCTCGCGACCGAGGTTGATGTTCCGGCGGATCGTCTTTACCTTGCCGGCAAAGATCCAAACCGCAGCCACGACCAGGAGCACGAACAGGAGTTGCTGTACCAGTTGCATGATGGTTCTTTTTACATAATTTAACCGCGGTAAAAGTAACAGATGCCTGCCGATATTGCTGCAAAGAATTCGATCCTCAGCGCCGATGCCGCGCAACGCCGCATCCGCCGCATGGCCTATGAAGTTGCCGAGCAAAACGTGGACGCCGGAACGATCGTGCTGCTCGGGATCGAAGGCAATGGCAGCATCGTGGCCGCACAGCTGCAACTCGAGCTTGCCGCGATCGTTTCCACGACGATCGATCGGGCGGTCATCCTGGTCGATAAAAAATCCCCGGTCAATGCGCGCCTCGACCGCGAGCTGGCGCTGGATGGCAAGGTGGTGCTGCTGGTAGACGATGTGTCGAACACCGGCCGGACACTGCTCTACGCCCTGAAGCCGCTGCTGCTCGCGCAGCCCCAGAAGATTCAGAGCCTCGTGCTGGTGGAGCGCGCGCACAAGCTATTTGCCGTGCAGCCCGATTTTGTCGGGCTATCCGTCTCCACGACACTGCAGGATCATATCAGCGTGGAGACCGACGGGAATGTGGTGACGGGTGCTTATTTACATTAACCCGGAATGGCCGCAAGCGGCCTTTATTCGCAAGGGCAGGACGGCGCGACGACGCGACGCGTCATTGCGGGCCCTTCCGCTGCCAGGGATAAACTCCGCGAAGCAAAAACGTGAATTACGCGGGGTGTTCGAACGTCAAAGGACTTCCTGGTAACGCTGCTTTCAAGTGGGAAATGCTTTAAGGTCAACGAGGGTCCTTCGCTCCGCTCGCAAGGACAGCAGCCACTTCCTAGAAATACAGCCAGTGCCCCTTCAGCGATCCGTTGGAAAACTCCAGCGTTGGCGCCGGGAATTTGAGGATGTTGATCGAGTAGAAAACGCTGCGCAGCAGCTTGCTTTTGGTGCGGATCTGCGTGAGATCGATATCGGGAGCCAGGTACCACTGGCGGTACCGCCTGATGTCGCGGCGGTCGAAGGTCACCGCGCCGCTCTTGTCGATTGCCGTATTGTCGAAGCCGCCGTACATGCCATCGGCACCATAGCCTACCGACAGCCGGAGCCATTTGGGAAGCTTCAGGGAAGCAGGAAGGGGGAAAGAAAGCCAGTAGGCCTGCGCATTATAGTCTTTAAGCAGCTTGTTAGGAATCGTGCTGCCAAACAGCGATCGCGCACGGTCGCGCAAATCGGTAGGGTATTGGTAAATATGCGATGAGAATTTGAGGCGGACGCGCTGCTCCTTCCATGCAAGCTGCTGCCCGGCAAAGAGCGCCGCCCCGAACACATCGGCGCCGGCATCACCCCAGCTCCAGCCCCATTCGGAAGAGCGTCCGTCGAGGTACTCGATCCCCAGCATAAAGGCAAGGCCGGATCCGGAGGCAAGCATCGTCGCCTTGCTGTTGCTGTAGCCCGACCAGCGCCAGAGCCCATAGCCGATATGGCTCATCGAATATACCGCCCAGGCATGGCCGCTTTTATCCATCTGCTCCCATTCGCCGATATCGTTGAAGCTGTGAAAGGGGCTCCGCGGGTAATCGTTGTACCAGGCCTGGCTGAGGCCGGCAAGCATCCCGCCGTAGATTCCGACCGCCATCCCGTCGACCACCCATTTGCGGCCCGGGTAAGCTGCGGTTGCCGGCCGGTTGTTGCTGACAAAAGCCGCGGAGAGCTTGCTGTGCAGCGAGGTGTCGCTTAGTTGATCGGCACCCGTTGCGGCCGCAAACCCGGTCGGATCCTGTGCCTGCAAGGCCAGCGCCGAAGCGCAGAATAGCAAAGTCAATAACTTCTTCACGCGTCAAATGTACAGACACCTGTAAATTCGCAACAGCCGGTACCTTTACCGGCTCTTTATTTACCGGATAAACGAAAACTAACGGAATATGGATGCAGCTATTGCACAGAAAGTACAATCCTGGCTCGACGGCGCCTTCGACGAAGAAACCAAGTCATCGATCCGCGAGCTCCAGGCGAACCACCCCGACGAGCTCGCCGACGCCTTTTACCGCAACCTCGAATTCGGCACCGGCGGCCTCCGCGGCATCATGGGCACCGGCACCAACCGGATGAACAAATACACCGTCGGTATGGCCACACAAGGTTATGCCAACTACCTCAGGAAAAGCTTTCCCAACGAGGAGGTCCGCGTTGCGATTGCCCACGACTCGCGCAACAACAGCCGCTTTTTTGCCGAAACGGTAGCCAATGTTTTTGGCGCCAACGGCATCAAGGTCTTCCTGTTTGAAGACATGCGCCCGACGCCGGAGCTTTCCTTCGCCATCCGTCACCTGGGCTGCAAGGGCGGCGTGGTGTGCACCGCGTCGCATAATCCGAAAGAATACAACGGCTACAAGGCCTACTGGGTCGATGGTGGCCAGCTGGTGCCCCCGCACGACAAGAACGTGATCGCCGAAGTGGATGCCATCGCATCGGTGGCCGATGTAAAATGGACCGGCGGCGAAAGCAATATCAGCAGCATCGGCAAGGAAGTGGACGAGGCCTATCGCAAGATGGTCAAAAGCCTCAGCGTGTACCCCGAGGCCATCGCCGCGCAGCACGACCTCAAGATCGTGTATACGCCCATCCATGGTACGGGTATCAAGATGGTGCCACAGGTGCTGGCCGATTTTGGCTTCACGAATGTGACCATCGTGGAAGAGCAGGCAGTGCCCAATGGCAATTTCCCGACCGTCGTTTACCCCAACCCCGAAGAAGCCGAAGCCATGAGCATGGGCCTCAAAAAGGCAAAAGAGATCGATGCCGACATCCTGTGCGGCACCGACCCCGATGCCGACCGTGTGGGTATCGGCGTGAAGGACCACAAGGGCGAGTGGGTACTGCTCAACGGCAACCAGACCGCCGTACTTGCCTTCAACTACATGATGGAAAGCCGCCGTGAGAAAGGCATAGCGGGCCCCAACGACATGGTGGTAAAAACCATCGTGACCACCAACATGATCGATGCGATCGCCGGCAACATGCAGGTGCATTGCTACAACGTGCTCACCGGCTTCAAGTGGATCGCCGAGCTGATCCGCAGCAAGGAAGGGAAGGAGCAATATATCATCGGCGGCGAGGAAAGCTACGGCCTCATGATCGGCGACCAGATCCGCGACAAGGACGCCGTCAGCGCCGTGGCGCTGCTCTGCGAGATGGCCGCATATGAAAAGAACAAGGGCCGCTCACTGTTCCAGAAGCTGATCGACCTGTACGTGCAATACGGATGCTACCGCGAGCACCTCGTGTCGATCACCCGAAAGGGCATGAACGGCCAGCAGGAGATCGCTGACATGATGGAGCGCTTCCGCAGCAACCCGCCGCAAACGCTCGGCGGCGTGAAGGTCGCGCAGCTCGCCGACTACCAGAAGCAGGTCACTACCGACCTCGCCTCGGGCAGCACAACAGCCATCACGCTTCCCAAATCGAACGTGCTGCAATTCGTGCTCGAAGACGGCAGCAAGATCTCGGCGCGCCCCTCGGGTACGGAGCCGAAGATCAAGTTTTACTTCAGCGTGAAAGCGCCGCTGCCTTCTGCGGAGCGGTTCGACGAGGTGTATGCTTCGCTGGAGCCGAAGGTCGATGCGATCGTGAAAGACCTGGGTGTCTGATCAGCCCAATCCCCATAGAAAAAGCCGGGCCCCTGCAGGGAGCCCGGCTTTTTTCTGCTGCTTGTATCCGTTGCGGCATCAGAGTGTAAGTGTATAGCTGACGTGAAAGGTGCGGTAACCATTCATGTGCCATTGCGGCATCCGGCGGATAGCGCTCATAAGGCGCTGTGCCGCTGTAGCATCGGTGATCTCAGATGTTTTTATGTTCCGGGGCAAACCCTTTTCGTCGAGGTCGAAATCCACCCTGACGCTAATGTAGTACTGCTCGTTGTTTCGCTGTACTTCCCGCAGGATAAAGTCATGAAACGCTTGTTCCCCACCGGGAAACTCAGGCCGCCCCGATGGCGGACCGCTGGCTGCCGCCGCGTTGACGTGTACCTCGCCTTTATTGATCCCGGGCCTGCTGTCCTTCACCACCTTGCCCTGCGCATCGCGGATATACTCGTACAGGAGTGTCCCCTGCGCATCGAAACCGCGCATGGTGACAGCTTTTCCGTCGGTTTTCGATTCGAAGGTCAGAACGCCCGCCTGGGTATATGTCTTTTCCACCTTTCGGCCTGTGCTGTCTGTGTACGTCGTAAAACGGACGGGTCCATCATCATAATAAAGAAACGTAAACGCTTCTTTGGGTTGCCCTTCCTCGAAGCGGGTGGAATCGATTAGCTGTCCTTCCGTATTCCAGGTGCGCCAATAGCCGGTTTCTAAACCATTGTGGTAATAGCCTTGCAGCCGGCGTGCGCCATTGGAAAAATAATACGTGCAGGGACCGACCGGTTTCGTCAAACTGCTATCGAAGTAACCATACAAAAGCTTCGCTCCCGATGCCGCTTCGACCAGTACGATTTCCCAGGTTTCACCCTGGCGGCGTGCCAGGCCCGAGATCGGAGCAAGGGTATCATTTACCGGTTGCATGTGCTCGTTGAAATAGAACGTTTTTATTTCCTGGCCTTCCGCGCAGTTTGCGCCCAGTACCAGCATTATCAAAAGCAGTTGGCGGATCATGGCGGCAAAACTATATAAAAAATTATTTTAATAAGAAAAGTGCTCTTACGGGAGCACTTTTCTTTTGAGGAGGGACTTAGTTCTGTTCACCTTTTCCAGGTATTTTAAAGTTACGGCGGAAAACCAAAAAATCCAACTTACGCGGTACGGCGCGGGCGGAAGACGGGCCAGACGCGGGGCACCTGCGCCCGGTACCGCTCGTAGTCGGCGCCGAACTCGCGAACGAGCTTCGCTTCCTCGTAGCGGATGGCAAGCAGCGTATACCCGTGGATCACCGCGCTCATTACCAGCATCGAGGCATAGGGAAAGAGTCCGAACAGGCCCCAGACAAACAGGAAGGTTCCGAGGTAAAGCGGGTGCCGCACGTAGCGGTGCACGCCGTCGATCCGCAGCTCGTTGGGCACCTCGCGCTGTTCGAAAAGGCTTCGGATCCCGCTCAGGCTCAGGAAGTATTTCCGGATGCACAGCGCCATCAGCACGGCACCCGTCGCGGCCAGCAACGCAGCCGGAATCCGCCAGGCCGGGCCCAGGAGGAGCGGGGAGGAAAGGCGAAGCTGGTACCACAGTATCGCGCCCATGCTCACAAACGCAAAGAGCACGTAGACGCTTCGGTAATAGGGTTGAAGCCCGGGCCATCGCGCAAAGAGCGCGCGCTTCAGGCGGCCGCTTGCGAGGGCACTGTGGAAAACACCGAAGGCGATCCACAGAAGAGCCAGCAGGATATGGTTTTGCAGCATTGTCAGAAAATATTGTTGAGCTCGGCGGGGGCGGCCTCCACCTGTGCTGCTATCTTTGTGCCATGAGGAAGTTTGAGGATACGTACCGCCACATGGGGCTGCGTAAAAAGCTGGTGGAACTGCTCCGAAGCAAGGGAATCCAGAGCGAAGCGGTACTGGAAGCCATCAACAAGATCCCGCGCCACTACTTCCTCGATTCGGCCTTCGACGAGGTGGCTTATGAAGACCGCGCCTTTCCCATCACCGCCGGGCAAACGATTTCCCAACCCTACACCGTAGCGTATCAAACGCAACTGCTCGACGTAAAGCCGTTCATGCGGGTGCTCGAGATCGGTACCGGGAGCGCGTACCAGGCCTCCGTGCTCGCCGAGCTCGGCGCGCAGGTATTTACCATTGAGCGGCAAAAGGCACTCTTCGACAGCAACAAGCAATTTGCCTGGCTCCGCAAGTATCCCAACATCAAGTTTTTTTACGGCGACGGCTTTGAAGGCCTGCCCACCTACGGGCCCTTCGACCGCGTGCTCATCACCGCAGCCGCGCCCTTCATACCGCCAAAGCTTGTGGAGCAGATGAAGCCGGGTGGCATCATGGTGGTGCCCACCGACGAAGGCGATGCACAGGTAATGATGCGCATCACGAAGCAGGCCGATGGCAGCGTCTGCGAAGAGCGCTTCGACCGGTTCAGCTTCGTGCCCATGCTGGAAGGGAAAAATGACAAAAACTAGGTAGTTGCCCGTTTTTATGAAGTATTATTTTTGCAGCGGTCTTTGCTGAGACCCTTTCACGCGCCCCTTTGCGGCTGCTCCCCGGGCGCGCCCTTTATTCATTTCCTAAAGAAGACAAGATGAAAACAGTCTACTTTACGGACCGCAGCGTCGTGGAGCAGAACGCGCTGCAGTCCCTGGCCGCTTTCGAAGCGGAAACGCACATCGAAAAGATCGCGGTATTCCCCGATATCCATTATTGCTCCGAGCGCTCCATCCCGGTGGGCGTTGCCTTTCAGACCCGCGCCGTATTCTACCCGTTGGTAACCGGCAAGGACAGCGGCTGTGGCGTCGCTTTTGGCCGCGTGCCGAAGAAAGACCTTCGCAGGCCGTTCGACAAGACCCGCCACTATGCGGCCTTCGAGCGCGCGGTACACGCCATGACGGACGAAGGTCTAGGCGGCGGCAATCATTTCCTGTCACTCGAGGAGTCGGACACGCACCTGTATGTGATCGTACACACGGGTAGCCGCAACCTGGGCATCCACCTGTACCAGGAAAGCTATGCGTTGCTGCAACGCTACAACCCGGGCCGGCAGTGGCTCCCGATCGAACGGGCAACCGAATCCTACCGGGCGCAATACGAGCGCGTGCTGCTGTATGCCGCCGCGCGCCGCCGGCAGTTTGTGGAGCGAAGCATGGCCTTTCTCGACCGCAACGGTTACCTGGCCGGCGGCGGCTTCGGCTTTGCCGACAGTGATCATAACCTGCTGGAGTTTACGGACGATGGAGTCATTCACCGCAAGGGCAGCACGCGCCTGCCGGCGACAGGTCCGGTGGTCATTCCGCTCTCCATGAGCCGCGGCTCGCTGATCGTGGAGGCCCGCCGCCGGGATCCTTCCCTTGCCGACGCACTCTACAGCAGCGCACACGGCGCGGGCCGCCAGCATAGCCGCACCGACACCCTGAAGCACTGGCATTCGCTGAAAAAAGCGGAGAAGGATGCGTACCGGTCGCGATTCCCGGAGCTGCTCAACCGCCAGGGGGACTTCGACAGCAGCATCCTGCAGGAATTCGACTTTGCGTACAAGAATTCGGAGTCGTTGCTGGCGAAGCAGCCGCACCTCCAACTGCTCGATAAAACGAGGCCCATTGCAACGGTAAAGTTCACCGGCGTCTAAACGAAATCCCCGCTGCAAGCGGGGATTTTCGATACGGCCGTTACCGGGCGGCATACCGGAAACCGTAAGCGGCAAACTCTGCTTATCTTGTCGGCGAACTCACCGTGTATGCGTATTGTTCCTTTCCTGATTTCAACCGTTGTTACCGGCGCGCTCGTATTCGGGCTCCAGCACAAGTGGGGCGGCACGCCGGCCATCGGGCCGTTTATGAGTCCGCAGCAAGGCTTCTGGCAGAACGCCGAGCCCGCCGACCAGGACTTCAACGCCAACCTGCGCCTGCCCGGGCTGAAGGGCAAAACCACCGTTTTTATCGACGAGCGACTCGTGCCGCACGTCTTCGCCGAGCAGGAGGAAGACGCCTACTACGTGCAGGGCTACCTCCATGCGAAATTCCGCCTCTGGCAGATGGAGCTGCAAACACGCGCCGCCGCCGGGCGCCTCGCCGAAGTGCTGGGCAACAAGCCCGAGCTGGTGAAGCATGACCGCAGCCAGCGCCGCCTCGGTATGGTTTCGGGTGCGGAAAAAACGCTGCAGGCGATGGAAGCCGACCCCGAAGGCAAAAAATATTTCGATGCCTATACCGCCGGTGTCAACGCATGGATCGACAACCTCACGGAGAGCCAGCTGCCGGTAGAATACAAGCTGCTCGGGCAACGGCCGGAGCACTGGAGCAACCTCAAAACGGCGCTCTTTACAAAGGCGATGGCCAAAGACCTCGCCGGCTTCGAGCGTGACCTTGAATTCAGCAATGAGCGCAGCACGTTCGACCTGGCGCAGATGAAGCTGCTTTACGGCGACCTGTCCGATTCATCAATGCCGATCGTACCGAGAGGCACCGCGTTTGCAGCACCGGGTATCGTTCCGGTGAAGCCGGCAAGCGCCGACTCGGCATACTTCGGCAACGACAGCAGCCTTCATGTGACACCGGTTGGCAAGCCGCAACGCGAGAACGGTTCCAACAACTGGGCACTGTCCGGAGATAAGACCGCGAGCGGCGCGCCGATCCTCTGCAACGATCCGCACCTCAACCTGACCCTTCCCTCGATCTGGTTTGAGATGCAGCTGCACACACCCACGATGAATGTTTACGGCTGCACCTTCCCGGGAGCGCCGAGCGTTATCATGGGCTTCAACGACAGCATTGCCTTCGGAACCACCAACGCCATGCGCGACGTGCGCGACTACTACCGGATCCGGTTCAAAGACCGCTCGAAAAAAGAATACTGGTACAACGGGCAGTGGACGCCCACGGAGCTGCGTATCGAAAACATCAACATTGCCGGTGCGCCGACACTGCAGGATACCGTTGCCTACACCGCCTTTGGTCCCGTGATGTACGACGCCTCGTTTACGAGCGAGCTGTCGGGGCAGGACGCCCTTGCCTGCCGCTGGACGGCGCAGGAAGGCTCCAATGAAGGCGCGATGTTTTTCCTCCTCGACCGGGCAAAGAATTACGACGACTACCGGCGCTCCATCAGCCTGCTGAAAACGCCCGGGCAAAACGTGATCTTCGCCTCCAAGCGCGGCGACATTGCCATCTGGCAGCAGGGCAAGTTCCCGGCACGCTGGGAAGGGCAGGGGCTGACCATCATGCCGGGCGAGGATGATTCGTATGCCTGGCAGGGCTTCATCCCCGAATCGGAAAACCCGCACGTGCACCAGGACAGCGGCTTTGTGCAAAGCGCCAACCAGCGGCCTGTTGACGGAAGCTACCCGTATTTCATCCCGGGCAATTACATTACCCCGCGCGGCGTGACGATCTTCCATACCCTGCAGCAAACGCAGGGAGCAACGCCCCGGAAAATGATGGCGCTGCAGCAAAGCACCTTCAACAGTCTCGCCGAAGATGCGCTGCCCTTCCTGCTGCGGCAACTCGATCGCAACAGTCTTGCGGAGCCCGAACAGAAATACTACGACGAGCTCGCGGCCTGGGATTACAACGAGCACGCCGATTCACGCGCCGCCACGATCTACAATACTTTCCTGGATAGCCTCAACTCCGTGCTGATCGGTGACGAGCTCGCGCGGGTCACGGGTCCCACGGTCTGGCCCGACGATCAAACCGTGGTGGAAGCATTGCTCCGCGATTCGGCTGCGTTCTTCGTCGACGATGTTCGGAGCCCCGAACGGGAGACGCTTCCCGTGGAAGTGCTCGCAGCATTCAAAAACGCATCCGCTGCGCTCCAGGCCGAAGAAGCAGGCACTGGCCTTGTTTGGTGGAAGCACAAGAAGGCCGCTATCCGTCACCTGCTGCGCGATGCGCTCTCGCCCTTCTGGCACAAGGAGCTGATGGTGGGCGGCAGCGCCGCTACGCCGAATGCCATCACGCAGTACCACGGCCCGAGCTGGCGGCAGGTGATCCAGCTGTCGGCAACCACGGAAGCCTATGGCATCTATCCCGGCGGACAAAGCGGCAACCCGGGCAGCCGCTTCTACGACAACTTCACCGACGACTGGGCCCGCGGCAACTACTATACGCTCTGGATGATGTCGGCCAGCGAAGCCGGCGACCGGCGCGTTAAATGGACAATGACCTTCAACCCCTCATAAACTGCTTATGCGCCTCCTGGTTTCGATCCTGCTGATCGCTCTTTTTTCGTTCATCGCCGGCCGCTACCTGCCCTGGTATACGATCGCGCTGGTGGCCTTTGCCGTCGGCGCGCTGCTGCAGCAGCCGCTGCTGCGAAGCTTCGTTTCCGGTTTTTTAGGAATTTTTTTGCTATGGTTCATCCTCGCCCTGTGGCTGGATACCCGGAATGAACATTTACTTTCGCAACGTATCGCGGAGCTGTTCCACCTGGGCCAATCATCCTTCCTGCTCGTACTCGTCACGGCATTGCTGGGCGGGATCGTCGGCGGGTTTGCGGCATTAAGTGGCGCATCGCTCCGGGCAACCCGGTAACCAAAACCGGCATTCAACTGTAAACCTGTTTATGCAGAAACTTCTTTCCCTGGCGCTCGTCCTGCTGGCGAGTATTTCGCTGTGCGCGCAAACCATTAGCGGCAAGGTCACCGATCAGCAGGGACAACTCCTGCCATTTTCTTCGATACAGGTCAAGGGCAGCCCGATCGGGGCTACCGCCAACGCACAGGGTGTTTTCCAGCTGCGGCTGGCGCCCGGGTCGTACACGATCGTTTGCCAGCACGTGGGCTACCAGCAACAGGAAAAGACCATTACACTCGGCAGCGACAACCTGGACCTGCATTTTCAGCTCTCGCTGCAGCAGCTCACCCTTTCCGAAGTGATCGTGAAGAAAGGGGAGGACGCCGCTTACGACATCATCCGGCAGGCGATCCGGAAACGGCCGGTATACCGCGACGAGCTGAAAAGCTTTACCGCCGAAGTGTACACAAAGGGGCAGTTCCGCCTGCGCGACTTCCCCAAAAAATTCATGGGTCAGAAGGTCGACTTCGAAGACGGCGACAGCAGCAAGCGCAAAATGCTTTACCTGTCGGAGACCATCGCCCGGTACTCCGTCAACGGGCCGAAGCAGGCCAAGGTGGATGTGCTCGCCACCAAGGTCAGCGGCCAGTCGGATGGCTTCGGTCTGAGCGCGCCGAAGATGTTCTCCCTTTATGAAAACCTGCTCCAGGTAGGACCCGGACTGTCGCCGCGCGGGCTTATCTCGCCCATTTCCGACAACGCCCTGCACTACTACAAGTATAAATACGAGGGCTCCTTTATGGAGAACGGCCTTCTCGTCAACCACATCCTCGTCATCCCGCGGCGCAAGTACGAGCCGCTGTTCCAGGGATACATCAATATCGTGGAAGACCAGTGGCGGATTCATTCTGTGGAGCTCGTTGCCGTGAAAGAGTACGGCCTGCAAACCTTCGACACGCTTCGCCTGCAGCAACTCTATGTGCCCTCCGGCTCAGGCCCCTGGGTACTCCGCAGCCAGGTGATGTACCCGGCCATCAAGATGTTCGGCTTCGATGGCTTTGGCTCCTTTGCCAACGTTTACTCGGAATACAACCTGAGCCCCAACTTCCCGAAAGGCTACTTCGACAATACCATTCTCCGCTACAAGGATTCGTCGAACCGCAAGACCGAGGATTACTGGGCGCAAACGCGGCCCATTGCGCTGGAGCGCGACGAGGTGGACGACTACCGGAAGAAAGACAGTCTTGAAAAACTGCACAACTCGCCCCGCTACCTCGATTCGCTCGACCGTGTTCGCAACAAGATCTCCGCCCAGGAGCTGCTGCTCACCGGCCAGACCTTCACCCACGAGAAGGCACGCTCGTCGGTCTTTGTATACCCGGCCATCAGCACTTTCAGCTACAACACGGTCGAAGGCTATGTCGTTAATGCACGTGTCACCTATACCAAGCGGCTCGATACGATGTCGGTAAGCCGGCGCTCTTTCAGCGTGACGCCCGAAGTTCGCTACGGCTTCAGCAACAAGCACCTCAACCCGAACCTGACGCTCAACTACCGCTTCGGCGACAAGCGCTTCCGCACGCTCACCGTGGCAGGCGGCTCGGATATTTTCCAGTTCAACAACGAAAACCCGGTGAGCGAGTTCATCAACACGTTCTCATCGCTCTGGGACAATATCAACCGCCTCAAGATCTATGAGGCGCGCTTCGTGCAGCTGTCGCATACACGCGGGATGGAAGACGGCTTTTCCTGGAACCTGTCGGCGCAATACCAGGACCGGATTCCGCTGGAAAACACGGCCAGCTACGTGTTGCGCGACGATAAGGACCGCCAGTTCACCCCCAACTATCCCGAGCCTTTTACCGACAGCAATATTTCGCGGCACCAAGCCTTCATCGTGGGCACAACGCTGCGTTGGCAGCCAGGCACGCGCTACGTCGAGTTCCCGAACCGGCGCTTCTCCGTAGGCTCGCCCTACCCGGTCTTCACGCTGGGGTATACCCAGGCCATCTCGGGCGCGCTCGGTGGCGACGTTGCCTACAGCAAATGGAATTTTGCTGTAGCCCACAATATCAATCTGCGCCTGGGTGGACGGATGTCGTACCGCCTGCAGTTTGGCGGCTTCCTCAACAAAGACTCGCTGCAGTCGCCGGATTACATCCACTTTAAGGGCAACGCAACGAAGCTGAGTGAGTCGTATGCCGGCCGCTTCCAGCTGGTAACGCCGTACTATTTCAGCAACGCCAGCAAGTTTTATACGGCGGTCTTTTTCGAGCACCATTTCAACGGCTTGCTGACCAACAAGATCCCGCTGATCCAGAAGCTGAAGTGGAACCTCGTAACGGGTGCCAATGCGCTCTATTATGCGCCGGGGCGAACCTACATCGAGCCGTTCGTTGGCCTCGAAAACATCCTTCGTGTGTTCCGGTTCGACTTTATCCTCGGCATCGAAGACAACGGTAAGGTGCGTCATGATTTTCGACTCGGATTGTCATCGTCGCTGTTTGGCAACCGCTGATGTTGTAGTTTTGCCCGACAAACCTTGACCTATGTCTTTAAGCCCCGTATCGCTGCAACCGGCAGCGCCAACACCATCCCACGCCAACACGCCCGGAACCTCCTCGCTGCTTGCCGCCGTCCTGCTCAGCGTTTATGCGGCTCAACTGAGCCGCCGCCAGATGCGCAAGATGAAGCGTAAAGCCCTCTGGATGCTTGCGAAAGCCCAGGTGCGTTCCCTTTTCAGCCGCCGCGATTCCGGTATTTCCACCCGCACGCTGCTCTACATCATGCTCGGTATTCTCGTGCTGATCCTGGCCTTCGTAGCACCGGTGCTGGCCATCATCCTGCTGCTTGCCGGTGTGATCTATCTGCTGGTAACCTCGCATTAAGGCTGTCGTAAAGCGGGCCGGAAGCCGTATCTTTGCGGCGCCTCCGCAAAAACGGAGACGAAATTTTGTTCACCCTGAAAGTGTCCTTAAAATTTCTCCTATGGCCCCATTACACAACCGCGTCTCCAACGAGGAGCTGAAGCAACGCATGCTCGCCGAAACGGAGCACCGCAGCACGATTTCTTTTTATTGCTATTTCCCGGTCGAGGAACCGCAGGCCTTCCGCGACGAGCTCTACCTGCGCCTCGAAGCCCTGAAGGTGTTCGGGCGAATCTACGTGGCGGCCGAAGGAATCAATGCCCAGGTGAGTGTTCCCGACAGCAACTTCGATGCCCTCCGCGAATACCTCTATTCGATCGGTCCCCTCGACGGGCTTCGCCTCAACGTGGCCGTCGATGACGACGGCAAATCGTTCTGGGTGCTCCGCATCAAGGTGAAAGACAAGATCGTGGCCGATGGCATCAACGACCCGTCGTTCGACATGAGCCGGCGCGGGCAATACATCAATGCGGAAGGCTTCAACAGCATCATCGACGATCCGAACACCGTGGTGGTCGATATGCGCAACCACTACGAGTTCGAGGTGGGGCATTTCGAAAAAGCCCTGGAAGTGCCGTCGGACACCTTCCGCGACCAGCTCCCCATGGCAGTTGAACTGCTGCAGGGCCAGGAAGACAAGACCATCGTGATGTATTGCACCGGTGGCATCCGCTGCGAGAAGGCGAGCGCCTACATGCTCCACCGCGGATTCCGCAATGTGTATCACCTCGAGGGAGGCATCATTCATTATGCCAACCAGATCCGCGAGAAGGGCCTGCCGAGCAAATTTCACGGCAAGAACTTTGTTTTCGACAACCGTCTCGGAGAGCGGATCACCGATGAAGTGATCGCCCATTGCCACCAGTGCGGTGCGCCGGCCGATACGCATACCAACTGCGTCAACGATACCTGCCACCTGCTGTTCATTCAATGCGAGGCCTGCCGGACGAAGTACGAGAACTGCTGCAGCCCTGCGTGCCAGGAGTTTATCCATTTGCCCGAAGAGCAACAAGCGGTGCTGCGTAAAGGCATCGACAAAGGACACAACGTCTTCAACAAATCGAAGGCGCGGCTTCGTCCCCGGCTCAACGAAAAAGGAAATCAATAGCGCAAAGTCCCGGTCACGGGGCTTTTTAGTTATTTTGCGACCATGCGCCGACTGCTCGCATTGTGTTGTCTCCTCCTGCTGCTGCTCACGATGGGCGGCCGCTCGCTCTTTTTTGAGCTGCGGATGGCGGAGCTGCGCAGCGAAATGCGGCGGGCGCTTGCAAAGGGTGTACGGCCCGAGCGTGTCGAAACGCTGAACGTCGCCGAGACAGGAACCCCGGGCTTTCATTGGCTTGATGAAGGATCCGAATTTGAGTGGCAGGGCCGGCGCTACGATGTGCTGGCGCTGCAGCGGTCAGGACCGCAGATCGTGATCCAGGCGCTGTCCGATCAGCAGGAAACGGCGCTGGTAGCGGCTTTCCGCCACACGGCCAAAAACGACGACGGGCATGTCGCCTCCCTGTTGCTGCTGAAATTAGCCGTTCTCACCTATATCGCACCGGCAGCGTGCCCGGTACCTGGTACCGTTGGCCATCCAGCTTCCTGCCGGCATGAGAAACATCAGGACCTTCACCCGCTTCCCTGGCGCAACACGCTGCTGGAGCCGCCCCTGGGCACAGCGTCCCTGACCTGATTCATTCTCTTTTTTCGACCCAAAAAACGTTCATGAAACAACTGCTTTTTACCGCAGGCCTGATGGCCTGCGCCACCATATCGTTTGCGCAAACGAGGGCGGAAGGCCGCGTTTTCGATAGCAAGAGCGGGCAGCCACTTGCCGGCGCCAATATCATCGTCAACGGAAAGAAGACCGTGACGGATGCCAATGGCCACTTCACCTATGATTGCACGGCGTCCAATACGTTCCGCGTTTCCTTCGTCGGCTACGACAGCCGGCAGGTAACACACACGAACTGCTCCGAGCCGGCAGCCATCGCGCTTACGCCGATCGCCGCCGTGCTTAATGAAGTGGAGATTACCGCTACCTCCGCGCAAAACAGGAATCTGCTCAACCAGCCGTCTTCGATCAGCAAGCTGAATCCGCAGCAGCTGCAGCGCAGCACCGGCCTTTTCCTGGATGATGCGATCAATGCCAACGTGCCGGGGGTTGTGATGCAGCGGCGCGCGGTTTCATCGGGCCAGCAGCTTAATATCCGCGGCTATGGCGGCGGCACGCGGGGCACGGCCGGCGTAAGCAGCAACTTCGATATCCAGGGTGTGAAGGTGTACCTGAATGGCATTCCGCTTACCGATGCGGAAGGCATTACCATCCTCGATGACGTCGATTTCGGATCGATCGGAAATGTAGAGATCGTGAAAGGCCCGGCGGGCTCCCTCTACGGCCTGGCGATCGCCGGCGTGGCCAACCTGCACACGCTTCGTCCCGAAGCCGGCAAGCGCTCGGCAGGGCAGCAGGTGCTCATGGGCAGCAACGGCCTGGAGCGCTACACAACGTCGTTGCAGCTCGGTGCACAGCGCTCGTCGATCCTGCTGAATTACGGGCACCAGGAGTCGAAGGGCTATATGCCGCACAACGCGTCACACAAAGACTTCGTGAATTTTGCCGGCGATTTCTCGGTGAGCGAAAAGCAAAGTCTTTCTGTGTACGCCGGTTTTGCCAACAGCTACGACCAGCGTGCCGGCGAGCTGACCATCGGCCAGTACGACACGCTCAACTGGTCGGGCAACCCGGAATACATCAAGCGCGACGCCCACTCGCATGTTCAGAGCTTCCGTGTTGGTGCGACGCACAGCTACCAGTTTGGCCGCCACCTTTCGAACAGCACAACCCTTTTTGGCAGCGGGGTGCTCAACGACGCGAGCTCGGCCGCCGGCTGGACCGACAAAATTCCCGTTAACTGGGGGCTGCGGTCGGTATTCAATACAAGCTTCGCGATCGGGGCGAACAGTGTGCTCAGCGGCGTTGCCGGCGTAGAGGCGCAGCAACAGCGCTCTTCGTCGATACTTTATAACATGGTCCCCGACAGTAATACTACGGACCCGGCCAACCATTACCGGATCGGGCTCGAGCGCAGCAACCAGATGATGCGCAGCGGCACGGCTTCTGTATTTACGGAATGGACGCTTGCCTTCGCGCGAACCCTGTCGGTGACCGCCGGCCTTAGCTGGAGCGGGATGAAGATCCGCCTCGAAGACCGCTACAACCGGAGCAGTTACCGGGTGCCGGAGGTCTTCACCAGGAACTACGATGACATGTGGTCGCCCCGACTCGCGGTCAACAAAGTATTCTCGAAATCTATATCGGTCTTTGCCTCGCTGAGCCGCGGCTACCGCGCGCCGACGAGCAGCTATTTCTATATCCCCTACGTTGCCGGTGCCCCCGCGACAGGGCGCATCAACGAAGGACTCAAGCCCGAATCGGGAACGCAGCTCGAGGCCGGTACAAAAGGATTTGTTCTTGGCAACCGGGTACAATTCGAAGCGACGTATTTCCACAGCGAGTTCCGCGACAAGATGACCAGCGTAGCCATTCCGCTCGATACCAACCAGGCGACGCGCACCACGCAGTTCAGCTACGTGGTTAACGGGGGCAGCCAGGTGCAGAACGGGGTGGAAGCCGCTCTTCGCTGGTACGCGGTTACCGAGCCGAAAGGCTTCCTGACGCAGGTGGCTCCCTTCGTCAACCTTACCTGGATTGATGCCCATTACCGGAACTTCCGCTACCAGCGGTTCCGTGTCAGCCCCAACCAGGCAAAAGACAGTACGGTCGACTACAGCGGGAAACGCGTCGCGGGCCTTCCGCCACTCGTGTTCAACATCGGCGTCGACATAACGACAAAGCCCGGACTGTACGCGAACGCGTTTTATTCGTACCGTGATGCGGTCTACCTCGGGTCCGACAACGTGGAAACGCAGAAGGCGAAATCCTTCGGCCTGCTCAATGCCAAGATCGGGTTCCGCCATGCCGTCGGGCAGCATTTCGATGTAGATGTTTTCGCGGGAGGAAGCAACCTCACCGGCGCGAAATACTACTATATGGTCTTTGCCAACCAGCTTCCGGATGCCTACCTTCCGGCACCGCTGAACGCACAGTGGTTCGGCAGCGTGGCCGTTCGCTATAACTTTTAATAACGCGGCGCTGGCTTCTCCGGAAGCCACTGCCTTTTTACTATTTATGAAACAAAAAAGATTGCTATGGCTGCTGCTGCCGTTGCTGGCCGCCTGCGGACGATTCGACAGCAAAAACCAGAAAGCGGGCGCCGACCGCATTGTGTGCGTATCGAAGCAGCTTACTGAATTTCTTTTTGCCCTGCAGCAGGGCGACAAGATCGTGGGCGTCGACCTGAGCAGCACCTACCCCGAGGAAGCCAAAAAGAAAACAACCGTAGGGTACCACCGGCACCTGAGCGCCGAAGGGATCGCTTCGCTGGAGCCTACGCTGGTAGTGCACCAGGGCGATATCGCGCCGGCCGAAGTGTCGACGCAGCTGGAGCAGCTGAAGATACCGGTGAAGGTGTACCCGGCCGGCAACAGCATCGACAGCGCAAAGATTGTTCTCTCGCTGCTGGGCAAGGAATTCGGCCAGGAACGTCGGGCGGATAGCCTCAACCGGCAACTGGATGCCGACCTGGCGGAGGCCGCAACGGCAGTGTCGAAGTACCCCCGCAAGCCCCGCGTGCTCGTGATCCACTTCGGCCAGCAGCGCAACCAGTATTTCGTGATCGGTACCCGCGGCGCGGCCAGGACGATGGTCGAGCTGGCAGGAGGGGAGCTGGCGGCGGACACATCGGGCTTTCGCAACCTGAGCCCCGAGATCATCGTCAAGCTGCAGCCCGATGTAGTGCTGGCCACTGACTTTGGCTGGGACCGCGTTGGCAGCGCCGGGAAGTTTCTCGAACTCCCGGGTCTTGCGCTCACGCCCGCCGCACGCAATGGCAAGGTGTTTCGCGTGGAGGAGCACGACCTGCTGTATTTCGGGCCGCGCAGTGGGAAAAACATTTTGAAACTGGCCGAGCTAATTCATCGTTAACGTGTCGCGACTGTCCCGCAGCCCTTACCCGTATATCTACGGAGCGCTCCTCCTGCTCCTGCTCCTGCTGTTTGGCTGGTCGCTGGGCGTGGGTGCCGTTCCGATCCGGTTTGCGGAGATACCGGCCCTGCTGCGGCACCGGTACGACGGAAGCGGCAGCGTGAATGCGCTCCACGAGGCGCTCTTTTTCGAGATCCGCCTGCCGCGCAGCCTGCTGTGCCTCCTCGTGGGCGCCTCGCTATCTGTGTCGGGTGCGCTGATGCAATCGCTCTTTCGAAACCCAATCGTAGAGCCGGGGCTCGTAGGTACATCGGCGGGCTCTGCGCTCGGGGCGGCCCTGCTGATTGTACTGGGGCAGAACGCATTCTTCGCGCAGCTTTCCTTCCTGGGCAGCCTCCTCGCACCAGCCTGCGCTTTTGTCGGCGGCATGATCGCGACGCTGCTGGTTTATTATTTTTCCGCCTCCCTCAACCGCGTGAGCGTGTCGGTAATGATCCTTGCCGGCGTAGCCGTGAATGCGCTGGCCAATGGCGGCACCGGATTCCTTGCCTATATCGCCCGCGATCCGCAGGCGCGGTCCATCACCTTCTGGAGCCTCGGAACGCTCTCGGTCGCCAGCTGGAAGATGGTTTGGATTGTCAGTATTTCTACGGTGACAGGACTATTGCTGGCCCTCCGCCTCGCAAGACCGCTCAATGCCCTTCAGCTGGGCGATGCCGAAGCGCGGTACCTGGGCGTACGGACGGAGCGCCTGAAATTCTCGGTGATGCTCGTAAATGCGTTGCTCGTAGCGGTCGCCACCTCGATGGTCGGGATCATTGCCTTTGTCGGGCTTATCGTGCCGCACGTGCTGCGCCTCCTCCGCAGCTCCGACAACCGCTACCTCATTGCCGGATCAGCACTGCTCGGCGCCTCGGTGCTGCTGGCTACCGACATGCTGTGCCGCGTCCTGATCGCGCCGGCGGAAATGCCGATCGGGATCGTGACTGCTTTTATCGGCGCGCCATTATTTCTGTACCTGCTGGCCCGTGCCAAAGGCGGGCAAAAAGGAGGCTTCTATGCTTGAGGCCGCCCATATCAGCTATCGCGTGGGCAGGAAAACGCTGTTGCAGAAGACAACGCTATCCTTTGCACCGGGAAGCTTCCACGTGATCATGGGTCCGAATGGCGCCGGCAAATCGACGCTGCTGCGCCTCCTGGCCGGCGAGCTGAAACCGTCGTCCGGCGCAGTTACACTTGGAGGAAGAGCGCTCCCTACATTTTCGGCGCTGGAGCTTGCGCGGCGCAGGGCAGTGCTTTCGCAGCACTATGCCCTCCAGTTTCCGATCAGCGCTAAAGACGTGGTGCAGCTCGGGCGCTACCCGCATGCCGGCGCGCTGTCGCGTACCGAAGAAGAGGCGCTGGTTGCCGACTGCCTGCATTCGATGGATATGGAGGGATTCGCGGAGCGCGACTACGGAACGCTCTCGGGCGGTGAAGCGCAAAAAGTGCAGATGGCCCGTGTGCTCGCCCAGCTTGGCGGAACGGGCGCTTCCGGCAAGCTCCTGTTTCTTGATGAACCCGTGTCGCACCTTGATATACGCTACCAGCAGCGGCTGCTGCAAACCGCCAAAGACCTTGCGGAGCAGGGAAACACGGTAGTGGCCGTACTCCACGATCTCAACCTGGCGCTTCGCTACGCCGACAGGCTGCTGTTTTTGAAGGAAGGCGCTCTGTGTGCCGACCTTGCGGACCCTGCGCACCTGACGGCTGCAATAGTGGAATCCGTATTCGACGTTCCTGTGCGCATAGACGTCACCGGGAATGGCAAGCGAATGGTGGTTTTTGAATAGTTGTTGGGACAGCCGGTAAGCTTTCCAGACATCAGCTCATTGGGAACGTCTATTGCCCGGCCGCTGATGCAGGTATCAAGCAGCACGAACCTGAAACAAGGCAACTGGGTGCCGAGTGGTCTACCCTAATGTTTGCGCGACGCGGTTGAACACTTCTTCTTCCGTAAGCGGCTCCGGCAGAAACTTCTGGCCTGTTACCGTCTCATACAGGTCGATGTAGCGCTCGCTGATCTCACGCACCCATTCGTCGGTCATTTCGGGAACCACCTGGCCTTCCTGGCCCATGAATTCGTTTTGAATAAGCCACTCGCGAACGAACTCCTTACTCAATTGCTTCTGGTGCGCGCCCGCAAGCTGCCGCTCCTCGAAGCCTTCGGCGTGGAAGTAGCGCGAAGAGTCGGGCGTATGGATCTCGTCCATCAGCATGATCTCGTCCCCGTAGAGTCCGAATTCGTATTTCGTGTCGGCCAGGATCAATCCCTGCCGGCGGGCGAGTTGATTGCCGCGGGCGAAGAGCGCCAGTGCGTACGACCGGATTTTAGCCCATTGCTCCGGCGTAGCCAGCCCCTGCGCAAGAAGCTCCTTTTCGGAAATATCCTCGTCGTGCCCTTCGCTTGCCTTGGTGGACGGCGTGATGAGCGGTACCGGGAAGAAGTCGTTCTCCCGCAGGCCATCGGGCATCAAGGCGCCGCAAAGGATCCGCACACCGCTATTATAGGTACGCCAGGCATGTCCACAGAGATTGCCACGCACCACCACCTCGATCCGGAACGGCGTACAGCGGTAACCGTAAGACGCATTTGGGGCGGGTGTCGACAGGAGCCAGTTGGGACAGATATCGCGTGTGGCCGACAACATATAGGCGGCGAGCTGGTTGAGCACCTGCCCTTTATACGGAATAGGGCGGGGGAGGATCACGTCGAAAGCCGATATGCGATCCGAGGCCAGCAGCACAAGGCGGTCGTTGCCGATATAATAGACGTCGCGAACCTTGCCGCGGTAGAAGCCGCTTTGCCGGGGAAACGTAAAGGGTGCCATGACCCGAAAATAGCGATGGATCGACAGAAGGCAGCGTTCATCTTTCAACGCACAAACGCACATGGTGGAAATAAAAATTTTAACACTTTGGCTTTACTGTGTATTTTTCCGCCCGAAAACTATGTGCTTCAAAGGGTTCCGTGTGAGCTCCTGCTGCACGGTGCGAAACAACCGATGTTGCTTCCAAAACAAAATCAAATGTTTATGAGACAATGCTTGCGCTTATCGTCCGCCCTTTTGTTGGCGACGCTCTTTTCGCTTTCCGTCATGGCCCAGAATGTAACCCTGACCGGCAAGGTGAAGAACGTCAGCTCCAAGGAAAACGTTCCCGCCGTTTCCGTTACTGTTAAGGGAGGATCCCAGGGCGCCTACACTGATGACAATGGTAACTTCCGGCTTACGGTCAACAAGCTTCCCGTAACGCTCATCGTGAGCTCGGTAGGCTTTGAAAGCCGCGAGATCACCGTAACGAGCGCCTCGCAGGCCATCGACGTCGACCTGACTCCTTCGTCCATCCTCGGACAGGAAGTAGTGGTATCGGCAACGCGTGCGCCCGAGCGTATTCTCGAAACGCCCGTGACGGTTGAGAAAATGAGCAGCCTCACGCTCCGCAACGTACCCGCCCCGAGCTACTACGAGGCGATCAACAACCTGAAAGGCGTGGACATGCACACGGCTTCGCTCACGTTCCGCACGGTAACCACCCGCGGTTTCGTAGCCAGCGGCAACACCCGCTTCAACCAGCTGATCGACGGTATGGACAACCAGGCCCCCGGCCTCAACTTCTCCGTAGGCAACATCATCGGCCCCTCCGACCTCGACATCGACAACATGGAGATGCTCTCCGGCGCTTCGTCGGCTCTCTATGGATCGGGCGGCATGAACGGCACGCTGCTGATCAACACAAAGAACCCCTTCAAGTACCAGGGTCTCAGCTTCCAGATCAAGCAGGGTCTCATGCACCTGCAGGACCGCTACCAGAAGCCTTCTCCTTATTATGATTGGTCAGCCCGCTACGGCAAGGCCTGGAATGAGAAGATCGCCTTCAAGATCTCGGCCCAGTTCATCAAGGCCAACGACTGGCAGGCATACGACTATGACAACGTGCAGCGCACCAGCGTCGTAAGCAAGGTCGTAGGCGGCAACCGCACTACCGATCCGAACTACGATGGCGTAAACGTGTATGGTGACGAGACCTCGGCCAACCTTAGCCTCGTATCGAAGCAGGTGGAAGGCGGTATCCGCGCCGGTATCCTCGGTGCCACCGGTGGTGCCCTCGACCCCGCTACCATCGCGCAGCAATACCTGACGCTCTTCCCGACCCCCAACAACGCCAACCTGACGGCGTTCCTGAGCAACCCGGCAATCCCGGCTGCACTCCGCCCCACGCTGGCCCAGTACATCCCGCTCTACGTGACGAACCGCAACGGTGCCGTCGCCAACCAGAATGTATCGCGCACGGGTTACAACGAAAAAGACCTCGTTGACTATAACACCATCAACTTCAAAGGCACGGCCGGTCTCTTTTACAAGCTGACACCGCGCATCGAAGTTTCGCTCAACAGCTACTGGGGTACCGGTACGACGGTTTACACCGGCGCCGACCGCTACTCGCTGAAAAACCTGCAGATGGCCCAGCACAAGCTGGAGATCCGCCACCCCAACTGGTTTGTACGCGGCTACACCACGCAGGAAAACTCCGGTGATTCCTACAACGCTACCGTACTCGGTCGCATCATGAACGAGCGCTTCAAGGCCAGCGGCGGCGCTTCGGGCTGGTACACGCAGTATGCGGTTGCCTACGCCCTCAGCCGCTTCGGTGGTCTGTCCGACTACCAGGCGCAGCAGCAGGCCCGCAGCGGTGCCGACCAGGGAATGCCGATGCCGGGTACGCCCGCTTTCGAAGCCCTGAAGAACGCTGTTGCCAGCGCTCCGATCGGTAAAGATCCCCAGGTGAACGGCGCCAAGTTCCTCGACCGCTCCGACCTCTGGGCAGGTGAAGGCCAGGTAAACATTTCGAACCTCGCCAACTTCTCCAACACGGTAGACATGATCGCCGGTGTTCAGTACAAGCAATATGTACTGAACTCTCAGGGCACGCTCTTCGCCGATACGGCCGGCACGCTGAAGCCTTCCGAGATCGGTGGCTATGTGCAGCTGCGTAAAGGCCTGTTCAACAACGTGCTCATGCTGACCGCCGCCGGTCGCTACGACAAGCACAGCAACTTCGACGGACGCTTTACGCCCCGCGTAACTGCCGTTGTGAAGCTGTTCAAAGACAACAACCTCCGCCTGTCGTACCAGACGGCTTACCGCTTCCCCACCAACCAGGACCAGTACATCAACCTGAATGTGGGCTCCGGCCTCCTGATCGGTGGTCTTGCTGAATTCCAGTCCTACTACGGTCTCGACAACAGCGCTACACCGGGCTACACCGCCGAGTCGGTTAACGCCGCCCGCGCAACGCTCGATCCCACGAAGCTGTCGGCTTACCAGTACAAGCAAATGAAGCCCGAAAGCGTTACTTCCTACGAAGTAGGCTACAAGGGTGTTGCCGGCAAGCGTTTCTTCTACGATGCCTACGCATACTACAGCCAGTACAAGGACTTCCTGGGCCGCGTAGCTGTCGTGCAGTCGATGACGGGCTCGCCCGCTGGCGCTCTGGACCCCGGCACGTCGCGCAACCTGTCGTATGTACAGAACGCCGACCAGAAAGTGAATGCTTTCGGATGGGGTGTTTCGGCTGAAGTCAACATCGTTCGCTCCACGTATATCTACGGCAACGTATTCTCCGATGAACTCCGCGATGTTCCGGAAGGCTATATCACCTTCTTCAACGCACCGAAGTACCGCACCAACCTGGGCTTCCGCACCGACAACGTATGGCGTGGCATCGGCTTCAACATCGTATGGAAGTGGCAGGACCAGAACTTCTACGAAGGCACCTTCGTAAGCGGTACGCTGCCGGCTTACCACAGCATCGACGCACAGCTGTCGTACCGCCTGCCGAACACCAAGTCGGTGTTCCGTATCGGTGCTACCAACCTGGCCAACCAGTACTACCGCTCCGGCTACGGCAGCCCGTATGTTGGTGGCCTGTACTATGCTTCGTTTGGTTACAACATCTTCTGATCTTAGAAGCTGAATGCATAAAAAAGCCTCCCTTCGGGGAGGCTTTTTTCTTGGCATTAGGTCATGCCCCGGAGAAGGGAAACGATCTCCATTCGCATTATCCGTAGCCCGGATTCAAGGCTTTCATTGAGCCGTTCGGAAAGGAATGGACGAATAGTGAAGAGGGGAGACCAAAACCTTAGTTCGTCAATTGATTGCTTCTAAAACTGTTGGCACTAGTCAGGACAAAGCTGCTACGACCGGAAAGCTGCAACACGCAAAAGGCCCGCTCTTGCAAGCGGGCCTCTGTCAGGGGCAGGAGTAAATCGTTGGATTAACCGAAGAGGCCGCCTTTCTTCAGGCTGCGGGTGCCTTCGGCAATCTTGAAACCATTCTGGTATACTTCGATCTTGTAGTCACCGATCTTGAAGTCGGGGCGACGAAGCGGTACACTTACATTCTTGCGGGTTCCTTGCTCGTAATCGACCGTGGTCTTGAACGAGAAAGGACGGTCGCCATCGTTGCGGGTGGTCAGCGTACCCGAGCCGAGTGCGGGGTCAGTCACAACCTGTCCGTCGGGACCTGTTACGACAACATATACATCGGCAGGACCGGACTTGGCAACGCGGTTTTCGATGTCAAAGGAGATAACGAGCTTGTTGACACGCTTGGCGGTAGTTGTTTCCTTTTCCTTGCCGTTGCGGCGCTCATCGATCGGGTGGATTTGGATGTTCGAAGCCGAGAACGTCGAAGCGACATCTACGGTCTTCGCGAGCTCCTCACGCTCGGCGGTGCTGGTTTGCAGGTTCGTCTGCAGCACGGTGCGCTCTTCGGTCAGCTGCGTGTTGGCGGCGGCCAGTTGCTGGTTCTCACCATTAAGGCGGGCCACTTCAGCTTCGAGGTTGGCGATCTTGCCATTGAGTGTAGAGATAAGGCCTTTTGCATGCGACAGTTCAGCCGCGGTGGCGTTGCGCTTGCGCAGGATGGAGTTGATTTCGTTCTTCAGACGGCCTATCTCGCTGTTGTTTTGCGTAACCTGGCCCTGAAGATTGTTGTTGTTACCCGTTAGCGAGTCGAGACGGGTCAGCGCGTCGTTGTAGAGCAGCTGTACGGAGTCGCGGGCACTCATGGCGTTGGACGCCTGCGTGCTGGTCATCGCGATCTTGTCATCGGATTCGTTCTTCGATTTCAGAAAATAAGCCCAGGTGCCTAATAAACCGGCTGCCAATACGCCAATCACTATATTTTTGACATTGTTATTGGTGCTGCGGACCGGACGGTTTTGCTGCGGTTCATTTGCAGACGGGTAGTTTGTGTTCGCCATCGTAAATCGATTTAGGGTTAAAATTGAGGGTTTCTGGTTAAGAGTGTGTTTCGATTTTCGCACACGTAATACAAAACCATGCCAGTTTAAGGAAGGTTGCATTCCGATATGTGAAATATGAAGGTAGACAAGATCATCTCCGACATCAAAAAAGGACAGACAAAGCCCGTGTATTGGCTGGAGGGCGAGGAAGAATATTTCATCGACCAGGTGATGAATTATGCAGAGCACCACATCCTCTCCGAAAGCGAGGCCGGCTTTAACAAAACTGTTTTCTACGGCCGCGACACCGATTGGGCTACCGTGGTCAACGCCTGCCGCCGCTACCCGATGTTTGCGGAGCGCCAGGTCGTGCTGTTGAAGGAAGCCCAGGCCATGCGCGACATTGAAAAGCTCGAGGGCTATATCGACAAGCCGCTGCCGTCGACGCTGCTCTTCGTTGCCTATAAAGGAAAGAAGGTGGACGGGCGGACGAAGCTGGCCAAGCTCCTGAAGGAGAAGAGCGTGCTCGTCAGCACCAAGAAGCTGTACGACAACGAGCTTCCTGCCTGGACGGAGGAACTCGTGCGCGAGAAAGGGTTTACCATCACGCCCAAAGCGCTGCACCTGCTCATCGATCATATCGGCAACGACCTGAGCCGCATCAGCAACGAAATTGACAAGATGACGCTCAACCTTGCCGGACGCAAGAGCATCAACGAAGACGACATTGAACAGTTTGTCGGCATCAGCAAGGAATACAACGTATTCGAGCTGCAGGACGCACTCGCGCGCCGCGACTATTACAAGGCAATGCGGATCGCTACTTATTTCGAGCAGAACCCGAAGGCCGCGCCCTTACCCTACGTGTTGCCGCTGCTGTATGGCTTTTTTGGTAAGCTGCAGGTCGTACACAGCGCACCGCCAGGGCAGGAGAAAGCCCTGGCCGCCAGTATCGGCATCACCGAATGGAAGCTGAAGGAATTCACGCAGGCCGCCCGCCAGTACAACCCGCAGGCGATCGAAAAGAATATTCTCCTGCTGAACCAATACAACCTCAAAAGCATCGGCGTCGACAATGCCGGTGCCGACGACGGGCAACTCCTGAAAGAGCTGATCGTGAAGATGATGGTTGATGCCTGAGCAACGGCGTAGTAAGATGGAGGTACTAATTACTTGCGCAGCCGATCCAATGAATCGAGCTTATCCTGCTGCAGTTGTGTCTTGAGCTCTTCAAGCGACGGATACTTCTCCTGCGCGCGCAGGTATGCCCAGACCTCGACGCGGAGCGTGTCGCCGTAGATCTCTTCGCCAAAATCAAACAGGTTGATCTCGATGCGCTCGATCACATCGTTGAGCGTCGGACGCTTCCCGATACTCAGCATGCCTCCGAGCACGCGGTCACCGAGCTGCGCCGTCGCTGCGTAAACGCCTTCGCCCAGACGGATCTTGTCCGGGTCGGAATAGGAGAGGTTTGCCGTGGGATAGCCGATGGTCCGGCCAAGCTTGTCGCCGTGGATGACCACACCCTCGAAGGAAAAGCGGTAACCGAGCAGCGATTGGGCCGCCGATACATCGCTTTGCTTCAGCGCCTGCCGGATTTTCGTTGATGAGATCCCGATCGAATGAAGCAGTTGCTGCGGTATCTCGATGAGTTCATAGCCATAGTGCGGCTGCACCGTTTCCAGCAGCTCGTAGCCGCCGCTGCGGCCCTTGCCGAAGCGGTGGTCGTAGCCGATGATGAGCGTATGCGGGTGAAATCGTCCCACCAAAAAATCGCGCACATAAGCTTCCGCATCCTGCGCCGCGAATTCAGCCGTGAAGGGCACCACCACCAGGTGATCCACGCCGTGTTGCTCCAAGAGGGCTGCTTTTTCCGAAAGCGTCGTCAGCAGCTCCAGCGAGCCCTCGGGCTGCACGATCTTGCGGGGATGCGGGTGAAAGGTGATGACGACCGTTTCGCCACCGGTGCGGGCGGCCTGTTGCCGCAGGGCCCGGAGAATCTCCTGGTGCCCGAGGTGCACGCCGTCGAAGGTGCCGATGGTCACCACGGCGTTCCGGAAGGGAGGCAATTGCTCCAGATCAAAATGCACCTGCATGGGCGCGAAGTTAAGTTGCCCCATTTAACCAGCGAGCCAATTAATAGCCTTTCCACGCGTTACCTTTGGGGCATGTCGCTTTATTCGCAACGCGGAGTTTCCGCGCAGAAGGAAGACGTTCACGCCGCTACGCAGAATCTGTCGAAAGGGCTTTACCCGCGCGCCTTTTGCAAGATCGATCCCGACCTGCTCGGTGGTGATGCCGACTGGGTGAACGTCATGCACGCCGACGGTGCCGGCACCAAGAGCATCCTGGCCTACCTCTATTGGAAAGAGACCGGTGACCTCTCGGTATGGAAAGGCATTGCGCAGGACGCTGTGGTTATGAACCTCGACGACCTGATCTGCACCGGCATCTACGACCGGATGCTGTTTTCCTCTTCGATCGACCGCAATAAGAACCGCATCCCGGCCGAGGTGCTTACGGCGCTCATCGAGGGCACGCAGGAGTTTCTCGACAACATGGCCGGCCTTGGTGTACAGATTGCCTTCATGGGCGGCGAAACCGCCGACGTCGGCGACGTTGTGCGCACGGTAGCGGTGAACGGCACAATGGCCGCCCGCTGGCGCCGCAAGGCACTCATCACCAACGAGGCCATTGCGCCTGGCCAGGTGATCGTGGGCCTTGCCAGCCATGGCCAGGCCACCTACGAAAATGCCTACAACAGCGGTATCGGCTCAAACGGCCTGACGAGCGCCCGCCACGATGTGCTGCACAAGCATTATAAAACATTCCCCGAAACCTTCGACGAGCTTGTAGCGGAAGACGTGGTCTACATCGGGCCGCACCGCCTCACCGATTCGATCGACGCGGCCGGTGCGCTGCGCACGGTGGGCAGCCTGCTGCTCTCGCCGACGCGCACCTTTGCGCCGCTGGTACGGACGTTGCTCGAGGAGCACTTCGGCGATATTTACGGCCTCATTCACTGCAGCGGCGGCGGGCATACCAAGTGCCTGAAATACCTTCCCGAACACCTGCGCGTGGTGAAGGACGGTCTCGAAGCGCCGCCGGAGATCTTCCGGCTCATCCAGTCGTCGAGTGGCGCCGACGACCGCGAGATGTACCAGGTATTCAATATGGGCACGCGGTTGGAGGTGTATACCAACGAGCGTACCGCCGTTGCACTCATCGCCATTGCCCGGCACTACGGCATCGAGGCCGTTGTCATCGGGCGCACCGAAGAATCTGTTAAAAAAGAAGTGCTGTTGAAGGTCAATGGCGCTGAAATTCGTTATTAACTATCTTTCCAAAAATCAGCTATGGCCGAATCGATCATCGAGCTCCGCGACGTCAACATCTACCAGGGCGACAGCCAGGTGCTCCGCAACGTGAACCTCACTGTCAACAAGGGTGAATTCGTATACCTCGTGGGTAAAACGGGTACCGGTAAATCGAGCCTGCTGAAGACGCTCTACGGCGAGCTGCCGCTTCGTGAAGGACAGGGCACCATCAACGGCTACGACCTGCGGACGCTCGACTGGCGCAAGGTTCCCTTCCTCCGCCGCAGCCTCGGCGTTGTGTTCCAGGACTTCCAGCTGCTCACCGATCGAAACGTAAACGAGAACCTGAAGTTTGTACTGAAGGCCACCGGCTGGAAAGACGAAAAGCTGATGGATGAAAAGATCGCCGACGTGCTCGATAAAGTGGGCCTTAAATCGAAAGGCTTTAAGATGCCCTTTGAGATGTCGGGCGGCGAGCAACAGCGCGTCGACATCGCGCGCGCCCTGCTCAATTCACCGAAGCTGATACTTGCCGACGAGCCCACGGGTAACCTCGACCCCGAAACGTCGGATGAGATCATGCAGCTGCTCTTCCACATCTCCCGCGACTATGGTACGGCGATCGTGATGGCGACGCACGACTACATCGTGATCAACAAATTCCCGGCGCGGATGCTGCGTACCGAGCACGGCGGTGTCATCGACAACGCCTCTATAGCCATGCATTAAGCTTTTGCGCGTTTCGGCCGTTCGAGTATACCTCGGCCACGATCTGCCGGCGCTCCCGTATTTCTTCGGTAAACGCCGTGCCCCACAACCGCGCTACGGCCGCCCTGAATTCTTCGGGCGTTTCCGCCAGCTCCACGGCGCCCGAAAAGGCCGTGCCGGCGATTCCTGCCGCATTCGACAGGCAATGCCTTCCACTGAACAGCGCATGAAGCATCTTCAGCTTCAGCCCGGTTGTGTTGAACGAGGGGAGGACGTTCACCTGCGCTTCGCGAAGCAATTCTTCCATTTCATCGGCGCCCGGGTTGCTGTACAGGCGGATGTGCGGCTTTCCGGACGCACCATGGAACAATGACTTCGGGATGTTCTTGCCGGCGATCACAAACGGGATGGAGCTGTCGGTGAAAACGTGCTCCAGCAGCCACTCCGCGGCCTCGCGGTTTTCCGACACTTCCATATTACCCTGGTACAGGCAGAACGACCCGCGGCCGGTAGCACCCTCAAGGCGCTGCCAGGGCGTGAACGAAGGGATGAACGAAAGCTGGCGGAATCCATAGCGCTCGGCCAGTTGCGCGATGTCTGTATGCGATACGCAGGCCATCGGAAGTTCTTTCGGAAGCGAGTCCTGGAACGCGTCGAGCAGGCGGCTTTCGAGCCGGTAGTACGCACGGCGAAACAGGTTCCGCTCATTGTCAGCCAGGCCTGCATAATAGGCCGCCTCGTCGTTGTGCATCCGGAGCAGGAACTTCCGCTTCCCGTAGAAATGCGGTAGCAGGCCTGCGCAATGAACCCCTTCCAGCAGTATCGGCGCATCGTCCTTCTTAAGCCGCTTCAGCAATTCGGGACTATTGCGTGAGCCCGTGATATACGGCTGCTTTTCCCAGATCGAAGCTAGGAAGCTTTTGCGCGGGTATTTGTGGATCTCGGAGCAAAATGCTTCCATCCCGGTGCTGCCTCGGCCCTCCTTGTAATCAAAGTAGTGCAGCACAATCGAGCGCCCCGTTTCGGCGAGCGCCTTTGCTTTGTAATACATGTCGATGGCCCCGCCATAATCGGGGGGAGCCGGTGCGTCGAGGCAAACGATATGGAGCTTGTCAGCCACGGGCAAAGGCTTTACGGTAAATGTCAAGCAGGCGCGGTGCTTCAGCGTCCCAGTGCCACTGCGCTCGGGCCCGGTTCGCATTGGCGCGCAGGCGCTCGTAGCAGGGACGATCGGAGAGAAGCCTGTGGACGCCTTCGCTAACGCCTTCAACCGACAGCTCGGGCAGCAACAGGGCTACTTCGAATTGCTCGTTAAGACGCCGGTATTCAGGATAGTCATTGGTAAGCTGTGGGATACCGGCCTGCACATAATCAAAAAACTTGTTGGGGAGGCAGTAGTACTGGTTAAGCCCTTCGGCCTCGGTAAAGTTGATGCCGAACAGGGCCCCGGCGGTTATCGCGGGAAGCTGCTCCGGCGGAAGCATTCCGCGTAATTCGATCTTTGCGGCTACTCCATGCTGTTGGATAAGATCCTTCAGTTGCTCCATGAAGTTGCCATCGCCGCAAACAACCAGCGGCACATCAATGTTCTTCCAGGCCGGTACGATCACTTCAAAACCCCGCGCTTCATTGACGGCACCCTGGTAAAGAATGTATGGCCCGCTGCCCGCAGCGCCCGCAGTAGTTTCCTGCAAGACCGGCATATTGCGGACGACAGAGAAGCGTCGCCCGTAGCGCTCTTCGAAAATGCGCGCAAGGCCTTCACCCACTGTGTAGCCTGCGTCCATCGCCATCACCGCGTAGCGCTCGATCCGCAGCCAGGCTTTGTGAACCGGCGGCCGGCTGCGCACCTCTTTCATTTCGGTAAACAATTCATGGGCATCATAAAAACGTAATGCGCCTTTGATACGGCCGGCCGTAAAGCAGGCGAGGGCTGTGTCGATATCGATCGCGCAGACGCCGTCGAATCGTCGGAACAAGAGGAAGAGAAAAAGGCGAACGTTGTATTCGGCATAAAACAGCGGCCCCTTGTTACTGAGGCAGCGAAGCCGCTTTTGCGTGTATGGCTCTTTTCGCAACGGGCGCGAGTGTGAAAGCTTCCGGCCTACCAGGGTAACATCATAGTTGTTTTCCGCCAGGGTCCGGCAGATACGCTGCATTCGCTGGTCATAGCTGAGGTCATTGGTAACGGCCAGGATCAATCGCTTCATGCGCTGTCGCCTTGGAGTCGGGTATAGATGCGATCGATGAACTCAACTACCCGCAGGGCGCGGAAGGCATCAAACCTGCCGTCGCTTCCCCCGTCCAGTACAGCCGGCAATCGGTCGGCCACGCAGGCTGACTGGCCGGGATCCGTCATATCAATCCCCGTTGCTTCTACCGTATTGATCCGGAGCTTGTCCTGGTCAAACGCACCGCCTATCGTAAGCGTGCCGTTGGCGCCTTCGAGCAGCACCGAAAAACCGGGAGCCTGGGCCTCGGGGGCCGGGGCCACCGTCCAGTCAAAATAGGCAGTACCGCCGCCGTCCAATGTAAATTCCGCATGCCCGCTTTGCTCCAGCGAATCGTCGCCGCGTCCGCGCTCCAGGTGACCACGAACGGAGTCGATGGGGCCCAGCACGGTGGTCAGGGCTTCGGCAAGCGGGTAGAAAATGCCGTAAAGATGTCCGCCGTCGGGAAAGCGGCTTCCTCCGGGATCCTCCGTAGTACGTGCCCAGACATGAACACGGCGCAGGGCGCCCAGCTCTTTCGCCGCCTGTCTCCAAAAGCGGCTGCAATGGTTGATCACGTGCAGCTTCCGGCCGGTGTACTTCGCCGTTTCGAGGATCTGCCAGGCCGCCGACGAGGTGATGCAAAGCGGCGCGTTACAGATCACATCCCTGCCTGCCTGCAATGCTTTGATCGCGTATTCGGCATGCAGCCCCGTCCGGGTGTGCAGCCATACGGCCGGCACATCGGAACTGGCCAGCAAGTCGTCGATGTGCCCGAACGAGAGCGGTGCTTCACCGGCAGTCGCAGCAAGGGCAGCGCTGGTATCGTCGGGCATAGGAAGGTCCTGAACTAGGGCAATTCGGTACATGCGTCAAAAATAGGGGTTCCGCCCATGAAAAAAGCCCTGCCGGCTGGCAGGGCTCTTAAGCTTTATGGAAGGAAGTTACATGCCTACGCCCGTGTCCATACCGGCATCTTCCTGGCGCGTGTTCTTACGCTTGAAAAGCGTTGCGTCCATCTTGCCGAAGCGGTAGCTGAAGTTGAGGCGGAACACCTGCGGATCGCGGCGACGGAGAACATCCTGTACGAAACCGGTCGACTCGGTATGCGCGTCGTACTTGCGGGTGCGGAAGATATCGTTTACGTTGAGCGAGAGCGAAGCCTTGCGGTCTTTGAGGAATTCGTAACGAAGGGCAGCATCAACACCGAAGTTGGGACGGATATAGCCCTGTGCAGCGGAACCGCTACCGCCACCCATCATGCCACCGCCACCACCGAAGCCGCCACGGCCTCCGCCGCTGTTGGAGCCGCCGGGTGCCGAAATGATCTTCGAGGTGTAATCACCCGAAAGCTGGAGGCTGAAGTTCTTCGGGAGCTTGAACTGGTTGTTGATCTTGGCGAAGTAGCTCACGAACGGATCAGGCGTTACCTGGCCCGGCACCTCGATCTTCGACGTGAACAGGTTGAGGTTGGAGGTCAGGTCCCACCAGGCAGCCACCTTGTTGCGCGATACGAGCTCGAGGCCCGACACCCAGCTGCGGCTGGCGTTGATGAACGTGTTGATGTACACGTCGCGCTTCAGGAAAGTATCGTTCTCCAGTTGCTGGTAGCGCGTGATGAGGTCGTTGGTGTTTTTGAAATAAAGCGACGCAATGAAGTTATCGCGGTTCTTGAAGGTATGCGAGAAGGCGAGTTCCAGCGAGTTGGTGAACTCGGGCACAAGACCCGGGTTGCCGCGGCTGATGTTGAGCGAGTCGGAATAATCGGTGTAGGGGAAGAGCTGGAAGAAGTTGGGACGGTTGATCCGGCGGCTGTAATTAAGCTGCAGGTCGCTGAAGTCCGTCAGCTTCTGGCTCAGGAAGACACTTGGAAACAGGCTTACCGGGAACTCGGTACGGAACGATTGCTTGCGGTTGAGCACGCCTTCGTTCGTGGAGCTCTCGGCGCGCAGACCAAGCTGGTAGCCGAAGGTTTTCATCTTGCCCGAGTACGTGCCATAGGCGGCGTAGATGCGCTCCTGGTTGGTGTAATAGGTGCCGGTGGTCTTGCCGCCAAGTGTGTACGCGATATCGCTGACAATATCACGCACCTGCACGCGGGCGCCGCCTTCGATCTTCGACTTTTCCGTGATCGGGTTGGCATAGTCGGTCTGGAATACAACCGTCTGGTTGGTACCGGCTATGTTCTGCAGTTGTGTATAGCTTCCGAGGTTCGCGTTATCGGGCGCGATCCGCAGGTTCTGCGAAGTGATCACGCTCTCGTTCTCGTTATGGCCTTTGTTATAGTTCACATCGGCAGTCCATTCGTGACCGGCCTTGGGGAAGTTATGCTTGAAGCTGAGCTGGGCGCCCATGTTGCGGAAGCGGTTCGTTCCTTCGGTAATGCGGGGCGTCGACAGCACCGTGTCGGGCTGGCCATTCTTGCGCAGGGTTGTGCGGATGCTGGTCTCTGTTTCCGGATCCATACCGCCGCGCGCCATGCTCACGCTGGCCGAGATCGTGTTGCGGTTGTTGAGGAAGTAGTCGAGACCGGCGCGGCCAAATCCGAAAGCGCCGCGCATCGTGCTGCTGTCAAGCTGGCTGAGGATCGATTGCGAAGCCGGACCGGTGGTTACGCGGTCGGTCTGACCCGACGAGATCGATTTGCGCTGGTTGTAGTTGGCGCTGGCAAACACGTTCACCTTGTTCTGGCGCACGTTGATATCGGCACCAAGACCTACGCGGGCGCGGGAGTCGACGCTGGCGCGGATGTTACCGGCGTAGCCGACACGCTTGTTCTTTTTCAGTACGATGTTGAGAATACCCGCGGTACCGCCGGAGGCATCGAACTTGGCGGAGGGGTTGGTGATGATCTCGATGCTTTCGATGGCATCGGCCGGGATCTGCTCCAGGGTGAGGTTGGTGGGACGCCCGTCGACAAAGATCTGCGGGGCGTTGTTGCGGAGCGTAACGTTGCCATCCACGTCAACGGCCACGGAAGGCACGTTGCGCATCACGTCTACCGCGGTGCCGCCGGCGCTCGTGATGTTGCGGTCGACATTGAACACCTTGCGGTCGATGCCCAGGGTGAGCTGCGGGCGCTGCGCAGTAACGGTTACGTTTGCAAGCTCCTGCTGGTCAACCTGCAGCTTGATGTTTCCGAGGTCGCGGTCGATCGCGTTGATCAGCGCATTGGGATCGGTGCTGCCCTGCGGGCGCTGGAACTGCACCTTCTGCTCGTATTTCTTATAGCCGATACCGGTGATGCGGAGCGTGTACTGCGCCATCACGGGAACGTTCTCGATGCTGAAGTCGCCGTTGGCCGCGGTGAGCTGTCCGCCAACAACTGCCTCTTTGCGCTGCTTGGTCGCGGAATCCATGCGCATCGTCACAAGCACCACGGATGCGGCTTCGACGCCTTTGTTGGAGCCGTCAACCACGCGGCCGTAAAAGCGGCCGTTGGGCATGCTGCGGCCACCGCCGCCGGCGCCACCGGGGCGCTGCTGGGCGCCGGCCGCCAGGGTAAGAAGAAGAACGGACAGTAGGGTATAGAGTCTCATAATGTGTTATTCGGTAGAATGAAGGCGCAAAAATAGCCGACATGGCCGGGGCTATCCGGATTTGTTAACCATTATTAACGAATGGAAGGGGCGGTGGTTGCAGGGCGTTACGAGCGGTAGGGGGAAAAAGAAACCCCCGCGGGAAGCGGGGGCGGAGGGTGGCTAACCGGGCTCGAACCGGCGACCTTCGGAATCACAATCCGACGCTCTAACCAACTGAGCTATAACCACCGTTTTGCGGAATGCAAAAATAAGGGAATGAAGTGTTTTGCGCAAAATATTTCCCTTCGTCCTCCGCCAAATTTTTTCAGAAGATGCGTCGCGCGGGCTAACGGATTGCATTGTTCGAAGCACTCGTTGCACAAATTTGAAGCGGCCGTTCATCAAAAACGTTTGTTAAGTATAGAGGCCTCACCGGTGCTGCATCTTTTTTGCTTTAAATTTGAGAACTATGCCTCCGGCACTTAAATCACTATTCAGCATGAAAAGATTACCCATTCTGCTAACCTTGTTGGCGGCCGGGATTTTCCTGGCTACCCGCAGCCTCGGAACCGGAACCACCGCACCTCCCTCCAAATACGAACGCATTCTCCAGAGCGTGGGCGAAATGCTCCGCCAGGGCCACTACAGCCCCAAGGAGATCAACGACGATTTTTCCCGCCAGGTCTATGTGAAGTACTTCGAAGCCATGGACCCCGAAAAGAACATTTTCCTCCAAGAAGACCTCAAGACCCTGAGCCGCCACGAGACGCGCATCGACGACGAGATCAAGGGCGCGCCGGTGGAATTCTTCCAGGACGTGAGCGCGCTGTTCAACAAGCGCATGGCCGAAACGCAGAAGCTGTACCAGGAGCTTCTCGCAAAGCCCTTCGACTTTACGGTCGACGAATCGATCGTGGCCGATGCCAAGAAGATCCAGTTCCCGTCGAGCGCAGCCGAGCGCCGCGAAGCCTGGCGCAAAAAGGTGAAGTACATGGTGCTCGACCGCTACGTGGAGCTGCTGGATAACCGCGAGAAGAACAAAGGCACCAAGGATTTCGTAGTGAAGACCGATGCACAGCTCGAGGCCGATGCCCGCGACCGCGTGAAGAAAGTTCTCGACCGCATCTACCAGCGCTATTCGAAGACCTTTGATGACGACAAGCGTTTCGCGCTGTACGTGAATACGATCACCCAGCTCAATGACCCGTATACCGAGTTCTTCCCCCCGGTGGAGAAGCGCTACTTCGACGAGCAGCTGAGCGGTACCTTCTCGGGTATCGGCGCATCGCTCCAGTACGATGAAGGCAATATCAAGATCGCCACCCTGCTTACCGGCTCGCCCGCGTGGAAGTCGAAGCAGATCGAAGTAGGCGATGTGATCCTCAAGGTGGCCCAGGGCAAAGACAGCGTCGGTACCCAGGACATCTCCGGCTTTGAGGTGGAAGACGCGGTGAAGCTGATCCGCGGCAAGAAAGGGACCAGCGTAACCCTGACACTTAAGAAGAAAGACGGCACGGTGAAAAACGTGACCCTCACCCGCGATACCATCCAGCAGGATGAAACCTATGCCCGCAGCGCCGTGGTTGACCAGGGCGGCTCGAAGATCGGGTACATCTACCTCCCGGAATTCTACGCCGACTTCGACGATCCCAATGGCCGCCGCTGTGCTGCCGACGTCGCAGCCGAAGTGACCAAGCTGAAGCAGGCCAAGGTTGACGGCATCGTGATCGACCTCCGCAACAACGGTGGCGGCTCGCTCTACGATGTGGTGCAGATGGCCGGACTCTTTATCGAAGACGGTCCGATCGTGCAGGTGCGCGACCGCCAGGGCAAGCCCATGGTGATGCGCGACAAAGATCAGGGTGTACTTTATGATGGACCGCTCGCTGTTATGGTGAACGAGTTCAGCGCCTCGGCCTCCGAGATCTTCGCTGCCGCCATCCAGGATTACGGCCGCGGGGTGATCATCGGCTCTACGAGCACCTATGGCAAGGGCACCGTGCAGCGCGCCATCGGCCTCGACCCCGAAACAAACTTCATGAGCTCCAACAGCGATCTTGGCTCACTCAAGATCACGCTGCAGAAGTTCTACCGCATCAACGGTGGTGCCACACAGCTGAAGGGCGTTGTGCCCGACGTGATCGTGCCCGACCAGCTCGAGAGCTATAAGTACCGCGAGCGGGATAACGACAACGCACTTCCCTGGGACGAGATCAGCAAAGCCAGCTACAAGCCCTGGAACGGCGGTTACGACCTGCAAACGATCAAGAGCCTCAGCGCCGCGCGCATCAATGGTAACCCGGTGTTTCAGCAGATCAAGCGCAACACCGAGGTGATCGCTGCCCGTAACGACAAGGAGTACTCCCTGCAGATCGATAAGTTCCGCGCCGAGCAGCAGGAGATCCGCGTTCTTGTGAAGCAGACCGACAGCCTGATCAAGGCGAACAAGGAGCTGACCATCAGCTACCTCCCGGAAGACAAGGCCCGCATGGCGGAAGACAAGAACAAGGAAGACCGCTATAACCAGTTCCTCAAAGACCGCAGCCGCGATATTTACCTCGACCAGGCGGTACGCGTCATTGGCGATATCCGCAACCAGCAGTCGCTCGCCCGCGCCAAGCAGCAGGGCAAGCAGCCCGTGAAAACGTTTTAAGTAGAGACCTCACCAAATAAAGAAAAGCCCCGGCAGTTGCCGGGGCTTTTCTTATGCTGGATGCGAATAGTTCAGGCCGTTTGCGTATGGAGATAGCGCTCTTCCAGTACGCCTTTGTGGTGCAGGATATGACCGGCAAGGATGTAGCCGATGCCGAATACATATACCGGCTTCCCGTTCGCTTCGCCGCTGCGGTCTAATTGCTCTTCGGAGAAGGAATGGAACAGCGTGTCGCTCGCGGTCAGTACCGATTCGAGCTCCGCAAGCAGCGATTCCGGGCTGCGGCGGGCTGCCTCCGAATTGTCGGCAAACACATTCTCATCGAACCCGGGCAGCGGCGTGTTGCCGTTGCGGGCAAACGTAAGGGCGCGGTAGGCAAACACCCGCTCCGTGTCGGCGATGTGGAGCACCAGTTCCTTGATGGTCCACTTGCCCGGCGCATAGGCATAATCCCAGCGCTCCGCAGGCAGCGATTGCAGCAAGGGGAGAAGCGCGGTGCGCCGGAAAGCGAGCGCAGCAGCGAGATCGAGGTCGGCTACCTGCGCTACGTAGCGGTGATAATACTCGGGAATACGATCTAACTGTAGTTGGGGCATGGTCTTCGGCTTTTAGGCACTAAAAATAAAAAACCCCGGCGCATGGGCCGGGGTTTTTCTATGGATAACCTCAGAATGTTTTCAGCGGTTCTTTCTTCGTTTTTACCTTGTTGGGCTCCGACTTTGTCTTCGTCTTTTCCTTGTCAGTCTTCACCTTGACCTTATTGGATTCGATCTTCAGCTTCACGCGGCCCGAGCTGACGGCGTCTGCCAGTTTTACGGCCTCGTAGGCATTGATAACGCCACCTGTGTGGCTGAGTGCGCTTAGGGAAACCTTCTCCTCTTCGGAGCCCGGCTTCGGCGTTTTGATGGCCGGCTTTACCACGCTGTTCTCGATCACATACTTGACCTGGGCGGCGCTTAGTTTGGGAAAATATTCCCGTATCAGTGCGGCAACACCGGCCGTTACCGGCGAGGCCATGCTGGTACCCGACAGGTTGCCGTAGGCATTACCACCAGGAAGCGTGGAATAGATATTCTTGCCCGGCGCAAACACGTCGGTGATGCTGGTGCCGTAGTTGGAGAAGTCGGCTGCCAGCCCGCCGTTGGTCGGGTCGCCGGAAGCGTCCACCACGATCCAGTTCTGGGCGCGGCCTTTATCGAGGAACACGGGTGTCGGGAAGTTGCGGGCCGTATCGATATTCTCGTGGCTGTTGCCGGAAGCCTGCACGAGCAGCACGCCCTTGCCCTGCGCGTAGCGCACCGCGTCGTCGATGGCAGCCTTCTGCGGCGATACGGCCTTGCCGAAGCTCATGTTGATGATCTGCGCGCCATTGTCGGCTGCGTAGCGGATGGCCAGCGCGATGTCCTTATCGTGCTCATCGCCATCGGGAACGGCCCGGAGCATCATGATCCGCACGTTGTCGGCAATGCCATCGATGCCCACACCGTTGCCGCGCACCGCGCCGATGATCCCCGAAACGTGGGTACCATGCATCGGCGTACCGGCCATGATATCGTTGTTGCCGTAGTTGCGGTCGTTGATGTCGTCTTCATTATCCTTCGTCACTTCGCCGCGGTAGGCCGGCGGCGGCGACTTGAGCCAGTCGGCCATCCGAAGCTTGCCCTCGATGTATTCGAGCAGCATCTTGTTGGATACATATTCCGTTGTGTCGTTGCCCGCGAAGAACTGGGTAAAGGCTGCTTTCGCTTCGCGGATCATCGGGTTGTCGCTGTGGAGATTGCGGAGGTCGGTGGCCGTGTATTCGGGCCGGCCGATGGCTTTGCGCAGTACGGAGTCGTAGAGCGAAACGATGGGGTAGATGCTGCGGAAACCGGCAACCTCTTCCTTGTCTACTTTTTGCTCAAGGTCATAGCGGGCGCGGGTCCACACCCGGTAGTCGGCAAGGTCGGCACCGCGGAGCTGTGTGCTGTCCGCGTTTTCGAAGCGGGCTTTGTTCTTCCAGTAAAAGCGCACGCCCTCATACGAATCTTCGTTCACGTTGCGCCCGTCTTTGCCACCGAGGAAGTTCCAGCCGTGCACGTCATCGACATAGCCGTTCTTGTCGTCGTCGATGCCGTTGCCCGGAATTTCGCCGGGGTTGGTCCACAGCACGGGGCGGAGGTCTTCGTGCGTGGTGTCGATACCCGAGTCGATCACGGCAACAACGACCGTCTTGCTGCTCCGGCCCTTCAGAAACTGGTAGGCCTTGTCGAGACTGATGCCGTAAAAGCCATCCTGCGCGCGATCTTTCAGGTGCCAGCCGTTGGGAGCCGTTTTCACGGCCGTCTGCGCACCGGCATTCCAGGAAAGCGCCACCGCAAGCAATACCGGCAATATGTACCGGCCATTCGTCCAAAAATTTCTTTTCATTCCAATACGATTGTCGCTAAAATTAGCGACGGGCCAGCTTAGGGATTTGTGAATTGTAGAAACGGCAACCTTTTCGTGCGGGTGGCCGCAACCGGTAATTTTCGCAACGTCATTTTCATCAGGCCTGCAGCCGGAGCCAGTCGCAAGCTCCCCGTTCTTTTGTCGCAGCCAGGGCTGTTGCCTTTCGTGATGGCCAGTTAGCTTTGATCTATTAAAACGATCGTTATGGCAACCAAGATCTTCATCAACCTTCCCGTTCGGGATATCCAGAAGTCGCGAAATTTCTTCGAACAGCTCGGCTTTTCCTTCAACCCGCAATTCAGCAACCACAAGGCCGCAGCGCTCGTGCTGGGGGAGAACATTTTTGCAATGCTCCTGACGCATGAGCGCTTCCAGGACTTTACGCACAAGCCAATCGTGGATGCGACAAAGGCAACCGAGGTGCTCCTTTGCATCGACGCGGAGAGCCGCGAAGCAGTGGATGCGATGGTTCAGAAAGCGGTCAGCGCCGGCGGCAGCATCTACCGCGATGCGGAAGATCATGGCTGGATGTATGGCCACAGCTTCGCGGACCCGGATGGCCACCAATGGGAAATCGCCTACATGAACGAGGCCGCGCTCCAGGAAATGATGCAGGCTTCCGGCGCCACTACCGCCGCCGAAATCCAGAAATAGTATCTTTCGGGCATGGACAGCGGTACCACGCCCCCGAAATGGAAGCAATGGCTCAAGCGCATCGGCTGGGCCGGTTTTCTCTTCTTCCTGGTAAAGGGGCTCGTCTGGCTGGCGATCTTCCTGTTCGCCAAGGAAAAGCTGCTCAGGTAGATGCCGGAATCATTCGCGAAATACGCAATAGCAAAGGGCCGTTTCACAACGGCCCTTTGTCTTATGATGCAGCGAATGATCTTCCCTTACAGGTCAAAGCGAATGCCCTGCGCCAAAGGAAGCTGGTTGCTGTAGTTGATCGTGTTGGTCTGGCGGCGCATGTAGATACGCCAGGCATCCGAGCCGCTCTCGCGACCGCCGCCGGTTTCTTTTTCACCGCCAAAGGCACCACCGATCTCGGCGCCCGAAGTGCCGATGTTGACGTTGGCGATACCGCAATCGGAGCCTGCCGACGAAAGGAACGTCTCCGCCTCGCGGAGGTTCAGTGTCATGATCGAAGAGGAGAGGCCCTGCGGCACGCCATTCTGGATGGCAACGGCCTCGTCGAGCGTGCTGTACTTCATTAAGTACAAGATCGGCGCGAAGGTCTCGTGCTGTACGATCTCGAAGTGCGGCTGCGCTTCGGCCACGGCAGGCTTTACATAGCAGCCGCTCTCGTAGCCCGCGCCTTCGAGCACGCCGCCTTCCACGAGGAAGCGGCCGCCTTCGGCCTTGCACTTTTCAATAGCCGCCAGGTATTGCTCCACGGCGCCTTTGTCAATCAGCGGACCCACGTGGTTGTTCTCGTCGAGCGGGTTGCCGATCCGCAGCTGCTGGTAAGCAGCCACGAGCTTGTCGCGGAACGCATCGTATACCGACTCATGGATGATGAGGCGACGCGTAGTGGTGCAGCGCTGGCCGGCCGTTCCCACGGCGCCGAATACCGAGCCAACAATGGCGATATCGAGGTCAGCATCCTTGGAGATGATGATGGCGTTGTTGCCGCCCAGCTCAAGCAGCGAGCGGCCGAGGCGGGCGCCTACTGCGGCACCGACGGCCTTTCCCATCCGGGTAGATCCGGTGGCCGACACGAGCGGAACGCGCCCATCGGCTGCGAGCTTCTCACCGATATTGGCTTCGCCGATCACAAGACCGCAAACGCCTTCCGGAACGTTGTTCGCCTTGAAAACTTCACTGATGATGTTCTGGCAGGCAATGGCGCACAACGGCGTTTTCTCGGAAGGCTTCCAAACGCAAACGTCGCCGCAAACCCAGGCCAGCATTGTGTTCCAGCTCCACACGGCAACGGGGAAGTTGAAGGCGGAAATAATACCGACGATACCGAGCGGGTGCCATTGCTCGTACATGCGGTGGCCGGGGCGCTCGCTGTGCATCGTGAGGCCGTGCAGCTGCCGCGAGAGGCCAACTGCAAAGTCGCAGATGTCGATCATTTCCTGCACCTCGCCATAGCCTTCCTGCAGGCTCTTGCCCATCTCGTACGAAACGAGCTTGCCCAGCGGCTCCTTGTATTTGCGGAGTGCTTCGCCAACCTGGCGCACAATGTCGCCCCGCTTCGGCGAAGGGTACATACGCCAGGCAACAAAGGCTTCCTGCGCCTTGCGGATCACCTGCTCGTAGGCGGCCTCATCGGCCAGCGTTACCTTGGCGATCTCCTTGCCATCGACGGGTGAAAAAGATGCGATCTCGCGGCCCGTGCCGGCGATCCATTGGGTGCCCGTACTCGCGCCGCTGTTGCTGGCGCCGATACCGAGGGCTGCTAATACGTCCTGCATAACAATCGTTTTTTAGAATTTGAATTGAGCGCCGGCCTGGATCCAGCGGCCGGGCATCTGGGCGCCGAGAAGGTCGCTGTACGTTTTGTCGAGCAGGTTGTCGGCCTGCACAAACACGCCCAGGCGGGCGGGGAGCACAAAGAACTGTGCTTTTCCATTCAGCACAAAATAGTCTTTCGACAGGCTGGCCTTGATGGCAGGCGCTTCCTGCGCGGCCGCCCGCTCTTTGTAAATACCCGTTACAGCAAGTTCAACGCGCCGGCTTGTAAAAGTAACGCTGCCGTTGACGAGGTATTTCGCGAACGAGGTGAGGTAAAAACCGGTAATGCCATTGCTGCTTTTTGCTTCGGCCCAGGTAACCCCGGCCAGCGCCTGCAGCGACTGCCCGTTGCGGAGCGGGCGCAGGTAGTGCAGGTCGAGCTCGGCGCCGTGGATGTTCACGTCGGCAAGATTTTGCGCCAGCGCATAGCTGCCGGTGGGGGACAGGTTGTCGCGGCGCGGCATCTGCGCATAGGGCGTCACTACGTAGTCGATAAGCCCCTTGTGCCGGCGGCTGAAGTATGTACCCGAAACGCGCCAGCCTTTGGCCAGGAAAAGATCGCCACCGGCTTCGAGCGCAAGAGCGCGCTCGGCCGCAAGGTCGGGGTTGCCAATGCGTCCGCTCAGCACCAGTGTTTTGTTGTAGTTGTTGTAGCGCTCGGTGAAGTCGGCGTCGCGGATCGTCTTGCCCGCGCTTGCGCGAAGCTGCCACACGGCGCGGCGCAGCGAAAGAGCCAGCTGCGGCACGAGCTCGAAGCCGCGGCGCTGGTGCCAGTCGAGGCGAAGGGCAGGGGCAATGCTGAAGCCGCCAGCCCCCGTATAGCTCACGGTGCTGTAGCCCGCCACAACATTTTCGTTGTGGTTGCCGCGGTCGTTCGAATGGATCGCGCGGTTGTTGAACTGCAGGCCGTTGGTCCACAGCGTATGCGTGCCGATGCGATGCTCCTGGCGCGCAGCAAGCTGCCATAGCTCACTCTTGTTCTCATTCGCCGTGCCGGCTGGGTTGAAGAGGAAATAGTCCGAGGTATTCTTGTACCCGGCATCGAAAAGAAAACGGTCGCGCCCTTTTGCATATTGGAGCGAGAACTGGTTCCACGAGGTCTTTACCTTCTCGGTCGAAGTATCGCTGGCAAACGTGGTATAGAAGTTCTGCGCGGCGAAGTCGCGTACATCGTACGAGGAGCGCAGGGCGAGGCGCCAGCGGTCGTTGAGGTAATGCGCTACCGAGGCAGAAGCGGTAGTGGCATGAAAGTAACCCTTGATCCCGCGCTGCGGCACGCCATCGGCGTTATTGGTCAGCAGGCCACCAGCGACGGTCGTGCGCCCGTTGCTGTAGTGGCCACCCGCCTGCGCGTTGACGAGGCCGTACTGCCCGGCCGACAGCTGGGCGAGGCCGCCTTTTGTTTTGGTGCCTTTCGCGGCGGCGAAGGATTTCGTGATGATCTGTACAACGCCACCGACGGCTTCGGATCCGTATTGGGCTGCAGCAGCGCCTTTGAGCACTTCGATGCGCTCGATCTCGGCAGGGGCGATGGGGAAGTACGTAGCGAAATGCCCGGAGAACGGGTCGTTGATCCGCAGCCCGTCAACGATCACCAGCACCTGCTGAAAGGTGCCGCCGCGGAGTACGATGTCGCTCTGGGCGCCCATCGGCCCGCGTGCCTGGATCTCGATACCCGGCACGTACCGGAGTAATTCGTCGATACTGTTCACCGGCAGGTTGCGAAACTGCTCGCCCTTCAGCACAAGGATATTGCGGCCGGTGCGCGAAGTGTTGAGGGGATGGAAATTGCTGGTCACCGACACCGGGTCAAGCTCCGGGGCCGCTTGCTGCGCGTTGCCGCTCGCAGCTGCTAACAGGAGCAGCAGCGCCGAGGCGCAGGTAGGAAAATGCTTCATGTTTTGGCTTTTGCGCGGCGAAGATAGAAGACAGTTTGGAGTTTGCCGTTTGGAGTTTGTGATTGCTGGTATCTGCGCAATGGCATAAATCCGGCTGGCACCCGTATGCGTTAGGTAAATCTGACATTTTTGGCAGAAAACCTAAAACTGAAAACCCAAAACCGAAAACCCAAAACCGAAAACTTCCTAGTAAGATTCCGCGTCGGTCGGGAAGCTGCCTCCCTTCACATCGTCGATGTATTGCTTGACGGCGCCCGTCACCTGCTCATGGAGGTTGAGGTATTGGCGAAGAAAGCGGGGGCGGAACTCGGTGTTGATGCCGAGCATGTCGTGCATCACCAGCACCTGCCCGTCGCAATGGGCGCCGGCGCCGATGCCGATCGTTGGTATATGCAGCGAGGCGCTGACCTCTTTGGCCAGGGCCGCGGGGATCTTTTCGAGCACGAGGCCAAAGCAGCCCGCATCCTGGAGCAGGATCGCGTCGCGCTTCAGCTTCGCCGCCTCGGCTTCCTCCTTGGCGCGCACGTTGTACGAGCCGAATTTATAAATCGATTGCGGGGTGAGCCCGAGGTGTGCCATGATCGGAATGCCTGCGGAAATGATGCGCCGCACGGAGTCGATGATCTCTTCGCCGCCCTCCATCTTGATCGCGTGGGCGCCGGTTTCCTTCATCACGCGGATGGCGGAGGCCAGCGCGATGTCGCCGTTGCTCTGGTAGGAGCCGAAGGGCATGTCCACCACGATGAGGCAGCGGCGTGCACCGCGCACCACCGATTGCGCATGGTAGATCATCTGGTCGAGCGTAATGGGCAGCGTTGTTTCATGACCGGCCATAACGTTCGATGCAGAGTCGCCCACCAGCAGCACGTCGATACCGGCGGCGTCGATGAGACGGGCGAAGGAGAAGTCGTATGCGGTCAGCATCGAGATCTTCTGGCCGTTGGCCTTCATCTTTTGCAGGGTGGCGGTGGTGATGCGTTTTACCTCGGCAGCAGCAGACATAGTTGAAATTTGGGGCAAGTTAGGCAAACGCAGGTCAGGAAGAAGTCGGATGTCGGATGTCGGATGTCGGAGCGCTGAGGTCGGAAGTGGGAAGTCGGCAGGTGATAGTACAGGCTCCGGCAGGGACCAGTTCGTTGCGAGGGCTACAGCGAAGCGAGGGTGCGAAGCAATCGGCTCCGGGTAAATCCGTTCGCTGCACCCGCAATGACGGCTCACTACTGACAACCAAAGACCACTTGAGACTTCCGGCTTCGAACTTATGTACTTATTAAACCCAACGTTCCTGCTCGGTCTTCATGATATCGTCGTAGAGCGAATGGATCAGGCCATCCGCAAGACCGATCTTGGGCACGAAGATGTCTTCGGCGTCGGCCCAGCGCATCGCGTTGATGTAAATGAGCAGCGCCGGCACGATCACGTCGGCGCGGTCTTCGCGGAACTTGTACAGCTGCATCCGCTGCCGGATGGAGAGGGCGCTGAACTCCTTGTAGTAGTTGCGCAGCTGGTCGAGCTGCAGCGGCTTTCCTTCCTTGCGCTTCGACAGTGAAAACACCTTGTTGATATTACCGCCCGACCCGATGCAGGTTACATGATGATGCCCCTTGGTGAACTCCTTGATGTAGTTCTTCATCAGCTCCCAGGCGTTCTTGTCCACCTGGTCCTTCAGCAGCCGGATGGTGCCGATATTGAACGATTCCTTGAACTGCAGCTTGCCGTCGCTGAAAAAGGTAAGCTCCGTGGAGCCACCACCGACGTCGATATACAGGTACGACTCCTGGCTGCTCAGGTTTTCGGCCACGTGGTTCTCGTACACGAAGCGCGCTTCCTCGCCGCCGGAAATGACGTCGATGCGGATCCCGGTACGCTCCTCGATGCGCGCCAGCACCTCGGCTGCGTTGGCCGCATCGCGCATTGCCGATGTGGCCGCGGCACGCAGGTGGCTCACCTCGTACACCTCCATCAGGAGCTTGTAGCTCTCGATCGTCTTCAGCATCATGTCGGACCGCTTCTGCGAGATCCGGCCTGTGTCGAACACATCGAAGCCAAGGCGCAGGGGAACGCGCACGAGCGCCATCTTGATGAACTCGGCCTTGCCGTTCGGCCCCTGCACTACGTCATTAATGAGCAAGCGCCCGGCGTTGCTCCCGATATCAATCGCTGCCAGTCTCACGTTGCAATTCCATTTTATTGTGTAAATAATTATAGATCTCCACCTGTGCGCGGATCGGCGGCTGCAGGCCCTGCGGCACATAGGTGTTGCTGAGCGCGTTGTCGAGCAGGCGCGACTTTACATTGTCCTGCAGCTGAATCTTGATGATGTCGAGGAGCTCCTCCTTGAGGCGCTCGTCGAGGATCGGGCAGGTAGCCTCCACGCGGTGATCGAGGTTGCGCGTCATCCAGTCGGCCGAGGAAATAAAGATCTTTTCCTTGCCCCCGTTGTGAAAGATCCACACACGGGCATGCTCCAGGTATTCGTCCACGATGCTGACCGCCGTAACGGGCTTCACGAAGCGCTCGTTTTCGGTGATCATGCAGAAGATGCCGCGGATGATGAGCTTGAGCTCCACACCGGCACGGGCGGCTTCGTTGAGCGCATCGATGAGCACCTCGTCCGACAGCGAGTTCATCTTCGCAATGATGCTTGCCGGCTTGCCCTTCCGGGCATTGCGCACTTCCGCTTCGATCATTTTGAGGATCGCGCGGCGCGTAAACACCGGACTCGGTATGAGCGTGCGGCAGGCCTTCAGAAAATGCGTTCCCGTTTTATAGTGCTCGATGTAGTTGAACAGCCGGTTCACGTCCGACATGATCGCCCGGTTGGAGGTAAGCAGGCAATGGTCGGCATACACCTTTGCCGTGCTTTCGTTGAGGTTGCCCGTGCTTACAAAGCCGTAATGGATCACGCGGTCGTGGAGGCGCTTGCGGATAAGACAGATCTTGGCGTGGATCTTCATGTTGGGTATGCCGATAAGCACACGCACGCCTTCATCCTCGAGGCGCTCTTTCCATTCGAGGTTGGCCTCTTCCTCGAAGCGCGCGCGCAGCTCGAGCATCACCGTTACCTGCTTCCCGTTGCGCACCGCGTTGACCAGCGCGTTAACGATCTTCGAATTCTTGGCCAGCCGGTAGCAGGTGATCTTGATGGCCGTCACATCGGGATCGATCGCCGCCTCGCGGAGCATATCGATCACCGGGTTGAACGAGTGGTAGGGGAAGTGCAGGAGGATGTCCCGCTCGAGCACAACGTCGGTGGTGCGGCCTTCCTCCAGCAGCGGGTGCCCGAACGGCTTGCGCCGCGTGCCTTTGCCGCGGAACACCGCCTGCGGGAATTCCATGAAGTGGCGGAAGTTGTGGATCCGCCCGCCCGGGATCAGGTTGTCGCGCTTGGTAAGATTCATCCGCCGGATCAGGTATTCGAGCAGCCCCGGGTCCATCTCTTTATCATACACGAGGCGCACCGGCTTGCCCTTGCGACGGTTCTTCAAGCCCTTCTCGAGCTTCTGGATCAGGCTGGTGGCGATATCGCTGTCGATGTCGATCTCGGCATCGCGCGTTACCTTGAATACGTTCGATTGGTACTGGTCGAAACCAAAGTAGCTGAAGATCGTGGGCAGGTTGAAGCGGATCACGTCTTCAAGCAGGATGATATGCTTCTCGTCGTCGGGCGACGGCAGGAGGATAAAGCGGTCGTTGAAGCGCGTCGGCACTTCAATAACAGCGTACTTGCGCTTCAGCGCGGTTTCCTTCATGGAAAGCACCACGCCCAGGTAGATCGATTTGTCGCGCAGGTAGGGGAAGTCGGGGATACTTTCGATCATCAGCGGGATGACGTTGGCGCTGACCTCGCTGTCGTAATATTCCTCCACGAAGGTGCGCTGCTCCTCGTTGAGTTCCTTTTCCGTAATGAGGAAGATCTTCTGCGCCCGCAACTCCTGTACGATCACTTCCCAGATCCGGTTGAACTCGGTTTGCTGGTTCAGCACCATCATCTGGATCTCTTCGAGAATGCCTTCGGGGTTTTCCTCGAGGTTCATGCGGGCCTTGTTGCCAAACTGGATCATCCGCTTCAGCGTGGCTACGCGCACGCGGAAAAATTCGTCGAGGTTGTTGGAGAAGATGCCGAGGAAGCGGATGCGCTCGGGCAGCGGCACCGAGGGATCTGCCGCCTCCTGCAGCACCCGGCCGTTAAAGGAAAGCCAGCTGATATCGCGGGGAATGATCTTTCGTCGTAGCGTTGTGCTCATGGTCGTAGGGTTCGCGGCGCTTACTGCCGCAGCTTGTCAATAATTCCGGTCGTAGAAAATCCTTGCCTGATGGGATTGATCACAATCCGCCCGCCGGCAGCCTGCACTTCGGCCGCGCCTGCAATTTCTTCCACTTTGTAATCACCACCTTTTACGAGCACGTCGGGGAGAAAGGAAGCTATGAGCTCGCGCGGGGTATCTTCTTCAAACAACACAACGGCGTCTACCATCAACAACGAAGCCAGAACGGTAGCGCGGCTGTCCTCGTCATTAACGGGACGACTTGCACCTTTCAGGCGCTTCACCGAGGCATCGCTGTTGAGGCCTACGACTAGCATGTCGGCCTCCGCTGCAGCGGCGCACAGTGAGGCGATATGACCGGCATGCAGGATATCGAAGCAGCCGTTGGTAAAGGCGATCGTCTTACCCAGCAGGCGCCACTGCGCCACCCGGCGGCGGAACTCTTCAGGCGCCAGGATTTTGGTCTGGTAGAATAACGGGGCTTTCAAGAATGCGGTTTTTATTGTGATAGGAAAGAAAGGCGAAGCAAAGGATGCCAACGACAAGGGTCACCAGCGTTTGCACGACCCAAAGCAGCCAGCCGAGCGCAACGCCGATGGTATTCTCATTGAGTCCGTACCAGCCCATCAGCTTGCCGATCAGCAGGGGATAGGCGCCGATGCCACCGGGCGTCACCACCATGCCGAGGCTGCCGAGCACAAGGGTCGTCAGCCCGCCGCCGACTCCAAGGTGCGCGGTTTCGCGGAGTGCATAGATCCCGATCGTGGTACCGCCCAGGTACATGGCCCAGATGAGCAGCGTATGCAGGAGGAAGGCGCCTTTCTGGCGAATGAAGCGGATGGAGCTGAGCCCATGCCCGATACCCGAAAACACGTTGCGCACCTTTCCGACAAAGTCGATATGGGCGAAGCGCTTCATCAGGAAAATTACGATGCCTACCAACAGGATCGCGCCCCCGAGAAGCAACGACAGCTTGACCACCGATACGTGGCCGCTTCCATCGTTGACCACCGAAGAGAACTTGCTCACGATGGGATCGGTGATCACATGGCCCTGGAATACAAAGGCCGCGGCGAAGGCGGCCGTCAGGCAGATGACGTCGACAGCCCGTTCCATGACGATGGTGCCGACAAGCTTATCGACACGCATTTTCTCGTACCGCGCCAGCAGCGTGCATTTAACAACTTCGCCAAGTCGTGGTACAGCCGCATTGACGAGGTAGCCGATCATGACAGACGCAAAAACATTGAAGTTGCTGGGTTTGTAGCCGAGTGGCTCCATGAGGATCTTCCAGCGGAGGGCACGGCTGTAGTGCGCCATCACGAGCAACAGGAAGGCCGGCAATATGAGCCAGCGCCGCGCCCGTAGCACGGCTCCCTTGATCGCCTCCCAGTCCGAGGAGCTGATGTCTTTCACCGACAGCCAAACGAAGAAGATCCCGAGCCCCAGGAAGAACAGGTATTGAACGATGGTCAGTACGGGCTTCTTCATACGGCAATATAGTCCCGGCCCGGTGAAGGGCCAAGGAATTAACGTTCACTTACAGCCGGTTACCCTCTTTGGGAAATACGATCGAGGGCTGGAAACGCTTGGCCTGCTCGAAGTCCATCGATGCATACGAGATGATCACCACCACGTCGCCGACCATGCCTTTGCGTGCGGCAGGCCCGTTGAGACAGCAGACACCCGAGCCGCGCTTTCCCTTGATCAGGTAGGTTTCGAGGCGCTCGCCGTTGTTGACGTTGACCACCTGCACCTGCTCGTTTTCGATGAGGTTGGCCGCATCCATCAGGTCCTGGTCGAGCGTCAGGCTGCCAACGTAGTTGAGGTTCGCCTCGGTGATCACCGCCCTATGCACTTTCGATTTCAGAATGGTAATTGTCATGACGCCGCAAAGTTAGTGTCGGGACTGCGGAATCACAACCGGCCGGAGCCCTTGTCGGGAAAAACCGGCACCTAACAGCCATCAACTGATGTCCCGAAATGCATTGCTTTGCCGGTTCCCGAATGCCGGCTTATTCAGTCAATAACAATATTGTCGATGAGACGCACATCGCCGAGATGCGCGGCAGCTAATACTACAGCTGGCTTTTGCGTGCCTTCGAGCGGCAGGAGGGTGGCCGGCTCACAGATGGCGACATAGTCGACACGGAAGCCCTGTTCCGCAAGTGCTTTTGTCGCCTCGGCTTCGAGCGCGCGGTTGCCGGCAGATCCAAAGGCGCGGCGGATCCCATCGAGCGCGCGGTAGATGGCCGTCGCCTGCCCGCGCTGTTGCGCATCGAGGCGAAGGTTGCGGCTGCTCATCGCGAGGCCGTCGCTTTCGCGCAGCGTGGGAGCAATAACCAGCTCGATGTCCTTGTCTTTGCCGCTGATCTCGAGCAGGCGGCGGAGCACCATGCATTGCTGGAAATCCTTTTGGCCGAGGTAGAGCCGGTCGGGCTGAACCACATCGAGGAGGCGCTCCACCACTTCGCAAACGCCCTGGAAATGCCCGGGCCGGAAGGCGCCTTCAAGCACCTGCTCCACCGGCCCGAGGTCGTAGTGCTTCTTGATATGACCGGGCGGATACACCTCGCTCACCGACGGCAGGAACAGCACGTCGCAATCCGCACCGAGCAGCTGCTCGATGTCGTGTTCTATGCTGCTGGGATAGTTATCAAAGTCGTCGGGGTTGTTGAACTGCGTGGGGTTGACGAAGATGCTGCACACCGTGACCTGGTTGTGCTGGCGGGCAGCGCGGAGCAGCGACAGGTGTCCGTCGTGGAGGGCGCCCATCGTGGGAACAAAGCCGGAAGACAGCCCATCGGCGCGGGCTGCGGCAAGCCAGGCGCGCAGATCCTGGGCAGTTTTGAAAATCGTCATGTGTGCGGTTCGTATTCATTATCCGGACCGCATTGGCAAGAAATAGTTACCTTTGCACACCTTTTGAAGGCAAAACCCGGGTTTACAATGTCAGCAAAGAAAAGAATTTTATTTATTGCCAACGAGATGTCACCCTACCTGGAGCTGACGGAATTCTCAGAGATCGTGAACCGCCTGGCCATCAAGGCTAACGACAACAACTTCGAAGTGCGCTGTATTATGCCCCGCTTCGGAACGATCAACGAGCGCCGCCACCGTCTCCATGAAGTGGTACGTCTCTCCGGTATCAACGTATCGGTCGACAACGAAGACTTCCCGCTGCAGATCAAGGTAGCCTCGCTGCCCAACGCCCGCCTGCAGGTTTATTTCCTCGACAACGAAGACCTCTTCAAGCGAAAGTTCGTCTTCACCGACGAGAACGAGAAGTGGTTCGACGACAACGACCTGCGTACCGTATTCTTTTGCAAGGGAGCCCTCGAAACCGTCAAGAAATTCGGCTGGCCGCCGGACATCATCCACTGCAGTGGCTGGATGACCTCGCTTATTCCCGCATACCTTAAAACGGTATATAAGAAAGAACCCGTGTTCGCCCACAGCAAGGTGGTATACACCATCGGCCAGAACACCTTCGAGGAGAAGCTTGGCGAAGACTTTATCAACAAAGCGCTGATCCACTCGACGCTTAAGGAAAAGGACCTCGAGGCCTTCAAGGAAGGCAACAACAGCGCGCTTTTCCGCGGCGGCGCCACCTATGCCGATGCCATCACCTTCGGCTCCGACGACGTCGACCCGGCGCTCGTGGAAGCCTTCTCTAAAGTGCGCGGCAAGAAGACGTTACCCTATAATGCAGAGTCTGATTTAACAGACTATTTACAGTTGTATGTCGATCTTGCGGGGAAGTAGGTGTCTCCCTCTTTTAAACCGATAACTCTTTCGTGTGAAGAAACTTAGCTGGCTGCTGCTCCCTGCAGTCTTGTTCCTGACGTTTAGCCTTGGAATACAGTCCTGCCGCAAGATCAACGAAGCTACCGAGCTCGGTGGCGGCCTTGTTCCGGCGGTCGACAACATCAATACTTTCGAAACATTTCTCGATGTCCTGACCGACAATGGCCGCTGGAACGGCAATACGACCACGTCGCCTGCCGACCTGGTTGCCATCGGCGCCATCACGAACGACCCGGAGTTCGGCAACAGCAAGGCTGATGCTTACTTCAACTTCGGGCCGGCATTTTACGGCGTTGGAACCTATCCTTATTACAACCGCGACTCCGTTACTGTTGACTCCGTTGTGCTCCAGTTAGGCTACGTGACCAGCTACGGCGACAGCATGGCGCCGCTCTCGGTACAGGTGCGCGAATTAAGCTTCCCCTCGAACTTCAAGGACAGCTCTGTATATACCACACAGGAAGCGCCCTTTGCGGTCGAGCCTACGGTACTAGGTACCCAGAGCTTCAGCATCCGCAACCTCGACGACTCGCTAACGCTGATCCGCAAGCGCGATACGACGAAAGTCGCCAACGTGCTGCGTGTCCGCCTGAACAACCTGTTTGGTGACAACCTCGTATTCGATTCGCTTGCACACCACGACTACAAATCCTTTTACGCGCTTCATCCCGGTCTTGCTGTATTAGCCGATGCGGGCACCGGTAATGGTCTTGCGTACTTCAACCTCGTGGACACGAGCAAGACACGCCTGACCGTGTACTTCCGCGTGAAGCGCGCAGGCACGATCGATACGACCTCGTATAACTACTACCACGGGATCATCGGTGGCGGCTACCAGTCGACCTACACCGCCGATACGTCGACCTTCAAGGGCCGCGGCGCTACCGCGAACCTGATCCAACGCACACCCGGTGGCAACTGGCTCACGTACCTGAATAACCTCGGTACGAGTGAAGACAAGGCTTATCTGCAAAGCGAGCCCGGCAGCGCAATCTTTCTCCGCATTCCGGGGCTCGATACGATGACCAACAAGGTCGTACACCGCGCCGAGCTGATCGCAACGGTGCTGCCTTCCGTAAACGACAACATCTTCGCCGCGCCTCCGTCGCTGTTCCTCGGACGCCGCTCCGGCGACTCGGTGCTCCAGATCCGCGACGACTCCCTGTCGGCATCCCTGAGCAACTTCGGAGCCGTCAACAGCTCGGTCTTCGGTGGCGATCTCAAGGCTGATAAGAAGTACCGGTTTAATGTCACCCTGCATGTGCAGCAGATCCTTGCACACGGAGCCGCGAACGACGAGCTCAAGCTCTTCGCGCCCTTCAAGCTGCGTGTTGCCGATGCGCGCTTCGGCAAGGCAGGCCGTACCTTCTTCCGGCTGCCGCGTGTCGCCTACGGGCGGGCGGTACTGGGCGGCGGCACCTATGCCGACCCCAATGCCCGGATGCGTCTCCGCATCGTGTACTCGAAGCTGCCGGGATAACGAATTCAATTGAATACGACAGGGTGCTATATTTGCACCCTGTTTTATTTTCCAACCCATCAATTACAGTCACCAATGCCTTATCTCTTTACTTCTGAAAGCGTTTCGGAGGGCCACCCGGATAAAGTTGCCGACCAGATTTCCGACGCGCTCATCGACCATTTCCTTGCACTTGACCCGCAGTCGAAAGTGGCCTGCGAAACACTGGTGACGACCGGCCAGGTTGTACTTGCCGGCGAGGTCAAATCGAAAGCCTACCTCGATGTGCAGGAGATCGCCCGCGGCGTTATCCGCAAGATCGGCTACACGAAGAGCGAGTATATGTTCGAAGCAAATTCCTGTGGCATCCTTTCGGCCATCCACGAGCAATCCTCCGATATCAACCAGGGTGTTGACCGCCAGAAGAAAGAAGAGCAGGGCGCCGGCGACCAGGGAATGATGTTCGGCTACGCCAGCAACGAGACGGAAGACTATATGCCGCTCGCCCTCGACCTGGCCCACAAGCTGCTCATCGAGCTGGCTGCGCTGCGCCGCGAGAACAAGCAGATCAAGTACCTGCGCCCCGACGCCAAAAGCCAGGTTACCCTCGAATACGACGATAACAACCGTCCCGTGCGCATCGACGCCATCGTGGTGTCCACGCAGCACGACGATTTCGATACCGACAGGAAGATGGCTGACCAGATCCGCAAGGACATCATCAACATCCTCATCCCACGCGTCAAGGCCAAATACAAGAAGTACGCGAAGCTGTTCAACAACGACATCAAGTACCACATCAACCCCACGGGCAAATTCGTGATCGGCGGGCCGCACGGCGACACGGGTCTTACCGGCCGCAAGATCATCGTAGATACCTACGGCGGCAAGGGTGCCCACGGCGGTGGCGCTTTCTCGGGCAAAGATCCCTCGAAGGTCGACCGGTCGGCCGCTTACGCAACACGCCACATCGCCAAGAACCTGGTGGCTGCTGGCGTGTGCGACGAAGTGCTGGTGCAGGTTTCGTATGCCATCGGTGTAGCAGAACCGACGAGCGTGAACGTGAACACGTACGGCACCGCGAAGGTCGACATGACGGATGGCGAGATCGGCGAGATCGTTCGCGGCATTTTCGACATGCGTCCGTACTTCATCGAGCAGCGCCTGAAGCTCCGCAACCCGATCTACAGCGAAACCGCCGCCTATGGCCACATGGGCCGCAAGCCCGAGCTGGTGACCAAAACCTTCCAGATGCCCGGCGGCAAAGCCGTGACGAAGAAGGTGGAGCTCTTTACCTGGGAAAAACTGGACTACGTTCCGAAAGTGAAGAAAGCTTTCGGTATCTGATAAGAACACATCAACGCAAAACCTCCGCTCCCGCGGAGGTTTTTTCTTTTCTGGGTTAAGAGCGTAGAGCATTTCCTGGTGCATCGACCGATCGGCAACAGGCCAGGGATTGCTGGTTTGAAGGCTGCGACAAACCGCGCTTCTGCAAATTCCTCCTCATGCGCTTACCTTTGGCGGGTGAAAAATTTCCGCTCTCCGCAGCGCCCGAAAAAGAATATGTTGCTCGCTGGCCGCAATGCCATTCTCGAGGCACTCTCCGAAGGTCGCGCCATCGACCGCATCTACCTGCAAAAGACAGCTCCCACCGCGTTGCAGGGCGAGATACGAAAGGCCGCCGAGCGGTCGGGCGTTCCCATCAACTACGTACCGGCGGAAAAGCTCAATGGCTTTAACATCGGCGAGCATGGCGGCTGCGTGGCGCTCCTGTCGCGCGTGCAGTACCACGACCTGCAGGAAGTCATTTCCTGGGTGGTCGATAAAGGAGAGGTTCCGCTGTTCCTGATCCTCGACGGTGTAACCGATATCCGCAATATCGGCGGCATTGCGCGTACGGCCTGGAGCATGGGCGTGCAGGCGCTGATCATCCCCGATAAAGGCGTTGGCGCGCTCAACGAAGACGCCATGCTGACCTCGGCCGGCGCCCTTGAGCACATACCCGTGTGCCGCGTCAACAGCCTTATGAAAGCCGTCGACGAGCTGCGCCTCAATGGTATCCGCGTGCTCGCCTCCGAGATGACCGCCTCCGCAAAACTTTTCGACCTCGACTTCCGCGAGCCTGTCGCGGTCGTGATGGGCGGGGAGGAGCGGGGCATCCACCCGGCGCTGATGAAGATCTGCGATGAGCGCTTTACGATCCCCATGCCCACCGGCTTCGAATCGCTCAACGTATCGGTGGCCACAGGCATGATCCTCTATGAAGCCATGAAACAACGAATGATGCTATGAGTACGACCCGCACAGTGAAGCTCGTGGAATGCCCGCGCGATGCGATGCAGGGCTGGAAGACGTTCATCCCCACCGCTCAGAAAATCCGCTACCATAATGCGCTCCTGCGGGTTGGCTTCGACACGCTCGACTTCGGCTCCTTTGTTTCGGCGAAGGCCATTCCCCAACTGGCCGATACAACCGAGGTGCTTGCCGGCCTTGACTGGCAACGGAGCCGGAGCAAGCTACTGGCTATTGTGGCGAATGTGCGCGGCGCCGAGGAAGCCGTACAGCACGAAGCGATCCGGTTCCTGGGCTTTCCGTTTTCGGTCTCCGAAACATTCCAGCAGCGCAACACGAATGCCTCCATCGCAGAAGGCCTCGAGCGCGTTCGCGCGATCCAGCAATTATGTGTGCAGCACGGGAAGGAACTGGTGGTTTATATTTCGATGGGATTCGGCAACCCCTATGGTGATCCCTGGAGCGCCGGCGTGGTTCTCGAATGGACCAATAAGATCGCGGAGCTCGGCGTGCCGGTGGTATCGCTCGCCGATACCGTCGGTGTAGCGAAGCCGGAGCAGATCAGCAGTATCACCGGGCAGCTTGTAGCGGCACTTCCCGGAACCGAGATCGGCGTTCACCTGCACGCCACGGCCGCCGGCTGGCACGAAAAGGTCGATGCGGCCTACGAAGCGGGCTGCCGGCGCTTCGACGGCGCGCTTCTTGGCATTGGTGGCTGCCCCATGGCCGACGACGAGCTCGTGGGCAACATGAACAGCGACTGGCTGATCGATTACATGGCCGAAAAAGGGGAGGAGCTGTCGCTCGACCGCGCAGCCCTTTCGAAAGCAAGGGAGCTGGCGCAACAAATCTTCGTGTAGATGGACCTGATGCTACCTGTGCATATCCCAGACCCCGGCGTGCGGATGATGCCCGGCGAGCGGATCCTTTCAATTGGCTCCTGCTTTACCGAGCATATCGGCACCGCGCTCGGCGAACTCAAGTTCCGGGTGCTGCAAAATCCCAACGGCATTCTCTTCGACCCGGCCTCAGTATGCCGGAGCCTCCAGTCCTATATCGACCCTGTGCCTTATACGGAGGCCGACCTGTTTGAGCGAGACGGGATCTGGCATAGCTGGAACCACCACAGCCGCTTTTCGGGCACTGATGCCGCAACCGTTCTGGAAGGACTCAACAGCGCGCAGGCAGCCGCACAGCAGTTTTTGAAAGAAGCAGACTGGCTGATCATCACGCTGGGCTCTTCGTTCAGTTACCGGTTGCTCGACCAGGATACAAAGCCGGTCCAGCCGCTGGCCGCCGGCGCCGGCGTTGCCAACTGCCACCGGGCACCCGCGGGCTGGTTTCGCAAGCACATGCTCGGGATCGACGAAACCGTCGAACTACTGGACAACACGCTGCACCGCCTGTTTCGCTTCAACCCGAAGCTTAAGTTTCTCTTTACGGTTTCGCCCGTACGCCACATCCGCGACGGCGTGGTGGAAAACAACCGCAGCAAGGCGCGCCTGCTGGAGTCCGTTCATCACCTCGTGGGTAAGTTCGATCGCCTCTATTATTTCCCGTCGTATGAACTCGTCATCGACATCCTGCGCGACTATCGCTTTTACGCAGAAGACCTCGTACATCCCAACTACCTGGCCACCGGCTTCGTGCTGGAGCAGTTCCTGAAAACCTATACGAGCGAGGACACGCGGCACTTGCTGGAGGAGATCCGCAAGCTCAATGGCGCCCGGAAGCACCGGCCATCGTTTCCCGAAACCGAGGCGCACCGGAAGTTTTTACACACGCAGCTGGCAAAGGCCCGGGAGCTCCAGGCGCGGTACCCGGAACTGGACTTTTCCGGGGAGATCAGCTATTTCGGGGCACAAGGGTAGATTCCCTCTTAGAAATCGTGCATACCTCTCGGATGCCTGTGCAAGCGTTGCCCGGGATGCCGTTCCCAATCATTAATGCATCCGGTCGCCGCGCAGCGGCAGGTTTTGCAGCACCCCGGATTCGAAAGCCAGCCATTCGGCCCAGCGTTGCCGCACCAGGTCCTTCGGAAGGTAGGTTTCGGCTAAGTTGATAAATAGGGCATAATGGCCCGCCTCGCTTTCCATGAACCGGCGGTAGAACTGGCGGAGATACGGGTCCTGCAGTCCTTCGCTGAGGCGTTTGAAGCGCTCGCAGGAGCGGGCTTCGATGAGGGCCATCATGAGGAGGTGGTCGAGAAAACGTCCTTCATGCGATCCGCCGGCCTGGGCATGCCCCAGCAAGGCATTCACATAAAGGTCTTTCCGCTGCCGGCCAAGCCTGAGGCCGCGCTTGTGCAGCTCGGCCAGCACCAGGCGGAAATGGCCCCATTCTTCCGTAACCACCGGGGCCAGCGCTGCGACGAGCTCCTGCCGGTCGCTGTGCCGCTGGATGATGGTGATGCAGGTAACGGCCGCCTTTTGCTCGCACCAGGCATGGTCGGTGAGCACGTCCTCCAGGGAGAGGGCCGCCAGGTCGACCCAGCGCGGGTCGGTGGGTAGCTGGAGGCCCAGGATCGTGCGGGTGTCTTCGGAATAGAGTTCCATGCGGCGAAGGTAAGTTTGGGGTTTGGGATTTCAGGTTGGGGTTGGCGACACGCGATTACCGGTCGATTTCCGTTGAAATTCAAGAGTTTGGATGCCGAATACGAGAAAACCTCAAACTACAAACCGCAAACTTCAAACTGTTTTCCCTAACTTTGCACCTCAAATAAGTAAACTGAAATGGGGGTCCAATGGGGACACCCGAAAAAATCGAAACAATGCCTTTATCGAAAGAAAAGAAAGCCGGCATTTTCACGCAGTACGCCGGTAGCGAAAAAAACACAGGATCCATCGAAGGCCAGATCGCCCTCATCACCGAGCGCATGGCCCAGATTTCTGCGCACCTGCAGCAGAACAAAAAAGATTTCTCCACGCACCGTGGCCTGATGCAACTGGTGGGTAAGCGCCGTCGCCTGCTCAACTACCTGCAAAAGCACAACCTCGAAGGTTACCGCAGCCTGATCGAAAAATTAGGCATCCGCAAATAAGTAAAAGCCCTTCCTGACCCTCCCGCGTCCGGGAGGGCTTTTTTGCTTTAAGGCGTCCTGCCTTCGCCTACGTGCGCCTGCACGTTTCACTAACCCCGCCCGGAGCCCGCCCATGGCCTTCAAACCCACTCCGGGCCTAAATTTCAACAAGATGTTGACCCAGAAATTCTCAAAAACATTCGATATCGGCGGTGGCCGTGAAGTCACCATCGAGTCGGGCCGCCTCGCCCGCCAGGCCGACGGTTCTGTTACCGTTCGCCAGGGCAATTGCGTCCTGCTGGCTACCGTCGTGGCCACCGAGGAACCCAAACCCGGCCAATCGTTCTTCCCCCTCTCCGTAGACTATATGGAGAAGTTCGCCTCCGCCGGCCGCATCCCCGGCTCTTTCTTCAAGCGCGAAGGCCGCCTCAACGACTACGAGGTACTGACCTCCCGCCTTGTTGACCGCGCCCTGCGTCCGCTGTTCCCCGAAGACTATTTCTGCGAGGTGCAGGTGATCATCACCCTCATCTCCTCCGATCCCGAGATCATGCCCGACGCCATGGCCTGCCTGGCCGCATCGGCTGCCCTCGCCGTATCGACCGTTCCCATCCAGGAGGTCATCTCCGAGGTGCGCGTCAGCCGCATCAACGGTGAATACGTCATCAACCCCACGCGCTCGCAAATGCAGCAGAGCGATATGGACTTTATCATCGCCGCCACCGAGAAGAACATCATGATGGTGGAAGGCGAATCGAAGGAGTGCAGCGAGGAAGACCTCATCAAGGTCATCGAGATCGCCCACGAAGCCATCCGCGTACAGATCAAGGCCCAGGAAGAACTCCGTGCCCTGGTTGGCGTTGGCCCCAAGCGCGATTACCCCAAGCCCCAGCATGACGAAGAGCTGCGTGCCCGCGTCAATGCCCTCGGCGAGAAGCGCATGGCGGAGATCGCCCGCGCCAACGAGCCCAAGGCCCAGCGTAAGGAATTGTACAAGAAAGTAAAGGAAGAAGTCGTAGCCGCTATCAAAGCCGAAACGGCCCTGCCCGAAGGCGGTGAGCTTCCGGATGTTACCAAGAAACTCATTGGCGACTACCTGAACGACCTCCAATACCACACCGTGCGCGACATGATCCTCAACGACCGTGTTCGCCTCGACGGCCGCGGCCTCGACCAGGTTCGCCCGCTCGATATGGAAGTGGACGTTCTCCCTGGCCCGCACGGCTCGGCGCTGTTTACCCGTGGTGAAACCCAGTCGCTGACCACCGTAACCCTCGGCACCCCGCTCGACGAGCTCCTCGTGGAAAGCGCTGCCAAGTCGGACTATACCAAGTTCCTCCTGCACTATAACTTCCCGCCCTTCTCGACAGGTGAGGTGAAGTTCCTGCGCGCTCCCGGCCGCCGCGAGGTGGGCCACGGTAACCTGGCGCTCCGCTCGCTGAAGCAAATGATGCCCGGCGACGAGTACTCCTACACCGTGCGCGTGGTAAGCGATATTCTCGAGTCGAACGGTTCCTCGTCGATGGCTACGGTTTGCGCCGGCTGCCTCGCCCTGATGGACGCCGGTGTGCCCTTCAAGAAGCACGTTTCGGGTGTGGCCATGGGTCTCATCACGAAAGGCGACAAGTTTGCCGTACTCACCGACATCCTCGGCGACGAAGACCACCTCGGTGATATGGACTTCAAAGTGACCGGTACCCGCGATGGTATCTGCGGTGTGCAGATGGACATCAAGGTAGACGGCCTCAGCATGGACGTCATGCGCCAGGCACTCGAGCAGGCCCGCCGCGGACGCATGCACATCCTCGACGCGATGGAGAAATGCATCCCGGCCGCACGCCCCGACGTGAAGCCGCATGCACCGCGCACCGTGAAGATCTACATCGACCGCGAGTTCATCGGCGCTGTGATCGGGCCCGGAGGCAAGATCATCCAGCAGATCCAGCGTGAAACCGGTACGACCATCAATATCGAAGAGATCAACGACCAGGGTGAAGTAGCCATCTTCGGCGCCGTGAAAGAAGGCGTGGACAAGGCACTCGCCTGGGTGAAAGGCATCGTGGAAGTACCCGAAGAGGGTGGCGAATACGAAGGCAAGGTGATCTCGATCATGCCTTACGGCGCCTTCGTTGAATTCATGCCCGGCAAGCAGGGCCTGATGCACATCTCCGAAGTAAGCTACAAGCGTCTCGAGACCCTCGACGGTGTGCTGAGCGAAGGCGAGATGATCAAGGTGAAGCTGATAGGCGTGGACCAGAAGACGGGTAAATTCAAGCTGAGCCGCAAGGCCCTGCTGCCGAAGCCGGAAGGTTTCGTAGAGCAGGAGCGCCGTCCCGATCGTGGCGACCGCCGCGATGACCGCGGGGGAGACCGTCGCGACCGCCGCGACGACCGTGGGGGAGACCGCCGGGATCGTGGTGACCGCCGCGACGACCGTGGTGGCGACCGCCGCATGGAGCGCAACGACCGCCGCGAAGAGCGCCGTGAGGCCCGCAGCAGCGACCCGCGTCCGCAGGCAGAAGGTGGCAGCAACTTCTCGCAGGAGTCGCAGCAGCAGCAACCTTCGGCCGAAGGCCAGCAGCCCGGCAACCACTCCGAGCTCGGCCCCGACGATCTCCTCTGATTTGTAACAAAACCATTTCAAAAGGCTGTCTTCGGGCAGCCTTTTCTTCTTTTCTCATGAACCATATTCTCCTTACCATTCCGGCCGGTACCGAACAGCAGGAGTTGCTGATCGGCCTTCTGTCCGACATCGCCACCGGCTTTGAGCAGCAGGACGACCGCCTGCTCGCCTATGTAGAAGAAGGCTACGACCCCGAAGAATTGGCCAATCTCCTCCAGGGTTATTCGTACAGCACCGAAACGATCGGCGAGCGCAACTGGAACGCCGAGTGGGAGAAGAATTTCCCGCCGGTGATCGTCAACGACTTCGTAGCGGTGCGGGCGCACTTTCACGACCCGATACCGGGCGTACGGCATGAGCTCCTGATCACTCCCAAGATGAGCTTCGGCACAGGGCATCACGCCACCACCTGGCAGATGATGCAGGCGATGGAAGGGCTCGACTTCGCGGGCAAACGGGTGTTTGATTTTGGCACCGGCACAGGCGTACTGGCCATCCTTGCCGAGAAGCTCGGGGCAACCGAGGTGCTCGCCATCGACAATGATCCGTGGAGCCTGGAAAACGCGCAGGAGAACTGCAGCCGCAACGGGTGCCGGCACGTGAAAGTGGCGCTCAGCGCGGATTTGCCCGAAGGGCTCGTTTTCGATATCGTGCTCGCCAACATCAACCGCAACGTGCTGCTCGACTACGTCGATTACCTGAAAAAAGCGGTTGTGCCCGGGGGCTACCTGCTGCTCAGCGGGCTGCTTGTCGAAGACCGCCCGATCATTGAAGAGGTATATGGAGCGGCCGGGTTTACGCATGAGCATTACAGTGAAAAAAATAATTGGATCTACTTAGGGTTTGTTAACAAATTCTAAAGGCCCGGTTCGATTTAACAGCCGCCTCTCCGCCGATTGTCCTAATTTTGGCTTCTCTTCAACCGCCTTGCACATGAATGAATTGATGCTGATCCTGGTTGCCTACCTGGTCGGAAGTATTCCTACCGCGGTTTGGACCAGCAGGTACTTTTTTGATATCGATATCCGCGATTACGGCAGCGGTAACTCTGGCGCTACCAACACTTACCGCGTTCTTGGCTCCCGCTGGGGCACCTTTGTGATGATCGTCGATATGCTGAAGGCGATCGTTGCCGTCAAGCTCGTTTTTTTCCTCCCGTACGCTTTCCACGACGACCTCTACCTCGTCAATATGCAGCTCGGCCTTGGCCTTGCCGCTGTGCTTGGTCATATTTTCCCCATTTGGGCTAATTTCCGTGGTGGAAAGGGCGTTGCCTCTCTTTTCGGGATGGTACTCGGTATACAGCCCAACGTGGCGCTCTGCTGTGTGGGTATCTTTATCCTGGTATTATTCCTCACCCGCTGGGTGTCGCTCAGCTCTATTCTCGCAAGCGTTGCCTTCCCGATCTTTATCCTCTTCATTTTTAACGAGCCGGAGCACCTCTATCGCATTTTTGCCGTAACGGTGGGTATGCTCGTGCTGCTGACGCACCAGAAGAACATCGGGCGCATCCTGAAAGGGAGCGAAAGCAAGGTGCCGATCCTGAAGCACCGCGACCGCCGGCGACAGCGCGTCCGTAAATAAAATGTTATTCCATGGCCCGGGCTTCAACCCCGGGCTTTTCTTTGGGTCTTTGTGGTATCATTCTTGACCGCGCAAACCATAAAAGAGACGAATATGAAGATCCTTAAGACCGTTACGGCCTTTCTCATCAGCACGGCTGTACTTATGGGCTGCTCGCGCAACCCGATCACGGGCCGCAATCAGCTCAGCCTCCTCCCCGAATCCGAATTACAATCGATGGGTACCCAGCAGTACCGGCAATTTCTCAGCTCCGCGCATGTGGTCAGTCCTTCGGCCGACCGCGACGCCGAGATGGTTCGCCGCGTTGGCCAGCGTCTCGTGAACGCAGTAGTTGCCTACCACCGGCAGAATAACATCAGCGACCGTCTCCAGGGCTACCAGTGGGAATACAATCTCGTCGACGACAAGCAGGTCAACGCCTGGTGTATGCCCGGCGGTAAGATCGTGGTCTATACCGGCCTGCTGCCTGTAACGCAGAACGAAGCGGCACTTGCGGCCGTACTCGGCCACGAGATCTGCCACGCGCTCTTCCAGCACGGCAACGAGCGGATGAGCCAGGGTATGCTGCAGCAGGGGCTTGGCTCCGCTCTTTCGGTTGCCGTAAGCAACCGCCCTGCCGCCACGCAGAACCTGTTCCTGCAGGCCTTTGGTATTGGTTCGACCGTACTGGGTACGCTGCCCTTCTCGCGCAAGCAGGAGTCGGAGGCCGACCGCTACGGTCTTATCTGGATGGCGATGGCCGGCTACAATCCGAACGAGGCCCTTGCGCTCTGGCAGCGTATGGCCGCACAGGGCGGCTCCAAGCAACCCGAGATCCTGAGCGATCACCCTTCCGATGCCACGCGTATCAAGCAGATCAAGGAATGGCTGCCGGAAGCAATGAAGTACTACAAGCCCGCAGGCCGATAAGCTTTAACTGTGCAGAACCGGAAAAACAAGGTTCTGCCGGGCAAAACCCCGCCTTGGGCGGGGTTTTTCTTTACTTCAACCTTGTACATATGGCAATTTTATCGTACTTTTGCATTCTGTTTGTGTGAAAAACCCCGCCAAAACCCTCCACTGCTTGTTCATAAAACCCGGAAACATCTATGTCACAAACAATTGTAGAGAAGTTACAGCTTAAGAATGAGAAGACGATATTGATCCAGGGCCTACCTTCCTCTATCGAAAAGCAGTTCGCCAAATTGTCTTTCGCAAAAAATCTGACTCCGCTCCTCCGTACCCGCAAGCTCGATTTCGCACTGGTGTTTGCTGTGAACGAAACACAACTCAACAACATCCTTCACGACATCATGCCCGCGCTCAAGGAAGAGACGCGCCTTTGGGTAGCCCACCCGAAATCGACTTCGAAAATTTCAACGGATCTGAACCGCGAAAGCAGCTGGAACAAGCTGGTGGCCGCGGGTTATGAAAGCTCCGAGCAGGTTACCCTCGACCACGTTTGGAATGCCGTCAACTTCCGCAAGGCAGAAGTAACGGTACTTCTCGAAGAAGTTCAGGAAGTGATCGCCGACGTTAAGCCGACGCGAAAGCGGAAAGCAGTCACAGCGTAATAATACAGCCCCTCGGAAGAGGGGTTTTTTATTTAACTTATTTGATTTCTGATCGTTAGCTGTTCCGCGGAGAGGAAATAATTCTACACGGATACGCTCATCGGGTGCGGAGCCTCAGCGCTGCCTGTTTGCCAGTCGTTGGCATGTAAATAGTATCTATTGGGGCATGACGAATACTCCAACTGCCACTTGGCCCCATATCAGTACGATCGATCTTCTTTGCTTTTCGCACCTGCGTTGGAACTTCGTGTATCAGCGACCGCAGCACCTGCTAAGCCGCTTTGCGAAGCATACACGTGTATTCTTTATCGAAGAACCTATTTTTCATGATGGCGCAAACCGCCTGCAGATAAATGAGCCCGCGAAGAATGTGTATGTCGTGGTGCCGCACCTGCAACACGGAATGGAGGAAGAAGCCGTGCTGCAATGCCAGCGCGAGCTTGTCAATGACCTCATCTCGGTGATGGAAATCAATAAGTATTTCTGCTGGTACTATACACCTATGGCGCTTCCCTTCAGCGATCACCTCGAGCCTGCGGCAACTGTCTATGATTGCATGGATGAATTGTCGGCCTTCAAGTTTGCGCCCGTTGCCCTGAAAGAAAATGAGCAGCGCCTCCTGAAGAAAGCTGATGTCGTCTTCACCGGCGGCTACAGCATCTACGAGGCGAAGCAACATACACATCCCAACATCTACCCGTTCCCGAGCAGCATCGATCGCGAGCACTTCGCATCGGCGCGGAGCATTGTTGCCGATCCCGCCGACCAGGCTTCTGTGCCGCATCCGCGCTTCGGCTTCTACGGTGTTATCGACGAACGCTTTGATATCGACCTGATCGGCGCTGCAGCAACAGCGCGCCCCGACTGGCATTTTGTGCTGATCGGGCCCGTGGTCAAGATCGATCCGGCCACACTGCCGCGCAACCCCAATATCCATTACCTCGGTGGTAAGGATTACAAGGAGCTGCCGCACTACCTGGCAGGATGGGACGTCGCCATCATCCCCTTTGCACAAAATGAATCCACCCGCTTTATCAGCCCGACGAAGACGCCCGAATATCTTGCGGCCGGTAAGCCCGTGATCTCTTCACCGATCCGCGACGTGGTGTCGCCCTATGGCGACAATGCGCTGGTGCACATCGCGTCGGATGCCGACGAGTTCGTGCAGGCAGGTGACGCGCTTCTCGCCGTGCAGGATCATTCGTCCTGGCTGGCGCGGGTCGATGCGTTTCTTGCCGGCAACTCCTGGGACCGTACCTGGAGCCAGATGGCGCAGCACATCGAAGCGCACATGAAGGCGCAGCACAGCAAGACACGCGAGGCGGGAACGTCTTTCGTTTCCACCCAGTCGCTGTAAGCAGCGATACTATTGTTGGACGAAACGTAACCGGATGGAACAATCTCCCGTAGCCGGCAGACCCGAGCTCTGGGGCGGTATCGAATGCACGATCAATCGTGTGGGCGACCGTTACCTGGACCAGTTTGCCCTGGCGAACCTTTATGAACAACCGAATGCCGGGCACGTTGCTTCCCTCGGATTGCGCAAGCTGCGTTTCCCCGTGTTGTGGGAGAAGCATGAGCCCGTGCAGGGTGCGCCGATCGACTGGTCGTACGCGGCATCGCAGCTCGACTTCTACCGCGCACAAGGCATCGATATCATTGCGACCCTCGTGCACCATGGCAGCGGGCCGAAATTTACCCATCTCGACGACGAGCGCTTCCCGGAGTTGCTGGCAGCTTACGCGCAGCAGGTGGCTGAGCGCTTTCCCTGGCTGGAATATTATACGCCGGTCAATGAGCCGCTGACCACAGCGCGCTTCAGCGGCCTTTATGGGCTCTGGTACCCGCATGGACGCAGCGACCGGGTTTTCCTGCGTTGCCTCCTCAACGAGCTCAAGGGAACGGTACTCGCGATGCAGGCGATCCGCCGCATCAATCCGGATGCGAAACTGCTGCAGACGGAGGACCTCGCCAAGATCTACAGCACGCCGCGGCTTGCTTACCAGGCGCGCTTCGAAAACCGGCGCCGCTGGCTCACATTTGATATTCTTTGCGGTATGCTCGACGAACAGCACCCGCTCTGGAATTACTTTATCCGGAATGGAATCAGCGAAACGGAGCTGCGTTTTTTCCAGGAGCATCCATGCCGGCCGGACATTTTCGGATTCAATTATTACGTAACCTCCGAGCGCTTTCTCGACGAGCGCGTCGATCGCTACCCGCACCTTCAGCCTGGCGGCAACAAACGCCATCGCTACGTGGATGTTGAGGCGGTTCGGGTACCGGTTGACGAGCCCAGCGGCCTTACCGTATTACTACGGGAAGCCTGGGAACGGTTCCGGGCGCCGATGGCGATCACCGAAGTACACCTGCACTGCCACCGCGAAGAGCAGTTGCGCTGGTTCCGCCACGTATGGAAGGAATGCAGCACGGTGCGCCGCGAGGGCATCGACCTGCGTGCGGTTACGGCCTGGGCCCTCATGGGCTCCTTTGGCTGGAATAAGCTGCTTACATCAACCGAGTGCGACTACGAGACCGGCGCTTTCGACCTGCGTGGCGGCACCGCGCGGCCGACGGCACTGGCGCGCTACCTGCAGACGGCCGGTACCCCGTCGGCCGACGATCACCTGGCCGATGACCGCGGCTGGTGGCAACGTGAAAGCCGGTTCCTGCACCAAAGCATTGTACCCGCTTCGCAGCTGGCGCGCCTGCGGCAGGAGCGGAGACCTATCCTGATCATCGGGAAGCGCGGCACGCTGGGCCAGGCCTTTGCGCGTGTTTGCCGGGACCGCTCGCTGGAATACTGCCTCGCAGGACGCGAAGACTGCGATATCGCCTCGCCCGCTTCCATTGCCTGCGCGCTCGAAGAAACGAGGCCCTGGGCGGTGATCAACGCAGCGGGTTATGTCCGGGTCGATGATGCCGAGGAGGATGCGGCCGCCTGTCACCGGGAGAACGCCGAAGGTCCGCTGCACCTGGCCCTGGCCTGCCGCGAGCGGGGGATTCCCCTTGTCAGCTTTTCCTCCGACCTCGTATTCGATGGAAAGAAACAGGATCCGTACCTCGAAAGCGATCCCGTAAACCCGCTCAACGTATACGGCAGCAGCAAGGCACGCGCCGAGTCGACCGTGCTGAGTGCCTACCCGGAAGCCCTAATGGTCAGGACAAGCGCTTTCTTCGGCCCATGGGACCGCTACAACTTCTTTCAGTGGGTGGAAGAACGCCTGCGCAATGGGCAGGAGGCCCGCGTGGCCAACGACCTCTTTGTTTCGCCCACCTACGTGCCAGACCTGGTCAACGCAACGCTCGACCTGCTGGTTGACCGCGAAAGCGGGATCTGGCACCTCGCGAATGCGGGTGCGCAAAGCTGGGCCGGATTGGCGGAGCTGGTGGCCCGCGAGCTGCAGCTGGACCGCCACCTGCTGTTGCCCTCATCGGCAGCGGAGATGGGCTATGCGGCGCAGCGCCCGGCCTACAGTGTGCTGGGCTCCGAGCGCGGTTCGCTGATGCCCGACGCTTCGAACGCGTTCCATCGTTATTTTGCAGCGAAGACCCGGCACGTGGAACTGATGGATTAAATCGAACTCAACTCATGCCCCTGACGCATTCGGACCCGCGCGCCGCCCTGGACAGCGCAGCCTTTCGCAGCACTATTTCCGGCAGGCAAACCGACCTGTACTGGCTCAGCAACGGGACCATTTCGGCGGCCGTGACCAATTATGGCGCCAGGCTGGTGGCCCTGTTCGTTCCGGGCCAGGACGACGAGCTACGCGATATCGTGCTTGGCTTCGACAACATCGGGCAATACCTCGAGGATGGAGATTACCACGGTGCCATCGTTGGCCGCTATGCGAACCGCATTGCCCGCGGCCGCTTCTCACTGGATGGTAACGACTACAGCCTCGCCATCAACAACCCGCCCAACCACCTGCACGGTGGGCTCGTTGGGTATAACGCCGTAGTGTGGGACGTACTGTCCGCGACGGAAAGCGAGCTTGTGCTCCGCCACATAAGCCCGGACATGGATGAAGGCTACCCGGGCGCCGTTACGATCACGGTGCGCTACAGCATTGGCGACGACGACGTGCTTTCCGTTCATTTCGAAGCCACGACGAACGCGCCTACCGTGCTGAACGTTTGCAACCATGCCTACTTTAACCTGAACGGGCAGGGGAGTGGAAGCGTTCTCAATCACACGCTGTTTGTAAATGCCGGTCACTATACACCGGTTGACGAGTTCCTGATCCCGACGGGGGATATTGCCTTTGTTACAGGAACGCCTTTCGACTTCAGCAAGCCAAAGCGCATCGGCGACGCTATCGACGACGATGACCCGCAGCTGGTGCACGGAGCGGGCTACGACCACAACTTCGTGCTGATCGATAGTGGAGAGGAGCGAAAGCTCGCAGCTGTTGCCACGGGCGACGTCAGCGGTATCCGGATGGCGATCACGACGACCGAGCCCGGTATCCAGCTTTACACAGGCAATTACCTCAAAGCTTCAAAGCGATTGAAATACGGGCTCAGCGACGAGCGCCGCTCGGCATTTTGCCTCGAAACACAGCACTTCCCCGACTCACCCAACCAGCCTGCTTTCCCGTCGGTGGAATTGCGACCGGGCCAAACCTTCCGCAGCCGCACCGACTTCGCTTTTTACCGGTAAGATCAGTCGAGACGAACGAGCGACGAGCCCTCACCGATATCAACCGTGATCGGAGTGAGGTCGAGGCCTGTTGCAGCATGGTAGGCAGGAGCAAGCTCCGCCACCAGTGCATCGATCGCATCTTCACGTACGATATTGAGCGTGCATCCACCGAAGCCGCCACCCATCATCCGGGCGCCGAGCACCGCGTCGTTTTCGCGCACCGCAGTCACCAGGAAGTCGAGCTCCTGGCAGCTTACCTCGTATTCCTCGCTGAGCCCGCGGTGAGTTCGGTACAGCTTCATGCCAAGCTCCACGAGGTCACCACGCTCAAGGTCGACGCAGGCTTCGATCAGGCGCTCATTTTCCTCCACCACGTATTTGCAGCGGCGGTAGATCAGCTCGTCGCGTCCCTGCACACATTCCTGCAACTGCGGCACTGTGGCATCACGGAGACTCTTCACGTGGGGGTAGCGCTCCTGGAGCATCGAAACACCAGCCTCGCATTGCTGCCTGCGCACGTTATACTCGGAAGAAGACAGTGAGTGCTTCACATTCGTATTGAGCAAGAGCAGTGAGTAACCATCGAGGCGGAAGGGAACATATTGATAATCCATCGAGCGGCAATCGAGCCGCATCACATGGTCGGTTTTACCAAACATCGAAGCAAATTGGTCCATGATGCCGCACATGACTCCTGCATATTCATGCTCGGCTTTCTGTGCAAGGTAGATGAGCTCATCGCGCTTGAGCCCGAGGCTGAACAGCTCGTTGAGCCCAAAGGCTGTCGCACACTCCACTGCAGCGGAAGAGGAAAGACCGGCACCAAAAGGAACCTCACCATCAATAACCAGGTTGAAGCCGCCAACCGTCAGTCCGCGCTTTTGAAACTGCGCGACGACACCCAGGATATAATTGGTCCATTGCCCCGGGCGGGGAGCAATGTCGGGCACACGGGTGCTGTAGCGATCATTGAACTCGATCGCCTGCAGCTCAATGCGGTCGTCGTCGCGGCGGCCAAGGGCCACGTACACAGCCTTGTCGATGGCGGCCGGGAGCACAAAGCCCTCGTTGTAGTCGGTATGCTCGCCAATGATGTTGATGCGTCCCGGCGACCGGGAAACGAGGGTGGGAGCGCCCCACTGTTCGCTGAAAACCTGCGCTACTTTCCGGGCTGTGACGGGTACATTCATCGGTTGTTTCTTTTTGAAAATGCGTTCGTTAAGGGAGGTGGAGCGGCCTGCACTTGAACTGTAAAAATCGGGCCTGCACGCCCAACGCGCAAATTCCTTTTTTCACCGATAGTTGTGGCCTTTTAAGCCTATTTAAACAGTGGTGCCGCAACCGGAATCAGTTATTTTGCTTCTATAACCTGGTAAATAAAACTGACCCTTTTACAGCCATGCAACCCTTTGTATTGAACGCTCCCCAACACCAGGAGCACGACCCCGAAATGAGCTATCGCTGGTCTGCCGAGAAAGCCGCCGAATGGCAGCAAAAAAACGGCTGGCTCGTAGGCTGCAACTTTGTTCCCCACAACGCCATCAACCAGCTCGAGATGTGGCAGGCCGAGACCTTCGATCCCTTCCTGATCGATAAGGAGCTTGGATGGGCTGCCTCACTTGGCTTCAACACGATCCGCGTATTCCTCCACCACCTCCTGTGGGAGCAGGACAGCAAGGGATTTCTCGAGCGTATCGAGCTCTTCCTTGACATCGCCCACAAGCACGGCATCCGTACGATGTTCGTACTCTTCGACGCTGTTTGGGATCCGAACCCGAAGCTCGGCAAGCAACGCGCCCCGAAGCACAATGTGCACAACTCCGGCTGGGTGCAGTGCCCCGGCTACGATGTGCTCAACAACCCCGACCGCTACGACGATCTTTACGATTATGTGCATGGGATTGTGAACCACTTCAAGCACGACGAGCGCGTTATTGTCTGGGACCTCTACAATGAGCCGGACAACATGAACCTCGCTTCGTATAAGGACGATAATTACTCGAAGCACAAAGCCGAGCTTTCGCTCGAGCTGCTGAGAAAGACCATCCGCTGGGTACGTGGCATCGGTCCCGACCAGCCCATTACGATGGCGCCCTGGCAGGAAGGCGAGAACTGGAGCTCCGACGAAACAGTGTCTGTTCTCGACAACTATATGTTCACGCATTCGGATGTGATCTCGTTCCACTGCTACGCCAACCGCGAAGGCATGCAGCGCCGCATCGAGCAGCTGAGCCGCTTCGGCCGCCCGCTCTATTGCACCGAATACATGGCGCGTCCCTTTGGCAATACCTTCCAGGAAATCCTGCCGCTCTTCCACGAATACGGCGTGAATGCCTACAACTGGGGCTTCGTGGCCGGAAAGTCGCAGACGCACTGTCCCTGGGACAGCTGGCAGATCACCTACGACAATGAGCCCGAGCTGTGGTTCCACGACATCTTCCGCTCCAATGGCGAAGCTTATCGCCAGGAAGAGGTGAATTTCCTGCGGAGCTTCATCGCGGGAGCGAAAAGCGCCCGGAAATCCGGCAAGACCGCCGAAACGGAAACAGTAAACGCGTAACGTGTTTTGATGAAATAAGAAACGTCCAGCTTTCGCTGGACGTTTTCCTTTTTATTGCTTCTGCGCTTTCCGCGCCTTCTGCGTTCGTTAATTACGGAGGTTGTACTTATAGAAGCCTTCGCGGTGCAGTACAGACTGACCGGGGATCGCCGTCAGCAGGGAATCCTTGACGAGCTTCTCCACGAGGCGGATCTGCTCGAAGTCTTCACCGGCCTGCGAGATGAGCTTCAGGCTTTCGATCTTCATGATCGCCCGCTTGCTGGACTTCTGCGTCTGGCGCTCAAGCCAGGCAGACTTCTCGGCCAGGTACAGCTGGTGGTTACGGAAATAGGCATGCATAGGTGGAAGATTTAGTGAATGATTGGACTTGCTTGTGGTGAACAAGTTAATCCAATAATCCATAAAACCATAGCGCCAATAGCCTCAACCCGGAAAACCGAGGTTGAACCACCAATTTTCGACGACGGGCTGCCTGATCGTCAAGCCACCGCTTCCACTTCCGTTTTGCTGTAGGCGTCCGTTAACTTTTTCTGCAGGTCGAACGACAGCGGCACGTACTCGGCAAAGGTCATGCTGAACTTCGCGCGGCCTTGTGTTATCGAGCGCAGCGCCGACGAAAAGTCGTGAAGCTCGGCCAGCGGTACGCGGGCGCCTATTTTCTGAAAATGGCCTTCCGTCTCCATGCCTTCCACCAACCCACGCCTGCTCTGCAGCTCACCCATGACGGCGCCGGTAAGCTCGTCGGGGCAAAGCACGTCGACGTGGTAGATGGGCTCGAGCACCTGCGGACTGGCCTCGCGGAATGCCTGCCGGAATGCCATCGTGCCGGCGATCTTGAAAGAGATATCATTTGAATCCACCGGGTGCATCTTTCCGTCGAATACGCAGACGCGGACGTCGCGCACGTAAGAGCCGGTGAGCGGGCCTTCCTGCATCTTTTCCATGATTCCCTTCAGGATCGAAGGGAGGAAGCGAGCGTCGATGGCGCCGCCGACGATGCAATTGTAATAGGCGAGCTTGCCGCCCCAGGGAAGGTCGATGAGCTCACGGCCGCGAACGATCAGTCCGGTCGGATCGGGCATGCCCTCGTACCAGGGATCAACGCGGAGCTGTACTTCGGCAAATTGCCCGGCGCCGCCCGATTGCTTTTTGTGGCGGTACGTTGCCTCGGCGCTGCTTCGGATCGTTTCGCGGTAGGGGATGCGCGGCTTGAGGAAACGAACCTCCAGCCGGGAACCGTTTTCAATTTTCCATTTCGCGACCGCGAGGTGCATATCGCCCTGGCTGTGCAGCAAGGTTTGCCGTAACTCCGGCGACACTTCCACGATCAGCGTTCCGTCTTCCTCGCGAAGCTGGTGCAGGGCCTGCGCCAGCTTTTCTTCCTCGCCCTTTTTCACGGCCTCGATGGCCACCGTCATATTGGGCGAGGGGAAGACGATGGGGGCGAGCTCGTAATTCTTGCCCTTGACGTGAAGCGTATTATTGACATGCGTATTCTTCAGTTTCAGCGTGGCGCCAATATCACCGGCAACGAGCTCGTTCACCGGGATGCGCTTGTTGCCCTCCATCAGGAAGAGCTGCGAGATCTTTTCGATCACCCCGTTCGACTCGTTGACCAGTTCCATCCCAGAGCGGATGGTTCCGCTGAATACTTTGAAATAGGAGAGTTCGCCAACGTGCGATTCGGATGCCGTCTTATAAACGAAGATGCAGGCCGGACCATTGGCATCGCATTCGAGCTCCTCACCGCTTTTGGTGGCTTGCGGCGGCAGCTCACAGGCGCTCGGGCACACATTGTCGATAAAGCCCATAATGCGGCCGGAACCCATGTTGCGCTCGGCGCTCAGGCAAAACAGCGGGAAGATCTCGTGCCGGATCATTGCCGTCTTGAAGCCGGCCTTCAGCTCGTCTTCCTCCAGCTCGCCCTTCTCGAAATAGTGCTCCATCAGCGCTTCATCCACGCTGGCCACCGTCTCAACGAGCTCGCGGTGCAGTGCTTCGGCGCGGGCGCGCTCACCCTCGGGGATCGGGAGCTTATCGGGCTTGCCGCCGGTGTCGCGGAATTTATACAGCTTCATCTGCAGCACGTCAACGATCTCGTGAAAGCCCGCGCCTGTCTGGAGCGGGTATTGGATCAGCGTTACGCGCGGACCGAAGTGGTCTTTGGCTTCCTGCACCGTACGGTCGAAGTCGGCCTTGTCGTGATCCAGCTTGTTTACAGCAAAGATCATCGGCGTGCGGAAACGCTCGGTATACTGCCAGATCACATCGGCGCCCACTTCAACGCCATTGACGGCATTGAGGAGCAGCACCCCGGTATCGGCAACGCGGAGGGCCGACAGCACCTCGCCCACGAAGTCGTCGTAGCCCGGCGTGTCGAGGATGTTGATCTTGTAGCCGCGCCAGCGACTGTGCATCAGCTTTGAAAAAATGGAATTGCCACGCTCTTGCTCGAGCTCGTGGTAATCGCCCACCGTGTTTCGCTCGGCAACGGAGCCGCGGCGATTGATCAGTCCGGCTTCGAAGAGCATACATTCGGCGAGCGTGGTCTTCCCGGAGCCCGCATGGCCCAGCAGGGCGATGTTCCTGACGTGGGCGGTATCAAATTCTGCCATGGTGCAAAATTTTAAGGTGATGGTAGCAGGGCATGCATCCCGTCACATCACGGAACGTCTGGGCCCCGAAAAAACGAACGCTACCTTCAGCAGTTGGTAGCGTTAACAAAGTCCCGGAATTCGCCCCGGAGCTGCTGGAGGTTGTTTTCCAGCACCAGGAAGGCGTCGAGCAGGCGCTCATGTTCCGAGTAGGTGTCGTTGGAGAGGTTTTCCTTACCGGAGCGCTCAAAGGCGATCTTGCGCTCGTGCTGTTTGATCTCCTGCTTGAGGTCGTGGATGTTGATCAGCTGGATGTGAAACTGGTTGTCGAAGTGCTCAAGCTCTACCAGTTGATTTTTTGCCGTGTGGCGGGCGGAGTCCTGAAGCATCTTTTTACATTCCTGGAATTCGTCGCGGTAGTTGCGCAGGATCTGCCGCCATTCTGCGGTCTCGGAAGTAAGCTGGGTGAGATCGGTCTGAACCATGGGAAAGAAGTTTTTAAGGGTTAAGAAAACGTTCTTCGTTCCTCACAGGAGCAATCAAGGATGGTACTTTAAATTTAGGATCGGCAGCGCCAAACAAATAAAATTTTGTTTGCCCGGAAAACGGTATATTCTTCATTCCGCCGGGCATTTGCAAGCCCCGCCGTGTGGAACCGAACGGCTATCTTTGCTCCCCCGAATAATCTGCTCCCCCGAATGATCACGCCGCAAACGATACAGGCTATACAGGACCGCGTCGATGTGCTCGATGTCGTTGGCAACTTCGTGCGACTCAAAAGGAGAGGGGCGAACTACCTAGGTCTTTGTCCTTTTCACAACGAGCGCACGCCGTCGTTCACCGTCTCTCCGTCGAAAGGAATCTACAAGTGCTTTGGTTGCGGCAAAAGCGGCAACTCGATCTCCTTTGTGATGGAGCACGAGAAATTCTCGTACGTCGAAGCGCTGCGCTGGCTGGCCGCACGCTATCACATCCAGGTAGAAGAAACGGCAGTATCGGCCGAAGTACGCGAGCAGCAGCAGGTAGCCGAGAGCCTCTACATCATCAACAAGTTTGCGCAGCAGTATTTCGAGCAGCAACTGTTCGACAGCGAGGACGGACGCGCCAACGGACTGAGCTACCTCGAGTCGCGCGGGTTTACGGAGGCGACGCTGCGCAAGTTCGGCATCGGCTACAATCCCGACCGGCGCGACGAGTTCGCAAAAGCCGCCTTCCAGCAGCAATACAACCGCGAGCTGACGCAGAAGGCAGGACTGATCGCATTCCGCAACAACGAGTGGGTCGACAACTACCGCGACCGGATCATCTTCCCCGTGCACAACCCGAGCGGCAAGGTGATCGGATTCGGCGCACGTCTCATTAAGAAGAACGACCGCGCTCCGAAATACATCAACACACCGGAGAACGAGCTCTATGTAAAAAGCAGGATCCTTTATGGACTTTACTTCGCCAGGCAGGCGGTCGACAAGTTCGATGAGTGCCTGCTGGTAGAAGGATATACCGACGTACTCTCCCTGCACCAGGCCGGCGTGGAGAACGTTGTAGCCTCCGGCGGTACTTCACTCACCACCGAGCAGCTCCGTCTTGTCAAGAAATTCACGAAGAACCTCACCATCATCTACGACGGCGACGGCGCCGGTATCAAGGCGGCGCTCCGCGGCCTCGACATGGCGCTGGAAGAAGGTCTCAACGTGAAGCTGGTGCTGATACCCGACGGCGAAGACCCGGATTCGTACGTGCAGAAAGTAGGCGCTATCGAGTTCCGCAACTTCATCGCGCACAACCGCAAGGACGTGATCCTGTTCCAGCTCGAGGTTTCGCTGCGCGATGCCGGTGATGATGCCGCACGCAAGGCCGACGTGGTGAACCGCATGGCGGAAACGATCGCGCGTATCGACAAGGCCGAAGACTTCACCAAGCAACAGGATTATATCCGCCAGTGCGCGCAGCTGCTCCGCATCGACGAAGCAGGCTTTACGAACCTGGTCAACAAGTTCATTCGCGATCGCATCGTGAAGCAGGAGCAGAAGCTTCCCTTCAACGAAGCGCAGGAGCTCGCCGACCAGGCACAGCCCGCCGAGCCGCCGGCGCTCGACGACCATACCTTCCAGTTACTCTTTCGAAACGAGCTGCAGGAGCGGGAGATCGCACGGGTACTACTCGAGCACGGGGTAAAGCACTGGAACGGTCAGATGATCGCCGAGTTCGTGCTCCATGAATTACCCGAGGACGATCTCTTTGAGAACCACAGTGTGCTCAAGGTGATTCACGCCTTCCGCGACCTGCTGGCAAACGGGCAGCTGCCTGACCGGAACGTTTTCATCTATCATCCCGACCCGGAGCTGAGTGCCTTTGCGGTGTCGCTTCTGCAGTTTCCCTACGAGGAAAGCAGGTTCTGGAAATCCGAGGCGGCGCAATCCGCAGGCTACCAGAAGTCGCTTTTCGAGCAAAGCTGGGATGGGTTCAAGGATACCGTTAACCGCGAAAACCAGGATAAGCTCGGATCCTTTTTGCTGACGCAGCGGGATACGACACACCAGGAAGTGGAATCCGCACTCGCCTACCTGAAGCTCCGGCAGGTTCGCCGGCTCCTGCTCCAGAACCAGGCAGACCTCGAAAAAGCAACACCCGAGCAACAAATGACGCTCATCCTCACACACCAGGCCCTGAAGCAGATGGAGCGTGAGCTGATGGAAAAATCCGGGACGGTGATTGTCCGGTAGCCAGCTTCCCGCGACCCTCGCCTCGACTTCTCCCCACTCATTGCGATCAGGGAAAGCCGTTGAAGTCGGCATGATTTTGCGCCTTTTTCCCGCAAACGAATTCCTATGCGTACCAGTGATGTTTTGCTCGGCGGGCTCGCCGGCGCGGGCCTGCTGACGGCCACGCACGAAACCCTCCGCCGCACGGTGCCCAGGGCCCCGCGGATGGACCTCCTTGGCATGCAGGCGCTTCGCAGGCTGATCGCCGGGGCAAAGGGCCGGCAACCAGGTTCGGACCGGCTTTTCCTGTATACCATGGCCGGCGACCTGCTGGCGAATGCACTGTACTATAGCATCGCGGGGATTCATGCCCGGAATGTCGTGCTGCGCAGCACGCTGCTCGGACTTGCCGCCGGAGCGGGCGCCGTGTGGCTCCCGGAGCAGATGGGGCTCAACCCGCGACCGAGCAGCCGGACTGCAGAGACGAGGCTGATGACCGTGGCGCTGTATACGCTCGGCGGACTTGCTGCCGGGCTCGTACTTAAGATCCTGCAGAAGCGCCATGAGCCAAGGCATCCCGGGCAGCAGCTCGTACTCTGATCGGCAGCTTTGGTACCGGGACTGGCACAATAGATGCGGAACAGCAGTTCTAAAACAATCAATTATGTCAGGACGTGGCGACAACAACAAGAACGGAACATCGGGTACCGGTGCTTCCAACCAGAGCGGACAAGGCGTACCCCGTGAGGAAGGCAAAGTGAATCATGGAAAACAGACGGGGGGGCAGCGCTCCGAGCCAATGGGCCGGGAGCGGGAGCAGGACGCCTACCGCAACAGCAGCATCAAGGACAACAAGGGCGAGCGCAGCTGAGCCGTAAAAAAATATTTGGTCCAAGTGAAACAATGCACTAACTTCGATGTTACAACATTGAATTCACACTAAACTCTTTTTTATGGCTATTACCTGGAAACTGGATCCCACCCACAGCGAAGTACTCTTTAAAGTCCGGCACCTGATGATCACGACGGTAACGGGCTACTTCAAGAAGTTTGACCTCGAGGTCGATACGGCCTCCGATGACTTCACGACCGCATCGCGCATCGAGTTTTCGGCAGACATCGACTCGATCGACACGAACAACCTCCAGCGCGATACGCACCTGAAGTCGGCCGACTTTTTCAACGCGGATGAACACGGGCAACTGCTCTTCGTTGGCCGCAAGTACGAAGCCAGCGGCGACGACGCGGTGCTGCACGGCGACCTTACGATCCGCGGCATTACCCGCCCGGTAACCGTGAATGTCGAATTCGGTGGTATTGTCGTAGACCCGTATGGTCAAACGAAGGCAGGCTTTACGGTTTCGGGTAAGATCAGCCGGAAAGAATTCGGCCTCACGTGGAGTGCCGTTACCGAAGCAGGCCAGGTGGTGGTCTCGGACGATATTAAGATCCACGCCGAGATCCAGCTCGTGAAGCAAGGATAATTGAAAGAAAGGAACCGGATACAAAGGCCTCGCACTGCGGGGCCTTTTAGTGTGCCGCTGTCTCGCCATCCGGGGCGGCCAACTTGCTGCAGATATCCGCGATGATCTTTTCCGCATGCTCGCGCGAATTCTCAATGAAGAGGCGGTGCGTGTTCATACCGCCACAGATGACGCCGGCCAGGTAAATGCCCGGACGGTTGGTTTCGTGCGTTTCGTCGTTGATCTGCGGCTGGCAAACGGCGTCGTCGCCCAGGCGGATCCCAATGCGGCGGAGAAAGGGGAGGTTGGGCTGGTACCCGGTAAGCGCCAGCACCCAGTCGTTTTCGAGGATCAGCGGGCCACCGGGCGTCTGTATTTCTACGGTACGCTCCGTGATGGCGGTCACTGTAGCATGAAAATAGGCTTTGATGGAGCCTTCTTCGATGCGGTTGATAATGTCGGGGCGAACCCAATACTTGACGCGCTGCCCGACTTCGGAACCGCGGATCACCAGGGTAACGTCGGCGCCCTTGCGCCAGGTTTCGAGCGCCGCATCGACAGCCGAATTCTGCGCGCCGACCACCACCACTTTCTGGAACGCGTAGAAATGCGGATCATCATAATAATGCTTCACTTTCGGGAGGTTCTCACCCGGCACGCCCAGGAGGTAGGGAATGTCGTAAAAGCCCGTGGCGAGCACCACGAAACGCGCGCCGTAGCTTCCCTTGCTGGTCGCTACGAGGTAGCCCCCGTCCGCGTCGGTCACATCGGTCACTTCCTCGAAAAGACGGATCGGAACGTGGCGATCCTGGGCCACACGCCGGTAGTATTCCAGCGCATCGGCACGCTTTGGTTTGGGCTGGTTGCTGATGAAGGGGATGCCGCCGATCTCCAGCCGCTCCGACGTCGAAAAGAAGGTCATGTTGACCGGGTAATGATAGAGCGAGTTGACGAGGGTTCCTTTTTCGAGCACGAGGCAATCAACGCCCATTCGCCCGGCCTCTAGCGCACAGGCAATGCCGATGGGGCCTCCGCCAACGATGACCAGTGTATAGCGTTCCACCGCGGCAAATTAGGGGTTTGCCAGTTCGATGCGCTCGCCCTTCATCACCTGTATCGGCGAGCCTTCGGCCAGGAAAACGGATTGCGGCTCCGACTGCAGTGCGTCGGCGAAGCCCGCCCCGTAAATACGGGCCACATCGCAGTGAATCGCGTAGTCGTGTACACGGTGCACGCGCCAGGCCGGGTGTGCCACCTGGTAGGTGCCGGTGCAGCGGTCGTTCACCTGCGTATAGCCCCAATAATGCTCGGTGATAAATTCTTCTTCGGAGCCCGCCAGCAGCGGAGCTGGCGCAGCTTCGGCCCGTGCGCGGATAACGTTCCAGTCGCGACCGACCTTCCATTCGTAGGCAACTTCCAGCCGTCCATCTTCTTCCTTCCACTGATGGCGCATCGGGTAGCGCACATAATTTTCGCCGTAGAGCGTGTTGGCCACCCACGCGATGGCGCGGCGCGGAACGATCTCTTTCAGGAATACCACTCCTCGCTTCCACAGGCCCTCTTCTTTGTAGCGAACATAAAAACGCAGGTTCACTTCCTCGAAGGTTCGGTGACCGGGTATGGCAAATCCCATCACTTCCGTGTTCGCGAAAAGGAAGCCCACAAGGCTCGCGTAGTGCACGCCGTTGAAGGTATCGAGCTCGGTGCGGCATGGAAGGAAGGGACGCAGCAACGCGGGGTCAACAGCATAGTTTGCCATCAGGAGATTGCGCCACTCGGCCGATAAAAAAGTGCGGGAAGCCATAGGTGAAACGGGCACAAAGGTAGTGCCGGGACAATGGATCAGCGGATGACGAGAACTGTGCCTTTTCGTGTCTGCACGCCATCGTGACGAACGAGGCGATACTGCGCAAACCATACGTACACCTGGCTCGCAGCGGCGCCACCGGCGGTCCGGCCATTCCAGCTCTGAAGCGGGTTATGCGTTTCAAAAACAAGCTGTCCCCAGCGGCCGAAGATCTGCAGTGTGTATTCGGAGAGCGCTCCGCGGTTGCCGAGCGGACCAAAGGTATCGTTGCGGCCGTTTCCGTCGGGCGTGAATGCATTGGGAAACTGAACGTCGGAACAATCGACGGTCACCTTCACGGAAGCTGCCGCATGGCAGCCGTCGGCGTCGGTTACCTGCACCGAATAGGTATCCGTCTGGTACACGAGGTAGGAGGCATCGATGCGACCATCCTGCCAGCGATAAGCAGCATAGGGTCCCGGGCCGGGCTGAAGCAGAAGTGTTTCACCCGCGCAAAGCACCGTATCGCGCCCCAGCGTAACGAACAAATCACTGTTGTCGCCCACGTGCACCTGCGCGGTATCCGGGCAGCCCAGCGCATCGGCGATCGCGATCGTGTAGTCGCCGGGGCGAAGCACCGCGCTGCTCGACGATGTGCCGCCTGCCGGTGTCCAGGTGAACGAATAGGGGCCGGTGCCGCCAGCGGGCGTGATCTCGGCTTTTCCATTGGGACCGCCGCAGCGGGCGTCGGTTACCGACTCGCTGTGCGACAGGGGCGCCGGGTCGGCAAGGCCTTCCGAAACGCGTGCCGCACACACGTCAGTGCCCCGTACATCTACGGTATAGTTACCCGCCGGCAGACCGGAGATCGTGGCAGTCTGCTGCGTCGGGGTTGTTGACCAGGAGAAGGTATACGCGCCTGCAGGTGACGCCGACGCGCGCAGGCTGCCGTCGCTGCCTCCGTGGCAACTGACCGGGCTGACCACCTGCGTAGTCACATCCACCACGTGCACATTCCTGACGATGACGGAGGAGGCGCCACCCGGAGCCGTTACTGTTAACCGAACCGGGAAATCGCCGGTGTTGCTGAACACATGCGATGGATTCGAAAGGCTGGAGCTGTTGGCGGAGCCCGATGCCGGGTCGCCAAAGTCCCAGGCGTACTGGTTTCCGCAGCCCGGCGTTACGGGTGTGAATTGCGCGGAGCGGCCTGCGGAGCAGGAGAACGTGAAGTCCGCATTGGCCGGCTGCAGCTCACCGATCCAGATATCGTCAACGGCAAAGCCGTCGTAATCGTTGCAGCGGCTGCCAGCCGCAAAGCGGAAGCGGAAGCGCACATTGGTCCGGCCGGCCAGCTGCGGCATTGCGTGACCAGCAGCAACCCAGCCGCCACTCCCCGAACCGGCGCCACCGGGACAGGGCGAGCTGGTCTGCACATTGCCCGACCAGCCATCGCCGGCAACCGTAGTAATACCCGCCGTGTTGAACCAGTTGCTGCTGGGGCAGGCCACGTAATCAGACTGCGAGCCGAGCTGTGTCCAGGTGTTACCGCCGTCGGTTGAGTACTGGATGCTGGCGCCGTCGTATTTCTTTTCGGTTTCCCAGAACACTTTGAAATGCAGGTAGGGGTGCGGCACGGTGCTGAGGTCGAAGCAGGGGCTCAGCAGCCAGGAGTTCTCGTTGTCGTTATAGGCCGTATTCTGAAGGCCGCCCACGATCCAGCATTTCTGGCCGCTGGCGGAGCTGTTGATGACCGGCTTGTGCGGGATTCCCCACACCCAGTCGGAGGCGGTGCCGCCCGACACCCAGCCACCATCGGTGAGCTCGAAGTCTTCGGAATAGGGAAAGGTGCTGACGGTGGAAGTGCACTGCGCGCTGAGCTGTTGTCCTGCCAGCAGGAAAATAAAAAGCCACAAAGAAGCAAGCAGGAAGCGGAAAGTCATGGGATCAGCGCGAATGGCAAAGGTACAGCTATTGGCGCTTATCTTTGCGCCGCAAACAAGCTATATGAATCAAAAGGAAGTTTATATCGTTTCCGCTGTTCGTACGCCCATGGGGTCTTTCGGCGGTTCCCTCAAAGATGTGCCCGCTACGCGTCTCGGCGCCATTGCCATCAAGGCGGCGGTAGAGCGCGCCGGCATCAAGCCCGAAATGATCAATGAAGTGCTGATGGGCTGCGTGATCCAGGCCAACCTCGGCCAGGCGCCCGCCCGGCAGGCCGCCCGCTACGCCGGTCTCCCCGACGGCGTTGTGTGCACCACCGTCAACAAGGTCTGCGCCTCCGGCATGAAGGCCATCGCCCAGGGTGCCCAGAGCATCCTGCTCGGCGATTCGGACATCGTGGTGGCCGGCGGCATGGAAAACATGAGCCAGGTGCCTTTCTACGTGGAGTCGCTCCGCTGGGGCAACAAATATGGGAACACGAGCCTCGTGGACGGCCTCGCCAAGGATGGTCTCACCGATTGCTACAGCGGCACCGCGATGGGCAATGCGGCAGACTTCTGCGCCTCCGAGAATTCGATCTCGCGCGAGGAGCAGGATGCCTTCGCGATCGAGAGCTACCAGCGCAGCCAGAAAGCCTGGGAAGCCGGCAAGTTTTCGAGCGAGGTGGTTCCCGTAGAAATACCGTCGAAGAAGGGTGACCCAATTGTGGTAAGCAAGGACGAGGAACCCTTCAATGTGAAGTTTGACAAGATCGCGGGTCTCAAGCCTGCGTTCAGCAAGGAAGGGACCGTGACGGCTGCCAACGCCAGCACAATGAACGATGGCGCTGCCGCCGTTGTACTCATGAGCCGCGAGAAGGCCGAGGAGCTGGGCATCCAGCCGCTGGCCGTTATCCGTGGCTATGCCGACGCCGAGCAGGAGCCGGTATGGTTCACCACCACGCCGAGCATCGCCGTACCTGTTGCTGTAAAGCGCGCCGGCCTGCAAATGAGTGACATCGATTTCGTGGAGCTCAATGAGGCCTTCAGCGTTGTGGGTATAATCAATACGCGCAAGATGAACCTTGACCCCGCCAAGGTGAACGTGCACGGCGGCGCTGTGTCGCTGGGGCACCCGCTGGGCTGCAGTGGCGCCCGCATCATCGTAACGCTGATCAACGTGCTGCAGCAGAACGGCGGACGCTATGGCGCTGCCGGCATCTGCAACGGCGGTGGTGGTGCATCGGCAATGGTGCTGGAGCGTAAATAAGAAAGCTTCGTAAAGCGAAAGCAGGCTCAGTTTCCTTACAGGAGCGCCTTCGCAAAGAGATACAGGAAATGTCCCGCACAGCGGGACATTTTTTATGCGGTCCCCTCAGCGTAGCGGGTTGCCTTCTTATTCGCTTCGCGGCCCGACTCCTCAGGTTTCTTTCCTTCCTTGTCGCCGTACTTTACCCGCAGCACCATCATGAGGATGTTGACCAGCAGCGAAAAGCAATTGGTGACGATGATCGGAAGATCCTTGCGCAGGAATCCGTACACGATCCACAGCGCGACGCCGCCCATCAGGGTGATCAGCATCCCGAGGGCCACATCCTCCGCCTTTTTTTCCTTGAGGGTCTTGATTACCTGCGGCAGGAGCGAGGTGGCGGTAAGAATTCCGGCAACGATGCCGACGATCTGGGTACTATCCATGGCCCATGTTCTTGCAAAACCAATGCTAATTAGCTTACATTTGCTCCCGTTTAAAAGCAACGAATGAGAACTATTGCCTTACGTGAAGCCATCCGGGAAGCTATGTCAGAGGAAATGCGCCGCGACGAGCGGGTTTTCCTGATGGGAGAGGAAGTGGCAGAATACAATGGTGCCTATAAAGTAAGCCAGGGAATGCTGGCTGAATTCGGCGCCAAGCGCGTAATTGACACCCCGATCGCCGAACTCGGTTTTGCCGCAGTCGGGGTAGGTGCTGCCCAGAACGGGCTGCGCCCGATCGTCGAATTCATGACCTGGAACTTCGCGGTGCTGGCTCTCGACCAGATCCTAAATACGGCTTCGAAGATGCTTGCGATGAGCGGTGGCCAGATCACCTGCCCCATCGTTTTCCGCGGCCCCAACGGCTCCGCCGGCCAGCTCGGTGCCCAGCACTCGACGGCCTTCGAGTCGATGTACGCCAACATTCCCGGTCTCAAGGTGGTCTCTACCGCCAACCCCTACGATGCGAAGGGCCTGCTGAAGCAAGCCATCCGCTACGAGGAAGATCCCGTGATGTTCATGGAAGCCGAGATTGCCTACGGCGACAAAGGCGAGGTTCCTGAAGAAGAATACTACATTCCCCTGGGAAAGGCCGACGTGAAGAAGCAGGGCCGTGACGTTACCATCGTTTCGTTCAACAAGATGATGAAGGTGGCCATGGGTGCCGCCGCCGAGCTCGAGAAGGAAGGGATTTCCGCCGAGGTCATCGACCTGCGCACGATCCGCCCGCTCGACTGGATGACCATCCTCGAAAGCGTCAAAAAAACAAACCGCCTCGTGATCGTGGAAGAGCAGTGGCCCTTCGCCTCCGTTTCGTCCGAGATCACCTACCGCATCCAGAAAGAAGGCTTCGACTACCTCGACGCGCCGATCCGCCGGATCACGGCCGCCGACGCACCGCTGCACTACGCTCCGAACCTCGTTGCCGCAGCGCTTCCCGACGTTCCGCGTACCGTGAAACTGGTGAAGGAAGTCATGTACCTGAAGAAATAATTAGGGCTGAGGACCCACTTCCTCAGAATGGGGCTAAGTGATTGAAAGTTGCGTACTTGTACGCAACTTTTTCATTTTCACCAAGTTGCTGGGCAAAAAAAAGCGGTCAAAAGTTTTGTTTTTCCGTTTTTCTGTGCATCTTTGTCTCGGTTTTTCATAGGATATTGGATTTTACACGAGGCTGGATTTCTATCCGGCCTTTTTTTATGCCCCTCCGGGTATGCTTTTTATACTCATCTGTAGCAATAAGGCGCGCAGCCATTACTTTGCACCTACTTAACCGGACAGAATGAGCAGTTCCATTTTATTGATCGACGACGAGAAAGCCATCCGCAAGACTCTCACCGAAATTCTCAGCTTTGAAGGCTATACCATCGACGAGGCCGGCGATGGCGAGGAAGGCCTGAAGTGTTTCCAGAAAAAGACCTACGACGTCGTGCTTTGCGACATCAAAATGCCCAAGATCGACGGGCTCGAGTTCCTCCAGAAGGCAACCGAGCACAACCCCGACGTGCCGATCATCATGATCTCCGGCCACGGGACGATCGAGACTGCGGTGGAAGCGGTCAAAAAGGGCGCCTACGACTTTATCCAGAAGCCGCCGGACCTGAACCGCCTCCTGGTTACGATCCGTAACGCGAAGGAACGCTACAGCCTTATGGGAGAGAACAAGACCCTTCGGCGCCGCGTGCAGAAAGTGCAGGAAATGGTGGGCGAGTCGGCCGCCATCCGCAAGATCAAGGAAACCATTGAAAAGGTGGCGCCGACCGAAGCCCGGATCCTCATTACCGGGGAGAACGGATCCGGCAAGGAGCTAGTAGCCCGCTGGCTGCACCAGAAGAGTGCCCGCGCCGAAGGACCGCTTGTCGAGGTCAACTGTGCGGCTATCCCTTCGGAGCTCATTGAAAGCGAGTTGTTCGGTCATGAGAAAGGCTCCTTCACCTCGGCCATCAAGCAGCGCATCGGCAAGTTCGAGCAGGCCAATGGCGGCACCCTGTTTCTTGACGAGATCGGCGATATGAGCCTCAGTGCGCAGGCGAAGGTGCTCCGCGCCCTCCAGGAAGGCAAGATCACCCGTGTGGGGGCCGACAAGGATATCCCGGTAGATGTACGGGTAGTGGCGGCAACCAACAAAGACCTGCTTCACGAAGTGGAGGAAAAGCGCTTCCGCCTCGACCTGTACCACCGCCTCGGCGTCATCCTCATTCATGTGCCGGCCCTCAACGAGCGCCGCGAAGACATCCCGCTGCTGGTCAACTATTTCCTGAAAGATATCTGTAGCGATTACGGCATTCCCAAGAAGAGCATTACCGATGAGGCGCTCAAGCTGCTGCAGCAGCACAACTGGACGGGCAACATCAGGGAGCTTCGGAACGTGGTGGAACGCCTGGTGATCTTATCGGGGAAAACCATCCTTCCCGAAGACGTACAGAGCTACGTACTGCCCCACTAAAGGCCATTCCGAACGAAGGAACGGATCGCTTCATCGCTCCGCAGCAGCCGCAGGTTGCGGAAGGAGCGTTGTGCGCCCTGCACGGCGTGGCCCGAAGCAACGATGGTCTTGTCGGGGTAGCGGGTACAAAGTGCTTCGAAATAATCATCGGGCAGCTCACCGGTAAGGTTGGTGATCTGGTGCAGGTAGAAAATGCCCGCGCGGCTGTGTATTTCTTCCGGGAGCCGGAGCGCGTCGATGTTGGCGCCCAGGTAGTATACCTGCCAGCCGTAAAAGCGGAGCAGGTAATTCAGAAAAAGAATGGGCAGCTCGTGGTGCTCGGCTTTCGGGGTGAACAACAGGATCGGCGGGTGCACGGGTACGCGCCGCGGCAGCGCATCGGTTTCCGCGATGATCTTATGCTGGATCATGTACGACGAGAAGTGCTCCTGCGCCGGGATCACGTGGTTGGTGAGCCAGAGATCGCCCACACGCTGGAGGAACGGGAAGAACACCTGGAGCACAGCTTCTTCGAGACCCTTTGCCGACACAATATGGCCAAGGCGCGTACGAAAGGCCGGCTCATCAAACGAAGCCGCAGCGCCGATCAGCGAGAGTACGTCCTGTTCATGCGTGGCGGGCTGCTGCTGGGCAGCGATAACGGTTTCTTCGAGCGCTTCGCGCGAAAGTGCGGCAATCCGCGACACCTTCCAGCCGCCGTGGTAGAGAAAGGCAACCTGCAGGAGTAACCGTAAATCCTCGTTGTCATAGAAACGATGAAGACTGTCCTTCCGCTTGGCGCGGAAGAAGTCATAGCGTTGCTCCCAGATGCGGAGCGTGTGTGCCTTGATGCGGCACAGGTTCTCAATGTCTCGTATGGTGAAGCGTTCCATGTGCTCGGTACCGGCCCCTTTTTAGCAAAACTTTCCGTAATATCGGGCCCGCAACCTATATAAAATAATAATTTTGATCGCTTAAAGATATCCTGATGGCCTTAGACCAGTTCCTGATCGTATTTGGTATTTCACTGCTGATTTTTTTACTTCCTGCCATCGGTTTATACCGCCTGTTCCCGAAAGCCGGCCAGCCGGCCTGGAAGGGCCTCGTTCCGCTGTACAACACCTGGGTGATGCTCGACATCGCCAAGCGTCCGAAGCACTGGTTTTTCTGGCAGTTGATCCCCGTGGTCGGCTGGTTCATCACGCTGGGTATTTATATCGAGTTTGTAAAAGTCTTCGGCAAATGGAGCTTTGCCTCGCATGCACTCACCGCGCTCACGGCCGGTGCTTACATCTCCTACCTGCCTTTCGACGACAGCGCCCGCTACATCGGGCCGGAGCGCGTACGGATGTACAAGAAGCCGGGCTGGCGCGAATGGGTCGATGCCGCCGTCTTTGCGATCGTTGCCGCCACACTCATCCGCATTTTTGTATTCGAGGCCTATACGATCCCTTCGGGCTCGATGGAAAAAACGCTGCTCGTCAACGACTTTCTTTTCGTGAGCAAGTTCAGCTACGGCCCGCGTCTCCCGAATACGCCGCTGGCCATTCCCTTCATGCACAACTACATCCCCGGCACGCGTGCCCGCTCGTATTCGACGGCCATCGAGCTTCCGTATGTACGCTGGTTCGCCTCCCCGGTGAAGCGCAACGACGTGGTGGTGTTCAACTTCCCCGCCGGCGACACCGTGATCAATCACCCCGACTTCCAGTCGCTGCGACCCTATTACGACATCAAGCGGCAGGCCGAGCGTGGCAGCCAGGACGCCCAGTATATTCTTGCGCACCCCGAGGAATTCCCGATCGTGGTGCACCCGATCGATAAGTCGGACAACTACATCAAGCGCTGCGTCGGCGTGAGTGGTGATGTACTCGAGGTACGCGCCGGTCAGGTATTCATCAACGGCACCGCGGCCGAGGCGCCCCCGCGCTCGCAGATCCGCTACCGCGTGGAAACCAACGGCCAGCAGCTCGACGAGGATGTGATGAAGAGCAAGTACAACGTCGACATCAACGATCCCAACCAGGTGGAGCCGAAGGGCCAGAACCAGTTCGACATGATGCTGACGAGCGAAGGACTCCGCAAGATGCAGTCGGACGGGCTGATCAAAAACGTGCGCCCGATCCTCGAGGAGCCGGCCAACGTGCAGCCTGGCTACTGGGGCAACAACCTGTTTCCGTACGACACGCTCCACAAATGGACGGTAGACTATTTCGGCCCGGTATGGATCCCGAAAAAGGGCGCCACGCTGCAGCTGACTCCGCAGAACTACAGCATCTACGAGCGTGCGATCCGCAACTACGAGCACAACGACTTCTACATGCAGAACGGCCGCTTCTTCCTCAACGGGAAGGAAACGACGACCTATACCTTCAAGATGGATTACTACTGGATGATGGGTGACAACCGCCACGAGTCGCAGGACAGCCGCTTCTGGGGCTTCGTCCCCGAAGACCGCGTGGTGGGCAAGGCCTGGATGATCTGGTTCTCCTACGATTCCGGCCCGCGCTGGAACCGCATCTTCCGCATCGTGAAGTAAAGCGCGCATGCACCGAAATGAATTCCTGGAAAAGCCCCGCGATGCGGGGCTTTTTCGCGTCTCCAGGGTTTTCTGTAATATGTCCGTGAAATTGTTTATTTTTAACTGCCCTCCGCGACACGGGGGGCATTTTTGTCTCCATATGTGAACAAGAATGTGTTTCTGAACCCAATGACAAAAAGCATGAAAGAAACCAAATTTGAATTCAACTACAAGGTATACGACAACATCGACGAGCTCGACGAGCAGGAGCAATGGCTTCTCAGCGAAGCCCGCGAAGTGACGGCCAACGCCTATGCGCCTTATTCGCATTTCCAGGTCGGCGCGGTAGCCCGGCTGGCCAATGGCGAGATCATCACCGGCTCCAACCAGGAGAATGCCTCGTTCCCTGTAGGTCTTTGCGCCGAGCGCGTGCTGCTGGCTTCGGCCTCCTCCGTATTTCCCCGGGTACCGGTGGATGTGATCGCAATCTCCTACAAAGGCGAAGGTCACGCTAGCGACCACCCGATCTCGCCCTGCGGCATCTGCCGCCAGTCGCTGCAGGAGTTCGAGTCGCGGCTCGGCCACCCCATTAAGCTGATTCTTGGTGGCATGACGGGCCCGGTATACGTGATCGACAACGCGAAAGCGCTGCTGCCGCTTGCCTTTACGAGCGAAGAGCTCCGGTAAAAGCACCGGATAACGTAGAAAGAAAATGACAAGAGGCTCGCGATGCGAGCCTCTTGTCATTGCGAGCGTAGCGAAGCTCGTTGGCCTTAGTACTAATCGCGAAAAAGCAGACGACCAATGTAATGTTGCGAGTGAGCTACCTTAAACTTCTTTTCGGCGTGTAACCACCCTGCGTAACGCACGGGTTTGCTTCGCTTCGCTCGCAATGACGGAGGGCGTCGCGATGCGACGACCTCCGTAAAATTCTGCGTTATCTGCGTTATCTGCGAGCTAAAAAAGTGTCTGGACCCCGGAAGCCCATTTCGCCTCATGCTCGAGCAGCCACTGCTTGCGGTGCAGGCCGCCGGCATACCCGGTAAGGGAGCGGTCGGAGCCAATGACGCGGTGGCAGGGAACAACGATGGCCAGCGCATTGCGGCCGTTGGCCGTGCCCACGGCGCGGATCGCTTTGAGATCGCCCAGCTGCCGCGAAAGCTCGCTGTAGCTGAGGGTTCTTCCGAAAGGAATCGTGCGCAATTGCTGCCAAACACGCTGCTGGAATTCGGTTCCGGGCTGCTGCATGGGAAAGTCGAAATCGCGGCGGGTGCCGGCAAAATAGGCTTCCAGCTGCGCCACACATTCGGCCAGCTCCGGGGTTTCGTCGTAGGGGCCCTCGAGCGGCTCGTCGCTGAAGTGAATCACCGAAACCTTTCCACCGTCCGAATGGATATGCAGGTAACCGACAGGAGAGGAGATGCATGTTTTCATCACCCGACTTTTTGCCCGTTTGCAATAGTATGACGCGGCTGCAGCAACACCACCTCGCCCGATTCATCGTAGACACCCAGCACAAGGCATTCGCTGAAGAAATTCGCGATCTGCTTCGGCGGGAAGTTGACGACCGCCACGACCTGTGTGCCAATGAGGTTCAGGAGCGTATAGTGCTTCGTGATCTGCGCCGACGAGCGCTTCACACCCAACTCCGGTCCGAAGTCAACCTGGAGCTTGTAAGCCGGCTTGCGCGCGCCTTCAAACACTTCGGCCGCGACGATCGTACCCGTACGGATATCGATCTTTTCGAAGTCTTGCCAGGTAATTGTCGACATAAGGTTTTAAAGATAAAGAAGGATTTTCACCGCGAAGAATGAAGTGAACAAGGGATTCGCGAAGAGCGGCAAAATTGTCCCGCCATCAACCGATACCTGGCTGCAATAATCTTCGCATACCAACTTCCTTACTTATTTTCTTCGCGGTAATAGGTTTTCCCTTCCGCTCGTTAGTCCAGCAGGCCCGACAGCTCGTCGAGCTCGTCTTTCTTGTAGTATTCCTTTTCGTTGTCGAAGCACTTGCCCATTTCCTCGAGCAGCGCCTGGATGACGCGCTTGTTGGAGAAGGGGCGGAAGTAGGAGTGGACCGCGGGCACCTGGATCCGCTTGAAGTATAGCTCGAGGTCCTTATGCGTGAATACCATACCCGACGCGGGGTCGATGAAGAACTCGATCTTGCTGATGGGCTGGTCGAGGTCTTCGGCGCTGTAGCCCGGCTTGAAATAAGCCAGGATAAACTGCCGCGGCACCCCGATGGCGCGTACGGGTATGTCGAGCAGCTCGCAGAGGATCAGGTACAGCAGCCCGTTGCCAACCTGGTTGCCACGGCGGGTTTCGAGGGTCTTATGCAGCAGGAAGTCATTGACGTCCGTATAGGCTGTCTCGGCCCCCTTGAGCCCATAGTACCCATAAAGAATACCGGTAACGATGCGCACCTGCTCGAGCGGCGTGAGGTAGTTATTGAGCTCGAGCCAGATGTTCCGGCGCAGCTTTTCCACTTCCTGCACGATCGAAGCCGTGGTAAGGTCGGGGTATTGAAACTTGGCGGCGAGCAGCGCGCCCACCATCAGGTCGTGATGACCGGCGAGCGACCACTGCCGGAAATCCTCGCGGAGGTCGTTGACATGAAGGCGGTGGATGAGGAGCTCAATGCGTTCCTGCACCCGCTCGCTCACGGTATTCTCCCAGAGGTTCTCGAGGTTGGGCACGATCTGCCGGCCGAACTCCACGATCCGCGTCGACACGGCCCCAAATACTTCTTCGTCCGGATCCTCGATCAGGTGCAACAGGGCATTTATCTCCTTGCTTTGTTCCATAGACACACTATCTCCAATTTGATACCAAGCCGTGCTGGCACACTGCAAGTTTACGCAGCGGACGCTCACTAAAAAACCCAATATTATCCACCATGAAAAAGAGGCCCGGAGGCCTCTGTCTTATTTTTTCTTTGGAGCGGACTTCTTCGGGGAAGCCTTTTTGGCAGCGGCTTTCTTCGCCGGCGCCTTGGAGGCCGCGGCCCGAACCTTCTTGGTGAAGGCGTCCGGCACCTGCTCCTCGATCATCTTTTTCACATTGTCGAGCGGCAGCTGCGCGGCCTGCTCGGGCGTCATCTTTTCGCCCTCCGGTCCGCGTCCGAGCTTCAGCATCTTTTTGCCGAAGCGGATGAACGGGCCCCAGCGGCCATTCTCGATCGTGATCTTTTCTTCGGGCCATTGCTGGATATAGCGGTTCGATTCCTTCTCCAGCTTTTTGCCAACGAGCTCGTTGATATCGTGCTGCGTCAGGTTGTCGAAATCATAGGCCTTCGGCACGTTGATATAGAGATCGCCCCACTTGAGGAAGGGACCAAAGCGGCCCTTGCCTTTTGTAACAGGCTGGTCCTGGTACTGACCGATCGGCGCGTCGGCTTCCTGCTTTTGCGTGATGAGGGCAATGGCGGCGTCGAGGTCCACATCCATCGGGTCGTGGCCTTTCGGAATCGACACGAACTGCTCGCCGAACTTCACGTAAGGACCGAAGCGGCCCGTGTTGACCGATACTTCATGCCCCTGGTACTCGCCGAGGGTTTTCGGCAGCTGGAACAGCTCCATGGCTTCGGCAAGCGATATCGTTTCAATGCTCTGGTTCTGTTTCAGCTTGGCGTAGCGCGGCTTTTCCTCGTCCTCGGTCTTGCCGATCTGCACCATCGGGCCAAAGCGGCCCATACGCGCGATCACGGGCTTGCCGGATACGGGATCGGAGCCAAGATCGCGCTCGCCGGAGATGCGCTCGGCGGTCTCGATCGTCTTGTCCACATCCTGCTTGAAGGGACTGTAGAATGCGCCGATCATCTTGTTCCACTGCAGCTTGCCCTGCGCCACCTCGTCGAATTCCTCTTCGATGCGGGCCGTGAAGCCGTAGTCCATGATGTCGTCGAAATATTGCTTCAGGAAGTCGGTCACCACCATACCGAGGTCGGTGGGGAACAGCTTGCTTTTTTCGGCACCTGTATTTTCACTGTCGGTGCGCTTCGAGATCTCGTCGTTGCGGAGCGTCAGCACGCGGAACTCGCGGCGAACACCGTCCTTGTCGCGCTTCTCCACGTAGCCACGCTTCAGGATCGTGGAGATGGTAGGCGCATAGGTTGAAGGGCGGCCGATACCAAGTTCCTCGAGCTTTTTAACGAGCGAGGCTTCCGTGTAGCGGGGCTGCGGGCGCGTAAAGCGCTCGATGGCGCTCATGGCGCGGAGGGGCAGCTGCTGGCCCGGGCGGAGCGGCGGAAGCATGCCTTCCTTTGTTTCGCTGTCGCCTTCCGCGGCTTCGACTTCCTCGTCGGAGCTTTCGCGGTATACCTTCATGAAGCCCTCAAACTTCAGCACTTCGCCTTCGGCCTGCAGCTCGGCGCCGTTGGTGGAGATTCCGATCTTGGCGATCGTCTTCTCGAGCTCGGCGTCGGCCATCTGCGACGCCATCGTGCGCTTCCAGATCAGCTCATACAGACGGCGGGTATCCGCGTCGTCGATGGTCGTTTGCTGCATATAGGTCGGGCGGATGGCTTCGTGGGCTTCCTGTGCCGACTCGTTCTTGTTTTTGTAGCGGCGGCTCTGGTGGTAGCGCGGACCATACATCGACGTCACAGCGCCCTGGATGTCGCCACGGGCGGTGTCGCTCAGGTTGACGCTGTCGGTACGCATGTAGGTGATGAGACCGCTTTCATAAAGGCGCTGCGCGAGCAGCATCGTGCGGGCCACACCGTAGCCCAGCTTGCGGCTTGCTTCCTGCTGCAGGGTAGAGGTGGTAAAAGGCGCGGCCGGGGAGCGGCGCGTCGGTTTTACCTGGATGTCTTTTACCGTATAGGTAGCGCCTTTGCAGCTTTCGAGAAATGCTTCGGCGTCTTCGGCCTTATTGAATTTGGAGCCTTCCGCCTTGAACGAAACGGGGCGGCCGCCGGCGTCATCGGCCGTGAATTGCGCCTCGAGCTTGAAGGAGCTTTGCACGGCGAAGGCGTTGATCTCGCGCTCGCGCTCCACGATGATGCGCACGGCCACACTCTGCACGCGGCCGGCAGAGAGGTTGTTCTTCATGCTCATCTTGCGCCACAGCACGGGGCTCAGCTCGAAGCCTACAATGCGGTCGAGCACGCGGCGCGCCTGCTGTGCGTTGACAAGGTCCATATTCACCGTGCGGGGATTCTGCACGGCTCCGAGGATCGCCGGCTTGGTGATCTCGTGGAAGACAATACGTTTCGTAGTAAGGGGGTCGAGACCCAGCACTTCACACAGGTGCCAGGAAATTGCCTCTCCTTCGCGGTCCTCATCCGTCGCGAGCCACACCTCTTCGCTCTTACGCGCGAGGGATTTGAGCTCGGAAACGACCTTGATCTTGTCGTCGGATACTTTATAGTGCGGTCGGAATCCGTTCTGCACGTCGATGCCCATATCGCCTTTCTCAAGGTCGCGGATATGGCCATAGCAGCTTTTCACCTCGAAGTCCTTACCCAGGATCTTCTCGATGGTTTTTGCTTTCGCAGGAGACTCCACAATTAAAAGGTTCTTCGCCATACTTCTTCAAGGTCCGTTGTTTTCCGGTCAGGGCAACGGGTGATTTTACGGCAAGATTAGGACATTTTCATTTAGCGGGCCGATCAACGGTCCCGCTTCGCTGCCGGCTCACTTCATCTGGAGGGCCATGCTTTCGGCGAGTCGGATCGCCCAGCGCGTGTATTCCTTGCCCGAGGGATGGAGCGCGTCGACGGCCAGCAGCGACGGGTCCTGCGCGGCCTCGCGGGTGCCGGGCGTGATGTCGATAAAGTGCGCGCCGTGCTGCGCCGCCAGGGCCCGCGCGGCAGCGTTGAACTGGTCGATCTCCTGGGCGATCCGGTCGGCATCGAGCTCCTTCTCCCGCGAGAAGGGCGTAACGCCGTAGTCGGGGATGGACAGTAGAAATACATGGGATGCCCTTCCATGCGCCAGCTGCACGGCGCGGTCGAGGAGGGCGCCGCACTCCGGCGCAAAGTCTTCGACGCTGCGCCCGCGGTATTGGTTGTTGACCCCGATCAACAGGCTCACGAAATCGTACTGGCGCAGGAAGGTATAGCCTTCAAGCGCCGCCTGCAGCTCGTCGGTCGTCCACCCGGTGCGGGCGATGATCTCGGGAGGCGCCATGTGCACCTTGTCGCGCCGCAGGTGCTGCACGACCTGGTAGGGAAAGCTATCCGGGATCGCGACGGACTCGCCGATGGTATAGGAATCGCCGAGGGCGAGGTAGGTGTACAGTTTCTCCATGGGATAAATGTAAGCGGAAAACGGGGTGAGCGCGTGAGCAGGTGAGCGGTGAACAGGTGCGTATGTAACAGGGAGGCGTTGAAATGGATCGGACGCTCACCGATCACCCGCTCACTGTTTACTCAGAAAATCCACCACCAGCTTCACGACCGAAGGGTCGCGGTAGATGCGGCGGTGCCCCAGGCCTTTTGTAATATGGAAGCGCACGTTGGACTGGGTGGCCTTACGGGCGGGGGCGACGTCGGACAGCGGCGTCATGTCGTCGTCTTCATCGTGCACCCACAGGATCGGGAATGTGAGGTGCGGAAGGGCCCGCGGCACGGAGAACCATTCAGCCGGATGACCGCCCTGCGTAGCGATGAATTCGTCGAAGGCGGGGCGCAGGGACCCGGGGATCTTCAGGAAATCGAAATACATATCGATCGCCGTTCGTGTCTCTGTGGCCGGGGCGATGAGCACCGCGCGGGTGTCGGCTGTGTAGCCCTGGTCTTCGAGGGCAAGGCAAACCGAGAGGCCGCCGAGCGAGTGCCCAAGGAAGCATTGTACCGGCCCGAAGCGGTCGCGGATGGCCTCGATGAACTCCATGTAGATCCGCACGTTCATCTGCTCGCCCGTGCTGCGGCCGTGTGCCGGCGCATCGAAGCCAAGCACGCAGAACCCCCGATCGACCAGCGGCTGTATGTATTGCTCGAAGTTGACGATACCCGACTCGAATCCATGCAGGATCAGCACCCTGCGTGACCCGCTTGCATTCCAGCGATAGCCCTGGATATCGAAGTCCTGGAAACGGAACTGCAGCGACTCGGCCTGGCGGTAGCGTTCCGGCAATTCCTTGCGGTTGCGGTACTGCGGTGTTGTAAAAAGCTGGAAAGCCGCCCTGGCCGCGCGCTTTTTCGAAAGCAGCGTCAGCACGCGGAAACGGAGCCGGACAAGCGAAAGGGCGAGCTTTTTCTGGAAAGACATGTAGATCGATTCGGGGCCAAAACTAAGCCTAGAATCATGGAACTTCGCAGAATGCGCATCGTCATCATCGGCACCGGCAATACAGCCACCATTCTTGGAAGAAAACTGAAGGCGGCAGGCCACCAGATCGTACAGGTCTTCGGACGAAACGCCGCGGCGGCCAGCGCACTTGCGTACGAGCTTGGCTGCGCCTCGGCGAATTACTGGACCATTGTGGACCGTACCGCGGATCTGTACCTGCTGGCCGTTTCGGACCTGGCGGTGGAAGAGCTGCGGAAGGAGCTCGATCTTCCCGATGCCACGCTGGTGCACACTGCGGCCTCGGTGCCGCTCGACACTCTGAAAGGAGCCGCCGGGCACCACGGCGTTTTTTACCCCCTGCAGAGCCTCCGGAAAAACAGCAGCCGCCTTCCCGATATCCCGGTGCTGGTGGATGCCGGCGACAGCGACACGCTGCAGCTCCTCGAGGAGCTCGCCCACAGCATCAGCGGGCAGGTAGCCACCGCCGACGACGCAGCCCGGCTCCGCCTGCACCTCGCGGCTGTTTTCTGCAACAACTTCGTCAACCATATCTATACATTGATGGAAGACTGGTGCGCGCGGCAGGGGCTTGACTTTGGCCTGCTGCGCCCGCTCATCCGCGAAACGGCGGAACGTGCGCTTGAGGGCTCGCCGCGGCAAAGCCAGACGGGGCCGGCGCTTCGGCACGATACAGCCACGATCGGGCGCCACCGGCGTCTCCTCGCCGGCGAGCCGCGGCTGCTGGCGCTCTATGACCTGTTTACGGAAAGTATCCAGGCATCCGGCCGGTAGTTTGTGACCGTAGTTCGGGAAGTGCGGCGCGGAGGGCGTACTTTTGCCGCCGAAACGAACGACTGATGTATACGATCAAATTCAACTTCGAGCAGGCAGGCCTCCAGCCGGTGACGCTGGAGAACGTACAGCCCGGGCACAGCCTGCTGGAAGTGGCCCTCATGAACGATATCGACCTGCACCATAACTGCGGCGGCGTCTGCGCCTGCAGCACCTGTCATTTATATGTGAACAAAGGAGAGGACTTCCTCGAAGAGCTGAGCGACCGCGAGGAGGATTTCATCGACCGCGCCGTCAACCCGCGCCTCAACTCGCGTCTTGGCTGCCAGTGCCTGCTGCTCGAAAACAGCGGTACCGTAGAAGTAACCCTGCCCGATCAAACCCAGTTCCTGGGCGAATAATCACCGAATCGCTATTTTCATCCCCCTGTTATGAGCCATTTCGAGCCCCCCATTAACTGGTCCGACTACGAAGACATCGCGCTGAAGCTGTACGAAAAGTTCGGCGATGACTTTACCGAGAGCAAAATCTACCGCATCCGCTTCACCGACCTGCTGGAATGGGTGCTGACCCTGCCCGGCTTCGTCGGCACACGCGAGCAATCGAACGAAGGCCACCTCGAGCGCATCCAGAGCGAATGGGTGTACGAGTGGCGCGACAACCAGAAATAGATCGCGGATCTCTGATGCAGGATGTCTGATGTAAAAGATGTCTTTCAAATCAGACACCCGACATCCTACATCCGACATTATATATGGAGCTGCTCGATCAATTCAAGACTGTTAAGACCTTTGTCTTCGACGTGGACGGTGTGCTGACCGACAGCACCGTGCTGCTGCTCGAGAACGGGCTACAGGCGCGGCGTATGAGCATCAAGGACGGCCTGGCGCTGCAGCTCGCGCTCCGTAACGGCTACCGCGTGGTGATCCTTTCGGGCGCCTACTCGGCACCGGTGGTGGAGCGGATGCAATACCTCGGGCTCACCGATATCTACACGGCGATCAAGGACAAGAAAGCCTTTCTCGAGCGCTTTGCCGCGGAGCAGGGACTTGAGCTGGGCAACCTGCTGTTCATGGGCGACGACCTGCCCGACCTGCCGGCGCTCGGGGTTGCCGGGCTGCCGTGCTGCCCCGCCGACGCGGTGCCTGAAATACGGGCCGCGAGCCGCTATATCTCCACGCAAAAAGGAGGGGAGGGCTGTGTGCGCGAGGTGATCGAAAAGGTATTGCGTCAAAACGGGCACTGGCACTACGAGGCCGGGCTCACCTCCAAATAATCCGGCATGAAATCGATCGCTGCGTTTTTCCGACTGGTGCGCTGGCAGAACCTGCTCTTCATCGTGCTGACGCAGCTGCTGTTTTATTTCTGCGTGTTCGTTCCCCTGTACCATCCTGTTGTACCGCCGGTGCGCCTTGCCTGGCTTATCGCCGCATCGGTATTCATCGCGGCCGCGGGCTACATCATCAACGATTACTTCGACCTGAACATCGACCAGGTAAACAAGCCGAATAAGAACGTCATCAACCGCATCATCCCGCGGCGCTGGGCCATTCTGTGGCATGCGGTGCTGAGCGGGCTGGGTATCGTGGCAACGGTATACGCGGTGGGCTTTCACAAAGGCTACCTGATCTTCGCCAACATCGCGGTGGTGCTGCTGCTCTGGCTTTATTCGACCTCGCTGAAGAAGAAGCTTCTCGTGGGCAACATTCTTATCTCGGTGCTCACAGCCTGGTCGATCCTCATCCTCTTTTTTGCGCAGGTTCCGTTCCGGGCTGCCTTCGGCGCCACGCAGGACGCTGCCACGGTCAAGTATTTCCGCATCGCCTTTCTGTACGCGGGCTTCGCCTTTGTGCTGTCGCTCATTCGCGAAGCCATCAAAGACGTGGAAGACATGGAAGGCGATCGCCGCTACGGCTGCCGCACGCTGCCGATCGTTACGGGTCTCGTTGCTACGAAGGTGTATACAACGGTCTGGATCGTGGTGCTGCTTGGCGCGCTGATCATCCTGCAGCTGTATATACTGCAGTTCCGCTGGTGGACCGCGGTGATTTACTCCGTTTTGTGCGTGATTTTTCCCCTGATATTCCTGTTCTTTTCCCATTTGCGGGCCAGCACGACGTCCGACTTTAGCAGCCTGAGCCGCCTGGCGAAAGGAATCATGCTGGCGGGGATCCTGTCGATGCTGTTCTTCCGTCTGTATTTTTGAGCCCTATGACGGAACGCTACATCCTGGCCTCGCAGTCGCCGCGCCGCAAGCAATTGCTGGAGTGGGCCGAGATTCCCTTCGACATCCGCGTGGCCAATACCGACGAAAGCTATCCCGAAGGCCTCGAGCCTGAGCAGGTGGCCGAGCACATCGCCCGTGACAAGGCCGCGGCCATAGTGCCCGGAGCACCCGGCCGGACCGTAATCGCCGCCGACACCATCGTGGTGCTCGACGGCGACATCATCGGCAAGCCGGCGGGCCGCGACGAAGCCATCGCCACCCTGCTGCGCCTCAGCGGCCGCACCCACCGCGTCATCACCGGCGTGGCCCTGCGCCGCGATGAGCGGGAGGAGCTTTTCCACGACGTGACCGAGGTGGAATTTCACCCGCTCACGGAGGAGATGGCGACCTTTTATGTAGACAAGTACCGCCCCTACGACAAGGCCGGCGCCTATGCCATCCAGGAATGGATCGGCGTGGTGGGGATCAAGTCGATCCGCGGTGACTTCTACAACGTCATGGGATTACCGGTAAGCCGCGTGGTGCAGGCACTCAGCTCGTTCTGAGTACCAAAGCACCCTTATATGAATGAGCGACTTCTCCACTTTTTGTGGCAGTTCGGCTATTTCAGCCAGCAGGACCTCCAAAGCATCAGCGGCGAAGCGATCCAGGTCCTCAACCGTGGCCGCTACAACGTCGATGAAGGTCCCGATTTTCTGGAAGCCCGCATCCGCATCGGGCCGGCGCTTCTCGCCGGGTCGGTGGAACTGCATCTGCGCAGCTCCGACTGGGACCGGCACCGCCACAGCGGCGATCCGAACTACCGCAACGTGATCCTGCACGTGGTGTACGAGCACGACCGTCCCGCGGGCGATCCCGCCGTTCCGATCCTCGAGTTGCAGCCACGCGTATCGACGATGCTGCTGGAGCGCTACCAACAGCTTCTCAGCCAGGAAGGTTTCATCGCCTGCGAAAAGGAGGCGCTGCTGGTGCCGGAGTTGGTCTGGACCTCTTGGAAGGACCGGCTGCTGGTGGAGCGGCTGCTGCAGAAGACCGAGCGCATAGCGGGCTTGCTGGCCGAAGCACGGAATAATTGGGAGGATGTTTTCTGGTGGCTGCTGGCACGCAACTTCGGGATGACCGTCAATGCCGACGCTTTCGAGGAGGTGGCGCGAAGCATCCCGCTGTCTTTGCTGCTTCGCTATCGGGGGAGCATACACAAGCTCGAGGCCCTGCTGCTGGGGCAGGCAAACCTGCTCCATAGCCGTTTTTCCGAAGATTACCCACAACTGTTGCAGCGTGAATACCGGTACCTGCAGAAGCTCCATCCGCTGCCACAGGTGCACCGCGCCGTGCATTTTCTACGGATGCGCCCACCCGCCTTTCCAACGCTGCGGCTTGCCCAGCTGGCGGACCTGCTCCAGCAAGGTGAGCAGCTGCTGCCACGCCTCCTCGAAATGGAAAACCTGGAATCGGCGCGGGAGCTGTTTGCCGTAACGGCCAACGACTACTGGCACTATCATTACCGCTTCGACGAGGCATCGGCCTTTGCGCCAAAGAAGCTTGGCGCGGCCATGATCGAAAGTCTTTTCCTGAATACGATCGTGCCGGTTGTGTTTGCCTATGGCCACCTGCAGGGACGTCCCGAGCTCAAGGAGCGGGCGCTCTCGGTGTTGCGCACACTGCCTGCCGAGGACAACAAGGTGCTGCGGCGCTTCGCTTCGATCGGTATCCCTGCGGCCGGCGCGGCCGATGGCCAGGCATTACTCTTCCTCGAAAAAAATTACTGCCGCGAAAAGCGCTGCCTCGACTGTGCCATTGGCTGCGCGCTGCTGAAGCGCCCGTCGGCTGTTTCAGGCTGAGCGGAAAGAGCTTATTGCGATTTGTAATGTTGAAGCCGCGAGGGATCCATCAGCTCCAGGCGCCCCAGTCGACCGTTACCTCGATATCCGGGTGCAGGCTTTTGGCTACCGGACAGGTATTGCCGGTAGTCTTCAGGATGTCGCGCGATTTGGCGTCGAGTTCTTTGAGGCTGTCGGGAATATGAAACGTGAGGTTGATGCCGCCGACGCGCCGCGGCTCGGCCTTCATGATCTTCTCCACGTCGACGGAAAGGCCATCGAGGTCGAAGCCCATGGTGCGCGCCTTGATACCCATGACGGTGGCCATGCAGGTAGCAAGCGAGGTCGCCATGAGGTCGGTGGGCGAGAAGCGCTCGCCGAGGCCGTTGTTGTCGACCGGGGCATCGGTCTCAAACGAGGAGTCGGATCGGGTGTGCGTGCAGGTGGTGCGTAATGCTCCTTCGTAGCGAACCGTTGACGTCATAATTTTTTTATACGTTTTGTACATAAATTTACGGTTACAACCGTTTTGATGACTGTGAAAAAACTGATCCCGCTCCTTTGCCTGACCCTGCTGGCCGTCAACGGCTTCGCGCAAAAGCAGCAACGTAAAGACAAGCGTACTGAGAAGTCCAAGAAGATCGATGCCATGATCAAGCAGGAAGAGGAAGGCGTGCTGGTATACCGCAAGCAAAGCGCCTTCGGCCTGCAGCTTCGCTCGAACGGCTATGGCCTGTTCTTCGAGCTGGGCCGCCGCAAAACGCCGCGCTGGACCAATGTCTATGCCGCCGAGCTCACGGAGATCAAGCATCCGAAGGAAGAAAAAGGCAGCAATAATACGGGCGCCTTCAACAGCTCGTATATCTACGGGAAGATCAACAATTTTTACCAGTTCAAGCTCGGTTTCGGGCGCGAATATATCCTCGGCCAGAAGGGCAACAAGAACGGCGTTGCCGTGATCGCCTTCGGGCAGGGCGGTCTTTCGCTCGGGCTGCTGCGTCCGTATTACATCGATATTCAGGAAGGCGCCGAAAAGCGCTCGATCAAGTACGAAAGCGCCGACAGCCTGAAGTTTCTTGGTTTTACCTCGTCGCCCATTCTCGGAAGCTCCGGCATCGGCAAAGGCTGGAACGAGATGCAGGTGCGTCCCGGCGCCTACATCAAGATGGGCCTGCGCTTCGACTTCAACCGCTATAACGAGCGGATGCAGGCTGTCCAAATCGGCTTCAGCCTTGAAGGCTATGGCCAGGGCATCGAGCAGCTCGTGTACAACGATCCGAAGAAGCTGTTCTTCCAGCTCCACCTCGCCTACGTTTTTGGGGGCCGGAAGTAGATACTGCCTATCCTCATTATTTACGGAAGCCCGGACCGCGCTGCGATCCGGGCTTTTTGCTTCAAAACGGGCCGAAAGTCAGCATCCAGTAAAATTGTCACGGGCAGGTGTCCCGGTGGGGTAAGGGGGCTTAACTTTGCACCCATGTCGTGTAATTCGGTCAGTGATCAACCCGTAAAGAGAAACAAGCCCGACTGGCTTCGCGTGAAGCTCCCGATCGGCGAAAGCTACAAGCACGTGCGCAGCCTCGTGGATACCCACAAGCTGCATACGATCTGCGAAAGCGGCAATTGCCCCAATATGGGTGAGTGCTGGGGTGCCGGCACCGCCACCTTCATGATCTTGGGCAACGTGTGTACCCGCAGCTGCGGCTTTTGCGCCGTCGCCACCGGGCGCCCGCCCGAGCTCGACTGGGACGAGCCGCAGCGTGTGGCTGAAGCCATTCACCTCATGAAGGTGAAGCACGCCGTGATCACCTCGGTTGACCGCGACGAGCTGAAGGACGGCGGCTCCACGATCTGGCACAACACCATCAAGGCCGTCAAGTCGCTCAACCCGGATACGACGCTCGAGACCCTCATCCCCGATTTTAAAGGAAAGAAAGAAGATATCCAGCGGATCATCGACGCCGCCCCCGAGGTGGTGTCGCATAACATCGAAACCGTGGAGCGCCTCACGCGGCAGGTGCGGATCCAGGCAAAATACTGGCGAAGCATGGACGTGATCCGCACGCTGAAAGCAGGCGGGATGCGCACCAAGAGCGGGATCATGCTCGGCCTCGGCGAAACCAAGGAAGAAGTGCTGCAAACGATGCGCGACCTCAAGGACGCCGGCTGCGACGTGGTCACTATCGGCCAGTACTTGCAGCCCACGCGCCGCCACCTCCCGGTGGAGCGCTTCGTGCACCCCGATGAATTCGCGGCCTACCGCGACGCCGGCTACGAAATGGGTCTCGACTACGTCGAAAGCGGCCCGCTCGTTCGCTCTTCCTACCACAGCGAGCGGCATGTATTTGCCGGCCTCGGACGGAAGGAGTGGGAGATGGCTCGCGCCAATCAAACCTTAGACAGTTTGTAGTTTGGAGTTTGGGGTTTCGAGTTTGTAGTTAACGAAGAAAGTACAAGTTCGAACTCTATAAAGAAAGGCCGCTCGATGAGCGGCCTTTCCTGTTGCCGGCGCAAGCCAACCACAAACTCCAGACTGCAAACCCCAAACTACTCTTTTATCTCCCACACAAGCGCGCTGGCGCCCAATATCGCGGCGTCGGCTTCCTTGAGCTCGCTGAAGACGAGCTTAACCTTGTTGCGGAAGATCGGGAGCAGGTTGGCTTCCATATGCTCGCGGGTGGGATTCATCAGCATGTCGCCGGCCTTGATAACGCCGCCGAAGAGGATGATGGCCTCGGGCGAGGAGAACATAACGAAGTTGGCGAGCGCCTCACCCAGCACCTGGCCGGTAAAGCGGTACACCTCCATGGCGATCGGGTCGCCCTTGGCGGCGCACTCGTATACTTTTTTCGAATCGAGATCGTCGGCTGCGATAGCGCGGAGCAGGCTATCTTCTTTTGATGCCTCAAGCAGCTCTTTGGCCGTAAGCACGATACCGGTGGCCGAGCAATAGGCTTCCAGTGAGCCGCGCAGGCCGGTGCCCCAGTGGAGGCGGCCGCCGGGACGGATACAGGTATGACCGAGCTCGCCCGCAAATCCGTCGTGGCCGAGGATCATCTGGCCGTTGGCTACAATGCCGCTGCCGACGCCGGTGCCCAGCGTGATCATGATAAAGTCCTTCATCCCGCGGGCGGCGCCGTACATCATTTCACCCACGGCGGCCGCATTGGCGTCGTTGGTGAGCGAGCAGGGCACCTTGAAGCGCTCCGTCATCAGCTGCGTCATCGGGATGATGCCGCGCCAGTGCAGGTTCGGCGCATACTCGATGGTGCCCTTGTAGTAGTTGCCGTTCGGCGCGCCGATGCCCATACCCTTGATCACCTTGCCGTCGCCGACTTCCTCGATGACGGGATGGAGAGTTTCGTAAAGTGCCTCGATAAAGTCGTTGACGTCGGCATGTGCGTCGGTGCGGAGATCACCCTTGCGCACGATCTCGCCGCGGTGATTCACAAGTCCCCATTTGGTGTTGGTACCGCCGATGTCGACGCCGATGGCCAGTTCGTGAGAAAGATCCATAATTGATTGCTGATGTTCTTGGTTAAAGTTCTGCGGAAAGTTCGGGTACCGGTGTCACGTTTTCCTCTACCGGGGGCTGATCATAATCGATGCCCTGCCGGCGCAGGATACCGCGGACGGCAAACGCGAAGAAGGCAAGATACGCAAAGCAAAGCACGGGCACCCAGTACGATTGGTGGATGCCGTAGCCGGCTTCGGTGGAGCGGCTTTGAATGAAGTCGGCGAGCTTGCCCTGGATGGGAGGAATAATGCCGCCGCCCAGGATCATCATGATCAGGAACGCGGAGCCCTGCGTGGTGTACTTGCCGAGGCCGGCGATGGATAGCGTGAAGATCGCGGGCCACATGATGGAACAGAAGAGTCCGCCGCTCAGGAAGGCGTAGATCGCCACATGACCGGTGCTGAAGAGGCCGACCAGCATCGCCACGAGACCCAGCGTCGCAAACAGCAGCAGCGTTTGCGCCGGACGGTCTTTCGAAAGATAGAAGGCGCCCATTTGCACCAGCACGCAGATGATGAAGTATTTGAATACCGCTACGTTGTAGCCCGAGAGATAGATGACGGAGAGGATGATACCGAAAGCAACCAGCGGAACCACGAACATCAGCAATTGTTTCGTGGAAGCCTTCAGGTTAAACACCGAGATGGCGCCGGTCCAGCGGCCGATCATAAGGCCACCCCAGTACATCGTAACGAAAGGCGCTACCTCCGACGACTGGAGGCCGCCGAAAGCCTTTTGCTTCAGCAGTTCGCCCATATTGCTGACCGTGGTAACTTCAACACCCACATACACGAAGATGGCGAGCATGCCGAGAACAAGTTGCGGGTATTGCATGGCGCCCCAGCCCGACGGCTTGCGGCGCGCGGCACCATTGGCAATCAGCAAGCCGGCAATCACCACGAGAAGCGCACCAAAGAGGTACTTCATTCTTGTTTCCTCGAGCGGCTTGCGGAGGCTGTTGATCTCGTCGGTCTGCGGCTTTGTCTGTGCTTCGATAGCGCTGATCTGCGCTTCATCGGCAGTCGTTGGCGCTTTGAGGTGCTGCAGCGAATCGCGCTGCGCGGTTTGCGGTGCGATCTGGCCGCTGAGGCTGTCGATACGCTTTTGCTCGTCGCTGCGGTAGGAGGCGAATACGGGCGCGAACAGTGCAAACAGCAATACGGTAATCACAAGGAGTGTGGTCAGCGCCTTACCGGCGCGCTCGATCCGCTCTTCCGAAATACCCGCGGGTACTTTTTTCGAAAGGAAAAACAGCGCCGCCGCTGCGATGAAGAGGACACCCACACCGGCATAGAGCATAATGACCTTGTTGAGGCCGAGCGACTGGATCATCTGGTCGTTGAAGGCTTTGGTGGTGCCGAAGAGCACATAGGCAACGATGATCGGTCCGATCATGGTGCCGAAGGAGTTGATGCCACCACCGAGGTTTACGCGGCTCGTGCCGGTGGCCGGGTCGCCGAGCGAGATGGCGAAGGGCTGCGCGGCCGTTTGCTGCAGCGAGAAGCCGAGGGCCACGATGAAGAGTCCAACGAGCATACCGGCGAAGGTGTTGCCGCGCACCGCGAGGATCATGGCAATGGCGCCGAGTGCCGAGAAGAGGAGTCCATATACGATGCTGCGCTTATAGCCCCAGCGGCCTACCTGGTCGCGGCCCTGGAGGGTGCCGAAGATGAACAGCAGCAGCGCGCCTACGTAATAGGCGAGGTAAAAGGCAAAGTCGACCAGCTGGCTCTGAAACTGGTCGAGCTGGAAGTAGTGCTTGCAAAATGGAATAAAGACGGAATTGCCGGCGGCGATAAAGCCCCAGAAAAAGAAAACGGTCACCAGGGTACTCAGCGCTCCGTAGTTGGTGGAGGCGGATCCCTGCACGGAGGAACCGGTGGTGTTCATTGCAGTGGCCATAGTTGCGAGCTTTCGTTGATTGTTGTGGTTTCGGGAATTGAACGCTCAAAATAAACACAATTTGCTTAGGGGGACGGGCCGTGGCAAAGCTGTTGATAAAAAGATTTTTAGCGCCGCCCGCCAAGGGCGCTGGAAAGGTTCTTATTTTGAAGCGGACAAGGAGCATATGGAAATAATACATGTATCGGCAGAATGTTACCCCGTGGCCAAGGCCGGCGGGCTCGGCGATGTGGTGGGCGCGTTGCCCAAGTACCAGGTGGCATCGGGGCACGCGGCCAAGGTGGTCATGCCCATGTACCGCACGAAGTACCTGTATAACCACGATTTCGAGCTGGTGCACGAAGGCGCGCAATTTATCGGCGGCCGCTACTTCAATTACGCCGTCATCCGCGAAAAGACCAATGAGCTTGGCTTCGAGCTGTACCTCGTTGATATCAACGGGCTCCTCGACCGCGAAAAAGTATACGGCTACGATGACGACACCGACCGCTTCGTGGCCTTCCAGATCGCCGTGTGCGACTGGATGAGCAAGTGGGATTACCAGCCCGATATCGTGCATTGCCACGACCATCACACCGGACTGATCCCCTTCATGCTCCAGTATTGTTACGCATTCCAGCGGCTCGCCAACGTGCCGACGATCTTTACCATCCACAACGCGCAATACCAGGGATGGATTCCCTGGGAGCGGAGCAACCTGTTGCCCCCGTATGATTCCTGGAAGTGGGGGATGCTCGACTGGCAGGATACGATCAACCCGCTGGCCTCGGCAGTGCGCTGCGCCTGGCGCGTAACGACGGTGAGTCCGACCTATATGGACGAACTGCGTCAATCAGCCGCGGGCCTCGAAGCGCTGATGAATTACGAGCGCGGCAAGTGCGTGGGCATTCTCAATGGCATCGACAGCGAGGTGTGGGACCCGGCCACCGATCCCATGTTGCCGGTGCATTACGATACGGCTTCTGTAATGGAGGGCAAGGCCGCCAACAAGGTGGAGCTATGCAGCCGATTCGGCCTCGACCCGGAGCGGCCGTTGTTCGGGTTCATCGGACGGCTGGTGGGAGAGAAGGCCGCCGACGTGCTGCCGGAAGCGATCCGCCAATCGATGTACCAGCACGGAGGCAACGCGTCGTTCCTTGTGCTCGGCTCGGGCGAGGGCGCCGTGGAGCAGGCGCTGGAAACCCTCGCCTACCAGTTCCCCGGTTTTGTGAACACCTATATCGGCTACCACGAGGGGCTCAGTCACCTGATGTACGCAGGCGCCGATTTCCTGATGATGCCGAGCCGCGTGGAGCCCTGCGGCCTCAACCAGCTCTATGCGCTCCGCTACGGCACCGTGCCGATGGTGCGCAACACCGGTGGGCTCCGCGATACCGTTCGCGACTTCGGCGACTGGCAGGGCTACGGCATCCGGTTCGACAAGGCCGAGGCCGGCGACATCGTGTATTCGGTTGGGCGTGCCCTTGGGTTGTACTACGACAGTCCCGAGCTGCTGCAATGGATGCGGCGCTACATGATGCGGCTCGATTTTTCATGGGATGTCTCCGCCCGTACCTATCTTGAGCTGTATGAATCGGTGCGGCGCTGAAAATATCTATCTTAACGCTATCAACAGAACCTGGCTATGAAAGAAATGCTATCCGTGATCTTAGGAGGGGGCGCCGGCACCCGATTGTACCCGTTGACCGCTACACGCTCGAAGCCCGCCGTACCTATTGCCGGCAAGTACCGCCTCGTGGATATACCGATCTCCAACTGCCTTAACTCGGGCATCAGCCGGATGTTCGTGCTCACGATGTATAACTCGGCTTCGCTGAACCGCCACATCAAGAATACGTATCACTTCAGCGCGTTCAGCAACGCCTTTGTCGACATCCTGGCGGCTGAGCAAACGCCCGACAACTTCACCTGGTTCCAGGGTACGGCCGATGCCGTTCGCCAGAGCCTGCGCCACATCCGGCCTTTCCCGGCCGACTACGTGCTGATCCTCTCCGGCGACCAGCTGTACCAGCTCGATTTCGTGCGGATGCTCGAGGAGCACAAGGAAAAAGGCGCCGACATCACCGTGGCCACCATTCCCGTTACCGCCCGCGAGGCTTCCGAATTCGGCATCCTTAAAACGCAGAACGGATTCATCAGCTCCTTCGTGGAGAAGCCCAAGACCGGCATCGAAGACTGGGTGAGCGATACCGGCGACGAAATGCGCGACAAGGGACGCCAGTACCTCGCTTCGATGGGTATCTACATCTTCAACCGCAACCTCCTGTTCGACCTGCTCGAGAAAGAGTACGCAGATGCTGCCGACTTCGGCAAGAACATCATCCCCGACTCGATCAACAAATACAAGGTCGCATCGTTCCAGTATGAAGGCTATTGGGAAGACATTGGGAACATCCGTGCCTTCTACGAGGCCAACCTGGCCCTGACGGACGACCTGCCGGCCTTCAACCTGTTCGACAACAGCAAGGCCATCTACACCCGCGCGCGCATGCTGCCGCCGGCGAAGATCTCCGGCACCCGGATGGACAAGGCCCTCATCGCCGAAGGCTCCATCATCAATGCCTCGCACATTGAGAACTCCATCGTCGGCATCCGCTCGCGTATCGGTCACGAGAGCTCCATCATCGGCACCTATATCATGGGTAACGACTATTTCGAAACGCTCGAAGACATCGCCCACGACCAGCAGCACGGACTTCCCGCGCTCGGCATCGGGAGCCGCTGTCATATCCAGAACGCCATCATCGACAAGGACTGCCGCATCGGCGACGATGTGCGGATCACCGGAGGCGGCCACCTCGAGGACGGCGATCACCCGCTTTACACGATCAAGGATGGCATCGTGGTGATCAAGAAAGGAGCGGTGCTGCCCAACGGGTTCACGCTTGGTGCGTAACGACGTTTTACGTTTTAGGTTTTGGGTTTTACGTTGCAGGATTTATGTTCCATGCTCCGTGTTCACAGGGTTTTTTCCTTGAACACGGAGCATTCTTTTTGAAATCTGACTATTGTTTTCTGCGAAATGTGTATGCCTTACACAATAGTTCCCAATAACTTATTAACTTTCGCCAATCAACGAATGATTGCTTATGGCTGCGAACACACCGCTTGCTTCGGGAACACAAAAACCCCGCCTCTCACTTTCCCAGATCATCAACATGAGCGTTGGCTTCTTCGGGATCCAGTTTGGCTGGGACCTGCAGCGGGCCAATATGGGACCGATCTATAAAGTGCTCGGTGCAAATGCCGACGACATTCCGTTATTGTTTCTCGCCGCCCCGCTAACGGGCCTCCTGGTGCAGCCGATCATCGGCTACCTGAGCGACCGGACCTGGCACCCGCGCTGGGGCCGCCGCCGCCCGTACTTCCTGATCGGCGCGATCCTGAGCTCCATTGCCCTCATCCTCATGCCGCACAGCGCCTCGCTCTGGATGGCCGCAGGCCTTCTTTGGGTGATGGATGTATTCGGCAATGTGGCCATGGAGCCCTTCCGCGCCTTTGTGGCCGACAAGCTTCCCGACAGCCAGCTGAACCGCGGCTTCGTAATGCAAAGCCTTATGATCGGGCTCGGGGGCAGTGTCGCCTCCTCGCTGCCCTGGGTGCTGCGCAATTGGTTCGGGCAGGCGAATACAGCCGAAGCCGGCATCATCGCCGACAACGTCAAATACTCCTTTTACATCGGTGCCTTCTTTTTCCTCGCCGCCGTACTGTGGACAGTATTTACAACAAAAGAATACCCGCCTTCCGACGTAGCGTATAAAGACAAAGTCCAGGAGAGCAACAAGGGATTCGGTGGCGGCTTCGGTGAGATCATCGATGCGATCCGAAACATGCCTTCGCGGATGCGTGCCGTTTCGCTGGTGCAGTTCTTCACCTGGCCCGGTCTCTTCCTCATGTGGTTTTATTACTCGCTGGCCGTGGCCTACCACGTGTTTGGCGCCAAGTCGGAAACCGACCCGGCATTCGGCAACGGCAAGGACTTCGCCGGTTTGACGCTCGCATTTTATAATGTCGTAACCTTCCTCTTTGCCTTTATTCTCCCGTCGATCGCTGATCGCCTCGGCCGCAAAACGACCCACGCGCTTTGCCTGCTCGCGGGTGCCGCCGGTCTTATCAGCGTCGCCTTCGTGACCAACAAGTACATGCTCTATGTATGTATGACCGGTGTCGGTATTGCCTGGGCGAGCATCCTCTCGATGCCCTACGCCATGCTCGGCGGCGTGCTGCCCCCGAAGAAGATCGGCATCTACATGGGTATCTTCAACTTCTTCATCGTGCTCCCCGAGATCATGGCTTCGCTTGGCTTCAAGTGGCTCATGAACAATGTGCTTAACAACGACATGCTGCTGGCCGTGCAACTCGGCGGCGGGCTGATGATCCTGGCGGCTGCGATCTGCTTCTTTATGATCAATGAAAAGAAGGGCCTGCCTGCCGGTGATCCGGAAGTAGCCGAAATGGAAATCCTCGAACAACGATCTGTTTAATATGACCAAGCAAGTACTTTTTGGTGGAACGCTGCTGCTACTCAGCAGCGTTTCCTTTGCCCAGCCTCTTCAGCTCGATGGCGTATACCCGACCAACTGGTGGGTCGGAATGAAAAATCCGAAGCTGCAGCTTATGCTGCGCGGCAAGGACGCCGGTCGCTACACCTACAGCTGCAGCGATCCGCGCGTGCAGGTAAAGAAGGTAACGCCGGCCGAAAACGCCAACTACGCTTTTATCGACCTCGTGGTGGCCGCCGGCGCGAAGCCGGGTAATGTCCGCATCAACTGGAGCAAGGGCGGCCGCAAGGGTTCCTTCGACTACACGCTGAAGGCCCGCCGCGCCGGCAATGGCACGCGCTATGCCCAGGGCGTTCGCTCCGAAGACATGATCTACTTCCTGATGCCCGACCGCTTCTCGAACGGCGACTACAGCAACGACCGCGTGGCGCATTACCGCGACCAGACCCTCAACCGCGACTCGATGTATCACCGTCATGGCGGCGACCTCCAGGGCGTCATCAATCACCTCGATTACATCCAGGAGCTTGGTGCCACTACACTTTGGATGACGCCCGTGCTGGAGAACGACATGCCCAACCGCACCGAGCATGGCTACGCCATCACCAATCATTACCAAGTGGATGAGCGCTACGGCGGCAACGCTGCCTACCTGCGCCTGAGCGACGCGGTGCACAGCCGCGGCATGAAGCTGATCCAGGACGCGGTGCCCAACCACAGCGGCCTCTGGAACTGGTTTGTGCAGGATCCGCCGATGAAGGACTGGCTCCACCAGTGGCCCTCGTACCAGCAAACCAACTACAAGGACCAGACGCTGATGGACCCCTATGGCGCACCGAAAGAAAAGCGCATCATGGAGAAAGGCTGGTTTACACGGCAGATGCCCGACATGAACGAGGACAACCCGTTCGTGGCCAACTTCCTCATTCAGCAGGCGATCTGGAGCGTGGAGAAGTTTGGCGTCGACGGCTGGCGCGTGGATACGTATATCTACAATGACCTCGCGTTCATGAACCGCTGGAATAAGGCCCTCTACGACGAGTACCCCAGGATCACCATCTTCGGGGAGACCTGGGTGCATGGAGTCGCCAACCAGGCTTATTTCGTGCGCAACAACATCACGAACATTCCGATCAAGAGCAATCTCACCGGCGCTACCGACTTCCAGACACTGTTCTATGGCATCCAGCCGGCGCTCAACCAGGCTTTCGGCTGGACGGAAGGCGTGAACAAATTGTACAGCACCCTTGCCAATGACTTCCTGTACCAGGACCCGTCGAACAACGTGGTGTTCATCGACAACCACGACATGACACGTGCCCTCTCGACCTTTGGCGATGATGTAGACAAGCTCAAGGTCGCCTATGGCTGGCTGCTTACGACGCGCGGCATCCCGCAGGTATACTACGGTTCCGAGGTGCTGATGAAGGGCGTATCCAACCCCGACGGACTCGTACGCGGCGATTTTCCCGGTGGCTGGAAAGAAGACTCGCTGAACAAATTCACCGCTGCCGGCCGAGTTGGCCGCGAAGGCGAAATGCACGATTGGGTGAAGACGGTGGCCAATTACCGAAAGAATTCATCGGCGATCAAAACCGGCGCCTTCATGCAATACCTGCCGCAGGATTGGGTGTACACCTACTTCCGCTACGACAAGAAAAGCACGGTGATGGTGATCATGAATACGAGCACCGATGAAAAGACCGTCGACCCGCAGTATTTCACGGAGCGTGTTGCCGGTTTCCAGAAGGCGAAAAGCATCGGCACGAACACAACGATGTCGCTCAACGAAAAATGGAAGGTTCCGGGAAAGAGCATCTGGATCCTCGAACTGCAATAAACAACAGCAAAGCACGAAGCCGCGGACCAATGTCCGCGGCTTTTTTATGCCCTCCCGCGCCTTACTTTTAAGCAGAAACCTTTGCACATGAGAGTTCCCCTTTTTTCCATCGCGCTGCTGGCGCAGGTAAGCCTCGCCGCACAGCAGGCTCCGCCCGGGCTGTCGCTGATCCGTACGGAAGACATTAAAAAAGACCTGTATGCGCTTGCCGATGCGCATTTCCGCGGCCGCTCTGCGGGCACGATCGACGAGCTCAAAGCTGCGGCCTGGGAGGCCGGGCGGCTGCGCGCGCTCGGCGTGGAGCCCGCCGGCGACGACAGCACCTATTTCCAGTTTTTCACCATGTGGCGGCACGAGTATGCCCCATCGAGCAGCGTAACGCTGAACGGCCGGGCACTTCAGCTTTGGAAAGACGTTTCTTCCGCGCAGCTCACCGAAGCCAGCGTGACTGCCCCGGTGCTCTTCGCCGGTTCCGTGCTCGGGTTGGATACCACCATCGATGTTCGGGGCAAGACCGTCGTTCTTGATGCCTACGCTACCGGCCTCAACCTCGATGTATCGCTGCCCACCTGGCGCTACCCGCGCCTCATGCAGCAACGCTATGCCGCGCCGCTCCTCCGGCATGGCGCCGCGGCTGTAGTCTTTATTGCCGACAGATACGGCGAGCAGGGCTGGGCCGACGCTGCCGAAAATTTCAAACGCGGCAGCTTCGACATCGATGGCGGCGCGGCGGCGGTGCTCAATCCGTCGAAACCCGTGCTCTGGATACATGCATCCGAGCGTGGCGCGCTGCAACAACCCGACGCCCGGCTGACCATCGACCTCCGTATCATTCGCTCGGCCTATCCTTCCGTAAATGTTGTGGGACGGATCCGTGGCACCGACCCGTCGCTTCGCAACGAGTACCTGCTGTACAGCGGCCACACAGACGCACACGGCATCCGAAATGCCCAGGCGGGCGACTCTATATACTATGGCGCCGACGACAACGCAAGCGTCAACGTGGCGCTGCTGGCCAATGCACGTGCCTTTGCGCGCTACCGCCCGAAGCGCTCGGTGCTCTTCGTGATCCACGGCGCCGAGGAGCGTGGCCTGCTCGGCTCGCGGTACTACGCCGCGCATCCGACCGTCCCCATAAGCTCGATCGTGGCCGTTCTGAATGGCGATATGATCGGCCGCAATGCGCCCGACAGCGCGGCCTTGCTGGGCGTTCAACCACCACACCGCAATTCGGCGCAACTGGTGCTGTGGGCGCTGGATGCCAACCGCGAAGGCAGCCGCTTTAAGCTGGATACGCTGTGGGATAAGCCGGCGCATGTGGAAGGCTGGTACTTCCGCAGCGACCACCTTCCGTACGTAAGGCTGGGCATCCCGGCGCTGATGTATACGACACTGCTGCATCCCGACTACCATACACCGCTCGACAACGCCCAACGTATCGACTACGAGAAACTGCGCCGCATGACCGAATGGATGTACCGAACCGGTTGGAAAGTTGCCAACGCGCCGCGGCGACCCGCAACCGACACCGGTTTCAAGCTGGAACGATAAAAAAAAAGCCCCTCGCCGGAAGCGAGGGGCTTTTTTCAGATGGTGAAGTTGACGACCATCTTGCTGCCATAGGTGCCCCAGTCGCGGAGCACATCGCCAAGCTGCTTCATCAGCGCAGCCCTTGTCATTTTCTTGCCTTTCGTGGCCGGCTTCACCTGGCCCATCGGGATGTCGAACACATCAACCTTCGTGGCATACCAGGTGGTATGCAGGCGCGGGATGCCCATGCCGAGGATCATGCCGGGAAGCCCGTGGATACCCTCGGGGCCGCCGGGGATCAGGATCTCGTCGGTGTAAAACGCAAAGATGGCGACGCTGTCGTCGAGGATGCCCACGGCTTTGCGGCATTCATAACCGGCGATCACGCGGGTGTCGGCCGTGATCTTCCACCGGATGTGCGACAGGCTGTCATCCATCAGGAAGGTTTCGTCGTACACCGGTTTCTGCGACACGGTGTGCTGTGCGGCGAAGTCGGTATACACAACGTTCTTGTCGGCAACCGGCCGGTAGAACAAACGGGGGTCGATGTTGGCTTCTTTGCCAGGCCGGTAAAGGCTTCGGCTGCTGTCGCCCAGAAATTCATGGTACGTCGTAACCGAAGACGGGAGGCGATCCTTGATCCGGTCAAACCATTCAGGATTGAGCTCCTTGTAATAGGCCGGCACATTAACGGTGCGCTCGAACTCGATCTTTACCTGGCCGAAAAAACGGGCCTGCGCACCGGCCGCAAGGGCTGCGAAGCAGGAGAGGAGGAGGAGTATCTTTTTCATTGTGCGGAGTTATTTGCTGGCTGCGCCGGTACCCATCTTGCTGAACTGCCACTCCACGCGCAGCATGAAGTAACGGGCGATGCGGTTATAGCGCTCTTCGTTGAGAATATTCGTGTTGAAGTTCCTGTTGAAGCCGACGTTCTGGTTGAAAAGATCGTTGACGGTGAGCTTCAGCAGGAGCGAGTTGTCCTTAAAGAACTTCCGGATGAGGCTGCCGTTGACCAGGTAGTTGCTGGGCGCACTGCTGAAGCCGGTTACGCCCTGGCGTACCTCGAAGTCTCCTTCGATATTGAGCTGCAGCTTGAAGGGCAGCTCGGCGGAGCCTTCCACGCGGCCGCCATAGGTGAAGTAGTTCGCGTCGGCGCCCGGCTGGAGCGAGGAATGCGAAATGTTGTAGTTCACCTCGGGCCCCACCTCGAAGTTGAAGTGCTCGTCCCAGCGGTAGCTCACATTCGGGTTGACGTTGATGTTGGCATAAGTGCTTACGTTGGCAAGCCCGTTGAAGAAGCTGTGGTTGCGGCTGCCATTTCCGCCGATCTGCACGGCCCGGCTCCACTTCTTGTTACCACCGTCCTTGCTGTAATTGGCCCAGGCCCACCAGCTGCGGTTGCCGTTCACGTTCACCGGCTGGTAGGTCTGTTTGCCGGTAGCGGTATCAAGCTCATTTTTAAACGCGATATCGTTCTGGTTGATGTTATAGCTGAGGCTCGCATACATCCAGATATTCTTGAGCGGCTTCGACTTGCTGAACGACGCATTGATCGAGTTGTTGAAGCCCACCTTCAGGTTCGGATTGCCGATGAATACATTCAGCGGGTCGTTGTTGTCACGGATCGGCTGCAGCTGGTCGATCGTCGGCTGCCGCGTGTTGCCGCGGTAGTTAATGCCAATGCTGGTCTGCGGCTTGGGCGAGTAGTTGATGCCCACCTGCGGGGTCACGTTGCGGAAGTGATACGCGTTGGTGCTTCCGGCAAAGAGGTTGTGCAGGCGAAGCGTTACATCCGACAGGCCCGACCCCGCCGCGACGCGCCACTTCTTGTCCACGTACTTCAGTGTCATCGAGCCGTTGTGCGAGAAGGCGTCCAGCTCGAAGTTGCTGCTGAACACCGTATCAAGGTTTTCGTATTTGCCGTTTGTGCTTTTGCTGAAAGTATTGCGGTACGACTCGGAGCGGTTGCTGTTGTAGCCGTATTCGAGCACGAGGTTCAGCGTTTTTGACAGCGGCTCGTTGAAGCTGCTTTTTACCCCGAAGCTTTGCGACTTGCCATCTACAGTCCGCATCTGGTCAACCGTCGAGTCGAGCGCGCGGTTCATGTAGAAATAATTGTCCGACCGGTTCCAGCCGCGCTGCTCGTCCTGCACGAGGCCATGGCGAAGCGTGGTGATGAGCAGGCGTCCTTTCTTCATGAACATCTGGCGCCAGGTAAGCTGCTGATCGAGCTGGTTTCGCTTCGAGTCGTTGTAGCGGTCCTGCAGGCCCACGTTGACCGTATCGCCGGCGTCATTGAGGAAATGGCTGTACGTATGGCTGTTGACCTGGGCGCTCCGGAAAGTGCCGGCCACCGTGTATTTGATCGAAGTGAGCGAGTCGATCTTCCACTCATATTTCGCATTGATGGTATGCTGCCGCGTCACGCCACGGTTGTCGACGTCGCGGTAGCGGAAGCTGCGGTTGCCCGGAAGAACGTTCTGCGAGGTCGAGACGGAATTGTTGACGTTGCCAAGCTGGTTGTAGCGGTACGACAGGTTGATGTTCTGACGGTCCCTGTTCCACTTGTCGGTGAAGAGCGCCCCGCCGATCCAGGCATCGGGATAGCCTTTCAGGTTCCAGTCGCTGAAGCCGTCGTCGGAGGAGAAGCTGTAGTAATAGCCGTTCAACTCGTCGTACTCCACGTTGTTCTCGATGCCCAGCTTGTTGCGGTCATTCCAGCTGAGCGAGCCGGTGTTGACGTTGCTGCGGTTGGCGTACACCGATACTTTCTTTTTGCCCACAAAGCGGTTCAGCATCGTACGGGCTTCGAGGAACCGGTTGAAGTCCGTGCCTACCTGCGCATTGCCGAAGCCGCCCTTTTTCTTATCCTCCTTCAGCTTGATGTTGAGGGTCTTTCCTTCGCTCGCGCTGCCTACGCTGCGCATATTCTCCTGCTCCGTCTTTGTATCATAAACCTGCACCTTTTCGACAATCTTCGCAGACAGGTTTTGTGTGGCCATCGTGGGATCGTCGCCGAAGAATTCCTCGCCGTCGACGAGCACCTTATCCACGCGCTTGCCCTGTGTTGTGATCTCACCTTTCGCGTTGACTGAAAAACCGGGCAGGCGCTTCAGCAGGTCTTCGACCGTGGCGCCGTCCTTCACGCGAAAGGAATCGGCAGCAAACTCGGTCGTATCGCCCTTGATCCGGATGGCAGCATTGGTTCGGATAATGATCTCCTGGAGCAGCCGGCTTTTGGGCGTTAAGGCGAGCTGTCCCATGCTCACATCGGCATCCCTGATCTCAACCGGTTCGGCGAGGTCAGCAAACCTGGGGTAGGTAATGAGGAGCACGTAGGACCCCGGTGGCACCTCGGCAGTCCGGAAGCGCCCGGCGCTGTCGGTACGGGTGAATGTCACGAGGGTACTGTCTTTCTTTTGGAGGAGCGTTACCGTTGCGAGGGCAGGGTTGCTGCGGGAGGTCGTGTCGCGGAGGGAGCCGGTTACCCGGAACTGTGCTCCGGATGCCAGCGCGCCGGTCAGCAACAGCAGGCTAAGCAGGATTTTTCTCATGCAGTAAGTTTTCAACAGTGTGTGATGCGGTCAGTTTAGTTGGAGGCGTTAAGGTAACTTTACCGGTAGCGTGAACCGAGTCGCCCGCTTTCCTTTACAATATTTTTAACGTATACGAAATTCTTCGCACAAGGTATCATGGAAACCCGACCCCCGAAAGCCGCTCATCACAAAGACGCCGCCACGCAGGACGCCGCGCCGCTCCCCGCAGCTGTGGCGCGCTACGAAGACGCCAATTTCGTAGACACCGGAAAACCCGTCTGGAACTATTCGATCCTCTACGACGACGACGTGGAGACCTTCGCGTCGGGCACGCATTACAACCTGTATCACAAGCTCGGTTCGCGCCCGATGACGGTGCTCGGGCAGGATGGATTTTATTTCGCGGTATGGGCGCCCAACGCCACGCTGGTCTCGGTCATCGGGAACTTCAACGACTGGCAGGAGGGAACCCACCCACTTTTCCCGCGCCTCGACCGCAGCGGTATCTGGGAAGGCTTTATTCCCGGCATTGCGAAAGGCGAGTTGTATAAATACCATATCACCGGCTACCAGGGCCGCATTACGCTGAAAGGCGATCCTTTCGCCCGCTATTGGGAAAAGCGCCCGGCCACTTCCTCGATCACCTGGGACTTCGACTACCAATGGAACGACGCGGAGTGGATGAAGAAGCGGAAGAAGCACAACGACCTCGACGCGCCCTGGAGCGTATACGAAGTGCACCTCGCGAGCTGGATGCGCCCCGATCCCTCAAATGAAGAAAGCTATAACGACTATTGGATGATCGCCGACCGGCTCGTGCCCTATGTGCAGGATCTCGGTTTCACCCACGTGGAGCTGATGCCCGTGATGGAGCATCCCTTCGACGGCAGCTGGGGCTACCAGTGCACCGGCTATTTCGCGCCCACGTCCCGGTTTGGTCCGCCCGAAGGACTCATGCACCTCATCGACCGGCTTCATAACGCCGGCATCGGCGTCATCCTCGATTGGGTGCCCTCGCATTTTCCCTACGACGCGCACGGCCTTTTTCTTTTCGACGGCACGCATACCTTCGAATATGCCGATATGCGCAAGGGCTTTCACCCCGATTGGAATTCCTACATCTTCAACTACAAGCGCGGCGAGGTAAAATCCTTCCTGATCAGCAGCGCCCGCTACTGGTTCGATCTCTTTCATATCGACGGCATCCGCGTTGACGCCGTATCATCGATGCTCAAGCTCGATTACTCGCGTGGCAACGGCCAGTGGGAACCCAATGAGTTTGGCGGCAACGGCAACCTCGAAGCGATCGCCTTTATCAAGGATCTCAACGAAACGATCTTCCGCGATTTCCCGGATGTGCAGACCATCGCCGAGGAAGCGACCGACTGGCCCGGTGTTTCAAAGCCGACATTCGCCGGAGGCCTTGGCTTCGGGATGAAATGGATGATGGGCTGGATGCACGACACGCTCGACTACTTCAAGTTCGACCCCATACACCGCAAGCACCACCAGGACAAGTTTTCCTTCAGCATGATGTATTTCTTCGACGAGAACTTCATGCTCCCGCTCAGCCACGACGAAGTGGTGCATGGCAAGAGCCCGATGATCTACAAGATGCCGGGCGATGAATGGCAGAAGTTTGCCAACCTGCGGACGCTCTACACGTATATGTGGACGCACCCCGGAGCAAAGCTGTTGTTCATGGGCAACGAATTCGGACAGACATCGGAGTGGAACTATAAGTCGGAGCTCGACTGGTTCCTGCTGGAGCATGCCCCGCACAAAGGACTGCAGCTTTGCGTACGCGACCTGAACCGAATCCTGAAGGCTGCGCCGGCGCTTTACAGCAACCAGTACCGCGTGGAAGGCTTCGAATGGATCGACCTCAGTCATCGCGATGAATGCGTGGTGGTGTACCGGCGCAGGGGAAAGAAAAAAGGGGAAGACCTTCTCGTGCTGCTTAACTTGAGCCCGGTGCCGCGCTGGGATTGGACGGTGGATGTTCCCGGGAAGTTTTATACAAAGGAGCTCTTCAATTCCGACGAGACCCATTACGGAGGCTCGGGCAACGTAATGAACCCGAAGATCCAGCGGAAGCTCATCGATAAGGAATCCAATACGTGGCGCCTGACGGTTCACTTGCCGCCACTGGCGGGGCTCATCCTCAAATAAGCCGGTTCAGCCGACGGAATCGCGGTATGGCCGTTTTTTAACAAAGACAACCACAGCCGTTTTTTTAATTTAGTGGACCCTATGAAACCCAACCGTCCCAACCTGAAAAACGACCTCCTTAAGCCCATGCGTAAATTCTTTTTGACCCTGATCGCCGTTGCCAGTTGCGTGGTGACCTTTGCCCAAACGGACAGCTCCACCGTGTATTCCGAAAAAGGAGCACAGGAGTGGCTCAAAGGCCGGGTGATGGTGGCCTACAAGTATTTCGACTCCGCTTATTCCTATAACAAGAACAGCAAGCGTACCGTTGGCGATCTTGCCAAGGCACTGATGGCCCTGCACCGCTACCCGCAGGCCCGCGAGAAATACCTGGAGCTCGAAAAGCTTAGCGACCAGACGTCCGACACCTACAATCAGCTGATGACCCTGTCGTTCAACATGCGGCAGTTTACCGATGCCGTCAAATACGCGTCGCTGCTGAAGGCGGTTGACCCGGCCGCCAAGGTTGCCTACTACATCGGCAAGGCGCACTACGAAGACGAGAACTACGGCGAAGCCATCAAGTTCCTGAACGACGCGGCGAAGGAAGACCCGACCAATGCACAGGTGCCGTACATGGTGGCCCGCGCCTATGCCGACATGAACAATAACAAGCTCGCGATCCCGTATTTCCTGAAGGCGATTGAGCTCGACCCGAAGAACACGCGCTGGATGTATGAAACGGCCCTCATTTACTACGCGATGAACGACGACAAGAATTCGCTGAAGTATTTTGAGCTCGCCATGGAGAACGGTATCCGCCAGGACAACGAATTCAAGGAAAACCTCGCCATCGCTTACCTGAATAACAAGGAAGTCGACAAAGGCCTCGCCATTCTCGAGGAAATGATCAAGCGCCGCCCGGCCGACCTGAACCTGCTCAACATGATCGCCGAAGCGAACTACGACGCCAAGCGCTACGACAGCGCGATCGATTACTGGGACAAGATGCTGGAACTGGACAAGACCAACGCGTCTGCGCTGTACATGATCGGCATGAGCTACCAGAAAAAAGGCGACAAGGGCAAAGGCCAGGCGCTCTGCGATAAGGCCATCGAAATGGACCCGCAGCTGGCCAAGAACCGGCAGAAGATGGAAATGCCCGGAATGTAACCCGCCTCACGGAATACACGGACTTCACGGAATTAATACAAAGCCCCGTCGCGATGCGACGGGGCTTTGTCATTCCGAGGAACGAAGCAAACTTCACGACCTAAGGACTGGTACCAATTGAAAGTCTTTTCAGTCGAAAATTTTAAAAGCCGCTGGCACCATGCGTAACGCAGTAGTTTGCTTCGTTCCTCGCAACCTTTTAAAACCCTTCAAAACCTTACAAAACCTCCAAAACCTACTCCACGCTGATCTCATCGGCAAACAGCCACGCTTTCGTGCCGGCTCCGGGCTGCCCTTCGGGAATGATGCCGTAATTCCTGGCAAATACGCGGATGTAGCGCGCGTTTGTTTCCGGCACTTTCACCGTGATCCAGCCTTGTGTCATAACTGGAGAATCTTTTACAAAGTCGCGTCCCTGCCCGATGCTGCGGAAGTTCTGCCCGTCATCGGATACCTGTATTTCTACGGATTGGGGCAGGTAGATCCAGGAGCCGTTCTGGTCGAGGGTATGAAGTGCTACGGTTGTAAACGTCACCGGCTTGCCCAGGTCGATCCCGGCGTCGATATCGCCTCCGAGGAAGCCGAGCCAATCGGTGCTGGCAAGTCCCTTCGAAGAAGTGATCCCGTTGACGAGGCTCAGGGCTCCGAGACCCGGGTAGTTACGGCTCGGGGCGCTTTTCAGCGTCGCCTTCTGCGCGGTAGCCTTGTTGAAGCGGAAGTTGAAGGCAATGCGCTGCACCTGCTGCTTTTCGGGAGTCAGCAGGGCCACGGAGAGGGAGTCGGTACCGTTCACGGCAATGCCGTCCGAATACGTGTGAAGCGCTACGGCGTTCTGCGCGGCATCGGAGCTGCGTGTGTACAGGATCGTGGGATTGACCAGCCGCGTGCTGAACCGCAGCCGCAGGCCACCGTTCACCGAATCGCGCTGCAGGTCGGGCTGCAGGTTGTAATAGGCATGGCTCACGGTAAGCTTCATCCGGTCGTAGCGCCGGAAGATGGCGGGCAGACGCTGCTCGAAGGAGGCCCAGCTCCGCGCTTCCCGCGGCGTCCACAAAGCTTCGCTGAGGGCGCCAAGCCGGGGAAGGAGCATATATTCAGCCTTCGCCGGGTTTGTAACGTATTCGGTCCACAGGTTGGCCTGGCCACCCAGTATGTACCTGGCCGATGCGCTGTCGAGGCCGCGGGGAACGGGCTCAAACGCATACACCGAATCCAGCGGGTTGTAGCCGCCCCAGACGAGTGAATCATCGGGCTTTGCCTGCGCATGATCGAAGTAAACAGGCTGCTGCGGCGTCATTACGGCAAAGTGTTTTTGCTTCGCTGCCTCGATGCCACCGCGCTGCCCCTGCCAGCTCATGATGACCGCATTGGGCGAGAGACCGCCTTCGAGGATCTCGTCCCAGCCGATCACCTGGCGGCCCTTGCTGCTTACGTAGCGGTCGAGACGGCGGATAAAATAGCTCTGGAGCTCGTGCTCGTCCTTCAGCCCTTCGGCTACCATGCGTGCCTGGCAGCGCGGGCAGCGCTTCCACTGCGACTTCGGTGCTTCATCACCACCGATATGCACATATTGACCCGGGAAGAGGTCCATCACCTCGTCGAGCACTCCCTCAAGGAATGTGAAGGTGGAGTCTTTACCGGCACAGAGCAGATCGTAGAAGACACCCCAGGTTTCCTGCACCTGCTTCGGCTGGCCGGCTGCCTGCGCGGCCTTGCTTCCCACGGAGGGCCAGGAAGGAATTACGGTCGGCTCTTCCGGAAAGCAGCTCAGGTAGGGGTAGGCAGCGATGGCGGCCGACGAATGGCCCGGCACATCGACTTCGGGAAGCACCGTGATGAAGCGTGCCCGGGCGTAGGCCACCACGTCGCGCACTTCGTCCTGCGTGTAGAAGCCGCCATAGCGCTCGTTGTCGTTGCCGGTGCCCGGGTAGCGGCCGATAATGGTTCCGTGACGCCAGGCTCCGCGGGCTGTGAGCTCGGGGTATTTTTTGATCTCGATACGCCAGCCCTGGTCGTCGGTCAGGTGCCAGTGAAAGGTGTTGAGCTTGTGCGCGGCAAGGAGATCGATATATTTCTTTACAAAGGAGACCGGGAAAAAGTGGCGGCTCACGTCGAGGTGCATGCCCCTGTATGCGAACCGCGGGTAATCGGCAATGGCGAGCTGCGGCAGCGAGATCTTCGGGTTTGCTGCCTGCATGTTGTAGCTCGCGTCGCCTGTTGTCTTTACTTTCTTCTTGCCGGGCTTTTCTTTCACTTTCACAGCGCTGTTTCCCACAGAAGCCTGTTGCTGTGGCGGCGGAAGGAGCTGCAACAGCGTTTGAAGCCCGTAGAAAAGTCCTGCATAGGTGTCGCCTTCAACACCTACTCCCTGGGCGTCGACAGTGAGGCCATAGCCATCCTTATCCGGCGCTTTGATAAAGCGGCGCGTGACGAAGCGCACGGCGGGCACGGTAGCTTCCTTGCGGAGCGCAAGCCGGAAGCCGTAATACTGCTGCAGGTAGTCGTTGAGAAAGGAAGCGATGCGCGCCTCTCCAGGATCGCGGGCTACGAGCGGCGTGGCGGCGCTGATGCTGAACGTACCCTTGCCCATCTGCAGGGAAACGGGCTGTGGCAGCAGCGCGGGCGGCTGGGCAAAAAGCGTTGCGGAAAGGAGCAGGGCCGCAAGGGCGAGGCAGTGCTTGATCATGGGCTACGTGGTTTCAGCACGGAAATTACCCAATTGCCGCTCACCGCCGGCCGCTCAATACCAATCGGCCCCGAAGCGACGGAAGTCTTTTTTCAGCTCGGTGTAGAGCTCGCGGAAACGATATACATCGTCGCGGAGCTTCACGTGGTTGTCCATCTTCACGCTGTCGATGCCCATGCCGCTCATGTCGCGCACGAAGGTTGCCAGCTGCACTTCGCTTCCATGGAGCTTGTGCCGGAGCTCGTCGACCACTTCCTTGTGGCGGATGAATTTATTCTGGAACTGCTCGGCGCGGGCGCATACGTTCCGGTCGCTGTAATTGCAAACGATCGGCTCGAGATGCTTTTCGAAAATGCCGATCTCCTCTTTTGCGAAATCAAGCTCGTTCATCCAGAGCTGGTATTCGAGGTGGAGGCCGCGTACTGAAATAGTGGGATACATAACCTGATGCTTTTGTATCCCAAAGAGCGCGCTTTTCCAGCCGGCGCCTGTTGACAAGCGTGCGGGCCGCCGCTGATTCCGGTCAACTTTCAAGCACGCCCATGCGCCCGGATTCATAATCGAGGATCGCCTGCCGGATCTCGCCGGGGTAGTTCATTACGAAGGGACCGTATTGTACCACGGGTTCGGCAATGGGCTCGCCGGCCAGCAGCAGCAGGTAGCCGTTTTCCCGCGCTTCCAGCAGAACGCCATCCCCATCGCCGTTAAAGACGCCCAGGTTCGCGGCGTCCAGCACCGTTTCGCCGGCAGCCACAGAGCCGGCCAGCACGTAGGCCATCGCGTTCCAATCCTGTGGCAGCGGCACTTCCAGGCGTCCGCCCGCTTCGAAAAAAACCATCAGCGCGAGCATCGGCGTAAAGGTCGATGCGGGGCCCCGCTGCCCGCCGAACTCGCCGGCAACAAGCTGCGCCCGGATACCCGGCGCCGTAACCACGGGCATCTGCCGCGACTTGATGTCCTGGTACTTCGGCGCCGTCATCTTGTGCTCGCGCGGCAGGTTCACCCACAGCTGAATAAGCTCCATGCTGCCACCCTCGCGTGCAAAATCCGCCGAAGGGCCCTCGCTGTGGATGATGCCCGAGCCGGCCGTCATCCACTGCACGTCGCCGCTTTCAAGAAAGCCCTCGCTGCCCGTGCTGTCCTTGTGATGGAGCTTGCCGCTGAAGAGAAAGGTCACCGGCTCGAAGCCACGGTGGGGGTGCGGGCTGAGCCGCGCCTGCAGTGCGCCGGGCGCATGCTGCTGCGGGCCCGCGTGGTGCAGCAGGATAAAGGGGCTGAGGCCATCGAGGCCGTCGGCGGGCAGGGGTTGCTTTACCTGGAATGCCGGGCCCACGTTCATGTGCAGCAGCTCCGTATGCCGGGTTACCGATCGAAGTTTCATAGTTGTTGCATTAAGCGGGAATATCCCGTAGTTCTACTTAGTTCATCGGCACTTCCATCAGCAGCACTTCTGCCGCAGTGTCGCCTTTGAGTGCCAGGCTGGCGGCTTCGGTAACGCCAAGGCCATCGCGCCGGTTGAGCAATACATCGTTGACGTACACATCGCCTTCCAGCACAAACACATAGACGCCGTGCGCCGGGTTCTTCAGCTCGTAGGTCAGCTCGGCACCTTTGTCGAGGCGGGCACGGTGGAACCAGGCATCCTGGTGAATCTGCACGCCGCCGCCATCGCTGCCCATCGGAGAGAGCACGGTCTGCAACCGGTTGAGACGGTCTTCGCCTTTGAAGCTTTGCTGATCGTAGCGGGGCTTAACGTTGCGCTCCTTCGGGAACAGCCAGATCTGGAGAAACTTTACCGGCTGGTTGCTGTTCTTGTTTTTCTCGGAGTGCTCCACGCCGGTGCCGGCGCTCATCACCTGTACGTCGCCCTCGCGGATGACGGTGGTATTGCCCATGTTGTCGCTGTGCTCAAGGTCGCCTTCAAGCGGGATGGAAATGATCTCCATGTTGTCGTGCGGGTGGCGGCCAAAGCCCATGCCGGCAGCTACGCTGTCGTCGTTGAGCACACGGAGCACACCAAAGTGCACGCGCTCGGGGTCGTGGTACCCGGCAAAAGAGAACGTGTGCCAGGAGTCGAGCCAACCGTGGTTGGCGTGGCCGCGCGTAGCGGCCTTATGCAGAATCGTTTTCATACAAAATGTTTGTTGTTTACGTAGTAAATGTTCCATTGGTACGGGTGCACGAACCTTCTTAAAACCATGACAACCTTACGAACCAGCAGAACCTGAAGAGACTCAAGAACCCTTCGTTACGCAACCGTAACTTTCTCTTCTACCAGCTTGTCCGAGAGCCAGAGAAACTCGCGCAGGAACAGGTCAACGCTTTTCTCAAAAGCCGGGTCGATCAGGTTGCCTTCGGTATCGAACTTCTTGTCCACCTGCGGCGTCACCAGCATATAGGGAGACGGAACACCGAAGAGGGCCATCACAAACTGCTGGAGCTGCATGGCCGCGCGAATTCCACCGAGGGCGCCGGGGGAGGCTGTTGCCAGTCCGAAGGGCTTGTGGTGCTGCTTCGGAAAATGGTCGAAGAGGTTCTGCATCGCGGGGGAGTAGGAGCCGTTGTACTCGGGCGTTACGATGATATAGGCATCGGCTGCAAACATCCGGCGCGCAATGGGCCGCAGGTGCTCAGGTGCCGATTCGGGCGTTGTGAACACCGACTCCAGGATCGGGAATACATTTTCCTTGAGATTGATGATACCGACCTCGTGCTCGCTGCGCGACCGGAGCGCCGCCTGCAGGTGCAGGGCCACGCGGTGGGTAACACTGTTTTCACGGGGACTACCGGATACGATTTCAATTTTCATACATCAAATTTACTGAATCAATGTTTAAACATCAAATATAATTCCAACCTTATTTTACTGAAAAAATGGCAGGCGTATCTTTAGCGCAAACAAAAAGGATGCTTGACCGCCGTCGATTCCTGCAAAGCTCCGTGCTGACCAGTTTAGGATTGCTTTTCCGTTCAACAAGCTTTGCGGCCCATGGTTCAGCAGCAGTGCGCAAGCCGGTGGTGGTTGCCACCTGGAAGCCGAATATGGCGGCCAATGCCGAGGCCTGGAAGGTGCTCGGCAGCGGCGGCCGCGCCCTCGACGCCGTTGAGGCCGGGGTGCAGGTGCCGGAGGCCGATCCCAAAGACCAGAGCGTGGGTTACGGCGGCCTGCCCGACCGCGACGGCAAGGTGACGCTCGACGCCTGCATCATGGATGAGGCGGGCAACTGCGGCGCCGTCTATTTCCTGGAAGGCATCATGCACCCGATCAGGGTGGCACGGCTTGTTATGGAGAAAAGCCCGCACGTGGCCCTTGCCGGCGCAGGCGCCCTGCAATTCGCGCTTGCCAACGGCTTTCACATCGAAAACCTGCTGACCCCGGAGGCGGAAGCCGCCTGGCGCCGCTGGCTCGAAAAGGCCCATTATGACCCGATGACGATCCCGCGGCTGCTCGAGCAAAAAGCCGTCGAGGACGGCAACGGGCAGCAACATAACCACGACACCATCGGCATGCTCGCGCTCGACGCCGCCGGCAACCTCAGCGGCGCCTGCACCACCAGCGGCATGGCCTTCAAGCTGCGTGGCCGCGTGGGCGACAGTCCCATTATCGGTGCCGGCCTCTTTGTCGACAACGAAGTGGGCGCCGCCACGAGCAGCGGGGTGGGCGAGGAGGTGGTGCGCGGCTGCGGCTCGCACACCGTGGTGGAATACATGCGTCATGGCGCCTCGCCGGAGGAAGCCTGCCGCAAAACGCTCGAGCGGATGATCCGCAAGCGACCCAGGCAGCTCCGCGACCTGCAGGTGGGCTTTGTGGCCCTCGACCGCCGCGGCAACTGGGGCGCCTATGCGCTTCAGAAAGGATTTACCGTGGCCGTGCACACGAGCAGCGGTCCGCAAACTTTCGAAGCGAAACACCTCTTTCCTTAAATGAATTCTTCTCCCGCTTTGGCTTTTATGACCTGGATGGTTTCCTGCGCGGCGATCGTAGCCGGCTGTGCCGGTGTCCCGCGTTCGTCGGGGCAGGCGGGCAAAGACCTGCAGGAGATCAGCTACAACGAGAACGCAGGGGAAGGAGACTACTCGGTCTCGCTGCGGGTCCGCGCTGATTCTACGTTCTACCAGTTTTACAATGTCGGCACAAGCCGCGCGTGGGCAGGCAAAACAAGCCGCGCCCGCTGGTCGCGCATCGTGCAGCTCGTGAACGTTTCATCTGTTGCGCAACTGGAACGAACGGCTACAGCGCCGGGTTACGACGGACACAGCGCATCGATTATTATTTCCCGGGGCGGCGCGACAAGACAGGTCCAACTGGATTTACTGAAAAATGGACAGGCTGTCAGCAAAGATCCGATCGTTGTCATGATGCGGCATGCAGCCGCTTATGCAGATTCCCTTTCCCGTCACTAAGAAGCAGCAATCAAAAAGGCTTATGAACTACCTGATTGAAATCGCCACAACCGACTTTGCCACGACGGAGAGCGCCGTCAAGGGTGGCGCCGACCGTATAGAGCTATGCAGCGCCCTTTCGGAGGGCGGCCTGACGCCATCGATGGGACTTATCCGCAGCTGCCGCGAAGCATTTGCGCTCCCGATCTTTCCCATCATCCGGCCGCGTGGCGGCGACTTCCGCTACAGCGATGAGGAACTTGGCATCATGGAGTGGGACATCCGTGCCTGCAAGGAACTGCAATGCGATGGCGTGGTGCTTGGGATGCTGAAAAAAGACGGAACGCTGCCACGTAAAAAGCTGGGGCGTCTCGTGGAGCTTGCCTACCCGATGGAGGTCACCTTTCACCGCGCCTTCGACCGCTGCCGCGATCCTTTCGAGGCCCTCGGGCAACTTGTCGATCTGGGTTTCCAGCGAATCCTTACTTCGGGGCAGCAGCCGGGGGCGCCGCAGGGCGCTGAGCTCATCGCCCGCCTGGTAACGGCCGCGGGTGACCGCATTACGATCATGCCCGGCTCCGGCATCCGGCCCGACAATATCCGCGCGCTGGCCGAAGCGACCGGCGCCAGCGAGTTTCATTCGTCGCTCCGGGGCCGCCGCGAAAGCAGCATGGAATTCCGCCACCCGGCTTTCCCCGACACCGATTTTACCCTCGACGCCATCGACCCCGAACAAGTGCGCGCCCTGCGCCAAAACCTTGAGTCATGAGACGAACGCTCTCCCTTTCCGCAATCCTGCTTTTCTCCCTCCAACTCCTGGCACAGCGCGATTACACGCAGCTCGTCAACCCGTTTATCGGCACCGGCGGCCATGGGCATACCTACCCCGGCGCCTCGATGCCCTTCGGGATGATGCAGCTGAGCCCCGACACGCGTATGGACGACTGGGACGGCAGCAGCGGCTACCACTATTCCGACTCGGTCATCTATGGCTTCTCGCATACGCACCTGAGCGGAACGGGCATCCCCGATTATTGCGACCTGCTGCTGATGCCCTTTACCGGCCCCGTGAAGTGGAAGAATACCGAATACCGCAGCCCGTTCTCCCATGCCGGCGAGAAAGCGGCGCCGGGCTATTACGAAGTGCTGCTGAAAAAAGGAAACATCCGCGCGCAGCTTGCAACGGCCACGCGCAGCGGCATTCACCAGTATACCTTCCCGGCAGGAACGACGGCTGCGGGTTTGCTGATCGACCTTGTACACCGCGACGAGGTACTCGATGCCGCCCTTGAAAAAGTAGATGCCTACACGCTCCGGGGCTACCGCCGCAGCAGGAGCTGGGCGCAGAACCAGGTGCTGTATTTCTACATCCGCTTCGATGCACCGATCCGTAATTATACCGTACGCCACGCGGGCCGCGAAGACAGCATGTCGGCGGTGCAGGGAAAAGACCTGCAGGCGGCGCTTCGCTTTACACCTGATGGCGCCCGCCAGCTTCGTTGCCGCGTGGGTATTTCCGGGGTCAGTATGGAAGGCGCGCGTGCCAACCTCGACGGAGAGGTCGGGCGTAAGCCGTTCGCCCAGGTGCAGGCCGAAGCCAAGGCGGCCTGGAACCGGGAGCTCGGCAAGATCGATATCAGCGGCGGCACGCGCGACCAGCAGACCAGCTTCTACACGGCACTCTATCATACGAACCTGGTGCCGAATATCTACCAGGACCTCAATGGCGACTACCGCGGCACCGACGGCAAAGTGCATAACGCGCGGCGCTTCACCTACTACAGCGTGTTTTCGCTCTGGGATACCTACCGTGCCTACCACCCGCTGATGACGATCCTTAACCCGGGTCGCACTTCCGACTGGATCAACACGTTCTTGGCGCAATACGAGGAAGGAGGGATGCTCCCCGTTTGGGAGCTGGCAGGCAACGAAACCTTTTGCATGATCGGCTACCATTCGGTGCCGGTGATCGTGGATGCCTGGCAGAAAGGCATCCGCAACTTCGACGCGCAGCTCGCCCTGAAGGCGGCCCGCAGCTATGCGGAAAGCGACCGGTTTGGGCTCGGGTATTACCGGAGCCAGGGCTACATCGCCAACAACCAGGAGCACGAGTCGGTATCGAAAACGCTGGAGTATGCCTACGACGACTGGTGCATCGCACAGCTGGCCCGCTCGCTGGGGCAGGATTCGGTATACCGGACCTACATCCGCCGGGCGCAGCATTACCAGAACCTTTTCGACCCGCAAACCGGGCATATGCGCGGCAAGATCGACGCGCGCTGGCACAGCCCCTTCGACCCGCGGGAGATCAATAATTTCTTCACCGAGGGCAATTCCTGGCAATACAGCTTCGCCGTGCCGCAGGATATCGACGGGCTGATCCGCCTGCACGGGGGCCGCGATGCCTTCGGGACAAAGCTCGACGAGCTGTTCACGACGGGTTCGCAGACGACGGGCCGCGAGCAGCCGGATGTTACCGGTCTTATCGGGCAATATGCCCAGGGCAACGAGCCGAGCCACCACATGGCTTACCTGTATAACTACATCGGCCGGCCCGAAAAAACACAGGAGCTCGTGCACCGTATTTGTACGGAATTTTACAAGAACAGTCCTGACGGCCTTATCGGCAACGAAGACTGCGGGCAGATGAGCGCCTGGTACATCATGAGCGCCCTGGGGTTTTACCAGGTCTGCCCGGGCAACAGCCAGTATGTGTTCGGCACCTCACTTTTCGACAAAGCCGTTATCCGCCTCGAGAACGGGAAGACTTTCACCATCAACACACATCGAAGCACACCTGGCGCCTATTACCTGCAATCGGCCCGCCTGAACGGGAAACCGTATTTCTACAGCTACGTGCTGCACGAGCTCCTAGCGGCCGGCGGAACGCTTGACTTTGTCACCGGGCCAAAGCCCGGCCCGCTGGGCATCCGCGGCGAGCAGTGGCCGGTTTCGCGGATCAGTGACTACCACACAGCAGCCGTGCCTTTTGTGGCTTCGGAGAGCAATAAGTTCCGCGACAGCCTCCTCGTGCGAATCGTTCGCAGCGACAGCAGTCAGCCGGTCTACTTCTCGTTCATACCCGACAGCGCCGTGGCCCTCAAAAAGCCGCAGCGTTACGAGCGCGCTTTCTGGATCCGCAAGACCGGTTCGCTGATGCTATCGGAGACGTACAGCGAAAAACAGAACCTCGTGCAGCGGCAGCGGTTCTACCGGATACCGGCTGACCGTACAATTACGGTCCGGAGCACCGTTAACCCGATGTACACGGCCGGTGGACCCGACGCCCTGGTCGACAGTATCTTCGGCAGCGAGAACTGGAAGGCCGGCGAGTGGCAAAGCTATTGGGGCAATGACTTCGAGGCGACCGTCGACCTGAAGACCGTGCGGCCGGTTCATTACCTCGGCGTGCACGTGCTGCAGGATCCGGGGCCCTGGATCCTGTACCCGAAGGAGGTGATCTTTTCTGTCTCCGATGATGGGAAGGAATTCCGCGAGCTGGCGCGTGTGCGCAACACGGTGGCGCCCGAAGCGCCCGGTGTGCAGGTACAAAGCCTGGGGCAGGAGGTGCAGGTGCAGGCGCGTTTCATCCGGGTACGCGCGGTCAATGGAGGGCCACTGCCCCCGGGGCACCTCAGCGCCGGACAGCCGGCCCACCTGTTTATCGACGAAGTGCTGGTGAACTAGGTTGCCTATTTGCGGCGCGCCAGCTCTTCGATCTTCTGCTGCATTTCGGCGACCCCTTCGTCGATCTTCGCCAGCTTGGCCAGGATCTCCGTGATATCTTTCTGGTTGGTATCAATACGCTCCTGAACGCTTTTCATGTCGGTCTCCACTTCGGCGATCCGGGCCTTCTTGCTTTCGATAGCGCCTTCCAGCCGCTCGCGCATATCGAAATTGCGCGCCGTATCGAGCCTGGCCTGCAGCTCGTCGAGGTCGTCGTACAGCTTGTTGAGGTAGTCCTGCTGGTTCAGCAGTCGCTGCTCGAGCTTCGGGGCAAAGTCGCGCTTGGCAGCGACGATCTTCTCGAGATTAGCGGCGTCGGCCCTGCGCTTCTGGAGCTTCCCGGCGAGCATGTCGGTAAACGCGCGCTGCTTCTGCGCCCACTCGTCCTGCTTCTTCTGGCGCTCCTCTTTGTACTGGCTCCAGGCCGCGTCCATTTCTTTTTGCACAGCGGTGATTAGCGCGTAAGTATCGTTGCCGTCTTCCTTCGAAAACTGGCTTCGGCTTTCCGTAAACAGGCGGCGCAGCTCGCGGAGCGTATCGCTTTTGAGTTTCAACGGCGTCCGGGCGGCAGAGCCATCAGCAATTGCTTTTTCCAGGAAACCGAAACCGGCAGCGGGTATTTCGTTGGCTGCGAAAGCCGTCTGCAACGCTCCGAATCGGGGCATGATTCCATCGAGTGGCGCAGCGGGCCGGAGCGCTTCCAGCAGGGCTTTAAACGGCGTGGTGATCGACGCGGAGCGTTCCTGGCGTAGCTGGATGCCGGCGCGGACGCGGGCAAAGAGCGCATCTTCCAGCGTCTTGATCCGGTCGCGGGCAGCGCTGAAGCGGTCCCACACCGCCGTACGCCGCTCGCGTGTGGGCCAGCGCGACTGCCGCATGAACTCGAAGACCTCGTTGGCCGCGGCGCGGAGGGCGGCGAGCTCCTCGCGGGTCCATTCCCGCTCCGGTGCCGCCTCATCGAGCGGGCGCTGGAGCGCGTCGATCTTTTCCTCCGCCTCGGTTGCAAAGGCTTCGTTCTCCACCTGCAGCAGGGCCGTTTTCTGGCGAAGCATGTCCATCCCATCCTGTAAGCGCTGCCACAGGTCTTTGCGCTCGCCGGGATCGGCAAACTCAACGGAGCGGAATTCTTCAACGATCTCAGCACGCAGGTCCCAGATCTCCCTGCCAGTAAACTTACTCACACCGTAGGCCGCCAATGCTTCTTCGAAGGCATCGAGGCGGGCCGAAAGCTCGTTTTTGGTCATCGCGCTAAGTTACGTGAATCGGCAAAGGGCAACCGGGAATCGGGCAAGGGGAAAAAGCGTCCTTGCCTCGCAATCGATCCACCTCAAGGCGAACGCGTTACACGCTGCCCCGACAGCGGCACCATGGCCTGACTTTTTCATAATTCGGAGCACCAACTTAATACCCGCAACCAGATAGCATGGAATACCGCGTTTACCCGGGAAAGCCCTACCCGTTGGGAGCAACCTGGGATGGAAAAGGAGTGAATTTCGCACTGTATGCCGAGAATGCTACAGCCGTGGAGCTCTGCCTGTTTGAGCCCTGGGGAAAGAAAACGCGCGAGAAGGCTCGCCTCCGCCTCGACGAGCGGTCGTACAACATCTGGCATTGTTACGTACCCGACATCCGGCCAGGCCAGCAATACGGCTACCGGGTAAGCGGTCCCTACGAGCCGCAAAAGGGCTACCGCTTCAACCCCAACAAGTTGCTCATCGACCCCTATGCCAAGGCGCTGTCGGGAATTGTGCAGTGGCACGACGCTGTGTATGGCTACAAACTCGGGCACAAGGATGGCGACCTGAGCTTCAGCAAGACTGACAGTGCGTCGTACATGCCCAAGTCGGTGGTCATCGACACTTCATTCGATTGGGAGGGGGATACCCCGCCACGCACCCCGTATCACAAAAGCATTATTTACGAAGCGCATGTCAAAGGGCTCACCTGGAAGCACCCGGAAATACCGGAGGCCATCCGCGGCACCTATGCCGCCATCGCCCACCCGGTAATAATCGGCCACCTGCAGAAGCTGGGCATCACGGCCATCGAGCTGATGCCGGTGCACCAGTTCGTGCGCGATCATTTCCTGCTCAAAAAAGGGCTTTCCAACTATTGGGGCTACAACACGATCGCCTATTTCACCCCCGACCAGCGTTACAGTTCCTCCGGGAAGCTCGGCGAGCAGGTGCGTGAGTTCAAGGAAATGGTCAAGGCCCTGCACCGCGCCGGCATCGAGGTGATCCTCGACGTAGTGTACAATCATACGGCCGAAGGCAATCACCTGGGCGCCACCCTGTGCTTCCGGGGTATCGACAACTCGGAATACTACCGCCTTACTGAAGATCCGCGCTACTACATGGATTACACCGGTTGCGGCAACACACTCAACGTGATGACGCCGAACACGCTGCGCCTCATCATGGACAGCCTTCGCTACTGGGTACTCGAGATGCACGTGGACGGTTTCCGCTTCGACCTGGCGGCGGCACTGGCCCGCGAGCTGCACGATGTGGACCGCCTGGGCTCCTTCTTCGATATCATCCACCAGGACCCGGTGATCTCGCAGGTAAAGCTCATCGCCGAGCCCTGGGACATCGGGGAAGGCGGCTACCAGGTAGGCAAGTTCCCACAGGGCTGGGCCGAGTGGAACGGGAAATACCGCGACACCATGCGCGACTACTGGCGCGGCGCCGAGAGCATGCTCGGCGAATTCGCCCTCCGGCTTACCGGCTCCCCCGACCTGTATTTCAACGACTACAGGCATCCCTTTGCCTCGATCAATTTCGTGACGGCGCACGATGGCTTCACGCTCGAGGACCTCGTATCGTACAATGACAAGCACAACGAGGCCAACGGGGAGAACAACAACGATGGCGAAAGCCACAACCGCTCCTGGAACTGCGGCGTGGAAGGCCCCAGCGACGACCCCGAGGTGAAAAAGCTGCGGGCGCGCCAGAAGCGCAATTTCCTGTCGACGCTGTTCCTGAGCCAGGGCGTGCCGATGCTGGCGGCGGGCGACGAGCTCGGGCGCACGCAACGGGGCAACAACAACGCCTATTGCCAGGATAATGAGATCTCCTGGATCAACTGGGAGCAAAATGACAGCGCACTGCTGGAGTTTACGCAGAAGCTGATACATTTCTACAGGCGGCATCCCTGCTTCTCGCGCAAGCGCTGGTTCAAGGGGCAACCGATCAAGGGCACGCACCTGAAAGACATCAACTGGTTCCAGCCCAGCGGCGAGGAGATGACGGACGAGAACTGGACGCACGATTTCGCCAAATCACTCGCTGTGTTCCTCAACGGCGCTGCGCTGCGTACCGTCGACGAAGTGGGCCAGCCCATACACGACGACAATTTTTACCTTGTTTTCAATGCGCACTTCGATGGGCTCGATTTCTTCCTGCCCGCGCGCTACGGCAGCGGCTGGCGCAAGGTGATCGATACCTCGGATGATTTTGTTTCGGAGGAGGGCGTGCCGGTGAATGAAAAAGATCCGCTGCATTTGTTTGGCCGCACCGTGATCGTGCTGCGGCAGCCCTGGCATGAAACACCCGCCGCGCCGCCCGAGCCCGCACCCGGAGAAAACGTAGAAACAATGAACTGAGATGGAACGTATCCCTGTAAACGAACGAAGCCTGGGCGCGGTAGTACGACCGGATGGATCCGTAGAACTACGGGTGTGGTCGCCGGGCAGCAACAGCATCGAGCTGCTCGCAAAGGGGCAATGGCTCGCCCTGGAGCCCGCCGGGCACGGCTATTGGTCGCTGCCGGATTGCCCGCTGCGGCCGGGCGACCGGTACCAGTTGCGGGTTAATGGAGGAGATCCGCTGCCCGATCCTGCATCACTCGCGCAGCCCGACGGCGTGCACGGCGCCAGCCTCGTTACAGACCTGCGGAAGCATGCCTGGAACGACAGCGGCTGGAAAAATCCTGCGCTCGACCAATACATCATCTACGAGCTTCATTGCGGCACCTTCTCACCCGAAGGCAGCTTCGCGGGCATCGAGTCGCGCCTCGACCACCTCGTCGACCTCGGGATTACCGCCATCGAGCTGATGCCCGTTGCGCAGTTTCCCGGCACCCGCAACTGGGGCTACGATGGCGTGTTTCCTTTCGCCGTACAGGACAGCTACGGAGGCGCGGAAGGCCTGCAGCGGCTGGTGGACGCCTGCCACCAGCGCGGGCTCGCTGTGGTTCTCGACGTGGTATACAATCACCTCGGACCCGAGGGCAACTACCTCGGCGCCTTCGGTCCTTACTTTACCGGCAAGTACAGCACGCCCTGGGGCGGTGCGCTCAATTTCGATGATGCCTGGAGCGATGGCGTGCGTCGCTATTTCATCGAGAACGCCCTTATGTGGCTGCGCGATTTTCACATCGACGCGCTGCGCCTCGACGCGGTGCATGCCATCAAGGATTTCGGCTCCGTGCACCTGCTCCGCCAATTGCGCGTGGCGGTCGACGAGCTCATGGAGCAAACGGGGCGCACGCACTACCTGATTGTCGAGTGCGACCTCAACGACCCGCGCTTTATCGACAACCAGGGCAACAACGGCTTCGGGATGCACAGCCAGTGGGTCGATGAATTTCACCACGCCCTCCGGGTTACGACAACGGGCGACCAAAGCGGCTACTACAGCGACTTCAGCGGTATCGGGCACCTCGCTAAGGCCTACCGTGATGCCTACGTTTATGACGGCCAGTGGTCGGAGCACCGCAAGAAGCACTTCGGGCAGCCCGCGCGCACGCAGGGCGGCGAGCAGTTCATCGTTTTTTCGCAAAACCACGACCAGGTAGGCAACCGGATGCTGGGGGAGCGAAGCAGCGCGCTGGTTTCGTTCGACATGCTGAAGCTTATGGCAGGCGCCGTACTGGCAGCACCGTACCTCCCGATGCTCTGGATGGGCGAGGAGTGGGGCGAGCCCAACCCGTTCCTGTATTTCGTCAGTCATACCGATCCAGGGCTCGCTGCGGCCGTGCGCGAGGGACGGCAACGGGAGTTCGCTGCCTTTCATGCCGATGGGTCAGCTCCCGACCCGGTAGCTGAAGAAACCTTTCACCGGTCGAAGCTTCGCTGGGAGCTGCGCAGCGAGGGACAACATGCGTTGCTGCTGTCGTTTTACAAGCGGCTTATCGCCTTGCGGAAAACGGAGCCGTCGCTGTATGTGCTCGAGCGGCGAACCGTTTCCGCCGAAGCCTCCGAAACCGACAACACACTTATCCTGCAGCGACAGGGCGCTGGTCAAAGCCTGCTCTGCCTCATGAATTTTTCGAGGAGCCTTACTCCCTTTACGCTACCGGTCTGCGACAGCTCCTGGAGCCTGCGGCTCGATTCTGCAGCACCCGAGTGGGGCGGCTCCAGCGCTGCCGCCGGCGAGGGGCTAAGCGGCGACATCGTGCTCGTTCAACCCGAATCCTTCATCCTGTATACCCACACTGATGTATAACCCGGTTTCCACCTATCGGATCCAGTTTCATAAGGACTTCACGCTTGCCGATTTCGAGCGGCATCTTGATTATTTCATTGGTCTCGGCGTGGGCAGCATCTACGCATCACCCATTTTCACGGCGGTTCCGGGCAGCACGCATGGCTATGATGCGCTCAATCCGCTCGAGATAAACCCGGAGATCGGAACGCTCGAAGACCTGCGGCGGATCAGCGCAAGGCTCCGTGCAGCGGGCATCGGCTGGCTGCAGGACATCGTACCCAATCACATGGCCTACGATACCCGCAACCCCTGGCTGCGCGATGTGCTGGAGAAGGGCCGTCATTCGGTGTACGCCAACTTCTTTGATGTAACCTGGAACGACGCCGTCGCCTCCGGGCATATCATGGCGCCTTTTCTGGGAAAGTCGCTGGAGGAAGCCGTACGGGCCGGAGAGATCACGCTCGGCTTTGCCGCTGGCCGTCTTCACCTCGACTACTTCGGAAGCCGCTACCCGCTCCGGCTGCGTTCGTACGAAGCCGTGTTGCGCAGCGATGGCGCGAGCGATGCGCTCCGCCAGTGGCTGCAGCAGGCTGCTGAACTCGGATCCTCGGAGGAAGCGCATCAATATGAAACGCGGTTCGAAGAGCTCATGCAACAGCTCGCAGGACTCGCGAAAAATGAAGCGGTGCACGCCGGGATCGAACGGCAGCTGGCCGCATGGAATAGCAACAAGGACGATCTCATCGGGCTTGCCAACGACCAGGTTTACCGGCTTTGCCACTGGCAGGAGACCGACGGCCGCATCAACTACCGCCGCTTCTTTACCGTCAACGGGCTCATCTGCCTCAACATGCAGGACGAGCATGTGTTTTCCAGTTTCCACGAGCTTATCCGGCAGCTCGTGACCGAAGGCGTCTTCCAGGGAGTGCGCGTGGACCACGTCGATGGTCTTTACGATCCATCGGCATACCTGGAGCGGCTCCGCGCGCTGCTGGGACCCGACTGTTATATCGTGGTCGAGAAGATACTCGCGCTGGACGAGGAGCTGCCGCAGCAATGGCCGATCGAAGGCAGCACGGGCTACGATTTTCTCGCGCAGGTGAACCAGCTGCTGACCGACCGCGACAGCGAAGCCGACTTTACCCGCTTTTACTACAGCCTCGTGCCCGACCACCGCAGCGTTGCGCAACAGGTTCGCGATAAGAAAGCGCATATCCTGTACCGGCATATGGGAGGCGAGCTCGAGAACCTGTACCAGTTGCTCATGCAGCTGCTCAGGCCCGAGGAGTATGCGCAGATGCGCAGCAAGGACCTCAAGACAGCCGTTGCGGAGTTTCTGCTGCACCTCCCCGTTTACCGCTATTACGGAAACGCGCACCCGCTGCCCGATAGCGAGCGGCCGCTTGTACACGAAACATTTGAAGGAGCCCGCACGAGCCGGCCCGACCTGGCACCTGCGCTCGGGCTGCTCGAGCATACACTGCTGCAGGAAGAGCCGGATTCGGCGCGGGCGGGCGCGATTGCCCACCTGTACCGGAGGCTGATGCAACTGAGCGGGCCGCTGATGGCAAAGGGCGTGGAAGACACGCTGATGTACACCTTCTTCCGGGCGATCGGGAACAACGAGGTGGGTGACACGCCCACCCGCTTTGGCTGGACAACCGGCGAGCTGCACCGGGCCCTGAAAGAGCGCCGGGCCGAATGGCCATTGGCGCTCAACGCCACCTCGACCCACGACACGAAGCGTGGCGAGGATGTACGCGCCCGCCTGCAGGCGCTGTCGGCACTGCCCGGGCCCTGGCTGGACCTCGTACGCCGCTGGCGCGAAACAAACAGCGAGCCGGCACCCGATGCCAACGATACCTACCTGCTGCTGCAGACGCTGATCGGTACGGCACCCTTCGCCGACGAGCCGGGCTATGGCGATCGCCTGGAGGCCTACCTGGAAAAGGCCTTGCGCGAAAGCAAGCGACGCTCCGACTGGGCACAGCCCGACAGCGACTACGAAGCAGCGGCGAAAAGCCTGGCCCGGAAGCTTGCCGCGCCGGGAAGTGATTTCTGGACGCTGGCATCGGGCTTACGGCAACGGGTAACCGAAGCAGGGATCGTCAATTCGCTGGCGCAGCTGCTGCTCAAATGCACAGCCCCGGGCACTCCGGATATTTACCAGGGCTGTGAGGGTTGGGACCTTAGCCTCGTGGACCCGGACAACCGGCGTCCGGTGGATTACGACCGTAGAAGGGATTGGCTTGAGACCCTGGCGGAGGGCAACGAATCAAAAGGGTCGGAGCTCTGGGCGGCGCGTACCGATGGCCGGGTCAAGTTCTGGCTTACGCTTCGGTTGCTGCAATTGCGGCGCGAGGACCCGCGTTTTTTTGCGGAAGCGGATTACGAGCCGGTGGCGTTGGAAGGTGCCTTCCAGCGACACGTCTTTGCCTTCCTGCGACGCCACGGCAACCGGGCCCTGCTCGTGCTGCTGCCCCTCCACAGTGCGGCGCTTGCCGAAGACATCACGGATTTCGATTGGAAAGATACCCGCCTCGTGTTGCCCACGGAGCTCGGAAGCGGATGGAAAAACCTGTTTGTCAACAAGCAGGTCGAGGCGGGCCGTCAATTACGCGTTGGCGACGTGCTGCGCGGATTTCCGGTCGCGGTACTCGACGGCATTTCCCTGCATCGGCGAACCCGCGGCGCGGGGCTGCTCCTGCACATCAGCTCACTGCCCGGGCGCTTTGCCATTGGCGACCTTGGCCCGGAAGCATACCGCTTTGCCGATTTTCTCGCGAAGAGCCGGCAAGCCTGCTGGCAGCTGCTCCCGATCAATCCTACCGAGAGCGGGCAGGGCCATTCGCCTTACAGCAGCACCTCGAGCCACGCGGGCAACCGGCTCCTCATCAGCCCCGAGCTGCTGCTCGCAGAAGGCTTGCTGACAGCGGAAGACCTGCACCCGTACGAAGTACAAACCGGCGACCAGGTTGATTTTGCCGCTGCGGAAACTGCCAAGGACAAGCTGCTTGCAACGGCCTGGGCGCGCTTTCGCGGGCGTGGCGACAACGCTGCCTTCGATGCGTTTTGCTTGGCGCAGAAAGACTGGCTTGACGATTTCGCTTCCTATACACTGTTCAAGCGGGAAAGTGGCGGCAAGCCCTGGTACGAATGGCCGGAGCCCTGGAAGCGGCGCGACGCTGCTGCACTGGCCAGCCTTGACAGGGAAGCACTTCAACAGGTACGCTGGGAGCAGTTCGTGTTCGACCAGCAATGGGAGGCGCTCAAGCGCTCCTGCAACGAGCGCGGGATCCGGCTTATCGGCGACCTTCCGTTTTACGTGAGCTACGATTCGGCCGACGTATGGGCCCACCGCGACATCTTCCGGCTCGACGCTTCCGGCGCGCGGTTAGGACTCGCCGGGGTGCCGCCCGATGCCTTCAGCGACGACGGGCAGCTCTGGGGCATGCCGGTGTTCGACTGGGAAAAGCTCCGCGAAACCGGGTACGCCTGGTGGCTGCGCCGCCTGCGCCGCAACTGCGCGCTCTTCGACCTGGTACGGCTCGATCACTTCCGCGCATTCGCCGCATATTGGGAAGTGCCACCGGGGGCCAGCACCGCCCGCGAGGGGGAATGGAAACCCGGACCGGCTGCACACTTTTTTGAAACGATCCGGTTGGAGCTTGGCGACCTGCCCTTTGTTGCCGAAGACCTGGGCGATATCGACGACGCGGTGCTCGACCTGCGGGATTCCTTCGGTCTCCCCGGGATGAAGGTGCTCCAGTTTGCTTTTGGTGACGATATCGCGACGTCGCCGCATATACCGCACAACTACGGGCGCCCATTTTTTGCGTACAGCGGCACCCACGACAACAACAGCTCAAAGGGCTGGTTCCGCCAGGATATCGACGATGCTACCCGCAAGCGGCTGCAGGCCTACGCGGGCAGATCCCTGACCGAAGATGAAGTTCCGGAATACCTGTGCCGCCTTGCCCTATCTTCCGTGGCCGAAACCGCCATCCTTCCCGTGCAGGACGTTCTTGGCCTCGACGAGTCGGCCCGCATGAACCGGCCGGCTTCCACCGAAAACAACTGGACCTGGCGGCTCCTGCCGGGGCAGTTGGGCAAGGAAGTCAGGCGACGGCTCCGCCAATGGACCGAATGGTATGGCCGGGGGTAGTCTGCGAATGAGTTAGTCTGCTGGTCTGCTAATGAATAAAACAAATACAAGAAAGAAAGGTCGGCCGGATACGCCTTACCAATAAACCACTTTACCAATCCCACTTTACCAATCCACCAATGTCCGAAGATCGAAACAGCCAGCTGGCGCCGAACGTATATATACTGGACACCGCTTTTTACATGCCGCAGCTGGGGCGCTACCGGCGCATCTGGCTATACCTGCCGCCCGACTATCATGAGAGCGACAAAAGCTACCCGGTGCTGTACATGCACGACGGGCAGAACCTCTTTGAAGAATGGAGCGCCTTTGGCGAAGAATGGCAGGTGGATGAAACGATCGACGAGGCCGAGCGCAAGTGCATTGTAGTGGGCATCGACAACGGTGGCGAGCACCGCCTCCGTGAGTACAAGCTCCATGATGACCCCGAGTTTGGAAAAGGAGAGGGGCGGCCCTACCTCGCCTTTCTGACCGAAACCCTCAAGCCCTTTATTGATCGCACCTACCGTACGAAATCCGGGCGGGAGCACACCTGGATCGCGGGCTCGTCGATGGGCGGGCTGATCTCGTACTATGCCGCCCTGGTGCACCCCGAGGTGTACGGCAAGGCCGGGATCTTTTCGCCTTCGTTCTGGCTGCAGAACGACCTCGAAGCGCAAACAACCTCATTGGCCGCGCGGAGCAAGCTCCCGGTGCAATTGTATTTCTACGCGGGTGAAAAAGAGGGCGCGCAGATGGCGGAGCGTGTGCGGCATATCTGCGCCGTGCTGCGGCAATACCCGCGCTTCGATCTCCACGAGGTGTACAACCCCGAGGGCGAGCACAGTGAAGCCGCCTGGCGCGCCTCCTTCCGCGATTTCTACCACTGGCTCTGGAAGCGCCCGCAGCGGATATTGATCTGAGCTCGTGAAGCGTGAGCTCCGGGGCGTGAATCCTGAAGCGCATTAACGAAAGAACGGATGCCTTTGGCATCCGTTCTCGTATCATTAGTCGTCAGCGCGCAGGCTTGCCGCTTAATCCACCTTCGTGATCTTCACCACGTTGGTCGGCAGGTGCAGGTGCACCGGCGTTGACCCGGTGTTGACCACTACGTCCCCGCTTTTCAGGAAGCCGCGCTCCTTCAGGATCTCGTGCTGATCGTCGACAATATCGTCGAGGCTGTTCTCTTCATCGTAGAAGAAGGCACGCACACCCCAGCTGAGGCTCAACTGGTTTACAAGCGAGCGCTCCTTGGTAAATACATAGAGCGGCGACTTCGGGCGGTACGAGCTCAGCATGAAGCCGGTATAACCGCTCTGCGTCATCCCGATGAGGGCATCGGCATTAACGTCGGAGGCGAGCTTGCAGGCATTGTAGCAAACGGCATCGCTGAGGAAAGAGGGGGAGTGGGGCTGCGGCTGCAGCGACTCCTCGCGGTCGTAGCGGTACTCGGTACGCTCCACTTCCATGATGATCTTGCGCATCGTTTCCACAACGAGCTTCGGGTGGTTGCCCGTGGCGGTTTCGCCACTGAGCATCACGGCGTCAGCGCCTTCAAGAACGGCGTTGGCCACGTCGGTGATTTCCGAGCGGTTCGGCTTGCTGCGGTCGATCATCGACTCCATCATCTGCGTGGCCACGATCACCGGCTTGGCGCGGTGCAGGCACTTGCGGATCAGGTCGCGCTGGATCAGTGGGATCTGCTCCACGGGAAGCTCAACACCGAGGTCGCCACGGGCGATCATGATGGCGTCGGACTCAACGATGATGTCGCGGATATTGTTCAGCGCCTCGGGCTTTTCGATCTTGGCGATGATCTTTGTTTTGCTCTTGCGCTCCTGGAGCTTGCTGCGCAGGATCACGATGTCTTTCACGCTCCGTACGAACGAAAGCGCCACCCAGTCGAGCTCCTGGTCGATGATGAACTCAAGGTCGACGAGGTCTTTGTCGGTAATGGCCGGCAGCGAGATCTTGGTATCGGGCAGGTTCACGCCTTTTTTGGAGGAAAGAAATCCGCCGAGCACGACCTCGACCTGTACGTCGTTGTTGCGCAGCACATTGGCCACTTTTACCTCGATCTTTCCGTCGTCGATCATGATCGTGTTGCCCACCTTGACATCGGCGTGGAGGTTCGGGTACGAAACGTAGATCCGCTCCTTGTTGCCGATCAGTTTCTCGTTGGTGAAGGTGAGGATGTCGCCCGGCTTCACGTCCATGCCGCCGTTTTCCATCTCACCCACGCGCAGCTTTGGGCCCTGCAGGTCGCCAAGAATGGCGATGTTGTACGGCTCGGTCTTGTTGATCTGGCGGATAAAGTCGATGATCTTCGCCTTGTCTTCGTGCGTTCCGTGCGAGAAATTGAGACGGAACACGTTGACGCCGCACTTGATCAGCTCAAGAAGCTTCTCGTAGGTATCGCAGGCCGGGCCCACGGTCGCCACGATCTTCGTGCGGTGATAGGTGTGCTCGATACCCGCGGTGCGGTCCATTTGCTTGTGGTAATATTTTCCGACGTTCTTGCTCATAATATCTTGTTGATGTCTGATCTCTGATATCGGATGTCTGATTTAGAATACGTCAGCCATCCTACATCCTACATCAGCGATTAGGAAGCGAGTATTTTGACGATCTTCATCCACTCCTGGCTGATGGTGCCTTTCTTCTTGCCCACCTGCTCCAGGGGAACGTAGTTCATGCGGTTGTTCTGGATGCCGACAAACACGTTGTGGCGGCCTTCGATCAGGCATTCGACGGCGTGGTAGCCCATACGGCTCGCGATGAGGCGGTCCATCGAAGTGGGCGAACCGCCGCGCTGGATATGCCCGAGAATGCACACGCGCGTCTCGGCTTTCGGCAGTTCGGCCTTGATCACTTCGGCCACCTTGTTGGCGCCGCCGAACTCATCGCCCTCGGCCACCACGATAATGTTCACAAGCTTCTTGCGGCGCTCCTTTTCCTTGAGCGATGCCACCACGGCGTTGATATCTGTCTTTTGCTCGGGCACCAGGATGTGCTCGGCACCGGTGCCGATGCCGCTGTGCAGGGCGATATAGCCCGCATCGCGGCCCATCACCTCCACGATAAAGAGACGGTCGTGCGCATCGGCGGTGTCGCGGATCTTGTCGATCGCCTCGATAGCGGTGTTGACCGCGGTATCAAAGCCGATGGTGAAGTCGGTGCCGACGATATCCTTGTCGATGGTGCCGGCGATACCGATGCAGGGAATGTCGAACTCGCGGCTGAAGTGAACGGCGCCGCGGAAGGAGCCGTCGCCGCCGATGACGACGAGGCCGTTGATGCCGTGACTCTTTAGTACTTCGTAGGCCTGGGCGCGGCCTTCCTTTTCATAAAAGGCTTTGCAACGGGCGGTCTTGAGGATCGTACCGCCACGCTGAATGATATTGGCTACGGAACGGTTGTCCATCCGCACAATGTCGTTCTCGATCAGACCCTGGTAGCCGCGCATAATGCCGAACACCTCCAGTCCATAATAATTTCCGGTACGCACCACCGCACGGATCGCGGCATTCATTCCCGGGGAATCACCTCCGGACGTGAGCACGCCAATGCGGGAAACTTTTTTTTCCATTCCAGATAATCGTTTCGGTTCGTTTAACGCAAGCAAGTCGTCACGGTCGCGCCAAAATTAGGGTTTTGCCGGCATTGTGTCCCTACGACACAGTAATTCGGTCGAAACCCTTAGGGGGCGGAAGGTAGTTTGTTTTAGAAAGCGAACATCATGGCATGAATTGTGATTTTTTAACAAAAGCTAACCTCAAAAACACACTACATATGAAAAGGGTACTTTTTACCATGCTCAGTTTCGGGCTGCTCCTGAGCGCCTGCCGGAAAACCGACCTCGCTGCCCCCGCGGAGGCCGAGGCTGCCGACAGCACTTCGTTCCCGGCGACACCGCCGCCCGCGCATCCCGAGCGGGGCCTCGTATCGAGTATCCATACCGCCAACGTCGTGATCACCGACTGGGAAAGCGCCGGCACCTGGTCGCGCCAACCCGGAGAAGCCAACACGGTCAAGTACGGGATCAGCCGCAGCTTCCACGAGATGACCCAGGACATGCTGGACAACGGGTCGGTACTCGTGTTTGTCAAAGGCTACAACTTCGCCGACAGCAGCACCGAGATGCGCGCCATGGGGATGCCCTTTTACTTTTACCTGCCGATCGAGCGCATGAACTTCCCCGTGTACTGGGAGTACCTGAAAAAGATCGGCGGCGTGGACATCAGCCTGAAATTGCTTTCGGATGCCAACGCCTTTTACCTGGCCGGCCGCGACCGGGTCCGCCTCCGCTACTTCCTGCTCACACAGGCTGAGCTTGCGCGCCGCGGCTTGACGCCCGAAGCGCTGCACAACATGACATACCAGGAGATCAGCACGATGTATGGACTGACGCCCTGACGTCGTCGCTATATTTGGCCCATGCAAAAGGTGCTCATCACCGGGGCCAACGGGTTTGTCGGCAATTATCTTTCAGAGCGGCTCGCCGGTACCTGCCAGGTACAGGCCACCGGGAAAGGTGATTGCCGGCTTTCGGTTGCGCACTCCTCCCTGAATTATACAGCACTCGACATCACCGATGCCGCCGCAGTCCGCGCGTTGCTGGTTTCCGACAAGCCCGGTTGCATTGTTCATGCCGCGGCCATCTCGCAGCCCGATCGCTGCGAGCAGGACCGGTCACTCGCCGACGCCGTTAACATCGGGGCCACGCGGAATATTCTTGAAGCCGCAAGCGGGGCGCATGTTGTATTTCTATCCACGGATTTCGTGTTCGACGGGGAAACGGGTTTTTACCGCGAAGACGACCCCGTGGGCCCGGTGAATTATTACGGGGAAACGAAGCGCCGCGCCGAAGAGCTCGTGCGGGCGTACAGCGGGCCCTGGTCGATCGTTCGGACCGTGCTCGTATACGGCGCGCCGCGCGCCGGCCGCGGCAACCTCCTCACGATGGTCGCCGAAAACCTGCGCGCCGGAAAACCGCTGCGGATCTTCCACGACCAGCTGCGTACGCCCACCTACGTCGGTGACCTGGTTTCAGCCATCGCCCGAATCGTGGAGCGGCGCGCCACCGGCACCTGGCACATCTCCGGCGCCGACCCCAAAACACCTTACGAGATGGCGCTCGACACGGCCAGCTTCCTCGGGCTGAACGCCTCCCTGATTACGCCCGAAACAGAGCAAAGCTTTGCGCAGCCTGCCCGGCGCCCGCTGCGAACGGGCTTTGACATCAGTAAGGCAAAACGGGAATTAGGCTATGAGCCAACGTCCTTCGAAACGGGTCTCCGGAAAACATTCGCCAGCCAGGAGAGAAAGAACGCAGATCTTTTATGATCGTTACGATTTACACGGATTATCTTTTGCGGCAACGCGTCAGCAAATCATGATAAGTCTTAAAGATCTGCGTATCCGCCGGCTGGCGGATCTGCGTTCTTTCTCTCCGGAAAGCCGATTAGGAATACATCAGCACATTCACGCTGCGCTGCAGGATGTTGAATGCGATCTCGGCCATCAGGTTTTCCTTGTCGAGCGTCGGGTTTACCTCGGTGAGCTCGAAGCAGCATACTTTCCGGTTCTGCATGAACTTGCTCACGAGGTCTTCGGCCTCGCGCTCCCGGAGCCCATTGCTGACGGGTGTCCCGGTGCCCTTGCTGATGGAGGAGTCGAGCGAGTCAACATCGAACGACAGGTAGATGTCGCTGCAATCGGAAAGGTAGCGGGTGACCGCGCGGACGATATTCTCCGGTCCTTTGCTGCGCACTTCCTTGGTGCTGATCACCTTGATGCCGTACTTGTCGATGAGTGCCTTTTCTTCTTTTTCGTAATCACGCAGGGCGATGAATACAATGTCTTCGGGAAGCACCTTGGGTGCGATCGACCCGATGTTCTTGAGCCCGTTCCAAAGCCTGGCTGTCTCGGGGTCGAGCTCGTGCACCGCGTTCTCGGCATTGTCCTCGTTGATAGACAGGGAGAGCGGCATGCCGTGCATGTTACCCGAAGGCGTCGTGTAGGGCGTATGAAGGTCGGCGTGGGCATCGATCCAGATGACGCCCAGCTTGGCAGCGGGCTTTGCCAGCCGGATGCCCGCGATCGTGGCGCCGGCAATGCTGTGGTCACCGCTCAGCACAACCGGGAAAAAATTCGATTTGATCGTTTCCGCAACCGATTTGCTCACCTTCTCATACAGCGAGGCAATACCCTTGATCCGCTTGGCGTAGGGCGATTCGATCGGCTCGTACAGGAGTTTATTTTCAACCGGGATCCGGTCGGAGGGGAAGTGGATAAAGAAATTGCTCATGAAGTCGAGGGCAGCGATCTTGATCGCCTCGATGCCCAGCGACGCGCCGCGGGTGCCCGCACCGATTTCGGAGGGCACTTCGATCAGCTTGATATTTTTCATGCAACCGTTTATGTTTCAGCAATACACAGGTCCAAACCGCACTGTGGCGAAAATAAGGAAATCCTGATGCCGCTGGTTGCCCGCGACCATAAGCGCTGCCGGCGGGCCGTAGCCAGGTTGAACCCCGGCTGCCGCGCCGGCGCGCTTTATTGCTCACTCAATCGTGCGCGGCCAGTACCGGAATCGGGCTGTTCAGCACGAGCTTCAGCGTGTGGTGCTCGCGGAACAGGTTCGACACGAAACTGTGGTGGTGCGGAATTGTGATGAGCAGGTCGATCTTCTTCTCCTGCACGAAGAGCTGTATCGACTCATTGAAGTCGTACAGGTCGAGGAAGTCGAATTCGGGATCGTAATCGCGGAACAGCTCGGCGAGTTTCTGGCGCTGCTCTTCGTATTGCTCGCTCAGCGTGATGTAGAAATCTTTATTCACGTTCACGATATGAAGAGCGGGGTGGAACAGGTCGAGTACTTCGCGGATAGGCCCCACCGGGGTACTTCGATCCACGTGCTGGAAGTCGGAGGCGATCGCCACTGTCCGGATCTCGTGCGGCTCGATGTTCGTCGGCACGATCATGATGGGGCAGGGGTTGTTCTCCACCAGCTGCAGCGTTTTCCGCGACAGGCAGGTCATTACCAGCGACGCCCCGATACTGTTGGCATAACGGCAAACGGCCGCCGCGAAGTCATCGCCCCGCTCAACATGCGTTTCGATACGGGACAGGTACGCATCGTCGAGGCCGTATCGGATGCTATCAAAGGCGCGCTGGGCGGTTTCTTCGTTTTCGGGTGGCTGATAGAGGTAGTATAGTACAAGGCGGACATCCGTATGGTCCGCAAAAAGCCGGAGGCTATATTGCGCTGTCGCCAGCGAGCACTCCGAGAAGTCGACAGGGATGATTATGTTTTTCATATAGATATATTTGCATATGTAATTTACCCTTATTCTTTCGCAATGATTTATATTTATATGAGCGGCAGAACCGCCACTGGACCCGTTTTTGTGGCGCCGGCACCCGTAGCAAAAACGCCACGGCGAAGGCCGCTCCGGACGCTCCCGCCAAGCCCTGCCGTCGCCGGCCGCCGTATCCCGGCCGTTTGACCCCATTACGTTATATTTGTCCACTTAATCTGCTGTAGAGTGCGACTAAAATCCCTGGAAATCAAAGGTTTTAAATCCTTTGCGGATAAAACCATTGTCAATTTCGATGAGAACATCACCGGCATTGTCGGGCCCAACGGCTGCGGCAAGAGCAACATCGTGGACTCGATCCGCTGGGTGATCGGCGAGCAGAAGATCTCGCACCTCCGCTCGGAAAACCTGGAAGCCCTTGTGTTCAACGGCTCCAAGACCCGCAGCGCCTCCGGGCTTGCCGAGGTCAGCCTCACCTTCGAAAACACGAAGAACCTCCTGCCGACCGAATTCAACACCGTCACCATCACCCGGAAGTTCTACAAGAACGGCGAATCCGAGTACCGCCTCAACGATGTGCAGTGCCGACTGAAGGATATCCAGAACCTCTTTATGGATACCGGCGTCTCCACCGACTCCTACGCCATCATCGAGCTGGGCATGGTCGACGACCTCATCAAGGATAAGGACAACTCGCGCCGCCGGATGCTCGAACAGGCCGCCGGCATTTCCATTTACAAGACCCGGAAAAAGGAAGCGAAGCAAAAGCTCGACGCCACCGAGCAGGATCTCAACCGCATTGAGGACCTTCTCTTCGAGATCAACAACCAGCTGAAGTCGCTCGAAAACCAGGCGAAGAAGGCAGAGAAGTACTACGAGATCAAGAAGGACTACCGCGAGATCTCCGTGGAGCTGGCCAAGGCCGCACTGGAAGGCTTTAACCTGGCCTTCCGCGACCTCAACGAAAAGCACGAGGCCGAAACCGACAAGCGCATCGCACTCGAAGCTGATATCGCCACCCGCGAGGCCGGCCTGGAGCAGGAGCGGGTCGATTTCATCGAGCGGGAGCGTGAGCTCCACAGCCTGCAGCAGCAGTTCAACGAGCTCGTGCAGCAGGTGCGGACGAAGGAGAACGAGAAGAACCTGTCCAGCCAGCGCCTCGAGTACCTGCGCGAACGCGCCACGGGTCTGCAGGATTTCCTGCAGCGCGCGGGCGGCCAGATCTCGGGCATCGAGGAAAGCATCCAGTTTACCACGCAGCAGATCACCGACGAGGAAGAATCGCTGCAGGGGCTGACCGACCAGCTCGAATCGTTCCGCAGCAGCGTCGACGCCAGCCGCGGCATCCTCGATGAGAAGCGCAACGCGCTCAACAGCCTCCGCACCGCTTACCAGCAGGTGCAGCGCTCGCAGTTCGATGCCGAAAAGAAGGTAGCCATCGCCGATACCTCGATACAGAACCTGCAGCGCGCCATCTACCAGCTGGAGGAAGAGCGCGCCGGCCGCGAGGAGCAGATCGCACAGCTCGAAACAGAAAAGGAAACGCGGCAGAAGGAGCTCGACCAGCGCAAGGTGGACCTCGAGCAGCTGCAGCAGCATCATAACAATACCAAGGAGCAGATCCTCCAGACCCAGCAGGTGCTCGAAGGCCTCCGTGGCCAGCTTGCCGACGAAAGCCGCAAGCTCGACTCGAAGAAGAACGAGCATGCCCTGCTGAAAAGCCTCATCGACTCGATGGAAGGCTACCCCGAAAGCATCAAGTTCCTGCACAAGAATCCCAACTGGAACCACAGCGCGCCCATTCTGTCCGACATTATTTATGTGAAGGAAGAATACCGCGCCGCCGTGGAGAACGTGCTGGAGCCCTACCTCAACTACTACGTCGTCAACAACCTGCAGGAAGGCCTCCAGGCCGTGCACCTGCTCGACGACAACAAAAAGGGCAAGGCGAACTTCTTCCTGCTCGACCGCGTCAACGAAAGCGGCGGCACGGGTCATAGCGCGCCCGCCGGCACCATTCCCGCCATGGATGTAATCGAAGTGGATGCACAGTACCGCGCGCTGGCAGGTCACCTGCTGGGCAACGTGTTCATCGCTTCGGATGAATCGGCGCTGGAGCAAAGCAACGGCTCGGTCATCCTCGAAAAAAGCGGCAAGTACGTAAAAGGCAAATACACGCTCACCGGCGGATCGGTTGGCCTCTTTGAAGGCAAGAAGATCGGCCGCGCAAAAAACCTCGAGAAGCTCGCCAAGGATATCGCCGCGCAGCAGGTGGTGGTCGACGAGCTCCGCACGCAGATCCAGGCCCGCCAGAACGAGGTGGTGGCCTTCAATGCCGACCTCCGCGAGAACGTCATCCGCGATACCGAGCGCGAGATCCAGCAGCTTACCAACGGCCTCTTCGCAGTGCAGAACCGCCTCGAGAACACCCAGCACGCCCAAGCCCAGAGCCGCGTGCGCGTGGAAGACCTGCAGGGCCAGCTCGATGCAACGCACCAGTCGGTCGACGGCGTGCGCCAGGAGCTTGCGCAGCTGAACGAGCACATCGCCGACTATGCCAACCAGCTCCAGGAAGCCGAAACGGCCTACCGCGACATCGAGAACGAATACAACAACGTCAACACGCAATACAACAACGCGAACCTGAACGTCACGCGCCAGCAGAGCAAAATCTCGGCGCTGAAGCAGGAGCTCACCTTCAAGAGCAACCAGCTGCAGGACCTGCACACGCAGGTGCAGAACAGCACGAAGCAGCTTGCCGAAACAAGCCAGCAGGTTACCGAGCTCGAAACCTCGCTGAAGGATACGGAGGAAAGCCTCTATGAGCTGATGCGCCGCCGCGAAAGCGAGGAGCAGGCGCTCAACGGAAAAGACCAGGCCTATTACAACATCCGCAACCAGCTTTCGGCCCGCGAGAGCGAGCTGCGAAGCATCGTAAAGGAAAAAGAAGCGATCGAGCAGCTGCTCAGCGCGATGAAAGACAAGCTGACCGATGTGAAGCTGCAGCTGGCCGGTATGAAGGAACGTCTCAACGTGGAGTTCCGCATCAACATCGAAGACATCATCGACGAGCCCCGCAACAGCGAAACCCCGGCCGAGGAGCTGCAGGAAAAAGCCGACCGGATGAAGAAGCGCCTGGAGAACCTGGGCGAGGTGAACCCCACCGCCATCGAGGCTTTCGAGGAAATGAAAAAGCGCTACGAGTTTATCGTGGAGCAGAAGAACGACCTCGTTACCGCCAAGGAAAGCCTCCTGCAAACCATCGCCGAAGTGGAGACGACGGCCAACCAGAAGTTCCTCGACACCTTCACGATGGTGCGCGAGAATTTCATCCGTGTATTCAAAACGCTCTTCACAGAAGACGACCAGTGCGACCTCATTCTCGAGAATCCCGACAACCTCGCGGAGACGGGCATCGACATCATGGCCAAGCCGAAGGGCAAGCGCCCGAGCTCTATCGGGCAGCTGTCGGGTGGTGAGCGTACGCTGACGGCCACCGCGCTGCTCTTTGCGATCTACCTGATCAAGCCCGCGCCGTTCTGTATCCTCGATGAGGTGGACGCCCCGCTCGACGATGCCAACGTGGGCAAGTTCACCAACATGATCCGCGAGTTTTCCAACAACTCGCAGTTCATTATCGTAACGCACAACAAAACCACCATGAGCACGGTGGACGTCATCTACGGCGTGACCATGCAGGAACCCGGCGTGAGCAAGCTCGTGCCGGTGGACTTCCGCAACCTGGCCACCGCCAACTGACGAAGAAATACCGAATCCGAAGGCCCCGTTCACGCGGGGCTTTTTTTATTTTCGGGTAACCAACCAAGCGTATGAGAAAGCTATTGTACACCCTGATACTTGCCGTATCCTGCGTTGCAGCGCAAGGGCAAACTGCCGATACGGCCGGCTGGTGCCCAGCCGGTGCCACCTGGGTTTACCGCAAAACCGGGATGACGTCAACAGCCTATTACCGCTACGAGTACGTTCTGGATACACTTATCGGGGGGCATCTCGCAAAAAAGCTCAGTTGCACCGTTATTGCCTATATAGCGCCGCCCGGCTTTCCGCCCGCCGTTGGCGCAGGCTCGCCGGAATTCTATTACCGGTCGGCCGACAGCATCTTTTGGTGGAATGGCGGCCAGTTCCAGTTTCTCTATGATTTTGCCGCCCAGGCAGGGGATCGCTGGGTGGAGCGCAACAGCCGCTACGCACCCTGCGCGCTCTCTGCCTTTCCCAGCCAGGATACGCTGAAAGTACGCCAGGTGACTGACGTCGCCCTTAACGGACGCCTGTATAAGCGTCTCAACGTCTCGAGCGACTCCCAGTATTTCTACACGGGACCGGTGCTGCGCAATATCGGATCGCTCGTAGCACCTTACCCGATCATGAACCAGGGTAAATGCTTCCTGATGCAGTATCCCAATGGCGCTTTCGATCCGAACGAGTTTGACCAGCTCTTTTGCTATTATGACCAGCAGCGTGGCTTTGTGCCGGTTTACAACGGAACAGGTCCTGGCTGTACCGAGCTGATGAATTACATTTTGGCATCGCTGCCACTCGTTAGCTTCGGCTCGCTTGGCTGGAAGGCCGGCCCGAACCCGGCGCGGGAAAGTATTACCGTTACCGGGGCACCGGCAAGCGCTGCCTACCGCATCAGCACGCTCGAAGGAAAGGTGTTCTGCTCCGGGAAGCTGGGGAATGGACGATTGGGCCTTTCGGGTCTTGTGTCCGGCATCTACCTGCTGGAGGTCAGCGACCGCGGCCATCGTGCTGTTACGAAGCTGCTCAAGCAATAAATTCGCGCATGCGAACTATTGCCCTGCTGTTTTGCTCCAACATCTTCATGACCTTTGCCTGGTATTACCACCTCAAAGACCGCGGCATGCCGCTTTGGAAGGCCATCTTAATGAGTTGGGGGATCGCTTTCTTCGAATATTGCCTTACCGTGCCCGCCAACCGGGCCGGCGCCTCCGACGGCTTCAACCTCTTTGAGCTGAAGATGATCCAGGAAGTTATCACACTGATCATCTTCTGTGCCTTCGCGGTGTTCGTAATGAAGCAACCCTTTCACTGGCGCTACATTGCTTCGTTCGGCTGCCTGCTCGGGGCTGCGTGGTTCATGTTCCAGAAATGAGAGAAAGAACGCCGATCCCGCAAGCGGGATGCGCAGAATGGTCATGATTTGTTCTGATTTGCTCTCGCACGTAATTCGACCAGCTCAGCATGACAATTTCCAGCCTGAGCAAAGCCGAAAGCCGCGCAAATCTTATCAATCATAAAAAATCTGCGTTCTTTCTCTCCACGGCGGCGATGTTCTTACTAAGCGAAGCGAACGATGCAACGCTTTGTTAACCCCGCCGGTCTTATTGCCGTACCTGCCTAAATTTGATTTCATGAAAGCCCTCTTCCTGACTCTCTTCACCGCACTGAGCCTGGCGCTGTCGGCGCAGGACAAACCCGAAGGCCTGTTCATCAACTCCAAGGCGCCCGAGTTCAGCCTGAAGGACCAGAACGGCAAGACCGTTAGCCTCAGGGATCTTCGCAAGAAAGGCCCGGTACTCATCGTTTTTTACCGCGGAAACTGGTGCCCGTATTGCAACAAGGAGCTGAAAGCCCTGCAGGATTCGCTGCAGCTGCTTGCTGACAAGAAGGTGCAGGTAGTGGCGATTACACCGGAGGCGCAGGAAGGGATCCAGGAAACAGTGAAGAAGACCGGCGCGAGCTTCCCGATCCTGTACGACGCGGATGCCAAGCTCGAAAAGGCGTATCAGGTGGCGTACCAGGTCGACCCGAAGGCGATCAGCCGGATGAAGGCGGGTGATATTGACCTGCTCAAGACCAACAACCAGAAGGAGACTGCCTGGCTGCCGGTGCCCGCCGTGTACATCGTTAACCGCGACGGCTCGATCACGTACCGCTACTTCAACGAAAACTTCCGCCTGCGCCCCAGCGTAGCCGAGTTGCTGGCGCAGCTTCAATAATTACCGCGAACAAAAAGTCAAAAATCAAAAGTCAAAAGCCGTTCAATTCACGGGAAATGCCTTTTGCTTTTTGACTTTTTACTTTTGTATTAGTTTTCCTACCCGTCCGCCGCCGCCGGCAAAAAAGACCGCCGTTCCTTTCTTTGCCTTGCGGCACACATGAAACCCGTCTTTCGAGATCCAGGTCCAGGTACGGCCGCCATCGCTTGAATAATCGACGCCATTGAGCCCGCAGGAGACAAGCACTTTCCTGGAAACGTATTCGACGCAACTCCGGTAGCCGTGCGGGGCCACTTTCGGCGCCTGCCAGCTCCGGCCGCGGTTGCTTGTATAAAAACAATTGAGCGAGTCGGAAGCCGCCTTCATAAAATCGCCCCCGACAACCACCATATTTTTTCCGCCCTTTCGCGTATCAACGTCCTGCACCGCGATCGAATTGGCGCCCGTGCTTTCGCTGCCCTGGATGATGGGTAATGTGATGCCTTCGTTGCGGACAAACACGCGCGAGCGCCGACCACCGGTGATGAGCACTGCTTCGTCGCGGTCGAGCACCCGCACGTTGGTACCCGAAGAGGCAAACATGGCCTCGCCGCTGTCTACACGCGGCCGGTGATCGAAGGGAACCTCCTGCCATTTTTCACCCTCGTCGAACGTACGCGCCACGAACAGCCGCCCGCCGATCGGGTCGCCGACGACGATGCCGGCCTGCTCGTTCCAGAACTCAAGGGCATCGAGAAACATCCCAGGCGTATGATTCTCGTACACCGTCTTCCAGGTTTCGCCTCCGTCGATGGTCTTCAGGATAAATGCCGGCGAGTCGACGGCGATGATGATCGCCTTGGTGGGGCTGAAGGCCTCGATGTCGCGGAAGTCGCGCTTCTCGAAGCCTTTCACCACCGTCCAGTGCCAGGTGGCGCCACCATCGGTAGTACGGCCGATGGTGCCGCCCGAGCCGCTTACCCAAGCCACGTTGTCGTCGACGACGCTGAGCCCGCGAAGGCTTGTCTTTGTGCCCTTTGACTGTATTTCTACGGACGGAGGCGCTTTTTTCTGCGCGACAGAGAGGAGGGAGGCGGCACCCAGCAGGAGGGTGAACAGGAGCTGTTTCATGACGAAAACACGTTAGCCCGCAAGGTACGGAAACCGCGCCGGAAGCCGCTTTCATGTACCAGGTACATAATGGAAATGCACGGTCGCTAGCGCCGCTTGCCTTATTTTTGTCCCAACCTCAAACAGCATACGTATGGCACCCGTGAACCGGAACGTTCTCACCCTCGACGAATTTACCCTGCAATCGATACGCACGCTTCCCAACGCTACCGGCGAGCTGTCGACACTCCTGCGCGACATAGGGCTGGCCGCCAAGCGCGTCAACGTGGAAGTGAACAAAGCCGGCCTCGTCGACATCCTTGGTGATGCCGGCGCGGTGAACGTGCAGGGCGAGGAAGTGAAGAAGCTTGACGTATATGCCAACAACCAGTTCTGGGGTGTGCTCCAGCGCGGTGTTTCCTGCGCCGGCTTCGCCTCCGAGGAGCTCGATGAATTCGTAGCCTTCGAAGACGAAGTCAGCATGAACTCCAAGTACGTGTGTCTCTTCGACCCGCTCGACGGCTCGGGCAATATCGACGTCAACGTTTCGATCGGCACCATCTTCAGCATCTACCGCCGCGTAACGCCGAAAGGCACGCCCGTACAGCTCGAGGATTTCCTCCAGCCGGGCAACAAGCAGGTAGCAGCCGGCTACGTTGTTTATGGCTCCTCCACGATGCTGGTATACGGTACGCGCCGCGGTGTCAACGGCTTCACGCTCGATCCATCGATCGGTGAATTCTGCCTCAGCCACCCCGACATCCAGTGCCCGCCGAACGGCAAGATCTATTCGGTCAACCACGGCAATTTTTTCCAGTACGACGAGCCGGTGCGCAAATACATCAACCAGTGCCAGAATAAGACGAAGGACACCGGCGGGCCCTACACCCAGCGCTATATCGGCTCGATGGTCGCCGACGTGCACCGCAACCTGATCAAAGGCGGCATCTTCATGTACCCCGGTACCACCGACAAGCCCAAAGGCAAGCTGCGCCTGCTCTACGAGTGCAACCCCTTTGCCTTCATCACCGAAGTGGCCGGCGGCAAGGCCACCAACGGGCGCCAGCGCATACTCGACGTTGTACCCACCGAGCTGCACCAGCGCTCGCCCTTCTTCGTCGGCAGCATCGAAATGATGGCCGAGCTCGAAGAATGCCTGCACCCCGAGACCGAGAAGGCGGGGTAAGAACTAAGAAATTTAACCGCGAAGTCTTGGTCGCAGCGTCATTGCGAGCTTAGCGAAGCAATTGGCCTTTCGATGAGGGCATTGCGGTGGCAGTGCGTGTAAATTGCTTCGTTGTCCTTCGTTACACTTTGGACAACTCGCCATGACGTTCTCGGGCGAACATTCGGCGGACGGCCTTTGCTTCTTTTTCTCTTCGCGGTAAAAATCCCTCCCTGTCCTTCTTTACCTTTACCCGCATGAACAAGATCATCGAGGTACGCAACCTGGTCAAGAACTACGGCTCTTTCCAGGCGGTGAAGGGTCTCAGCTTCGACGTCTACGAAGGCGAGATCTTCGGGCTGCTGGGCCCCAACGGCGCTGGTAAAAGCACCACTCTGGAGATCATCGAAACGCTCCGCGAGAAAACCTCGGGCTCCGTTACCGTCAATGGCTTCGACCTCGACAAAGACCCCAACGAGATCAAGAAGATCATCGGCGTACAGCTGCAGACGAGCGGCTTCTACCCGAACCTGAACCTCGTGCACCTCATCGAGCTTTTTGCCGGCCTCTACAACCGCAGCGTCGACCCGCTGGCCTTGCTCGACCAGGTGAACCTGCGCGACAAGGCGAAGAACAAGTTCAAGGAGCTGAGCGGCGGGCAGAAGCAGCGCTTCTCCATTGCCACGACGCTGATCAACGACCCGAAGATCATCTTCCTCGACGAGCCGACGACCGGCCTCGATCCGCAGGCCCGCCGCAACCTCTGGGATCTTGTGCGGGGCATCCGCGACCGCGGCACGACGGTGATCATCACCACGCATTACATGGACGAAGCGGAGTACCTCTGCGACCGCGTCGCCATCGTGGAAACCGGCGCCATCGTGGCCCTTGACTCACCCGACCGCCTCATCGATCAACTGGTAGACTCGGGCTTCGAGCGCGAGAAGGAAGTCAAAAAGGCCAACCTCGAAGACGTCTTCATTCACCTTACCGGCCGCTCGCTCCGCGAGTAGCGCATGAGTAATGAGTAATGAGCGGTGAGCGGTGAGCAGTGAGCGGTGAAGACCGGCATCGCACGTAACTTCAAACAACAAACTCCAAACAACAAACTTTTTCATATGAGCCTGTTCGATCGCCTGCAGGGCGCCAAAGCCGAAAAAATCAATGCGCAGAAAGAAGAAGGCGCACGCTTCCTTGCCGAGAACAAAAAGAAGGAAGGCATTGTAGAACTACCGTCCGGCATCCAGTACCAGGTGCTGCAGGAAGGCACGGGCAAGCAGCCCTCGCCGCGCAGCGAGATCAAGGCGCACTATGCCGGCCGCCTGCTCGATGGCAAGGAGTTCGACTCGTCGTACCGTCGCAACCAGCCCTTCACGGCGCGCCTGACGCAGCTGATCAAAGGCTGGCAGGAAGTGATCCCGCTGATGCCCGAAGGCAGCAAGTGGCGCCTGTGGATCCCGTCGGACCTGGCCTACGGCGACAACGGCGTGCCCGGAATCCCCGGGGGTGCCGTGCTCGATTTTGAAGTGGAACTGCTCCAGATCCTTAGCTAAATAAATCCCATGGACGTACAAACCGACCTGCGCTACCCGATCGGCAAATTCGAGCCGAAGCCTTTCTCGACCGACCAGAAAGAGGAGTGGATCGCGGATATCAAGTTTCTCCCGACGATCCTGGAAAATGCGTTGCTCAATCTCAACGAAGAGCAGTTGCATACCGCATACCGCGAGGACGGATGGACGGTACACCAGCTGGTGCACCATATCGCCGATAGCCATATGAATGCGTACATCCGCTTCAAGCTGGGGATGACGGAAGATAACCCGACCATAAAGCCCTACGAGGAAAAGGAGTGGGCCGAGGCCGCCGACGTGAAGCAGCTCCCGGTGAACATCTCCGTTACGCTGCTCCATGCGCTGCACCAACGCTGGCATATCTTCCTGCGCTCGATACCCGATGGAGATTGGGAGACCCGCACCGTCTTTCACCCTGAGCACAAGCGAACGATGACGCTCTGGTTCCTGCTGGGGCTTTATTCCTGGCATTGCCGGCACCACGTGGCGCATATCACGTCGCTGCGCGAGCGGAAGGGATGGTAGAGAGGGTTCAAAAAGGTTTTGAGGGAGAGGTTTTGGAAGGTTTTGGAAGGTTTTGAAGGTTTTGGAGGGTTTTGGAGGGAACAGAGTTTCAGTAATGGAAGCGTGCTTCATTTCGTTCATCGAAAACGGGAAGCCGGAAGATTATTTATCATGGAGAAATGGACCGTACTCGAATCGAAATACCTGCACCAGCGGGACTGGCTCACCATCCGCGAGGATAAATGCCGGATGGCCAACGGGACGATCATCCCGGCCTTTTACGTTAATGAATACCCGGACTGGGTGAATGCCTTTTGCCTGACGAAGGAAGGAAAGGTGCTGCTGGTGCGGCAATACCGGCATGGCATCAACAGCATCGAGACAGAGCTGCCCGGCGGTGTATCCGAAAAGGACGAGAGCATGGAAGAAGCCTGCCGGCGCGAGGTGCTGGAAGAAACGGGCTACAGCTTTGACAGCTGGAAATACCTCGGTAAGATCTCGGCAAACCCGTCGACCACCAACAATTTCGCCCATATGTTCCTCGCAACCGGCGGCGTACGCAGCAGCGAGCAGAAGCTCGATGAATCGGAGGAGCTCGAAGTGCTCGAGCTGACGATGGAGGAACTAAAAGAACTCGTGCGGCAGAACGGCATGGCGCAAAGCCTGCACATCAACTGCATTCTTTATGCCCTGATCGAGCTCGGCGAAATTCATTTCTGAGCAAAGCGATCGCGCGCCACTTCAGCCACCACGAAGATGCTGCCGCAAACAAGGAGCAGGTCGTCTGGACCGGCGGCAGCCAGCGCCGCATCGATCGCGTCGTTTACATGTTCAAAACCTTCACCCGCGATCCCCGCGGCACGCGCGGCTTCGAGGAGCTCGGGCAGCGGCAGCGCGCGTGGTATATGCGCCTGTGTAAAATAGTAATGGTCGGCCTTTGGCAGCAGGGGTAGGATCGAGTCGGCCTCCTTGTCGCGCACCATCCCGAACACAAGGTGCAGGCGGCGGTACCGCAGCTCGCGCAGCTGCCGCCGCAACTGCTCGAGGCCATCCTTGTTGTGCGCCACATCGAGCACGAGGAGCGGCCGCTCGCGGAGCAGCTCCCAACGTCCCATCAGGCCCGTCAGGCGCCGCGTAGCCTGGAGCGCTTCCTGCACGGATGACGCGGGAAGCTGCAGACCGGCCCGGCGCAATTCAAGAATAGCGGCCCAGACCGTGCGGAGGTTTTGCTCCTGGTACAGGCCCGGGAGATCAAGCGTGAATTCGTGTCGCTCGTCGCCGTATCGGTCGTAGATCTCAACGCTGCGTGCTGCCGCAGTCGATTCGAGCGTGCGTACTCCCCAGCGATGCCCGGGCACTACCACGGGTGCGCCCACTTCCTGCGCACGAGCGGCCAGTACTTCGGAGGGAGCGCCCTGCCACTGGCCGATCACGACCGGCACCGAAGGCTTGATGATCCCCGCCTTTTCCGCAGCGATCGCCTCGAGCGTATTGCCCAGCATGTTCATATGATCCCAGCCGATGTTGCTGATGACGGAAAGCACCGGTGTAATGATGTTGGTGCTGTCGAGGCGCCCGCCCAGGCCGACTTCGATTACGGCGATATCCACCTGCTGCTCCGCGAAATACTGGAAGGCCATGGCCACCGTGATCTCGAAGAAGGATGGTTGCAGCTCGTCGATCAGGGGCCGGATTTGCTCCGTGAAGGCTGTGACGAATTCCTCGGGCACAACGGCGCCGTCGATGCGGATTCGCTCTCGGAAATCGTAAAGATGAGGAGAGGTGTATAAGCCGGTTTTATAGCCCGATTGCTGCAGAACGGCAGCCAGCATATGACTCACCGAGCCTTTGCCGTTGGTGCCGCCTACATGAATGCTGCGGAATCGCTCCTGCGGGTTGCCGAGGGCGGTGCACAGAGCACGGATATTGTCCAGGCCTTTTTTGAAAGCAGCCGGTCCGCTGCGGCTGAACATGGGAAGCTGGGAAAAGAGGAAGTCGAGTGTTTCGGGATAATTCATCCGGGTCATTCAGCGCCAAAAGTAAAAAGCCCGAAGCCTTTTCAGCGCGAATTATTGCATGCGTCGCTTTTTTGACTCTTAACTTTTGAAAATGTTACCCGCCGGTCGTCCGGAAATTGAAGGTGTACACGATCACCGATTCGTGGTCGCTCTTGTTGAAGCTCATAACCGGGAGGTACTGCAGGATGGCGTTGCGGTACTTACCCATCGATCCGTTGACGATGCGGCGCAGGCTGGCCTTGCCGTTATGGTCGATGAGGAGCTCGGCTTTTACGGTTGCCGGCGGCAGGTCGCTCTGGAAATAATATTCGCGGATCACCTCGCGGTCGTTGCGGTAGACGGTTCCCTTCGGGTTGCCACCCACGCTGCCGGCGTCGCCGGGGCCGTTGCCGGGGCCTTCGCCTGTGCCGGGGTCATAGGTCTGCGCGCCGTTGCCACCGGGGCCGGTGCCACTGGGTGTGCGGACGCCTCCGAAAACAGCTTTCGGCTTCGGTGCCGGCGGTGCGGGCGGGTTGGCGGAAGGCTTCACGGCTTTATTGTCGGCGTCGATGGTCGTTCCTTTCGGGTTGGGTGTGGCGGGATTGCGGATAACCGGGGCGTCGGAGGGGGCATTGTCGTCGGTTTCGACGGTGCGGGCATCATTCGACGTAGCGGAGGCCGGAGCGGACTGCGCGGCGGCACTGCTCGAGGACGTGGGCCCTGCTGCGGGCGCACCGGGGATCTGCGGCTGGTCGTGGCCCGAGCCTACCGCGCTGTTACCGAGGTTGACATCGCCGAGGTCGACCTCGATGGTTTGCTCGGCCACCGGTGCGGGCACTGTCGGGACCGGCCATTTCAGCAGGATAAAAAGCAGGAGCAGCGCGCCACCTGTTGCGCCGGTGATGATCCCTGCCTGCCGCTTCCGTTGCTGGTCCCATTGTGTCGTCATAGTGCTGTAGTTCGCCATGCAAAAGTATTGCTTCCGAGTTTGACTCAGTAACGCGGAAAAAGTTAGGCAAATTGCCCTTGGCGAAGGGCTTCGAGGCGAAGCTTTAACGTTTAGCCAACGCGCCGGACTGAAGTCCGGGGCGATAAAGTGCCGCCGCTACGCGGCGGAACGCATTCGTACTGCATCCGGAATGAAGGCCCGATCGGGATTCCGAAAATATTCGTTTCCCAAGGTGCACAAACAGGAGGCCTGCGTGGTAAAGCAAACGCACAAAAAGGCTGTAAGCGTATCCCGAAGGAATTCCAGCTTCCAGCCCCTCAGTCGATCGGTAAATTAATGCGCGAAATCCTGCTGGTAATCGCCGCGGATCCGCTCCATCGGCGGGTTGAAATACCCATACTTCAGGTGGGGGAATTCTTCCTTCAGCAGCTCCATAAGCTGCTTCACACCCATGCATTCGCCGGTTTCGGTCGCGCCGATCTTTCCGAGGTACCAATCCGGGTCGATGTTGAAGGAACGCCATTGGATCATCTTCAGACCCGTTTCGCGAATAAGCTTCCGCAGCGCCTCGTATTCGGCGATCGAATCGGTCATGCCGGGGAACACGAAGTAGTTGATCGAGGTCCAGCCGCCGAATTCCGTCACCACCTTCAGGCTTTCGATGATGTCGTTGAAGTCGTAGTTGTTGGGCCGGTAATAGGGCATATAGATCTCGCGGCGCGCCGAGTTGGTACTCACGCGGATCGAGTCGAGACCAGCCTCGCAGAGCGCGCGGACGGCCGCGGGCTTGGAGCCGTTGGTGTTGATGTTGATGGAGCCGCGCTTCGTGTGCTTCCGTATTTCTACAATCGCCTCGCGGATCGTTTCCCACATCAGCAGCGGCTCGCCTTCGCAACCCTGGCCGAAGCTCACGATCGGGAAGGGGGCCGACTCAAGATGCGGCACGGTATACTCCACGATCTCTTCGGCCGTAGGCTTGAACAGGAGGCGGTCCTGCGGTGACACGATGGTCTCGTCTTCGGGCTGGAAGGAAATGCAGCCGATACAATTCGCATTGCAGGCCGGTGAGGAGGGGATGGGGCACTCCCAGCGTCCCATGAAATAGTTACGCGCGGCCGGGCAATGGTAGGTAAGCGCGCAATTGTTGGCGAGGTGGGCCACCAGCCGGTTGTGGGGGTAGGCCTTGATCAGGTCGGCGACGCCGTGCTGCACTTTGTCATCGTCGAAGCCGGCCGACTCCTGGCGGATGTCCTCTTCGATACGCGTGGCGGGCACGTAAAACTTATCGTTATGCCAGCCGATGCACACATAGCAAAACAGCGGAAGCGTCGGGGCATCGGGGCCCGTTTCGTAGGCCGCGAGGTAAAAAGAGGTATGCGCCGGCGGCACGAAGGCGGCTACGGCCCAGCCTTTGTCGCAAAGCCGCATGTCGCCTGTTTCCACATCGATGCCGATGCCGCGGCGCCCCGGCAGCTCGTACAGCTGGCCGCCTTCGGGCAGCTCGATCCATTCGTCTTCCGGAACGGGCATGGCATCCCAGCCGCTGCGGCCTACGACGTAGAGCGAGGTATCTTCAAAGATGTTTCCGTTGCCGTCGGAATAGAGGACATAGGGCGATGCGTTGAGGCTCATGCGACAGGTATTGCTTGTTTACGGATCTGCGCCTTGCCGAATGTGTCGGCCGCGGCAAGGCTGGCATTATCGAGCGGCGCGGTCACTTCGAGCTGCACGTATTTCTGGTCGTTGCGAAACAGGGTCACGTAATCGGCCCGTACAATGATATTCTCCAGCTCCGCCCAGGGCAGCACCGGGGGCTTGGGGCTTCCCGGAAGGCCGATGCCTTCATTGGTCAGCTCCAGCACCGACGGCTGGAACAGCACTTTCTCCGAGAAGAGCAGCATCACCGACAATACCGTCCAGGCAAAAAGCCCGTAGGCCGGCAACCCTTGCTGGGTCAGCGCGAGAAGGCCTAGCGCAACGGCCTCGAGGCCACGGAGCGCGCTGTTGTATTTTCCTGCAGGATCTTTCCTGCGGCGGCGGATACCGTATACGATCGCCGTTACAGCAACGATGCCAAAGGGAAGCGCACCGGGGACGCCGGCAAAGTTGCGGGCGGCGAGCCAGGAGGCCGTGGTGGCCAGCAGGTAAAAGCCGGCAATGATGTGCAGCACGCCGGTCATGCGGCGGCGCTTTTCGAGGGATTCTATTTTTACGGGAATCTGGTACATGGTCAAATCGAAATTCAAAAGGCAAAATTCAAAAGCCTCTTCGACGTAACGTTTTTGACTTTTGAATTTTGAATTTACTGCGGGTTGGCTGCCACGAGCAGGTTACACATTTTGAAGAGGACGCGCGCGCCGACGTTCGCATCCCAGGCATTCTCGCTCGTGCTCACCTCGTTGAGATCGAAGGCGATGATCTGGCGGCCCGACTGGCGGATCTTGTTGAACAGGTAATATACCTGCTCGGTCTCGAAGCCACCCTGCACCGGTGTACCCGTGTTGGGACAGAGCTTCGGATCGAGGCCGTCGATGTCGAAGGAGATGTGCACCTTTTGCGGGAGCTGCGCCACGATGTCCTCGCAGATCTGCTTCCAGGATTCGCCCTCGAACTGGCGGTTGCGGATGTCGCGGTCGAAGAAGGTCTTGATGCGCCCGCTGTTTTGCTGGATATAATTGTATTCGCCTTCGGAATAGTCGCGTATGCCGACCTGTACCAGTTTGCTGATCTGGGGCACCTCGCGGAGCGAGTTGTACATAATGGAAGCGTGCGAATACACGAAGTCTTCGTACGACTCGCGGAGGTCGCAGTGGGCATCGATCTGGAGGATGCCGAAGTCGCCATGGGTTTCGCCGAGTGCGCGGAAGAAACCGAGCGGCGTGCTGTGGTCGCCGCCGAGCAGGGCCACGAGCTTGCCCTTTTCTAGCAGCGCCTTTGTTTGCTGGTGCACCCAGTTGTTGAGGAAGTAGGAGCCTTCGTTGATCTCCTTCAGCGACTTGCACATAAACTGGTTCTGGCCTACGATCTCACCGTTGGAGATATAGTCGATATAGAGCTCGGCTTCCTTGCGGAGGTAATCGCTCTTGAGGAGGATCTTCCGGTCGCTCTCGCGCATGAAGAAGCCTTGCTTCCAGCCTTCCGGAACATCCGGGTCGAACAGGTCGACCTGCAGCGAGGCTTTCATGATCTGCTCTGCGGCGCGGGCCGTGCCGGAGCCGAACGAAACCGTTACTTCCCAGGGAACGGGAAGGATCACCAGGCGGGCTTCGTCTTCCGTGAAAGGCAGGCCGAACACGTTGTTGTTCGGGTTGCCGGCGCTGTTCGGGTCAAATGTTGATAGATCGGTCATAATGTAGGCCAGTTGTGAAAGGCGGTGCAAGTTAGTCCCGTTTACCGGCCCCGCCAAAAGGGATCGCCGGAACCGTCCCAACGCAAGGTTAAAGAGGGGAAAGAGGTTTTTTCAGTTCTAAAAGTTCTCAAGGTTCTGTGGGTTCTGTGGGTTCTGTGGGTTCTCAGGGTTGGGGCGCGTCAACGTTTGGAAACCTTACAGCCGCCCTTCCATCCCAACCATCAAAACCTCCAGAACCTTCAAAACCTCCGGAACCTTACTAACATCGTGTTAATGCGTATGAATTGAGTAAAATCAGGATGGCACGGCCCGGCTCTCCAGCGTTTTCTCCTACCTTTGCGGCGTTATCCCGAACACATGAAAAAGATCCACATCATCCTCCTGCTTCTCGTCGTTGGCGGCATCGTTGGCATGTCTTTCTTCATCAAGGACCTGACCACCTATGAAACCTTCGCTTCGGCCGCCAAAAAGAACGACAAGTTCGTGGTGGTGAAGGTGAAGCTCGACAAGGCCGCGCCGATCCAGTACGACATGGTGAAGGATCCCAACAAGACCACCTTCTTCGCCATCGACCAGGACGGAAATCGCACCCGCGTGGTATACAACAACGCCAAGCCCACCGATATGGAACGTAGCGAAGGCATCGATCTCAACGGATATATGCGCGGCGACCACTTCGAATGCACCAAGCTGCAGATGAAGTGCCCCTCGAAATACAAGGACGACATGAACCAGGCCGCGAAAAACCTACCCGGCACCGCACAGGCCGGCCCCGCGACCTACTAAGTACTACAAGACGAATGGACTATATCGGAGAGCAGCTGCTACCCGGCCGTATCGGCCACTTTTTCGTAATCCTTTCCCTGGTAGCCTCACTGGCTGCCACGTATTCGTTTTTCCAGGCTACCCGCCGCCGCGACCTTCCGGAGGCCGGTAGCTGGCGCCGCTTGGCCCGCATCTTTTTCATAACGGAGAGTGTCAGCATCCTTGCGATCTTCAGCATCCTCTTCTACATCATTTCCAACCACCTCTTCGAATTCAAGTATGCCTGGCAGCACAGCAGCCGCTCGCTGGAAGCCAAGTACCTCCTCAGTTGCTTCTGGGAAGGGCAGGAGGGATCGTTCCTTCTCTGGAGCTTCTGGCATTGCGTGCTCGGCCTCGTGGTGATCCGCAAGGGCCGCCAGTGGGAAGCGCCCGTGATGACGGTCGTTTCGTTTGCACAGGTGATGCTTGCAACGATGATCGCGGGTATCCACCTGTTCAGCTGGAAGATCGGCTCCAATCCCTTCGTGCTCCTCCGCAACGAGCTGCAGGCCCCGATCTTTTCGCAGCCCGACTACCTGAGCAAGATCACCGACGGCAACGACCTCAACCCGCTGCTGCAGAACTACTGGATGGTGATCCACCCGCCGGTGCTGTTCCTCGGCTTTGCCTCCACGCTGATTCCCTTTGCCTTCGCCATCGCCGGTCTCTGGACCCGCCAGTACAAGGAGTGGACGAAGCCCGCACTCAGCTGGTCGCTCTTTTCGGCCGGCGTGCTCGGCACCGGTATCATGATGGGTGCGGCCTGGGCCTACGAATCGCTCAACTTCGGCGGCTACTGGGCCTGGGACCCGGTGGAGAATGCCTCGCTCGTCCCCTGGCTGGTGCTGGTGGCCGGCGTCCATACGCTGCTCATCTTCCGCCACACAGGCAACGCGCTGCGCTCCTCCTTTGTGTTCCTGACGCTGACCTTCCTCCTGATCCTTTATTCAACTTACCTCACCCGTAGCGGCGACCTGCAGGATACCTCGGTGCACGCCTTTACCGGCGAGGGCATCACGAAGTGGCACCTCCGCGCGCTTGTCGCGGTGTTCCTGCTGCCGTCGGTTTACCTGCTCATCCGCCGCTGGAAGCAGATCCCCTTCATCGCCAAAGAGGAAGAAGCCTCAGCACGCGAGTTCTGGATGTTCATCGGCTCGCTGGTGCTGCTGCTTTCGGCCACCACCATCATCGTGATGACCTCATTGCCGGTGATCAACAAGATCGCGGGGCTCTTCACGTCCAACAAGCAGCTGATCAAGCCGCTGGCGATGGGAGAGGACTCCGCCTTTGCGTACAACCGGATCCAGGTTTTCGTGGCCATCATCATGGGCCTGCTCACCGCGGTGGGACAATACTTCCGGTATAAAAGCACCCCGGGCAAGGTGCTCCGCAAAAAGCTCCTGCTGCCCACCGTCGTCAGCCTCGTTCTGGCAGCGCTGGTGCTCGGCTTCGGCAAGATCAATTACGACCAATACGGCGCCGGCTATATGGCGGCGATCTGGGTGGCAGTGTTCTGCGCCCTCTATGCCGTAGCAGCGAACGCGCTCTATATCTGGACCGGCGCCAACGCCAAGCTGCGCGCCGCCGGCGGGTCGGTGGCCCACGTGGGCTTCGGCATCCTGCTGCTCGGCATTCTCGTGTCCTCTTCGAAGAAAGAAGTGCTCTCGCACAACACCACCGGCATCTTCGTTCCGATGGGCGAGGGCTCAAAAGAAAAGCCGGGTGAGAACCTGACCCTCGTACAGGGACTCAAGACCGATATGGGCGCCTACTGGGTTACCTACAGCAGCGACTCGGCCCATCCCAAAAAGCCGCTCTGGTTTTATTCCCTCGACTTTGTAAGCAAGGACTCCGCCGAGCGCTTCACCCTCAAGCCAAATGCATTCGTGAACTACAAGGGCAATTCCGGCCTCATGGCCAACCCCGACGCGAAGCACTATTGGAACTATGACGTCTTTACCTACATCACCTCGCTGTCGAACGACCCGGGCAAAGCGGCGGAGGATACGACTTCCTTTAAAACGCGCTCGCTCAGGATCGGCGACACGGCCTGGTACTCGAAAGGCTTCATGGTGCTCGAGGGCGTTCAATCGCGCGATCATATTCCGCAACCGGGCTTCGCCGAAACCGACAGCGCATCGATCGCTACAGTTAAGGTGTTTGCAAAAACCTCGTCGATCTACACCCTGCAGCCACTGCTGGTTTCGAAGGCTGGCGAGCGGATCCCGTATGCCGACACCGCTACCGCCGAAGGCCTCGTGGTGCAACTGGAGCGCGTGCAGCCGGGACGCTTCGATCTGGGTGTGAAGGAATCGGACGCCGTGCTGCGCTACATCACGCTCAAGGCCTACAAGTTTCCCTTCATCAACCTGGTGTGGCTCGGAACGCTCGTGATGGTGTCCGGCTTTGGTATGAGCCTGCTGCGCCGGCTCCGGATGAACCGCAGCACAATGGCTAAAATTTAAGATTTCTGAAACAGCGGATGCCGTAGTTTCATGGTCTGTTTTACCAACATGCATTCGATCGTCCGTAACACGCTTCTTACCTGCCTGCTGGCCTTCCTGGGCAGCGCCGCTTCGGCGCAGTCCGACTCGCTGCAGCACCCGCATTGGGGCACGCGCGACACCATGATCGTATCCGTCATCAATTACCAGGGCGAGCTTCTCCCGTACCGTGAGCTCGATGAAGTTTATATCTCCAAACTTTCGCCCGAGCAGCTGGCAAAGGCAATCGCTGCTTACAACCGGCTCCGCAACGCGGTCTATGTAACCTATCCCTATGCACGCACCGCCGGCGCTACGCTCAACGACGTAGCGGCGCACCTCGAAGGAGTCGATTCACGGGGCGCCCGCAAAGCCTATATCAAGACCCGTGAGGCCGAGCTTCGCAAGCAATTCTCCGAGCCGCTCGAAAACCTGTCGGTGTACCAGGGCAAGGTGCTGATGAAGCTGATCAACCGGCAAACCGGCAATAACTGCTACGAGATCATCAAGGAATACAAAGGGGGCCTCAATGCCCGCCTGTACCAGACGGTGGCCTTCTTCTTCGGCAGCAACCTGCGCCAGGCTTACGACCTCAACGATCCCACCGACCGCCAGATCGAAGCCATTGTGAAAGAGATCGACGGCTCCTGGTACAATAATCCCTACCGCCCGGGTGTTTCGAGTCAGTCAAGCGCGGCCGTAGGTACCGTGCGCTAAGGCACAAACTTCTCACAACTTGGATCGCTTCCCCGTTTTGCAGCGCTGCAGGCCGTATCTTGCAGCCTCAATTTGCACGCATTGCTCAAACTCGATATTCTGGCCATTGGAGCCCACCCCGATGATGTAGAGCTCGGTTGCTCGGGTGTACTCATCGCGGCAGCCAAGGCTGGCAAGAAAACGGGTGTGCTCGACCTCACGGAAGGCGAGCTCGGCACCCGGGGTACTGTTGAAACAAGGTACCAGGAAGCCGCCGACGCGGCCCGTATCATGGGCGTATCGATTCGCGAGAACTTACAGCTCCGCGACGGTTTTTTCAGTAACGACGAAGCCAGCCAGCTCAAACTGATCTCGGTGCTCCGCCGCTACCGCCCCGATATCGTTGTCGGGAATATCATGGAAGACCGCCACCCCGACCACGGCCGTGCCGGGCAATTGATTTACGACGCTGCCTTCCTTTCCGGCCTTCGCCAGGTAAAGACGCAGAACGGCGACGGGAGCGAGCAGGAAGCCTGGCGCCCCCGCTACGTGCTTCAATACCTGCAGGACCGCTTTTACGAGCCCGACTTCGTGGTGGATGTAAGCGATGTGTGGGAGCAGCGTATGGAAGCCATCAAGGCCTACAAGACGCAGTTTCACGACCCCAATGCCGGCGGCCCGCAGACCTACATCTCGAGCCCGCAGTTCATGGAAGCCGTGACGGCCCGCGCCCGCCTGCTCGGAAAACGGATTGGTGTGCCTTTTGCGGAAGGATTCCTTTCCAAAAAAACCGTAGGCCTCCGCGGACTGGATGCACTGGTGCTCAATGAAACCTGAGTTGCCCGACCGTAAACCCATTATTATTCGTTCATCGTTCAAAGATCTCTTTTCATGGCAACACCCAAGTTTGTAAACGTCACCCCTTCCTTTCATGCGGAGCTCAAGGCACGCATCAACCAATATTTCGCGCAGACCGGGAAGAAAGCCACCGGCGGTCCTGCCATCTACACCAAGGCGATCGTGCTGACGACGCTTTTTGTGTTGCTGTACACGCACCTCGTGTTCTTCACGCCCGGCATCGTGCTCTCACTTATTGAGTGTGTTGTGCTCGGCTGCGTCGTGGCCGGTATCGGCTTCAACATCATGCACGACGGCGCCCACGGCTCCTTCAGCCGCCGCGGCTGGGTCAACACGCTGGCCGCCTTCTCGCTCAACATTCTTGGTGGCAGCCACTTCATGTGGAATATGAAGCACAACGTCATTCACCACGCCTTTACCAATGTGGATGGTGTGGATGACGACATCGACATCCAGCCCTGGATGCGGATGAGCGAAACCCAGCCCAAGTATATCATTCACCGCTACCAGCATATCTACTTCTGGTTCCTGTACTCGCTGCTCTACATCCTCTGGATCTTCGTGCTCGACTACCAAAAATACTTCAAGCGCCGCATCGGCGCGATGCCGCTCAAGAAAATGAGCACCGGCGACCACCTCATCTTCTGGGGCTTCAAGATCATCAACGTCGGTCTGTACGTGGTGTTGCCGATCTACATGCTCGGCTTCGTCAACTGGATCGTGGGCTTCAGCGTGTTCTCGCTGCTCGCCGGCTTCGTGCTCAGCATCGTATTCCAGCTCGCGCATACCGTGGAGCATACGCACTTCCCCGTGCCCGACGCCGCCACCGGCAAGCTGCAGGACGAGTGGGCCGTGCACCAGCTCAAAACAACCGCAAACTTCGCCCCGCATAACCGCGTCATCAACTGGTTCGTCGGCGGCCTTAACTTCCAGGTAGAGCACCACCTGTTCCCGAAGATTTCGCACATTCATTACCCCGCGCTGAGCCGCATCATCAAGGAAGCCTGCGCCGAGTTCAATGTACCGTATATCGAATACCCGAAAATGCGTCATGCCGTAGCTGCGCACGTTTCGTTCCTGAAGCAGATGGGACGAGGCAGCAAGGCAGCGTAAGCGAAAGAAGGTTTTTCACCGCTAAGAAAAGACGACAAAAAGGTTTCCGCAAAGAAATACGAATAGGTCCCGCCGAGGCGGGACCTATTATTTTAGCTCGCCTGGCGTGAAAACTTCTTTTCTTATTCTCTTTGCGGTTCCGACCTTTATTTGCTTTCCGATTCTTGTCCAACCGATTTATACATGATGTGGTGCGGGATTCCGACCTCGAAGAACTGTTCACCCCGGATCCTGTAGCCGCATTTTGTGTAGAACCCAAGTACGGCATCGCGGGCATGCATGAACAGCTCGCGGAAGCCCCGGGTGCGGGCTTCTTCTTCTGCGAACGCCACGATCTTCGCGCCAACACCACTTCCCTGCAACACTGTATCAACGGCCATCTGGCGTAGCTGCAGGCGGCCATCGTCGTGGGGGGTAAGCACGCAGCACCCAACGAGCAACCCGTTGCTGAATGCGCCGACGAGCAGCTCGTGCTGCTCGCGTTCGGGATTGATATAGGTTTCCGGAACACCAATCGGGCGCAGGAGCACCTCGAGACGCAGCTGCTTCATCCGCTCATAATCTTCCGTTCCGGTTTGAATAAGACGTATCTCCATTTCGCTATTTTGTGGTTCCAAAATTAGACAGCCAATGCGTACCGAATTTAGTCCCGACGAGATAATGGCAAAGGTCAGCACCGACAAGCCCTATGTGCTGCTGCTGCTGAAGGCCGGCCGCGATCCGATGGAAAGCGAAGACTTCGGGCAGTTGCAGATGGCGCACCTGCAGCACCTGTTCGGACTCCAATCCGAAGGCAAGGTGCACCTGTTTGGCCCGGTGACCACCGAAGGCGACCTGAAAGGCATCATCATTTTCGGCAGCGCCAGCAAGGAAGAAGCCAGCGCCTGGATGCAGGGCGACCCGCTTTGCGACCGCGGCATTTTCGTGTACGAGCTGTACGACTGGTTTACGATCCCGGGAATGGGCATCCCGCTTTAGCGAAAGATCGCAGGCAGAGCAAGCGGTACGGGCGGAATACCACGATTGGCCAGGACCATGCGCGACTTTAAAAAACTGCGCCCATCTTATTGATCAGAGCAGATCTGCGTTCTTTCTCTCCGCCCCCTGCTGCCCCGATTGGGGAATCCCGACTATATTTGCGCCACAATTTCTTGCAATGATAAACTTCCAGCTAAGCGAAGAACACCGGATGATCCAGCAGGCAGCGCGCGACTTTGCGCAGAATGAATGCCTTCCCGGTGTTATCGAGCGCGATGAGAAAATGCAGTATCCCCGGGAACAGATGGAAAAGCTGGCCGACCTTGGATTTCTCGGTATGATGGTCAGCCCCGACTACGGCGGTGCCGGCCTTGACACAGTCAGCTATGTACTGGCGATGGAAGAGATCAGCAAGGTGGATGCAAGCGTAAGCGTGGGCATGAGCGTCAACAACTCGCTGGTGTGCTACGGCCTCGAAGCATACGGCAGCGAAGAACAAAAGCAAAAATACCTGACGCCGCTGGCGCAGGGCAAGAAAGACGGCGAGCTCTATATCGGCGCCTTCCTGCTCAGTGAGCCCGAAGCCGGATCCGACGCCACGTCGCAGCGCACAACCGCCGAAGACAAGGGCGATTACTACCTGCTCAACGGCACCAAGAACTGGATCACCAACGGCGGCTCTGCCTCGGTATACCTCGTGATCGCGCAAACCGATCCTTCGAAAGGATCGCGCGGCATCACCGTGCTGATCGTGGAAAAAAACTGGCCCGGCGTTGTGGTGGCAGCCAAGGAAAACAAGCTCGGTATCCGTGCGTCCGATACGCACACGATCCTCTTCAACGACGTGAAGGTTCCGAAGGAAAACCGCATCGGCGAAGACGGCTTCGGTTTCAAGTTCGCCATGAAGACGCTCGCCGGAGGCCGCATCGGTATTGCATCGCAGGCACTCGGTATCGCCTCGGGCGCTTACGAGCTCTCGCTGAAGTATTCGAAGGAGCGCAAAGCCTTCGGCACCGAGATCGCCAACCACCAGGCCATTGCCTTCAAGCTTGCCGACATGGCCACGCGTATCGAAGCATCACGCCTCCTTTGCTTCCGCGCGGCACTCGATAAAGACAACAAGGAAGACTATACGGTGAGCTCCTCGATGGCCAAGGTGTTCGCCTCCGAGACCGCGATGTGGACGACGGTGGAAGCCGTGCAGATCCACGGCGGCTACGGCTTTGTAAAAGAGTACCACGTGGAGCGCCTGATGCGCGATGCCAAGATCACGCAGATCTACGAAGGCACCAGCGAGGTGCAGCGGATCGTGATCAGCCGCAGCATCCTGAAGTAATCGTTTCCTATCGATACAAACACTATTCGTTTGGAGGAAGGCCGGCTTTGCGCGGCCTTCCTTTATTTTTGGGCATGCCTGTAAACGTTGCTGCCTACCATAGCCTCAAAGCCGAACTCGAAACCGCCGGCGCCACGCTGGTGGCGGTGTCCAAGACAAAGCCCGTATCGGATATACAGGCCCTGTACGACCTGGGCCAGCGCGACTTCGGCGAGAATTACGTGCAGGAGCTTGTGGACAAGCAGGCGCAGCTGCCTGCCGACATCCGCTGGCATTTCATTGGCCACCTGCAAAGCAACAAGGTCAAATACATTGCGCCCTTTGTGCACCTGGTGCACGGTATCGACAGCGAAAAGCTGCTTCGCGAGGTTTCGAAGCAAGGGTTGCGCAATGGCCGTGTGATCGACGTATTGCTCCAGGTGCACATCGCGCAGGAGGAAACGAAATTCGGGATGAACGAAGACGAGCTGCGTTCAGCGATACAGGCGACGGGCAATGAAACGCTGCCCGGCGTCCGCCTCCGTGGTCTCATGGGGATGGCTTCTTTTTCGGACGATCAGGAAAAAGTCCGGGCAGAATTCAGGGGCCTCGCCGCGGTTTTTGCGCAGCAGAAATCCCTGTTACCCGGCGCTCCCTTCGACCTGTTATCCATGGGAATGAGCGGCGACTACCGCCTTGCCCTGGAAGAAGGAAGCAACCTTGTCCGCATCGGGTCGCTGCTCTTTGGCAGCCGTACCTGAGCCGTGGCCCAATTTTGGAAGTTGTGCCGTCAAAATCGTAAACCATGAAGAAGATTTCTTTCACGGTCATGGCTGCCTTCGTGTCGGCACTGACCTGGGCCCAGGATGCGACGAAAAGCGTGGATGTGAATATCAATACCAAAGGCAACAGCGCCTGGTACAGCAACCCGATCGTATGGATCATTGGCGCCGCCGTATTTATCCTCCTGCTCGTGGCCCTGCTCCGCGGCCGCCGCGACTAAGCGGGGCGAAAGCATAGAAAAAGCCGGGCACTGCCCGGCTTTTTGCTTCCTGCTTAAAGATACTTATGCACAGGTTGGTTTATAGTGACGCTCGCGCGCTGTACACATTACCGGCGAAACCAATACTGGATCTTGCGCAACTGGTTTCTACTCAGCACCACGATCGAATCCTCGGTCGGGCGGGTGATGTAAAGAAGGTACGAGATCAACAGGATCAGGATGATAAAAAACCACACGGGAAACATAACACGTCATTTTATACCCTGTGAAATCCAAACACTGTTCCAGTTGACGCGCTTGGGAAAAAAAGCTACGTATAGAGGCGCAAACTGCGCATTACAGCGGGAAAGCGGGCGCAGCCCCCGCTAACCGGGTGCCGCGGAGTGGGGAATTCCGGTACACTCTTTTGCCCGTGTGGCGATTACGCGCAACACCTTGTTAACGAAAGGGAAACGGGAGGTCAGTGCTGCGAAAGCAGGTATGTGTCGAGCAGCCCGATACAGGTTTCGGTAAGTGCCTCCCCATAGGCCGCCTGCGGGTGCCATTCGTCCTGCTCCCGGCGAAGCAGCAGCTCCGGGCCATCGCCGTCGAGCGGCTTGAAATGATAATCCTCTCCGGCGAAGAAAACGTCATAATTCCGCGACTGTCCGTCGATCGTCAATTGCGTTTTGAAAAGATGTTCCATACAGGACTTGTTGGGGTTTAGTAGGGGATATGATCCTGGTCTTCGGCGTGGAGCTCCTCGTCGTTGCCGCCTTCGGCCGGCAGGCTGCTTCCGGCACGCTCCAGGGCGCCGTCGCCGGCCGCGTGGGCATTGGCCACCTCCTCGGAAGGACGTACCGGCGGCTTCTGGGCCTTTTCTTCTTTCGGATCCGGGTGCATACGGCGAATCACAAAACAAGCATGCCAACCGGCCTATCCGTTGATCCCCTGGGCAATGAAAAACGGGCCCCGAAGGGCCCGTATCGTATATCGTGTCTCTGGCGAGGCTACTTGAAGCTCGAACGCATCACCCGCAGCACCCCTTCGGGGCTCCAGGATGGCGGCACGATGATACGGCGCACCGTATACAGGGGCTCCAGCGAATCGCGCTTGGTGGACAGCTGGAAGGCCATGCGGAAGTCGCGCTTCCGGAGCTCGGGGATGGCCGCCTGGCTCCAGATGCCGAAGGGATAGGCAAAGTAGTGAATCGGCTTGCCGCTGATATCCTCAAGCTTCTTGCGCTGCACACCGAGCTGCAGGTCCCAGTCGTTTTCGACCATCTTGCCGGTGCCCTTGTCGATATGCGGCGTCGTGAGGTAGCGGTCTACACGGTCGTGGCGCCAGGTGTGGCTTTCCACGGCGTGACCTTCATCTGCGAGCTGGCGAATCTGCTCCTTGGTCATGTAGCGCGGGCGGCCGATGGAGATGGTCATGATAAAGTAGACTCCCTTGAAGCCATACTGGTCCATGGCCGGCTTCGCGATGCTGAACTGCTCTTCGTCGGTATCGTCGAAGGTTAGCATCACCGGCTTTTCCGGCAGCGGGTCGCCGAAGGCGAGGTAGTTGTAGTACTGGTCGGGAAGGATCGTGTGGTAGCCGCTGTCGTGGAGGATCTTCATCTGGGCGCGGAAGTCGTTGGCCGTGACGTCGTACTCACGCGTTGCTTTCGGCACGTCGTAGATGTGGTGGTAGCAGAGCACCGGAACCTGCTTGCGCGCCATGATGGTGGCCGCGTCGGCAATGGTCCGGTCCTTCGGATCACGCGCCGGCTTCGATGTGTCGGCGCCCGCTTTCGCAATGCTGTCGCCGGTACCGGCGGCGGGCTTGCTGTCGGTCGGATTGCAGGCCGTGAGCACGGCTGCCGAGAGGAGAGAGGCTAACAGAATTTTCATGTAGATGGTCAGTTGGCTGCAAAGGTGCCGAACGGCACGCGGCTTCCCAACGCCGCGGGCAAAAATATTTTGTAAAGTTGGCTAGCGGAAGAACACATCGTAGCAGAAGCGCAGCAGTGTGCCCACGACGACAATGAGAAAAAGCGCGCGGATAAACCGGTTGCCCCGCGCGATAGCCAGCTTTGCGCCCAGGTAGCCGCCGAGCGCATTGGCCACCGCCATCGGCAACGCGAATAGCCAGAGGATCTTCCCTTTGATCAGGAACAGCGTGATGGAACCGAGATTGGTGGCCATGTTCGTGAGTTTCGCATGGGCGGAGGCATGGAGAAAGTCGAAACCAATCCATAGAATAAAGGCCAGTATCAGGAAGGACCCGGTGCCGGGGCCGATGAAGCCATCGTAAAATCCAAGTACGAGCGATGTCGCGAAGGCTGCCCGCAGCTGCACCGGGTAGGGCACATCGCGCGCGGGGCGTTGCCCGAAGTCTTTTTTTACAAATGTGTAGATCGCCACCGCCGCCAGCACCACGAGCAGCACGGGCTTTACAAAGGCATTGCTGACACGTGTGAGCAGGAGTGAGCCGCCGAAGGAAGCAAAGAAGGCCGTCGTGCAGCTCAGCGCGGCCAGCTGCCAGCGGATCCGGACCTGCCGCACGTATTGCCGCGCCGCCAGCGCCGTGCCGCTGAACGAGGGGATTTTGACCGTTGCCAGGATAGAGGCGACCGGGTTGGCGGCAAGTACCACCAGGCTCACGGGCGTCTGGATCAACCCACCGCCACCAACGATGGCATCGATAAAGCCGGCGGCAAAGGCCGCGAGGCAGAGCAGGGTAAGGTGAAAGGCAAGATCACTCAAGGGGCGGGCGGATTTTGAAGGTGTTGGCGCAGCGTTTCCAGGAAAGCGACCTGTGCGCTGTTGATCAGGCGCGCCGCTTCATCGTAGCCAAACCAGCCGGCCTTATCGATCTCCGGAACGCTGATCCACTTGCCCGAGCGGGGCGGCCACTGCGTACGAAAGGTGTTGGAGACGACGGCCGACGGGTCGAGGTCGCCGGGGCTCGCCCAGGCATGCACGAGCTTTCCGGCTTTTTGCCGGACGGTTCCCAGGGGGAGAAAGGGCCCCGGTACCGAAAAACCCGTCTCCTCGAAGAACTCGCGGCGCGCGGCGGTCAGGGGCGCTTCGGCTTCCGTGAACTCACCCTTTGGAATCGTCCAGGCGCCGTCTTCCCGGCCGGCCCAGAACGGCCCGCCGGGGTGAACGAGGAAAAACTCGGGTCCACCCGTAGAAGTACGGTACAACAATATGCCTGCGCTTTGTCGCATGGGTGGCAAGGTAGCGCGTATTTTCCTCCGATCAGAACGAGGCTGGAATACTTTTTTAGCACAGTACCGGAAAGATCGTCGATTGCCTACCGAGCTGCCCGCTTCGCCTACGTTGAACACGTCCCAGGTGTATGAGTCGTACCCCGACTTCTACCTGCTCGGGCGACTGCCCGCGCTGGCCCGGCTTATCCTGGACAAGCACACGGAAGAGTATGCCCGGCTGCAATACATGCTGTCGGTTCAATACAACCTGCCGCTGCTCAAGCACCTGGCGCACTTTAGCCAGGAGGAGCTGATGAACCTCCTCCGGCAGACGCAGGTCGAGCTGCTCGAGGCCCTTGCATCCAACAAGATGCTCGACTTTATCCGTAACTCGGTGCAGCGCTGGCTCGCCAACGAGCTGCAGGTACTTCATTACCACGATGTGATCGTGGAAGACATCACCCTGCTCAACCACATCCGCGCCGAGGCGTTGCGGCAGTTCATCCCGAAGCTTACGTCCGACCTTCACGAGGCCATCGCGCTTTCCGGCGAAATCGACCGCCTGTTCATGGGCTACACGACGTCTTCGATGATCACCTTCATCGACCTGCTGCGGCAGCGCATATCCAGCCAGGAAGCGCAATTGCTCGAGGCCGAAGCGCTGGCGCATCTCGGTTCCTTCGACTGGGACATACGGAGCAATGCCGTCCGGAGCAGCCCGGAGATGCGCAAGATCACCGGTACCGGGGAGCCGCGGGGGCTGGAGCACTTTCTCGACCTGGTGCACCCCGACGACAGCCAGCTGCTGCAGAACGCGATCGCCGAGGCATTCGTCAACGGGCAATTCCAGTGCGAGTTCCGCTTCCGCCAGGGCGCGGATCAAAAGACGCTGTGGGGCCGTGGCGTGGTCCACTTCGACGAAGACGGGCCGCGTCGCATGCTCGGTGTCATCCAGGACCTGTCGGGCCGCAAAAAGATGGAGGAGGCGCTGCTGCTCAAAACGCTCGAGCTCGAGCGCTCCAACGAGGAGCTCCAGCAGTTTGCATCCATCGCCTCCCACGATCTCAAGGAACCACTCCGGAAGATCGTGCTCTACACCGGGATGATCGAGGCGGAAGGAGGCGAGGCACTCAGTCCGGACGGCAGGAAAAACCTTGTCCGGATCCAGGATGCCGCGCGGCGGATGCGGCTCCTGATCGAGGACATCCTCGCGTTCTCGTCCCTCAACCAGGAGCATGCCGAGCCCCAGTTGATACCGCTCGACCGGCTTCTGGGCGATGTGCTCGAGCTGCTGGAATCGCGGGTGCGGGAAACCGGCGCCCTGGTGGAACAGGACGGCCTTCCGGAAGCGACCGTGGTGCCTTACCAGTTCCGCCAGCTGTTTCAGAACCTGATCAGCAATTCGATCAAGTTCACCCGCCCGGGAACGGCGCCGCATATCCGGGTAAGCCACCGCTTTCTCTCACCGGCCGAGGCGCCCGAGCGCATGCTGCCGGCGGAGCGCTACCTGCAGCTGGAGTTCCGCGACAACGGGATCGGCTTTCCCGAACACTATTCCGAGAAGATCTTCGCCCTTTTCAGCCGCCTCCACAGCCGCAATACCTACGAAGGCACCGGGCTCGGGCTGGCCATCTGCCGCAAGGTGGCCGAAAACCACGGCGGCCGTATCGAGGCTTTTTCCCAACCCGGCGAGGGCGCAACGTTCCGCGTCACCATACCCCAATGACAAGTAGGAAAGTCGGAACTGGGAAGTTGGAAGCGGGGTCGCTTCAAGCGGAGCGCTTTCGAAGATTGGCACTAAGTTTCGATTAGGTAAGCCGATGAATCTTATCGACCTGCTCCTCATGCTCATTTTCGCCGCCGCGGCCTGGGCCGGCTTCCAGCGTGGCTTTCTTGCTGGCGTGCTTGAGCTGGGTGCCTGGTGCGCGAGCCTGGCCGGCGCCTGGCTCGGCTATCCCGGGCTCGCGGGGCTGATCAAGTCCTGGCAGCCGGGCTGGAGTATGTGGCTCGAGCCGGCTTGCTTTGTCGGGATATTGCTGGCCGTTCGGGGCCTGTCGTCGCTCGTCATCCACCGCATCCTCGAGCGCTGGCGGCATGTGGACCGGCAGCCGGTCAACCGCGCCCTCGGGCTTCTCCCGGGCCTCGTGAATGGCGCCATCTACGCCACCCTGATCGCCGGGCTGTTACTCACGGTGCCGGTATCGGAACAGCTGTCGGCCGCGACGCAGGAAAGCCGTATTGCAGGCGCTCTTTCGGGCGAGGCCGAATGGGCCAACCGACGCCTCGCACCGATCTTCGACGAGGCGATCCGCAACAGCATGACGCATGTGGGCACCGAGGTCAACCCCAACGAAACGGTGAAGCTTCACTTTACGGTGCGCAGTCCGAAAACGCGCAACGACCTCGAAGCGCGGATGCTCGAGCTGGTAAACGAAGAGCGCGCACAGGCTGGTCTGCCGGCCCTGGCTGCCGATCCCGAGCTGGCGATGGTGGCGCGCGCCCATGCCCGCGACATGTTCGCCCGTGGCTATTTTTCCCACTACACACCCGAGCACAAAGACCCCTTCGACCGGATGGAAGCGGCCCATATTTCGTTCCGCACGGCAGGGGAGAACCTCGCCCTCGGACAGACGCTGCTGATCTGTCACCGCGGTCTCATGAACTCACCCGGTCACCGCGCCAACATCCTCCACAAGGAATTCGGGCGCCTCGGCATCGCGGTGCTCGACGGGGGCATCTACGGGCTGATGATCGCGCAGGAGTTTCGCGACTAGCACAAAAAAAGCCGCCCGTAGGGCAGCTTTTCAATCAGTTTTTATTGGGATCAGGAACGCTGGTTCTCACGGGTACGGTGACAGAGCGTCTCTACGGCGAAGCTAAAGGCCAGGGCAAAGGCGATCGCTTCCCAGAGGGATTGCCTGACAAAGAAGGCGATGAACATCATGACGAAACAAAAGACACACATCATAACGGTCAGGGCATTCTTTTCAGAGAGGTACTTTTTCATGACGCAGGGATTTTACACGAGGGCTATCTAACGAGGCACAAACCTACGAAAGTGGCCGCGAAGGCGGAAATGGCTTCGGTAAAAAGCCGAAAATCATCGGCAAAGTATTGTTAACCTCACCGCTGTGCCTGCCGGTCGTCACAAGCGCCGCTACGGCAGAGTCTTTTTCGGTATATTGGCCGAACCAAAAAATCAGTATGAGAAAAATTGTTCCGATCGGAGCCGCCGCCCTGGCGTTGCTCGCAACGGGCTGCCAGGAAAAAGTCGCTTCCGTGCAGCAAACCGTTTTCTTCGACAAATCAGGCATGGACAGCAGCACTGCCGCCGCCGACAACTTTTTTGAATTCGCCAACGGCCGCTGGGTGCGCAATGCAAAGATCCCCGACGAGTATTCGAGCTGGGGCTCCTTCACTACCCTGTACGACCAGAACCTCGTAAAGCTCCGCACGATGCTCGAGGAGCTGAGTAAGGGCAGCCAGAAAAGCGGCTCGCTGGAGCAGAAGGCCGGCGACTTCTTCGCCGCGGGAATGGATACCGTAACGATCGAAAAGCGCGGCATCGAGCCGCTGCGTCCCTGGCTGGCCCGCATCGACGCGGTAAAGACCCAGCAGGACCTGCTCGCCCTGTGGACCGAAGGCTTCCGCACGTCCAACGGCAGCATGCTCGGCTTCTTTGTAGGCGCCGACGACAAGAACAGCAGCCGCTATATTCCCGTCTTCTACCAGGGCGGCACCACGCTTCCCGAGAAAGGCTACTACAGCCGCACTGACTCCGCTACGAAGGCCCAGCGCAACGGGCTGGTTGCCGCCGCCGCCCGCTACTTCGAGCTTGCCGGCATCGACAAGGCCAAAGCTGCCGCCGACGCTGCGCTGGTGCTCGATGTGGAAACAAAGCTTGCCGCCGGCCAGCGTACACCCGTGGAGCTCCGCGACCCCGCCAGCAACTACAACAAGCTCGCTGTTGCCGACTTCGACAAGCTCGCACCGGCGCTGCAGCTCAAACAATTCTTTACCGCCGTGGGCATGAGCGCCGACAGCGTGAACGTAAGCCAGCCGGGCTTTTACCGCAACCTCAATAGCCTGCTGGGATCGGTATCGATCGATGCCTGGAAGGCCAAGATGCGCTTCGATTACATGCACGGCCACTCGAGCCTCCTGTCGAAGCCTTTCCGCGAAACGGCCTTCGAATTCAACCGGCTCCGGTCGGGGCAGAAGAAGGAGCCCGAGCGCTGGAAGCAGGTGGTGGAAATGTGCGACGGCGGACTCCAGGACGTCGTGGGCCAGCTGTACGTGGCGCGTTACTTTCCGCCGGAAGCGAAGCTGCGGATGGACACGCTCGTGAACAACCTGCAGGCTGCCTTCGAGGCACGCATTCAAAAGCTTGACTGGATGACCGACAGCACGAAGGAGAAAGCCATCGTGAAGCTGCACACGTTCCTCAAGAAGATCGGCTACCCGAGCAAGTGGAAAGACTTCAGCGATGTCAGCATCGACCGCGCGAAGTTTTTCGAAAGCAACGCCAGCATCAGCCAGCACATGCTTCATGAGCAGCTGGGCAAGATCGGCAAGCCGGTAGACCGCACCGAGTGGGGCATGACGCCTTCTACCGTTAATGCGTACTACAACCCGACCTATAACGAGATCGTATTCCCCGCGGGCATTCTCCAGTTCCCGTTCTTCCACATGGGTGCCGACGACGCCATCAACTATGGCGGCATCGGTATGGTGATCGGTCACGAGATGACCCACGGCTTCGATGACCAGGGCGCGCAGTACGATGCCGAGGGCAACATGCGCAACTGGTGGCAGCCCGCCGACGCCGCGCGCTTCAAGGCAAAAGGCGCCGCCATGGTGCGCCAGTACAATTCGTTCCCGATGTTCGATTCGCTGCATGTGAACGGCGAGCTGACGCTGGGCGAAAACCTCGCTGACCTCGGTGGCCTCGCCATCGCCTGGGATGCGTTCAAAATGACCAAGCAGGGCAAGGACACAACAAAGATCGACGGCCTCAGCCCCGACCAGCGTTTCTTCCTCGGCTTTGCGCAGGTCTGGCGCCTCACATCGCGCCCCGAGCGCGTAAAGACGCTCCTCAACGTCGACCCGCACTCTCCCGAGAAGTACCGCGTGAACGGCCCGCTGTCCAACTTCGATCCGTTCTACGCCACCTTCGGTGTGACGGAGCAAAGCAAGATGTACCGCAAGCCCGAAGACCGCGTGAAGGTGTGGTAACGATCGTGAATCGTCAATCGTGAATCGTGAATGATAACCACGCGATTTGAATAAAAGAAAGGCAGCCCTCGGGCTGCCTTTCTTTTTATTGACGATTCACGATTGACGATTCACGATTCACGATATCATTGCGCCGGAGGGGGCGGAGGCGGCAGCAGGCCCTTCGCCTCGTTGACAAGACAGGTAAGCGATTTCTGGAGAATGTCCTTTTGTTCCTCGGTGAGGGTGATCACGAGCGCGTCCTTTCCTTCGCCGATGGTAAACGTAGCGACCTTCTGCTCGAGCAGCTTGCGCAGCCCCGCTACCGGCTCATAGCCGTTGCGGAACAGGATGTGGAAATAACCCTCGCAGTTCATGGTGCCGCCGTGGCGGTAGGTGGAGCGAAGCCGCGTGCCGTTGTAGTTGATGACCATGGTCGACTCGTCGTTGAAGCAGGCGCCGTTGGCTGCGAGCACGAAGAAGAAGTCGATCTCCTTCAGCGTCGCTTCCACGCTCAGCTTGTGGCCGTTGCCAACGAGCATCTGGCCCGTAGTAATACGAACTTCCTTGGTATAGGGGTCGCGGCTGCGGCGGAGCATGGAGCAATCCTGGGCACTGGAAAAAAGCGGCGCGGCCAGGAGGAGAAGCAGGATCTGTTTCATGTACGATCGGATTGGGGTAAAGATAAGTCAACCTTTAGATGGCGGTCGCTGTTGTACCGTTGTATGTGTTCCCAAATTATCTTTAAATCGCTCCGAAAACCTTTTACCCCGACCAAAACCTCTTTTATGCTCCGCAAACAATTCCTGTCCCCGATCTTAGCCGGCCTCCTGCTTGCCGCCTGCGGCAATAACAGCAGCAGCTCGGGCAGCACCGCCACCGACAGCAACAGCCACACGACCATGGCCGACACAACCATCAAGGAAGAAGCCGTAAGCCTCAACGATGCCGGCACTACGCTGAACAGCTTTGTTTATTCGGGCGCCGGCAGCGGCCGCCATGCAGCCATCGTGGTGGTTCCCGAGTGGTGGGGCCTCACCGGCTACGCCAAAATGCGCGCGCGCCAGCTGGCCGGTCTTGGCTACACCGCGATCGCTGTGGACATGTACGGCAACGGCAAGATCGCTGCCGACCCTAAAGAAGCAATGGCGCTGGCCGGTGCTTTCTACGGCAACCCGCGGCTTTTCGCCAGCCGGATCAATACGGCCCTCGGTTACCTGCGTGGACGCGCCGATGTGGACAGCAGCCGCCTCGGTGCCATGGGCTACTGCTTCGGCGGCTCCGCGGTGCTCAACGCCGCCCGCCTCGGCGCGCCGCTCAAAGGCGTGGTATCCTTTCACGGGGATTACCCCGATACGACGTGGCCCAAAGGCGTTTATAACGGGCAGGTGCTGATCTGCCATGGCGCTGCCGACTCCTTTGTACCGATGGAAAAGTACGAGCTGTTCCGCCGCCGCCTCGACAGCGCTGGCGTGGCGCATACCGACAAAGTGTATCCCAACGCCACCCACGCCTTTACCAATCCCGAGGCTACGGCAACGGGCGCGAAGTTCAAGATGCCGATCCGCTATAACGGCGCTGCCGACACGGCTTCCTGGAACGACATGAAAGCCTTCTGGTCGTCCACCCTCCGCTGATAAAGCCCCATTCACTTCCAATAGGCCGTCCCGTTCCGGGGGCGGCTTTTTTGTTACGTTAAAACGCACTGCGTCCCATTCAACGGCGATCGATTCAGCGGAACTTTGAAGGATCTGTCCATGCGTCTACCGGCTCTCATAATCCTGATGCTTGCCTTGGGGTCATTGCCCGCGGCGGCCCAGTATGCCCGCCCCGATGCGGTGGCACTGTCGGCGGATGCCCCAACACCCGATAGCCTGGCGCGTGTGCTGACGAAGGATTTCAGCGAGGACCGCGACAAGGTGCGGGCCATCTTCCGCTGGATCACGGCCAACATCCGGTACCAGCTACGCGGCAAGTCAGCGCGGCACGGCGCCCGCTGGAATCCCGACAGCGATACGGCCTACGATGGGCGGCCGGCCGATGAACGCGCCGCCTACAGCGTGCTGAGGAGCCGCGAGGCGGTTTGCGAAGGCTATGCCCGCCTGTTCAATACGCTTTGCCGCTATTCCGGCATTCGCTCCGTGCTGGTTCGCGGCTTCGTCCGCAACGACTCGGACCCCGCCGACCGGAGCTTCAGCAGTAACCACTCCTGGAATGCCGTGTGGCTCGACTCGTCCTGGCAGCTGCTCGACGCCACCTGGGCCGCCGGCTATGTGCGCAGCGGGAGCGACGAGTTCACCCCGTCGCTCGATGAGTTTTATTACCTCACGCCGCCGGCAGCCTTCGCCCGCAACCATTTCCCCGAAGACCCGCAATGGGCCCTGCTGCCCGATTTTGAGCCCCTGCAGGAATTCCGCTACGGACCTTTCCGCGGCCCCGCCGCCCAGAAATTCCGGGTGATTTCGGTGCTTCCGGGCCGGGGACTACTGCGGGTGACGCCCGGTGATACGCTGCGCCTGCGGGTGGAGCTCCGTGATCCCCTCGACCCGGCCGGCTACGCGCGCGCACTCGGGCCCGACGAGGCGCCGCCCGCCTTGCTGCAGGGCCTTGTCCGGCTGGAGCCGCTGACCGTCTTCCCGGCACAGGTGCTTGAATACCGGTACGTGGCGCGGCCCGGCGACCGCTGGCTGCAGTTGTGCTGTAACGGGGAGTCGCTGCTGCAGTACCGCGTAGAGGGCTCGACGCATGGTTCCGGTGCGGCCTGCGAATAGTTTTGGCTTTGCCTGTAACCCGTATCTTTCGGACGGCGTCAGAAGATGGGTAAATAACATCCATCAAGAAAAAAACAGCAACCATGGACCATAACCTCGTTCCGATCACGCTCTTCCTGAGCACCACTGCGATGATCTTCGGCATCTATTACCTCCGCACCCGCGAAAACCTCGCGATCCTCGAAAAAGGCAAAGACCCGCGCTCTCCGCGCCCGTACAACAGCCTGAAGCTGGGAATGATCCTGATCGGGGGCGGCCTCGGGCTCCTCATCGCGTACCTCATCGATACGTTTACGGCGCACCGCGGCGAAATGGAGCCGCTCTATTTTGCCCTGATCGCCCTGGGCGGCGGCGCCGGTATGATCGGCTCCTACAGCATCGAGAAGCGGGCAATGGACAAGAACCCGGACCTGTTTCGTTGAAGGCGGTAATCGGTAATCGGTAAAAAAAGGCAGCCCCAGGGGCTGCCTTTTTATGCGTTGACTTTTGATAGGCTGGCTGATTTCTTTGCCGGCTCCCGGACCTACTGGTGCAGCAGCTGCATGGCGCGGAGCACGACGGGATCGTCGCTGTTGTAGACCTCGTAGAAGCCCTGTGTGCGCCAGCGAAGACGGGCGAGGTAGGCGCGCATCCGTTTTTGCACCTCGCTCTTTTCGCGCGCGGGAATGTTGTGCAGGTTGACGCTGTCTTTCGCGGCAAAATCTACAAGACCCGTCCAGGCTTTATCCGTATCCACAAAGCCGCGGCCGAACTCGGCAGGCGTTTTGAACGCGTTCACTTCCGCAAGGTGGTCCATGTAGAAAAGGTAAACGTAATTGTTGAAACGGCCGTCGAGGTACAGCTTGGTGATGTTCTGCGTCAGCGAGCTTGTATCGACAGGAACATACACATCGGGCATGATGCCGCCGCCGCCGTAAACTGTGCGGCCGCCCTTTGTTTTGAACGGCTTCCCGGTGGCATGATACACCGAATCGGGTCGGATGACCTCGCCGTTGTGGTAGCGCTCCAGCACTTCCTCCATATAGATCTTCTTGCCCTTGTCGTAGGGACGCTGGATGCTCCGGCCCAGGGGCGTATAATAACGTGCTACCGTTAAACGTATGGCCGAGCCGTCGCTCAGCGGGTACTGCTCCTGCACAAGGCCTTTGCCGAAGGAGCGGCGCCCGACGATAGTAGCGCGGTCAAGGTCCTGGAGGGCGCCCGCAACGATCTCCGAGGCCGATGCCGTCAGCTCGTCGACCAGCACCACGAGCTTGCCTTTTTCAAATACGCCTTCCTTCGAAGCGCGGTAGTCGTGGCGCTCGGAGTTGGTACCCTGCGTATACACAATAAGGTCGTCGCCGGGGAGGAATTCATCAGCAATGTTCACGGCCTGGTTTACCAGCCCGCCGCCGTTGCCGCGCAGGTCGAACACGAGCGACTTCATGCCCTTGGCCTGGAGGTCTTCCATGGCGCGCATGAACTCGCGGTAGGTCGTTTCGGAAAACTTGTTGATGCGGATATAGCCGGTGCCCGCGTCGAGCATGTAGGCAGCGTCGAGCGAGGGGAGGGGAATGCTGCCCCTTGTGACGTAGAAATACTGGATGGTGCCGTTGCGGAAGATGGTCAGCTTAACCTTGCTGCCGCCTTTGCCCCGGATCATGCGCCGGATGCTGTCGCTCGGCAGGGTCTTGCTGACGATGTTGGAGTCGTCCACCCGCGTGATGCGATCGCCGATGTGGAGGCCGGCCTTATCGGCAGGGCCATCAGGCACCACGTAAAGCACATTGACCGTGTCGGAGAAAATATTGAACTCGACGCCGATCCCGTCAAAGTTACCGACGAGGTCTTCGTTGGCTTCGGCCACCTCGCGGTTCGGAATATAGACCGAGTGCGGGTCGAGCTGGTTCATCAGCCCTTCCATGGCATTGTCCTGGAGGGAGTCGATCCGGACCTTGTCGACATACTTGTTGCGGATCAGGTCGATCGCCTCCTGCAGCGAGCTGCGGCCTTCACGGGCGAAGAAGCCTTTGCTGTCGCCGGTTTGCTGGTGCAGGCGGAAACCGAAAAACATTCCCGCGATCATGACGAGCGAAAAGAGAAGCGGGAGCCAGACCTGCAGTTTTTTGTTCCTCATAGGAAGCGGTTACGATTGTAAATTGTCGCAAAATTAAGCGCTTTCAGCCATGCTTACCACCCTTATCGCCGATAGCGGCGCAACCAAAGCCGAATGGCGCCTGTTGCGGCAGGGCCGCGGCAAGACCATCGTTACGCAGGGGATCAGCCCCTATTTCCTCGACAGCGACGGGATCGTGGAGGTGCTCGAGGGGGAGCTGCTGAAAAAACTCAAGGGAATAACGGTGGAGCGGATCTTTTATTACGGAACGGGCTGCGCCAATCCTGAAAATGCGCGCAGTGTCAAAAAAGCCCTGCGCCGCGTGTTCCCCGACGCCAAGACGGATGTGGCCACCGACCTCCTCGCCGCGGCGCGCGCCCTTTGCGGCCACGAGAAAGGCCTCGCCTGCATCCTGGGCACCGGCGCCAACTGCTGCTACTACAACGGCCGCACGGTGCAGCGCAACAGCCCGGGCCTCGGCTACGTGCTCGGCGACGAAGGCAGCGGCGCCTACCTCGGACGCAAGGTGCTCCAGTATTATCTCTATAACACCTTCGACGAGGAGCTCCGCGCGCTCTTCGATGCGCGCTTTGTTACGACTCCCATGGAGATCCTTGACCGTGTATACAAGCAGCCATTCCCGAACCGCTACCTGGCGGGCTTTACGATGTTCCTTGCCGAGAACCGCGGGCACTACATGATCGAGAACATCATTGAAGACGGCCTCAACGACTTCTTCTTCCAGCACCTGTGCAAGATCCCCGAGGTCTGGAAATACCCCGTTGGCTTCGTGGGCTCGGTGGCCTGGGGCTTCCGCGATAAGATCCAGGAGTTGTGCCAATCCTACGAGTTCGAGCTCGGAACCATCCTGCAAAAGCCGATGGATGGGCTCGTGCAGTTTCACAGCGAACTGGCATGAAAATGTAATTGGTCAATGTGCCGGTCTGCCGGTCTGCTAAGGAAAGAAAACCAAACGTTAATAAGAACGGCAGCCTTATTTCGCTATCGTCCATTTTCAGAACTTTGCGTATTCTTTCAGCTCATTAGCAGACCAGCACATTAGCAGACCAGCAGATTGACGAATGCACGATATCGAACCTTTTTACAACTGGCGCCACATCTATGTGAGCGAGGAAGACGAGCGCTCCCCGTTCTTTCAACGGCAGTACTCTGAATTCGAGTTCAGCCAGACCGTTTACAATTACTACATCCACCCGCAGTGGGATGAGTTCGGCAGCCGCACGCTTTATGTGAAAGTGCTGCAGGCCGACTACGAGGAAGGCTATATCGTGCTGGAGTTGCTCGGCGAGTGGAACGATGCCATCGAAAACGATATCATGACCCTCAAGCGCGACGTCATCGACAAGTTTGAAGGGGAGGGGATCTACAAGTTTATCCTGATCGCCGAGAACGTGCTCAACTTCCATAGCGGCGACCGCGACTATTACGAAGAGTGGCACGAGGAAGTAAGCGACGAGAGTGGCTGGATCGTTTGCCTCAACATGCCCGAGGCCACGCAGCATGATTTCCGCAAGGCGAAGATCAACTACTACGTGGAGCTGATGGAGCTGTCCAACTGGCGCACCTACAAGCCGTTTCACCTGTTCAAGAAAATCGACGACGAGCTCGAGCGGCGCCTGGCGCTGTGAGCCGGCGATGGAGTCGGAAACCGGTCGAAGAAGCCATCATCCGCAGCGCTTCTTTGTGTGCATTGTACACATTCAGGCCCGTTCGTATTTTGTTGATCAAGACGCTTTTTTGCCAATCGGCTCGTACCTTCGCGCAAATTTTCAATCCCCCTCCGACTGATTATGAAATGGTCCCACTTCTTCACGTCTGCTGTAGGTAGGAAATTCGTCATGGCGCTGACAGGTCTTTTCCTGATTTCCTTTCTCGCCATCCACGTCGGCCTCAATTCCTGCATCTTCAATGACCTCAAATGGTTCAATGAAAACGACAACGGCTCGATGTTCAACCGTGCGGCCTTCTTCATGGGCAACTCGCTGATCATCCGCATTCTCGAGGTCGGTCTGTTTGCCGGCATCATCCTGCATATCGTGCAGGGCTATGCTATCGAGGCGAAGAACCGCTCACGCCGCAAGCAGGGCTACACTGTGGCTCTTGGCAACCGCGGCTCGAAGTGGTACAGCCGCAGCATGGCCATCCTCGGCACACTCATCTTCATCTACCTCGTGATCCACGTCGCCCAGTTCTGGGTTCCGTCGCGCATCACCGGCCTGGAGGAGATCAGCTACGACGGCCACCCGGTTCCTGTGCACGATCTCTTCGGACGCATGTACGAAGTGTTCCAGCACGAGTGGGTGGTGATCCTGTACCTCGTTGGCGTCGCGGCGCTGGCCTTCCACCTGTTTCACGGCTTTCACAGCGCCTTCCGCTCGCTCGGCGTGCACAACAAGAAATACCTCGCCCTGCTCCGCAGCCTGGGCTATGGCTTTACCGTCATCGTAACGGTGCTGTTTGCGCTGATGCCCATCAGCATGTATTTCCAGTGGGTGAGCCCTTATAACTAAGCGTAGTGAACAAAGTACCGAGAAAGCTGTACTAACTAGTAGTAGAACGAAAACTCAAACCCGAAAAGACGACCTATGCTCGACGCAAAAATCCCAGCCGGATCCCTCGAGAAGAAATGGGAAGATTATAAAAGCCATGTAAAGCTGGTCAACCCGGCCAACAAGCGCAAGCTGGAGATCATCGTGATCGGTACCGGTCTTGCCGGCGCCTCCGCTGCCGCCTCGCTGGGCGAGCTGGGCTACAAGGTGAAAGCCTTTTGCTTCCAGGACTCGCCGCGCCGCGCGCACTCCATCGCGGCCCAGGGTGGCATCAACGCCGCCAAGAATTACCAGAACGACGGCGACTCCGTATTCCGCCTTTTTTACGATACCATCAAGGGTGGCGACTACCGCTCCCGCGAAGCCAACGTATACCGTCTTGCCGACGTCAGCCGCAACATCATCGACCAGTGCGTGGCACAGGGCGTTCCCTTTGCGCGTGAGTACGGCGGCCTCCTGTCGAACCGCTCCTTCGGCGGCACGCAGGTGCAGCGTACCTTCTACGCCGCCGGCCAGACCGGCCAGCAGCTCCTCATCGGCGCCTACCAGGCCCTCGAGCGCCAGGTAGCCCTTGGTAATGTCAAGATGTACACCCGCCACGAAATGCTCGAGGTGGTGATGATCGATGGCAAGGCCCGCGGCATCATCGCCCGCGACCTCGTGAGCGGTGAGCTCGAGCGCCACTTCGGCCACGCCGTGCTGCTGTGCAGCGGTGGCTACGGCAACGTATTCTACCTCTCCACAAACGCCATGGGCTCGAACGTCACAGCGGCCTGGAAAGCCCACAAGCGCGGTGCTGCGTTCGGCAACCCCTGCTTCACGCAGATCCACCCGACCTGTATCCCCGTAACCGGCGATCACCAGTCGAAGCTGACGCTTATGTCGGAGTCGCTGCGCAACGACGGCCGCATCTGGGTACCCAAAGCCAAAGGAGATCACCGCAAGCCCTCCGAAATTCCCGAGGAAGAGCGCGACTACTACCTGGAGCGCCGCTACCCGGCCTTCGGCAACCTCGTGCCCCGCGACGTGGCCTCCCGTGCCGCCAAAGAGCGCTGCGATGCCGGCTATGGCGTAGGCTCCTCCAAGCAGGCCGTATACCTCGATTACGCCGACGCCATCCAGCGCTACGGCAAGATCGAAGCGTCGAAGCAAAGCCTCACGAATGCCGATGCGGCAACCATCACCAAGCTTGGTAAAGAAGTGGTGAAGGAAAAGTACGGCAACCTCTTCGACATGTACGAGAAGATCACCGGCGAGAACCCCTACGAAGTGCCGATGCGGATCTATCCCGCGGTGCACTACACGATGGGCGGCCTCTGGGTCGACTACGAGCTGATGACCACGATCCCCGGCCTCTATGCCCTCGGCGAAGCCAACTTCTCCGACCACGGCGCCAACCGCCTCGGCGCTTCCGCGCTGATGCAGGGCCTCGCCGACGGCTACTTCGTGATCCCCTATACCATCGGCAACTACCTCGCCGACGAGATCCGCGTCAACGCCATCCCCACCAGCCACCCGGCCTTCGAGGAAGCGGAGAAGGAAGTGCGTGGCCGCATCGAGCAGCTTATGAGCATCAAGGGCAGCAAGACTGTCGAGAGCATGCACAAGCGCCTCGGCAAGATCATGTGGGACAAGTGCGGCATGGCCCGCAACGCCCAGGGCCTGCGGGAAGCCATCGAGGAGATCCGCGCGCTGAAAAAAGAATTCTGGAGCGATATCCGCATCCCCGGCAAGATCAACGAGTTCAACCCGGAGCTGGATAAGGCCGGCCGTGTGGCCGACTTCATCGAGCTGGGCGAGCTGATGTGCATCGACGCCCTGCACCGCGAGGAAAGCTGCGGCGGCCACTTCCGCGAGGAATTCCAGACGGAGGAAGGTGAGGCCCTGCGCCAGGACGATAAGTTCATGTACGTAGCCGCCTGGCAGCTGAAAGGCGAGCACGAATGGGAACTCAATAAAGAAGATCTGCGCTACGACGTTGTGAAGCCGAGCGCGCGCAGCTACAAATAAACCACCACGCGTTCTTTAAACCGAGAAGAATGGAACACTACATGATGAACCTGACCCTCAAGGTATGGCGTCAGGAAAACAATAATACCGCTGGCCGCTTCGAAACCTACGAGGTCGCCGACATCTCTTCGGAAATGTCGTTCCTCGAAATGTTCGACGTGCTCAACGAGCGTCTTATCGAAACCGGTAAAGACCCCATCGCTTTCGACCACGACTGCCGCGAGGGTATCTGCGGAATGTGCTCGATGCACATCAACGGCCGCCCGCACGGCCCCTGGCATGCCACCACCACCTGCCAGCTGCACATGCGCGCCTTCAAGAACGGCGACACTATCGTAGTGGAGCCCTGGCGCGCCAACGCCTTCCCCGTGATCAAGGACCTGGCGGTCGACCGCACGGCATTTGACCGCATCGTGCAGGCCGGCGGCTTCGTTTCGGTAAACACCGGCAACGCGCAGGACGGTAACGCACTGCCCATCGAGAAAGATAAAGCGGACGCTTCCTTCGCGGCTGCGGCCTGTATCGGTTGCGGCGCCTGTGTAGCGGCTTGCAAGAACGCTTCGGCATCGCTGTTCACCGCGGCCAAGATCGCCCACCTCGCACTGCTGCCCCAGGGCGGCCCCGAGCGCAAGCTCCGCGCCCTCAGCATGGTCGACCAGATGGACAAGGAAGGCTTCGGCTCCTGCACCTTCACCGGCGCCTGTGAAGCGGTTTGCCCCAAGGAGATCTCCGTGACCAACATCTCGATGATGCACAAGGAGTACCTCCTGGCCGGTCTCTCCGCAGAAAAATAAGTATCAGTCCCGCCTGCCGCCGGGCTTTCAGGGCAAACGTTTTTTTTTGCAAACCATAGCAGCTTACTATTCGAAAGTCCCGCCGGTGCGGGACTTTTCTTTGCGCCTTCCGGCCAGGCGCCAGCGATCTCGGCGGAACGAATTCCCGGGCTTTTTCACAACGTGTTTAGAACCAAACAGGGATCCCATAGGGTATGTATACCGGCGGGCAGTTGCGCCAGGTTATCCTATGAAGAAATTTACGATCAGTGAGCTCGAGCAGCTATCGGGAGTGAAAGCCCATACGATCCGGATCTGGGAGATCCGCCACGGGTTTCCAAGACCCGAGCGCAACCTCCAGAACCTCCGGTATTACGGCGCTGCCGAGGCGCGCCGCTTTTTCCAGGCCGTCTTACTCTACCGCCAGGGCTGGCGGATTTCGAAGATCGTAACGCTGTCCGACGAAGAGCGCCGGGCACGGCTCGAAGCGCCGAACCTTCACGAGGACCGCTACGACGCCTTCCTGTTCGAGCTGATCGTGCTGATGTGGGAGGAAAACATTGAGGCCTTCGAGCGTGTACTCGACGAGCTTGTACTCCAGCATGGGGCCGCATCTGCAATAGACGAGGTGATCGCGCCGTTTCTTGAAAAGACAGGGCTGCTTTCGTACCGGCACAACAGCCTCCGGGTTCATTTCGCGGTGACCGCCCTCCGCCGGAAGATCATCTACGGCATTGAATCGTTGCCGCAGGTCGTCGCCGAACAAAAAGCACTGCTCTTTTTGCCGAAAGGAGAGCACTACGACCTTGTGCTGCTGTACGCTTTTTTCAAGCTCCGGCAGCAGGGGATGGGTGTGCTCTACCTGGGCAGCAATGTCGACGAGCGCAATATCGCCGAGCTGTTGCTCACGCGAAAGGTCGACTACCTCTACAGCTATCTCCCCGACACGCACAAAAAGCTGCCGGAGCGCCCGATACGCAGTATTGCCTCGCTTTGCGCGCCGTTGCCCCTGATCTTCCTGCTGCCGGGCCTTCCAAAGCCTAGCGACCGGCTGGCCGGTGTCACTTTCCGGCACTTTCGAGCCCTGACCGGCATCGGCGACTACGCGCCCTGACAGGGACAGGCAGCACGCAGACAAGCAGCCCGGGAACGGCACCGGTTCCCCACGGGAAAGCAACCGGCGGCAACGGGATGGCCGACGGACGGCAAACGCCGGCCGCCTCCGACGCAACGAGTGCTTCCGACAAGTCACCCGGCCGGTACCTCACTGGCTGTGTCCTGTTTCTTCCTTAACAATTCAGGCTCAGGCAGAACGGCCAAAATCCCTGAAATTTACAGCAGCATAAACTGCCCACCTGTTGCCCCGACCTTCCCGGATCATCCTGTTGCTTTTGTTGCTGGCGGCCGCCATGGGCGCCGGGGCGCAGCTTCCTGTAGCCAACTGGCGCCTGAAGACACTCCCGCTGCGGGGCGACTCGCTGCTGCTCGACAGTCTCAGCCTGGTTCCCAACAGCGTAAGGGTGACGGGTGTCGCCGACAGCACATTCCGGGTAGATGTGGTGCGGAGCATCCTTTATTGGAAAGAGAAGCCAGCCGGCGACAGCGTGCGCGTTTCCTACCGCGTTTTCCCGTACCGGCTTTCGTCGGTAGCGCAGCGGATGAACTACGACAGCATCCGTAACTTCTCGTACCTGCGGCCCTTCGAATTCAATGACGGGCACGAGGCCGATAACCGCAGCCTGTTCAACTTCGGCAACATCCAGTACAGCGGCTCTTTCGGGCGCGGCATTTCCTTTGGCAATGCGCAGGACGCGGTGGTCAACTCCAACTTCAACCTGCAGCTGAGCGGAATGCTCGCCGACTCGATCGAGATCGCCGCCGCCATCACCGACAATAACATTCCCATTCAGCCCGACGGAACCACGCAGCAACTCAACGAATTTGACCAGGTGTTCCTGCAGTTCAGCAAGAAGAACTGGAAGCTCAATCTCGGCGACATCGACCTGCGGCAGAACAACCTGTATTTCCTCAACTTTTACAAGCGGCTGCAGGGCGTTACGTTCCAGACCAACTATGGCATCGGCCGCGGGAGCAAGGGAAGCACGCTCGTAAGCGGCTCCATCGCGAAGGGCAAGTTTTTCCGGAACATCATCGACGCCACGTCGCGTCCCGACCTGCAGCTGGAAGGCAACCAGGGCCCCTACAGGTTGCGTGGCGCCAACAACGAATACTTCTTTATCGTGCTCGCCAACTCGGAGCGGGTATTTCTCGACGGCGTGCTGCTGCAGCGGGGTGAAGACCAGGACTACGTGATCAATTACAACACGGCCGAAGTGTCGTTCACGCCCAGGCACCTCATCTCGAAAGACTCGCGGATACAGGTGGAGTTTGAGTATGCCGACCGCAACTTTCTCAACTCGAATCTTTATGCATACCAGACGCTCGACCTCGGGCCGAAGCTGTCGCTGAAGATCGGGGTCTTCCAGAATGCCGACGCGCGCAACTCGTCCATTAACCAAACACTCGACGAGCCGCAGCGCCGCTTTCTCGCCTCCATCGGCGACAGCATCGACCAGGCCTTTTACCCCAGCGCGCAATTCGATACGTTCTCGAAAAACCGCATCATGTATGAAAAAGTATACGTGACGGGCGGCCCGGCGCTGGATTCCTTTTACCGGTATTCCACCGACTCGTCGCTGGCGCGCTACGCCCTATCCTTTACGGAGGTCGGCGCGGGCCGCGGCAATTATATCCCGCAGTTTAACGGCGCCAACGGCAAGGTGTACCAATACGTAGCGCCCGTCAACGGGTTACGGCAAGGCAGCTTTGAGCCGGTTGTGAAGCTCGTAACGCCGAAGCGGCAGCAGGTGCTGAGCATGGCGGCCGATTATACATTCGATGCCCGCAACGCGCTGCATACGGAGCTGGCGATGAGCAACTACAGCTTCAACACTTTTTCGAAGCGCGATGCGGCCGATGACAAAGGCTTCGCGGGACGCCTCCAGTTCACGAACAGTACCCGGCTTGCTACCAGCCGCGCGCTCGAGCTCACGACCACGCTCGATTTCGAGCACGAGCAGAAGCAATTCCGCCCGCTGGAGCGGCTCCGCTACGTCGAGTTCACGCGCGAGTGGGGCCTGCCGCTGGAACAGGTGGCCGTGCCCGCCGATGAGACCATCGCGCGCATGTCGGCGCAGCTGCAGGACAACCGCCACCACAGCTTCAGCTACCAGCTGATGTCGTACCGTAGAAATACGGACTACCAGGGACTGCAGCAGATCCTGCAGCATAGCTTCGTGCTTGGCGGCTGGACCTTTGCCAACCAGCTCTCGGTAACTACGTTCCGCAACAGCAACGACAGGGGACGGTTCCTGCGCCCCGTGATCGACATGAGCCGCACGCTGGCATCGCTGCACAACCTGAAGCTGGGTGTGCGCTACAGCCTCGAGCAAAACGAGGTGCGCAACAAGCTGCTCGACACGGTCACAGCCGGCAGCTTTTCCTTCGATCAATGGACGGCGTACCTGAAGACCGACGAGGCCCGCCGCAACCGCTATTCGCTGACCTTCTATACGCGATCGGATAAGTACCCGTTTGAGAAGACATTGGTACGCGGCGACCGCAGCTACAACACGAGCTTCGGTGCCGAGCTGCTCGCCAACCAGCACCACCAGGTTATCCTGAGCGCCACCTACCGCCAGCTCGATGTATACAACAGCAAGGTGTCGCAACAGCAAAAAGACCGCACGTTTCTCGGGCGGCTCGAGTACCAGGTCAATGAATTCAGCGGGTTCATTACCGGCAGCACGCTCTACGAGGTGGGATCGGGGCAGGAGCAGCGCCGCGACATAACCTACTACGAGGTGCCGCCGGGCAAAGGCGAATACGCCTGGAACGATTACAACGGCGACGGCATCCAGCAGCTCAACGAGTTCGAGATCGCCCAGTTTGCCGACCAGGCCAAGTGGATCCGGATCTTCATCCCGACCAATGACTTTACGAAGGCCAATTACACCACACTCAACTACTCGCTGCAGTTCGCGCCACGCAACCTGTTCGAGGGCAGCAACCGCGGACGCTTTATCAAGCGCTTTACCTGGCAAACGGCCCTGCAAAAAACCAAGAAGGGCATCGCGAAGGGTGACGTGGACTTCAATCCCTTCAAGTACAACCTTGAAGACACGGCACTCATCACGGCGAGCACCGCGCTGAACAACACCATTTCCTTTAACCGCTATTCGTCCAAATGGGGCATCGACCTGAGCAACCTGCAAAACAGCGGGAAGTCGCTACTGACCTATGGCTACGAAAGCCGGCGCCTCAACGACTGGCTGCTGAAGCTGCGCTGGAACCTGAGCTCGTCGTTTACCGTGAACCTCAACACGCGCACGGGGCGCAACAGCCTCTTTACCCCGAGCTTCAACAACCGCAATTATTCCATCAGCAGCCGGAGCGCCGAGCCGCAACTGGTGTACCTGCATGGCAGCACGCTCCGGGTACAGGCCGGCTATAAGTTTGATGTGCGCAATAACGACCCGCTCTTTGGCGATGAGGGATCGACCGCTCATTCGCTGAACCTCGAGTCGAAATACAGCATCCTCCAAAATGCGTCGATCGGCAGCCGCTTTACGTTCAGCAGCATTGATTATCCCTTTGCGCCGAATACTACGGTGAGCTATATCATGCTCGAAGGCCTGCTGCCGGGGCGCAACTACCTGTGGTCGCTCGACTTCAGCAAGCGGCTCCTGAAAAACATCGAGGTAAACCTGCAGTATGAAGGACGCCAGGCGGGCAGCTCCAACACGGTGCACATTGGCCGCGCGAGCCTCCGGGCCTTATTCTGACGCCGGAGCGAGTGACACTTCCATCCGGATGTTGCTTCGCTGGTAAGGCGAAGGCAGGTGCGGCACTTCGCGAAAACCCAGCTTCGGGTAAAGCGCCATGGCGGGCTTCAGGATCGTGTTGCTTTCCAGGAAAACGGAGCGTGCGCCACGTGCCCGGGCGATGTCAAGAATCCGCAGCCCGAGCAGGAAGCCGATGCCGTGGCCCTGCGCCTCTGGCGACACCGCCATCTTCGCGAGCTCCCAGCTTCCGTCGGCGTGACGGATAAGCGCGCAAACGCCTACGGGCTCGCCATCCAGCAGCGCAACCACGATGGCGCCACCCGGGTCAAGGATCTTCTCTTCCGGATGTTCCAATGCCTTGTGATCCGCTTCCTCCATCCGGAAATAAGTGCTGATCCAGGCCTCATTGAGGGCGCGGAACGCGGCCGCATAAGCAGGGCTGTAGTCGACAAGCGTGACGGTGCCGGCGGGATCGGTGAGGGCCATGGGTTCCTTTTGCGCAAAAATACCGGGGCGGCAGGGAGCAGCGCCCGTACAGTTTGCCGGTTTCCGGGACAAACAGCAAGTAAAAGGGCGCCCTTGCGGGCGCCCTCTGCGGCAGGTTACTTATTTTGATTGACAACACTCAAAATTCGGACGGTTGCCTGCCGCTGCTTAGGTTCTGTTATTGGTAAAAAAGCCGGGCCATGGGTCGGCCGCTTTACCCGAAAGCAGGGCGCTGTCAATCTGAATGCTCATTTTGGGGAATTCCGCAGCGGGGTGGGCCCGGCCTTCCTCATTTGCTACAGCGTTTCCTGCAGCCATTTGAAGAACTCACGCTGCCACACGAGCGCATTTTGCGGACGGAGCACCCAGTGGTTTTCCTCGGGCAGGTACAGGAAGCGGCTCTTCAGGCCGCGGAGCTGCGCGGCCTGGAAGGCCTGCTGGCCCTGCTCGATCGGTACCCGGAAGTCGTTGCCGCCCTGGACGATCAGGATCGGCCGGTTCCATTTCTCCACGTAGTTGGAGGGCGACTGCGCGAACGAGCGCTGGGCCACACGGTTAGCCTTGTCCCAGTAAGGACCGCCTTTCTCCCAGTTTTCAAAAAAGAGCTCGTCGGTGGTGCCGTACATGCTCCGGAAGTCGAACACCCCGTCGTGCGCGATAAAGGTCTTGAAGCGGTTGCCGTGCATCGCCTCGAGGGCAAAGACCGAAAAGCCGCCGAAGGAAGCGCCTACGCATCCGACCCGCGCCTTATCGACAAAGGGTTCTTTCGTAAGCGCATCGATGGCGCTGAGGTAATCGCGAAGCGCCTGGCCGCCCCAGTCCTTGCTTACCTGCTCGTTCCATTGCGTGCCGTGACCGGGCATGCCGCGCCGGTTGGGCGCCACGATGATATAACCCTGCGAAGCCATCAGCTGGAAGTTCCAGCGGTAGGAGAAGTACTGCGTCAGCGGCGACTGCGGCCCGCCCTGGCAATAGAGCAGCGTGGGGTACTTTTTGTTCTTGTCGAAATTCGGCGGGTAGACCACCCAAACGAGCATCTGCTTGCCGTCGCTGGTCTTAACCCAGCGGCGCTCCGTACTTATGCTGCCGAAGCCTTTGTAGGCTTCATCGTTCACATGGGTGAGCGGCTGCATCGCGCCGCTGGCGATGTCGACACGGTACAATTCCGGTGCGCGGCTCATCGAGGCGCGGGTCACCACAAGCTGGTTGCCCGTCTCGCCAAGGATGGCCATGATATCGAAGTCACCGCTCGTTACCTGGCGGATCGAGCTGCTGCGGGGTTTTGCAAGCGTGTATTCAAACAGCTGCACGGTGCCGTTGATCGGTGCCCAGAAGTAGATCCGCTTGCCGTCGTCGCTCCAGCGGAAGCCTTCCACGTGCAGGTCGTCGCGCTGGCGCGTGGCGTTGATCCAGCCCGTATCGCTTTGGATAACGAGGTCCTGCTTGTCGGATTCGTAGCCCTCGCGGCGCATCTGCAGCCACGCGAGCACGCCCGTGCTGCTGTAGGAGGGATTGATGTCGTAGCCTTTGTTGCGCTCCGTGAGGTTGCGGGTGCTGCCGGTTACCACATCGTATTCATACAGGTCGGTGTTGGTACTGATGGCGTAGGCCGTTCCGGCCTTCTTCTTGGCCACGTACACGACGTGGCGGCTGTCCGGGTTCCACACATAATCCTCCTCGCCGCCAAAGGGCTTCTGCGGGCAGTCGTAGGGCTCTCCAGCCATGATGTCCTTGCGGAGCGAGGAGTCGGTGCTGCCGGCGGGAGCCACGAACACGTGCCCGAACAGCCCGTCTTCCCACTGGTCCCAATGCCGGTAGTTGAGGCCGTTGTAGATCTTCGCGTTGGACTTCGGCAGGTCGGGGTAATAATCGGTGCCCGTTACCGGCTGCACTTTCACTTCGGCGCTGCTGATCACGTAGCGACCGTCTTTCGATATCTTCTCGTTAACGACGGCGCTGTCGATGTTGGAAACGGCGATGGGCGCTCCGCCGGCCAGCGGCAGCAGGTATCCCTGCTGAACCACCCGGTTGGCCGCCATATCGGGCGTTCCGACGCGGTAGATCGCGTATTTCTTATCCTTGGTAAGTCCGAGGCCCGTCACGCGGCCCAGGTGCCAGAGGTCTTCGGGTCCGAAGCGTTGCTGTCCGTAAGCGGCGCAGGAAAGCAGGAGCCCCGCCGCCAGTATGTGTTGATGTCGCATAGCAATTGTATTGATGACAATCGCTAAAATACACAAAGCGGTGCAAGCGCCCGGAGAAAGGGGAGACGGTAGTTATACGTTGAAGCGGAAGTGCATTACATCACCGTCTTTGACGATGTATTCCTTGCCTTCGATCCGCAGCTTGCCGGCCTCGCGGCAGGCGGCTTCGGAGCCGTATTTCACGAAGTCGTCGTAGGCGATCACTTCGGCCTTGATGAATCCTTTTTCGAAATCCGTATGGATCACCGAAGCCGCCTGCGGCGCCTTCCAGCCTTCGTGGATCGTCCAGGCGCGCACTTCCTGCACACCGGCGGTGAAGTAGGTATAGAGCTTCAGCAGGGCATAGGCAGAGCGGATCAGGCGGTCGAGCGCCGGCTCCTTCATGCCATATTCCTCCATGAACAGCTGCTTGTCTTCGAGGGCCTCCATTTCGGAGATCTGCGCCTCGATGGAGTTGTTCATCACGATCACCTGGGCGTCTTCGTTCTTGACGGCTTCCTTGAGCTGGTCGGAAAACTTGTTGCCCGTGTGCATCGACGCTTCATCAACGTTGGCTACATAAAGCACCGGCTTGGCGGTGAGGAGAAAAAGGTCGGCAATGGCGGGCAGGTCTTCTTTCGAGAGCGAGAGCTCGCGGATGTTCTTGCCCTGCTCGAGGTGGCTTTTGCAGCGTTGCAGGATCTCGAGCTCCACCTTTGCTTTCGGGTCGGTCTTGGCCATCTTCTCGCTGCGCTGCATTTTCTTCTCGACGCTTTCGAGGTCCTTCAGCTGCAGCTCGGTGTCGATGATCTCCTTGTCGCCAACGGGGTGGATGGCACCCTCGTCGCGGAGGATGTTCTCATCTTCGAAGCAGCGGATAACGTGGATGATGGCATCGACTTCGCGGATGTTGCCGAGGAACTTGTTGCCAAGACCTTCGCCACGGGAGGCGCCGCGCACAAGGCCGGCGATGTCAACGATCTCGATCTGCGTCGGCACCACGCGGTGGGGCTGCACGAGCTCCGCCAGCTTGTTGAGGCGAACATCCGGAACATCCACAAGACCCACGTTGGGATCGATGGTGCAGAAGCGGTAGTTCGAGGCCTGCGCCTTTGCCGAGTTGCTCACTGCATTGAAAAGAGTCGATTTGCCCACGTTGGGAAGTCCGACGATGCCTGCTTGTAATGCCATACGGAGAGAATTTTTTGATCTCAGATCGGAGATCGCAGATCTTTTTGAGGGCGCAAAGATAGTGAATTGAGCGCCGCGAGGCAACCAGTACATCTGAGATCCGACATCCGAGATCTGAGATCTTAGGGTATCTTTCGCCCTTAAACAGCTTTCCCTATGGCTCTGAGCAGGATCTGGTCGGCTTTTATCATCATCGCGGTGCTGCTGGCGGGTTTCCGGGCGCTGCGGGGCGACAGCGGGATTTTCAACCGCATGGTCACCGGGAAAAGCACCGACGCCTACGATACCGTCAGCTACGTGGCGGTGGGCTCCGCGCAACGACAGGGCCTGTCGCCGAAGTACGCCGACTTCCTCAAAGAGTACGGCTACGCCCGCCGCGACTCCGCCCAACAAGCCAGCGTGCTTCTTACCGACGACCTGCGGTCCGATTCGGTGCGCATTCTCCGGGCCCGGAATCCGAAGCTTGACGTATACACCTATACCGGGATCCAGTCGAAGCTCGAGCGCAAGGCGGACGGTATCGTGGAGACGGCCAAGAGCGCGGTCATGAGTATCATCCTGCCGCTGATCGGGGTGATGGCCCTGTTCATGGGAATCCTCTCGATCGCGGAACGGGCCGGCGGCATCCGCCTGCTGTCGCGGATCATCGGGCCTTTTTTCTCGCGCGTGTTCCCCGAAATCCCGCCCGGCCACCCCGCGATCGGGCACATGATGATGAACTTTTCCGCCAACCTCCTCAACCTGGATAACGCTGCGACGCCCTTCGGGCTCAAGGCGATGGAAAGCCTGCAGGAACTGAACCCCGATAAAACGCGCGCCTCCAATGCGCAGATCATGTTTCTCTGCCTGCATGCCTCCGGCCTCACGCTGATCCCGACCACCATCATCGCCTTCCGCTCCGGCCTTGGCGCGCATACGCCGACGGATATTTTCCTGCCCTGCATGGTGGCTACCGCAACTGCCACGCTCGCGGCCTTGCTACTGGTATCACTCCGCCAGCGGATCAACCTGCTGCATCCCGTGGTGCTGGCCTGGGTGCTTGGCATTGCGGCGGTCATCGGGCTGCTGGTGGCCTATGTGCACAGCCTCGACCAGAAAAGCGCCGACACGTTTTCGGGCCTCCTGAGCAACGGGCTGATTCTTCTCATCATCATCGCGGTGGTGCTCGGCGGCGTCTACAAAAAGATCGATGTGTTTGACGCCTTCGTGGAAGGAGCGAAGGGGGGCTTTGATATTGCTGTCCGGATCATCCCGTACATCGTCGGGATGCTCGTGGCGATCAGCATGCTGCGCACCAGCGGCTGTTTCGATATCCTGATCAACGGGATCAAGAGTCTTTTCAGCGCGCTGGGTGCCGATACGCGCTTCGTCGATGGCCTCCCCACGGCGCTGATCAAGCCGCTGAGCGGCTCGGGCGCACGCGGGATGATGCTCGATACAATGAAGACCTTCGGCCCCGACTCCTTTGCGGGACGCCTCGCCTGTATCCTGCAGGGGTCTTCCGACACGACCTTCTACGTGGTAGCCGTTTATTTCGGCTCGGTAGGTATCCGCAACAGCCGCTACGCGGTGGGGCTCATGCTGCTCGCCGACCTCGTGGGCATCCTGTCGTCGATCGCGCTGTGTTACCTCTTCTTCGGTTGAGTGCTGTGAAGCAGCGCCAGCCCGGCAAGCGCCGACACGAGCGCCGAGGCCAGGATCACCATCTTGGAGCCGGTTACGGTGGCCGCGTCGCGAAATGCGAGGTTGCTGATAAAGATGCTCATCGTAAAGCCGATACCTCCCAAAAGCGCCACGGAAGCCAGTTGCCGCCCTGACACCGCGGCCGGCCAGGCAACAAGGCGCGCCTTGCGGCCCGCTACCGCGGCCCCGAATATGCCCAAAAATTTGCCGGCCACAAGGCCAAGCGCGATACCCGCGCCGTTGGCCGAAAGCAACAGCTGAAAGGGCTTTGCAGGGATAACGATCGCGGTGTTCACGAGTGCAAACACGGGCAGGATCAGGAACGCAACCGGCTTATGCAACACGTGTTGCAGGTGATAGGAGCTGTTGCGGCTGTCGATTTTATTAAAGGGAATGGCAAAGGCCAGCAGTACACCGGCGATCGAGGCATGCACACCCGATTGCAGCATGAAGTACCAAAGCAGCACGCCGGCAGGAAGGTACAATGCCAGGGAATTCACGCCCCGCCGGCCCAGCACGAACAAGACCAGGAAAAGCCCGATCGCCGCGGCAAAGTAGGCGAGGGAGAAGCCATGCGTGTAAAACAGGGCGATGACGGTGATGGCGCCAAGGTCGTCGATAATGGCCAGCGCCGTCAGGAAGATCTTCAGCGATACCGGCACGCGGCTTCCGCCCAGCGACAACACGCCAAGCGCAAAGGCGATGTCGGTAGCCATGGGAATACCAAAGCCCGATTCCGTTGCGGTACCTCGGTTGAATGCGTAGTGGATCAGCGCCGGCACGAGCATCCCGCCAACGGCAGCTACGATCGGCAGCATGGCCTGCCGCGGCGACGAAAGCTCGCCCACATACAGCTCGCGCTCGATCTCAAGACCTACCAGCAGGAAGAAGATCGTCATCAGCCCGTCGTTGACCCAATGCTCCAGCGACATGCGAAGATGAATGACTCCCTTGTCGGGACCGACTACAACGTGGAAAAACTGCGGATAAGCATCACCGATAAACAGGTTGGCAAGCAGCAGGCTGAGCAGCGTCGAGAAGATGAGCACGTAGCCCGCGCTACGCTCGCTGTCGAAAAAATCCCGGAAAAGTTTTGTGATCTCCATAGCCCGGCTCCGCCGCCGGCAAAGCTACGCTATTGGAAAAGGTCGTATTTCGATTTGGGACGGCGATCGTCGTACCAGGCGAAGCCGGGCAGGCGCATTTCGGAAGGGCTCTTCTGGCGGATGGGCCAAATGGTTCCCTTCACGGCGCTGCGGTAGATCACGCGGTGCAGCTCGCCCTTGAGAAAGCGCACGTCGAGAATGTCGGCGCTGGTTTGGTTGATGCCGGTAAAAGCGCTGTCGTCATCCTGCATAAAGTACACCGACTCGGCAAAGCCGCGACAGCGCACGGAGTCGATATTTCCGTCGTGAAACCAGCCGTCGAGGCGGGTGGACTTTACCTGGTTGTAAATGCCCGGGCGCACTTCGCTGGCGATGAAGCTGTTGTTGAACACGCGGATCCGGTCGGCTTTCTTGTTCCTGGTATAGAGATACAGCGTATCGCCGCTCACCTGGTTTTTCTTATTCCAGGCAACGGGGTTCTTAAAGAGGCGGAACACCGAATCGCGGAACGAGTAGAAGAGACTGTCGCCGACGGCCTGCAGCGAATCGGAATAGATCCGCACGTTGCGGTAGGCTTCGAAATAGCGGTTGGTACTGTCGCGCGGAGGCGTCGCTGTTTTGATGGAGCGCGTAGGAACCTGTGGCTTCGCAGCCGGCTTGCCTTTCGGCTTTGCCACTACAACCACTTTCGCGGTATCCAGCAGGCTGCTGCTGTCGCGCATCGCCACGACGGAGTCCACGTTGCGGCCTGCTGATGTTGCCGGGAGTTCGGTGAGCCGCGCCGAGTAGAGCGTATCGGCCGAAACGAAGATCGAGTCCTTGTCCTGCCGGATGATCATCAGCGGTTTCTTCGTGGCGAGGTATGCCTCGGTGCGCTTGTTGGCAAAGATCCGGTTGGCGAGAATATTCACACCCTGGCAGGTGTCGATCAGCACCGCGTTGCCCTCGATCTGCACGGTGCCGGTGGCGTCGTCGTTGGCGATGCGATCGCCCACCACGCGGAGGCATTTGTCGTCGATGGAGGTGCGCTGGGTAAAGGTGGCCTGCCGCGTATTCATATCGTAAGTGCCCTGGCGGGTACGGATCACGCGGCCGCTGCTGTCGCGGATATACGTATCGGTGATGAGCTGCGTTTGCCGCGTCATCGTATTGTAGATCATCGAATCGGTCTTCAGGTACGTGCTGGGGTCTTTGAGCTCCACGTTGTAGCGGAAGAAGATGTCCTTTGTATCCTCGTAATACACGCCTTCCTGGCTCGTGAGCACCGACTTGCCGATGGTCACGCGGCCGCCGTTGCGGTAGGTTGCGGTCTTGGTCGGCACATCGTACACAAGGTCGTTCGTGGTTACGGTGCTGTGGCGATCCGTGAGCCGCACGTTGCGCTGCAGGTACGCGATACGTGTATCCGTGTGGTACTGGAGGTAATCGGAATAGATCTGGGTAGTGTCGTCGATGATGTGCACGTGTCCGAACGCTTCGAACACCTTGCTGATGCTGTTCATCACGAGGCTGTCGCAATAAAAGAGGGTATTGCCCTGCTGGAGGCCGACAGTACCGGCAAGCACCTGCAGCTCGGTGCCGTCGTCGAGGCGGAAGTAGCGCTGGCGCTGGGTTCCCGGCAAAATGATGACAGGCTTTGTGGTATCCGTCTGCACGGGAGCGGCCGGTACGGGCGTCTGGGCCTCGCCGAGCAATGCGGTAACAACGAAAAGAGCGAGGAAGAGGAAGCGCTTCATCAGGGCTGCTTTATCGGGATGGTATCCTTTAAAGCGGGTGAAGTTAGTGCCTCAGTTTTGGTCTTGCCGCCGAACACCGAAATATTAACGTAGCGTTTGGGGTGAACGCGCACATCGTCAAGAAGGATCTCCATGCTGAGGGCCACCTTGTTCAATTGGTCATACAGCTTGCGGTCGCTCATCAGCGCACCCAGCGAGCCATTCGGATCCTGGATCTTGTTGATGCTTCCCTTCAGACCTTCAGCCGCTCCGCGGAGCTCATTGACCGTCGACTCGAGCGCACCCACCAGCTCTTTTACGTGGGCATTGGCAAGGTTACCGGTGAGCGTTTCAATATTGCGCACCGAATGGGTCACGGCTTCGTTGTTGCGGGCGAGGTTGCTGGTCACCGAGCTGAGGTTGCCCAGTGTGCTGGCCAGCGCGCCGCTCTCGGCATTCGTGAGACGCGTCAGGTTCATCGACGCCGTAGAGAGATTGGCGATCATCCGCTGCAGGCTTGCATTGGTGTTGGGATCGAATATGGAGTTGATCTTACCGATCGCGAACCGGAGTGAGTCGAGCGTCATGTTGACCTTCTCCAGCGTCGGACGTACTTCCTGCTTCAGGTCGGAGAGAAGTCCGCCACTCTGGTTGGTGCGGATCGTATCGCCCATGGCCAGGAATTCGTGCGAGCTGCCGGGCGCAATGGTGATATAGGCCGATCCGAGGGGCGAGCCGTCGATAAAGGCCGTGGAGTTCTTGGGGATCTTATACGCTTCCTTCAGGTGAATTTCCACGATGATGCTGCTGATGGCTTCGTCGGTGGGGCGGAAATCGTAGATAGTGCCGACGCCGAAACCCTTGATCTTAACCTCGTTGGATTTCTGGAGTGAGCCGAGATTGGTGAAGACCGCGTAGATCGTCGGGCTTTTACCGAGTAAGCGTTTGCCTTTCAGAAAATTAAATCCGATGACCAGCGCCAGGATGGCTCCAATCGCGAGCAAGCCTACCTTGACTTCATTAGAGATCTTCATGCCTTGTTGTTTACGACTCCGCGCAGTTTGATTCGCCGCCAAATTAACGACAAAAACGGCAAGCGGAGCAAAATGGCTGTGCTGCCGGCAACAAGGGATATAAAAACAGTGCCATCAGGATCAGCGGGATCGGCGGGCGGCCTGCTCCTGCTTTTCAATGGCCTCCAGGAAGGCGGCAGCGTTCGCGCCGTTGGGAACCGTCGCCGAGGTCGTATTGTGTCCTTTGCCACTCTTGTCGACAGAGGCCATATAATTCCCCAGCGCGCGGGTAAGGCATTCCGCCACTTCCTGCTGGCCGCTTTCGGAGTTGAGGTAGTCTTCTTCCTGCCTGTTGGTGATAAAGCCCGTTTCCACCAGCACACTCGGCATCGCCGTCGCCTGGAGCACCCAGATGCCCACCTGGCGCTGGTAAGCACCCTGGCTGACGCGGCCCACTTTGGCAAACTCCGATTCCACGAAATCGGCCATTCGCGAGGAGCGCATCCAGAACTGCTTTGTCTGAACCGCGGCCATGGCCATAAACTCGGGCGATTCCACGTCTACGATATTGCTGCTGTCGCCGGCAGTGGCGTCCGTATACATCTGGGCGTTCTCGCGCACGGCGATCTCCTTCTGGCTCGACTTGTGGGCACCCCATATATAGGTCTGCGTGCCCTTCGCTGCCGACGGCGTGGTATAAGTATGGTATTGCGGAACCTTGCGGGTATGCTTTTTACGCTTTTTACCTTTGCCGGTGTAATAGGTCTCCGTTTCGTAACCGACGAGCTCGCGGTGATGGATCGGGTCCATGGCATTTACGTGGATGGAGATAAAGAGGTCGCCCTTTTCGCGGTTGGCGATGTTGGCGCGCTCGCGGAGGTCGGTGATGTTGCGGGTGGGGCGTGTTTCGACAACGCGGACGTCGGGGTAGTCCTTGTGGATTTGCGCGACGAGCTTCTTGGCTATGGCGAGACAGATATCGTCTTCGTAGGAGTAGGAGCCGCGGGCGCCGTTATAGCCGCCGCTTTTCATGATGCCGTGGCCGGCATCGATGATAACGGTACGGACGGGCTGGGGCTTTCGCAGCGACATCAATCCAAGCCCGGCAAGGACGACAAAAAGCAAGGTGAGTGTTTTCTTCAGCATAGTGGATTTTCACTTACAGTTAGAGGAATCTTCACAAATCGTTTAATTCCTAAAGGGCTATTTTTGTTCAGCTTATATGATCGGTACGCACAAATTTAGTTTAAAAAAACGCTATCCGGTACCGGTACTATTCGCATTGTTTTGTGTTTTAACGTGGGCGCTAAACGCAAACGGTATCCCGGGCCCACGGATTAACAGCATTCTAACAGCCGACACCACGAAACCAGGCTCCGACAGCAGCAAGGGACGGCGCCCCGACAGCAGCCGCCTGCGGCAGGATACCACCGTTCCGGGCGACTCCGGCCGGCTCCGCCAGCGCACCGACACCTTTTCTTATAAGCTTTCCAAAGACAGCCTCGACGGACCCGTGCACTACGAGGCCGAAGACAGCGCTGTCATCCTGGTGCCCGAGAAGCGGATCGTACTCTATGGGAAGACGCACACCACCTACCGCGACGTCGTACTCGATGCACCGAAGGTGGAGCTCGACCAGAAGACCAATATCCTCGTAGCCACCGGCACTAAAGACAGCCTCGGCGACGTGGTGGAGCGCGCACGCATGCAGGAATCGGACAACAAGTTCCAGAGCGATACGATCCGCTACAACTTCAAATCACAGAAAGGCCTGCTCACCAACACCATCACGCAGCAGAATGAAATGTTCATTCATGCCGACGTGTCGAAAAAGGTGGATGCGAACACGGTCTTCATCAAAGGTGGCCGCTTTACTACCTGCGATCTCGACGAGCCGCACTTCGCCTTCCGCGCCAACAAGATGAAGATCATCAACAACAAGGTCGCGGTATCGGGCCCGATGCACCCCGAGTTCGAAGGCGTGCCTGTTCCGATCTACCTGCCTTTTGGCTATTACCCGCTAAGCCGCGGGCGCCACTCGGGGCTTATCGCGCCGCAGTTCGTGGCCACCGAGAACCAGGGCATCGGCCTTGAGGGTCTCGGCTACTACAAGGTGCTCAACGATTACTGGGATGCCACCGTGCGCGTCAGCGGGTACAGCTATGGCGGCTGGCGCGCCGACCTCACCACCGGCTACCGCAAGCGCTACCGCTACGATGGCAATTTCAACCTGAGCTTTCTTACGGCGAAGCAAAGCTTCCGCGGCGACCCGGATTATTATTCGCAAAAGACCTTCAATATTACCTGGGGCCACCGCATCGACCAGCGCGCCCGTCCCGGTGTTACCTTCTCAGCCAACGTCAACGCAGGCTCTACGAAGTACAACAGCCTCGTGGCCGCCAACCTGCAGCGGAACCTGACGAACCAGATGACGTCTTCGATCAGCTACACGAAGAACTGGATCGGCAAGCCCTACATGCTGACGCTATCTGCCAACCACAGCCAGAACAGCGTCAACCGGGTCATCAACATCACACTTCCCGACGGAAACTTCAACGTCAACACCATCTATCCGTTCCAGCGCCGCGACGTCGTGGGCGCGCAGAAATGGTTTGAGAAGCTTGGCGTCGGCTACAACGGAAGCTTCAAGAACACGGCCTCGTTTGTCGATACCAGCTTCAGCATCAAAAAGCTTGTCGACACGATGTCCTGGGGCGCCACGCACTCCGTGCCGCTCACCATCAGCCTGCCCAGCCTCGGGCCGGTGATCGTGGCACCCGGGATTTCCTTCCAGCAGCAATGGATCATGGCGCGCCGCTTCCTGACCTGGAACGAAGCGAAGCAACGCGTGGACACCGTATCGCAGAAAGGCCTGTACACGGCTACCAGCATGGCCTTCAACCTCGGTGTCAACACGAGCGTTTTCGGCACCTACCAGTTTCACGGCTCGCGGCTCCTGGCGATCCGCCACACGGTGCGCCCCACGGTCTCCATTAACTATTCGCCCAACCTGGCGCGCGGCTATTACCGTAATTACCAGAGCGACTCGCTCGGCACCATCACGAACTACAACATCTACTCGGCGGCCGGTCAGAATCTGTACACCGGCTTTTCGAACATCGAGTTCGGGGGCATTGGCTTCGGCATCGAAAACATACTCGAAGCCAAGTGGCGCTCGAAGAAAGACAGCGGCGACAATGCGATCAAGAAGATCCACCTGATCGACGGCTTCGGCTTTTCGTCGAGCTACAACTTCCTTGCTGACAAACGGAAGCTCGGAAATTTCGAGCTGCACCTGCGCAGCACGCTCTTCGATAAGGTGAACCTGAATTTCCAGGGAAATCTATCGCCCTACGGCGTGGATCCGCAGGGCCGCGAAACGGACGCCTATGCGTGGAAGACGGGCTACGGCCTCGGCCGCGTTACGAATATGACGATCTCGCTTTCGTCGCAGTTCCGGAGCCAGCCCCGCGATCCGTCCAAGAAAAGCGAGGTGCTGCCCGTGAGCAACAACCGCATCACCGACGCCAACGTGCTTGCCGACCAGGGCCGCCTGCTTGATTACATGCGGCGCAACCCGTCGGAATTCGTCGACTTCAACATCCCCTACGACCTCGGTCTCGACTTCGCCTTCAACGTGACGCGGAATTACAAGCCCGACTACGTGGTGGAGCGGGTCATCAGCTCGGGAATCAACTACCACAGCTCCTTCAGCCTGACGCCGAAGTGGAACTTCAGCACCTTCGGTTACTATGATTTCGGAACAATGAAGCTGACGGCGCTGTCGCTCAACATCAACCGCGACCTGCATTGCTGGCAGATGTCGATCGGATTGTCGCCGCTCGGAAGCCAGCGCTTCTTCAGCATCAGCATCAGCCCCAAGTCGGGCCTCCTCCAGAACCTCAAGATCAACCGTACGCGGTACTTTACGGATTTCTAAACCGTGCTCCCGCGGCGGGATCTGCGTTCGTTCGCTGCTTACGCCTTCGTCGTCTCGTAATACTGTTTCATGATCCCGAACACTTCCTCGCGCAGCTGCTCCGTGGTTTTGCCTTCCGGCGATACGGGCGGGAGGAAATGCATCGATACAGGATGTGGCCAGAAGAAAAACGTCTTGTTGTTGGGAAGCACCTTGTCGCTGTTGAACAGGAGCGCGGGGATGACGGGTGTGCCTGTTTCCACGGCGAGGCGGAAGGCACCGTCGTGAAAGCGCGTGAGGGATTCACCGGTACGGTTGCGTGTGCCCTCGGGATAAATGCACATATGCAGGCGAAGCTTCGTCAGCACCTCGCGCATGCGAACGTACGACTGCTTGCGGCTTTCCTCGCTCTTGCGGTCTACGAGAACGCTCCCGCGGCGGTAAATGGTGCCGAACAGCGGGATCTTCACCATCTCGGCCTTGGCGATGGTCTTGTTGCCACCGGCGATACCCGGCGTTGACAGCGGCGGATCGAGGTAGGAGCGGTGGTTGCTCACCACGATATACGGAACGCCCTTGCGGAAGTTCTTGCGGCCCACATAGCGGCGGCGCACGCCGGTGCCGAAAAAGAAGACGGCCATCCAGGCGCGGAAAATGGGCTGCATCAGGTGGGAGCGCCGCGGCTCATCCACAAGCCCCAACAGCCACAAGGGTATGAGCACGATGAGGAGTGTGACGACAAAAAGGAGGGCGGCCCACAGGGCGAAGACGCGGCCCAGGACGTTTTTGATGGCGGACATGGCGCGAAGATAAAACAGGAGGCGCCGGAATCCCGAGGTCGGTACGCTTCACGTCAGCAGCTGCTTCTCACGTCCGCCTTCCCTACCTTTTTCAGAGAGCCCAGTCGATCGGGTGCTCGCCGTGCTTCATCAGCCAGTCGTTGGTTTTGGAAAAGGGCCGGCTGCCGAAGAAGCCGGTGCTCGCGGACAGGGGAGAGGGGTGTGCTGATTTGAGTACAAGGTGCTTGCGGGTGTCGATCAAGGCTTCTTTCTGCTGCGCAAACTTTCCCCATAAGATAAATACCACGTGCGGACGTTTCTCGGACACGGTGCGGATCACGGCATCGGTGAAATGATGCCAGCCGATCTTCGAATGGCTCATGGGCTCCTGGGCCCGCACCGTGAGGGAGGCGTTGAGCAGGAGGACCCCCTGTTCGGCCCAATGCTCCAGGAACCCGTGCCTGGGAATGGGAACGCCCACATCGTCGTGCAGTTCCTTGAAGATGTTGACCAGCGAGGGCGGCGGCTGCACGCCTTGCTGCACGCTGAAGCTGAGGCCGTGTGCCTGCCGCGGGCCATGGTATGGGTCCTGGCCGAGGATGACGACCTTGACCTTTTGGAAAGGAGTGGCCGCAAAGGCATGAAAGATATTGGCGCCTGCGGGGTAGATGGTCTTGCCTTGCGCACGCTCTGTTTTGAGGTGCTCCACGACACCCTTGAAATAGGGCTGCCTGAATTCATCCGCGAGCACTTTCTTCCAGCTTTCCTCGATCTGTACGTTCATACCGCAGCCTGATTTTGCGGGGAAAGATAGGCAAAAACAAAACTGGGGAAGGCCATCCACAGACCCCTGAACGTTACTGTTAGCAGCTATGCCGCGTCAGCTCATCCGCAAGCCGGCAAAGGGACCTGCGGCCAAAGCGCATCCGCATGATGCCCTTCCGGAATGCAACCGTTACTTGTAGTTCTACGGTCGAGCTGCTGCCCATTTTGGGACCGATGGTCCCCGAATTGCATAGAAGGGTTTCACGGTGCTACATCCGAACATCCGGTACCCGATCCTCCATCCTGCGTCAAAACCAACTGACCAACTTTCATTCGCACACAGGCGCTGACGCTTGACATATGACCCATAACTCCAGTCCTGATTCGCAACGATCCCGGCAACCGCTGACTGGCATCGCCTGCCCCAATTCGTTCATTCTTAATTCAAACAGATACATATGAAGACTTGTTACGCACTTCTCTGGAAATTTTCAGCCAGCACGACGAAACGCCTGCTTCCCTTGCTGGTACTGATATGTGCGTCGGCCCTTTGGCTGACGGTTGCTGCCCAATCCTGCCCGACCGCCTCTATTTCGTACGGACGCACCTCGTTCTGTGCCGAGGAAGGCCGTGTGTACGTCACCCTGAATGGCTCGCCCGGTGGCACGTTCAGCTCCTCCTCGGGTCTTATGCTCAACACGACGACGGGTAGCTTCACCACGATCGGATCGGGCCTCGGCACGTATACGGTCAGCTACACGATCCCGGCGGCCGGCGGCTGCCCCTCGGTGAGCAGCAGCACCAGTGTTACGATCCTCGAAACACCCGTTGTAAACGGCCTTCCGAACGTGGCCGTCTGCTCCGGCACAACGGTATCGATCCCGGGCTTCACCGGCTCGATGAACGGACTTGCCTACACCTGGACGAACGACAATCCCTCGATCGGCCTGGCTGCTTCCGGCTCCGGCAACATCGCGAGCTTCACGGCAACCAACAGCAGCAATGATCCGCAAGTGGCGCACATCAAAGTGATGGCCACCTACAACTCCGGTGGTGCCACCTGCATGAGCAAGCCTATGAGCTTCGCGATCTTCGTGAATCCCGTTCCGGCTGTAGCGCAAATGGGCAACGCTGTATACTGCAATGGCTCCACGGTGCCCACGACCACCTTCACCGGACCCACGACCGGCGACGGCGTGCGTTACTTCTGGACGAGCAACAACACCGCTATTGGTATGCGCAGCAACGGTACCGACATGATCCCGTCGTTCACGGCTACGAACACAACGAACGCACCCATTTCGGCTACGGTAACGGTGACGCCCTATTTTATTCGCGGCTCCCGCTGCCCGGGCAGTCCGATGTCGTATACCATCACGGTGAACCCGACGCTTCCCGGCAGCGCTTCGTTTGATTATGGCGCTACCCCGTATTGCAACAACGCGGGCACGGTTACACCTACCTTCACCGGTACGTCCGGCGGCACCTTCACGTCCACCGCGGGGCTCAGCATCAATGCCGCCACCGGCGCTGTGAACACGGGCGCCAGCACGCCCGGCACCTATACGGTCAGCTATACGGTTAACAACGCCGGCGGCTGCGCCGAAGTGAATACCGCCACGATCACGATCGATGCAGCCTCGGCGGCCATCAGCTATCCCGGCACGGCTACGTATTGCACATCCACTACGACGATCGCACCGACGGTCACCGGCACCACGGGCGGTACTTTCTCCGCTCCGGCCGGCCTCTCCATCAATCCCGCTACCGGTGTGATCGACCTGAGCACGAGCACGACCGGCGAATACACCGTTACCTATTCGGCCAACACGAGCAACTGCGGTACTGTTGTTACAACGACAATTGTTCGTGTGATCCTGACGCCTACCGTCAACGGACAGCCGAACCAGGCCATTTGCTCCGGCGGATCCACGGCTCCGGTTAACTTCATCTCCAACGACCCGGGCGCCAGCTTCGTTTGGACCAATAGCAACACCGCGATCGGCCTGGCCGCTGGTGGTCATGGCGACATCGCTCCGTTCACACCGGCTAACAACACGGCTGCGCCGCTCACGGCCCGTATCCTGGTTACACCGGAAATCACCCGCTTCGGCAGCACCTGCGTCGGACGCCCCATCGCGTTCAATATCGTCGTCAACCCGACACCGGTGGTAACAGCGATCGCAAACCAGCCCGTATGCGTCGGCCAGGCTACGGCACCGATCACGTTCTCGAGCACAGTCAACAACAACGTTACCTACAGCTGGACCAACAGCAACACGTCGATCGGCCTGGCTTCTTCGGGCACCGGCAATATCCCGTCGTTCACACCCACGTCGGCTGGTAACGCTTCGATCGCCGTACGCGCTATCTATCATGGCAGCAGCGTCTGCACGAGCAGCCCCATTGGCTTTGCGATCCAGGCAGCCGTTTGCGGCAACACACCCGTGGGCACAGGCGGCGGTGGCTCTACCGGCCGTTTTGCTACAGCCCAGGACCAGTTTGAAAGCCAGGTAACTGCTGCGCCCAACCCGGTAGCCAACACGCTGAAAGTAGCGTACAGCGGCTCTGAAGGACCTCTGACAGTGCGCCTGCTCGATCTCTACGGCCAGCCCCTGAAGGTTGATCGCAGCTTCAGCACGAGCACCTTGATCGACATGAGCAGCCTGCGCCCCGGCAACTATGTGCTGCAGGTCATCGACGAGCAACGCAAGTTGACCGTACAGCGCAACATCATCAAGCTGTAAGCTTAGCTGAGTAGGATATCTGGAAAGCCCCCGGCCTGTGCCGGGGGCTTTTTTTTGCTTTCCCCCGAACCAAATTGTATAGACCGAAAAACCTATATCGATGATTTATAGACTTAAAAGCCTATATTGCGATAATATAGCCTCAATCATCTATACATGAATGGAATAGCAGCTGTGCTCACAGCGGATATAGTAAACTCTACAGCGCTCGGCCAGGCTGCTTCAACGGAGCTGCGGGCGGACCTGGAAACCGGCATGAAGGCTGAGCTCTTTGAGTTCTTCCGCGGCGACTCCTTCCAGGCTTTGCTGCGCGATCCTGAAGAAGGGTTGAAGGCCGCACTGGCGGGACGCTGCGCGGCGCGAAGCTTGGGCACCGAATACGATGTCCGGTGCAGCATCGGGATAGGTCGCGTCGACGGAGCAATTACGCAGCTCGCTACCGCCTCCGGGGAAGCGTTCCTGTTGTCAGGCCGTGCCTTCGACAGCCTGGGTTCGGACCAGCGGCTTTCGATCGTTTCAGGCAACGCCGCCTGCAACGCCGCCTTCCGGATTCTCGCCGCATACTGCGATCACCTTTTCCAGGGGCTCACTGCGAAGCAGGCATCGGTGGTCCTTGCGCTGCTATCGGGAAAGACCCAAACCGAGGCGGCGACGCAACTCCAGGTAACGCAGGCCACCATCAGCAACCACGCGCACTCGGCCGGCTGGTCGAAGATCGAGTGGCTGCTTGCGGAGTACGCCGCACTCTGCCGAACCCTCACCCAAAACGATCGGTCATGAATTTCATTCCGCTGCTGCAGCTCCTGCTGGCGCACCTGCTTACCGACTTTGTATTGCAGCCCAAAAGCTGGGTCGAGCGTCGTGGCCGCCTGCATTTTGCCGCCAAGGAATTGTACCTCCATGGCGCGATCACCGCGCTCGTAGCAGGCCTGCTCACCGGCTTTCAATCGTGGACGGTTGTGCTGCTGATCTTCAGCTCCCACACGATCATCGACGGCGTCAAATCGTATGCAGCGCCGAAGCTCCTGTACTTTTTGCTCGACCAGTTGGCGCACCTGCTGGTGCTCATAGGTTGCTGGCTTCTTGCCTGGCAGGGAAGCCTTTCACTGCCACGATGGGAAGAGCTCTTCACGGTGCGGCACCTGGTTCTCGCGACGGCCTTTGTGTTTGTCACGAAGCCGCTGGGCATCTTTATCGGCCAGTTCACCGCGAAGTGGCGCGAGCGCCTCAACACGGAGCTGGTGTCGGCAAAGCAGGTGGGCGATCCCTTTGCGACGAAAGCCGTAAACGACGACAGCCTCGCCACCGCCGGCTCCTGGATCGGGATGGCCGAGCGCGTCATCATCCTGATTCTTGTACTTAAAGGTCAATACGAAGCCTTCGGCCTGCTGCTGGCAGCCAAGAGCATCATCCGCTTCAGCGATTCGCAACGCACCGAGGCGAAGACCGAGTACCTGCTGATCGGAACGCTGACGAGTGTGCTGCTGGCACTGGGCACGGGCTTGCTCATTCAAAAGTTGCTGCACCTGGTACACTGACATAAAAAAACCCGGATGGAAGTCCGGGTTAAAAAGTTTATCGGTAGCCCCACTAGGAATCGAACCTAGATCACCAGCTTAGAAGGCAGGCGCTCTATCCATTGAGCTATGGAGCCGTTCCGGCATACACGCGTGGCGCATGCCGAAAGGCGGCAAAGATAAGCCTCAGCGGGATTATACCAACTTGCGGGCCGCGGCAAAACGGAAGGATTCGAAGAAGGCATCCTGCCGGCGGAAATCGGTGATGGAAATATTGCGGATGTAGAGCACGGCCATGAGTGTGCCGTCGGTCCAGCCAACTACTTTCCAGTCTTTGCCATCGGCGTCCTGCCAGTATTCGCTCATACCCACCACTTCGGGGAAGTCGGGATGCTCGATGCCGTGATCGAGGCCGGCGGTGCAATCGATGTTATAGTGCGGGTGGAGCTGCTCCATGAACAGGAACAGGCGCTGCTCGGCAAGCATGCGGTCGGAGAGGGGATTGGCGAGGCGGCAGGTCACAAAGCCATACATCACCTTGCGGTCGAGGCTCTGGCCGGTGAAGATCTCGTTGCCTTCCTCGTCGTACGACTGGTGTACAAAGGGCGCTTTGTAAAATTCAAGGGTGGCGCCGGCGCTGCAGCAGCGGAAGCGGCGGGTTTCTTCGTTCTTCGGAGCGAGGCGGCCTAATAGTGCCGTCGCCAGCGCGGAAATCAGGTTGCTCATAGGGCGGATTATTGGGTAAAAGCTTGTCGCTCTAAGTTAAACGTTATTTTCGCTTCCCACTGTTATGATACTTCCATTTTTCTTCGGAACCGATATTTTAAGCGTTGAAAGCGCCCTTTCGCTGGCCGCAGGCACCCGCCCCGGCAAGCTGGATGCGGCCACCATTGCCCGTGTACGTCAAAGCCAGGAAGATGTGCAGGCGATCGTCCGCTCCGGGCGCACCGTTTATGGCATCAACACCGGCTTCGGCATCCTCGCCGATACCGCCATCAACGAGGCCGATACGCGCCTGCTGCAGCATAAGATCCTTCAAAGTCACAGCGTCGGCGTCGGCGACCCGATCCCGCGTGCAACCGCGAAGCTCATGCTCATTACCAAGGTGCAGGCGCTGGTACAGGGCCACTCGGGTGTACAGCTGAGCACGATCGAGCGGATCCTCTGGCATATTGACAACGACGTTATCCCGGTGGTGCCGGAGAAAGGCTCCGTCGGGGCTTCCGGCGACCTCGCGCCGCTGGCGCATCTCTTCCTGCCCCTCATCGGGCTGGGTGAAGTATATCATAAAGGGGAGCGGAAACCTTCTTCTGCCATGTTGCAGTCCGAAGGCCTCGAGCCGATCACGCTCGGACCGAAGGAAGGACTTGCCCTCATCAACGGAACGCAGTTCATCGTCGCCTTTGCGCTGCAGGGTGTGCAGCGCTTACACAACTGCCTCGAAGCCGCCGACATCGTGGGTGCGATGAGCCTCGAAGCCCTCACCGGCACCAAGGCTCCCTTCGACGACCGCCTGCACCAGCTGCGGCCGTACACCGGCAACCGCCTTGTGGCCCAGCGCCTCCGCGGGCTGCTCGACGGCTCCGACATTATGCAAAGCCACGTTGATTGCGGGCGTGTGCAGGATCCGTATTCGCTGCGCTGCATGCCGCAGGTACACGGCGCCTCACGCAATGCCTGGCTGCACCTGAAAGAGCTCGTATCGATCGAAGCGAATTCGGTGACCGATAACCCGATCGTTTTCGGCCCCGAAGACACGATCAGCGGCGGCAACTTCCACGGGCAACCGCTGGCGCTCCCGCTCGACTATGCCTGCCTGGCCGCGGCCGAGATCGGCAACATCTCCGACCGTCGCTGCTACCTGCTGCTGGAAGGCAAGTGGGGCCTGCCGCTGCTGCTGATGAAGAACGTCGGACTGAACAGCGGTTTCATGATCCCGCAATACACGACCGCGGCGCTGGTGACCGAAAACAAAACGCTTTGCTTCCCCGCCTCGGCCGACTCCATCCCGACCTCCCTCGGGCAGGAAGACCACGTGAGCATGGGCTCCATCAGCGGCCGCAAGCTGGCCAAGGTGCTCGACAACCTGGAGTACATCCTGGCCATCGAGCTCGTGAGCGCCGCGCAGGCCATCGAGTTCCGCCGCCCGCTCCGCAGCAGCGCCCTGCTCGAATGCGCGCACCAGCACCTCCGCGAGACCGTCGGCTTTGCCGAGGAAGACCGCATCTTCGCCGACGATATCCAGAAAGCCCATGCCATCATTGCCAGCGGCAGTCTTGTACAACAGGTGAACGCCTGTGCGGCGGCGGCGGGAAGAAAACTGAATGAAGGCTTCGATAACTTTACACTCAAATAAGTTCTTAAGGTTCTTAAGGTTCTTAAGGTTCTTAAGGTTCTTAAAGTTCTTAAAGTTCTAGGGGTTGGGGTATCAGTCTCCGAAACCTCCAGAACCTTCAAAACCATTAGAACCTTCAAAACCTAACTAAAGCTTGCTCTATGTCCGAACTCATTAAGTCGAAATACGACCCGATCAAATACAAGACACCCACCGGAACCGGGCTTTCCTGCAAAGGCTGGATCCAGGAAGCGGCGCTCCGGATGCTGCTCAACAACCTTGACCCGGCCGTTGCCGAGCGCCCCGATGACCTGATCGTGTACGGAGGCCGCGGAAAGGCCGCGCGCAACTTCGAAGCGCTCGACAACATCATCGCCGCGCTGAAGGTGCTGGAGAACGACGAGAGCCTGCTGATCCAAAGCGGCAAGCCCGTGGGGATTCTCAAAACCCACAAGGACGCGCCGCGTGTGCTCCTTTCCAACTCGCAGCTCGTACCCAACTGGGCCAACTGGAAGCACTTCGAAGAGCTCGAGCGCAAGGGCCTGATGATGTACGGGCAGATGACCGCCGGATCGTGGATCTATATCGGCTCGCAGGGTATCGTACAGGGCACCTATGAAACCTATGCGGCCCTCGCCGACAAGCACTTCCCGCGCAGGGAGGGCAAGGGTGGCAGCCTCAAGGGAACGCTCAACGTCACCGCCGGCCTCGGCGGGATGGGTGGCGCCCAGCCCCTGGCCATCACCATGAACGAGGGCGTGGCCCTTGTTGCCGAAGTGGAGAAATGGCGCATCGAAAAGCGCCTCGAAACCCGCTACCTCGACCTGCTGATTGAAAACGTTGACGAAGCGATCGACCGCGCCCTCGAAGCAAAGCAGAAGGGAGAGGCCCTTTCCATCGGTGTTCATTGCAATGCCGTAGAACTACTGGAGCGCCTTATCGCCCGCAATATTGTACCCGACACACTGACCGATCAAACATCGGCGCACGACCCGCTGATCGGCTACTGGCCCCACCAGTTGAGCGAAGAGAGCGCCCGCGTTCTGCGCAGCGAAAATCCCGAGCAGTACCTGGAGTACGCTTATGATTCGATGTACCGGCACGTGGAGCTGATGCTCGAGCTGCAGCAAAAGGGTGCCGTCACGTTCGACTACGGCAACAACATCCGCGCACGCGCGAAGGAGCGCGGACTCGAAAACGCATTCGATTTCCCGGGCTTTGTACCGGCCTATATCCGCCCGCTGTTTTGCGAAGGAAAAGGTCCTTTCCGCTGGGCGGCTCTCAGCGGCGACCCGGCCGACATCGCCGTTACCGACGAGCTCATCGCCGGCATGTTTCCCGAGAACGAATCGCTGCAACGCTGGCTGAAGCTGGCAAAAGAGCGGATCGCCTTCCAGGGGCTTCCTGCGCGGATCTGCTGGCTTGGACAAGGCGAGCGCGAAAAGGCCGGACTCGCCTTCAATGAGCTGGTACGAACCGGCAAGGTCAAGGCGCCGATCGTGATCGGGCGCGACCACCTGGATACGGGCTCGGTGGCTTCGCCGAACCGCGAGACCGAGGCGATGCTCGATGGCTCCGATGCCGTTGCCGACTGGCCGATCCTCAACGCGCTTGTCAACACTGCCGGCGGCGCCTCCTGGGTGAGCCTGCACCATGGCGGCGGCGTTGGTATGGGCTACAGCATTCACTCTGGAATGGTGATCGTGGCCGACGGCTCCGACGATGCGGAGCAGCGACTTAAACGCGTGCTGCGCAACGACCCGGGCATGGGTGTCATCCGCCACGCGGACGCCGGCTACGAGATCGCGCAGCGGACGGCCAAAGAGCAGGGCCTCGACCTTGAATCCCGTTTACAGAAGTAATCGTATGCGCGTCTCCGTTCGTATCGCGAACCTGTTGGCCGGCTACTTGCTGCTGCTTTGCTGGATACTCGTGATCCGAAGCTACAGCTCGCTGCCGGCAACCGTGCCAATCCATTTCGATGCGGCGGGCCGGGCCGACGACTGGGGCCCTCGCTCGAGCGTCTGGATGCTGCCCGTCATCGCGAGCGCGGCGTATGCCCTGCTCACGCTGTTGCACCGATATGCTCACCGCTTCCCGCGGAAGCCCCAGGACGATACAGACCCCGAACGGGCGCTGGAGCTTGTGCGGCGGCTGTTCCGACAATTACGCCTCGTGCTGATGCTGGTACTGGCCACCGCTACCTTCTATTCACTTCGCGCGGCAAAGGGACTGCCCAACCCCGAGCCGTCACTGCCCGTGCTGCTCATTCTCCTGCTCCTGGCTACCCCCACGCTGCTTTTCCTGTACGGAATGCTCCGCGCGCCGCGGAAGCCCCGGAACGAGGGCTAAATCGGCGGCCCTATTGAACCCGCGGAAGCACTTTTCCCGAAGGAGGAGTAGCGGCCGCATGGCTCAATTTTTGGACAAATACTGGCATGGCCCGACTTCTTGTTGTATCGAACCGATTGCCGTTTTCGCTGGAACGCACCGATGGACGTCTACAGTCCCGCCAGAGCTCCGGTGGCCTTGTATCGGCGATCAAAAGCTTTTTTGAGAAAGAAGTGCATCCCGATTTCGCGGAGCGCATCTGGGTGGGGAGTGTGGACGCCGCGCGCGCAGACTGGCAGGAAGCGAAGGCGTCGGGACTGTTTCCGACCGATTTCGGGATCGAGCCCATCTTTCCGCCGAAAGAGCAGTACGACCGCTATTACAACGGATTTTCAAATGCCACCCTCTGGCCGCTGTTTCACTACTTTCCCTCGCTTACCGAATTCCGCAACGAAGACTTCGATGCCTACCTGGAGGTGAATGCCCTTTTCGCGGAGCGCATCGCCGAGATCTACGAGGCGGGCGATGTGATCTGGGTGCACGATTACCAGCTGATGCTCGTGCCGCAGCTGCTTCGGCGACGCCTTCCCGACGCAACGATCGGGTTCTTCCTGCACATTCCCTTCCCGTCGTACGAGATCTTCCGCCTGTTGCCAACGCACTGGAAAACGCTGCTGCTACAGGGGTTGCTGGGCGCCGACCTGCTTGGCTTCCATACCTACGACTACGTGCAGCACTTCATCCAGTCGGCCAAGATGGTGCTCAAGATCGAGAACCAGTTCAACGCCCTGTATTACGACAACCGGCTGATCCGCGTGGACCTGTTCCCGATCGGCATCGACTACCCGAAGTTCCGCGACGCGTTGCTCAACGAGCTCGCCGCCCGTATTTCTACGGGATTGGAGCACAAGTTCGCCGGGCAGAAGATCATCTTCTCCGTCGACCGCCTCGATTACACGAAGGGGCTCAGCTACCGCCTCGACGGTTTCCAGGAATTCCTGAAGCGGCACCCCGAGTGGCATGAGCGCGTCGTGTTCATCTTCAACATCATTCCCTCGCGGGCCAATATCGCTTCCTACGCCGAGATGCGCGGGCAGATCGAGCAGCAGGTAAGCACCATCAACGGTAAATTCTCCTCGCTGCACTGGCAGCCGCTCATCTACCGCTACAATCACCTCAGCTTCGAAGAGCTCTGCGCCCTGTACCAGTCGGCCGACGTTGCCCTGATCACGCCGCTTCGCGACGGGATGAACCTCGTAGCCAAGGAGTACATCGCTTCCTGCCTCGACAAGGGCGTGCTGATCCTGAGCGAGCTGACGGGCGCGGCCTCCGAGCTGAGCGAGGCGATCCTGGTCAATCCCACCGATACGTCGGAGGTCGCCGATGCGATCAATACGGCGCTCACGATGCCGCTCACCGAGCAGCGCAACCGCCTCTCGTTCATGCAGCGCCGCCTCGCCGATTACGATATCCAGCACTGGATCGACGATAACCTCGAAAGCCTTGCTGAAGTAAAGAAGGAGCAGGAGCAGGAGCAGTCGAACTTCCTCGACGGCCCGACAACGCAGTTGCTCCTCAGCGAATACCTGCACGCCCGGAAGCGCTGCATCCTGCTCGATTACGACGGCACGCTGGCGCCCTATGCAAAGCTTCCCTCGATGGCCGTTCCCGGGAAAGACGTGATGCAATTGCTCGAGGAGCTTGCAACGCAGGAGGCCACCGAGGTGGTGATCATCTCCGGCCGCGACCCGGAAACACTCCATAGCTGGCTTGGACACCTGCCCGTTGGTCTTGTGGCGGAGCACGGTGCCTATATCCGCTACCGCGGCGATGCCGACTGGCAGTCGCAGGTATCGCTAAGCCCGGAATGGAAGGCAGAGATCCGCCCGCTGCTCGAGCTGTTCGTCACCCGCTGCGTGGGATCGTTCATCGAGGAGAAGCACAATACGCTGGCCTGGCACTACCGCAACACGCACCCCGACCTTGGCTTCACCCGGTCGCGCGAGCTGCGCAACAGCCTGCTGCAGCTCACGACCAACACGGCGCTGCAGGTGATCGACGGCAACAAGGTGCTCGAGGTGCGCCTTATCGGCATCGACAAAGGCACGGCATCGCAGAAAGTGCTCGATCATTTCAGTCCCGACTTTATGCTTTGCATCGGCGACGACACGACCGATGAGGACATGTTCCGCGTGCTGCGCGACAAGGCCGTCACCATCCGGGTGGGAAAGAACAAAACGGCCGCTCGGTACAGCCTCTGGGCGCAAAGCCAGGTGCTGCCGCTGCTTCGTAAATTCCTGTTGCCGCGGGCCTCAGTGGCCGACCGTTGAGGGCGCCTGCGCAAATACCGATTCGATAAGGCAAAGCGGCGCCAGTATCCGCCCGCTGCCCTGCTGCAATTCCTGGCTGAGGACGCGCAGCGAGCGCTCCAGCAGGAAGGTATGCAGCAGCATGGCGCAGTCCTCGGGGTCTTTCGGAAGGAAGGCTTCGTCGCGCACATTCTCCATATACGCTTTCAGGAAAAAGCCGCTCATGATGTAGGCCCAGCGCTCCGCGTAGGGGAGGTGCTCTTCGCGCTCGTTCGACAGGTGGCCGCTGCTGGCGAAGGCATCAAAGGTCGCCGTATAAATACCGGCGATCATCTGTGCCACGTCGCGCACGGGAGAGCGCTTGATGCGGCGCTCGGAGAAGCTTTTGAGGATGTTGCCGCCGAAGTCGTAGAGCACGAGATCCTTCCCGGTGAGCAATACTTTATTGAGGTCGAAGGCGCCATGGGTGCGGATCTTGACCACGTCGAGCTTGTGATCGTACACGCGCTTGAGCAGGGCCAGGAGCTCGGTGCGCCGGCCGAGAAGGCCACGGATACGAACGGCAGCGGGCTCGGGGTTTCCATCGGAGCGGTTCATGCGGTGAAAGGAATCACGCACGAGCGACACCATGGAGGCGAAGAGCGAGCGCTGGTAGTGGAGCGAAAAATCCTCCGGCGCAAATTCCTTCACGGTATTGTTACGCGCGAAGGCCTTGTGCATCTGCGCCGTCCGCTCGCCAAGGAGGCGCATCAGTTCGGCCGCGCGGCCGCCAAGCAGGTCCTGCAGCTCCTGCGGCAACTCGTCGGGACCGGCGGGACGCGACCAGGGACGCAGGTCGTATTGCAGCAGTACCTCGGCATTGGGACGCGCAAGGACGCGCTCGATAAAGTTGTTCACGCGCTCGCGCATATACGCATAACCGTTGCCGTGATTGTCGACAAGCTGCTGCACGATGGCCAGCACCATGCGCCCGCGGCCCGACTGCCACTCGGCGGAACCGAGGTAGGTAGGTGTATAGGGGAAGCCCGCATCGAGCGACAGGTAGCGGTTCAACTCCACATCCGGGTTCACAAAGAACTCCACCTTGCGGTACCATTTCAGGAAGAGATGGTTGTCGTAAACGATGGAGGTATTGAACTGGTTTTGCGGGAAAATCCGCGGCGTGGCTTCTTCCCAGTTGTAACGCGAGAGCTCCTCAACGGCATCGAAGAATACCGTGCCGTCATTGAGCTTCAGCTGCTCGCTTTGCACGAAGCGGCGCAGCAGCGAGCGCTGCAATCCTTTGAGGTAAAAGGCGTCGCACAACATAGCGCCCGGCACGCTTCCTTCCACATGGGCGATAATCGCCTCGGGGCAGGTGCTTCCGAGCTCGCGGGCCGTGTCGTTGGACACGATGCTGACTGCCAGCTGGTACCACTCGGGAAGCCCGCTTTCGTAGGCAACTTCGAGGAGCAGCCACCAGGCATGGCGCCCGTTCTCCTCGAGCAGGTAATGGTCGGTGACGCTGAGGCTGTACACGGTGCGGCCCTTGCCGGCAAACCAGGGCCGGCTGAATACATAGGCAGGCAGGATATCCTGCTCGAGCTGCGTCCGCTCAAAGGCGTCGAGGATGCCGTCGCCGCGCATTTCGAGCGTTGGTATCGTCCGTTCCTCGTCGGCGCGCGTGCGAACCTTTTCGAGCTCGAACCATTGGAAGGAGTGGGGGCCCATCGTGAAGAAGTAAGGGCTGTCTTCGCGCACCGTCGGGAATTGCGTGCGGCTGAACAGCTCCACCGGCTGGTAGCCTTTGAAGTTGCGCAGGTCCACCTCGGCGGGCTGCGCGTATTTGGAAAGATTGACCACCACCAGGATCGTTTCGTCTTCGAACGTGCGGGTGAAGGCCAGGACCTTCGGGTTCTCGACATTGATGAATTGCATGTCGCCGCGGCTGAAAGCTTTCGAAGAGCGGCGCAGGGCAATGAGGCGCTTCATGAACCAGAACAGCGACGAGGTGTTGCGCCGCTGGAGCTCCACGTTGACAGCCTCGTAGTGATACTCGGGATCGAGGATCACGGGGAGGTACAGCTGGTGCGGGTTCGCTTCGGAGAAACCCGCGTTGCGGTCGGCGCTCCATTGCATGGGCGTGCGCACGCCGTCGCGGTCGCCGAGGTAGAAGTTGTCGCCCATCCCGATCTCGTCGCCGTAGTAGAGCACGGGGGTGCCCGGCAGCGAGAAGAGAAGGGAGTTCATAAGCTCGATCTTTCGGCGGTTGTTGTCCATCAGCGGTGCGAGGCGGTGACGGATACCGAGGTTGATGCGCGCCTTCGGGTCTTTCGCATAGACCTTGTACATGAAGTCGCGCTCCTCGTCAGTCACCATCTCGAGCGTCAGCTCGTCGTGGTTGCGGAGGAACATCGCCCACTGGCAGTTGTCGGGGATCGGGGGCGTTTGCTCAAAAATGTCGGTGATCGGGTAGCGGTCTTCCTGCTGAACGGCCATGAACATGCGCGGCATTACCGGGAAGTGGTAGTTCATGTGGCACTCGTCGCCGTTGCCGAAGTAGGAGGCGGCTTCCTCGGGCCACATATTGGCCTCGGCAAGAAAGAGCGTGCCGGGAAACTTGTCGTCGACGTGGGCGCGCAGGCGCTTGAGGAAGGCGTGGGTCTCGGGAAGGTTCTCGCCATTGGTTCCTTCGCGCTCATAGAGGTAGGGGATGGCGTCGAGCCGGAACCCGTCCACGCCGAGGGCGCACCAGTAGTCCATGACGTTGAAGATCTCCTGTTGCACCTGCGGGTTGTCGAAGTTGAGATCGGGCTGGTGGTGAAAGAACCGGTGCCAGTAGTATTGCTGGGCCACGGGATCCCAGGTCCAGTTGGAGGCTTCGAAGTCCTGGAAGATGATGCGTACATCCTTGTATTGCTTCGGGTTGTCCGTCCACACGTAGTAGTCGCGCTCGGGCGATCCTTTTGGTGCGCGGCGGGCCCTTTGGAACCACGGGTGCTGGTCGGAGGTATGGTTGACGACGAGCTCGGTGATGACCTTCAGTCCGCGGCGATGGGCCTCGTCAAGGAAGGCCTTGAACTGGTCGAGGTCGCCGTAGCGGGGGTTGATGCTGTAGTAGTCGGCGATATCGTAGCCGTCGTCGCGCAGGGGCGATGGATAGAAGGGGAGCACCCAGATGGCGGTTACGCCCAGCTCCTGTAGATAGTCGAGTTTTTCGAGAAGTCCACCGAAGTCGCCGATACCGTCGCCATTGGAATCGCGGAAGGCTTTGATATGGAGCTCGTAGATAACCGCGTCCTTGTACCAGAGGAGGTCATTGTTGGGTTTTGTTGCCATAGATGGGAGTCGATGGGGAGGTAGTAGAAAAAATCGTTCCTGAACGTGGACCCATCCCTGGCCTCCATGGGGGCAGAAGGCCGCGAGATGGGTCTATGCCGGGAACTCCCTACTTTAGCCGCCACATGGATCTTCTCCTCAGCAACATCAGGCAGCTCGTCAATACCCGCGCCATCGATCGCCCACTCCGCGGCGCCGACCTGGCCAGCCTGCCCTGCATCGACCATGCCTACCTCGTCGTGGAAGCGGGGCGTATCGCCGAATTCGGGCCGATGACGAAGCTCCGCCATCGCCCGGCCGATTTCCGCAGCCATATCGACGCGACGGGCCGCTTCGTGCTTCCCGCCTGGGTGGATTCACATACCCATCTGGTTTTTGCAGGCTCCCGCGAAAATGAATTTGTCGATAAAATAAAGGGTAGGAGCTATGCCGAGATCGCCGCACGTGGCGGGGGCATCCTCAACTCGGCACGCGTGCTCAACGAGACCAGCGAAGACGAGCTGTTCCGCCAGTCCTGGTCGCGCCTGCAGGAGGTGATGCGCCTCGGCACCGGCACTATCGAGATCAAAAGCGGCTACGGCCTCACGGTGGAAGGGGAGCTGAAGATGCTCCGCGTGGTCCGCCGTCTGCGCGCGGCAAGCGGTATCGACATCCGCAGCACCTTCCTCGGCGCCCACAGCTTCCCGACAGAATACCGCGAGGACCGCGAGGGCTATATCCGGCTGCTAATCGAAGAAATGTTGCCACGGATCGCTGCCGAAGGACTCGCCGACTACATCGACGTCTTTTGCGAGGAAAACTTTTTCACGCCCGAACAGACGATCCGTATTTGTACGGCCGGGAAGCAATACGGTCTGAAGCCGCGCCTGCACGCCAACCAGCTGGCCGTGTCCGGCGGTGTCCAGGCTGGAATTGACCTGGGCGCACTTTCCGTTGACCACCTCGAAAGCATGGACGATGCCGCCACGCGGGCACTGGCCGCTTCGGATACCATCGGTACGTTGCTGCCCACCGCCGCGTACTTTCTCCGGATGCCCTTCCAGCCTGCGCGGCAACTCGTCGACGCCGGCTGCGCCATTGCGCTGGCCTCGGATTACAATCCCGGATCATCGCCTTCGGGGAATATGAATATGGTTGTGTCGATGGCCTGCATCGGGATGAAGCTGCTGCCCGAAGAGGCGATCAACGCCGCTACCGTCAACGCGGCCTGCGCCCTGGAGCTGCAGCACGAAGTCGGCTCCATCGCCGTGGGGAAAAAAGCGCAGCTGCTTTTAACAGCGCCGATACCTTCTTTGGCGTATCTTCCTTACGCCTTCGGCAGCCATCTCATCGAAACCGTGCTGCTGAACGGGGAACCCATATGACACAGGAACAAACCATCACCCATAAGCCGCAAACGACGATGCAGACGCCGCATTTCCGCTTCTACAATAAGAGCGACATTCTTGCGCTCACAAAGATCCGACGCTTCGAAACCAAACTGGGCGAGCAGGTACACGTGCTTACCGAAGACCATGGCCCCGAGGCCTTTGGCAAGATCGACGCGCGCTACGTGCTGTTCGGCATCCCCGAAGACATTGGCGTACAGGCCAACGGCGGTACCGGTGGTGCTTCCACAGGCTGGGCCTCGTTCCTGCAATCGTTCCTGAATATCCAGAGCAACGACTTTCTGACCGGTGATGATATCTGCGTTGCCGGCCATTTCGATTTTAGCGATATCCAGGACCTCATCGAAAAGAATGCAACGAACGAAGAGGAGCGCCTCGAGGCCTTCCGCCATGCCGTGAATGCCATCGATGAGGAAGTGGAAAAGCTGGCCAAGGCCGTCGTTACGGCAGGAAAGATCCCGGTCGTGATTGGCGGGGGACACAACAATTCCTACCCGCTCCTGAAAGGCTGCGCCAAGGGCCTACACCAGGACCTGCAGATACCGCTCCCGCAGATCAACGCCATCAACCTCGATGCGCATGCGGACTATCGCCCGGCCGAAGGCCGCCACAGCGGCAACGGCTTCCGCTATGCCGAAGACGATGGATTCCTGCAGAAATACTGTGTTGTCGGTCTCCACGAAAACTACCTGCAGCAGAACGTGTGGGTCGACATCGTCAACAATCCGTTCTTCGATTGCATCAGCTACGAAGACATCTTCCTCCACGGCAAGCGCTCCTTCCTGCAGGCTATTGCCCACGCCGTGGAATTCACCAACGACACCTGGTGCGGCATTGAGCTCGACCTCGACGTGATACAGGATACCCTCAGCAGCGCACAAACGCCTTCGGGCCTGCTTCCGCTGCACGCCCGCCAGTACGTGAACCTCTGCGCCGGCAACGCCAAATGCGCCTACCTGCACATCAGCGAAGGCGCCGTACGCCTCGCCAATGGCAAAACCGACGAATCAACGGGCAAGCTGATCTCGTACCTCGTATCGGATTTTATCAAAATGCATTCGGCGGAGAAATAACACAGTTTGGAGTTTGGGGTCTGTAGTTTGAGGTTCCGCGATGCATGCAAACGTTAGCGCCAGACGATTCCCGCGCCAGCCAACTACAAACTCCAAACTACAAACCTCAAACTGATCTACTCCGGCGACAGGTACTGCGCAGACGCATACCCTTCCGCGCCGCTGCTCGTACGCACGAGCCACCACTGGTCGTTGGCTTTGCTGATCAGCGTTACATAATCGTTGTGGGCCGCTTTGGCCACGATCTGCTGGTCGGTGCCGGGGCCTTTGCGCACGTTCAGGTTCGACTCCTGCGTCACCACCTTGGCGCGTTGCCCCGCGGCCGAAGCGCCAACATTCACATCGAGCACAAGGTCGCCGGCGCGGAAGTCGGGGTCGATCTCGTTGTATACCTGCCAGAGCTGGTCTTTTACCTGGCCATTCGGCGCCTCTCCCTCGATATAAAGCACATTGTTTTGCTCACGTACCGCGAGGTTGCGTACGCCGGCCTGCTGGGCTGCCTGCACGAGGCGCCCGTATTTATCCTGTAATGCCATGATTGCTTATTTGATGGTTAACTGGTTGTTGACCTTGCGCGGGTTGAGCGCATGAATCGATTGCATGAGTCGCGGAAGGCGATCGCGCTCTACCGTACCTGTCAGGGTCACCTCGCCGTTGTTGACCGTCGTGGTTACGCCCGGAAAGTCCTTCGTCACGTCGGGCAGTTTCTGCCGCAACGAGTCGTCGGCTGAGATGACTACCGGGGTGTTGGTTGTTGGAGCGGGCGCGGGGTAAGTTGTTTCCGTTTCAACCTTTTGCTTGTCCTTGCCCTTGCAGGAGCTCAGGCTTCCGGCCAGGACCATCCCCGCCAAAGCCGTGCATAAAAAAAGCTGCTTCATAAACATTGGTTTAATGACGCAGCAATGCAGCAATGATTATACCCGATCTTTTCGTTGGAGGCGCCAGCCAACTCCAACCTACAAACCACAACCTTTTCTTACAGCTGCGCCTCCAGCTCGATGATCTTGTCGAACAGCTGCTCGTATTGCTTGTTGAGGTCGGCGATTTTCTTTTGCACCGCGGCATAGTCAGCCTCGGTCTTCTTGAACTGCTCCGGGTTGGAGTAGGTTTCCGGTGCGGCCAGGGCCGCTTCCAGCGTCGATTTCAGCTCGTTCTGCTTCGCGAGGTCGTGCTCCACCTGCCCGAACTGCCGCTGGTATTTCTGCAGCTCTTTCTGCAATTCCTTATTGATGGCCTTCTTCGCCACCGTCGGCACGGGCTCCTCAGCTTTCTTAGGCTCTTCTTTCTTTTGCCCCTTATTTTTCTGGTCCTTGTTCTGTTGTTCTTTGTTCTGCTGTTCCATCCGGCTCTGTTCGCGCTCTGCAAGAGCACGGCGCTCCTTCCAATCCACCCACTCATCATAGGTTCCCTTGAACTCGCGGATCTGGTGATCGACGATCTCCCAGATTTTGTTGGCCGTTTTGGAAATGAAGTAGCGGTCGTGGCTCACCAGCACGTAGGTGCCTTCGTAGCGGTTGAGCGCTTCCACCAGCAACTCGGTAGAGTGGATGTCGAGGTGGTTCGTCGGTTCGTCGAGCAGCAGGAAGTTGGCCTTGCTGATGATGGTCTTCGCCAGGGCCACGCGGGCCTTTTCGCCACCACTCAGCACCTTGATCTTCTTATCGGCATCGTCGCCGCTGAAGAGGAAGCATCCCAGCAGCGTGCGCAGCTCCTGCTCCGTCTTTTGCGAGCCGGCGTCCTTCAGCTCGTCGAGCAGTGTGTTATTGAGGTTGAGGGCTTCCATCTGGTGCTGGGCGTAGAAGGCCTCATCCACGTTGTGGCCCCACTTGCGCTCACCCTCGATGGGTTCCGTGCCGGCAATGATGCGGAGCAGCGTCGACTTACCCTTACCGTTCGCACCCACCAGCGCGATCTTGTCGCCCCGCTCGATCTCGGCGGAGGCGCCGTCCACAATGGTCAGTTTCGGGAAGCGCTTTGTAACGTTCTTGAGCTCCACGAGCACTTTGCCCGGCGTTTTATCGATCGCAAAGTTGATCCGCAGGTCGGGGCGCTCGAGTGCGGCATCTTCAATGCGCTCCAACTTATCGAGCTTCTTCATTATGCTTTGGGCCATGGCGGCCTTGGAGGCCTTGGCGCGGAAGCGCTCCACGAGGCGCTCGTTCTGGCGGATATAATCCTGCTGGTTTTCGAAAGCCCGCTGCTGCTGCTCGATGCGTAGCTCTTTCTCCTGCTCGTAGTATTCGTAGTTGCCGGTGTAGAAGTGCAGCTCGCGCTGGTACAGCTCCACGATCTTCTTCACCATCCGGTTGAGGAAGAACCGGTCGTGGCTCACCATCACCACGGCGCCTTTATAGTGCTGCAGGTATTTCTCCAGCCATTCGATGGAGGGTAGGTCAAGGTGGTTGGTCGGTTCGTCGAGCAGCAGCAGGTCGGGCTGCTGCAGGATCATGCGGGCCAGCAGCACACGCATCCGCCAGCCACCGGAGAACTCGGCGTAGGGCCGCTGCAGGTCGGCATTCGAAAAGCCGAGGCCCTGGAGTACTTCACCGGTCTTGTATTCCATCTCATAGCCGCCGGCCTCCTCGAATTCGTGCAGCTTTTCGCTGTAGTCGTGGAGGAGCTCGTCGGTCTGCTCGGTTTCCAGTTTTTTCGTCAGTGCGTCCAGCTCCTTGCCGATGGCCATGGCCCTGTCGAAGGCATGCATCGCAACCTGGAGAATCGATTCGGTGGTCTCAAAGGAGAGAAGGTCCTGGTGTAGGTAGCCGATGGTTGTGTTGCGGCCCCGCTCCACGGTGCCGTTAGATGGGAGGTACTCGCCCACCAGCACCTTCAGGAGGGTCGATTTGCCGGTGCCATTGTAGCCTACGAGCCCGATACGCTCGAGGGGGTGAATATGCCAGGTGGCGTCTTTCACGATGGTCCGCGCGCCGAATTCGAAAGTCACGTTTTGAAAGCCTGCCAGCATAGAAAAGCTAAGGTTTTAGAGGCGCAAAGATAGTTTGAAGTTGCTGCTTTGAAGTTTGTAGTTCGCCCATAGGCGAGAAAAGCGTTGCCGGGCACCGGCTTCGCAAGTCCGGCAACCACAAACCACAAACTACAAACCACAAACTGTCTTAATTTTGCCTCCATGCGGAAATATATCTGGATCCTGGCGCTTGTGGCCGCGGTTGTCGGCGTTTACTTTGTCTCCTGTAACGGCGGAAACGACCAGCCCGCCACGCCCGAGCCACCCAAGCAGCAACCCATAGCCCAAAGCAAGTACAGCGTCGCCTTCAACAGCTCCGTAAGTAAGGCTATGGCCGATTACGACGCCCTCCGTGAGAACCTTGTCAACTGGGACAGCGCGGCGCTGAAGCCACAGGCCGCGAAGCTGCAGGCCTCCCTCAACGGGATCGCCTACGAAGAGCTCAAGAAGGACCTCCCGATCTACGAAACCGCCGTCAGCTATAAAGACATGTTCGGCGGCGACCTCACCGCCATGCAAAACGCGCCCAACCTCACCGAGGCGCGCCGTAGCTTCAACTCCCTCTCGCAGAACCTATACGACCTCCTGCGTGTTATCCGCTACGATGCGTCACCGATCTACCTGCAGGAGTGCCCAATGGCCTTTAACGACAACGAGCCCGGTGTCTGGCTCAGCCCGACCAGCGCCGTGCGCAACCCCTACATGGGGCTGCACCACCCGCGCTACCAAAAGTCGATGCTCGATTGCGGCGGACCGAAAGACAGCCTCCAGTTCGCCCACAATAAATAACCTATGCGCGTAGCGGCGATGCTGGGGCTCCTGTTGCTGACACTCGGGGCCGTGGCGCAGACGAAATACACGATCAGTGGCTACGTGCGCGACAGCGCCACAGGCGAAACCGTTATCGGCGCTACCATCAGCCTGGCCGGCACCGGCCGCAGCGTCACCTCCAACCAGTACGGCTACTACTCGCTCAGCAGCGAGGGTGGGGAATATACGCTTACCGCCTCCCACGTATCCTTCTTCGCCATGGGCCGGCCGCTGTCGCTCCATGCAAACGTGCAGCTCAATCTCCTCCTGCAATCCAAGTCGGCAGCGATGACCGAGGTTGTGGTGTACAGCCGCCGCCGCGACGCCAACGTCAAAAACACGCAGATGGGCAAGATCGACCTGTCCATGGCCCAGATCAAAAACATTCCCGCCTTTCTCGGCGAGGTGGACATTCTCAAAACGATACAGCTCCTGCCCGGCGTGCGCAACGCAGGGGAGGGGAACGCCGGCTTCTACGTCCGCGGCGGCGGCCCCGACCAGAACCTGATCCTGCTCGACGATGCCGTGGTGTACAATACCGGCCACCTGTTCGGCTTTTTTTCGATCTTCAACTCCGACGCGATCAAGAACACCTCGCTTATCAAGGGCGGGATGCCGGCGCAGTACGGGGGCCGCTTGTCGTCGGTGCTCGATGTGGCGATGAAAGACGGCAACAACCAGAAATTCACGGGCGAGGGCGGCATCGGGCTTATCGCATCGCGCCTGTCGCTGCAGGGCCCGCTGCTGAAGAACAAGGCCTCGTTCATGGTCTCCGGCCGCCGCACCTACATCGACGTACTGACAAAACCACTCGTGAGCAAAGATGCCAACGCGAGCGGCTCGGGCTATTATTTCTACGACCTCAATGCAAAGGTCAACTATCGCTTTTCGGAAAAAGACCGGCTTTACCTGAGCGGCTATTTCGGGCGCGACGTGTTTCGCTTTGTCAGCAAGAAGCGTTCCTTCAGGGCTGATATCCCCTGGGGCAACGCCACAGCGACGCTCCGCTGGAACCACGTGTTCGGGCCGCGACTCTTTTCGAACGCGACGCTCGTCTACAATGATTACCATTTCCGCTTCGGCGCCACGCAAAACAACTTCGAGGTGGGGCTTTCCTCGGGCATCCGCGACGGCAACGCCAAGGTCGACTTCGACTGGTACCCCGTTCCGAGCCACCGCGTGAAGTTCGGCGGCCAAAGCACCTACCATAAGTTCGTGCCCAACCAGGTATCGGGCCGGCAGGATTCGGTGGAATTCTCACCCAGCAACGCGGAGCTCAAATACGCTTTGGAAAATGCGCTCTATGTGCAGGACGACTGGGAACTGTCTGACCGCCTCAAGATGAATTACGGCCTCCGCTGGAGCCAGTTCACGCAGCTCGGCCCGTATAAGAAATTTATCCGCGACGCCGACCAGAACAAGCTCGATAGCACCGTGTATGGAAGCTGGGAGCCGGTGCAGTCGTACTTCGGCTTCGAGCCGCGGGTGACGCTGCGCTACCAGCTGGACTCGGTATCGTCGCTGAAGGCGGCCGTTACGCGCAACCTTCAATACATCCACCTGGTAAGCAATGCCGGCACCACGCTGCCCACCGACCTGTGGGTGCCGAGCACCTACCGGGTGCGGCCGCAGGTAAGCTGGCAGTATGCCGCGGGCTATTTCCGCAACTACCACGACAACCAGTACGAGACCTCGCTCGAAGTGTATTACAAGGACATGCAGAACCAGATCGAGTTCGAAGAAGGCTACCAGCCCAACGTGGGCGATCCGGAGGAGCATTTTGTGTTTGGCAAGGGCTGGAGCTACGGCGCCGAGTTGTTTCTCAACAAGGTGCGCGGACGGTTCACGGGATGGATCGGCTACACGCTTTCCTGGACCTGGCGCCAGTTTCCCGACATCAACGCCGGCGAGCGCTACCCGGCCAAGTACGACCGCCGCCACGACCTCTCCGTAGTGGGCACCTATGAGCTGACGCCCAAATGGAAAGTAGGAGGCGTGTTCGTGTACGGCACCGGTAATGCCACCACGTTGCCCGAGCGCTTTTACATCGTCGACGGAAATCTCACGCAGGAATACAGCAAGGTGAATCAATACCGGCTGAAGCCCTACCACCGCATGGACCTTTCGGCCACCTATACACCGCAGCCCAAAAAGATCCGCCGCTTTACCAGCAGCTGGGTGTTCAGCATTTACAATGTGTACAGCCGCCTCAACCCGTATTTCATTTATTTCGACCAAGAGGGAAGCCCCGCCAACGGCACGCTCAAGGTGCAGGCCAAGCAGGTGTCGCTGTTCCCGATCATCCCGTCGGTGACGTGGAATTTCAAGTTCTGATTCGGCTGCAGGATGGAGAGAAAGAACGCGGATTTCTTATGATTGTTAAGATTGACGCGGATTTTCTTTTTCGTGCGTCAGCAAATCATAACCAATCTTAATAAATCTGCGTATCACGCTTGCGGGATCTGCCTTCTTTCTCTACTTCGGAGGATCATAGATAAACCGCACCTTGGCGCTTTTGCTTTCCGTAGAAGTCAGGTACAGCTTGTAGCGCTTGCCCGCCGCCGTTACCACGAGCAGCGCCGTGTTGGGTGGGATGCGACCGAGGTTGACGGCCACCATCTCCACTTCCTGGAACGTATGCTGCAGGTCGATATGCACGAAGGCCGTTACGGGCGTGACATCGAGCTTCTTGTTGGTCAGGATCGTCGTGCCGTTAACGCGTACACTGATCGAATCGCCGTCGATCTCGGCATTGTCGTAAAAGTCGAGGCGGATCATCCCGGTGTCGACTTCCACTTCCGGAATTTCGGCAAAGGCCGATTCCTTTACCCGCGTAAGGGTGAGCTGGCCGGGTTGACAGGAGGCGTCGGTGTTCATCACTTTGCCGCTCCATTCGCCGCGGAGTGTTTCCACGTTGCCGCTGCGCGAATACCACAGCTCGTAATTCTTGATACAGGGAATGCAATCCGGCGGGATCTTGAAGGTCTGCACGGGTCCTTCGCTCAGGTACAGCTTGCGCACGGAGGGAAAGTAGGTGCCGTGAAATTTCTTCTTGACGTAATTGCTGATATCGGAATAGTGGTACGATGCGCCAAAGGCGGAATCGTTGGAGATATCGATCTGCAGCTCGATGTAATACTTCGGAAAGCAGCCGCCGGCGCTTTGCGTCAGGGTGCCCTTCCAGATGCCGTTCAGGTTCGGTTCCTGCGCAGCACACAGCAGCGACATCAGGCACAACAGGGGCAGGAACAAATGTTTCACGAGCGGAATTTAGCGGAGAAGCCGGGTTGCGGCCCTGCCTTTTCGATGAGCGGTCTGTTGTTACGGAGTCCCGGCACGGGCGCCGGTGTACCGGAAGCGGACCATGGCGTTTTTCTGGTCGGTGGAGGTGATCTGTGCCTCGTGACGCGTGTCGCCGTCCCAAACGATCATGAGCGCGGTGTTGGGCGGAATGCGCCCCATATTCTCGGCAACCATGACCAGCGTGTGATCGGGACTTTGCGGATCGAGCTTCACGCGCAGTTCGAGCGGAGAGGCACTGAGACCCTTATGCGACAATACAAGCTTGTTATCAAGGTACACCGAAATCGTATCGCCGTCGATCTCGCCATTGTCATAAAGCTTCACCAGGATCTCCTGGTTCTGCACTTCGAACACCTTGGCCGTGGTATTCTCGCGGTTGCGGGTCTGCACCGGGATCGCCAGCGGCTCGGGGCGTCGTACCGGCGGGGGCGTTTTTTCGACCGGGGCCACATCGGCGCGGGGCGCCGTTTTCACGAGGGGCGCGCCGGCCTGGGGCTTCGGCTTCGGCGTCGTTGTTTTAGCTACGGGCGGGGTGGCCTTCTTCACCGGGGGCTTCACGATTGCGGTCTTCGGTCTGGCGGGCGGCGTTCGGCGAACGGTCGGCGGAGTCTTTCTCGCAACCGGCGGCTTTACCTGCGCAACGCTGTCGCGCTTTTTCAGAAAAGGCTCTTCGTAAAAGTCGGAGGTTTCGACGCGGCGCAGGAACACGCGTCCGCCGCCACAGTCGCCCCACTGGCCGCTGTTCTTCGGATTCTTGCGGTCTTCGCGCTTGCCGAGGTAGGTTCCTTCGAGAAACAGCTCCTTGCCCGACTGGGTGAAATCAAGCTTGTAGTTCATCAGGCAGGTGCCGCCACCGCCCATGTTCCGTACTTCTACGGTACGCAGCTCCTCGATGCTGAACCTGTTGGTAGCCGGGTTGAAGCTTCCCTTCATCGTCGACTTTCCATAAAAGCGGGTATCGAGATAAGAGTAGGAAACGCCGCGCACGGCACCGGTATTCTGGTCGATCTGGAACTCGAGCTTGTATTGGTCGCCGCTCTCGGTAATGAAGTACCCGCGCCAGATACCGCTGACGCCCTTTGCCGCTGTTTTAGCAGCCGCAGCGGGGCTCACCTGGGCCGTTGCCGGCCGGGTACCGAGCAGGAATAAGCAGGCGCAGAGCAACCGGAAGATGCTTTTCGTCGGGATCATCGGGGCGAATTTAACTATAAGAGCCCCGGAGGGGCGTGGAAGGGAAGCAAGAGTTTGTTAATTTTGCCATCCTTATATGAACGATCAGATCAACATCACGCTGCCCGACGGAACCGTCCGGCAGTACCCGGGCGGAACGACTGGCATGGACATCGCGAAGTCGATTTCGGAAGGACTGGCCCGTAAGGTGCTGGCCGCCGAAGTCAATGGCGAGGTATGGGACCTTAGCCGCCCCATCGAGTCCGACGCGTCCTTCAAGCTCCTGACCTTTGACGACAATGGCGGCAAGAGCACCTTCTGGCACTCTTCGGCGCACCTGATGGCCGAGGCCATCGAGGCGCAGTTCCCCGGCGTTAAGTTCTGGGTCGGCCCGCCGGTAGACAACGGCTTTTATTACGACATCGATCTCGGCGATCGCAAGATGACCGAGGACGACCTCGCCGCCATCGAGAAGAAGATGGCCGAGCTCGCGAAGCAAAGCAATCCCTACATCCGCAAGCCGATCTCGAAGGCCGATGCGGTGCAGTACTTCACCGAGAAAGGCGACGAGTACAAGCTCGACCTCCTCGAGAACCTGCCCGACGGCGAGATCACGTTCTATACGCAGGGCGGCTTCACCGACCTGTGCCGCGGCCCGCATATTCCCAACACAGGTTTTATCAAGGCCATCAAGCTGACCAACATCGCGGGCGCCTACTGGAAAGGCAGCGAGAAGAATAAGATGCTGACGCGCGTCTACGGCGTCACCTTCCCGAAGAAAGACCAGCTCGACGAGTACCTCGCCCTGCTGGAGGAAGCGAAGAAGCGCGACCACCGCAAGATCGGTAAGGAGCTGAGCATCTATACCATGGACGACGACGTCGGTCCGGGCCTCATCATGTGGCTGCCCAACGGCACCGTGATCATCGAGGAGCTGGAGAAGCTCGCGAAGGAAACGGAAGAAGACGCAGGCTACAAGCGCGTGGTGACACCGCATATCGCCAAGGAGAACATGTACATCACCTCCGGCCACCTGCCGTACTATGCGGACAGCATGTACCCGCCGATGGAAATGGAAGGGGAGAAGTACTACCTCCGCTCGATGAACTGCCCGCACCACCACAAGATCTTCGACGCGCTGCCCAAAAGCTACCGCGACCTGCCGTATCGCATTGCCGAGTACGGAACGGTCTATCGCTACGAGCAGAGTGGTGAGCTGTTCGGCCTCATGCGCGTGCGTTGCCTGCACATGAACGACGCGCACATCTATTGCACGAAGGCGCAGTTTGCCGACGAGTTCCGCGCGGTGAACGAGATCTACATGAAATACTTCAAGATCTTCGGCGTCGACAAATACCAGATGCGCCTGTCGCTGCACTCGCCGGAGAAGCTGGGCGTGAAGTACGTGAACGAGCCGGAGCTCTGGAAAGAAACCGAGACGATGGTGCGTGAAGTGCTGATCGAATCCGGGATTCCCTTCGTGGAAGTCCAGGACGAGGCCGCCTTCTACGGGCCGAAGATCGACGTGCAGATCTGGAGCGTCATCGGCCGCGAGTTCACCCTGGCCACCAACCAGCTCGACTTCTCGCAGGGCCGCTCGTTCAAGCTCCACTATACTACTGAGGAGAACACGGTCGACACCCCGCTGATCATCCACCGCGCCCCGCTGGGCACCCACGAGCGCTTTATCGGCTTCCTGCTTGAGCACTACGCCGGCAAGCTCCCGACCTGGCTGGCACCGGTGCAGGTGAAGATCCTGCCCATTTCCGACAAGTTCGTGGAATACGCGAAAGAAGTGCGCGCGCAACTGAAAAAAGCAGATATTCGTGTAGAGATCGACGACCGCAACGAGAAGATCGGCAAGAAGATCCGCGATACAGAGCTCCTGCGGGTTCCGTATATGCTGGTGGTGGGCGAGAAGGAAATGAGCGAAGGCAAGGTATCCATCCGCCGCCAGGGCAAGGGCGACCTCGGGTCGCAGTCCATCGCGGAATTCCTTGGCTCGGTCGTTCCGGAAATCAAGGAGCGCCGGGGCGAGTAACAAGTAAAACCAGGTTCGACAGCGTAAACCCAAATAAAAACAAAACATCCCCGACGGCGCCGGCTGTCGACGGCAAAAGGCGGGGGAAGCATTATGGCATTACCAAGTAAGAGCGGCGGCGGATTCCGCCCGGGTGGCGGCTTCAGAGGCCGTTTCATCCCGCGCAAGGAAGCAGAACACAGAATCAACCACCACATCCGCGTACCGCAGGTGCGCCTCGTGGGCGACAACGTGACCATGGGTGTATACCCCACGCAGGAAGCCCTGAAGATGGCGCAGGACCAGGCGCTCGACCTGGTGGAGATCTCCCCGCAGGCCGACCCGCCGGTGTGCCGCATCATCGACTACAACAAGTTCCTTTACGACAAGAAGAAGAAGGAAAAGGAGATGAAGGCCAAGGCGAAGACGACGGAGATGAAAGAGATCCGTTTCACGCCCAACACCGACGACCACGACTTCGATTTTAAATCCAAGCACGCCGAAAACTTCCTCAAGGAAGGCAACAAGGTGAAGGCTTACGTTCAGTTCAAGGGCCGCGCCATCCAATTCAAAGACCGTGGTGAGCTGCTCCTGCTGAAGTTTGCCGAGCGCCTCGGCGAGGTGGGCCAGCTGGAAAGCATGCCCAAGCTCGAAGGAAAGCGCATGCTTGCCATCATCAGCCCCAAGGCGAAAAAAGCCAAGGAGCCGCGCGAAGGCAAGGAGCCCAAAGAGCCGAAAGAGCCTAAGGAGCCACGCGAGCCGAAGGCCCCGGAAGCAAAACCCTCAGAGCCGACCGCGTAAGCGTGCCGCATAGCTAATCAGAGAACCCCACACACGTGGGGTTTTCTTTTTCAGCTCGCCGCGAAATCCGATATTCACCCCGCCGTAAATCATCATTCAATAAGCGATACTTATGGACCGCGACAGCCTGCGCAATGCCTGCCTCGCCCTGAAAGGGGTGCAGGAGGAGATCAAATGGGAGCACGACCTGGTGTACACGATCGGGGGAAAAATGTTCTGCGTGACCGGCATGGAAGGCCCCGTGGACTTCAGCGTGAAGGTTCCCGACGATTCCTTCGAGGAGCTGTGCAGCGTGCCGGGGATCGAGCCCGCCCCGTACCTGGCGCGCGCCAGGTGGGTACTCGTTACCGAAAAGTGCAGCTGGAAACCCTCCAAAAAGCTGGAATTGGTGCAACAGAGTTATGGGCTCGTGGCGGCCAAACTGACCAAGAAAGCCCGTACCGAGCTCGGCCTGCTATGAGTGCGGGCGCCACAACCGGCAGGAGCGCCGGCATTGCGCTGCGCCGCATCGGGGCGATCCTCCTGCTGCCGTACCTGGCGGCACTCACCTTCCTGTTTGTCGTCAAGCGGCCGGACTATTTCTGGCAACAGGTCACTTCGTTCCGCTGGAGCGCCATGGGGCGCACGGTGAACCTGCTTCCGGGCCGCACGCTACTTTACTACTTGACGCTGCAGGAGAACTGCTTTACCGGGATTACGCAGCTGGGCGGCAACCTGCTCGGGTTTGTCCCCTTTGGCATCCTGCTCCCGCTCTGCTGCCGCCCGGCCCGGCGGGCTACCGGGCTAACCAGCTTCGCGGCCGCGCTGAGCCTGCTTTTCGAGCTGTTCCAGTTTGCCACCAACGTGGGCACCTTCGACGTCGACGACCTGCTCCTGAATGTCGCCGGGGCCGTTTGCGGATTCTTTATGCTCCGGTGGATGCTGAAGCGCTTCGCCCTATTGAGTTTGTAGTTGCGCAGGCAGGCACAAAGGAAAGATTTTCAACTGGTTAGGCGATTTAACGTCAAACTACAGACTACAAACCACAAACTTTCCTTACTTTTGCGCTCCCTTTGTCTGAAAAGGCTCCCTAAGTGCTCGCCCGTGCGCGCCGCCTCCAGGACGGAATCTCAAATTTGCATTGTAAAATGCCTAAAGTAAAAACGAACTCCAGTGCCAAGAAGCGTTTCAAGGTAACGGGCACCGGAAAGATCACGCACCAGAAGTCCTTCAAGCGTCACATCCTGACCAAGAAATCTACCAAGCGGAAGCGCCACCTGCGGAAAGACGGTGTTGTTGCCAAATCCCACATGGATTTCGTAATGCGCCTCCTGCGCCTGAAGTAATTCAGCGCAGCAGTTAGAAACCTCCTTTAAAAAATTCAAACTGATTTCCCATGCCTCGTTCCGTAAATGCCGTTGCCTCCCGTGCACGCCGCAAAAGAATTCTTAAGCAAGCCAAAGGCTTCTATGGCAAGCGTAAAAATGTATACACCGTAGCCAAAAACGTAGTTGAGAAGGGTATGACCTACTCCTACGTAGGCCGCAAACTGAAGAAGCGCGAGTACCGCCGCCTCTGGATCGCGCGTATCAACGCCGCCGTCCGCGAAGAGGGCCTGACCTACTCGCAATTCATGAACCTGATCGCGAAGAAAGGCATCACCCTCGACCGTAAGGTGCTCGCCGACCTTGCCATGAACAACCCCGAGAGCTTCAAGGCGATCGTGGCCCAGGTAAAATAAGTTTGTGGTTTGGAGTTTGTCGTTCTATCCGGACGCAGACACTAGGAATACAACGAAAAGAATTGAGCCGCCTTCGGGCGGCTCTTTCGTTGGCTATTCTTCTGCAGGTAATGATGGGCACATTTCGTTGCCGCGCTTCGCGCAACTCCAAACTCCAAACTATAAACTCCAAACTAGGCCGCCGCAGGAGGCTTTTGCCGTTGCGGCGTTTGTTTTCGGCGAAAACGTACATTTGGAAAAATTTTGTCACCGACAACAACCCCTCTACCCGGTAAATGACGAATTCATATTTCGGTCTCGTTGAACAGACATTCAACTTCCCACAGGAAGGACTCGAAGTAAAAGACGGTTACCTTCACTTCAATGGCCTGGACATCAAAGCCCTCATCGACAAGTATGGGACGCCCCTGAAGGTTTCGTACCTCCCCAAGATCGGCTCCCAGATCAACAAGGCAAAGGACATGTTCGAGAAGGCTATGAAGAAGCACAAGTACGAGGGGCAGTATAATTACTGCTATTGTACCAAGAGCTCGCACTTCTCGTTCGTGGTGGAGGAAGCCCTGAAGCACGGTATTCACCTGGAGACTTCCTACGCTTACGACATCGAGATCATCAAGAAGCTCCACGAAAAGCGGAAGATCAATAAAGAGATCTACATCATCTGCAACGGCTACAAGCAGAAAGGCTATACGCGCCGCATTGTGCAGCTCCTCAACAGCGGCTTCCGCAACACCATCCCGGTGCTCGACAACAAAGAGGAGCTCGCGGCCTATAAATCGGTAAAAGGCACCTTCAAGATCGGCATCCGCGTAGCAGCCGAAGAAGAGCCGACCTTCCCGTTCTATACCTCGCGCCTCGGCATCCGCGCCAAGGACATCCTGGAGTTCTATGTAGACAATATCGAGGGCTACGAAGACAAGTTCCAGCTCAAGATGCTCCACATCTTCCTGAACAAAGGCATCAAGGACGATATCTACTACTGGTCGGAGCTCAATAAGATCATCAACCTGTATTGCCAGCTGAAGAAGATCTGCCCCGAGCTCGATTCGATCAACATCGGCGGCGGCTTCCCGATCAAGCACTCACTCGGCTTCGAATACGACTACCAGTTCATGATCACGGAGATCGTGGGCAACATCAAGGCGGCCTGCAAGCGCAACAAGGTGCCGATGCCGAACATCTTTACGGAATTCGGTTCGTTTACGGTAGGCGAGAGCATGGCCCATATCTACAGCGTTATCGGCGAGAAATCGCAGAACGACCGCGAAACCTGGTACATGATCGACTCCTCCTTCATCACCACGCTGCCCGACACCTGGGGCATTGGCGAGAAGTTCCTGATGCTCCCGATCAACAAGTGGGACAATGAGCCGCAGCGGGTTGTGCTGGGCGGTATCACCTGCGACAGCCACGATTATTACGACTCGGAGGAACATATCAACGAGGTGTTCCTGCCCAAGACCAACGGCGAGGAGCCGCTTTACGTGGGCTTCTTCCACACCGGCGCCTACCAGGACCAGATCTCGGGCTATGGTGGCATCAAGCACTGCCTGATTCCCTCGCCCAAGCACGTGATCATTGAGCGCGACAAGAACGGAAAGCTTGTCGACTGGCTTTATGCGAAAGAGCAAAGCGCCCAGAGCATGCTGAAGATCCTGGGTTACATCAAATAAAAAAAGCCCCTCGCTTCGAGGGGCTTTTTCTTACTGTTTTCTTCCGAGGATCCGGTCGGCTGCGTTCTGCCGTCGCTGGTCGTTCTGCTGGCGTATCTGGTCCTGCTGCTGCGGTGTTTGCTGGATGTAGCCACCGCGGCCTCCCGACCGCTGGTGCCGGTAGCCACCGCGGGAAGGGTAGGGGTTGTAGGCGCCGTAGGGGGCAGGGTAGCCAGCGCCGTACGGGCTGTACGCGCCATAGCCGCTGCTAACGGGGTAATAACGTCCGGAGAACGGGTCGCGCTCCATGAGGATGCTGGCACCGGGACGATAGGGATCGTCCACCCAGATGCGGGACGGCGCCGTTGTACTCACACGCGGATCGGGCTCGTAATAGTCGTCGCCCGTACTTTGCTGGAGGGGCGCGCAACCAACCGCGAGCGCCGCCAGGAGTCCGGCTCCGACTATTGATCCCAAAAAGGTGTTTTTCATAGTAGCTTACTTTACATTGAAGACGCAAAAACAGATCCCATTATTCATAACAGAAAGCAGATATGAAACGACTCCTGGCAATCTTAACGTTTTGTACGACAACGGCCTCCGCGCAATGCGCCGAAGACAGCGTCCGCGCCACGATCAACGGGCTTTTTGAAGGCATGCGGAAGGCCGATTGAATCAAGCCTATGCAACATCCATTTTTACAATACATCGGGCTCATTGCCATTATCCTAGCACTCGTAATGGTCGCCGGAAAGCTCCGGCTGGCCTACCCGATCGTACTGGTGCTCGGAGGCTTGGCGCTCAGTTTTACAAGCGCCTTCCCCGACAGCAGCATCGACCCCGACATGGTATTCCTGATCTTCCTTCCGCCGCTGCTCTACGAGGCCGCCTGGCAGGTATCGTGGAAAGAATTCTGGAAATGGCGGCGCGTCATTGCCAGCTTCGCATTCCCGATCGTCATCCTCACGTCCTTCGTGGTGGCATTCGTGGCACACGCTACCATCCCGGGCTTCACGCTTGCCCTTGGCTTCCTGCTTGGTGGCATCGTGTCGCCGCCGGATGCCATCTCTGCGACCACCATCATGCGCCGCGTGCAGGTACCGAAGGTTTTGCTGAGCATTGCGGAAGGAGAGAGCCTCCTGAACGACGCGTCCTCCCTCATCGTGTTCCGCTTCGCGCTGGCGGCTGTGGCCACCGGGCAATTTTCGTTGCGCACAGCCACGGCCAGTTTCTTCATCGTCATAATCTTCGGCGTTGCCATCGGCCTGCTGGTAGGATTGATATTTTACGCGATTCACCGCTGGCTTCCGACAACCGCCAGCATCGAAACCGTACTCACGCTTCTGACACCCTACTGCATGTATTACGCAGCGGAGTACTTCCACTTTTCAGGCGTCCTGGCTGTTGTGAGCGGCGGCTTGTTTCTTTCGCGGAAACGCCACACACTGCTTACGTACGAAAGCCGCATCCAGGGCGTCAATGTCTGGAACAGCCTCGTGTTTGTATTGAATGGTCTAGTGTTCCTGCTGATCGGTCTCCAGTTGCCGCATATCAGCAGGCAAATGGGCAGCACGCGGATTCCCGAAGCGGTTGGTTACGGGTTGCTGATATCGGGCGTGCTGATCGTAACAAGACTTGCCTGCTCCTTCGGGGCGTCGCTGTTTACGCGCTTTATGAGTCATTTCATTACGGTAGCCGACCCCAACCCCGGCTGGCGCGGACCGGCGGTTCTTGGCTGGGCAGGAATGCGGGGCGTCGTATCGCTGGCGGCTGCGCTGTCCATACCGGTTTATCTTTCCGGCGACCAGGCCTTTCCGAACCGGAACCTTATCCTGTTCATCACGTTCGTCGTAATCCTCGTAACGCTGGTGCTCCAGGGGCTCTCGCTGCCCTGGCTGATCCGGAAAATGAAGCTCGTCGACCGCGCCGCTGTTTTTTCGGAAGAAGAGCAGGAGCGCATCATCCAGCGGAAGCTTGCTGCCTACTCGCTCGAATACCTCGAACAGCACCCGGAAGCGGCCGATCCGCAGAATCCCTATATCAAAAACCTGGAGAACCGGCTTCGGACCGACCTGCAGGTATTTGCCGCAGTTCCCGACGACGCGCGCAGCAGCCAGATGGCGCCGCTTGGAAGCTTCCAGCAATTCTACCTCGGCCTGCTCAACGAGCAACGTCGACTGCTCAAACTAATGAACAAACGATCGGAGTTTGACGAGGAACTGATTCGCAAATACCAGGGGCTGATCGACCTTGAAGAGCTCAAGGTGCATGGAAAGCTCGTTAAGCTTTGATGGCTGCATACAACTGTGGCCTGTGTTACAAAAGCAAAGCCCCGCGTAGACACGCGGGGCTTTAAACCAAAACCAACTGCTTATGAGAAAACGTTTAGAAGCGTTGCCGCTTACTGAATTTCAATTTGCTTTACGGAAGGTTTGACCTCCGCACGCTTCGGGAGGTTTAACGTCAACACACCATTAACATATTGTGCTGAAACCGCCGTAGCGTCAATGTTTTCATCCAATGTAAAAGAACGCTTGAACGAGGCAAAGGTGTATTCGTGACGAAGAAACTTCTCTGATTTAGCAGAGTCTTCACGTTTCTGCTCGGCCGAAACTGTCAGCATCTTGTCGTCGAGGCTGATGCTGAAGTCTTCCTTTGCATAACCGGGGGCAACCACATCGAGCTGGTAGCCGCTTTCGGTTTCGCGAACATTCACCGGCACCATCTTGCGGCCGTTGCTTGCAGCGCGCTCACTGTTATAAGACGGGAACGGAGCAAAAAAGTCGTCCAGTAAATTGTTAAAAGTGCCGGCAACGGGGCGGCTGTTGAATCGAGTCAGTGTCATAGCTTTTATTTTTTCGGTTTTTTAATTCGGAGTAACGCAGCCTGCAGATCAAACAAAGCACCAACCCACGGTTTCCGGCCACTATGTCATTGTTGCAACATCAAATACGCCAATATGTCCGGCGGGCGCGGGTTGCACTGCAATACTTACAGTTGCGTACCTTTGCGCAAACACGAAAAAATATGTATCCCGCAGAGATAGTACAACCCATGAAAGAAGAGCTGACCGACAATGGCTTTTCCGAATTGCTGAATAGCTCCGAGGTAGAGGAGCAGCTGAAAAAGAACGGCACCACGCTGGTGATGATCAACTCGGTGTGCGGCTGCTCGGCCGGCACAGCGCGCCCCGGTGTGCTGATGGCGGTACACAACGCCAGCAAGAAGCCCGACTTCCTCGCAACCTCTTTCGCAGGCTTCGACACGGAAGCGGTGCAGACGATCCGCAAGCACCTGATGCCCTACCCGCCCTCGTCGCCCGCCATTGCCCTCTTCAAGGACGGCGCGCTGGTGCACTACATCGAGCGCCACCAGATCGAAGGCCGCTCGGCACAAATGATCGCGAGCAACCTGATCTCCGCATTCGAGCAATACTGCAATTAATCGCAGCCCGAAGGCGTGCCACGCTTAGAACGCTACGTTGGAAAGTCCCGCACTGCGGGACTCTTCTTTTTCGGGGCTGCCGCGCTTTCTGCGTGGCCTATTTTCCTTTCTGCTATTTTCGCAGCCTATGTATCCCAACCTTTACTACGCTTTCCGGGATCTCTTCGGGATTGAAGTTGGCTTCCTGCGCATCATCAACACCTTCGGCTTTTTCGTTGCCATTGCGTTCCTGATCGGGGCCGCGCTATTGAGCCGCGAGCTCCGGCGCAAGGGCCAGCTCGGGCTGCTGCAACCCACCGAGGAGCAGGCGCTTGTGGGTCAGCCGGCATCGATCGGCGAGCTGCTGATCAATTTCATAGGCGGCTTTGTGCTCGGCTTCAAGATCGGCGGGCTTATCACGCTCGGCTCCGACGTGCTCCAGGATCCGCAGGCGTATATTTTCTCCGGGATGGGTAGTCCCCTCATCGGCATTCTCACGGGTGGCGCCCTCGCTGCCTGGAAGTGGTGGGAGAAGCGCAAGGAGCAGCTGCCGAAGCCCGAGAAGCGCAGCATCCGCATCTGGCCGCACGACCGGGTAGGGGAGTTCACGATCCTCGCGCTCATCTTCGGGCTGCTGGGCGCGAAGCTCTTCGACATTTTTGAAAACTGGGGCGACTTCCTCAAGCACCCCTCGGACTATATCTTTTCCCCGGCCGGACTTACGTTCTACGGAGGTCTTATCTGCGCCGGCATTGCGATCGTTGTCTATGCCCGCCGCCACCGCATCCCCGTACGGCATCTTGCCGATGCGATGGCACCGGCACTCATGATCGCCTACGCCGTAGGCCGTATCGGCTGCCAGACAGCCGGCGACGGCGACTGGGGTGTTTACAATTCGGCCTACGCGGTAGATGCCAACCAGAAGATCGTGGAAGCAGCCCCGGGCAGCTACGAGCGCACGCTGCAGGCGCACCCGGGCTACATGCAAAGCCGCTGGCGCGAGAGTGGCGGCGTGCCCGAGCACCGGTATTTCAAGAATCCCGTCGGCTTCCTCCCGAACTGGTTCTTTGCCTACAATTACCCGCACAATGTGAATGAAGACGGCGTGCCCATCGCGGGCTGCACCGATAATAAATACTGCAATGCCCTGCCGGTACCGGTTTTCCCGACACCGCTCTACGAGATGCTGGCCGGAACGGCGCTCTTTTTCCTGCTCTGGGGGCTTCGCAGGCGGATCCGCACTGCGGGTGGGTTGTTTTGCCTTTACCTGGTCGTGAACGGCATCGAGCGCTTCCTTGTGGAAACGATCCGCGTCAATACCCGGATCGATTTTCTCCCGGGCCACCCCACGCAGGCCGAAGTGATCGCGGTAGGATTGGTGCTCGCCGGGGTCATTGGCTGGATCCTGCTGGCCAGAAAAAAGGAGGCCAGCCCCGCCGCATTGTGAATAATTCGCCTTTTCGGTGTATAAGTGACCCCTTTGCCCATTTAGCGATAGTTACACAGGCTTTCTGCCAACGTAGTACAGTTTTTGCTGCGCATAATATACGGAAAATTGTTATGCAAATTCATTTTTCCGGCTTACCTTTGCAGACAGTGCCAAAAAAGTTTAACTCGGCTTTTTCGCAGCGTTTTGCAACAGGCAAAGGTCTTCATTCGTTCAATATCTAAACGCAAGGAATAACACACTATGAGGCAACTCAAAATTGCTACCCAGATTACTAACCGGGACTCGCAAGCCGTTGAAAAATACCTCCAGGAAATCTCCAAGATCCCGATGATCACACCGGAGGAGGAAACAACGCTGGCCCAGCGCATCAAGATGGGCGACCAGCGGGCGCTCGACAAGCTGGTGCAGGCCAACCTCCGCTTCGTAGTATCGGTGGCCAAGCAGTACCAGCACCAGGGTCTTTCGCTTTCCGACCTCATCAACGAGGGCAACCTCGGCCTCATCAAGGCTGCCCAGCGCTTCGACGAGACCAAAGGCTTCAAATTCATCTCGTACGCCGTTTGGTGGATCCGCCAGTCGATCCTCCAGGCGCTTGCCGAGCAGGGACGCCTTGTGCGCCTTCCGCAGAACAAGATCGGAACCTACAACAAGGCCAACAAGGCCTATATGGCTTTCGAGCAGGAGCATGAGCGCGAGCCCAGCACCGAAGAGCTCGCCGACATCCTCGAGATGAGCGAGACCGAGATCAACAACATTTTCCAGAGCAATACGCGCCACACCTCCCTCGACGCCCCCGTGCACGAGGCCGAGGACGTAGCCATGGGCGACCTGCTGGAAGGCTCCGACGATACCGACGACGACGTGATGAAGGACTCGCTCCGCGCCGAGATCCGCCGCGTGCTGAAGTCGCTATCGCCGCGTGAAGCCGAGATTGTCAACGCCTACTTCGGCCTCGACGGCGAAAACGGTGTCACCATCGAGCAGATCGGCCAGAAATACGACCTGACCAAGGAGCGTATCCGCCAGATCAAGGAGCGCGCCATCAAGCGTCTCCAGAAGGCACGCTACAGCAATGCGCTGAAGGCGTATTTAGGATAAGAACGTGAATCGTCAATCGTGAATCGTCAATACGCAAAGCGCAGTTAATAAAGAACGGATGCCACAGGGCATCCGTTCTTTTTGTAACCAGATCTCCCCGCGCAAACACTAGGGCCTCTCGTTACACAGAAGCCATTCACGATTGCCGATTCACGATTGACGAATTCTCCTGTCTTACCTTTGCCCCGATGAAACACCGCCGCCTCCTTCTCGCGCTGCCGGCCGCCGTTTTCTTCGCCGGCTGCGAGAAAAACATCGACTTCAACCTCAACGACGTTCCGCCGAAGCTGGTGGTGGAAGCAACTATCGAGAACGGGCAACCGCCGTTGGTGATCCTCAGTAAATCGATGGGCTATTTTTCAAGCCTTAGTCTTGACCAGCTGGCCAACTCCTTTGTGCACGGCGCGCAGGTGGAGGTATCGAACGGTGTTGTGACGCACCGGCTCCGCGAGTATACAATCCCCGCGGGTAACTCCGGCTATTTCGTCTCTTTTTACTCGATCGACTCCAGCAACCTGTCGACGGCTTTCCTGGGCACCCTGCAATCGAATTATTCCCTCCGGATCGTATCGGAAGGGGAGACCTATACTGCGCAAACGCGGATCCCCGCCATCACGAAACGCATCGATTCGATGTGGTGGCGCATCAACCCGCGCGATACGACCGACGGCAAGGTGGAAGTGATGGTGAAGGCAACCGACCCGCGCGGCTACGGCGACTATGTGCGGTACTGGACGCAACGCAACAGCGAGCGCTTCCTGCCGGGGCGCAACTCGGTATTCGACGATCTCGTGATCGACGGCACCACCTACGACCTGCCTGTGGACCCGGGTATCGACCGCGCCGGCACCAACAACGGCTTTGACGAGCGCGCCTTCAAACGCGGCGACACCGTGACCCTCAAGCTGGCCAACATCGACAAAGCCACCTACGACTTCTGGCGCACGATGGAATATACGTACCAGTCGGTAGGCAACCCCTTTGCCTCACCCACGCGCGTGCTGAGCAACATCAGTAACGGAGCGCTGGGCTACTTTGGCGGCTACGCAGCGCAGTACCGCACGATCATCATTCCGAGATAGGTACGTAAGGTTCTAAAAGTTCTGAGGGCTCTGAGCGTTGTGTGTGGGGGAGATTTCAATTTTCTCCAAGACCATTCAAAACCTTCAAAACCTTCAGAACCCTTAGAACCTTTTTCCCGCTAAATTTGCCCCCCGAAGTCACTCGTATGGATAACAACAGCCCCGAAAAAGTACAGCTCCTCATCATTGGTTCCGGCCCGGCCGGCTACACCGCCGCCATCTATGCCGCTCGTGCCAACCTGAAGCCCGTACTGTACCAGGGTATCCAGCCCGGTGGACAGCTGACCATCACCACCGAGGTGGAGAACTATCCCGGCTTCCCGGAAGGCGTGCAGGGTCCCGAGCTCATGGTGCATTTCGAGAAGCAGGCACACCGTATGGGTGCCGATCTTCGCTACGGGCTCGCCACGGCAGTCGACTTTTCGGTGCATCCCTTCCAGGTGACCATTGACGAAGAGAAACAACTGGAGGCCGATGCCATCATCATTGCCACCGGCGCCTCCGCCAAGTGGCTTGGTCTTGAGAGCGAGCAACGGCTCAACGGCTACGGCGTTTCCGCCTGCGCGGTATGCGACGGATTTTTCTTCCGCGGCAAGGAAGTGGCCATCGTCGGAGCCGGCGATACAGCGGCCGAAGAAGCCCTCTACCTCTCCAAGCTTTGCTCCACCGTGCATATGATCGTGCGCCGCGACGAAATGCGCGCCTCCAAGGTGATGCAGGACCGCGTGAAGGCAACGCCCAACATCAAGATCTATTGGAACTCGGTGACCGACGAGATCATCGGCGAGAAGACCGTCGAGGCGGTACGCATCTGCAACACGCAGCTTGATGAAAAAACCGAGATCCCCGTCAAGGGCTTCTTCGTCGCCATCGGCCACCAGCCCAACTCCGATATTTTCAAAGGCCAGCTCGATATGGACGACGCCGGCTACCTGATCACCGTGCCCGGCACCGCCCGCACCAACATCGAAGGCGTGTTCGCCGCCGGCGACGTGCAGGACAAGATCTACCGCCAGGCGGTAACGGCCGCGGGATCCGGCTGCATGGCCGCCCTTGATGCCGAGCGCTTCCTGTCGGAGAAAGGCCTGCACTAGGCTTCCCCGGCCGCCTTCGGAAAGCGGGCCGGCCGCCGCGGTTCCGAAATTGCTCTTAAAAGGGGCAAACCGCAACGGCTATTTTCTTAAATTGAGGATGATGACTTCCTTCTTTACGATCGCACTCGAAGGTTTGCGCTTTCATGCGCCGCACGGCGTGTATGCCGGCGAGGCCGAAACGGGCAACGACTTCGAGGCCGACCTGCGTATCGAGGTGGACGGTTCGGCGGCAGTATTGCATTTGTCCGACACGGTAAACTACGTGCGGGCCTACGAGGTGCTGCGCCGCGTTTTTTCGGAGCGCGAGGCCCTGCTCGAAACACTCTGCCAGGCGGCAGCGGTGCAGCTCGAGGAAGCCTTTCCGCAGATGCGGCGCCTCGACTTATCGATCCGCAAGCTGACGCCCGCCATTCCGCATTTCCAGGGCACGGTGCGCGTCTCATTTTCGAAAGCCTATAACACCTGACCATGATCTCACCCCGTTACCTTTTTTTTCTCGGGCTGCTCGCCGCCGGAGTCGCGCAGGCGCAGCCCGAGCGCGAATGGCTCGAAACCGCCCAGCGCCAGGAAGCCGCGCTCAACGAAGGAGCTGCTTTTGAAACGCTTAAGGTTGCCGTGAAGGTCAATCCTTCGAGCTACCCCGCGCTCTGGAAGCTCAGTGAGCTGTGCAGCCGCATCGGCAAGCGCCAGTCGCAAAAGGAGCAGCAGCTTGCCTATTACCGGCTGGGCAAATCCTATGCGGAGCGCGCTGTCACCGTGAACCCTTCGGGCGCCGACGGCTATTACGTGCTGGCGGTGGCCATGGGCCGCATGGCGATGACACAGTCGGGAAAGGAGCGCGTGCATTCGGTAAAAGATATCCGCACCTATATCGAGAAGGCCTTGCAGCTGAATCCCAGTCACGGGCGCGCCTGGCATGTGCTGGGCAAGTGGCACTACGAGGTAAGCAACCTTGGTATGTTTGAAAAAGCGGCGCTTCGCATTGTGTACGGTGGACTGCCGCCCGCTTCGCTTTCGGAGAGCATCAGCTGCTACGAGCGCGCCCGGCAGCTGGAGCCCGACTTCGCACTGAATTACCTTGAGCTTGCCAAAGCCTACCACAAAAACAACCAGGACGATAAAGCGCGTGAGTGTCTCCGCCGCCTCGCCACTGTTCCGCTCCGCACCGGCGATGACGCCCATATCAAGCAGGAAGGCGCGCGGATGCTGAAAGAATGGAGCTAAATGGTCTGCTAATAGGGTAGCCTGCTAGTCTGCTAATGCTGGTTTGTTACCAGCAGAGTACCAACAAGAACTTTCATTAGCAGACCAGCAGATTAGCAGACTAGCAGACTATTTCATTAGATTTTTTTCTCCCGCCACCTTCCTTTTTTGATGTAGAAATACGACCCGGTGAAGAGGATGGTCCAGTACAGGAACTCCGACATCCAGGCCCAGACGATCGAAAGGTGCCAGCGCTCCAGTACCAGGAAGACATAGAAGCAGTAAAACACGATCGCGCCGAGCTCGATGAGGAAAGTGACGCGGCTGTTGCCCGTGCCCGTAACGGCATTGAGCCAGATGGTTGCCACCGACATCAATACGAGTGCCGCCGACACCACGCGGATCACCGGGACGCCGGCTTCGACAAAGGTGCCCTGCAACCCGTAGATCGATAAGTACACTGACGGAAATGCATTGAGAAACACGAATACGGCGGCCGCAAGACCCAGCGAAATCCATTGGATCTTCCTGATACAGCCGACCACGAGCTCCTGCTTGCCCTGGCCGATCAGGTTGCTCACCATGGCATTGGACGTCGCGGCGAAGGCCCACACGAATACCCCGAAAAATCCGAAGATGTTGCGCATCGTGTTCGACACGGCGAGGCCCGTCTGCCCGCTGTTGCGCTCAATGAGGATGTAAAAGAAAAACCAGGCAATGATGCTGATGGCGTGCTGGAACACGAGCGGCCCCGACAGCGACAGGATGGCCCGGATGTTCGCGGGATCCCATTCGGTTTTTCGGAACAGCGCGAACTCGCGGTCGAGGCCACGGAGGCGGATGATGATAAAGATGGCGAACATCCCGAGGAACTCGGCGATGATGGATGCATAGGCGGCACCGTCGAAGCCGATCGCCGGAAGGCCAAAGTGGCCGAAGATGAGCGCGTAGTCGAACAGGACATTCGCCACCGCTTCGACGACGGTGCCCGCCACGAGCAGGCGGCTGTTGTTGGTGCCTACCAGCAGCGCGTTGCGCATCTGGTAGATATACAGGAAGGGGAGGCCCCAGATGCGGATCTGGAGAAATCGGATCGCTTTTTCGGCGGTGCCGGGATGATGCACCACGGCGCGCAGAATGGCGGGAGCTCCGGTGAACGTAAGCACGATACCGAGCAGCGCGATGCCCATCGCTACCAGAATCCCCTGGTGAAAGATCTTGCCGATCTCCTCGGGCCGGTTTTCGCCGGCGCGTCGGGCAATGAGCGCCTGCAGACCGTTGTTGAGCCCGTAGCCGACGCTTGAGAAAATGAGGTAGTATACGCCCGTGATGCTCGCCACGGCAAGCGCCTCCTCGCTCAGGTGACCGAGGAACACGTTGTTGATGATGAAATTGAGGTTCGGAACCAGCAGCGCCAGGCTGATGGGCAGGGCGATTTTCAGGATCTGCCGGTTGCTGACCTCTACTTGTAGCGACGACATAAGGGCGCAAATATAGCCCCCTGTCCCCCGAAGGGCCATTTAGAACGGACATCATTATCGTTGGGAAGGATCCTCACAACGACGCTCATAAGCGGCGCATCAACCATCACCGGAGGCGGCGCCGTTGCGTCAGCGGGCAGGTGGTCCAACGGTTTGGGAGCGCCTTGTCGTGCCGGATCGGCAATTCTTTTGTGTCGTCCCGCTTTCCGAAACGAACCCGGCAAAAGATTCTCCCATCGAAGTGCCCCCTTCGGGGGACAGGGGGCTTTATATTTGCCTCAATGAACGTACTGTTTGATATCCAGGGCAGTGGCCGTGCTTCGGGTGGCTTGCTGCTTTGCGAGTGGGGAGCGGCGTACTGCTGCGTGGCCCTGCTCGACGGTGATACACGCCTCGTGCACCGGCTCCGCTACTGGGCCCTCGAGGATCCGCTCCCGGCCGATGACTTCGACGCGATCCTGGACGGCATCCGCCAATGGTCGGCGCATGCCGCGCGGGTGGTTTTCTGCTCGGCCTTCCCCGAAGCCGTGCTGCTACCCCAGCGCTGGGCCGGCGGCGCGCAGGAGGTGCTTCCCACACTGTTCCCGGTGCTTGGGCAGGTGCAGCAGGACCGCCTTGCCGAATGGCAGCTCACGACGGCCTATGCGTTCCCGCCCGCGCTCGACGCAGCGCTCCGCGCCGGTTTCCCGGGCGCCGAGTACTACCATGCCTTTACCCCGGCGCTCAAATGCGGCAGCGGCATCGACGCAGCGACGCAGCTCCAGGTGCACTTCGCGCCGAAGCAGTTCCGCGTACTGGCGAAGCGGGATGGTTTCCTGCAGCTGGCGCAGGTGTACCGCTACGACAGCCCGCTGGACGTAGTGTATTACCTCCTGCGGATCGCCGCGGAAACGGGTCTTCCCGGGCGCGACACGCCACTTGTGCTCAGCGGTCTTATCGACGAGCAGTCGGCCCTGTACCGCGAGCTGTACCAGTACTTCAGCAACCTTCATTTTAGCCGCACCGACGGCATGGCTACCGAAGAAGGCCGGCCGGCCCACTATTTCACGTCACTTCATAACCTGGCCCAATGCGTATCATAAGCGGAAGCCTCGGCGGACGGCGCATCCAGCCCCCGGCCAATATGCCCCACACACGGCCTACCACCGACATCGCCAAGGAAGGTCTTTTCAACATCCTCCAAAACAACCTCGACTTCGACGAGCTCCGGACGCTAGACCTGTTCGGCGGCACCGGCGCCATTACCTACGAGCTCGCTTCGCGCGGCGTTCCCGACCTCACCATCGTGGAGAAGGACCCGAAGATGTTCGACTTCATCCGCAAAACGGCCGAGGCACTGAAGATCGAAGGCATCAAGCCCGTGCGCTCGGATGTATTCCGCTACATCGACGAGTGCAGCCAGCAGTACGACTTCATCTTCGCGGGCCCGCCCTATGCGCTGACGACGATCGACGAGCTCCCGCGCAGGATCTTTGAAAAGGGACTCCTGAAGCCGGGCGGCTGGTTCATCCTCGAGCATACGCCGCGCAACGACTACAAGAAGTTCCCGCACTACAAATGGGAGCGCAACTACGGCACAACTATTTTTACCCTCTTCGAAAACGAAGTCCCCGAAGCATGACGAAGAAGGAAGCACGTACCCATTTCCGCAAGCAACGCGACAGCATCGAGCCCGCGTGGCAATCGAAAGCCGACGACCTCATCCTCATCCAGTTCCAGACGATCGACTTCCCGTTCCTGGAGCGGGTCATGAGCTTTTACTCCATTTCGGAAAAGAAGGAAGTGAATTCCTTCCTGCTCACCGATTACCTCCACTTCCGCAACCCGGCGCTGCAGCTGGCCTACCCGCGCATGCGCGTAACCGATACCTCGATGGAAGCCGTAGCGGTGGCGGCCGATGAAGCCTTCACCGAAAACGAATACGGGATCACCGAGCCCATCGGCAATGCCGTCATCGACCCGCTGCACCTCGACCTGGTGCTCGTGCCGCTGCTTGCCGTTGACCGCCAGGGGCACCGCGTGGGCTATGGGAAAGGCTATTACGACCGCTTCCTGGCGCGTGTTTCGGCAGATTGCATCAAGGTGGGCGTATCGTATTTCGAGCCGATCGGGCGCTTCGAGGACGCCGATGAATTTGATATACCTTTGGACCTTTGCGTTACCCCCGAGCAGGTCTATGTTTTCTAGCTTCTTTCTGAAATCCTTCCGGATCCTTTTGTTCCCGCTGTCCCTGCTTTACGGCGGCATCGTCATGCTCCGCAACTGGCTCTACAACCGCGGTTGGATGCGCTCCGTAACCTTCGGCCTGCCGCTCATCTGCGTGGGCAATCTCTCGGTTGGGGGTACGGGTAAGAGCCCGATGGTGGAATACCTCGTGGGGCGCCTCCGCGGCCGCTACCGCGTGGCAACGCTGAGCAGGGGCTACAAGCGCAAAACGCGCGGGTACGCCCTCGCCAATGAGCAAACCACCGCGCTGGAGATCGGCGATGAGCCGATGCTGTTTCACCGCAAGTTTCCCGATGTGCCCGTAGCGGTAGGCGAGGAGCGGCTCGTGGCCATCCCGCAGCTCCTGCACGACCGTCCCGACACGCAGGCCATCATCCTCGACGATGCCTTCCAGCACCGTCCGGTGAAGGCGGGCCTCAACATCCTCCTCACCGATTACGGCAACCTCTACACCCGCGACTTCTTCCTGCCCACGGGCGACCTCCGCGACAGCCGCAGTTCCGCTGCGCGGGCGCAGGTGATCGTGGTAACGAAATGCCCGCCGACGCTCGACACTTCCGAAAAGGAAGCGCTTCGCCGCGAGCTCGCCCCAAAGCCGGGGCAGCAGCTCTTCTTCACCACGATCGCCTACGGCGCGGCGTACCATATTCTCAACAGGCAGTTTACTACCATCGACGAGCATACGGAAGTGTTGCTGGTAACCGGCATCGCCAACCCGCGCCCGCTGAAGAAATATCTCGAGGAGCGCGTGCACACCTATTCGATGATGCACTACGGCGATCACCATATCTTCAGCATCGACGACTGGAAGGAGATCCGTGAGCGCTTTGCCACGCTGGAAGGTCCGCGCAAGATCATCCTGACCACCGAAAAAGACGCCATGCGCCTCCTCAAGTTCGAGGGCGAGCTGGCGGAGCTTCCGTTCTATGTACTTCCTATCGAGCACCGGTTCCTGTTCGAGGAGGGAACACAATTTGATAGTATCGTAAATAACTTCATACAAGAGTTCAAACAACCCGGTCAATAATGGGCAGAAAAAACCAGAAGAAGAAAACAGGCGAGCGAGACGATGCCGGACGAAAAGGACAGCCGAGGGGCGGACAACGCGGCGGTGGTGGTCGCAGGCAGGGCCCGCGCGCCGGCAACAGCGACACCTACACGGGTAAGCTGGAGGTCACGCGGTCGGGGATGGGCTTTGTGGTGGTCGATGGTCTCGACGCCGACATCCTCGTGCGCCCCAACGATTTCAATACCGCCCTCCACGGCGACAAGGTGCGCGTAGCCGCAGCTCCCGGCCAGGAAGGCCGCCGGATGCAGGGCGAGGTGGTACAGGTGCTCGAGCGCAAGCAAAGCGAATTCATCGGCACCCTCCAGTCGAGCAAGGGCTTCGGCTTCGTGGTGATCGATGGCGACAAGAAAACGCCCGACATCTTTGTACCCGAATCGTCCATGAACGGAGCCGTCGACGGAGACCGCGTGGTGGCCCGCATCAAGGAATGGGAAACCGGCAGCGGCAAGCGCCCCATCGGCGAGATCGTCAGCGTGCTTTCACCCGAAGACCGCAACGACATCGCGATGAAGGAGATCCTGCTCGAGAACGGCTTCGGGCTGCAGTTTTCCGACGAAGTGCTCGAAGAAACGGCCCGCATCCCCGATACCATTCCGCAGGAAGAGATCGACAAGCGCCGGGACTTCCGCAACATACTCACCTTTACCATTGACCCGGTCGATGCCAAAGACTTCGACGACGCCCTTTCGATCCGCGTGCTCAAGAACGGCAACTACGAGATCGGCGTACACATCGCCGACGTGGGTCATTACGTGGCGCCCGGCACCGAGCTCGATAAGGAAGCCTACCAGAAAGCCACCTCCGTATACCTGCCCGACCGTGTAGCGCCGATGCTCCCCGAGCATATTTCCAACGTGCTCTGCTCGCTCCGCCCGCACGAGGACAAGCTGACCTTCTCCGCCGTTTTTGAAATGACGGCCAAAGCCCAGGTTAAAGGCTACTGGCTTGGTAAAACGATCATCCACTCCGACCACCGCTTTACCTACGAAGACGTGCAGGAAGTGATTGAAAAGCAGGAAGGTCATTACGAGGACGAGATCATGCTTCTCAACAACATGGCCCAACGCCTGCGTAAAAAGCGCTTTGAGAACGGGGCTATCAATTTCTCGTCGCAGGAAGTTCGCTTCAAGCTCGATGAGAAAGGAAAGCCCATTGGCATCGTCGTAAAAGAAAGCAAGGAAGCCCATAAGCTGATCGAGGAGTTCATGCTGCTCGCCAACCGCTACGTGGCCGAGCACGTGTCGAAGATCGAGGTGAAGAAAAAGCCCGTGCCCTTCGCCTACCGCGTGCACGACCTGCCCAGCGAAGAAAAACTGCTGCCCTTCATGGCCTTCGCAAAGAAGTTCGGCCACCGCTTCGATATGTCTTCTCCCGACAGGATCGCAGCGAGCTTCAACAAGATGCTGGAGGATGCCCACGGCAAGCCCGAGCAGCATGTGCTGGAGCAGCTTGGCATCCGCACCATGGCCAAGGCAACGTATACAACAGAGAACATCGGTCACTACGGCCTCGGCTTCGAGAACTACTGCCACTTTACCTCGCCCATCCGCCGCTATCCCGACATCCTGGTGCACCGCGTGCTCCTGAGCATCCTCGAGCAGGACATCGAGATCATCAAGGACATGGCCGAGAAATGCAAGCACTGCTCGGAGCGCGAGCGCGCGGCGATGGAAGCAGAACGCGCGGGCAACAAGTACAAGCAGGTCGAATACATGCTCGACTTCCTGGGCGAGGAGTTCGACGGCGTCATCAGCGGCGTGTCGGCCTTTGGCTTCTGGGTGGAAACGGTGGAGCACAAATGCGAGGGCCTGGTACCCGTTACAAGCCTGGTGGATTACGACGAATTCCGGCTGGTGCAGGAAGACTACAGCCTCGTTGGCGCACGCTCCGGCAAGAAGTTCCGGATGGGCGACAAGGTGCGGATCAAGGTCGTGGCAGGCTCGCTCGAAAAGCGTACGCTCGATTACGACTGGGTGCTCACGGCCGGCGACGAAGAGGAAGCCGAAACGCGCCGCAGCGCAAAGACCGGCGGAAGTACGCGCAGCGCCCGCAAGCGGAAGAACAAAGAAGACGAACCCGATTTTTAACGACTAGCGTGTTCGTGAATCGCCAATCGTCAATCGTGAATAGATTTACCAAAACTAAACGTATGTTTTCCAGCTCCGCGTTCTTTCGGGATGGGGCTGGGGGATGGGTCTGAACATGCATTCCTTCGAAACACTCGCGCAGCAATTTGCTGCCCATTTCAATACAGAGCACTTTCCGCAGGAGCCGGCATCGCTGTACGAGCCCAACCGCTATTTTCTTAAGCTCGGAGGAAAGCGCGTGCGCCCCGTCGGCGTGCTGATGGGCAACGAGCTGTTCGACGAGATCCATGCCGATGCGTGGAAGGTGGCGACCGCCGTCGAGCTGTTTCACAACTTCACGCTCATTCACGACGACATCATGGATGCCGCGCCGCTCCGCCGCGGTCAGGCCACGGTGCACGAGAAGTTCGGCTCCAGCACAGCGCTGCTGGCCGGCGACGTGATGCTGGTGGCGGCCTACGATTACCTCAACCGCATTGGCGGCAATCACCGCTTTGCCATCAACGCGCTGTTCAGCCAGACGGCGCGCGAGGTATGTGAAGGGCAGCAGCTCGATATGGACTTCGAGAAGCAATCGTCGGTAGGGCTGGAGGAATACCTCCGGATGATCAACCTGAAGACCTCGGTGCTCCTGGCTGCCTCGCTGCGCATGGGGGCGATCCTCGGTGGCGCGCTCGAACGCAACCAGCAGCTGCTCTACGAGTTCGGGCGCAAGCTGGGGCTGGCCTTCCAGGTGCAGGACGACTACCTCGATGCCTTTGGCGACCCGGAAAAGTTCGGCAAGCAGGTGGGTGGCGACATCAAGGCAAACAAAAAAACCTTCCTGCTCATACATGCACTCGAAACAGCCAGCCCGGCCCAGCGATCGGAGCTCGAGGACTGCCTCGCCGGCAACAGCGCCGATAAGGTAGACCGCGTGCTGTCGGTGTTCCGCGCCTCCGCTGTCGATGCCTGGGCGCGCGAACTGAAAGACCGCTACCTGCGCGAAGCGCTTGCCCACCTCGATGATGTGGCGGTGCTGTCCAAAAGAAAAGAGCCGCTCCGGGAGCTGGCTCTGTTCCTCATTCACCGGGATTCCTGACCGGCCGTGGTGTCCGGGCCGACGTTAGATGTAGGTTCCCGCGATATTGAATCCATGCACGAGGCAAGCTATGATGATCGTTACGTCCACCAGGATACTGGCGAAGAAGACGGGCACGGTTACTTTGGTGGGCTGTGCGGCGAGGTTGCAGACGAGCGCCGTACCCATGGCAACGATGGCCGCTATCCAGAGCGCAATATTGCTGCCCGCTAATACGATGGCAAAAAGCGTAATGGGGGTGATGGCACAGCCGTGGGCAACCAGGATGCCGGCTACCCAGCCGAAGTGATATTGCTCCTGCCGCTCACACCAGGCCATAAAGCGGCTGAAAAGGGTCGTCCGGGGTTTCGAAACCAGTGTAGCCTGGATGCTGCGCGGAAGGTAGGTTCTGTTCGTAGGGTTGGTAATCGCTGCCATTATTGATGTTTTTGATAGCACAAAGCTCGCGCTCCCGGCCAGCGAAGGCGCTGATGGAAGCCTTCCTGTTCCCTGACCTTCGTCAGTCCGCCCGCTGACCTCCGCTGTCTCCCTTCGACATACTCAGGACCACAGAAGGTCAACGCTCGCGCCGCGCAGCCGAAGTGCCAGCCTTTCCTTCGTTCAGGATGACCGCGCTTCGCTCTATTACCGCATCACCCCATTACGCCATTACCACATAACCCCATCAGCCCATTCGTTTTATATTGTAATTTCCCGCCTCAAATACCAAAACCGGATGCCGAACCAGCTTTTTCGGAAGAAGCAGATACACGTTATTTTACGGGAAGCCCAGGAAGGGCTCAGTGATGCCGAAGGACATGCGTCCGGGCTGCGCAAGGTGCTTGGCGTGCGCGACCTCACCGCGATGGGTATTGCCGCCGTCATTGGCGCGGGCATTTTCTCCTCCATCGGCAAGGCCTGCTTCGACGGCGGTCCCGGTGTGATCTTCCTCTATATTTTTACCGCCATCGCCTGCGGCTTCGCGGCACTTTGCTACGCCGAGTTTGCGTCGACGGTGCCCGTTTCGGGCTCGGCGTATACGTATTCCTACGTGGCCTTCGGCGAGATCTTCGCCTGGATCATCGGCTGGGACCTGCTCATGGAATACGCCATCGGCAACATCGCCGTGGCGATCTCGTGGAGCGACTACTTTACCGGCCTGCTCGACAAGGCAGGCATGGCCATCCCGCGCTGGCTCACCATGGACTATACGACGGCCCACAACGGCTTTCTCATGGCTACCGGAAAGATGGCCAGCGAAGGCATGGACCCGGCGGCGATCGCAGAGCGGGCACAGGCCTGGACCACTGCGCCGACGCTTGGCGCCCTGCACCTCATTTTCGACCTGCCCGCGCTCCTGATCGTGTCGCTCATTACCGCGATCGTGTTTGTCGGCATCAAGGAGTCGCGCTCCGCCTCCAACATCATGGTGGGCATCAAGCTCGCTGTTATCTTCCTCGTGATCGTGCTCGGCGCCTACTATGCGCACCCGGCCAACTGGACGCCTTTCACTCCCAACGGCATCTCCGGAATTCTGAAAGGAGTGTCGGCCGTCTTCTTCGCCTACATCGGCTTCGACGCCATCTCGACGACTGCCGAAGAATGCAAGGACCCGCAGCGGGACCTGCCCCGCGGAATGATCTGGTCGCTCATCATCTGCACGATACTTTATGTGCTGCTCGCACTGGTGCTCACCGGGATGGTCAACTACAAGATGCTCAACGTCGGCGACCCGCTGGCGCTCATCTTCCAGGCCCGGGGCATGCCCTGGATCTCGGGAATCGTTGCCGTAAGCGCCATCATTGCCACGGCTTCGGTGCTGCTCGTGTTCCAGCTCGGCCAGCCGCGTATCTGGATGGCCATGAGCCGCGACGGCCTGCTGCCCAAGATCTTCTCGCGCCTGCACCCCAAGTACAAAACGCCCTCGTTCTCCACGATCGTTACCGGCCTCGCCGTTGCGATCCCGGCGATGTTCCTCAACCTCGACGTGGTGCTGGCACTGACCTCTATCGGTACCCTGTTTGCCTTTGTGCTCGTATGCGCGGGTGTGCTGGTGCTCCGCGAGCAGCGCAACAAGCCCGAGTCGAAATTCAAAGTGCCTTACATCAGCGGGAAGTACATCGTACCAGTGCTTTACCTGCTGGCCGTTGGTCTTATCCTGCGTTACGATCCGGGCCACTTCGCGGGCACATTGTCGAAAGAAGCTTTTCCGATGGCCCTGTTCTGGATCGTGGCAACGGTAGTGGCCGTGCTTTCGTTCCTGCGCTCCTTCTCGCTGATCCCCGTCATGGGGCTCATGAGCTGCTTTTACCTGATGGCGCAGGAGCACCACAGCAACTGGCTCCGCTTCCTCATCTGGCTGGCCATTGGGCTCGTGGTGTATTTCACCTACGGCTACCGCAACAGCCGCCTCAACCAGGAAACACTGGCGGGCGCTGGGGCGCCCATGTAGAAATCTCGGATCTCGTGATCTCGGATCTATATAAACGAATCTGAAATCCTAAGATCTGAGATACGTAGAATCCTATAGTACCTTTGCCGGATGAAATTCGATATCGGTGACAAGATCGTGGTCAAGGCTACGAATGAAGAAGGTGAAGTGATCGACATCATGAATGAGAAGATGGTGATGATCGAGGTGCGCGGGGTGAAGTTCCCGGCCTATATCGACCAGCTCGATTTTCCCTATTTCAAGCGGTTTTCCGAGAAGAAGCTTTTCGAGCCCAAAAAAGAGAAAACCTATATCGAGAACGTACGCAAGGAAAAGGCGCCCCGCGAGCGCATCGTTGATGGCGTATGGCTTTCATTCCTGCCGAAGTTCGATGTAGACGAATTCGGCGATGACGTGGTAGTATCGCTGAAGATCTACGTGATCAACCATACCGAGGCCGAATACAAGTTCACCTACAAGCAGCTGTTCTTCGGCCGCTCCGACTTCGAGCTCAACGGCGTGCTCCATGCCTTCGAGGATTTTTATTTGCACGATATCCCGTTCTCCGACCTCAGCGACAGCCCCGTGTTCTCGTTTGAGTTTTCGCTGAAGACAGCGCAAAAGGGCAAGGCCGACTATTACGAATACACGCTGCGCCTGAAGCCGAAGCAGCTCTTCGACCGCATCGAGAAATTGAAAGAGGAGGGAGGCGCCACCTTCACTTACAAGCTATTCGACGAATATCCCAACAAGGTGGAGGAAGCACCCGTTGACTTTGGCTACCGGGCCCAGGCCGGGGCGCCGATCTACGACGCGAGCGATGTCCGCCGCCACCTGCCGCCCGCCCGCACCGTGGTAGACCTGCACATCGAAAAGCTGGTCGACGACCATTCGGGCATGTCCAATACCGCCATTTTGGGCATTCAGCTAAAGGAGTTCGAGAAGTGGTACGACCTGGCGCTGGCGCACCGCTTGCCCAAGCTGACCGTCATCCACGGCATCGGCAAGGGCCGCCTCCGCGACGACATCCACGACATCCTGCGGCGCAAGAAAGAAGTGAAGTCTTTCGTCAACCAGTATTCAGCCGACTTCGGCTTCGGTGCGACGGAGATATTTTTCCAGCACAAATAGCCGTGCAGTGTGAGGGGGGTGAGCGGGTGAACAAGTGAGCAGTGAGCACACGGTCACCGCTCACCGATGACCGCTCACTTCTTAATGCACCAGGTCCATAAAGCTCCAGTCGACCTGGGGCTTTGTTGCTTTGAGCTGGCGGAGGGTGTTGTTGAAGGCCGCATCGGCATCAGGCACTTTCAGCAGTTGCCGGTAGAAGGCGGTCATGAACTCGGTGGTTTCCTGGTCGGGGATGGCCCGGTTGGAAAGCACCATGGCCTGCACGCCCTGCCGCAGCAATGCGAGCGTCAGGCCAAAGGGCGCCGAGGAATGCTCCGTATTGCCGCTGCCGGAGTAGCAGGTACTCAGCACCACGAGCCGCATATGCGCCGCATTGAGCTTGCGGAAATCCATGGCGGTAAACATTCCGTGCTCATCGATCGGCTCGGCGCTGGCCTTACGGCTGTTGGCGCCGCTCAGTACGATACCGGTGAAGAGCAGCGGGTACGACGCGCGGGTAAGCCGGTAACGGGCATTGCCGTCGGGCGGAAAGTAAAAGCCATGGGTGGCCAGGTGAAGAATATCGTAGGGCGTCTTGTTGATCTGCTCCACAAACCGCGCCTCGGTTGCCTTGCAGGAATCCAGCATGTCTACCTGGTGCACGCCCTTCAGCAGCGCTGCAATATTGTTGATCTCGAGCTTCGAGCCGGGAAGCGGCTGCCAGAAGGGCTCGTACTGGTCGTCGCTGGCGCCGTCGCATTCGTAGGAAATGTTGCCTACGAGGAGCACCTTCATCTTCTTCGGGAACAGGAGCCGGTGGCGGTTGCCGAGGAAGGAAGCAGCCGTATGCAGGCGCACGAGATTGTATTTTTCAAAAAAGTAGCGCCCGTCGCGGCACTTCAGGAAGCGCAGGTTAACGAGGTTGAGCTCGTTGCTCGTGGAATAGTACACGGTTTGCGCGCCTTCGAGCTGCGGCTCGAGGTAGGCCATCAGGTTCTTGTAAGCGAGGTAGGAAGTAGAAGGCGCCGTGCCGCCGCTGATGCCACGCGCTGCCGCCTGCACGGCTTCCATTGTTTTTCCCGGTGTAAGTTTCGGTATGACCAGCACCTGCGGCAGGCCTGTGCTGCGGATCACGGAGGTCAGAAAAGTTTCCTTGTCGTTGAATTCCGTGAGCATGAAATCGAGGTACACCTCGCCGGCACGGAGATGCTGCTGTACGAAGCGCCAGCGCACCTCGGGGAGCGAATCGGGCCTGCGCTCCACGCTCACGTAAAACTGGTCGGCCTTTGCCTGGATGAAATCGGTTGCATCGTACTCCTCGGCCGTTTCGAAGCTCCAGCCCGACGTACTGTAGGAGCCACCTGCAGACAGAACGGTGTCCATTTTCATCGAGCTGCTGTCCCACTCGGTTTGGGCCGCGGCGGGAAGCGCGCCGAACAGGAAAAAAGGAAGTAGATATTTTCTCATACGCCAGGTTTCGGTTTCGCGCAGTTACTGATTAGTGAGTTTTGGAAAAGCAGCAAACAGGAAGGCAGTGGGCTGCCGATCGGAACGTGCCTTATCAAAAATAGCCTAATAAAGCGCGATCCTTGATGCTAATGTGCAGCCGCCCGGCTTCTTGAAAGTTCGGCGTACCTTCGCCGCACTGCAGGCCGCGCTATCGATCCCAGCCTTCCGGGCTGGGGTAGGAAAGTCCGGACAGCACAGGGCAGCGCATCCCGCTAACGGCGGGACATGCTTCGCAAGGAGCGTCGAGACAGTGCCACAGAAAATTACAGCCTCAGGCAGTCATCGCTTCGGCGACGGCTGCCTAGTTCGTCCCGCCTGTGCCAAGGCTTAGGCGGGCGGAGGGTGATGGTGAAAATGTGGGGTAAGAGCCCACGGTCGGGCATCGGAAGGTGCTCTTCGGGTAAACCTTGCGCGCTGAAATGCCATGTATAGGAATCGTCAGGGGCGGCCCGTCCCTGTTTGCCTCGCTTCGGCGCTGGCGAACCGGTTCCAGGGTAGGCAGCTCGAGGCGGCCAGTAATGACCGTCCCAGATAAATGATAGCGCTTCGGCCGCCGTAGCTTCGGCGAAGGCGGCAGGAAGACAGAATCCGGCTTACAGGCCTGCAGTAACTTTATTGAGAGTCAAAATTCAATAGCCAAAAGCATTTGCCGGCGGTTTTTTGGATTTTGACTTTTTACTTTTACCGAAAGGCAAGCGCATGGAAAAGAAAAAACTCGTGGTACTAACGGGCGCCGGCATATCGGCCGAAAGCGGCCTGAAAACCTTTCGCGATGCCGACGGGCTCTGGGAAGGATACGACCTGGAGGAAGTGGCGACGCCACGGGCCTGGAAGAAGAACCCGGAGCTCGTACTGGAATTCTACAACATGCGCCGCCGTAACGTGCTCGACGCGGAGCCCAACGAAGCCCACCGCATCCTCGCGGAGCTGGAGCAGCATTTCGACGTAACCATCATCACCCAAAACATCGACGACCTCCACGAGCGGGCGGGCTCCGGCGATATCCTGCACCTCCACGGGGAGATCCGGAAAATGCGGAGCGAGCACGATGAAAACCTTGTGTATCCTATCGACGGCGATATCCGTATCGGTGACAGGGCAGAGGATGGCGCGCAGCTGCGGCCGCATATCGTTTGGTTTGAAGAACCCGTGCCGCTCATCACGGAGGCGGCCCGGATCGTGAGCCGCGCCGACCTGTTCCTGATCGTTGGCACGTCGCTGCTGGTGTACCCGGCCGCCGGACTTGTTGATTTTGTGCACCCGGGACGGCCGAAGTTCCTTGTCGACAAAAAGCTGCCTGCTACCGCACTGCACGGACTCACGGCCATCGAGGCGCCGGCGACGGAAGGCATGAAGCGCCTTCGGGAAATCCTGCTGGCGGAATACACCTGAAGAATTAATTTTGTTGAAAACCAACTTGTATGGAAACGACTGATTCGACAATTCTTACCGGGGTGATCATGATTACACTCGCCATGCTGCTGGCATGGGTAGTCGTCAATATCTTCTTCATTATTACGTTGCAAAACACGCTCAGGCTCGTAAAGCCGCAGAACCGACGGATGCGTCCCGGGCAGGTGTGGCTGCTGCTGATTCCGGTCTTCAGCCTCGTCTGGAATTTCATCGTGGTCAACCGCGTAGCCGAGTCGATACACAACGAAAACTGCGACGAGAAATTCAGCTTCGAAGACGGCAGCAGCGCCGGCGATCCCTTCGCGGATATGAAAGAGCGCCCGACGCGTTCCATCGGGCTGGCCTACAGCATTTGCTCGGCCACAGCCTGGATACCCATGATCGGCACACTTACAGGCCTCGGCGGCTTTGTATGCTGGATCATGTATTGGGTGGAGGTGAATAAATGCCGGAAAGCGCTCGAGCAGCGTCAGTGGCAGGAGCAGGTGTCGATGGCAGCACCCGCCGGTTTTTCCGTCGACCAGTATTAATCCGGGACCCTTTCGCCGCCGTCCGGGCCGTAAAAGATGACCCAGCTGGCAAAGTCATGTGAGAAATTCTCGAAACGGTGCTTCATGCCCGCGGGCACAAACAGCACATCACCTTTCTGGAACGAACTGCGCTCCCCGTCGCGCACAAAGGTCCCGTGCCCGGACGCGATGATGTAGAGCTCGTCCTGCCGGTGTGGCTGCTGCAGGTCCTCGTGCATCGGCGCGTACCATTCCACTACGAGGCTGCCGCGCTCCAGGAGAAGCGCAAAAGGCTGACCGCCGCTGTTTTTCAGGAGGTTCTTGGCTTCGTCCTGGGAGACCTGGTATTTCATGAGAGCGACCGTATTTCTTCGGTAAACTGTATATCCCATTGCTGGAGCTCGGCGAGCACGGGCCCGTAAAAGGCCGGGGTAACCGGAATGCGGAGCCCGCGTTCCTGCAGGCTCCCATTGAGGAGCAGGCGTGCGGCGATACCCAGCGGAAGACCCACCGTTTTCGCCATGGCCGTATGATGGTCGTCGCTGCCCTCGAGTGCAAAAGAGCTCCGCGCCTTGTAGGAGCGGCCATTCAGCTCGTAGCTGATCTCGTGGAGCATGACCACCAGGTCGCGGTCGCCGGGCTGCAGGGCGAGCTTCCGTTCGAGCGCAAACTGCAGCACATCGGCGGCGCTGCAGCGGCCACGGTTGATGACCGTTGTCTTATCGTCAAGACCCAGGTAGAAAAGCTGGCTCAGCGTCAGCTTTGCGTCGTGCATTTTCATCGCAACGGTTGCCGCGGCATTTGTTTTCAATTCCTCGATGTCCACGTCCTGCAGCGAGCCCGTCTCGTTGACCATCATGAACTGCTCCACGCGCTCCGGGCTTTTGTCCGATACTTCTTCCTGTAGTTCTACAAGATTCATCAGGTCTTCCAGTATCTTCTTGCTGACCTCGAACTGGTCGTTCATCCGCTGCTGCAGCCAGCCGCCAAAGCCATGCCGCTCGAGATGCTCGTGGAAGAAATCCGAGAGCGTCCGGCCATCGGTGTCGTAGGCCGGCGTCTCGTCGGTCAGCTTCAGGTCGACGATGTTTTTCCAGCCGTAAATGAAATCGGGATAGCGCAGTGTGGTGCGGATGAACGTAGGGCAATCTGTAAGTCCATAGATGGGAATATACGACAGCGAATCGCGGTTGGGATACCAGCAGAAGGGCTCATAGCCCGCAACTTCCACGAAGCGTTTTTCCGCGAACAGCTGTTCGTACTCCATCCGCTTTTCGATGCTGCCTTCCCGGTACACGGCGCCTGCCTTACCGGCCAGCACCACGTTGCGCGGGTTCCAGGATATCTTGTAGCGCCAGGGGTTGTTGTCGCTCTCGGGAGCTACCAGCCCGCCGCAGTGGGAGTGGAAGGATGTGATACGACCGCCTTCGGCCTGGATATGATCAATCAGTTTCTTGGCGCTCATGTGATCGATACCCGGATCGAGGCCCATCTCGCACAAAAACAGGAGGCCTTTTTCAAGGGCTGCCTCCGCAAGGCTTCGCATGTTGTCGTCGACATACGACGCGGTGAGCAGGTGCTTGCCATGCTGCAGGCAATCACGCGCCACCAGGAAGTGCAGGGAAGGAGGGAGGAGCGAGATGACCAGGTCGCTGCCGGCAATGGCCTGGCCGCGGAGCGCTTCGTCCGAAACGTCGAAAGAAACGGCTTCGCCTCCAAGTGCATGACCGATCTTTTCCTGCGCCAGGGCGAGGTTGGCATCGACGACCCGCAGCGTCCAGTTCTCACTCAGGGCATGGCGCAACAGGTAATCGATGAGCACCGTTGCCGACTTGCCGGCACCGAAGAGCAGGATCTTCTTCATAGCCCAAAGAAAAGCAATCTCGGATGTAAGAGCACAGATGTGCGATTGCAATTCACGAAAAGTTCCTGATCGCCCACGCTAACATCCGAGATCAGCGATCTGACATCAGCGATCCGAGATCCGATATCCGACATCACTACGCGGGTGTTTGCTCGGCATTCACCGTCGACTCCACACCCGTCAGCTTGTATTTCACACGGGCGCCGTGGCGTACGGGCGGCACCACGAGGATCTTGTCGCCGCCGGGAGCGAGCGCATTGACGCTGTAGGTTTCGCGGCGGATCAGCGAGCCATCGGCCTTCAGGAAGGTCACTTCGAGGTTCACCTGGTCGAGCGTACGGCCGGAGTTGTTGTGCACGCGGATCTGCAGGTCGTTGATGCCTTCAAAAACGCCTTCCTTGTCGCTGTTGGTGCTGAGGGTAACGTCGCGGCGCAGGTCGCGGAGCGATACATTGGAAGCGCTCCTGGCGGCGTCCTCGCCGGGAAGCACCGTCTCGGTCTTCAGCGCATTCTGGTAGTTGAAGCCGGCGTCGGCATCACCGCTGCTGTGCTCCTCACTTTGCTCGGGGAGGGGCTCGGTGGCCATCGCCAGCGCCGGGCTATGGGCCAAGGCATTTCCGTTCTCGATGATTTTTTTCACCACACCGGCGCCGCCGACCAGGCAAACAAAGAGGGCAAGGATCCACAACCCGTTCGGCGCGGGGCGCTCCGCGGGCCGGAATTCGAAGGGGCGGAAGCCGCGGGTACGCACCGGGATGGCGGGGGCGGCCAGCGTCACCTCGTCGATAACGGCGGCCGGGCGCGGGCGGGCCGGCAGCGGCGCGGGCCGGCGGCGGGGCTCTTCCCGGACAAATTCTTTCAGCTCGGGACGCTCGTAAACCGGCTCCCAGCGCTCACTTTCCCCTTCCACCCACACGAGATCGGCGGGCCGGAGCGGCAGGGCGCGGAGCGCCTCGGTCGTATAGGGGCCGGATTGCGTATTGGCACGGAGTAATCGGTATTCTTTCATGGTCAGCTGCATTCGTTCCACCCATACCGTTGAAAAATATGTGCCGGTTTGGAGCGGCCCCAAATCGGGCCCGTTCCGACCCCGGGAAACATTAACAGCGCCTTGTGGATAAAGCGCGCTAAAGCGGTGATAAAGAGGCGCTTTTTTCGCGGTTTTCCCGTCCCGAATCGGTAAATTTGCCGACCTCATTTTTATAAGCTGAACGAATGGAAGAAACACTGTTGCCGCAAGAAACAAACGACTACAACCGGATCATCCCCGTCAACATCGAGGAGCAGATGAAAACGGCCTACATCGACTACTCCATGTCGGTGATCGTAGGCCGCGCCCTGCCCGATGTGCGCGACGGCCTCAAGCCGGTGCATCGCCGCATCCTCTTCGCCATGAACGAGCTCGGGATGGGCTACAACCGACCCTATAAGAAATCCGCCCGTATTGTGGGCGAGGTGCTCGGTAAGTACCACCCGCACGGCGACTCCTCTGTGTACGACGCCATGGTGCGTATGGCGCAGGAGTGGAGCATGCGCTACCAGCTGATCGACGGCCAGGGCAACTACGGCTCGCAGGACGGCGACGGACCGGCGGCCATGCGTTATACCGAAGCCCGCATGCACCGCATCGCGGAAAGCATGATGGGGGATATCGACAAGGAAACTGTCGATTTCCAGCTCAACTTCGATGATACCCTGCAGGAGCCGACGGTACTCCCGACGCGGATCCCGCAGCTGCTGCTCAACGGATCGAGCGGTATCGCCGTTGGTATGGCCACCAACATGCTCCCGCACAACCTCAACGAGGTGATCGACGGCTGCGTGGCTTATATCGACAACCGCGAGATAACGGTTGAGGAGCTGATGGTACACATCAAGGCACCCGACTTCCCCACCGGCGGCCAGATCTATGGCATGGAAGGCGTGAAGCAGGCCTACCTCACCGGCCGCGGCCGCTGCGTGCTCCGCGGCAAGCTGCACGTCGACACGAAGACCTCGGGGCGCGAGCAGATCATCATTACCGAAGTGCCGTACCAGGTAAACCGCGACGCGCTTTGCGACCGCATCGGCCAGCTCGTGACCGACAAAACGATCGAAGGCATCGCCCACATCAACAACGAATCGAACAACAAGGAAGGCACCCGTATCGTCATCGACCTGAAGCGCGACGCGGTGTCCAATATTGTCATCAACCAGCTTTACAAGTTCACGGAGCTGCAAACGAGCTACGGCATCAACAACGTAGCCATCGTGAAAGGCCGCCCGCGGGTACTGAGCCTGAAGGACCTCATCTCCGAGTTCATCGAGTTCCGCCACGAGGTGGTGGTGCGCCGTACGCAGTACGAGCTCCGCGAGGCCCGCAAGAAGGCCCACATCCTCCAGGGCTACCTCATCGCGCTCGATCACCTCGACGAAGTGATCGCCCTTATCCGCGCTTCCGCCACGCCCGATATCGCCAAAGAAGCGCTCGTGGGCGCCGGCTGGGGTCTCGACGAGATCCAGGCCAAGGCCATCCTCGAGCTGCGTCTCCAGCGTCTCACCGGCATGGAACGCGACAAGATCAAGATGGAATACGACGAGCTCATGGCCCTCATTGCCCGCCTCGAAGCCATCCTGGCCGACGAAGGCCTCCGTTTCCAGGTGATCAAGGACGAACTCGCCGAAGTGAAAGAGAAGTTCGGCGACGCCCGTGCCAGCGAGATCTCCTTCCTCGAGAACGAGATGAACATCAAGGATTTCATCAAGGAGGAAGACGCTGTGATCACCATCTCGCACCTGGGCTACATCAAGCGCACCAGCGCCACCGAGTACCGCTCGCAGAAGCGCGGCGGACGCGGCGCCATCGGCAGCCGCTCACGCGAGGAAGACTTTATCGAGCACCTTTTCGTTGCCTCCACGCACCATACGATGCTGTTCTTCACCGAGAAGGGACGCTGCTACTGGCTCAATGTGTACCAGATCCCCGAAGGGGAGAAGGGCGCCAAGGGACGCGCCATCCAGAACCTGCTCCAGCTCGCGCAGGACGATAAGATCCGCGCGGTGATCGACGTGAAAGACCTGCAGGACCTCGATTTTGTTTCGAAGCATTATATTATTCTCTGCACCAAGCAGGGTGTGATCAAGAAGACGGCACTCGAAGACTTCAGCCGCCCGCGCTCGACCGGCGTCAATGCCATTACGATCGTGGAAGGCGACCAGCTCCTCGAGGCACGGCTCACCGACGGTAATTGCGACATCATGATGGCCGTCAAGAGCGGCCGCGCCATCCGCTTCCCCGAAAGCAAGGTGCGTCCTACGGGCCGCGGCGCCATCGGCGTCACCGGCATCGAGGTCGACGACAGCAAGGACGAAGTGGTGGGCATGGTATGCGTCAACCCGCAAACACCGGAGCGCACCACGCTCGTGGTGAGCGAGAAGGGCTTCGGCAAGCGGACCTCGGTAGAGGAGTACCGCATCACCAACCGTGGCGGCAAGGGCGTGAAGACCATCAGCGTTACCGATAAAACGGGCGCTTTGGTCGGCATCCTCGACGTGGCGGAAACGGAAGACCTGATCATCACCTGTAAGAGTGGTGTCACCATCCGTATGAAGGTGGCCGATATTCGTGAGCTCGGCCGCGCCACGCAGGGCGTGAAGCTGATCCGCATCGACGACGGTGATGAGATCGCCGCCATCACGCGGATCGACGTGCAGGACGAAGCCGGTATCGTGGAAGAGGGCGCCGAAGGAGCAGAAGGCGTGGTAGCCGAAGCCGCCACCGATGTGCCTGAAGTTCCGGGAGCCGATACAACGGATACCGCCGAAAATGCATCTGAAGCTTAGTAATTCCTCGTTAACCCAATAAACATTCAATACATGCGTACATTGATCGTTACCGCCTTATTGCTGGCAGGCAGCACAGGAGTGTTTGCCCAGAAGTCGGTGGACAAGGCACAGGAACAATTCAAGAACGGCAACCTCGACGAGGCGCGCGCCGAAATCGACAAGGCATCCGCTGACCCGAAGGCCGCCGGCAACGCCGACTACTGGTTTACCCGCGCCCGGATCTATAACGGCATCAGCCGCCAGGCAACCGACACCGCCGCTGCCCGCCAGGCGCTCGTTGCGATGCAGCACTACGTAGAGATGCAGTCGGGCGTGAAAGACGAAAGCCGCCAGTATATCTCGTCGATCCTCGAAAACCACAAGACCGCCGAGGACATCTACACGGCCTATCTCAACGCCGGTATCAAGAACCTCAACGGCAAGCAATACAAGCTCGCGGAATATGATTTCGCCAGTGCTCTTGATGCCTTCGAATACCTCAAGAAAGCCAAGATCACAACCGCCACCTTCGATACAACGTCCACACTTTACGCAGGCTACGCCGCCGAGAGCTATGAGAACGCCGATGCCGCCGCCCGTTACTACGGGATGATCGCCGACCGCCGCATTCCCGACACGTCGATGGTGGGTGTGTACCAGTACCTCGTGCGTTATTACAGCAAGAAAAAGGACGTCGCCAACAAGGACAAATACATGAAGCTCGGGAAGGAGCTGTTCCCGAAAGATCCGTGGTGGAATGCCTGGGACCTGCAAAGCATCGAAGGCGACAAGCCGGCCAAGATCGCGCAGTACGCCGAGCTGTTCAAGAAGGACCCCAAGAATGCCGATGCCGCCGAGGCCTACATCGTTGAGTTGTACAACTACCTCTATAAGGATTCGCCGGCCGATGCCGCCAAGCGCGCCCAGGAGCTGACGACGGCCCTGCAGACGGTTGTTGCGAATGACCCGGGCGACCTCCGCTGGAACCAGATCCTCACGCAGCACCTTGCTTACCAGAATGCCGATATCGAAACGGCCTGGAAAGGAGTAAAAGGCACGAAGCCCGAAGATGTGCGCAAGAAGCAGGACCTGCATAAATCGCTTAGCGCATCGTACGACGAGCTGCTGCCGCAGGCCCTCAAAACCGCCGCGCTCTACGAGGCGAAGCCGGAGCTGACACCTGCCGAGAAAAACGGCTACAAGCTGACCATCAACGCCATCATGCTTGCCTACCAGTTCAAGAAGAACGACGCCGAGCTGAAGAAGTGGGATGCGAAGCTGAAGGCTATCAAATAAGCAAGCAATTACCAGGCTGAAATGCCGGTCCTGACAAGGGCCGGCATTTTCGTTTCTGCGACGAGAAGACCATCAAAAAATGGAGCTGCGGCCGTTCTGTTACTTAACATAATATAAATTATAGGCTATTTGGACTCGGGGAGCGATCTTCTTATAAAAGGCTTTCACGGTTGATAACCAACAGGTTACCCGTTGGTTGGATATTGAAAATGCTGCCGACTCGGCCGTTCAGCTGCGGCTGTGAGCTAGCCTGCAAGATCCGGAAAGTGGATCTCATGTAGGTGCAGAAACAGGATTTGTTTGCCTTCGTCGTGCCGTCGCGCCGTCGCGCCGTACCGCCGTCGCGTAAAAAAAGTGGCCATCGGCCGCTTCGAAAATGTATGATCACACAGGATTCACCTGCGCCTGCTTCGTGGCATCCACCGGTTTCTTGGGCCGGTAAAATTCCTTGAAAATTAACCGCAGGCTCTGGTCGTAGGTAATATAGCTGTATACCCAGTTGAGGAACACGAAGAGCCGGTTTTTGACCCCCAGGATCAGGAACAGGTGCAGTCCCATCCAGATCAGCCAGGCAAATAATCCCCGGAAATGCAGCTTCGGCTTCGGCACGTCCACTACGGCGAGGTTGCGCCCTACGGTAGCCATCGAGCCCTTGTCCTTGTATTCGTATTCTTTGAGCGTCTCGCCGCGCTGCATGGCCCGCAGGTTGTGCGCCAGCGTTTCGGCCTGCTGGATCGCCACGGAGGCCACCTGCGGATGCCCGTTGGCCCAGGTCGGTGTCGACATGGCCGCGAGGTCGCCGAGCACGTACACGCCATCGAGGCCCTGCACGCGGTTATAACGATCGACGGTGATGCGGTTTCCACGAACCACGAGGCTTTTGTCGATGCCTTCGGGCACGTTGCCGCGGATACCGGCCGCCCAGATCAGCATCTCCGAGCGGATCGTTCCGCCGTCGGCCAGTGTCGCTTGCTTGCCGTCGTAATCTTTCACGAGGGTCTTGAGATGCACCTCTACGCCCAGCTTTTCGAGGTAATGCTGCGCGTCGGCCGACGATTTGGGATCCATGGCTGCCAGCAGGCGCTCGCCGCCGTCGAGGAGCATGATCTTCATTTGCCTGAAATCGAGCTCTGGGTAATCGCAAGGCAACACGTACTTTTTCATTTCGGCCAGCGCACCCGCCAGCTCCACGCCCGTCGGCCCGCCGCCGGCGATCACGATATTCATCAGGCCCTGCCGCTCCTCCGGCGTCCCGGCGCGGACGGCATCCTCGAAATTTTGGATAAACCGGTGCCGGAGCTGGATGGCTTCCACCGTCGACTTCATCGGGAATGCATTGGTCATCACATTCTGGTTTCCGAAGAAGTTGGTGTCGGCGCCGAGGGCCAGCACGAGCACGTCGTAGTTCAGGGTTTCGCTTTCGGTGATGATCTTCTTTTCCTGCGTATTTACCTGTTTAAGCTCCTCCACGCGGATCCGCACGTTCTTGCTCTTGTGAAAGGCCTTTCGGAGCGGGAACGAGATATTCGACGCATCGAGCGCCGCGGTGGCAACCTGGTAAAACAGCGGCTGAAACTGGTGGTAATTGAACTTGTCGATCAGCAGTACCTCAAATCCTTCCTTGTTGTTCAGCTTTCGGGCGAGGCGGAGTCCGGCAAAGCCCGCGCCGACGATGACTACTTTCATAGATGGGTCGTTTTCAAACGCGCCCGGATCAATACAATAATCGCACCTTGACGGTTTCCGGCACTTCCTTCAGCAGGCTCAGCGCCCGCTTCGACAGCTGCTTGTCCACATCCACCACCACGTAGCCGATCGCTTCATTGGTCTTCAGGTATTGCCCTACGATATTGATCCGGTGCTGCGAGAGTTGTCCGTTGATCTGCGAAAGTACACCCGGAACGTTGCGGTGAATGTGCAGGATCCGGTGCGCGCCTTCCTGGGGCGGCAGCGCCAGGGCCGGAACTGTGTGCGAGCCGAGGCTCACGCCTTTTTCGAGGTATTGCAGCAGCTTGTTGCTCACGTCCTCCCCTATGTTTACCTGCGCTTCTTCGGTGGATCCGCCGATATGCGGCGTCAGCAGTACGTTCGGCAGGCCCTGGAGCGGCGTTTCAAAGCGGTCGCCGTTCTTTTCGGGCTCCACCGGGAACACGTCGACGGCCGCGCCACCCACGGCGCCGCTTTCGATCGCCTTGCGGAGTGCGGGCAGGTCGATCACCTCGCCGCGGGCATAGTTGATGACGATAGCGCCCTTACGGAGCCACTTGATGTTGGTTTTATTGAGCAGGTTCCTGGTCTCGGCGGTTTCGGGAACGTGGAGCGTCAGCACGTCGGAGGCCGCCAGGAGCGCCTTCAGGCTGCGGGCATCACTTGCATTGCCCAGGGGCAGCTTTGTTTCGATGTCGTAAAAGAGCACTTTCATCCCCAGCGCCTCGGCCAGTACGCTTACCTGCGAGCCGATATTGCCATAGCCGATGATACCGAGCGTTTTGCCCCGTAGCTCATAGGCGCCCGAGGCTTCCTTCAGCCAGATTCCCTCATGGGCCGCCCGGTTCTTGTCGGGCACGCGGCGGATGAGCATAATGGCGGCGCCAATGACCAGCTCGGCCACCGACCGCGTGTTGCTGTAGGGCGCGTTGAACACCGCAATGCCGCGCTCCGTGGCGGCGGCCAAGTCTACCTGGTTGACGCCAATGCAGAAGCAGCCCACGGCCTGCAGCCGCTCAGCTCCTTCGAGCACCCGTGTGGTCAGCTGTGTCTTGGAGCGGATTCCCAGCAGGTGGCACTGCCGGATCTCCGCCAGCAGCTCCTCTTCGGGAAGAGCGCGCGTCAGCTTCCGCACCTGCGTGTAGCCGGCCCGCCGGAAATTCTCAACGGCCTTCTCGCTCACATTCTCGAGCAACAGGATATTGATCTTCTCTTTGGGATAGCTGGTATTCATATTGCAAATAAAAAGGGTTTTGAAAGGTTTTGGAGAGTTTTGACGGGTCGGCCGGGTTGGGACGCGCGGCAGGCTCACGATTCAAAACCTTTCAGAACCTGTCAAAACCTTTTCAAAACCTTTTGCCGAACCCTAACTTCGCCACCTTTCTGTTTGAAACCAATGAATCTACATAAAATACTGCCCGCTGCGTGCCTGGGATGGATGCTGACGATGAGCGGCTGCAGCGGCAACGCCAATAACGTGAAGGTCGTGCCCGTCGACACCCTCAACAACAACGCGGCGATGCCCGTGGCCTCGCTTCCCGAGGACGTCCGCAAGCGCTACCACGACAACATTGAGGCCTTTATGAAGCGCACCGGCTTCCTCCGGACCTTCAACGGGTCGATCCTGATTGCCAAGAACGGCGTGCCCGTGTACGAATATTACGGCGGTTACCGCGACTATAAGACCAAGGACTCGCTGACCGCCGAGACGCCGCTCCAGATCGCTTCCACCAGCAAGCCCTTTACCGCTGCCGCGGTGCTGCAACTCGTGGAGAAAGGAAAGATCGGCCTCGACGACCTTCTTACGAAGTATTTCCCGGGTTTTCCCTACGACCAGGTAACCGTGCGGATGCTCCTCAACCACCGAAGCGGCCTGCCCAACTACCTCTACTACATGGACAAGCAGCACTGGCCCGACCAGCGCAAGCTGGTGAGCAACCAGGAAGTACTGCAGTCGCTCATGACCTGGAACATCCCGCGCTCCTATCGCCCCGGCGTTCACTTCAGCTACTGCAACACGAACTACGTGCTGCTCGCGCTGATCGTGGAAAAAGTGACCGGGCAGGACTTCCCTACCTACATGAAGAAGAATTTCTTCGAGCGTTTCGGGATGAAGAACACGTACATCAAGACGATGAACGAGACCAGCTTCAACATGTCGTACCAGCGCAACAACGCACCCTGGCCGCTCGACTTCAGCGATGGCCCCTACGGTGACAAGAACGTTTACTCCACGCCGCGCGACCTGCTCCAGTGGGACCGCGCCTGGTACAACAACCTCGTGGTAAGCGCTGCGATGGCCGACTCGGCCTTCACGCCCAACAGCAACGAGCGCCCCTCGATCCACAACTACGGCCTCGGCTGGCGCCTGCTCAAAGCGCCGGGCGATAAAAAGGTGGTGTACCACAACGGCCACTGGCATGGGTTCAACTCGGCCTTCGCCCGCCTCATCCATGAGCAGGGCACGGTCATCATCCTGAGCAACCGCTTCAACCCCGCCGTCTATCCCTTTGCCCGCGCGCTGTACAACGCCTTCGGCAACTATGATGGCAAGCAGCCGGAAGGGGAAGAATAGCGCCGCAAGCGGCGGAGAGAAAGAACGCAGATTTTTTATGATTTTTATGATTAGCGCTGATTTCTTTGTGTGCGTCAGGAAATCATAACTGATCTTAAAGATCCGCGTATCGCGCCTGCGCGATCTGCGTCCTTTCTCTCAGTCCTACTGCTATCTTTATCCTGATGAAGATTTTCTCCGCCGCCCAAACCCGTGCCTGGGATGCCTATACCATCGCCCACGAGCCCGTGGCGTCCATCGACCTGATGGAGCGCGCGGCGCGGGCCTGCACGGAGTGGCTGCTGCGCCGGTTCGGGCCGGAGCGACCGATGACGCTCTTTTGCGGCCCCGGCAATAACGGCGGTGACGGCCTTGCGATCGCCCGCCTCCTGCATGGCGCGGGGCGGACTGTTACCGTATTTATACCGGCCGAGGGTGAAGGCTCCGCCGACTTCGGGCAAAACCGCGAGCGCCTCCTGGCAACCAACTTGCCACTGCAGCCCTGGAGCGCGAGCGATCTGCCGGGCCCGGAAAACAGCATCATTATCGACGCGCTTTTCGGAACGGGCCTGGGCCGGCCACTGGCGGGGGCCGCGGCGGACTTGGTTGAGCGGATCAATAACAGCGGACGCACGATCGTCTCCATCGACCTGCCCAGCGGACTTCAGGCCGACGCGCGCAGCGAGGGCACCGTGGTCCACGCGACCCACACGCTCACGTTCGGCGCACCCAAGCTGGGCCAGCTGCTGCAGGAAAACGGCGCCTTCATCGGTGAGCTTCACCTGCTCGACATCGGGCTCCCCAACGCCTATGCCTCCGACACGGAAACCGCCTTTGAATACGTCGACCGGGCTTTCGCACAGAGCCTGTACCGGCCGCGTTCGCGCTTTGCGCACAAAGGCTCTTTCGGCCACGCCCTGCTGGCTGCCGGGGCCTACGGTAAAATGGGTGCTGCGGTGATGGCCGCGATGGCCTGCCTCCGCGGCGGCAGCGGGCTCCTCTCCTGCCATTGCCCGCGCGCCGGCGCAGCCATCCTGCAAAGCACGGTGCCCGAGGCGATGCTCATCCCCGACAACCACGAAACGGAACTCGCCACGCTCCCCGAAAAGCTCCGGCGCTTTGCCGCTATCGGCATCGGTCCGGGTATCGGCTCGGGCGACGGGACCGTAGAACTACTGGCCGCCTACCTGCGAAATGCTGCCTGCCCGCTCGTGCTCGATGCCGATGCCCTCAACATTTTGGCGCGTAACAAAGCCCTCCTGTCCACGCTTCCTGCCGGCTCTATCCTGACCCCGCACCCGAAGGAGTTCGACCGCCTGTTCGGTGAGCACGCCTCCGACTTCGACCGTATATCTACGGCCCTGGCGCAGGCGACGCGCCTCAACTCGGTGGTACTGCTGAAGGGACACCATACGTTCGTGGCAACGCCCGCCGGGCGCGGCTTCTTCAACAGTACCGGCAACGCGGGGATGGCCAAGGGCGGCTCGGGCGACGTACTCACCGGCCTCCTGACGGCCCTCCGCGCGCAGGGCTACAGCGCCGAAGATGCGGCCGTGCTGGGCGTTTGGCTGCACGGCAAAGCAGCCGACATCGCCGTAGAAACACAGTCGTACGAGAGCCTGCTGCCCACCGACCTCGTGGCCCATTTCGGCGCGGCCTTTCGCGGCCTGTACGGGGAGCGCTGCGGAAACGTAGTCTGAAAAGAGGAGGGTTCTTCACAATTTCCGAACTTGGAGCATGCGCATGATAATTCGCTATGTACCGGCCGTCCTGTTGGGGCTGCTTGCCTGCCGGGAGCCTGAACAGCGGCCCGAAGCGGGCACCGTGATCAGCAACACGAACCTGAAAGGAGCTCTTGCCGACAGCGCCGCAGCCGCCCGGATGCGCGCGGCTGCCGATACCATCTGCGGCGACTTCAACGGCGACGGGCAGCCGGAAAAAGCCTGGCTGGAGCCGCCGGTGGGCCTGAGCTTGGATTCGCTGACCTGCGCCGACAGCAGCTGCACCGCGCAGATCCGTTTTTCCAACCGGGCAATCCCGCCGATCGCCGTGCGGATGTGCATCGGCGGTATCCCCGACAATCTCGGAAACCTTTATGGCGACGGCCGCGACGTCATCGGCCTCAACCCGGACTGGTTTACAAGCTGCTGGCACGGCTACTATACCTGGACCTTTCGCGGCGGCAGCTGGAAGGCCGCGCTCGACACCTTCTCCACGCACTGTAACCAGTGGGACGACGGTGGCATGCCGCCGGTGCGTGCCGTTCCCGGCAAGCCCGGCTGGGCCGAGATCCGCTACAGCGAAAGCACCGAGGACAGCATCGTGCTGCGGACGGCCGAGAGGCCCCTCCGGCAGTATCCTTAAAGTCCTCTCATTGAAAAGAAATCCTCCTGGCGAAAATTCTGGCTCCTGGTACCGCAAACTGCCTGGTTCGATCCGGCACATCAATAACAAGCCATGGAGGATGTTCTGGTGAAAAAAGCGTTTCCGGAAATGGTCCAGCCCGAGTGGCCCGGAACAATACACCGATTAATTTTTGTTGCTGCTAATCCCATGAAAAGAATCCTCCCTGCACTTGCCCCGCTGCTGCTCCTGTCGATTTTCGGCTGTACGGATTTCGTGGCCCTCAATGAGCGGATTCTCGACGCACAGCGGGAGGCCGCTTACCATTCACCTTACAAAAGCGCCGGTGGAGCCACCGGCTATGCGGAAGCACAGGCACCCATGCGGGCTTCGCTGCCGCGGCGCCTGCGCGACCGGATGCACCTGCGCGGCCTTGGGGCTGATACGCTTTGGATGATCGAATCCTTCGACGCTTCCTGCATTTTTTGCCCGGCGGACTACATACGGGTACTGTACCGCGATTCGATGTATACCCTTCAACACCGGGGTAACGAGTGGATCCCCAAAAATTACGATCTCGAGGTACGCCCCTTTCCGCGCCCTTCATCGACGTTTGACGACAGGTTGCGTTACGATAACCTGGAAGAGTTGAGCGAGAAGGTGCGCCAGGGCCAGGATTGGCGCGCCAACCCGCTACAATACGGTGCCGATGACTGCAACGACGGAGACTACACCTTTCTGAGCGTCGTCTACCCAGATGGCCGCGTTGAAGCGCTTTTTGTACGCTGCCTGATGCCACGGATATACCGGAAACATTAGTGTACACGGAGGCTCCGCGCGCCAATTTGAATTTACTTTGTAGCGCCATGCTACCCTCCCTCCGCAGCTCCCGCCTGTTGCTCCGCCCCTTTACTGATGCCGACCTCGGCGACGTTTACCGCGGCCTCTCGCACCCGCAGGTGATCCCCTACTATGGCGTTCGCTACGACAGCCTCGAGGCCACCCGAGCGCAGATGGAGTTCTTTGCCGCCCTGGAGCGCGACGGCACAGGCGCCTGGTTTGCCGTCTGCTCGGCGGACGACGGCAGCTTCCTCGGCGCGGGTGGCCTCAATGGACTTGACCGGGTACACCGCAAGGCTGAAGCGGGCTTCTGGCTCCTCCCCGATTACTGGGGCCGCGGGATCATGCAGGAGGCCATGCCCGCGATTTGTGGTTACGGCTTCACGGGTCTCGGGCTGCACCGCATCGAAGGGATCGTGGAGTCGGAGAATGCAGCCTGCAAACGGGCGCTCGACCGCCTCCGCTTCCGGTACGAGGGCACGCTGCGCGATTGCGAATGGAAAGACGGACGCTTCATCAGTCTCGACTACTACTCGCTCCTGGCTCCCGACTTCATCCAAAATAACCCCAACCGATGACCCATATCCGCCCTGCCACGATCGATGATGTGCCGCTCCTAGCCCGCCTCGCCGCCGACACGTTTGTTGAGTCGCACGGGCACAGCGCCGCCCCGGCCGACATCGCGGCCTACAAGGCAGAAAAATATTCGGAAGAAGCACTCCGCGCCGAACTCGCCGACAGCGCCAACCGGTACCACCTCATTTTCGATGACGATGAGGCCGCCGGCTTCTCGAAGATCGTCTTTGATGTGCCCTGCCCGGGTCGCGACGAAACGAACCTGGCCAAGCTGGAGCGGCTCTACCTGCTGCGGCGCTTTTACGAGAAGCGGCTTGGCGCGGCGCTGTTCGACTTCCTCGTCGACCTCGCCCGGAAGGCCGGCCAGCAGGGCATCTGGCTGTACGTGTGGACCCAGAACGAGCGGGCACTCCGCTTTTACCGGAAGCAGGGGTTCGAAATAGTGGGCACGCACGACTTTGTCCTCTCCCCCACCCACAGCAACCCGAATTACCGGATGCTGCTGCTGTTCTGACGAGAGAAGGTTTGCTGGCAAGGCAAATCATGATTGGCAGATTACCGATGGCCGTGCCACGCGTCAGAACGTGTAAACCTTTATTGGCCGGTCCGGAAGAAGCCCGCGCAGGCCGGGCAAGTTACTTGCATCTTTCATGAACTCCTGCCCCGCAGGGGCAGCGTCTCACTGGCCCCGGACGCGGTCCGATTAGGATCCGCTCCGGAGCAAATCCCGGCAGGCAGTGACATGCGGGCAAGTTACTTGCAGCTTTCATGAAGCAATGCCCCGCAGGGGCATTGTCTTACTGGCCACGGACGCAGTCCGTTTATGATTCGCACCGGAGCAAATCCCGGCAGGCTTTCATCATTCCCTTGCCCCGCAGGGGCAACGTATAACTGGCCCCGGACGCAGTCCGGGGTAACCTGCAGGCAATGGACCCATGCGCCCCGCAGGGGCGCCGTCGACACGTTCTACGCAGCGGCGCCCCTGGGGGCGCTTTGATCCCGATCATCCCGAAGACCCCGGGTTGCACCCGGGGCCAAAAACATGCTGCCCCTGACGGGGCAGTACATTACTCTCCCATCCGCCACATAAACCGGCAGCGGCCGGCAGTGTCCCGATGCCGCATCATCAGTTGCCGGCACAGCCCCGCAACGATTACGAAAAAGCCCCGCTCAGCAGGCCAAAATCGGCCGATGCGACGGACTAGCGATCGAGTATTTGTGGCGAAAGAGCTTCCAAAAGTAGACGAGTCATTTTGGCAATCAGGACAGGCGAAGTTTGTCTTGCGTAGACAATATGGATACATTAGCTATTAGGTTGCCGCGATTCCGACTGTGCCGGGTAACGGCTTTCCACAATGCCGGTTGATAGCAAAAACATTATCTTGGTTACAACTACAAACCACTGGTAATTAAACGCCCACTAATGAGAATCCTCCTGGTCATTCTTTTTCTTCCACTAGCAATTGCAGCAAACTGCCAGCTTGCGACAGTCACCGGAAGGATAATTGATACCACCGGTGATATCAGGTATTTCCCGCAGGAAGTCTACCTGCTCCGATCGGACAGTTCCCGTTTGCAAAGCGTGTTAACGGACACCTTGGGGCGATTTCGGATGCTTAATATTCCGGTCGGGCAGTATATAGTACGGCTGGAGCGGCAAATGAAGATCGTGTCTCATTACAACGTAAGTATCAGTTCTGTCAACCCGGATAGTTTGATCATCAGATTTCCCGAGGCATGCCGGTTTATTTACACTGGGAGAAAGAAGCCGAAATGTCCTATTGATCCGTCTGATAAAATAGTCAAAGTGATTTATGGGTTACCCGACGAATGGGAACTAAAATGGGCCAAAGCTGGAAAGATATATTTGGGTGGTTGTATCATCACCGGCTGTGACCCACGGTTCAGGTGCATTCGGCACGGGCTTGATCTGTGACACAGAAGTTAGTAGCGGATGTTGCGCTCTATCTCGCCATCACGCCGAATGGTTGTACTTTCATTCACCGCCAACAGTGCATCATCGAGAACCGTTTCCCACATGCCAGAAGAACAGCACGTCAAAGTACTAATCCGTTATGAGAGCGACATCCTCGACCAGGTGGTCGTCGAGACCATGTGGGCAATACCTGTTGACGAGGCGGCAGGACTATACCGCCTTGACTCCATTCCTTTTTACGGTCCTCCGATCGCAACGGACGACATTTTCTTTGCCGAGTACGTCGAAGAGGAGCAGATGCTGACCTTCCGCGAAGTCCGGGAGCGCTCCGGCAACTCGATCGTGCAGGTGGTGCTGATGCAGGAGCCTTTTGACACGGCTCCCTTGCGCGGGGAGCTGATGGAGCTGGGCTGCCCCTCAGAAGGACTGAACGACCGGTACTTCGTGCTGGAAGTTCCTGCAGACGTGGACTATTCGCCGGTGAAGAAGCGCCTCGAAGAACTCGAAGCCGCAGGAACCATTGAATATGCGGAACCGGTACTGAGCGAGCGGCATGCCTCCTGAACTGACCCGATAAGTGAGCGGATGGCCTAGCCATCTTGTCCTGTTGCTAGTTCCGCAACGGATTTTCAAGGCGCCGTGATCGGTTTCCTTCTTCATCGTGATATTTGCGAACCTTCGGCCGTGCTTCATGCCGCGGTAACCAGCCCGTATGATCGAAAAGTTTATCTTCTATGTAATAGTAGGCGTCGCTGTTTCCGCATCGCTGCACTACCTGAACAAGACCTCCGCCAAACAGCCAGAACCCGGCGATGACGGGAAATACCTGCTGCGGATGAATAAGCTCTATCACTATGTCGGCCTGGTCGGTATCGTAATCGCTTTTGTCTTTGCGGTAGTTCCACCCATTGCAGACGAGCCGGACCTGACCATGCTTGTGCTGATCCTCCTGATGCTCCTGCTGTTTGGCGGTCTCGGTGTGCACTCCTTTCTCCTGTACCGGAATCACTTCCTGCAGTTCGACGACCAGGTAATTCGTGTTCGCAATCCACGCGGAGCTGCGCGCTCCGTTGATTGGGATTCGTTGCAGCGGGCCACGTTTCAACCATTTTCCGGCTACCTCGTACTGACCACAACCGACGGCTCGAAGCTGAAGATCCACCAGCACCTGGTCGGCGTTCAACGATTTGTGACGTTGCTGCAAGCGAAAAAGGGCTGGACTGCCGGCGAGATGCGGCTCCCGCCAAACCTGGTGAAATAATCAGGCACGTAACTTAATGAGCCATGCCGCAACCTTCCGATAAAACGATCAGCAAATTCCTGTCGCTCGTACTCCGGCACAAGCCCGGGACCATCGGTCTTACACTCGACGAAAACGGCTGGGCCGACGTAGAGCAACTGTTGGAGCGCTGCGCCGCCCACGATATGCCGCTGACGCGGGAGAAGCTGGAAACCATCGTGGCTCAAAACGACAAGCAGCGCTTCGCTTTTTCCGGCGACGGCAGCCGCATCCGCGCCAGCCAGGGGCATTCCGTTGCCGTCGATCTTGGACTGTCGCCCACGGAGCCACCGGCCATACTTTACCACGGTACCGCGGAGCGCAACCTCGCCCCGATACAGGAGCAGGGATTGATCCCGGGCGAACGGCAACAGGTGCACCTGTCCGCCGACAGGGCCACTGCAAGGGCCGTCGGGGCCCGCTATGGGAAGCCGGTAGTGCTGGTGGTAGATGCCGCGGCCATGCAACGCGATGGCTATTTATTCTATTGCTCCGCGAACGCTGTCTGGCTGACCGGCAATGTCCCGCCCTCCTATCTATCCGCTGCGCAGGAATCGAAAGACCGTTAACTTGGGCTATACCTAACGGAAACAAACAGGCTATGTCGAAAAGCAAGCTGCTACGGATGGACAATGTCGGCATCGTCGTCGAATCGCTCGACGCTGCCATCGAATTCTTTACCGAGCTCGGGTTGAAGCTCGAAGGCCGCGCGATGATCGAAGGTCCCTGGGCCGGGCGCGTCACCGGGCTGGCCGACCAGCGCGTGGAGATCGCGATGATGGCCACACCGGACGGGCACAGCCGCCTGGAGCTCTCGCGCTTCCTCGACCCGCCCACGGTTGCGGACCACCGGGAAGCCCCTGTCAATGCGCTCGGCTACCTCCGCGTGATGTTTGCTGTAAGCGATATCGACGATGTGCTGGAGCGGCTGTACCAGCGCGGTGCGACACTTGTTGGCGAGGTGGTTCAGTACGAAAATGCCTACCGCCTTTGTTATATACGTGGTCCTGAGGGCATCCTGATCGGGCTTGCCGAGCCGTTGGGCGGTTGATAAGACGCCCATTTCATAAGAGCGACACCGGGCTAGTGCAGCCACAAAGGCAACCGCTCCCGCCGGTCGCGCAGCGTGTCGCCCGACGGATTGTCGGCTTCGAAAACAAGGAATCCTTTGCCGCGGTATTTCTCCCAGCGAAGCTCGCCACGGAACGGCACAAGTGTCGTTGTCGTCCACTCGGATTGCGCCTTTGCCGGTGTTGTTGCTAGTAGACGCTGCGCGCTGTCGTACAATTTCAGCACGAACTGTCCTTCGAAGTACCAGGTGCCGGGCGCCTTTCCCGAAACGACAAGGGGGCTCCGTACGGTATCGCCCGGCTGCGGCCGCAACGGGTTGACGCGTCCTTCAATCTCCACGCCGGGTGGCGGCGTCGACGGCGGGGGCGCGGGCAGGGCGCTTCCGGCGGGTTGCACCGGATCGGAACTTGTCTTACCGGGACCCCGCTCCGCCTCATTACCGCAGGAAGCTGCCAGTGCCAGCAGGAAGATCATAAGGAACGAACGCATCATCCAAAGCTAGCGAAAAGAAGCCCCGGCCGCAGGCAACGTGTACGTGCAAGGCCGCTCCCTACCGGCCTTCGATATTCGCCATTCGTTATCCGATATTCGATATTCGACTCCCCGTTATTGCCCCGCTCCCCTATCTTTGCCGTCCGCCAAAAGGGCCGTTCACGTTTTTTTAACGAACGCCGCGAGGCATGGTATAAACTTCAAAACCAAAAGAGCACATGAATTCGTACGACAAGTACCTGTACCTGGTGCCCGTTCTGGGCCTGATCGGATTGCTTTACACATTCTGGAAATTCGCCTGGGTAGCGAAGCAGGACGACGGCACCGACCGCATGCGCGAGATCGGTAACTACATCGCCGAGGGCGCCATGGCGTTCCTGCGTGCCGAGTGGAAACTCCTCGCCTACTTCGGCGCCATCGTAGCCCTCCTCCTCGGCTACATGGGCAGCCGCAACTCCGAGTCGCACTGGACGATCGCCGTGGCCTTCATCATCGGCGCCTTCTTCAGCGCACTTGCCGGCTACATCGGCATGCGCGCCGCCACTAAAGCAAACGTGCGCACAGCACACGCTGCCCGTACTTCCCTTGCCAAAGCCCTGCAGGTGTCCTTCACCGGTGGAGCCGTAATGGGTATGGGTGTTGCCGGACTGGCCGTACTCGGTCTTGGCGGCGTATTCATCGTACTCCTCAAAACCTTCGCTCCCGGCGCCATGGCCAACTCCCACGAGGTGACCCGCGCCATCGAGGTGCTCACGGGCTTCTCGCTCGGTGCTGAATCGATCGCCCTCTTCGCCCGTGTGGGTGGCGGTATCTATACAAAGGCTGCCGACGTCGGCGCCGACCTCGTAGGTAAAGTAGAGGCCGGAATCCCCGAAGACGATCCGCGCAACCCCGCCACCATCGCCGACAACGTAGGCGACAACGTGGGCGACGTGGCCGGCATGGGCGCCGACCTGTTCGGCTCTTATGTAGCCACGGTTCTTGCCACCATCGTGCTTGGCCACGAAGTGACCGGCAACGGCGGCACCAACCTGAGCGACGGCTACGACGGCTTCTCCCCCATCCTGCTCCCCATGCTCATCGCGGGCATCGGTATCATCTTCTCCATCATCGGTACCTTCTTCGTGCGCATCTCCGAGAGCGCGCCGATATCGACCGCCGTGGTGCAGCGCGCCCTCAACATGGGCAACTGGGGCTCGATCATCCTGACGGCCATCGCCTCCTACTTCCTTTGCATGTACATTCTCCCCGAGGGTAACCTGATCCTCCGCGGCTTCACCTTCGACCGTATGGACGTATTCTACGCCATCGTCGTGGGTCTCGTGGTAGGAACCCTCATGAGCATCATCACCGAATACTACACCGCCATGGGCAAGCGCCCGGTGCTCAGCATCGTGCGCCAGAGCGGCACGGGCCACGCCACCAACGTCATCGGCGGTCTCGCCGTTGGTATGGAGTCAACCTTCCTGCCGATCCTCGTGCTCGCCGGTGGTATCTACGGATCCTACTACTTCGCCGGTCTCTACGGTGTGGCGATCGCCGCTGCCGGTATGATGGCCACCACCGCTATGCAGCTGGCCATTGACGCCTTCGGTCCCATCGCCGACAACGCAGGTGGTATCGCCGAAATGAGCGAGCTTCCCAAGGAAGTACGCGAAAAGACCGACACCCTCGACGCTGTGGGCAACACCACCGCCGCCACGGGTAAAGGCTTCGCCATCGCTTCCGCCGCCCTCACCGCCCTGGCCCTTTTCGCCGCCTACGTAGGCGTTGTGAACGCCAACGGCTTCAACATGGAAGGCATCAACATCTATAAGGCTGATGTGCTCGCGTCGCTGTTCATCGGCGGCATGATCCCCTTCATCTTCTCCTCGCTGGCCATCCGCGCCGTGGGTGAGGCCGCCATGGCCATGGTGGAGGAAGTTCGCCGCCAGTTCCGCGAGATCAAAGGCATCATGGAAGGCAAGGGCAAGCCCGAGTACGACAAGTGCGTTGCCATCTCCACCGAGGCTTCGATCCGCAAGATGATGCTTCCCGGCGCCATCGCCATCGTTTCCCCGATCATCATCGGCTTCCTGCTGGGCCCCGAGGCACTCGGCGGCTTCCTGGCCGGCGCTACAGTGAGTGGTGTGCTCATGGGTATGTTCCAGAACAACGCCGGCGGCGCATGGGACAATGCCAAGAAGAGCTTTGAGAAAGGCGTGGACATCAACGGCCAGAAGTACTTCAAAGGCTCCGATCCCCACAAGGCTTCGGTAACCGGCGACACCGTAGGCGACCCCTTCAAGGATACCTCGGGCCCCTCGATGAACATCCTCATCAAGCTGATGTCGATCGTTTCCCTCGTGCTCGCCCCGACGCTGGCTGAGGTTCATAAAGAAAAAAGCATCGAGCGTGCAGCGAACCCGGCAACCGAGCGGTCTATCCAGACAACGACCGTTGCCCAACCCTCCGCCACATCGGTTACCTATCGATAAACTTCCTATACTGCTTAATTTGTGAGAAGACCCCGCTTTTTAGCGGGGTTTCCTTATTGAACAGTAGAACAAGGAACAAGGAACAAGGAAGGGTGAAGGGCGAAGGGAAGTCTGAATGGCGACGCTACGTCTTACGTTCCCAGGCTGTAACTTTACTCATGCCGCCGGCCTTACTTTTTTACGCAATTCCCGGTTTCCTCCTCCTGCTGTCGCTGGAGGCCTGGCTCTCTGCCCGCGAGCAGCGTCATCTTTACGAACGGCGGGATACCTGGAGCAGCCTGGCGCTCGGCATCGGCAACGTGGTGACCGGCTTTGCCACGAAGGCACTCATTTTCGGGCTCTTCACCCTTATCTACCGCTACCGCATCCTGGAGTTGCCGGCAAACCGGTGGTGGTTCTGGGTCCTGCTTTTCCTGGCCGACGACTTCTCCTACTACTGGTTTCACCGCACCGCGCATAACGTCAACTGGTTCTGGGCCTCGCACGTGGTGCACCATTCGTCGCAGCGCTACAACCTCGCGGCGGCACTGCGGCAGACCTGGACGGGCAACGCCACGGGCACGTTCCTGTTCTGGGCCTGGATGCCGCTTGTTGGCTTTCACCCGATCTGGATCCTGCTGATGCAGCAGGTAAGCCTCATCTACCAGTTCTGGATCCATACGGAGCTCGTGAAAAAGCTGCCGGCGCCGATCGAGTTCCTGTTCAACACCCCCTCTCACCACCGTGTGCACCACGGCTCCGACCTCAAGTACCTCGATAAGAACCACGGCGGGATCCTGATCATCTGGGACCGTATCTTCGGCAGCTTCCAGCCCGAGGAAGAACGCCCGACCTACGGGCTGACGACGAATATCGCCTCGTTCAATCCCTTTGTGATAGCGCTCAAAACCTGGGGCGACCTCTTTCGCCGGGTGCTCGGGGCGGCGAGCTGGCGCGAGCGGGTCGGGTATCTTTTCGGCGCGCCCGGCTGGAGCCCCGACGGAAGCACGCTGACGACCAGCCAGCTGCGGGCCCTGAATGGCGCTCCCAAGCCCGGCCGCGAAACGTTAAATAGTGTTAACATCTCTGAAAAAAAGAAGCACGGGGCTGTTCGTACGAAATAGGTCGTATATTCGTTTCAGAAATCAAGAAAGTTATGGCAGCATCCAAATCCATCAAACCCACGGAAAGCGAGCTCGAGATCCTGCAAATCCTTTGGAATAAAGGGGTTGCAACGGTTCGTGAGGTGCACGAGGAACTCGCCAAGACCAAGGAAGTGGGCTATACTACCACCCTGAAGCTGATGCAGATCATGCACGAAAAGGGTATTGTAAAGCGCGACGAGTCGATGCGTACGCATGTGTACCAGCCGGCCGTGAACAAGGAAAAAACCCAGAAACATTTACTGGGCAAGATGATCGATTCGCTTTTTGGCGGATCTTCGACTCAATTAGTGTTGCAGGCATTGGGCGAGCATAACGCAAGCCCCGAGGAGTTAGAGCAGATTCAGAAATTGCTGAATAACCTCAAAACCAAGTAACCATGGCCTGGAGCCAGTCGATCTTTTTGCAGGCCCTTGGCTGGGCTACCCTCAACAGTTTCTGGCAAATGGGGCTGTTGTGGTGCGCGTACCAGCTGGCCAGCCACTTCGCCCGTCCCAACAGCAACCAGAAATACCTGCAGGCGGTATACAGCCTCGCCGCGGGTGCCGCCTGGGCCGCCTGGACCTTCTTCTCCTACTATTCCAGCGGGCAAACAACCTTCTCCTTCTTAAACGAGCCGCTCTTTGGCGAACAAGTGCTGCCGACGGTACTCACTGCCGCTTCGATTGCGTACCTGTTCCTGCTCGTTGTTCCGTCTGTTAATGTATACCGCAACTGGCGCTACCTGCAGGCGATCCGCCGGCACGGGCTTACCAAAGCGCCGGTGAAGCTGCGGATGTTTGTCGACCGCATCGCCGGCCCCATCGGCATCCGAAAGAACGTTCGCGTGTATCTTTCCAGCCTGGTCACCTCGCCGGTAACGGTCGGCTACCTGAAGCCGGTTATCCTGGTGCCGATCGCTGCGCTCAACAGCCTCAGCCCCGCGCAGGTGGAAGCCGTACTGCTCCACGAGCTGTCGCATATCCGCCGCTACGACTACCTCGTTAATCTCTTTGTTACCGCGCTCAACGTCGCTCTTTATTACAATCCTTTTGTACGCCTCTTTATCCGCGCCCTCGAAGCCGAACGCGAAAACTGCTGCGACGAGCTCGTACTCCAGTTTGAATACGACAAGGTCGGCTACGCTTCCGCCCTGCTGGAGCTCGAAAAGACCAACCACCGGAGCGCCGCGCTGGCCATGGGCGCCACCAAGGGCAACAACCTCCTGCACCGCATTGAGCGGATCGTGGGCATCCAGCGTAAGCCGCGTCTGAACATACAGCACCTGATGGGCGCCTTCGCAGCCCTAATGCTTCTTTTCGCACTCAACTCATTGGTCATCGCCAGCCGGCAGCCCGCAAGCGGTTTCGCTTACTACTCCGGAAGTGGCGCTCCCTATGCCTTCCTCCAGCTCGATCAGAGCCGCGCTCCCTGGCAGCCGACGGCAGCACCCGCAACGGATCGGAGCATGCGCGATGCTGTCAATACGGCCGGCACCGTCTCCCCCGCCGCCCTGGCAGCAGCCACGGTCACAGCCCCTCCGCCGCCCGCAGCTGACGAGACAGCCGATGCCGCTCCCGACCCGGCTTTCCGCACGGTAGCCTTTGATGAAAGCGCTGCCAATCTCACGAACGAGCAACGCAGCGAGGTACAAACCGCAGTTTCGAATGCCCGTAAGCTCCTGGAAGTTCAGTGGACGGAAGTCGAGAAAAATATCCCGGACGGTCTGACCGCCGGAGAACGCGAGCAGGCCCGCCGCCAATACCTCAGCCAGGTGGAAGCCCTGAACTGGCAGCGTCTCGCGACGAACCTCCAGAATGGCTACAGCCAGGGCGATGTTGACCTTACCCGGATCAACAGCCAGATGGACCAGCAGATCGCGCTGGCCCGCCTCGATAGTGTGCAGGGCGCCTACCGCATGGCCCTGTCGCAACTCGAAAAGATCCATGCCGAAGCCCGCAGCGCCGCCACGCCCCTCCCCGACGTTTCGGTATCAGAGCTGAAAAAAGTACGGCAGGAGCTGCAGCAAAAGATCGCCGAGATCGACGCGCTGAAGGGAAAGAAAGACAAGAAGGGCTCTGTTAAGCTGTAAGCCGGAGCAGTTGGCTGGTTAATAAGTCAGCTCGTAAAATAGTTACAATTGGAAAGGCCGCTCAGAACGAGCGGCCTTTCCAATTGTATTGAGCGGTCAGATCGGTTATCTCAATTACCACACATTCCGCGGGCAGGTATCGCCGTAGCGGTTTCCAAGAAGGAAGCCGACCATGAGCTCGTGGGTGCCACGGCTCGCCGTGTTAATGGCCGTTGTGGTATAATCGTAGGAATAGCTGATATTAAATGTGTTCCCAACGTTGAAACCGAGCATACCGGAATAGCCTTCTTTCAGCCGGTAGCCGCCACCCAGCCAGAGCAGGTCGCGGTACTGGAGCTTCGCATTGAAGTCGTATTGCAGCGGCAGGGGCGCGCCGGCCACGTATTTCACCATCACCGACGGCGTTGCGTTGACGTCTTCGGACAGGAGGAACCGGTAGCCGGCCGTTCCAAAGAGGTGCGGCACAAGCTTCCCCTTGTTGAAGGATGCATCGTCGGCGACGACGTATTTCTGCGGAATTACCTGCTGCGCGGCGGCGCCCACGAAGAAGTCGGCACCATAAAGCCACAGGCCCAGGTTCAGGTCGGGACGAAACTTGCTGATGTACACATTCACATCGCCCAGCGCCACGTCGCCGGCAACGGCCGGTGTCGCCTTGGAGCGGTCGTAGCCCATTTTGCTCACACCCGCGGAGAAGCCGGCCGCCAGGTTCAGGCGCGGGCTTAATCCCATATGGTAGGCGTACGAAATGTCGGCCGTAAAGCGATTCAGGTTGCCCGTGCGGTCGTTCATGACGACGAATCCGATGCCGTGGTGCGGCGCGGATGCTTCGTAGGCGCCCCAGTAGTTTTCGCCACGCGGGTTTTCGCCGGGCACCCCGAAGCCCGTAGGCGAAGGCTTGTAATCCTGCTTGCCGATCGGCTGATGGTATGTGACATAGGTCGTTCGCGGCGCGCCATCGAGGCCGGCCCACTGGTCACGGATGCTGAATTTCAGGTCGCCGTAATTCTCAATTCCGGTAAGTGCCGGGTTGAGCACATAATTGTTCAGGATATACTGGGTATAGTGCGGGCGCTGCTGCCCCGCCGCAGCCAGGGCCATGCCCGCTCCCAGGAGCGAAAGAATGTGTTTTTTCATGGTTGTCAGCGGATAAGGTCGACGAAGCCGGACATCTGCTTGCGCCCGTTCTTCGGGTTGATAATGTAGTAATAGGTGCCTGTCGGCAGCGGCTTGCCGTTGAGCGTACCGTCCCACGGAGTCGCGTAGTTGACCGAGCTGAACACCGGTTGGCCGTAGCGGTTGAAGATATCCACGGTAGCGCCGGGATAGCTTTCGAGGTACTGGATCACCCAGCGGTCGTTGACGCCGTCGCCGTTCGGTGTGAATACGTTCGGAATGACCGGTGCCTTCAGCATCGTAACGAACACAGCGTCCTCGTTGGTACATCCATCGGCGGAGGTCACTGTCAGTGTATACAACTGGTCGCCCTGCGGACGCACGAGCGGGCGGGCGATCGAATCGTCGCTCAGCCAGCGGGCGGGCGTCCACACGTAAATGATGCTGTTGCCGGTTCCCGTGCCATCGAGCGTATCGACACCGCCTTCGAGAACGAATTTATCGGCGCCCGCGCTCACCGTCGGCACGCTGTACACCGCGATCGCCATCGACGTATCGTTGACGCAGCCGTTGGCACCGGTAACAGTGTAGGTAATGTCGTGAAGGCCTGTGCCGGCGCCCGCCGGGCTGAAAAGACCGGAAGCGCTGACGCCCGTTCCCGAAAACCGCGGCGTGCCGTTGATGACGCTGTTATTTGCCGTGCTGGCTTGCGTGAGCGTGAAGGGCGGTACGTTTTCACAAATGCCGGTCACGGGAGCGAAGCGCACATCCGGTGTTGCCAGGAGGGTCAGCGGCTGGCTCATTTCGTTGGCGCAGGTCTGTCCCGAATACGCCACGAGCTTGATGTTGAGCGGACGGGATGCCGGGCTGAAAAACTCCGGGTACTTGTGGGAATAAATGCTCGCGCGCACCGGGTTGAGCACCGTTTGCAGGCTCGACGGGTCGCTCGCATCCCACCAGATATCAATGCGAATGACGCTCCCGATGTCAACCCACGAACTGTCCTTGATCCGGACGCTGTCGTTGCTGCACACGCTGTTTTGCACGACCGTCAGTACGGGTACCGGCGAGGTTCCGGCGATCACAACCTGCTGGGTGGTATCCGCCCTGCAGCCGTTGTTGCTGGTTACGCTGAGGTTCACCTGGTAGGGACCGAGCACCGTAAAGCGGTGGCGAGGGTTCTGGGAATTCGAAACGTTCGAAGAGGGCGGGTTGGAGGCGTTGTCACCGAAGTTCCAGCTCCAGGTGCTGATGGCATCGGGTGCCGCGATCCGGCTGGTATCGTTGAATTGCGAATAAGGATCCGCGAGGCAGTTTTGCGGGATCACAAAGCCCGGCTCCGGCAGCGGGTGCACATGGGCGCTGTCGATAACATTGGCCGTGCAACCCTTATCGGTCGTAACGGTAAGTTTCACGCCGTAGGTTCCAACCGTGTTGTAAACGTGAACCTGGGGACCGCGGCCGGTTGCCGCTGCGCTGCCATCGCCGAAGTCCCAGCTCCAGGACTGCAGGGCACCTGAGTTGGCCTGCGACGCATCGGTGAATGTGATGTCGCGCGTGGCGCACATCGGCGATGCGATGGTAAATAAGGCGGTCGGCAGCCTGTTGACCGTTACCGAAAGCGGTGTCGGCGCCGACACGCAGCCAACGGCTGATGTAACGGTCAGGCGCACCTGGTAAACGCCAGCGGCGGCGTAGGTATGTACCGGGTTCTGAAGCGAGGAGTGATTGCCGTCGCCGAAATCCCAGTCCCACTGGGCAACGCTCGATGCGGGCGCCGTGCTCGCATCGCTGAAGGTAAAGGCATTTCCGAGGCAGAGCTCGGGGCTGCTGGCCGTAAAGACCGCCTGCGGCTGGGCATAAACGGTAGTAAGCTGCTTCACTGTGTCTTCCACGCAACCGTCGGCCGAGGTAGCCGTGAGGCGCACATCGAAAGGCCCGGTGCTGCTGTAGCTGTGGGTCGGCGCCGCCTGGGTAGACGAGCCCGCATCGCCAAAGCTCCACAGGTAGCTTACGGTGCCGATCGTGCCATCGCTGATGGTCGTGTTGTTGGCAAAGGTTGCCGTGCCTGCCGGGAGACAGACATTCGGTAAGGTAAAATCGGGAACCGGCTTCGGGTGCACGAGCACCGCGATCGTGGTATCATCGGCACAACCAACCTCCGTTTGAACGGTCAGGACGACGGATTGGCTGGCGGCCGAAGCAGGCACGAGGTACATCTGTGCGACCTGCGGACCGGTAAGCGGGGTAGCGTTGGCGGTCCAGGAGTAGCCGGTTATGCTGCTACCTGCAGCAACAGCCGACGAATTGGAAAGCAGCGAGATCGAATCACCCGCGCAGCGGTGCGCGCCGACCACAAAGCTTGCCGTAGGAAGGGGCACGATCGTAATGGTCAGCTGCGTCGTATCCGACGAACAGCCGCTTGCCGATTCCACCCAATGCTTCACGATATAGGTGCCCGCCGTCGCATAAGTTTTGGAGGCGACCTGGCTGCTGCCGGTTGTGTTGTCGCCGAAATCCCAATGATAGCTGCTCACGGAGCTGGCGGGAGCGCTGGCGCTGCTGCTGAACGTGACCGCTGCATTCAGGCAGTATTTCCCGGCAACCGGCGTGCCCGAAGGGCTGAAGGTCGATGTGGGTCGCGCATATACCGTGTTGATCACCTGGCGCGCCGTATCGGTGCATCCATCCACTGTCGTAGCCACGAGGCTGGCGTTGAAGGGGCCTGTAGAGGAATAATTATACGTCGGCGTCGTTGCAGTGCTCGTTGCTCCTGCGGGTCCGAAATTCCATTGGTAGGTCAGCGCGCCGGCGCCGGTAACGGTCGACGTATTGCTGAACGTCATCGCGCCGGAGGGCAGGCAGGCGTTGCCAAAGGTAAAGCCGGCCACCGGGTTCACGCCCACGGTGAAGGTCCGCGGAAATACCGTGCTCCGGCAGCCTCCGCTCGAGGTCACCTGGAGGGTGGCCGTATAGGTGCCGGACGTCGCATAGCTATGCGTTTGCGCCGCTCCCGTGGCCGCGTTGACGACCGTGGAGCCGTCACCGAAATTCCATTGCCAGTTGGTGAGCGTACCGCCATTTACGATCGATGTGTCGGTGAACGTAACGTTTTTGCCCACACAGTAAGGTGCGGCAGCCCCGAAATTGGCGACCGGCGGCTGGCTCACGTTGACGGTCTGCGGAAGGGTATCGGAGATACAGCCGATATCCGTGATCACCCAGTGCTTTACCTGGTAGGAACCGGCCGAGGGGAACGTGTAGAGCGGGTTTTGAAGGGTTGAAGTTCCGGCGCCCGCTCCAAAGGTCCAGTTGTAGGTACTGAAGGGCCGCCCCTGGCCGTTGCTGGCATCTGTGAACTGTACGGGGTCGGAAACGCAGCCGGTGGATGTGAAAGTGAAGCCCGCCTGCGGCCGATCGAGCACCTGGAGGTCAAAAGCGATCTCCTGGTCGCCGCCGCAGCCGTCGGCAGTGGCACCCGTGGCCCTGATCAGGATCGGGAACGTACCGGTGTTGCCCGTGGCGTAGGTGTTCGGCAGCATATAGCGGTACACCATTTTGCCGCCGATCAGGTAGCTCGAGTCCGGCGATGGGCTGTTAATCGTTACATCCGGAAAGAGACCATTGAACTGCCATACGATCTGCGTGGGCTGGAACGGGAAGGTCATCGAAAACCGGAAAGGCGTGTTGCGGCAGGTAGCCGGGAAGTTGACCGTTGCATAGTCGTTCCGGATCGAGGCAAACTGGTAAAGGTCCTTTACGTTGGCACCGGCCGAGTACCCGTAGCTCTCGGCGTCGGCATAGCCATAGGCCAGTGCGAGAAAGCCCGAGTCGGATGTCAGCTTATGGTAACCCTGGCTCACGCCCACCGTCGCCCGGCTGTCGGTCAGATAGGCGTACGAATAGCTGGCGTCGCGGGGGTGAACGGTCCAGGAGGATGCCGGAACCGGGTTGCCGTCGAAGCGGAAAGAGGAAATGCCCGTGCCGCTGTTTTTGATAATGACGTGAATATGGTGCTGCCGGTTCTGGTTGGCCGCCAGGTTGGAGTTGATCAGGGTAACGTTATTAATGTTCTGCTCGATCGGGTTGAGCATGATCATATCCGGGTCGTAGGGGGCGCCGTTGCCATCGCAGCCCTGCGTCGTGAAATACTGGGCAACGCTGATAGGCGCATTGGCTTCAAAAAGCTGCGGCGTGCCCACCGGCCCTACCTGGGCGTAGCCGTCGGCATTGAAGGCAACCGGGCTGCCGTTGACGAGCAGGCTGGTGCCGGCGTCCTTGCTGTACACCCGGAAGTAGTTATTGACGTTGGTCTCGCTCGGCACCGTCAGGTAGCGCTTGCCCCAGGTACCCGTCGGGTAGAGCTGCTGGTACAGGTTGTCGGAGGAATTCTGGCAATTGGAGCTGGGGATGCGGATCTTTCCCGAGCCCGAGAAAACAGCGATCCGCTTACAGGCCGAAGTGCCCGTGGAAACGGATTTGATCCGGGTGCCGCTGAGGTCCTGCCCGGTCAGGCCACCGGTGAAGCCCAGCACCTGGTAGATCTGCCCCTTGTTGAGGGTTACCTGGTGGGTCTCACCACGGAGCCAGCCGTTTACGGTATTCCCGGTTAAAGTGATATCGACGGCCGTATTGTCCTCAACAGCGATGATGGAGATAAAGCAGTTCGAGGCATTCTCATTTGAAACCTGGGTGAACGAGGAGGCGATATACTCTTTTCCCAATACGGTCGTAGGCAGGCAAAGGGTGGCCGCCGAGGCTGCCGAGCGGGTAATATAGGAGTAGACCACGATGGGTTGCGCCGACGTAACGTGGATGGCGTGGTTCGAAAACGGCCCCTCGCTGTTCAGGGCGTAGGCGCTCGGAATGTTGACCGTGCCCTGTCCGCCAGCCGTAAGAGTGCCGGTAGCGATAACGCTTCCGCCGTAGGCCTCGACCGTATAGGTAGTGGTGACATCAGAAGTAAGGTAGAGGGTCATGGTCGGCTGGGCGCCGCTCGCCATACCAACGTGGTAGCTGTAGGCGATCCAGAACTCTTTTCCCTTGTTGGAGAAATCCTGAGCATAGGTGTTTCCACTCACTGCGAGGGCAATGAATAGTAAGAAGGAAGCAATTAGTTGTTTCATTATCCGCGTAGGAGATTCGAAATGAAGGCCCAAGTTACGATAATCCGCAGTTCAGCCCCGGCTGCCCGCAACCATTGCCGGTCAACGGGCGCCAAATGCCGGGAAAGCCAGTTGTTCGATCGGTCCGGCAGCCAAAGGTTTAACGCGGGTGAAATACCCGAATAAGACATATTGACAGCGCCGGCTTCGAAGCATTCCGGCTTCCGCAGGGGGACACAGCCAGGGACAGAACGATCGTTTCGATCGCGGCGATCCGGCCGGCCGTGTCCCGGGCGGCTGCCTCCCTAAGCCATTGGGAGGTGATTTAAGTCCCCTGATTCCGGGAAGGTGCCGCAGGTCGAATTCGGAAAAGGAAGCCAAAAACGACGATGTGAATAAGTCCGAAAAAGGAAACGCTTCAAAATGCCGCCTAATTCCAATTATTACATGCTTACAAGCTATAATTAACTTGAAATGAGATTATTAATAACCGAGTTAGCACCGATGTTTAAGTTTACCTCAGAAGATTGAGGGCTAAATTGCAATCAGCTAAAACATCTTAGATAAAAGTTTCATTAAGACTTATAAAGTTCAGACTTACAAATATTTATTACTCAACCTATTTACTAAAATAGTTGGCAGTGAAGAAGCTTCAACCAAAAGTTCAGTTGCCAAAAAAATTAGTTGTTGATAACCGAAGGGTTGTTTCGGGTTAGCATGGCATTTGCCCTAGCTTTGCCGTATGAGATTATGGATGACGATTCTGGCAGCGCTCCCCCTCCTTTCCGGGTGTACCCGCATCAAGGACCCCGAGTTCCGGAGAGTGGACCATTTCGGGGTGCGCAAACTTGGCTTTGAGGAGACGACGGTGGGCTTTTCGGCGACCTACTTCAACCCCAATAATTTCGGGGTGAGTGTCAAAGAGGCAGTCATTGATGTGCGGGTGGATACCGTCTACCTGGGGCAGTTTCGCCAGCCGGCGGAGGTAGCGGTTCAGAATCTTTCCGAATTTTCGATCCCCCTCGAAGGAACGATCGGGCTCCAGAAGGCGCTGCGGTTTGACCTCCCGGGACTGCTCGGTAAGACGGTGACGCTCCGGGCGGATGGATCGGTGAAGGTGGGCAAAGCCGGAATTTTCATCAGCAAGCCCATCCATTACGAAGGCCGGCAGACGATCTCGGCCGACCTAATAAAAAATCCAGCCGCTGGGGCTGGACAATAATTCTTGAAAACGTACTTCCTTTATTGGACGGGTTTGGCTCCCGCTTTAACCTCGGGCGCCTTGCAGCATTTCGGAAGGCGGTTGTAGGCGTCGGGCTCTGCTTTCACCTCGTTGGCGTCGAAGCCGGCGGTGGCGATGGCGGCCTTGATATCCTCGTCGGTGATCCGGTCGGTCAGGTATTTGACCACTGCCTCCTTGCGCCGGAGGTTGACGACCACGCTCGTCACGCCGTCATAGCGCTTCAGGTAGGTCTCGATTTTCTCTTTGCACACATCGCACTCCTGGAGCGTGGGGAGGCTGATTTTGAGCGTTTGCTGGGCCTTTGCCTGGGCAAATGAGCCTTCCGACAGGCCTACGGCCAGCAGGAGCAGGAACAGGATTTTTTTCATGTTGTCGGCGGAATTTGTCCCAATTTAAGAAACTCCGGTCCAGTTGGCCGGGTCCTCGCGCCATTTTAACAATACCGCCCGCTCGTCGGCGCCTACCTGGCCTTTTTGCTCCGCCACTTCAACCAGGTGGTTATAATCGGTGAGGGTAAACAGCGGTACCCCGGCGGCTTCAAACTGCGCGGCACCCTGCGGGAATCCGTATTGAAAGATGGCGGCCATCCCCTGCACCACAAGGCCGGCCGCACGCAGTACATCCACGACCTGCAGGCTGCTTTTCCCGGTCGAAACAAGGTCTTCGAGCACCACGACCTGCTGCCCTTCGCTGTAGCTGCCTTCTATCTGGTTGCCCAGGCCATGCTCCTTGGGCTTTGGCCGCACATAGAGGAAGGGAAGCTTCAGCTGGTCGGCCACAAGGGCGCCCCAGGCAATGCCGGCAGTGGCGACGCCCGCGATGGCGTCGGCGTCGGGGAAACGCTCGAACACGAGGTTGCACAGCTCGCTTTTGATATAATCGCGGATAAAGGGCTGCGACAGTACCCGACGATTGTCGCAATAGATCGGGCTTTTCCAGCCCGAAGCCCAGGTAAACGGGGCGCCGGGGCTCAGCCGAACCGCCCCGGACTGGAGCAGCTTTTCAGCGGTAACGTGCGCATCGGTCATGCCGCGAAGGTAGTGGGAAACAGGTACCTTCGTTTCATGCCCCTCATCACGTTCAACGAGCGCCGGTTAGTGCTCACCGAAGACAGCCGGGCGGCCGGTCACGCCCTGGTAACCCCGCGGCAGCTGGAAGCCGCCATTGCAGCCTTTGCCGCCGGCAAAGAGGAAAGCCAGGCGATTGCCATTGCCTCCAACCTCGATTGGAAAAAGCTGTTTACGGTATGGCCTACCGGTGGTGGCGCCGTTCGCAATGCCGCGGGCGAATTCCTCCTGATCCGGCGCCTGGGCTGGTGGGACCTACCGAAGGGCAAACTCGATCCGGGTGAAACGCTCCAGCAATGCGCCCTGCGCGAGGTGAGCGAGGAAACGGGTGTCGGCGACCTGCGCATCGTCAAGCCTCTGACCGTAACCTACCACAGCTACGAAGAGGGCGGGAAACGGATCCTGAAGGAGAACCATTGGTTCCTGATGGAAACGGGTTACACGGGACGCCTGAAGCCGCAGGAAGCGGAAGACATTACCGAATGCACGTGGGCCGCTGAAGCCGCACTTCGCGAGCGCTGGCCGGGCATGTACCTGGCCGTGCAGCAGGTGCTTGAGGCAGCCCTAGCGGGTTGATGTGGCGCGGATGCTCTCCAGAACAACTTCCGGAACAAACTGGCTGATATCACCACCGTAGCGGAGCACGTCACGCACCAGCGTTGATGCTACCGAAGTATACTGCGGAAGGCAGGTCAGGAAGATCGTCTCGATACCGTGATCGATGGAGCGGTTCATGTCGGCTATCGCTTTCTCATATTCAAAATCCGACACATAGCGGATACCCCGAACGATATAGTTCGCACCCACCAGCTTACAGCAATCTACCGTGAGCCCTTCATACACGACTGCTTCGACCTTCGGCTCATCGGCAAAGATCTCCCGGAACCAGAACCGGCGCTGCTCGGCGCTGAACATCGGCTGCTTGTTGGCATTGACGCCAATTCCGATGAACAGCTTGTCGAATATCGGGAGCGCGCGCTTGACGATATCGATATGCCCGTGGGTAACGGGGTCGAAAGTGCCGGGGAAGAAACCGATTCGCATGAGGCGAAGGTAATGAGGCAAAGGCAGATCTAGGATCTCAGATCTCGGATCTAGGATCTAGGATCTCGGATGTAGGATCTCGGACTTTATTTAGGCTTTGCTTGAAAGCAGGTAAAGTACCGCCATGCGGACGGCAACGCCGTTCTCCACCTGCTGCAGGATCAGTGAGTGTGGTCCGTCGGCGACGTCGGAGTCAAGCTCCACGCCGCGGTTGATGGGCCCCGGGTGCAGGATGGTGACGGGGCGTGGGAGGCTTTCCAGAAGGCGGCGGCTGATACCGTACGAGAGATTGTACTCCCGGAGCGAGGAAAAGAGCACCTGGTTTTGCCGCTCCAGCTGGATGCGGAGCACGTTGGCCACATCACAGCATTCAAGGGCGCGGCGGAGGTTGTATTCGACGCGGACACCGAAGGCCTCCGTTAGGTATTTGGGAATAAGTGTCGGCGGACCGCAAACAATTACCTCGGCACCCATCTTTTGCAACAGGTGAATATTGCTCTGCGCCACGCGGCTGTGCATGATATCGCCGATGATGGCTACGCGAACGCCCTGCAGGGAGCCGAGCGCCTCCTGGATCGAAAAGGCGTCGAGCAGGGCCTGCGTGGGGTGCTCGTTGATGCCGTCGCCGGCGTTGATGATGGCTGCAGGAATATGCTTGGCGAGGAAGTGCGGGGCTCCGCTGGCACTGTGGCGCATCACCACCATATCGACCTTCATCGACAGGATGTTGTTGACAGTGTCGAGCAGCGTCTCCCCTTTCGATACCGATGACCCGGAGGCACTGAAGTTGATCACGTCGGCGGACAGCCGCTTTTCGGCCAGCTCAAAAGAGATGCGCGTGCGGGTGGAATTCTCGTAAAAAAGGTTGACGATGGTAATGTCGCGGAGCGAGGGCACTTTCCGGATCGGCCGCTGCAGTACTTCCTTGAACTGCGCCGCCGTTTGTAAAATGGTTGCAATATCCGATGCCTGGAGCTCCTTGATGCCTAGCAGATGTCGGGTGGAAAGGGCCATTAAAAAACAAAGTTAAGCGGTAGGAAGTTCGAAGTCGGAATTATTCATTGTCGAGCAACTGCACCTCGTCGCGGCCGTCGCGCTCCTCCCACAGAACCTTCACGCGCTGCGATACGATGGAGTCGATGGAGCGGCCGGTGTAATCGGGCTGCACCGGGAGCTCGCGGCTGTAGCGCCGGTCGATCAGCACCAGTAGTTCCACTTTAGCCGGACGGCCGAAATCCATCAGCGCGTCGAGCGCGGCGCGGATGGTGCGGCCCGTATACAGCACGTCATCCACCAGCACCACGCGCTTTCCCTCGATCGAAAAGCCAATGTCTGTGTTCGAGGGCACGTGGAGTCCCTGTCGGATATCGTCGCGGTAGAAGGTGATGTCAAGGCGCCCGTAGTCGAAGCCGGGCGTGCCGGGCTGCCGACGAAGCTCGCCTGCAAGCCGGTCGGACAGGTACACACCGCGGGGCTGGATGCCGATTAGCGCCGTGCGCTCCAGTTCCGCGGGATCTTCGAGCAGCTGCTGCGCCAGCCGTTGGATCGTCAGGGCCATTTGTCCGGCAGGAAGTATCGGCTTCACACGAAAAAGTTTGTACGAAAGTAAGCGCTTAACCGCTCCGGTGAAACGCGCTGCTCACAGAAAAAGAAAAGGCCACCCGAGGGCGGCCTTTTGTTCGTTGGTTGGCGTATCAAATTATTGTTGTTGCTTATTTAGCAGCACCAAAATGGTAGACAAGGCCAAAGGTCCAGGCGCGGTTCTTCCAGGAAGCACCGCCGCGGGCAGCCGGGCTGTCGTCGTTCAATACGTTGTTGAGGCCTACATTGTATTTCGCTTCAAAGCCAAGACCGATGCGGGTGAGGTAACCGACACCGCCGAAGGCGCTGAAGTCGAAATTGTCAAATGCGCTCTTGTTACTGCCATCACCACTGCTGTTGGCGCCGGGCGTCTGGTTTTTGATCTTGGCGGCAACGAGGAAGTTTGCCTGGGGGCCGGCCTCGAAGAAGAAACCGGTGTTACCGGGCATCACCTGCAGCGCTACCGGGATGCTGACATAGTGCAGGTCTTCCTGGTAGTTGTTGGTCACACCCGAAGAGGTCTGGCGATACTTCGTGCCATAGATATTGTAGGTTACACCCGGCTGAACGTGCAGCACGGTTCCCACGGGGATGTTGACAAACAGACCGCCGTAGGGTCCGACCTTCATGGTTGTCGACGTGCCTTCCGTTCCGTTTCCACTGGCGTAGAACTTCGCCGAGTTAATACCAGCGGTGATGCCGAACCGAATTTTCGATGCCATCGGCGTACGCAGCGGCTTGTGGTCATTGTTGTGATCGGTGCCATCCTGTGCCATTACTGAAATTGCAGCCATGCATCCGAAAGCAACTAAACTGATCTTTTTCATATTCGTAGAGTTTTCGATGGTTCTCTACCATGCAAAAAAAAGGCCGCGATGCGGCCTAACTGTACTGTAACGATCGATTTTGTCGCCGGTGCTAGCGCGATTTTGCCTTGTGCGACCGGTCGAGAAGGTAGAATAACGAGATCTGCCCAACGCGGTTTTTGAGGTTCTCCCCGCCTTGCAGCTTGTTGATATTGGTCAATCCGAAGTTGTAGCGCCCCCCGATCCCGAAGCCCGAGTACGACAGGTAATTAAGCCCGAGGCCCACTCCGAAATCAGCCTCGGTGAAGCGGTTCGGGTAGGGCGATGAACCCGCGGCATCCTTTACCCGTGAGTTGAGGAGCACCCCTACTTGCGGTCCTGCCTCCACACGAAAGCCGTTATCGAACATATACTGAAGCATAAAGGGCACGTTGAGGTAGTCGAGCGCGATCGTGTACTCGGTGCCGCCCGATTTGGCCTTGAAACCCTGTCCGGAGTACAGCACTTCCGGCTGAAGGGCGATCTGTGGCGCGAGGTGAACGTGCACGAGCACGCCGCCATGGCCGCTGAGACGCGTTGTTGGCGAAGCCGAAGAACCACCGACGGTAGCGATGTTGAGGCCGGCCTTGAGACCAAGTTTGGGTAACTGTGCCGAAGCAGTGCCGGCCGCGAAGGCCAGCAGCAACAGTGCAGGTATTTTCTTCATGATTGCTTGTTTTGCCCGCATGAAGCAAAAAATACGCCGAAAGAAAAAGTCCCGCCGTGTGGCAGGACTTCTCTTACAAAAAGTATCGGGTCAGATTCCTTCGCTTTCGCCGCGGAGAAACGCATAGCGATAGTCGGTGGGCGGAACGAAGGTTTCCTTGATCGTGCGGGCGCTGAGCCAGCGATAAAGATTGAGCTGCGAGCCGGCCTTGTCGTTGGTACCGCTGGCGCGGGCACCACCAAAGGGCTGCTGGCCAACGACGGCGCCGGTGGGCTTGTCGTTGATGTAGAAGTTGCCCGCGGCATGCCGGAGCTTCTCGGTTGCGAGGGCAACGGCGGCACGGTCCTGGGCGATGATCGATCCCGTCAGTGCATAGGGCGACGTGCTGTCAACGAGTTCCAGCGTTTCCTCGAAGCGGTCCGCATCGTATACGTGTATCGTGAGCACGGGTCCGAAGATCTCCTCGCACATCGTAACATATTTGGGATCGGTAGCCTCAATGATCGTCGGCTCGATGAACCAGCCGACCGACTTGTCGTAGGTACCGCCCACGAGTATGCGCGCGGCGCCGGCAGCTGCCGACTTCACGTCGTCGATATAGCGGGCGATGCGGTCGAAGCTCTTTTCGTCGATTACGGCATTGACAAAGTTGCCGAAGTCTTCCACGCTTCCCATTTTGAAGCTCTTCACCCCTTCAATTAGAAGGCGCTTCACTTCGTCGGCGATGTTGGAAGGAATGTAGGCGCGCGAAGCCGCCGAGCATTTCTGCCCCTGGTACTCGAAGGCACCGCGGAGAAGCGCAGTGGCCACCACGTCGGCGGAGGCCGATTTATGGGCCAGCACGAAGTCCTTACCGCCGGTCTCACCCACGATGCGGGGATAGCTGCGGTAGTTGGCCACGTTGGCGCCGATGGTCTTCCACATATTGTTGAAGACACCGGTGGAGCCGGTAAAGTGAACCCCCGCGAACTCGCGGTGGGCGAAGCATACTTCGCCGATGGTCGGGCCGTCGACGTACACCAGGTTGATGACGCCGTCGGGCAGGCCGGCTTCGCGGAGAATGCGCATGAACATCTGCGCGGAATACACCTGGGTATTGGCGGGCTTCCACACTACGACGTTGCCGCAGAGGGCTGCCGACGTGGGCAGGTTGCCACCGATCGCGGTGAAGTTGAACGGCGTTACGGCCAGCACGAAGCCCTCGAGCGGGCGCCATTCGAGGCGGTTGTGCATGCCGGGGCCGCTAACGGGTTGCTGCTTGTAGATCTCGCTGAGGAAGTGCACGTTGAAGCGCAGGAAGTCGATCAACTCACAGGCGGCGTCTATCTCGGCCTGGAGCGCGTTCTTGCTTTGCCCGAGCATCGTGGTGCCGTTCATGTACGTACGGTACTTCGTCGAGATGAGCTCGGCGGCGCGGAGAAAGATGCCGGCACGGTCTTCCCAGGGCAGCGACTGCCAGCTCTCGCGGGCAGCGAGGGCGGCATCGATGGCCTGCTTCACATGGCTCGCATCACCGGCATGAAAATGACCGAGTACGTGCTGGTGCTCATGCGGCGGACGCAGCGCGACGAGCTTGCCGGTGCGCACCTCCTGTCCGCCGATATACATCGGCACATCGACCTGCTGGCTTTTCAGCTCGGCAAGCGTTTGCTGCAGGGCCTTGCGCTCAGCGGAGCCGGGAGCGTAATTCAGTACCGGTTCGTTGGCCGGCACCGGGTAAGAGAAATATCCGAGGTTCATAGTGTCAGGTTTGAAATATGATTGTTCATTCTGAAGTCAACGGGAACCGCAAGAACGATCCGATTTGATTGAAACAGATTGCTTCGCTTTGATCGCAATGACGTCCAAAGGCGCTTCATCTTCCTTAACTCGCTTCATCTTCCTTCTGCGACATCAGGTAGGCCTTGATAAAGCCGTCCAGCTCGCCGTCCATAACCGGACCGATGTTGCCGACTTCGTAATCGGTGCGGTGGTCCTTGATCATTTTGTACGGATGGAATACGTAGCTGCGGATCTGCGAGCCCCACTCGATCTTTTTCTTGTTGGCGTTCACAGCATCCTTGGCTTCGTTGCGCTTCCGGAGCTCGATCTCGTAGAGACGGCTGCGGAGCATTTCCATGGCGCGCTCGCGGTTACCGAGCTGCGAACGGTCCTGCTGGCACACCACCACGATACCCGTCGGGATGTGGGTGAGCTGCACTTTCGTTTCCACCTTGTTTACGTTCTGTCCGCCGGCGCCGCCGCTTCGTGATGTTTCCATCTTGATATCGGAGGGCTTGATCTCGATCTCGATCGAATCGTCGACGAGCGGGTACACAAACACGGATACAAAGGATGTGTGCCGGCGTGCGTTCGAGTCGAAGGGCGAGATCCGCACGAGGCGGTGCACGCCGCTTTCGGCTTTGAGGAAGCCGTAGGCAAAGGGTCCGTCGAACTGGTAGGTAGCCGTCTTGATGCCGGCGCCATCGCCGTCCTGCCAGTCAAGCTCGGTCACGGTCCAGCCCTGCTTCTCGCCGTACATGCGGTACATCCGCGCGAGCATCTCGGCCCAGTCCTGGCTTTCGGTACCACCGGCGCCTGAGTTGATCTGGAGCACAGCGGGCAGCTCGTCTTCGGGCTGGTTGAGCGTACTCTTGAACTCGGCATCCTCGATAGCGGCAGTCGCCTTCTCGTAGGCCGCGCGGACGTCGTCTTCGGTCCCCTCTCCTTCTTTCCAGAACTCGAAGAGCACGGCAAAGTCTTCGACAGCGCCTTCCACGGTTTCGTAGAGGCCGGTCCAGTACTCGTTTACCTTAATTTCTTTCAGAATGCCCGTTGCGCGGGCGTTGTCGTCCCAGAATCCGGGCGACAGGGATAGTTGTTTATCCTGGTCAATCTTGGAGCGTCGGTTCTCGACGTCAAAGAAACCTCCTCAGGACAACGACGCGGTCCCTCATATCTTTAATCGCTTCTTGTGTCATAGGGCGCAAAGATAAGGGAAGGGAGGAGGGTTTGGGGAGGTTTAGAAAGGTTTAGGGAGGTTTAGCAGGGTTTTGGAAGGTTTTGCAGGGTTTTGAAAGGAAGATCGCGGGGTGGGCAACGAGGCCTTACGGAAGGATTGGCAAAGCTTTTGCTCCGCTTACAGAAACACCCTACCATGGCGATCGGAGAGATACTGGCAGCGCGGATCAACGAGATCAGTTTTGTGTTGTCGCTGGGCGTATGCGCCTGGTTTTACCGGCAGTTCCGGAAGCTGGAGCTACAGCAATACAACGAGGAGCTGCTTGAGCAACTGTTAGCGGAATAAGTTCGGGCCACATTGCTGGCCTTTTTTATGGACTTACCGGACGGCTTCCACCACGATCGCCTGCATCGGCACCGACTTGCCATAGGTAGGATACTGCTCGTCGAGCGCGGCGTACAACCGGCCCTTGATCCGGTCGCGCAACCCGGCGCCGAGCCGGTCGAGATAATCACCTAACGGCGACCCATCCACGAAGCCTTCCACCAGCTCTTTCGGCTCGTTGTATTCGCTGGTTCGGGCTACCCGTTCCAGGCGTACAGATGAAAAGCCGGCTTCTTCCAGCAAATGCGCGATCCGTGCTTCGTTGTGAAAGCTGTAGGGACCCACGGCAAGAAAATCGGGCGACCGGTTGCCAAGCTCCTCCTCCATTACCTGCATAATGAGGCCCGCGCGCGGGTTGGTCGAAAAGCCGTCCCAGGTGTTGAACAGGAAGGTGCCGTGCGGCTCGAGCACGCGATACACTTCCCGGAAGGCCTGCAGCTTGTCGGGGAAGAACATCACACCGAACTGGCACAATACAAGGTCGAAAGAGGCATCGGCGAAAGGCAGGCTCTGGGCATCGGCTTCCCGCCATTCGATCCGCGGGCTGAAGACGATGCTGCGGGCGAGGCGAAGCATGTCGGCATTGAGATCCGATGCCACGATCCGCGCCGATGCATGGAGGCGTCTTTCGAGGTGGCTCGTGACGCGGCCGGTACCGCAGGCGATCTCCAGAACCGAGCGCGCACCTTCAGGCACCCGGGCAGCGAGGTCGGCCGCGTAGGGCTCAAACAGGATCGGCCCGAGGTACTGCTCATAGTGCTGCGGGATATTCCCCAGGTAAGACGAAGCGCTCGACATGAGGCGTGATTTGCCGTAAATGTACGGAGGGCGCCGGGCAACGGACATGAGGCGGCGCTGCAGGAAAATCCGGTGTGGCGGATGGCACTGCCTGCGCATAGCACTTCGAAGAAGATAGCTGCAGCTGTTCCGAGGCCTCCCCCAGTCTATCCGTATAACCGCCTACAGGATGCCGGGGATGTCTTCACCCAGCCGGGCCGTTTCGCCCTCGTCAAGGTCGTCGTTGGGGCTGTGGATGGAGAGATCAGGGTCCTCGGCAATATCGTGGTCGGCCTGCTCATGCGCCACACGGGCCGCTTCCTGCTCGCGCTGGCTGATCTCCTGACGCAGCGGATGCTCGTGGCGGCCTGTACCGCCGGCGGGATTATTTCGTGCTTCCATACCGTTGTTTTCTCAAAGCCCCGAAATACTGTGCCATTCGCGGGTTTCCGGCGTTAAACCATGCAGAAGGACCGGCAAAAAAATGGCACGGGAAGCCTGGTCCGGACCGGCCCGATGAGCACCAGGCTTACTGGCTGTCGATTACCGATCAGGCTGTTTGCGAAGGGTATGTGATCAGCTCCAGCAACTGCTGGAGGTAGCGGCGGTCGGTTTCATCAAAGCTGGCCAGCTCGGTGCTGTCCACATCGAGCACGGCCCAAACTTTTCCCTCATGCAGCAGCGGCAGCACGATCTCGGAGCGCGAAAGCGAGCTGCAGGCGATATGCCCGGGGAATTTTTCGACGTCAGGCACGACGAGGGTTTTCGCTTCGGCCCAGGCGCTGCCGCATACGCCGCGTCCCTTGCGGATACGCGTGCAGGCGACCGGCCCCTGGAAGGGACCCAGCACGAGCTCGTCGCCCTTTACGAGGTAGAAGCCCACCCAAAGCCAGCCGAACTGCTCCTTCAGCGCTGCGGCCATGTTGGCGAGGTTGGCCACCAGGTCGGGCTCTCCGTCGAGAAGCGCCTTTACCTGGGGCAGCAGGGATTCGTATTGTTCGCTGCGGGTTCCGCTGCTGATCTGGAGGTCTTCGGCCATAGGTTGTACTTGAGGGATGCAAGGTAAAAGAAAAGCTGCCCCGTAGGAGCAGCTTTACAATTTCGTACCGGTGCGTTCTTACTGGCCGCCACCGCCGTTGGCGCGGTTCTGGCGTGCCTGCTGGCGCTGCTCTTCGAAGAAGCGCATAACCGAGCCGATCTGCTCCACGGTGAGGGGAACAGAGAGGAGGCTTTTCTCAAGCTTCTGATTCAGCTCGCTCATTTTCTGCTGGCGATCTTCCTGCGACATGTCGCGGAGGCCGCGCATTTCCTGGCGCTGGGCAATATACAGGTCCATCACCTGCTCGGCCTGGGCATCGGTGATATGGGTGCGTTCGATCAGTTGCGGCTTCATGCGTTCTTTTATACGCTGGGCCATTTGCTGCGGGTCGCGCTGCTGCTCCTGTGCGTGGAGCGAAGTAGAGGAGACGCCAACGGCAAGGGCGAGAAGAAGGAATAGCTTTTTCATGGCGGTTTTGTTTGAAGGCGTAAGTTAGCGGCTATTCCGGTTAACGGAGGTTAAAATTTTGGGTATGAAATTGTTGCACCTGCGCCCAGTGTTGTGGGTACCGGATGTACGCGCCAGCGCCGACTGGTATGTGCAGACCCTCGGTTTTTCCGAGCGGGCTTTTTCGGAAGAATGGCAGTGGGCCTCGCTTGGGCGCGATTCCATTGAACTGATGCTGGCCCTCCCGAATGCACATCTGCCCGCTGGCGAACCGCAATTCACCGGCTCCTTTTACTTCGCCACCGACGATGTCGAAGGCTATTGGAACCGCCTGCAGCATTGCCCCGGCGTAGTGTACCCGATCGAGACTTTCGAATGGGGCATGCGCGAGTTCGCCATCCGCGATCCCAACGGCTATATCCTACAGTTCGGACAGGAAGTGCAGCCATGAGGAAACTGTTGACCGCCATTAAAAGCTACGTGTTGTCGGTGCCGCCCCTCGTGGCGACCGCAACTGCGCTGTTCACGACAATCCTTGTCTGGCTCAATTACGGCCATGGCCTCGAGCCGGCGATGATGGAGCTTCCCGTAGTACTACGGATCGCCGCCTGGTATGCGCTCTTCGCGCTGGCCTTCTGGACGCCCTTCGTTTGGTACCGCCTCGCCGGCGCCCTGCCGCTCCAGCCCGGTACTCCCTTCCGCTTCCTGCTACTCGTCGCTCCAGCCGTCTTCGCGCTGAAGCTGGCCCTGCCGCTGCCGGGACTGGGCGCCGATCCTTATTGGAAAACGGTTTGTTATTACCCCTACAAGCTGCTGCTGGTGGCCGGGCTGCTGTACCTCACCTGGCGGCGCTTTCACCGCGACGAGCCATTCTATGGTACCAGTAACAGCGGCCAGAGGCTCCGCCCCTACCTGCTCATGCTGGCGGCCATGCTGCCGCTGATCGCACTCGCTTCGTTCCAGCGCGACTTTCTTTCCGTGTACCCGAAGTGGCAGCATATAGGTGCGGTGCGGCGATCGGGCGACTGGGGACATTTCCTGTACGAGCTCTCGTACGGAACCGACTTCATCACCGTAGAATTGTTTTTCCGGGGATTCCTGGTGCTGGCCTTCGCGCGCTACGTAGGTGCGGCAGCGCTCCTGCCGATGGCAGCCTTCTACTGCACGATACACTTCGGCAAGCCGCTCGGCGAATGCATCTCCTCCTTTTTTGGCGGCATCCTTCTCGGCGTCGTTACGCTCAACACGCGGAGTATCTGGGGCGGGCTGCTCGTGCACCTCGGCATCGCCTGGCTGATGGAGCTGGGTGGCAGCATCGGCCACCAGCTCCGGCCAGACCTATGGGGTCACTGACGCGTGAAGTACATCCGCGATGAGTCGCTCGTGCGGAGAATAAGTGCGCTATCGGATGTGCGGATCACATCGAGCTTCTCGCGCGAAGAATCGAGCAGGGTGATCTGTGGTTTATCGTAACGGTAAGGCGCCGTTTCGATCCGCGCCGTGCCGCTGGCTACCTCGATGCTGTCGCTGCGGAATGTGTAGGTAACCCTGCTGCTGTCGCCGGCAGCGAGGGCCGTCATGATCATCGGAAGCGCGCTTGCCGCGGTGTCGTGGGCCCGTACAACCGAATCAAGACGCCAGCTGCCCGCGATGTCGGGAGATGCATCGGGGCGCTTAGGGTTATTGCAGGACGCGAGCGCAAGGGCAAAAAGAATCGGTGCGGCGAAAGCCGTGAAGTTGCTTTTCATACAATGTTTTTTTGAAGAATTGTTTATTCGCGCAGCTGCTTCTATTGATACAACGCGCGTCGAAAAGTAACCTTAAGGATTTGCTAAGACCGCCCGCTATTTTTTTGCCTTCTGTCCTGCGTGCTCGAGGATGATCGCGTATTCCTCATCGGTAACCGGCTGCACCGAGAGGCGGCTGAGGCGCATCAGCGCCATATTGCTCAGGCGCGGGTCGGCCTTGATGGTCTTGAGGCTAACAGGATGCTTCAACCGCTTTACAGGCGCCACGTCGACCACCACCCAGGCTTCGTCGTCGCTGGTCGGATCGGGATAGGCCTCGCGCACAACTTTGGCGATGCCGACGATCTCGAGACCTTCATTGCTGTGGTAGAAAAAAAGCTCGTCGCCCTTTTTCATCGCGCGCAGGTTGTTGCGCGCGGCGTAGTTGCGCACGCCGTCCCAAAACGTTCGTCCGTCTTTTTCGAATTGATCCCAGCTGTACTTGAAGGGTTCGGATTTGATAAGCCAGTATGCCATAGGTGATGCTTGCGCGCTAAAATAGCGCAGAAAAAATTTGCCGGCCTTTCAATCCAAAGTAGAACAGCAGCCGTAATTAATCCGAACATGTTTTTCGGAGCATGAAGAGACCGCACAGTAACTAAAAAATCAAATTACTTATTATGAAACAGCTCAAGCAAGCAGCCCTGCTGCTGACCGGAATCGTATTGTCCTATTCGACCTTTGCCCAGGAGGCTACGCCCGCGGCGATGCGCGAAAAAACCGTTACCGTTGGCGGTGCGCCGATGTACCCCAGTAAGAATATCGTGGAGAACGCCGTCAACTCGGCCGACCATACCACGCTTGTGGCCGCCGTGAAAGCCGCCGGTCTCGTGGAGACGCTGCAGAGTGCCGGTCCCTTCACGGTATTTGCGCCGACCAATGCGGCCTTTGCCAAGCTCCCCGCCGGCACCGTGGAAAACCTCGTGAAGCCCGAAAACAAGGCGCTCCTCACGAAGATCCTGACCTACCACGTGGTAGCCGGCCGTCTCGACAGCAAAGACCTCGAGCGGAAAATGCGCAAAAGCAAGAACGGAACTGCCGAACTGAAAACCGTGCAGGGCGAGCGTCTCTGGATCATGAAAGACAAGGACGGCAAATGGTGGGTGAAGGATGAGAAAGGTGGCGTTGCCCGGATCACGATCCCGAACGTCTACCAGAGCAACGGTGTGATCCACGTGGTTGATGGCGTGCTGATGCCCTAGGGAATATCGAACAAGGAACAAGGAATTAAGAACTAGGAATTCAAGCTGAGAATAAAATGAAGAAGGGAAGTCTGAGACTTCCCTTTTCCTATTTCAACAATGTTACTCCCTTCAAAATTCCTTGTTCCTTGTTCTTCTGTTCGGCTGATTTACCAGCCGGAGGCCAGTACATCAGCGAGGTGCATTGTTTTGATCGGCGAATTCTTGAAGTTGATATAGCCTTGCAGGTGCATGAGGCAGGAAAGGTCGGTGGAGATGAGGTATTCGGCACCGGTAGCCAGTGCGTTTTCAACTTTCTGCTCACCCATACCGATGGAGATGGATTCGAACTTGACGGCAAAGGTGCCGCCGAAGCCACAGCAGGTTTCGACATCCTGGAGCTCGGTGAGCTCGAGGCCTTCGACGTTCATCAGGAGCTGGCGCGGCTCCTCTTTAATGCGGCATTCGCGCAGGCCCGCGCAGGAATCGTGGTAGGTGGCCTTGCCCGGGAGCTTCGCGCCGAATTGCGTGATCCCCAGCTGCTGTACCAGGAACTCGCTCAGCTCGAAAATATTCTTGCTGATGGCCTGCACGCGGTGATGAAGCGAGGAGTTGTCGAACAGCTTGCCGTAGTAATTGCGCACGAAGCCAACACAGGAAGCGCTGGGCGCCACGATGGGAAGCTCCGGGTCGAAGTCGTTGAGAAACTTGCTGCACACGGTCCGCGCATCGTCGACAAAGCCGGCGTTAAAGGCAGGCTGCCCGCAGCAGGTTTGCGCCGGGTTGTAGCGCACCGTGCAACCGGCTTTCTCGAGCACCTTGATCATGTTGAACGCGGTGTCGGGGAAAAGCTGGTCTACAAAACAGGGAACAAAGAGTTGAACGGTCATTCGTCTTTCTTTTTGAGCCGGCGGCTCAGCTGGATCATCTTAAGGGCTGTAACAGCGGCTTCCTCGCCTTTGTGGCCGTGGCTGCCTCCGAGGCGCTCGTCGGCCTGCTGCTGGCTGTTTACGGTGAGCACGCCGAAGATCGTGGGAACGGGCAGCATCAGGTTGAGCTGCGTCACGCCGACGGTCACCGACTGGCACACGTAATCGAAGTGCGGGGTATCGCCGCGAAGCACGCAGCCCAGCGCAATAAAAGCGGCGGGGCGGTCTTTTTTGCGGCGCTGCTTCCAGCAGTAGCGGATGGCGAACGGTATTTCTACGGCCCCGGGTACGAGGATCGTTTCGCTGCGGAGGCCGTTGGCGGCGAGCACACGCAGGGCACCCTCTTCAAGGGCGTCGGCGGTGGCGGCATTCCATTCGGTCTTGACCAAAACAACGAGGGCATCCTGAAGATCAGGGATGCCCTCGATATGGTTGAGTAAGCGGCTGTCTTTGATATCGGCCATGGATCTCTTACTTTTCGTCGGTAGCGTATACACCCAGCTGGGCGAGGTATTTGTCGGCCTCGATGCCACGCTGGCTGCGCGGGTATTTTGTTTTCAGCTCGGTGTACAGGTCGGTGGCTTCCTTGGAGTTGTTGAGCACACGCTGCGCGAAGTAGGCGGCTGTGAACAGGTATTCGGAGGCGTTCAGTTCGTCCTGCTCGAAGTGGTGGGCTGCTTTCTTGTAGCTGGCGAGGGCGTCGTCGTTCTTGCCTTGCTCGGCATAAGCGTCGCCGAGCAGCTTGTAGGCGCGCGCCTGCACCTGCTGGGCATCGGTGGAGAAGTCGGCCAGGAATTTCTGGGCCTTGGCCGCGTCGCCCAGCTGGAGGCTGGCAGCACCGGCATAAAAGCGGGCGAGGTTGCCGGCCTTGGTGCCACTGTACTTGTCGGCGATCTTGGCGAAGCCGGGGTTCACACCGTCGCCGTTGAGGGCCTTTTGCATCGAGTCGGCGCGGAAGTACTCCTCGGCGCGGAAGGAAGCCTCGGCGGCCTTCACCTCGTTGGGCTCCTTGATAAAGTATTTATAAGCCAGGTAGCCTCCTGCCAGCAGGATAACCGCCAGGCCGATCGTCATGACAAGCCGGTTGTTGCGGGTCCAGAAATCTTTCGCACGTTCCACCACGATTTCGTGGTCTTCACGGATTTGGGGCGTAACCGTTTTCGTTTCAGCCATTGTAGTAATGTTTAAAGTACTATGTTAGTTTTAGTCGGTGATGAAGGGATAGTTCTCGTCGACATAGATGTCTTTGTAGACCTCGCTGTCGTCGGGCCAGGGCGATTCCTCGGCAAATTTGACGCTTTCGGCAACGGCCGCGTCGACGCGCTCGTTGATTGCAGCGATCTCCTCGTCGGAAACGAGGTTATTTTCTTTCATGGTAGCCAGCAGGGCCGTGATCGGGTCCTTGCCTTTGTACTCCTCCACTTCTTCCTTGGTACGGTATTTCTGCGGGTCGGAGATGGAGTGGCCCTTGTAGCGGTAGGTTTTGATCTCGAGCAGTGTCGGGCCATCGCCTTCGCGGGCGCGCTTCACGGCGCGGCTCACGCCTTCGTGCACTGCCTCGGCGCTCATGCCGTCGATGACGTCGCTGGGCATTTCGTAGGCGTCGGCGAGCTTGTAGATATCGACGATGTTGGAGGTGCGCTTCACCGAGGTACCCATCGCGTAGTTGTTGTTCTCGCAGATGAAGATCACGGGAAGCTTCCAGGTCATGGCCAGGTTGAAGGTTTCGTGGAGCATACCCTGGCGGGCGGCGCCGTCGCCGAAGTAGGCGAGACACACGTTGTCGGTACCCTTGTATTTTTCAGCGAAAGCCAGGCCGGCGCCGGTGCCGATCTGGGCACCCACGATCCCGTGGCCGCCGTAGAAATGCTGTTCCTTGCCGAAGAAGTGCATCGAGCCGCCTTTACCCTTGGCGTTACCCGTGGCCTTGCCATAGAGTTCGGCCATGCAGGAATTGACGGAGATGCCCTTGGCGATGGCCAGGCCGTGGTCGCGGTAGGCCGTGATAAAGGGATCCTCGGGACGCGTAGCCGTCATGCAGCCGGCGGCGATCGCCTCCTGGCCCACGTAGGCATGGAAAAAGCCCCGGATCTTGCCTTCCATCTTGTATTTCTCCTCGGCCATCAGCTCGAACTGGCGGATCAACTGCATCAGCTCGTACCAGTACAGGTATGTTTCTTTCGTGTATTTCGTCGACACGGGTCCAATTTTGAAGCGCGAAAATAAGACTTTCCGACGGGAAGTAACCAGCCTTTTTCAGCCTGAAAAAGAAGGTTTTGAAGCGGAAAAAGTGTTTTCAACCGCGAAGAAAAGAAGAAAGGAAGCGGTTCGCTAAGAAGAATTGTCGGTAGTGGTGCGTTGCTGCGATCACCGCAAAGCACTTCGCGGATACCTTATTTGCTTCTTTTCTTAGCGGTTCCGAACCTTCTTTACCTTAGCCGCCTTGAGCCTCTTTGTTTCCGACATATCACTCTTCCAGTTCAAAAATTACTTCCACCAGGAATTCCGCTTTACCGAGCGGATCGTGGGGATCTGCGGGCGCAACGGCCGCGGGAAGACAAACCTGCTCGACGCGATCCATTACCTCTGCTTTACCCGGAGCTATTTCACCCGTCTCGACCAGAACGTGCCGCAGCACGGCCAGCAGGGCTTCCGCCTCGAGGGCCATGTTCGGCTCAACGGCCGCGACGAAAAGGTGGTCTGCGTGCTCCGCGAGACGGGCCGCAAGGAGTTCAGCGTCAACGACCAGGCCTACAGCCGCTTTTCGCAGCATATCGGGCGCTACCCCTGCGTGGTCATCGCTCCCGACGACGTGCAGCTCATCATCGGCGGCTCCGAAGACCGCCGGAAGTTTCTCGACACGCTCCTCTCCCAGCTCGACCCCGCCTACCTGCAGCACCTGATTGCCTACAACAAGATCCTGCAGCAGCGCAACTCCTTTCTCAAGAACTACGGCGACGGTCCCAGCCGCGACCTCCAGGTGCTCGACATCCTCGACACGCAGCTCGCCGGCGAGGGAGCTCCCGTGTTTGAAAAACGCGAGCGCTTTCTGATGGGCTTCCTGGCCGATGTAAAGCACCTGTACAACGAGATCGCCCAGAGCTACGAGCCGCTGCAGCTGCTGTACGACAGTGAGCTGCTCAACGCTTCCCTCCCGGAACTCCTGCGCTTCAACCGCCCGAAAGACCTGCTCATCCAGCGTACGGCGGCCGGTATTCACCGCGACGACCTCCTGTTCCAGATGGGTGCGCAGCCCTTCAAGGCGATCGCCTCGCAGGGGCAGCGGAAAAGCCTGCTCTTTGCGCTGAAGCTGGCGGAGCTCGAAGTGCTCAAGGAGGAAAAGCGCCTGACGCCCCTGCTCCTGCTCGACGACGTATTCGAAAAGCTGGACGAGGAGCGGATCGGCAACCTGCTGGGCCGCGTGTCGGCCGACGAGGAAGCGCAGATCTTCATTACCGACACCAGTTGCGCCCGGCTTACGAAGCAACTGGAGGGGCTGAAGCAGCCGTTCCAAATCATTGAACTCTAATCCTTGAGATCGTCATTGCGAGGAAGGCGGCGCGCAACGACGCCAACGAAGCAATCCCTTGGAGCGTATACAGCTGCCCGCCGATCCGCTGACAAAGCCCCATCAGATTGCTTCGCTGCGCTCGCAATGACGTTCGGGCGCTGTATCTTCGTTTCATGGCCCAATACTCCCTCGGCGACGCAATTCAAAAGTTCCTGCAAGGAAGCCGCATCAAGGGCGAGATCCAGGCGCTGCAGATCGGCGACGTGTGGGCGGAGCTGATGGGAAAGACCATTGCCAAATACACCGACCGGATCGCCATCATCAACGGCACGCTCTTCATCACGACGCACGTGGCGCCGCTCAAGCAGGAACTCTCCTACCAGAAGGAAAAAATAAAGCTTCGCGTGAACGAAGCTTTGGGAGAGGCGGTTGTGAAAGACGTGGTGATTCAGTAATTCCAGCTATGCGATTCGGGCTTCGTCTCGTCTTCAAAAAAGGAGGCGCGCTTCGACAGGGCCTGCTTCATCAGGTCGTGCGACGACACGACGCCCTTGAAGTTGAAGCGGTCGTATACGGCTACATGGCGCACGTTGTAGCGTTCCATCAGCTGCATGCAATATTCGAGCGTATCGTTAAGCGTCGCCACCGGCAGGTACGTGCTCATAAATTCTTTTACCGTAGCCTGCTCGAGCTGGCCGGAGCGGTACAGCACTTTCTCGGCAATATCATGCTCGGTAAGGATTCCCATAAAGCGCTCTTCGTCGAGCACGATGAGGTAATCGACGTTCTCGCAGTGCATCTGGTGCAGCGCTTCGGTGATCTTCCGGCGCGAGCTCGTGGTGTTGAACTGCGGGTACTTGTGGCGAAGGATGTCTGCTATTCTTTCCATGGTTAAGGGGGTTTAAGGGGTGAGCCTCAAGGGTGGGTTCTGGCTGTGGAAAGCCCGTTCCGGTAAAATTAGAACTTTCAATTATACGAACCATGCATTGTGTACTCCGGACACGCCATTTTCTCAGCGCGTCCGTACCCGTGGATCTACAACACCGTATAGCAAATCGGCGAAGACATTGACCAGGATAAAAAAGCTGGCGGACAGTAATACGGAGCCCATGACCACCGGAAAGTCGAGCTTCTCGAGCGCGTCGACGGTAAGCTTGCCGATGCCCTGCCAGCCGAAGATGTACTCGATGAAAAAGGCGCCCGCCAGCAGCTCGGCAAACCAGCCGGTCACGGCTGTGATGACGGGATTGAGGGCGTTGGGCAGCGCATGCCGCCAGAGCACGCTGCGTTGCGAAAGTCCCTTAGCGTAGGCCGTGCGGATATAATCCTGCTGCAGTACGTCGAGCAGGGCGCTGCGGGTCAGCTGGGTGATGATGGCAAGCGGGCGGATCCCAAGTGTAATGGCGGGCAAGACCAGGTTTTGAAGTGTGAGCCGGCGTTGCCCGTTCATGTCGGTGGTGAACCAGCTCCCGGTGAGCGAAAGCCCGGTCCAATTGCTGAGCACGAACCCGAAAACGTAGGCGATGATGATGCCGATAAAAAAGGAGGGAGCGGAGATGCCGAGGATAGATCCGCCCACGGAAAGGCTGTCGACCCAGCTCCCCTTGCGCAGCGCCGCCAGCATCCCCAGCGGAAGCCCCAGCAGCACCGCAATGAGCATGGCCATAAAGGCCAGCAGCAGGGTGCCGGGCAGGGCCGCGAGGAGCATCTCCCCCACCGGTCGCTTTGTCTGGTACGAGCGGCGCAGGTAGGGCGTCTTCAGCACGAGGCAACGGTCGCCGCCGATGGCGAGCCCGCCCACTTCCCGGCGCGTCCAGTCTTCGCGGCTGTAAACGCTGACCGGTGAGATGTCGTTGAGGTAATGGAGAAATTGCCGCGGCTTTGATTCGTCTAGAAAAAGCTCCTTGCGGATGGCCGCCTCCGTAGCCGCGTTGCCCGTTTGCCCGAGCACCAGCCGCGCCGGGTCACCGAAGCCCTGGAATAGCACAAACACCAGCAGCACCACGCCGAGGAGAACGAGGAGGCCGTAGAAAAGCTTTTTCAGGAGGTAACGAAGCATCGGGTTCTAAGGTACGGGCGTTCCCCGGTCATCGTCCCGGGCCGGCTAAAGCTTTTTCATCAACCGGACGGCATTGGGCGCGGCGGCCTTGTCGCGGATCGTTCCCTTCTCAAGCAGGTACACTGTCGGGTTGGAACGCGCCGCTGTTTTCACGGCCGTGTTGTCGCAGCTCACGATCAGCACCTCGCTAAGCCCCGCGGAATTGAACAGCACCTTTCCCTTCGACACTTCGGGTGTTACCACGAACAGGGGCACGTTCTTGCTCCGCGCCGTCGCATACCAATTCTTGAACGCCGGCAGCCAGTCGTTGAGGTTGTCGAAGTGGAGCGCAAATACCAGCAGCGCCTTTGGCTCGGAAAGCACCTGCGCGGTGATGTCGTTGCCCGCCGGATCGGTAAGCGAAAAGCCCTTGATCGGCGCCTCGGCATTGCCCTTCCGCACGAGCGTTTGCTCGCGGTCGACGAACTTGTAGGTTGCCAGGTCGGAAGGGAGTTCGCTGATGTCGAAGAAATAGCGCTTGCCGCCTTTCTCGTAAATGAATTTCATGGCAAACGAATCGGGCACGGCACCCGCGGGGATCTTCATTTGCTCGGTTATGTTCCGGCTCACTTTGTAGGGCAGGCAATCGACGACGGGCAGGTAGCGCAGCATGGCCCACTGGAAGATGAAGCTGAAAGCGATGCTCAGCATCAGCACGAGCCGGTTGGCCCGGAAGGAGAACAGCGGCTGGATATACCGCTGGTACGTAAGTAGCCAGAGGATCATCAGCAGCAGCACAACATCCTTCACGAACGAAGCCAGCGGCGTAATGGGCAGGCAGTCGCCAAAGCAGCCGCAGCTGCGGAACTTGCCCGACAGGTAGGCGTAGGCCGTAAGGAACGTAAAGAAGATGATCAGCAGCAGCAGCCCGTTGACCACCCAGCGCCGCCAGATCCCGAGCAGCAGCGCGACGCCGGCAACGATCTCGAGGGCGATCATGAGTACAGCAAGCGCCAGTGAGTGCGCATGCAGGAAATTGAACAGCCCGATGAGCGCTCCCTTTGCGAAGAAGGAGCCCGCCGCCAGCGACGTATTCCAGACCTCGAAGAACTCCTCCATCTTGTATCCGAGCCCGAGCGGGTCGTTGGCCTTGACGAGGCCCGAGACGATGAACAGCACTCCGACAAGGATGCGGAAAATATTGGTAAGCGTTCTCATGATGGCAGTAGCTTATTGCGCGGCCGCCTCATCCTGGAGAATGAGCGCGAACACGGCGTAGTTGAGGATGTCGTTGTAGTTGGCGTCGATGCCTTCGCTCACCAGCGTCTGTCCCTTGTTGGCGAGGATCTGGCGGATGCGTGCGAGCTTCATCAGGATAAGGTCGACGAAGCTTTCCTGCGACATGGAGCGCCAGGCTTCGCCGTAGTCGTGGTTCTTATCGAGCATGAGGCTGCGCGCACTTTCGGCCGAACGGTCGTAAAGCGAAAGGGTGCGCTCGACGGGAAGTTCCTCGGCGGCGTCCTGCGGAAGCTGCAGCTGGATAAGCCCAATGATGGCGTAATTGACGATACCGATAAACTCGCCGCGGATATCGTCGCCAATCCGCTGCACGCCTTTTTCCTGGATGGTGCGGATGCGCAGTGCCTTGATGTAGATCTGGTCGACGATCGAGATGGGACGCAGCACGCGCCACGCGGTTCCATAGTCGCTGGTCTTCTTGGCAAACAGGTCGCGGCAAGCCCCGATCACTTCGTCGTATTGGGCCGTTGTGCGCGCCACTCCTTCCGGTACGTTCATGTAGGTGTAATTGGTACTTTAGCTCCAAAAGTAATAAACGTGAGCCGTGAACCGTCAGCACCCGAACAAGATATATCACCGGTACCCAAGCGCTTTACCCTTAATTGCCGCGGGCGCCTGCTCACGCTGGATGGCCCCGCCGTTCTCGGCATCCTCAATGTAACCCCGGATTCATTCTACGGCGGAAGCCGCGTCGGTACGCAGGACGACCTCCTTCGCCGCGCCGAGGCGATGCTGGCGAACGGCGCCTGGATGCTCGACATCGGCGGACAAAGCACGCGGCCCGGCAGCGAGCGCGTCGCTGCGGACGAAGAACTGCAACGGGTGCTGCCGGCGATCGACGCGCTGCGAAAGCGGTTCCCCGACGCCCTTCTTTCGATCGATACGTTTTATGCAAGCGTGGCAAGGGCGGCCGTTGAAGCCGGCGCGGTGCTCGTGAACGACGTCAGCGGCGGCGCCATCGACCCGGAGATGATCGCAACGGTCGCGGCGCTGCGCGTGCCCTACGTATTGATGCACACGAAAGGCGACCCGCAAACGATGCAGCAGCAGGCACAGTACGGCGATGTGGTTACCGAAGTATTCGACGCCCTCAACCAGCGCCGCCAGGAGCTGGTCGCTGCCGGCATCAGCGATATCATCATCGATCCGGGCTTCGGCTTTGCCAAGACGGCCGCGCACAACTTCCGCCTCCTGCGGCAGCTCTCTTTTTTTCACCGCCTCGAAAGCCCGCTGCTTGTAGGTCTGTCGCGCAAGGCAACGGTTTACCGCACACTCGGCGTAACTCCCGAGGAAGCGCTTAACGGCACTACCGTGCTGCACACGGTTGCCCTGGAGCAGGGCGCGCAGCTGCTCCGCGTACACGACGTGCGCGAAGCCATGGAGGCCATCCGGCTGCTGCGGGCGCTCGAAGATGCCTGAATAAGAAAAGCCGCTCGATCGAGCGGCTTTTTCTATTGTCTTTTTACCTGGATCAATGACCCTGCGGATTGCCAACGGGCGGTGCCGATTGCATACCTGCGCGCGGATCCTGCATGCTTACGGAGCGAAGCTCGACGTCGAACGTGAGGATCTCGTTGGGGCCGATCTTGCTGCCGGGAGGCGGGTTCTCGCCATAGGCCAGCGGCGAAGGCAGGTAGATGCGACCCTTGTCGCCCTGCTTCATCATTTGTACGGCCTCATCGAAACCGCGGAGCATCTGCCCTTTGCCTACCTGGAAGGAAAGCGGCTGGGGATGGTGGAAGCTCGTGTCGACGTTGGAATCGAATGCGGTACCATTCAGCGTGCGGCCTGTGTAGTACACATCCACATAGCTGCCCTTGTCGGCCTTGGCGCCCGTACCGGACGACAGGATCTGAACAAACGCACCGGAAGGCGTTTGCTGTGCCTGTGCGCCGCTTTGCGCAAGGATCTGCTGGATGCGCTGCTGGTCTTCGCGGATCTTGCCCTGGAGTTTCTTGTCGTTGCGGAACGCTTCGTCGCGGCTCTTGGCCTCGTCTTCGCGGGCAGCCTCCTGGGTGGCGAACACATCGAGCACCTTGATGCGGTAGTTGATCTTGCCTCCTTTCTTGAAGAAGGGCGGAACCGCCTGCGGTGTGCGGCGCATGAAGGTGTCCATCGACTGAACTGCGATTACGCTGTCGCCTTTGTGGAGCAGCGGGATGAGCTCGGAGATATCGTAGGGATTCGACTGAGCCGTCACAGGCATGTAGTACGGCTGGCCCTGGTCCCAGGTCGATTGCAGCACGCTGTCTTTGCCACCTGTGTTGACGGAGAGGGTATAATGAACTTTGAGCCACTCGTTAAGCTTCACCTTGGGAGCGCCGCTTTGCGAGATAATCTTGTAAGGCATGCCACCCTTCGTTTTCTTGAAGCCCTGGTCTTTACAGCCGGCGAGGAGCAGGCCCAGGGAGGCGGCAGATAAAAGCGTCTTGAAATGCATGTATCGGTTGTTTATTGTAAAATCGAACTGTTTTGCTGGATGGCTTCGCGGAAGCGCTTCACCGTATCCACGAGTGACGCGCTGTCGCGGCCGCCGGCGGCGTTGAAATGCCCCCCGCCTTCGAACCAGGTTCGGGCGAAGGTATTGCAATCGAAGGTGCCCTTGCTCCGGAACGACCACTTGCGCTCTTCGTCGCGGTCGATGCAAAGCCCCACGAGCTTGATCCCCTGGATCGACAGCGGGTAATTCACGAGCCCTTCGGTATCGCCGGTCTTGATGTCAAACTTGAGCAGGTCGGCCTTCGGGATCGATATGAGGGCCGTATTGAGCTCGTAGATCACTTCCATGCGGTTGGCAAGCACGTGGCCGAGAAAGCGAAGACGGTTCTCGAGGTAATTGTCGTACAGCTGCTCGTGCACGCGGGTATGATCAAGCCCCTGCTCCTTGAGGTGCGCGGCCATGCGGTGCGTCGATGCCTTTGTCGACGAAAAGCGGAACGAGCCCGTATCGGCAACGACGCCTGCATAGAGGCATTCGGCAATCTGCACGTTAACAAGCTCGCGGTGACCCGAATCCACGATAAAATCATACACCATCTCGCAGGTGGAGCTCTTGCCGGTATCGGATACACCGTACTGGAACATCTGCTCGTCGGGCTCCTGGTGGTGATCGATGAGGATCTTGACACAGGAGAGCGCGGACAGCTTCGGAGCCATCGTCTTGGTGCGCCCCATGTGGTTGAAGTCGAGGCAGAACAGCCAGTCGGCGGAGTCGAGCCACTCGTCGGCCGCAGCGCGCTCGAGCTCGTAGTCGAGCACCTCGCGGGCGCCCGGCATCCAATCAACCCAGCGCGCCCAGTTGGTCGGCGAGATCACCTGCACGCTGTGCCCCAGCTGCAGCAGGAAGTGGCGCAGGCCGAGGGTGGAGCCCATCGCGTCGGCGTCGGGCTTCTGGTGCATGGTAATGGCGATGCGGCGGGTCGGGCCGCTGAGCAAGGGGTATATTTCGGAAAGGGGCTGCATAGAAGTCGGCAAACCTACGGCAAAAAAGCGAAGGGGCAGCCCGCCGCCGGCGAAAGCAGCGTCAATAGGAGCGCGTATAGGTGACGCCCTCTTTCAGCCGCACGGAACCCGCATCGGTGCGGAAGCTGCCCGGCCAGGTCTTCCAGCCTTCGTAGCTGCCGGTGATAAGGGCGAAGTGCAGGTGGGGACCGTCGGTGAACCCTACGTTGCCGCTCAGCGCGATCGGGTCGCCGGCCTGTACCACGTCGCCGGGCTTTACCTGTGCGCCGTTCTGCCGGATATGGGCGTAGTAGCCAAAAGTGCCGTCGGCGTGGAGGATGGTGATATTGTTGTTGAATTGCTTGCACGACGGATCGGCACAGTGGCGGTCGTTGCTTTGCACCACATCGACAACGGTGCCGCCGCGCACGGCGCGGAGCTGCGTGCCTTCGGGCATCGAAAAGTCGAGCGCGTATTCGCCCTGGTGCGAGAAGTTGCCGTTGTAGCCCTGGTGGAGTCGGTATTGCTCCCCCTTGCTGAAAGGAAGCAGGTACGTCGTGTCGGAAGGATGTGCCGTGACATCACCCATGGCGATGCGGTAGCTGAACTTCATAGCGTACGATTTGCCCGGCCGCGCGGCGCTGAGCACGCCGATCCGGAATTTGTCCGAATGCGAAGGAACGAGGAATTGCATCCGGCTTCCCTCCGAAAAGGCGAGGTTCGTGTTTTCCATTTTGAACAGCAGCGACACCGGGTACCATTCGGGATTGCTGGCGTAGAGCACGATGCTGTCGCCCACTCGCTCGCTGGAAACTTTGGCGCGGGGCTGCGCGGCGGCGGCGATGGCCTGGATCAGAAACAACAACAGGAAGGCTTGTTTCATAGCAGTGGTTTTTGGTACTGCAAAGGTAAGCCCTGTCAGGGTCGCTTTCGGTAGATGCCCACCGTGTCGGCAAACCGGAAATAGCGCGGGTCGAAGGAGCCGTAGTCGAACTGCCCCCACTTCCCGAAGAATACTTTGTTGGGACCGCTGATCCAGTCGAACTCTCCGGGATAATCTTCCGCGATGATCGACGCGCTCCGGCCGCATTCGATGGTGGAGAGGAGCCAGAACTCGTAGGGCGTTCCCCAGGACTGCAGCAGCGTGTCCTTCGGCCAGCCACCGGCCGGGATGATCCATTTCTTTTCCGCAGACTTCGCATTCGCGGCCAGCAGCTCCCGGTGCCAGTTCAGCCGCGCGGTATAGAGTTGATGCGTTTCATAAACACGTAGTACGCACACGAAGCAAACCGTCGCGATGAGCCCTGCCTGGACGCGCGGCGAGGGAATTGCCGGAAGCACATCGTAGGCCAGCGGCACCGCGACGATGATCGCCAGCGGCAGGTACATGTTTTCAAAGTAAAACTGGTCGCCGCCCTCGGGGTAGCTGATGTTGACCAGGAAGGCATAGCCGAAAAAGAAGGCCGCCTGCAGCGCCGCTTTCCGCCAGGCGCCCCTCGATCCGTAGAAATACAGGCAGCCGCCGAGACCGACCGGTACGAAATAATAGTCGTGGATGAAGTAGCGCAGCAGGCGCGCGTTCGCCGGCATGCTGAAATAGTCGGGAAACCGCGAAACGATATTTCCGAAGCCCGACATCTTATCCTGGTCGTACGAATTGCCGAGGAGGAGCGACTTGATGGCAAAGATCGCGAGGCCTGCGCCGAGGAGGCTGTACAGAAGCCCGCGCCGCCCGGTACCGATACACAGGAACAGCAGCACGAAGGCGAAGGGAAACAGCAGCAGCGGGTGGGCAAAGCCGACCGTGAGCAGCAGCACCGGTGCCGCGAACAGGAAGTGCTCCGGTATCCGGTCGCCGGCACGCGCGCGATCGAGCAGGGCGAGGAACAGGAAGAAGAAGGCAGCACCCTGCGGGAGCTCCGACTGGATCCAATAAAAGCTGTGTGTCGTCATCAGCACGAGGAAGAGCAGGTAGGCGCCCGCCACACGCGTGTTTTTCAGCCAGCTCGCTATAACGAAGAACACCAGCGCCGGGAGCAGCACGAAGGAAAGCGAGTACAGCAGCGTGATGGCCGCGAGCGACAGGCCGGCGCGGGCACCCAACAGCGGGAACAGCTGCGTGAAAAAGGCGGCGAACCGGTTGTTCTGGATCGCGAGGCTGTCGTCGTGCAGGATGCGAAACAAATGAAACGAGATGTCGAGGAAGACGGCGCGCTCCTTGTAAAACAGGGCGGCAAGGCCAAGGAGCAATGCGAAGGTGATAGCCCCGATACGAAGCAGGTTCTTGAGCGACATGGTTGGTTCGGCCGCACTCTTCGGGCGCGGCAGGCTGCCGAAGATAGCCGGAATTGGCCGACTGCCGCAAAGCCTCTATTTTAGCCCCGATTTATGCCAACTGCGATTATTATCGGCGCCGGCCCCGCGGGCCTCACCGCGGCCTATGAGCTCCTCCAGCATACCGACATCCGCCCCATCCTCATTGAGCAGGACAGCCAGGTAGGCGGCATTTCCAAGACCGTTAACTACAAGGGCAACCGCATCGACCTCGGTGGCCACCGCTTCTTCTCGAAGTCGGATGCCGTGATCGACTGGTGGCTGCAGTTCCTGCCGCTGGCCGGAAATATCCGCCCGGAAGACCTCGAGCTGACCTACCGAAACCAGAAGAAAAAACTGGCTGGCGATGCGCGCAATGGCACCGACGACGAAGCGGTCATGTTGCTGCGTCCGCGGAAAAGCCGCATCTACTACGGCGGCAAATTTTTCGACTACCCCCTTCGGCTCAACTGGACCACGCTCGCCAATCTTGGCTTTGTGAAGCTGACGCGGATCGCTGCCACCTATGCCGCCGCCAAAGCGCGGCCCATCCGTCCCGAGCTGACGCTCGAAGATTTTTTTATCAACCAGTTCGGCCGCGAATTGTACAGGACCTTTTTCAAGGAGTATACGGAGAAGGTCTGGGGCGTTCCCTGCCAGGAGCTGCCCGCTACCTGGGGTCAGCAGCGGGTGAAAGACCTCAATGTGGGCAAGGCCCTGCTGGATGCCCTGCAATCGCTTGTGCGCCGCGATCGCTCGCTGAACCAGAAAACCAAAAGCACCTCGCTCATCGAGCAGTTCTTATACCCGATGCATGGCCCCGGGCAAATGTGGGAAACCGTTGCCGCCGGGATCGAGCGGCTCGGTGGCGAGATCCGGCTCAACACGAGCGTCGAGCGTATCCGCTGCGCGGAGGCTGGTACCGTGGAGTCGGTAACCATCCGCGACGCCAAAACCGGTGCCGTCAGCGAGCTGGCAGGCGATCATGTTTTGTCTACGATGCCGATCAGGACCCTCGTAAACAGCCTCGACGGCTGCGCCGTGCCCGACGAGGTACGCCAGGTGGCCGAGGGGCTCGAATACCGCGACTTCCTCATCGTGGGCCTGCTCACGCGGCGCCTGTTGAAAGAAGACCGCGAGGGTATTCCGATCACCGATAACTGGATCTATTTGCAGGACGGCGGTATTCGCGCCGGCCGCATGCAGCTGTTTCACAACTGGAGCCCCGGGATGATCGCCGAGCCGGGCATGCGCTGGATCGGCGTGGAATATTTCTGCAACGAAAGCGATGACTTCTGGCAGCAAAGCGACGAGGCGATCCGGATGCAGGCCATCGCCGAGATGGAGCGCATCGGGTTTATCGATCCCGCGCAGGTGCTCGACGCCACGGTGATCCGCGTGCCGAAGGCCTATCCCTCCTACTACGGCAGCTTCGAGCAATTCCCGGTGGTACAGGATTGGCTCAACACGTTCAACAACCTTTGGTTCATGGGCCGCAACGGCATGCACCGCTACAACAATACCGACCACAGCATGCTCACGGCGATGGCGGTGGTAGACCTCATTCGCGGCACGGCGAGCGACAAAGCCGCCACCTGGAATATCAACGCAGAAATGGAATACCACGAGGCAACAGACGGCAAGGACTGAGCGTCAGCTTCGCGGAAAGTGAACGGAGACGGCATGCGCACTCCGCTCCAGCAGGTCGAAGTTGCCTGCGTCGAGCTCTATCTCCGCTACCGGCGGGCTGCCGATCGTGAGCACGGTCAACTTCGTGAAGAGGACTTTCTTCTCGCGCACGGCCCGCACATCGCGCCACGGAATAAGCAGCGGCGGGTGAAAGAGTCGAAAGAGGAACACCGGCTTCAGATAAAATCCGTCCCGCCCGATCCACAGCACGAGGCAATTGCGGTAGCCGACGCCGTTGATTCCGGCCGAGGTAATACCGATACGCCTGCCATCGAAGGGAAGGTCGTACCGGTATTCCGCCGCCAGCTTGTCCCAGCCTCTTTTTGCCAGTGTCCGGAAGACGACCGGAACCAGCACAACAAATAAAAGCGGGAAATAGGGAATGAATTGCTCCGGATGCATAGCCTTAATGACCTACAGTTTTGATAAGCGTGCCGCGTGCCACGTTGTCGGTAAGCTCCATGCCATTGAGGATGGCCAGCTCGGTGAGCCTGCTTTCCGGTGTACCCAAAGCGGTCAGCACCTGGCGGAGCGTACCGGCCGTACCGACGGTCTTGACACGAACGCGCTCGGGAACGCGGTTCAGCTTATTGGGATCAGTCAGCGCGCGGAAGCCTTCCATGACCGATGTGAACTGACCTTCGTAGGCCGGGTAGTCGGTGGAAGCCGACACGCCGATCAGGTGGTAGATCGCGTTGTTGTACTGGATGAAATACGACAGCGTCCGGATCGTGCCTCCGCTTTGCTGCTGCTGGTCGGCCACTACGATCAGTGCAGGCAGCCCATTGACCGTAGAATTACGGGAGCTGCGCGCCGTGAGCTGGAACTTCTGGAGTTGCGCCGTCGCTGCTTCCTGGAGGTTGGTACCGGGGGCAAGCGTCAGTATCATGAGGGCCTTGCCATCCTGCGGCGCCATCTGGAACTGCTGTGGCGAGTTTTGTGTTTGCCAGCCTTGCGGCACGGGAAACTGGAAGCGAAGCTCGGGATGGTAGAAGGCGCCCCCTTCCACGAAGCCCTGGCGCGGGTCGGCGCCGTACACGATACCCTCGATGCGGCGCAGGTAGGAGTCGCGGTTGACCTTCAGGTTAGCCGTGTTGCCGGTTTTCTGCTGCCATTCGGTGGCGAGCTGGTTGACGGTCACGAAGCGGTCGCCCGGGTCGGGGTGCGTGCTGAGGAAGGGCGGCAGGGCCTCACCGCCGTGCGATTGCGTTTCGCGCTTCAGCGTGTTGAAGAAGTCGGCCATGCGGTGTGCGTCGTAGCCCAGCTTCGTCGAGTATTCCACACCGAGCTCGTCGGCCTGGCGCTCGTCGTCGCGGCTGAATTTGAGGAGCAGCAGTCCCAGTCCCTGCGAGGCCTGCTGCGCGAATTGCCCGAGGTTGGGATTGATGATGACACCGGCGAGAATTCCCACCTGCCCGAGGATCTGGTTGCGCTGCTGGATAACGGAGTGGCGCGCCGTTACGTGGCCGGTTTCGTGGCCGAGAACGCCTTCCATCTGGGCCTCGTCGTTGAAGTAGGCCATGATGCCGCGGGTGAAGTACACGTAGCCGCCGGGGGTGGCAAAGGCGTTGATGACGTCGGCATCGAGGATCTTGTAGTTCCATTGGAGGTTGGGCCGGTGGCTCACGGCGGCTACGGCGCCGCCGCGCTCGCGGATGTAGCGCTGCAGGGCACTGTCGGGGTAAAGCCCGAACTGGGCCACGATCTCGGGGTCGGCCTGCGCCCCCTGCTGGATCTCGGAGGCCTCGGAGGTAAAGACCACCTGCTTCTTGCCCGTTACCGGGTTGCGGGCGCAGGAGTTGATGAGCGCGATGGCTCCGGCCAGGGAGCCGAACAAAAGAAGTCGTTTCATAAAAGCATCTATTGAGTCAAATCCAATCAAAAACTGAGCCTTGCCAAAAATAGGGAGCGTGCCCGTATCTTCGCGCCGCAAAACAGCAAGCATTATGACCAACCGCACATTTACGATGATCAAGCCCGACGCCATGCGCAATGGCCATGCCGGTGCGATCCTGGATAAAATCATTAAGGCCGGCTTCCGCGTCGTTGCCCTGAAGCAAACCAAGCTCAGCCTGGAGAAGGCTGGCGAGTTCTACGCCGTTCACAAAGAGCGCCCCTTCTACGGTGAGCTCACCCAGTTCATGAGCAGCGGCCTTATCATCGCCGCCATCCTCGAAAAAGACAACGCCGTAGCCGACTTCCGCAAGCTCATCGGCGCCACCAACCCCGCCCAGGCCGAGGAAGGCACGATCCGCAAGGAGTTCGCCACTTCGGTAGGCGAGAACGCCGTACACGGCTCCGACAGCGACGAGAACGCGAAGATCGAAGGCGACTTCTTCTTCTCGGGCCTCGAGCAGTTCTAATGCTCCCGGAAGACAGCAGAAACCTATCCTGCAGCCAAACCGATACGTCGAAATAGCACGATAGAAAAGCCCGGATAAACGTATCCGGGCTTTCTTATTCTCCCCTAATTGCAAGAAACTAAAGACTCTTTTCGAGTTTTTTCAGCATGTTGTTGGCCACGGGCTCCACGGTATAGCCGGCCTTGCGGAGGAGGCTGATGACGCCCTTGTCGCCGGGCAGGTGCCCCGCTCCCACCGCCACCACTACCGAATGCTGCGGCATCAGGTCGCCGAGCTTCCGCACCCAGTCCACGTTGCGGCGGTACAGCAGCACGTCCATGTACTGCTCCATCCCGGCATTCTCGCGAACGGTGATGGCGGCCAGCTTGTCAAGACGCTGCGCCACATAGGCCTGCATCATTTCCTCGAACTCCTGCCGGCTGTCGCCCTTGCCGTAATTCTTTACATAATCCACCAGCTGCTGCGCCTGCAGGCGGTAAGGTATCGAGTCGAAGATGCTCATCTGGAAGGCCATCGTTTCAAGTCCGCGGATGCCGCGGTGCTGCTCTCGGGCCTCCACCATGATCAGCTGCTCCATGCCCACGGGATTTTCACAGGTCATGTCGGCCTCCATCAGTGCCGAAGCGGCTAGCATCGGCTTGAATTTCTCGAGCATCGCAAAGGGGATCATCCCCGGCTTGGCGGCAAAGAAGTTGCGTACCGAATCGTAAGCTGTGCGCGGAAGCAGGTCGGCAAGCGTGGTGTCGCCGTTCATCTTCATCTTGTTCATGACGCCCATCAGCTCCTGCATGTTTTCCATGTCGAGCTCGAGGTATACGTAGTCGGAGCGCTTGATGGCGTCGCGGAGGCTGTCGCTCAGGTCGATGCGGGTGGCGCACAGCATATGCATCGTGCCGAAGAGATACGAGGGCTGCTTCAGGTCTTTCCCCGAAACCCGCCACAGGAGCGTATTTTCGTCGGCTGCCGCGTCTTTGTTTTGGGCAGGCGCGCTTACCGCTGCCACGAGCAGCAAGAGGCCCAGGAGGATGCGTTTCATGTGTCTTTCGTTTGGGTTAGCAACCGGCGGCATGGATGCGGTGGATCGTCCCCAAATGCGGCGTACGGCTATCTGCGCTTGTATAGTTCAAGGGGAGTGCCAAAGTCGGCAATCGGCAATCGCTAATCGGCAATGCTGAAGCGCGAAGAAAAAAGGCAGCCTGTACAGACTGACTCTCTTACTGCCGATTCCCGATTCCCGATTGACGATTCACGATTCACGATTCACGACGCTACCGCCTCTTCTCCATACATCTGGTCGCGGAAGCGCAGCGAGGGCGAGGAAATGAACGGGCCGATCTCCAGGCTGTCCCACTTGGCGTCGACGCTGCGGATGGTGGCGTCGTCGGCCACGATGATGTTGGGCCAGTCGCGGCGGAAGCCATCGAGCTCCGCGGTCTTGCGGGTGCCGTCCATGCCCAGGCACGCGCTCCGGTGCGCGGGGTCGGAGGCGGCAGGGCCCTCCCACAGGAACGAGTCGCGGCGCGGGTCGAGGTTGTTGCAAAAGCGCCAGAGCGCCACGCCAAGGTCGTTCGCGTCAACATTATGCTCCACGTAAAGCAACAGCTTCACGCCTTCGAGCTCGGGCCGCTTCGCCAGTGCCTCGTGCAGCTCGCGCACGTGGTTGGGACGATCCTTGGCCACCGACAGTAATAATACGGGAATCTCCTGCTGCAGCAGTTCGCTGTTGACGAACCGGACCTCCGGAAAGGCTTCGCTGATAAAGGAGAGATCGCGGGCGCCGTTGGTGAAGAGGTAGCGGTCGTCCACTTCCTCCTCGTGCTTCGCGGTGCCGTCAATACACATCTTGCCACCGTACCCGAGCTTGCTGCAGCTGTGGTCAAGCACGTCCATGGGTCCCTGCGAGAAATAGATATCGGTTGCCGGGTTGACATTGCGGAACACGTATTGCGCCAGCGACTTGTAGTCCTGTATCTGCACGCCTTCGTCGGCAAGCACCAGGATCTTATTGAACATCATCTGGCCGGCGCCCCACATGGCGTTCATCACCTTCTGGCCCTGCCCGGCGTAATCCTTCTGGATCTGTGCGATCACGAGGTTGTGGGCCACGCCCTCCACGGGCATATCCATATCCTTGATCTCGGGGATGAGCGTCATCTTCATCGGCGCGAGGAAAATCCGCTCGGAGGCTTTAATGAGCCAGGCGTCTTCCTGCGGCGGTATCCCGACGATAGTGGCCGGGTACACCGCATTCTTCCGGTGCGTGATGGCCGTGATATGAAAGCGCGGGTACCAGTCGGGGAGCGAGTAGTAACCGGTATGGTCGCCGAAGGGTCCTTCCCAGATCGGCTCCTCCGAAGGATCCACATAGCCTTCGATGATGAAGTCGGCGTCGGCAGGCACTTCGATCTCGGGCTGCGTGATACAGCGAACGAGCTCCACTTTCCGCTTGCGGAGAAAGCCGGCCAGCATGAATTCATCCACGTTGTCGGGCAGTGGCGCGGTTGCCGAATAGGCATAGGCCGGGTCGCCGCCAAGGGCTACCGCCACGGGCATCTTTTTCCCGAGCTTCTTGTATTCGTTGTAATGCCGCGCCGATACCTTGTGCTTGTGCCAGTGCATCCCGGTGAGCGTTTTGTCGAACACCTGCATGCGGTACATGCCGACATTGCGGATACCGGTATGCGGATCTTTGGTATGAATCACCGGCAGCGTCACGAAGGGGCCGCCATCCTTGGGCCAGCACGTGATCACCGGGAGCTTTGTGATGTCGGGGTCGGTCATGACCACCTGCTGGCATTCACCGCGGCCGCTTTTCACCTTGGGCATCCAGCCCGAAAATTCGGCGAGCCGGGGCAGCATCCGCAGCTTGTCCATGATCCCTTCCTTCGGCGCCGACAACATCTTGAAGAGCCCTTCGATCTCGTGGGCCACTTCGTCGAGCTGCTGCACACCGAGCGCAAGACACATCCGCCGCTCGGAGCCATAGGCATTCATCAGCACCGGGAAATTGTAGCCTGTATTCTCAAAGAGGAGCGCCTTGCCGCCGCCGGCTGTCTTCGATACCCGGTCGGTGATCTCCGCGATCTCCAGCTTCGGGTCTACAAAGGTCTTGATACGCAACAACTCGCCTTCCCGTTCCAGTACGTCGATAAAATGCTGCAGGTTCTTGAATGCCATTGTGCAAAGGTAGCCCCCTGTCCCCCAAAGGGGGCACCTGTGAGCTAGCTTTCCTTACGAAAAGGACCATTCTTTATTGTCGAAACAAATATTGTTGAATGATTCAAATGCGCTGCGTGGACAACAAGCAACGGACATCTGGAATCACGTCACCTACAGATGGATGGTTCAGCGGAGAAGAACCGTCCGACCTATGTGCCCCCTTCGGGGGACAGGGGGCTTACTCCACTCCCTTCGGGCATCCATAGCGCCGGTCGGAGCCGCGGCCACCGCCGTTGCCAAGACGAAACTGCAGGTGCAACCCGGTGAAGTAATAGAGGTCCTTGCGCCGTTCGGACCCGCGCATCGTTCCCTTGTCGGGGTACGCCGCCGAAGGATCGACCTCGGGCCGGCGGAAGGCGAGCTCCACGGCTTTGGAGCCGCGGGTTGCCAGCAGGTCGTTGGCGTCGGCATAGGTGCTGCTGACGTCATCGAGGTAGTCGGTAAATGTTTTCCGGATGCCGACCTCGAGACCGAGCTGCCAGCGGTCGCTGATTGCGTAGGTGACACCGCCGCCGAACGGGATCGCAAGCTGTGTCAGGTGATAGGCCTTGCGGTCGGGGTATTGCGGAAGCCCCTGCCCTTCGGTGCCGAGCGGCATCAGGTACCATTTCTGTCCCGACGAATCGTAGGTGTACGGGTTGAAATGAAACAGGGCGACACCGCCGAATACATAGGGCGACCAGCGGGTATCCTCGAGGTTGAAGAAGGTGTACTGGGCCACGAGGCTGGCCTCGGTAAGTTTCGTGGCGAAGCTGAAGTTGCGCACGCGCAGTTCTTCTTTCGTGTTGTAGCGATCGCTGGCTTCAAGGCTCGAGAGCGTGAATCCGCCGCGAAGGGCAAGGCGCGGGGCAAGATCATAAGAGGCAGTGAGGCCGATGGCCGGGCGGGCAAAGCGGCCCTGAAAGTTGCTGCTTTGCAGGTCGCCGCCGTACTGGCTGACGCCCCCGAAAAGGCCGATACGAAGGGGAGATTGGGCAAACGAACAAAGAGACAAGAGCAGGGCGGTGACGGTTAGCTGGATCCGCATGAAGGTTGGTGTTTTCGCGCAAGCAGGCAAATTTGGGGCCACTCGTCACATTAACAAGAGCATGCGCGCCGTTTCTTTTATTTTCACGGCACAACTCCCGAAATCTTATGCGTCAATTCTTGTTTCCTGCGGCCGCCGCTACCCTGCTATTGGCCGCCTGCAACCAGCAAGCTACCGTTGCCGGCGCCACCATCGACAGCCCGGCCGCGGACAGCCTCTATTCGAATCGTGATACAACCGTCAGCCCGCGCGACGACTTCTTCGACTATGCCAACGGCGGCTGGATCAAGCGCCACCCGATCCCCGACGATCAAAGCTCATGGACCATCGGCCATGCCGTGCAGGAAGACCTCTACGACCGCCTCCGCCATATCAATGAAAGCTCGCTCAATGCAAGCGGCGGCACTGAGCAGAAAGTCGGCAACTTCTGGTGGAGCGCGATGGACTCCACGGGCTCCGAGCAGCAGAAGCTCCAGCCCATTCAGCCCGAGCTCGCAGCCATCGCCGGCACAAAAGACCTGAAAAGCTTCCTCGACGTACTCGCCGGTCTGCAGATGAAAGGCATTGGCGCCGGCTTCAACCCCTCGGTGGCCCAGGACGCCAAAAACTCCGATGCCATGTCCCTGTACCTGAACCAGGGCGGGCTTGGACTTCCGAACCGCGATTACTATTTCAACACGGATGCGCGCACCGTGGGCATCCGCAGCGCTTACCAGGATTACGTGCGGAGCGTATTTGCCGCCCTGGGCAGTGACTCTGTTGCCGCCACGCAAAAGGCTGCCACGCACCTTGCCTTCGAGACACGCCTCGCCAAGGCATCGCGCAAGCTCGAAGACCTGCGTGATCCCTACCGCAACTACAACAAGATGACGATGACGGAGCTTGACAAGCTTTGCCCGGCCATCAACTGGAAAGACCTGCTTGGTAAGGAAGACGTGCACGGCGTCGACACCGTGATCGTGGGCCAGCCTGAATTTTACCAGGAGCTCAACGCGGCACTCCGCAGCACGCCGCTGCCGGTGCTGCAGGACTACCTCCGGTTTCACCTCGTTCGCGGAACAGCTCCGTATTTAGACAGCACAACCTATCTCTCCTATTTCAATTTCTACGGAAAGAAGCTGCGTGGCGCGCAAAAGCCGAAAGCCCGCTGGAAGCGCATGCTCGACCTCGAGAACACGCTGATGGGCGAAGCCCTCGGTAAGGTGTTCGTAACGGAGTTCTTCCCGCAGGAAGCCAAGGACCGCTACTCCAGGATGGTGGAAGACATCCGCACCGCACTGAAAGAACGCATCGAGAAACTCGACTGGATGAGCGACAGCACGAAGCAGAAAGCCTATCACAAGCTCGCGACAATGAAAAAGAAAGTGGGCTACCCCGACAAGTGGAAAGACTTTTCGGCGATGAAGATCGAGCGGCAGCCGCTGGTGCGCAATGTGCTTGCCGCAAACGACTGGTGGCATCACTACGAAGTGAACAAGCTGGGCAAGCCCGTCGACCGCGACGAGTGGGAAATGAACCCGCAGGAATACAACGCGTACTACAACCCAAGCAACAACGAGATCGTGCTGCCTGCCGGCATCTTCACCGTACCCGGTTATAAAGACAATCAGCTCGACGACGCGCTTGTGTATGGCTACGCCGGCGCCACCACCATCGGCCACGAGATTACCCATGGATTTGACGATGAAGGACGCCAGTACGACGAGAAGGGCAACCTGAAGGCCTGGTGGACAGCCAAAGACTCCGCCGCCTTCGCGCAGCGCGCCGCGTACATGGTGCGCCAGTTCAACGAATACGTGGTGGTGGATACAATGCACATCAACGGTAAGGCCACGCTCGGTGAGAACATCGCCGACCTCGGTGGTGCCATCCTCGGCCTCGAAGCCTTCAAGAAGACCGACACCTACAAGAGTGGAAAGCTGGTGAACGGGATGACGCCGCTGCAGCGCTACTTCCTTGGCTACGCGCTTGGATGGCTGGGCCACACGCGCCAGGAAGAACTCGCCAACCGCCTCCTCACCGACGTGCATGCGCCGGCCAAATGGCGTGTGAACGGACCCTTCGTGAATGTTCCGGAATTCTATGAAGCCTTCGGTATCAAGCCGGGCGACAAGATGTACCGGGCAGACAGCCTGCGGGTACGTATCTGGTAACGCTCACGCAGATCGCGCAGATCACGCAGATATATAAGACAAAAGGCTCGCGTTGCGAGCCTTTTGTTATTTGCTGGCACAGCGAAGCGAGCTTCTGCATGACGCGAACCACCTGCATCATTCAGAGTGAACGGTGTTCAGATCGTGGAGTTTGCTTCGCTGCGCTCGCAATGACGTCGGCCGATCACTATGCGAATCGCCTGCGTTCTTATCTGCGTTATCCGCGCTATCTGCGTGCTACTTCTCGTACGGCTCCGGGTTAAACCGAATACCCAATCCAGGGTCTACAGATGTTGCAATCAAGCCATCTGTCCCATACTCCAGGCCGGTCGCCAGGTCCTGGCTGAGAAGCAGCGGCCCGTCAGCGTCGATATAATCGGCCAGTACCGAGAGGTGCGCGATGGCGGCCGAGCCCACGGAGCTTTCATTCATCGAGCCGATCATCACCTTGAGCCCGAGCTCGCGCGCACGGCTGATCATCCGCAGCGCCGGCGTGATGCCACTGCACTTGGTCAGCTTGATGTTGATGCCGTGAAAGTGTCCGGCGCATTTTTCGACGTCGCTTTCAAACACGCAGCTTTCGTCGGCCAGTAACGGCAACGGCGATACATCCATCAACCGTTTCATACCGTCCCAGTCATCTTTGGCAAGCGGCTGCTCTATGAACTCCACACCGAGCTGCGCCAGCGCGTTGATCTTTTCGATCGCCTCGTCAACCCTCCAGGCGGCGTTGGCGTCGATGCGGAACGTCGCGTCGGTATGCTTGCGCAATGATTCCACGATCTCTATGTCGCGGTCGGTGCCCAGCTTGATCTTGTACAGCGGCCAGGGCTTCGCCTGCATCTTCTCCAGCATCTTTTCGATACTGTCGATACCGATGGTAAAGTCGGTGATGGGGGCTTTCGGTGCAGCGGGCATCCAGAAGTCGCGGAGGGGCTTGCGCTTCATCTTGCCGAAAAGATCCCAGCCTGCGATGTCGAGGGCACACACGAGAAACGGGTTTGCCGGGTACAGGTGATGCAGGTAGTGCCAGTAGCGCTCCGGCTCGGTGAAGGCAAATTTCTCCACGAACAGTTTCTTGCGCTCCAGGTCGGCCGCTAGCTTCTCCGTCGTGATATCGTAATACGCGATGGCAGGTGCTTCCCCAAAGCCAACGTGGCCCAGGTGTTCCAGGGCCACGATGAGTGTCGGCTGATGCGTTTTGGTCCCTTTCGAGATCGTAAAGGGATCGCGGAAGGGCAAGTCATACGTTCGGTACCAAAGGCGCATTATCGTCCGCTATTGCTTATGTATTCGCTGAGCTCGTTATTGAACTCCTTCTCCTTAACCAGCTGCTCAAGTCCCAGGTGCATGCGGTAGCGCCAGTAGTGCTTCGGGTCGGCGGGCTGGTTGATGCGCTCCTCCTGCGGGTTGTCGCGGCGAAGCGTGTCGCTCATGCCCAGCAGGTCCTGCAGCTGGAAGATGCTCCACATTGCCGGCGAGTACAGGTGCTGCAGCACGATGGCCCGGTTGATCCAGCTGTCGCAGAAATACGGTGCGGCGCCGTGCGATTCGAGCACTTCGTTGAAGAAGCGCTGCGTTCGGCCGCGGTCCTCTTCCCACCAGCCCCGGATGGTGCTCATGTCGTGCGTCGAAGGGGTGACCACGCTGAGGTAGGGCGCCGTCTTCGGGTGGAAGAATTCGGTAGTCGGGTCTTTCGGCATCCGCTGGATCTCCAGGCTAAGAATGCCCAGATCCTTCATCACCGTCGGCACCGTTGCGGGCACCATGCCGAGGTCCTCGCCACAAATGAGCATATGCGTGGCGGCCTTCAGCGCGGGGAGCTTGCGGAGCGCCTCGTGCTTCCAGAAGTCGTCCTGGCGACGGAAGAAATAGTCGACATACAGGTCGTTGAGACGGGCGCGTGTGCTGTCGTCAAGGTGACGGAAGGAGCTCGTCTTGTCGATGGAAATACGGAAGTGATAATTGGTGCCGTTGGAGCCGGGCTCCTCGAAAAAGAGGATGTTGGCCACTAGGTCGTAGAGTCCTTGCCTGAGGGCGTCGTTCTCCTCGTTGGCTTCCTGCTCCGCGAAGTATGCTTCCACCTTGCGCTGCGTATTGAAGGCCTCGAGCAGGTCGTAGCCACCGCGGTTGTTTTGCTGGAGGAAGTGCTCGCGTACAAACTGGGCGCGGTCGCCGAAGAGCTCGCCCAATACGGCATCCGTGATGTAGGGGCGGCAATAGCGGTCGTAGTCGAACCAGATGCCGCGCTCGCCAAACTCGTGGTGTCGGATGGGCAGGGCCGGGATAAAGCGGCCGAGGATACCTTCCACCGCGTCGAGGGGAATGCTCCAGATGCGGAAGAAGCCGAGGATATGGTCGATGCGGAAGGCGTCAAAGTAGTTCGACATCTGCTCGAAGCGACGCTTCCACCAGCGGAAGCCGTCTTCCTGCATCCGCTCCCAGTTGTACGTGGGGAAGCCCCAGTTCTGGCCCTTCACGGCGAAGTCGTCGGGCGGCGCGCCGGCCTGCCAGTCCATGTGGTACAGGTCGGGCTCCTGCCACGCATCTACGCTGTAGCGGTAGATGCCGATCGGGATATCACCTTTCAGCACGATGCCGCGCTTGTGGATGTACTCCACGGCTTCGCGGAGCTGCAGGTGCAGGTGGTATTGAACGAAATAGTAGAAGCGGATATCCTTGCCGGTCTTCGAGCGGTTGCTCACGAGGCGGTCCACTTCCTGGTCGTTGTACACGTTGTTGGTCTTCCACTGGTTGTAGTCGGCAGTGCCGAACTTGTCGCGCAGGTGACTGAAGGTGGCGTAGGCTTTCAGCCAGTGGTCGTTGTGGGCCACGAAGTCCTTGAAGGTCTCGTCGCGGAGAAACTCGTCGCCGTCGGCCTCGTAGAGCTCGCGGAGCACCTGCATCTTGATCTTCATCACCTCCTCGTAATCGATCTCGGGAAGGCTGTTAAGCTGCTTTTGCTTTTTGCTGAGCGACTTGAGCGAGGAAGCGCCCTTCTTGCCCGCCACCTTGGCGAGGTTGATGTACTGCGGGTGCAGCGCAAAGGCCGAAATGGCGGCGTAGGGATAAGAATCGGCCTTCGTGAAGGTGGCCGATGTATCGTTGACGGGAAGCAGCTGTATCAGCTTCATGCCCACGCCGGAGGCCCAGTCGGCCAGGAGCTTGAGGTCGGCAAACTCACCGACACCAAAGGATGCCTGCGAGCGGAGCGAAAACACGGGGATCGCGATGCCCGCTCCTTTCCAGCTGCTGTTGGGGAGGCGCACGAAGCCGTCGTGGAGGATGGTCAGCGCCTGGGGCTCGTCGGTGCCCATGAGGCTGCGGTTGGCACCGTCCTCGTAGTTCGCGAAATGTGCTTTCTTGAAGTTGTAGATGCCGTATTTATACTGTACCGGGAAGCGGTGATCGGCAAGGTCGATCTTGGCCGTCCACCAGTCGCCGCTGCGCTCCAGGAGCACGGGCTTGTCGGCGTCCCAGTTGCCGAGGGCGTCGCCGTCGCCGAGGAGGCATACGCATTCGTTGGGGTGGAGCAGCGGGGCCTTCACACGAAACTGGTGCGTGTAGGTCTTGGCCTTGCGTACGCGCGGCGAGGAGCTGTGGCTGAAGAATACGTCGGTGAAGGGAGCGGTATAAAAGGCGTTCTCGAATTCGCCGGCATAATTCCAGGTATCGATGAGCACGATGTTGAGCGCCGTCTTTTTCGAAAGGGCTACCGTGCGGTGCTGCTCGGCGTCGGTTACCAGCTCGCCGTGCTCGTTGTGGAGTAGGTAGTGGTACTCGAGCGTTTCCGTTTCCTTCGGATCCACCTCGATGGCAACATGCCAGAACTCATCGTTCAGGAAGCGCATCGGCAGCGCGGCCGCCTCATCGGAGGCGCCCATGGCCAGCAGGTTTCCCGACACGGAAAGCGATTGGCCGAAGCGGGTGTGAAAGCGCAGGTAAAAATCGATCTTCATCAATGCAAGAATTGGCGAGGGTTGGAGAATTATTGTGTGTGGGGCACACAATGTCTGCGAAAATAGGAAAGGGCACCGACCTGAAAAAGGTCAAAATAGAATTGGGGCCGATTTGCGCACTCTCCCCTATTTTTGCCAAAATTTTTTCTGATGGAAGTGAAACGCTCGAAACGCGGCATGTACTGGTTCCTGTTCTTCTTATCCACCGCCGCGCTCCTCCTCGCCATTGTCTTGCATTGGGAGTGGCTGACTCTTATCATCCCGTTCGTGACTACGTTCTTCGTTCTGGCGATGGACATCATCTAAGAGAGAATCTCGGATGTCTGATTTCGGATGTCTGATTTAACATACAGGCCCTGGGCGTTTGCCCGGGGCTTTTTTGTGCCCCTTTCAAATCCCGTCATTGCGAGCGCAGCTCCTTTCGGGCGTCATTGCGAGCGCAGCGAAGCAACCCCTTCCGCTATGCTCACAAAGCTCAATACCCGGTGCATCGGGTTTCGGCTGCAGACACATAGACGAAGGGCTTGCTTCGTCCGGCTCCACTCCGTTACGCCCTCCTCGCAATGACGGTTTCAACAGGCGTTGCCCCGTATCACGCAGCCTCAAACTACAAACCCCAAACTCCAAACTAAAAAAGGGCCCCTCAGGGCCCTTTTCTCTCTTAACCGTATCGTTTACTTCACTTCTTCAAATTCTGCGTCGGTCACGTTCTCGGAGCCGCCGCCTTGCTGGCCACCGGGCTGCTGGCCACCCATGTCGGGGCCGCCGGGCTGACCACCCGCCTGGTTGTACATGCTTTCGGATGCAGACGTCCAGGCTGCGTTCATTTCGGCCATCGCGGCGTCGATGCCGGCGAGGTCCTGGGCCTTGTGGGCTTCTTTCAGCTTCTCGAGCGAGGCTTCGATGGGCGCCTTCTTGTCGGCAGGCACCTTGTCGCCAAACTCCTTCAGCTGCTTCTCGGTCTGGAAGATCATCGAGTCGGCCGCGTTGACCTTCTCGACGCGCTCCTTCTCGGCCTTGTCGGAGGCTTCGTTGGCGCGGGCTTCGGCCTTCATCTTTTCCACTTCTTCCTTGCTGAGACCCGAGCCGGCTTCGATGCGGATCTTCTGCTCCTTGTTGGTGCCTTTGTCCTTGGCCGTTACATGGAGGATACCGTTGGCGTCGATGTCGAAGATCACTTCGATCTGCGGAACGCCGCGGGGGGCCGGCGGGATGCCGTCGAGGTTGAATACGCCAAGGCTCTTGTTCTGCGTTGCCATCGGGCGCTCGCCCTGGAGCACGTGGATCTGCACGCCGGGCTGGTTATCGGAAGCCGTGGAGAAGGTCTCCGACTTCTTCGTGGGAATGGTCGTGTTGGAGGGAATGAGGGTCGTCATAACGCCACCCATCGTTTCGATACCGAGCGACAGCGGGGTAACGTCGAGCAGCAGCACGTCCTTTACCTCCCCGGTGAGTACGGCACCCTGGATGGCAGCGCCGATGGCCACCACTTCATCGGGGTTCACACCCTTGTGGGGCTTGCGGCCGAAGAACTTCTCTACGATCTCCTGCACCTTGGGAATGCGGGTAGAGCCACCCACGAGGATCACCTCGTCGATCTGGGAGGTGCTCAGGCCGGCGTCTTTGAGGGCCTGCTCGCAGGGCTTCAGGCAGCGCGCGAAGAGGGTGTCGGCAAGCTGCTCGAACTTGGCGCGGGTAAGCTTCTTCACCAGGTGCTTGGGCACGCCGTCGATGGCCGTTACATAAGGCAGGTTGATCTCTGTTTCGGAAGAGGACGACAGTTCGACCTTGGCCTTTTCGGCAGCTTCCTTGAGGCGCTGCAGGGCCATCGGGTCTTTGCGCAGGTCGACGTTCTCGTCGGCGCGGAACTCCTCGGCGAGCCAGTCCATGATCACTTTGTCGAAGTCGTCGCCACCGAGGTGGGTGTCACCGTTGGTCGACTTTACCTCGAATACGCCTTCGCCGAGCTCCAGCACGGAGATGTCGAAGGTACCGCCGCCGAGGTCGAAGACGGCGATGTGGTGGTCCTTGCCGCCTTTGTCGAGGCCGTAGGCCAGGGCTGCCGCGGTGGGCTCGTTCACGATGCGGCGCACGTTGAGACCGGCGATCTCACCGGCTTCCTTGGTGGCCTGGCGCTGGGCGTCGTTGAAGTAGGCCGGTACCGTGATAACGGCGTCGGTCACTTCCTGGCCGAGGTAATCTTCAGCGGTCTTTTTCATTTTCTGCAGCACCATCGCGGAGATTTCCTGCGGGGTGTACAGGCGGCCATCGATGTCGATCCGCACGGTATTGTTGTCGCCCTTGGCTACTTTATAGCTCCAGTGGCTGATCTCTTCGGTTACTTCGTTGAACTGGCGGCCCATGAAGCGCTTCACGCTCATGATGGTGTTCTGCGGGTTGGTGATGGCCTGGCGTTTTGCCGGGTCGCCCACCTTGCGCTCGCCGTTTTTGAGGAACGCCACTACCGAGGGGGTTGTGCGGCGACCTTCGTCGTTGGCGATGACCACAGGCTCATTGCCTTCCATAACGGCCACGCAGCTGTTGGTCGTGCCTAAGTCTATACCGATAATCTTTCCCATTGCGTATACTGTTTTTGAATTCACCCTGTAGCATCAATCATTATGCCCCGGGGCAGGAATGTGCAATTTTGTCAGTGCTTCGCCCTTCGGCTAACGCTACGGGTGGCAATTGTCAGGTTGAGCTTAGCAAAACCTGTCATCCTGGGCGGGACAAGCGATGACATGGCAGACCGGGATAGATGAGCGAGAATTTTGCCCGGGATCTCCGGCGTACGGATTCCCCCGAGGCAAAGCGCCATTGGGTAGCCGCCAGGCGACTGCGTAAGCTCGGTCCGGGCCTGCGATGGCAAGATGTAAGCCTCCGATGGCGAGATGTAAGCGTGCGATGACAATTTGTAAGGGTGCGATGGGTAGTTGTAAGCGTCCGATGGGTCGCTGTAAGGGTGCGATGGGTAGTTGTAAGAGTGCGATGGCAAGTTGTAAGGGTGCGATGGCAAGATGTAACAGTCCGATGGGTAGATGTAAGGGTGCGATGGCAAGATGTAAGCGTGCGATGGCAAGATGGAAGCGTGCGCAGGCTCACTTGATGCGTGCGTTTGGGTAACGTATGCGTACGTATGCTTCCTCCGGCAGGTCAGCACGACTTGGTATTCGTCCGGGGGCCGCGTGGGGCCAGGCCGGGCAATCCCGTTATCCCGGGATCCCGAACCGGGCCGACGGCCCGGTGGTTCGCAAAGGCAGGACGGCACGACGGCACTACGGGAACACACAGCAAACCAGGCTATTGTTGCGTTTGCCGTCATTTTGTTCCCGCGTCGTCGTGCCGTCGTGCCGTTGCTTCGTCGTGCGCCATGCCGCTTGCGGCCGCATTGGCCGGCTCTAAGGGAAGAGATCCCGCCGGTGCGGGATGATGGCTGGGCAACCAGCCAGGGATGATGGAAAATTGTTGTCACAGCGGGTGCCGGCGAAGCGCTATTACCACATCAGCCCATCAGCACATTACCACATTAAGTATTTTGCACCCGATGAAACGCCTCCTGACCGCAGTCCTCCTGTTGCTGACCAGTACCGCCTTCGCCCAGAAAGGGCTGACCGACTCCGCCCGCCGCGTGCTCGATTCGCTGCCCGAGTCGGATATCGACATCCCGATCACCATCAATCTCCGCCCGCTGTATGCGCTGGCGGAGAAGAAAGTGGATACGGCCTTCGTGTCGCCGGGCTGGCCGGCCGGCTGGGTGCAGCCCGAGTGCGGCACCCGCTACAAGTACCACCTGCGCCGCTCGCCGCTCCGCTTCGCGGCATCGGGCACCTCCTTCAACCTAGCCTTCACCGGCTATTACAAGATCATCGGCTCCTCGCGGGCCTGCCTGAGCGGCACCGTGCTGAGCCCCTGGACACCCGAGTGCTCCTGTGGCGTCAGCGAGACCGAGCGCCGGATCGTGATCGGCTTCGGCGCCACGTTCCAGCTGCAGCCCGATTACCGGCTGCTGACGAAGATCGTGCGGCCCGAGCCGCAGGCGCTCGACAAATGCACGGTATGCTTTTGGGGGCAGGATGTTACGTCGACCGTCGTCGACGGCATCCGCGCCAAGCTCGACGCCTCCAAGAAAGAAATGGAAGATTCCTTCGGCGTCGTCAACCTCCGGCCCTACCTGCAGCAGGCCTGGAATAAGCTCAGCACGGTTTATGCAATTCCAGGTGCGGGCTACTTCTCGCTCCACCCCAAACGCCTCCGTATGGAAAATATCAAGGCCAGCAATGACCTCCTCAACATCTCGATAGGTATCTCGGCTACCCCCGTCGTTAGCCTGGCGCGCCCTGCCGAAGGCAGCAGCCCCGTTCCCAACCTGAGCAACGCGGCCCATCCCGGCGGCTTCAACATCTACCTCGAGGCCGCGCTGCAATACGACTCGCTGTCGCAGGTGATGAACCAGTACATGCTCCACAAGCGCTTCGACGTGTCCGACGGGCTCTTCAAAAAATATATCGTGGTGGAAGGCACCCGCGTCAGCTCCGACTCGACCGGTAACCTCCGCTTCCAGCTCGACTTCTCCGGCTCCTTCAACGGCACGGCGGTCTTTATCGGCAAGCCTGTGTACGACGGCGTCAAAAAGACCATCGAGGTGCAGGAGCTCGAGTACGACCTGCAAACGAAAAACCTCCTGCTCAAAGGCGCCAAGTGGCTGTTCAGCAAAAAGATCACCTCCGAACTGCAGAAATATGCCTCCTTCCCGATGCAGCCTTACTACGACAGCGCGGCGAAGAACATCAACGAGTGGCTCAACAAGGAATGGATGAAGGGCATCAAGGGCGCCGGCTCCGTAAGCGAGCTCAAGATCACCGGTCTCTGGGCCCTCCCCGACCACCTGAAGATCCGCACGAACTGCGCGGGCAAGCTGGCGGTGATCGTCAACGAGATCAACTTGTAGGCAGGTTGGATAGTTTTTATTTCCTGAAACGATCCTAACGTTTTTTGATACAAAAGCCCCGCTGATAGCGGGGCTTTCTATTTCAAATTTTCAATATTCAATTTTCAATTTTCAATGCTCAAGGACGGAGAAAGTGTAGCGGTACCCGGCTGCACTTGGATATTGAGCATTGAGCGTTGAAAATTGAATATTATCGGCCCAAAGAAAGATCAAAGAAAAAAGTACCCCCCGCACTAGCTGCCACCTTCGGTTGACAGGGGCCCTTTCCGAAACGAGAAGTACCGCTGCGACATATAGCTGAACAGGACCACGATCCCCGTGGTGATCATCAGCGACGGCGTGGGATAGAGGTGAAGTATTTCCACGAACAGCTTCAGCAGGGCGTAGTTCAGCACCATGCAGGCGAGGGCCACGAGGAGGTAGCGTACGAACTGGATGCGCCGGCGCAGGTACGAGCCCTGGAACACCACGAACATCGACAGGTAAAACCCCGTGGGAAAGGTGACGCAAAACGCGATCAGGAAGGCCGCGATGTGCGGCGTGAACGTCAGCGGGCCGAGGTGGAGCATCTGCTCGCCCAGCACGTAGTGGTAGATGATGTAATAGAGCACGATGTTGAACAGGGTATTGCCGCCGCCGCAGGCCGCGTAGCGAAACATCTGGATCGTCATCACCCGGCGGAAGGGCGGGTAGAACAGGTCGATGACGCGCAGCACAAAACTTCTGACGGTATGGTGAACCCGGTGCATGGGACGGCGAAGATAGTCTGCTAATGAAATAGTCTGCCAGTCTGCCAATACGGACAAAACCGGGAAGGGAGGCAGGTTCAGCGTGCCGATCCGAAGGCCGGCACATTAGCAGACTAGCAGACTAGCACATTAGGCCATTATCTTTGCGGCCTAATTTGAAGCAGAAAATGAGCCTTGTAGCCCGTGTCAAAGAAGTAAGTGCCGAAGCCATCAACCGCCTGTACGGGGCGTCGGTGAGCGCCGCCGACATCCTCGTGAGCCAGACGAAGCCCGAATTTGAAGGCGACTATACCGTGGTGCTGTTTGCATTGGTGAAGAGCCTCCGCAAGTCGCCCGAAGCCCTCGGCCAGGAGCTGGGCGCGGCGATCGTGGAGAGCAACCCGGAGCTGTTTACCCAGTTCAATGTCATCAAGGGCTTTCTCAACCTGACACTGGCCGACAGCGTGCTGCTCGGGTACCTGGCGTCGTCGCCGGAGCAGGCAGCAACGGGCAGAAAGGTGATGGTGGAGTACTCCTCCCCCAACACTAACAAGCCGCTGCACCTCGGGCACCTGCGCAACAACTTCCTGGGCTGGAGCGTCGCCGAGATCCTCAAGGCCGCCGGCAACGAGGTGATGAAAACCTGCATCGTCAACGACCGCGGGATCCACATCTGCAAAAGCATGATCGCCTGGCAGAAGCTCGCCAACGGCGCCACGCCGCAAAGCAGCGGCATGAAGGGTGACCATTTCGTGGGCCACTACTACGTTTTGTTTGAAAACGAGCTGAAGGCGGAGACCGAGCCCATCTTCGAGCGTCTCAAGAACGGCAAGTTCGACACGCTCGACGAAGCGCAGCGCATCAAGGCCGAAGCCATTTATAAGAACTGGGCCAACGGCGACCGCAAGGGCGAGGCCGCCCAGAAAGCCCTCGACGGGCTCAAGGAAATTGCCCGCGCGTCGACACCGGTGATGAAGGAAGCGCAGCAGATGCTCGTGGACTGGGAAGCCGGCAAGCCCGAAGTGATGCAGCTCTGGAAGCAGATGAACGGCTGGGTGTATGAAGGCTTTGACGCCACCTACAAGCGCATCGGCACCGACTTCGACAAAACCTATTACGAAAGCCAGACTTACCTGCTCGGCCGCGACATCGTGCAGGAAGGACTCGATAAAGGCGTCTTCTTCCGCAAGGACGACGGCTCCGTGTGGATCGACCTCAGCGCCGACGGCCTCGATGAAAAGCTTGTGCTTCGCAAGGACGGCACCTCGGTGTACATCACGCAGGACATGGGTCTTGCCGAGCAGAAGCACGACGAGTTCCCCTACGATCAAAGCCTCTACGTCATCGCCGATGAGCAGAACTACCACATGAAGGTGCTGCAGCTTATACTTAAGAAGCTGGGTCGCCCCTATGCCGACGGGATCCATCACCTGAGCTACGGGATGGTGGAGCTGCCCACGGGCCGGATGAAAAGCCGCGAGGGCACGGTAGTAGATGCCGACGACCTCGTAGACGAAATGGTACAGGTAGCCGAGACCGAAACGAAGGAGCACAGCAAGACCGACGACTTCAGCGAAGGCGAGCTCAGGGAGCTTTATGAAACCATCGCCCTCGGTGCGCTCAAGTTCTTCCTGCTGCATGTCGACCCCAAAAAGAAGATGCTTTTCAACCCCGAGGAGACGATCAAGTTCCAGGGCTTCACGGGTCCGTTTATCCAGTACACCTATGCGCGGATTCGCTCGATCCTGCGCAAGGCCGGCGATGCCGGCACCGGCGCCCCCGCGCCCACTTCGCTCCTGCCGAAGGAGAAGGAGCTCCTGCTGCTCATTGAGCAGTTTGGCAGCACGGTGCAGCAGGCCGCGTCGGAATATAACCCCTCGGTGATCGCCAACTATGCCTTCACGCTGGCGAAGACCTACAACGGTTTCTATGCCGAGCATTCGGTGCTCAGTGCCGAGAGCGAGGAGAAGAAAGGCCTGCGCCTGCAGCTGTGCCGCCGCACGAGCGAGGTGCTGAAGGCCGCGATGGCGCTGCTGGGAATTCGCGTGCCGGAGCGAATGTAGGTTCCGGTGCTGGATACTTTGATATACGCCGAAAGTTGTTTGTTACGAAGCCCCGCCGATGGCGGGGCTTTGCCGTTCCAATTTTCAATGCTCAATACTCAATTCTCAAGTGGGGTATCTCTTTGATTATTGAAAATTGAGAATTGAAAATTGAACATTACCGGCCTGTGGAGTGATTCAGGCAACGACTCCACTATTCACTACCCAAGTGGGGCCTTTGTTTTGCAGCTTCGTTGGGAAACGGGATCAAGATTCATGAACCACAACAACCTGGGTGCTCCCTCCGGTGGACAGGGTGGCGGGCCGGATACTTTGGAGCGGATTCCGGTGACGGTGTTTGCCACGCCGGAGGAAGGAGCTATCGCCGCCGCCGCTGAAATTGCCACGCTCTTACGCCAACGGGCAGCCGAAGGGCGGATGTGCGTGCTCGGCCTCGCCACGGGCAGCACGATGCTCCCGGTGTATGGGGAGCTGCTCCGCCTGCACCGCGACGAGGGCCTCTCCTTCCGCAACGCCATCACCTTCAACCTCGACGAATACTTCCCGATCAATGGGGCGGCGTACCAGAGCTACCGGCAATTCATGCAGCGGCATTTATTCTCGCATGTCGACATCGACCCCGCCAACGTGCATATTCCCGATGGCTCGCTGCCGAAGGAAGCGGTGCGTGCGGCCTGCGCGGCATACGAGGAAGCCATTGCCGCGGCGGGCGGCATCGACCTGCAATTGCTCGGGATCGGGCACAATGGGCATATCGGATTTAACGAGCCAGGCTCCGGTTTGCATACACGGACGCGTCTCGTGAACCTCGAGCCCGGCACCCGCCTCGCCAACGCCTACGAGTTTGCCAACCCCGGGCAGGTGCCGCGCCTGGCCATCAGCATGGGGCTCAGCACGATCCTGCAGGCCCGGCGGATACTCCTCCTGGCCTGGGGCCCGGGAAAGGCCCGCATCGTGCGCGCCGCCGTGGAAGGGCAGCCTGCCGAATCGGTGCCGGCATCGCTGCTCCAGCAACATCCCGATTGCCGCTTTTTGGTGGATGCGCCCGCGGCCGCCGAGCTCACACGGATCCGTGCGCCCTGGCTCGCCGGCGAGGTCGACTGGACAGCCGCAACGGTGCGCCGCGCCGTTGTTCGCCTCGCGCTCGAGCGCGACAAGCCCGTGCTGTGGCTGGGCAACAAGGATTATACAGAGGGCGGCCTCGGCGATCTCCTTGCCGATCGAGGCGATGCCTATGCCATCAACCTCGAAGTGTATTACGCGCTCCGCGACAGCATCACCGGCTGGCCCGGCGGGCGACCCGACGCCGGCCCAAGGCACCCCGAGCGGCCTCAGCCCTGGCCGAAGCGCGTGCTGCTCTTCTCGCCGCATCCCGACGACGACATCATCTCCATGGGCGGCACTTTTCGTCGCCTTCACGAGCAGGGACATACGGTGCACGTTGCCTACCAGACATCGGGCAATATTGCCGTTACCGACGAGTTCCTTGTGCGGCACCTCGACTTTGCCGCCGGCTTCGAAGCGATCGCCGCCAGCGACAACGAGGGCACGCGCTCCGTACTGGCGGACGTGCAGGCCTACCTCGCGCAAAAGGGCCCGCACGACCTCGACTCCGAGCTGATCCGCTCACTGAAAGGCCTCGTACGCCGCGGTGAGGCACGGGCCACCTGCCGCTATGTGGGGATTCCGCCGGGGCAGGTTCACTTCCTCAATTTGCCCTTTTACGAAACGGGAACCATCGAAAAGAACCCGATGGGACCTGCCGACGTTGCGTTAACAAAAAAATTATTGCAACAGGTGGAGCCCCAGCAGGTGTTCGCCGCCGGTGACCTTGCCGACCCGCACGGCACCCACAAGGTTTGCCTCGATGTTGTGCTGCAAAGCCTCCGGGAACTAAAAGAAGAAGGCGCGGCCTGGATCGCCGATTGCCGCCTCTGGCTTTACAAAGGAGCCTGGCAGGAGTGGGATGTAGAGGATATCGACATGGCGGTGCCTATGAGCCCGGGGCAGGTGCTGGAGAAGCGCCATGGCATTTTCATGCACCAGTCGCAGAAAGATATTGTGCCGTTCCAGGGCGACGACGCCCGTGAATTCTGGCAGCGCGCCGAGGAGCGCAATGCGCATACCGCCGACACCTATGCCCGCCTCGGCCTCACCCGCTATGCCGCGATCGAGGCATTCAAGCGCTGGCAGTTCTGACCGGCACCCGATTTGCGGCTGGAAAGAAAAAACAATTATGAAAAAATGGATTCTCCTGGCCGGCATCCTGTTTACCGTGACGGCCGGCGCCGAGGCGCAGGTCAAGACGAAGCAAACAACGACAACCAGCACCAGTGAAAGCGGCACCAAGACAAAGGTGAAGCCGAAGACCACCGTGGGCGACAAAGCCTACAATGCCGTGCACCGCAAGAAAAAGCGCAGCCACGGAATGAAGACGAAAACCACTTCGGAGACAACGATCCGGAAGGACGAATGACTCCGAACCCGCTAAGGGCCTGACTTTAAAGGCGCTAGCGGGATCCTTTTCAAAATTTTCCAAAATTTTTTTAGGGCGGCCTTTGTTTTTTTAGCATCGGCCGCCCTATATTTGCACTCCCAATCGGGAATGGCTGCGTAGCTCAATTGAATAGAGCATCTGACTACGGATCAGAAGGTTTCAGGTTTGAATCCTGACGCGGTCACAGAAAGAGAGAGTCCTGCTGAAAAGCGGGACTTTTTTATTGTTCTAAATCAAGCAGTTACGTATTAGACAATTTAGATCCCACACTTCACCTTCCCGAGTTGGTTCTGTGATTGAATAGTATTCAGGCAATTCAAGGATAACCTTACCTTTTTGCCTGGTGCGGATGATTCCCGCCTATGAGGAAACGGAATAACGAGATCTAAGGCAATACAGGTCTAATTGATAGTGTTTTGTACTTCCTTGACCACTATGGTAGTTCTTTGCTGAAGGAGGATTGCTCATAATCCATTCGACAATCCACCAGATCCACAGGCCAGTTTAATGATGGTGGATGGCATCGTTTATCGCCTTACGTAAAGCAATTTCGTTAGCATATCTTATGGCGCCACGTTCAGTGATGGCATCAGCAATGGCGGCAATAGCGTTGGCATGGCTTACGGAATCCCGGTAAAGGTCGAATTGACGCTGGAGTGAAAAATTGGCCCCTACCAATTCATTCTTTTCCTTGTCGAACTTGATGCATCCTTTATCAAAGCCCAGATCGTACATTTTCCAAAATGCTGCTGCAAGGATTGGAAGGCCTAGTCCAACCGCCCAAAACATAAAGGCTCGGGATACCGTGTAGCATTTTTCGACTGGCTGTTGTGGATTAGTGTTGGCAGTGCCGGCGTGTACGTGATTTACTGTCGTGGAGTTCGTGGATGTGGTGTTATTCGTAGTGTTCATCTTGCCGCAAATGTAGCCGTACTCTGGCGAGGTGACCGGCAATTGAAGCGTTAGAAAATCAACATTTATGCACGTTTATGCGCGCAACCCCGGCCCAATTAATTCGGGTGCAATCCATCGCCTAACCTCTACATTTGCGCCCCTTTTCAAAAAGACATTCCATGAAATGTATTGTTGGTCAGGACGTACATTAGGCTTATGGAAAAGCCTTACATCATATTGCAAGCGTCACATGCGCACGAACTGGAAAGGGAAGTGAACGAACACATCAAACAAGGGTTCAAGGTTAAAGGCGGTGTGACAGCAAAAGAGGATTTTTTGTTCCAAGCCATGTTGTATCCTGACCAATCAACTGGGAAGGGAAACCATTCCGATTTTGAAGCAAATAGACCGGACCACACCATTTAGGAACGGTAAACCTGCGTTCCATCCCATAACCAGTTTTGCTGCCTGGCCCTCCATAATGATGTTTCAACTCCAACTGCGTTGCAATGGAACACAATGCCTTATTGGCTATTTGTCCTATCTTGTCTAGCAACACTACCAGAAACGCTAAACATGAGTCCGTCCAAAATATATTACGTCGAAGATGACATCGATGACGCGCAGCTGCTCAGTGAGGTATTTGCCGGCAAGGGCTACGAGATCCGCGTGTTTCCCGACCCGGTGGAGCTCTTTCACCAGTTGCATGCCGACGAGATCCTCCCGACGTTGATCATCCTGGACATGAACCTGCCGAAAATGACGGGCTCCGAAGCGCTCAAGCTCCTGAGCCAGGAACCGAAGTTTCACCGCATACCGGTGGCGATCCTTTCCACCAATCCCAGGCAGGGCTCCTTTATCGACGAGAAGCAACTCTATTTCATGAAGCCCGCGCAATTCAACGACTATGATGCGATCGTGGCGCGGATGCTCGCTTATGCGCGCCCGGCTCCGGGCAGCTGACCTTTTCAAAACAAGAAAGCCTCCTGCTTGCGCGGGAGGCTTTGCTATGTCGTTTCGCTGGATCAGTTCACCGGCTGGCCGCCACCATGGAAGGAAGCGGAACCGGGCGTGTACGAATCTTCCACGCTCAGATCAACGATAAGGAAGGTTACCGTGAACACACCATTCGCACGGGTCCATACGGCGTTGACCAGGATCTGGCCGTTCGCTGCATACTGTGCCTGGAGAGCCGCGTAGGCATCCCGAACATTCGGGGGTACATTGATCGTTGCAACAGTTGTTGCGTGTGCGAACAATTCCGTGCTGCCGGTGAAGCCTGTCGTGAGCAGAATACCTGCCAGTAGGATCTTTTTCATAAGGGACGGTTTTTGGTTGAATAAACGGATTACTTAGCCAAAATAGATTTCCCGCTCAACAATAACAATAGGAAAAGTACTATTTCGGGAAACTTCCGCCAGGAAAAATAGGGTGCTAATGGAGAACCTATACCGCCACCTAAGTAGGCTTCTCCCTTTCGTCGGAATGGGCCGCTGTAGTGCTTTATACCGGGGAGCTTTTTTGACAAACTACGGTTGCCGGTAACCGTTACCATAGTCCTTTCCGGGCGCCTTCAGCAGCACCGGCACCTTCGCAGCTGTTTTCGACCTGATATGCCGCGTTTTTTTGTCCTTCGTGAGCCGGTACTCATCACCGCTGTCGTCGGCATTGAGCTCAAAATGAAAGCGGCTCCGTCCCGGTGCGAACGTGAACCGGTCGTGGCCATGAAAGGCCCAGAGGCGCAGCAGGCGGGTATCGGAGCGAACGAACTGGCGGTCGTACAGGAGCCGCCCGCGCGCGCCATCCTTCAGGGCAAATACCTGCACCCGCGCTGTATCCCCCGTGCCGGTGACGACGAATTCCTCGTCCTTATCGCTGCCGTAGATATCCACGTAACCCGACAGGAAACGGTAGTACCGGAGCCCGTGCTTGCGCAGGTCGTCGCGGCGGCCCTTCAGCTGGGCCAGCAGGCGCTCGCCGTTGCGGGCATAGATCTCCGGGGGAAGCGCTTTCACGGAGGCCTCAAGAACGGAGTCGGACAGGGCCGATTGCATGCTCTCGAGAATGCCGGTCCATTGCTGCCGGTCGAGGTCGCTCAGGAAATACCGGTCGAAGGGCCAGCTTTTGAAGGTGATGCCGCGCCAGTTGCTGATGTCGCCTTCGTAGGAAACGAGGTACTTGAGAATGGTCGCCTGGAAAAAGCGCGGCAGCACGCCGTTGCTGAAAAAGAAGGCCTGGTCGCGGTCGCGCGGAAGTGCGGTAACCAGGTTGCCCGGCCGATCGGCCCAGCGCCACTGCCCGGCGTGGCGGTCCCAGTCGCCGATGAACAGGTCGAGCAGGCGCGCCCGCAGGATCGACGGCGCATCGGGACGCACGGTGCCTTTGTCGACAAGCCGCTCGAGCACCTTCTCGGAATTCTGCGTTTTGCTTTCACCGGCCTCGCGCTCCTCGAGGAGGCAGACGGTGCCGGCAAAGCGCTCGCGGAATTCGCCAAAGGCGGTATCGTCGGGAACGTAATAAAATACAGGATCGGCGCCGCTGACACCGAGGGCGCGCGACAGCGGTGCAACCACAAGCGGCGCGTAGGGATGCGAGCCCGATACCTGCTGCTGCACGAGGCTGAGGATAAATGTTTTCGCCAGGATGGGCGGCAGCGCTTTCGTTACTTCCTTCTCAACGGTGCGGAGCACCCAGGTATGTCCCTGTGCGTCGCTCAGCTGCAGGGAGAGCGTCTGGTTGCCTCCGCCGAGCTCCTTTACGCGGAAGCCCTGGGCGCGCAGGTGAAACACGGGTAGCTTCACCGGTGTTTCCCACAGCTCGCGGTAATTGTTGCCCAGCAAAATGCGGTTGATGATACCGGGACGCTCGTATTGCAGGCTCGCCGGCACGCGCACCGAATCGCCCTGCGCCCCCGCCGCGGCGGGCAGCAACGCTCCCATCAAGCCAATCCTGATTGTCTTCCAAAGCCGCTCGATCACCTTGGTTCCCAGCACGTACATAGCCATTTGAAGGATTGACTTTGCAAATCCCGTACTAGCCCCATCCGTGGCGGCGGCGCCCGAAAATGCCGTACTATTGCCCTTCAGTGACCCGCACATGAAAATCGCGCTCTGGACCATCGGCAAAGCACACGAGCCCTACGTAAAGGCCGGCGTGGAGGAGTTTACCAAACGTCTCAACCGTTACTTCAACGCCGAGTGGCAGGTGATCCCTGTGCCGAAAGGCGTTGCGCTGCTCCCGGAACCCGAGCAGAAAAAACGGGAGGGTGAATTGCTGCTGTCGATGCTCAAGCCCGACGATTACCTCGTTGCGCTCGACGAGCGCGGCAAGAGCCTGCCCTCCGAAGGGCTTGCGGCATTCCTGCAGCAGCGGGCCACCGAGAGTGCCCGGCAGGTCGTGTTTCTCATCGGCGGCGCCTTCGGTCTCGACGCGCCCGTGCTGAAGCGCGCGCAGCTGCAGTGGTCGCTCTCGTCGCTCACCTTCCCGCACCAGCTCGTGCGGCTGATCCTTGCCGAGCAGCTGTACCGGGCCTGCACCATCCTTCGCAACGAAAAATACCACCACAAGTAAGCCATGGAATCTTTTGTCGATTATATCGCCACCGTTGTCCTTATTGCCGTTACCGTGCTGATCAGCATCGCTGCCTTCCAGAAAGAGCAGTTGCTCGAAGACCTTATTTTCTACCCGCCGGCGGTGCAGCGCGGACAGTGGTACCGCTTTTTCTCCTGCGGCTTTATCCACGCCGACTTCTTTCACCTGGCCTTCAACATGTACGCGCTTTATGGCTTCGGGCGTTTCCTGGAGATCGCTTTTGCGCAGATCTTCCCCGGCTACGGGCGCATCCTTTATACCGCGCTTTACCTGCTGGCGCTGCCGGTATGCCTGCTTCCCACCTACCGCCGCAACCGCGACAATTACCATTACCGGAGCCTTGGTGCCTCGGGTGCCGTGAGCGCCGTCATCTTTGCCGCGATCATGCTGATCCCAACGGCCAAGATCGGGCTCATCTTCCTGCCCAAAATGCCCGGATTCATTTTCGGTCCGCTCTACCTGCTCATCTCCACCTACCTCGATCGCCGCGGCGGGGGCAACATCAACCACTCGGCCCATATCTGGGGCGCCCTGTTCGGGATCGCCTTTATCATCATCGCCTGCCAGCTCGGCGACTATCCCCTGCTCACGAATTTTGCGTCGGAGGTGAAGGGCTACCGGATGCTGCCGTAGGAGCCAGCCGCAGCTGGAGGATCGTGCGCGTAGCCCCTGTTACTTTGAAGCGGTCGTCGATGCGGAACCCGGCGATCCAGATGATCTTTTTGTGCGACTCCACTACCCACAGCCGGTCGCGCAGCATGCGCGGCACCTTGCTGTCGATGAAGAAGCGCGCCAGCTTTTTCTTCTTGCGCATTCCCAGCGGGTAGAAATAGTCGCCGGCTTTCCAGCGCCGCACAACGAGCGGGTACTGGATGTGACGCGCATCGAGCAAGGCAACCGCGGGATCGTTCGGGATAACAGCCGGCGGCGCCGGGAGCGTGTCGACCGAAAGGAGATGGTCGTCCAGCAGCAGACCCTCCTCTCCCTTTGACAGTATATATACGGTATCGGCTCCTCCCTGCAAGGGCGCGAAAAGAAGCCACGCACCGTAGCGCAGCGCGCGGTGCGTGGCTGAGTCGATAAATCGGCCGGGCTCGCTTTCGAGCAGTCGCCGCAGGCCTTCCGTTTGCCCGGTTGTAAACCCGAAGGGACGGGCCAGCTCGTAGAGCACCGTTTGCAGCGGTGTCGCGGCCAGCAGCTTGCGGAGCGGCACGCGCGTGATTCCATCCTTCACCTCTACGAGCTTGTGTAGCTGCGCATCGATCGCCGCGCGGTATAGCTGCTCCGCTTCGCGGAAACGCTCGATGTTACCGGTCAGGTTTTGCCGCAGCTGCGGGTAGATCGTTTCGAGTAGCGGCAGCAGTTGCTGGCGCAGCGCGTTGCGGGTGTATTTGGTGGAGGCGTTGGAGGAGTCTTCGCGCCAGCGGATACTGTGCGCTTCGGCCCAGGCACGGATCTCGTCGCGGCCGGCAAAAAGCAGCGGGCGGACGACGCGGCCGTTCTGTGGCGGGATACCCTGGAGGCCTGCGATGCCGGTGCCGCGGAAGAAATGGTGCAGCAGCGTTTCGATGCTGTCGTCGCGGTGGTGGGCGGTGAGGATTCGTGAATCGTGAATCGTGAATCGTGAATCGTGCGGCCCTTCCTGGTGCAGCAATTCGTCAAACCAACGGTACCGCAACTCGCGGGCGGCAACCTGGATGGATACTTTATTCGTTTCGGCATACGCGTTCGTATCGAAGCGCTTTTCGAAATAAGGAACGTGTAAAGTCGTTGCAAGCTCCCGCACAAAGGCAGCATCGCCGTCGCTTTCGGCGCCGCGTAACTGAAAGTTGCAATGGGCAATGGCAAAGTCGAAGCCGGCCTCCCTGCAGAGATGGGCCAACACAACCGAGTCTAGGCCGCCACTCACGGCCACGATACAGCGCTTATTAACCAGGTCCCAGTGTTGTTGCCCGATATAGTTCCGAAAGCCGCTTAGTAAATCCACAGGTACAGTTTTAGGACGATGCTCATTCACGATTGACGATTGACGATTCACGACTACATCGTCAGCTCCTCGTACGCCGAACGGAGCTCCGAAAAAGCATGATTGTCGCCGGCTGCTTTGGCCTGCCGCATGCCCGCTTCATACACCGCGATGGCGGCGTTTTCGTCACCGATCCGCTCAAGCAGCTTCGCCAGGTGGTAGTAGCTTCCGACGTAGCCGGGCTCGCGGGCCAGCAAGCCCTCGAAAAGGCCGCGGGCCGTGGCGTCGTCGCCGGTTTTTATGTATTCGAGGGCCAGCGCATGCTCCAGGAAAGAGTCGTTGGGCTGGCTGTGTAAAAGCTCCTTGATACGCGCGATCCGGTCCATCACAAAATTGATTTTGGCAGGGGCGAAAGCTTATATTTGCATGCCGGATGGTTGCTTATGCAACCTTTGGCTTTTCACCTTATTAAACCTGTTTGTTATTATGAAAATCTTGGTGTGTATCAGTAAGACGCCAGATACCACGGCAAAAATAGCCTTCACGGACAACAACACGAAATTCGCCGATGCCGGTGTGCAGTGGATTATCAATCCGACCGACGAATGGTATGCCCTGGTGCGCGCTATCGAGCTCAAGGAAGCCGATCCCGCATCGACCATCCACCTCGTGACCGTAGGCGCTGCCGATGCCGAGCCCATCATCCGCAAAGCGCTGGCCCTCGGGGGCGACGAAGCGATCCGCATCAACGTGGAGCCCGTCGATTCCTACCAGGTTGCCACCGCCATTGCCGAAGTGGCCAAAGAAGGCGGTTACGACCTCATCCTCACCGGTAAAGAAACCATCGACTATAACAACGGCGCCGTTGGCGGCATGCTCGCCGAGCTGCTCGACCTTCCTTACGTAGCGCTTGCCACAGGCCTGCAGCTTTCCGGCGGCACGGCCACCATCAAGCGCGAGATCGAAGGCGGCGAAGAAACCCTCGAAGGATCGCTGCCCCTGGTGATCTCCTGCCAGAAGGGAATGGCCGAAGCCCGCATCCCCAACATGCGCGGTATCATGGCTGCCCGCACAAAGCCCCTCAAGGTTGTCGAAAGCAGCGCACAGCCCCTCACGCAGGCTGCCTCGTACGGACTGCCGCCGGCAAAAGCAGGCGTCAAGCTGGTCCCCGCCGACAACGTCGACGAGCTTATCCGCATGCTCCACGAAGACGCACGCGTTATCTGATCTCAGAAGTCAGATCTCAGATCTGAGATCCGAGATCTGAGATTTCATCAACCGATCCCCTGAATTCAAAGATTTACACATCATGAGTGTTTTGGTTTTTATCGATCATATCGACGGACATATCAAGAAGGCTTCGCTGGAGGCCGCATCCTACGCATCGAAGATCGCGCAGCAGAGCGGCACGAATGCCGAGGCCGTAGTACTCGGCGCGCCCGCCGACCTCGCTTCGCTGGGTAAGTACGGCATCAGCAAAGTGCACCAGGTGCAGAACGAGGCCTTGAGCGGTCTCGACGCACAGGTTTATACCGCTGTCATCGCGCAGGTTGCCGAAAGCACCGGCGCCGACATCATCGTCTTCTCCAACAACAGCAGCGGCAAGGCCATCGCCCCCCGCCTCTCGGTACGCCTCAAAGCCGGCCTCGTGTCGGGTGCCACGGCGCTTCCCGAAACGGGTTCCGGATTTACCGTACGCAAAAACGTGTTTTCCGGTAAGGCCTATGCGAACGTTTCAGTAACAACCGCCCGCAAGGTGATCGCCCTCAACCCCAACGCTTTCGCCATTTCCGAAGGAGAAGGCAGCGCCGAGGTTGTTGCTGCCAATGTAACTGTCGGCACGCCGAAACTGAAGGTGACCGGCTCTACCAAGACCAGCGGAAAAGTTGCCCTCGCCGAAGCCGATGTGGTGGTGAGCGCAGGCCGCGGACTGAAAGGCCCCGAGAACTGGAAGATGGTGGAAGACCTCGCCGACCTGCTCGGTGCCGCGCTTGCCTGCAGCCGCCCCGTGGCCGATGCACACTGGCGCCCGCACAACGAGCACGTAGGTCAGACCGGCGTGGCCATCGCCCCCAACCTCTACATTGCCATCGGTATTTCCGGCGCCATCCAGCACCTGGCCGGCGTCAACCGCAGCAAGACGATCGTGGTGGTCAACAAGGATCCCGAAGCACCCTTCTTCAAGGCAGCTGATTACGGAATTGTCGGCGATGCGTTCGAGGTGGTTCCGAAGATGATCGAAGCAGTGAAGAAATACAAGGGTGCCTGAGTAAGCTCAACACCAGTGCCATAGCCCCTGCTATGGCATTTTTCTTGTTTAATTTGTAGGTTTGTACGTAGTCTAAGTCTTAGAAACCGGATATGAAGAAAATCGAACTGGAAATTGTGGCGTTGTCGCATAGCATTACCCAAACCCATTCGTATGCCGTTGTGCTCGGCGAAGTGGGCGGTCTTCGGCGCCTACCGATCGTGATCGGAGGCTTTGAGGCCCAGGCGATCGCCGTGGCGCTCGAAAAGATGCAGCCAAGCCGGCCCCTCACCCACGACCTCATGAAGAATTTCATGAATGCCTTCAATATCGAGCTCCACGAGATCATCATCTCCGACCTGCAGGAAGGCATTTTTTATTCGAAGCTGGTCTGCACATCGGACAACGACACCATCGAGATCGATTCGCGAACCTCCGATGCACTGGCCCTCGCCGTTCGCTTCGGATGCCCGGTATATACCTACGAGCATATCCTCGACAGCGCCGGCATCATGATGGAAGACAGCAGCAGCACGAAGCGCCGCAAGTCGTCTGGCAGCGCCGAAGAAGAAGAGGAAGAAGAAACCACGTCCACCACTACTTCTTCTGAAGACCTCCGCTCCCTCTCCCTCGACGATCTCAACACCCTTCTTGGCGAAGTGCTGGAGCAGGAAGACTATATCCGCGCCATCGCGATCCGCGACGAGATCAACAACCGGAAGAAGCGTAAATAAGTTTGTGGTTTGTAGTTGCTGGTTTGTAGTTGGCTAACGCCGGCCACTTGTTATCGCGCATCGCGAAACCACAAACTACAAACTACCAACTACAAACAATCCCTTTGCTCGTTTTCCCCAACTGTAAAATCAACCTGGGCCTGCAGGTGCGCCGCAAGCGCGCCGATGGCTTCCACGACCTGGAAACGTTGTTCTACCCCGTGCCGGTGCAGGAGGCGCTCGAGGTGCTGCAGGCGGAAGGAAAGGGCGTGCTGCACTTTACCAGCAGCGGCAACCGCGTAACGGCGCGGCCCGAGCAAAACATCTGCGTCAAGGCCTACGAGTTGCTGCGGCAGCGATTCCCTTCGCTCCCATCGGTTCGGCTGCACCTGCACAAGCTGCTCCCCAGCGGCGCCGGTCTGGGTGCCGGGTCGGCCGACGGAGCCTTTGCCCTGGCCGCGCTCAACCAGAAATTGCAGCTGGGTCTCGGCAACGACGAACTCGCGGCCCTTGCGCTGCAGCTGGGTTCCGATTGCCCCTTCTTCATATACAACAGGCCGGCCTTCGCCCGCGGCCGCGGCGATCTGCTCGAACCCCTCTCCCTAAGCCTGTCAGGATACACCTTGCTGCTGGTCCACCCCGGTGTAGCGGTGCCAACCGCAGAAGCCTTCCGGCACGTGCGCCCCGACGATGAGCGGCCCTCGCTCCGCGCTTTGGTCAGCGAGCCGGTAGACCGCTGGCAGGACCTGCTCCAAAACGACTTCGAAGCCTCTGTGTTTGCGGCCTTTCCGGTCGTTGCGCAACTGAAAGAAAAAATCCGTTCGCTTGGCGCCGTCTATACCGCCATGTCGGGCAGCGGCTCAACTGTGTACGGCCTTTTTGCGGCCGGAACGCTTCCCTCAAAGCCCGGCTTTCCGGATGGCTACTTCGTGCGCACGGTGCCGCTGTAGCAACTACGGCAAAAAGCGCCTACATTTGTTCCGCATGCATCCCGCAACCCGTCATATCCTCCAGGGCAACCTCGACCTGCTCAACCACTAACGGGTCTCCCGCCGTCCGCTGCTCCTATTTTCTCAGGGATAGCAGCCTTTCCGACATCCATTACTCATCTCTCATTACTTATTTATGGCAACGAAGACGACGCGGGTCAGCGACCCCAATTATTATATGCAGCTGGAGCAGCAATACGGCGCTCACAATTACCACCCGCTACCGGTAGTGCTCGAGCGCGGACTCGGCGTACATGTGTGGGACGTGCAGGGCAAGCAATACTATGACTTCCTGAGCGGCTATTCGGCCGTGAACCAGGGGCACTGCCATCCACGGATCATCGAGGCGCTGGTAACCCAGGCGCAGAAGCTGACGCTCACGAGCCGCGCCTTTTACAGCAACCTGCTCGGCGAGTACGAGCAGTACATCACGCGCTACTTCGGCTACCAGAAGGTGCTGCCGATGAACAGCGGCGTTGAGGCGGTTGAAACGGCCATCAAGCTCGCACGACGCTGGGGCTACCGCGTGAAGGGCATCGCCGAGGGCGCCGCCAAGATCATTGTGTGCTCGGGCAACTTCCACGGCCGTACTTCTACGGTCATCTCCTTCAGCAGCGACCCATCTGCCTACCGCGACTTCGGCCCCTATATGCCCGGCTTTGTGCAGGTGCCCTACAATGATGCCGATGCGCTCGCGAAAGCCTTGCAGGACGAAACCGTGGCCGGCTTCCTTGTAGAGCCGATCCAGGGTGAGGCCGGTGTGCTTGTGCCCGACGAAGGCTACCTGCGCCGCGTGCGCGAGCTGTGCAGCGCCGCCAACGTGCTCCTTATTGCCGATGAAATTCAAACGGGTCTCGGCCGCACGGGACAGCTGCTTGCCATCGACCACGAGGAAGTGCGCGCCGACATCCTTGTTCTTGGCAAAGCCCTCAGCGGCGGCGTGCTGCCCGTGAGCGCGGTACTGGCCGACGACCCGGTGATGCTGACCATCGCACCAGGCGAGCACGGTTCCACCTACGGCGGCAACCCGCTTGCCTGCGCCGTCGCCATGGCCGCCCTGGACGTGCTGCGCGACGAAGACCTCGCCACGAACGCCGAGGAGCAGGGCGCTTATTTCCGCCAGCAGCTCCGCTACCTGCAATCGCCCCTGGTGAAGCTTGTGCGCGGCAAGGGCCTCCTCAACGCCATCGTGATCCAGCACCCCGACAAGGAAGCCGCCTGGCAGCTTTGCCTGCGGATGATGGAAAACGGCATCCTTGCCAAGCCGACCCACGGCGACAAGATCCGCCTTGCACCGCCACTCGTGATCAGCCGCGCCCAGATCGACGACTGCGTGGACCGCATCGGGAAGAGCCTCGCGGCAATGGGCGAAGCTTCGTGAATCGTGAATCGTCAATCGTGAAAGGCTGACGCCTGCAATGAAAAACGGATGCCTTTGGCATCCGTTTTTTCTGCGCTTGCGCATTGACGATTGACGATTCACGATTCACGTACCGAATGCCGACCTTTACACAAACGATCCCATGGACACACATCTCCACCACACCGAGCAACACATGGAAAGCAGTGATGTCATCAAAGACATCGTAATTGGCATGAGTGATGGCCTGACCGTTCCCTTTGCGTTGGCGGCCGGCCTCAGCGGCGCGGTGCACGACGCGCGGATCGTGGTGATCGCCGGTATTGCCGAGATCGCTGCGGGCTCCATCGCGATGGGTCTTGGTGGCTACCTGGCGGGTCGCACGGAAGCCGATCACTACGAGAACGAGCGTCGCCGCGAGTACTACGAGGTGGAGCACCTGCGTCACCGCGAGGTGCAGGAAACAAAGGATTTCTTCGCAGGGCTTGGTCTCAGCGAAGACCTGCAGGAGCGGGCCACGGCGGAGATCGCAGCCGATACCGACCGCTGGGTCGACTTCATGATGCGTTTTGAGCTCGGGCTCGAGCAACCCGATCCCAAGCGGGCCCGCCAGTCGGCCTTCAACATCGGGATTAGTTATGTTGTCGGCGGCCTCGTACCGCTCTCCCCTTATTTCTTTGTGCAGGAGCCGGTCAACGGGCTCAAGATCTCCGTACTGGTAACCCTTATCTGCCTGTTTCTCTTTGGCTGGGTGAAGAGCAAGCTGACGGGTGTGCCGCCCTTCAGCGGCGCATTGCGTGTGCTGATGATCGGTGCGCTGGCCGCCGCCGCCGCCTTCGGCATTGCAAAGCTACTCGGCGCCTGACCGTATTTCTACAGCAAGAGCAAATGCGCTATGCAATAACAAAGGCCTCCCAAAAGGGAGGCCTTTTACTGTAACCCAATTTTTCTTTAGAGCTTGATCACCTGCTTTTGCAGGGCAGCTCCTGTGCGGGCGTTGACCAGCTGGAGCAGGTAGATGCCGGGGCGCACCGTGGACAGGTCGATCGTGGTGCTTGCACCGCTGAACGACTGGAGGCGCGTGGCGGGCGCACCCTGGGCGTCGAGGAGCTGTACCGAGAAGGGACCTGCGTCGCTGCCGCTGTAGCGAACCGTCAGCTGGGTGCTGGCGGGGTTGGGGCTCAGCTGCACGCTGGCCGCCGGCGACAGGCGGGCCGTGGCATCGCCGCCTGCAGCCGTGCCACCCGACTGGGTGATCGGCGGGCAGAAGTTCACCGAGATACGGAACCCAATGGCCTTGCCGACGCAGCTGTTCGAGCCGGCCAGCGGCGTTACCTTGATGTAGGCATACTGTACGCCCGGGCCTGCGTTGACCGTGGTAAAGGAAGGCAGGCTTGTGCCGGTGCCCGAGGCAGCCAGCCCGACGGAGGTATTGTCGTTGGTCCAGGAGAAGTTGGTCGCCGTACCGCTGAAGGCGATGGGCGCCGTTACGGTACCGTTGCAATACACCTGGTTGGCGATGCCGTTGACCGTAGCCATCGGCTTGATGGTAATATTGGTAGTAGCCGTCGGCGAGCAGCCACCCGAGGCGCCCACCGTGTAGGTCACCGTGTACGTTCCGGCAGTAGAGGCCGCGAGGTTAACAGTACCCGTGACTGCATCGATGGAGAGACCTGCGGGCGAAGCCGAGAAGGTGCCGCCCGTTGAACCCGTGCGGGTAACCATGGCAGGGCCTGCCTGGCAATAGGGCGAGCCGGCATAGTTGATCGTGCCTGCCGAAGGCGAAACAGCGATGCTGAAGCTGGCAGCCGTGCCCGCGCAACCGTTGGCGTAGGGAACGACATTGACCGTTGCGGTCTGCAGCGCACCCGTATTGTTCACCGCGGTGAATGACGGGATGTTGTTGGTGCCGGCAGGGATAAGGCCGATCGATGTGTTGTTGTTGGTCCAGCTGTAGGTCGTGCTGGCCAGGGCGCCGGTGAACGAAACAGGAGCCGTGGCCGAGCCGGCGCAGAGGGTCTGGCTGCTGATTGCGTTGACGGTCGGGCGCGGGTTGACGGTCATGCGGAACGACAGGATCTTGGCGGTGCAGCCTGTGCCGCCTACCGGGAGAACGCTGATCGTAGCATACTGCGGCGTGACACCGGCGTTGACGGCGGTGAACGACGGGATGTTGCCCGTGCCGGAGGATCCGAGGCCGATGCTGTTGTTGCTGTTGGCCCAGTTGTAGGTGATACCGGCAGGTCCGCTGAAGTTAATCGGGGCGGTGCTGCTTCCGGCGCACAATACCGGGTTGCCGATCGAAGAGGCATCGAAGAGCGACGTGGGGCGGATAGACACCTGCGTGCTCGAAGAGGAGGCGCAGGCCGTGCCGCCGGCGAAGCTGTAGGTCACGGTGTAGGTGCCGGCAGCCGAGGCGGCGATGTCGATGGCGCCGGTAGCGGCGTCGATCGAAAGGCCTGCGGGCGAAGCCGTGAAGGTGCCGCCGTTGGTGCCGCTGAAGAACACGCTGGCCGTACCCGTAGAAGTACAATAGGGCGAGCCGGGATACGAAAGCGTTGCGGAACCTGACTGATCGATCGTGATGCCGGCGCTGGCGTTGCTGAACGTAGCGGGGTTGCTGTTGACCACGCGCACTTTATAGGTGCCGGCGGCCGTACCCTGCGGGATCGTGGCGCTGATGGGCGAGCCGTTGGCGGCAACGCTGATGATGTTGCTGGTAGTGTTGCTCGGGAAGTTACCCGAGGCATCGGACAGCTGTACGTAGAACGAGCCGCTGTAGCTGCCCACGGGGCTGAAGCCCACCGTAAGGCTGTTGTCGGAGCCGTTGCAGAAGCTGTTGCCCGAGATCGTGTTGAGCGTAATGCTGCGCGGGTTGATGGTGAAGGTCTGCGTGTTGGAAGCATTCACGGCACCCGTGGTGGTTACGCCAACAGTAGCAGTACCTGCCGTAGCGACCAGCGAGGGGTTCACCGACGCGGTAAGAACCGAGCTGCTGACATACGTGGTCGTGAGCGGCGTGCCGTTCCAGGTGATGACCGAGCGGCCACCGTTCTGGAAGTTCGAGCCGTTCACCGTAAGGGTGAAAGCGGCATCACCGGCATAACCCGAGGAAGGGCTCAGCGAGGTCGTTGTGGGATCGGCAAAGTAGCCGGCGAGGCGGATGTCGTCGAGGCGGATATCACCGGCTCCGTCTTTCGTAAAGCGGATACGCAGGTTGCTCGTCGAGGGGATTGTGCCCGAAGCAACGATCGGCGTCCAGGTCGACGTGACCGTCGGGTAGCTAAAGGTCAGCGGGGTCCAGGTTGTACCGTTGCTGCTTACTTCGAGTACCATCGTGGCCACCGTGTTGCTGCGGTACATACCGAAGCTCAGTACGGGGTTCTGGTAATTGGTCGTATTAATGTTGGAGATAACGAGGTCACGCTGTACCGCGCCGCCTTGTCCCATAAAGAAATTCACAACTGCAGATGCATTCGCATAGCCTCCGGAAGGAGTGGTATTGCGTACATCCGTGCTATTGGCGGTAGTGGAGCTGAAGCTGAGCCCAACGCCGTTCGAATAGCCCGAATAGCTGCCAACCACGGTACCGCCCGTGGCGAGCGTGCCGCCGGTTTCCAGGAACACAACGGCTTGCGCAGGAGCGACACTGCTGATCGTGGCGGCGTTGCTCTGTACGTTGCCGCAAGGCGCGTTGCCGCTGACCTGAAGGCGGTATTGATAGCCGGCCATGGAAGCCGTAAGGCTGTTGATAGCGAGATAGCTCGTCGTGCCGTAGGTAGTGGCGTAGGGTGCGCTGTTGGCTACTGCCGACCAGTTGGCGCCAGCATCGGTGGAAACCTGCCAGGTGCGGCCGTTCGTAGCGGCGCCGGTAGACGTAGCCATGAACGTAGCGCCGCCCGAAATATAGCCGGTAACCGAAACCGGCTGCTGGGTGATGGAGGGCGCAGCGATGATGTTGGCACTGTTAACAATCACCGAACTCGAGGTCGTCGACCAGCAACCGGTGCTGCTGTTGAACGCGCGGAGGTAGTAGGTGCCGCTGAAGAAGGCGGTATAGGCCGTTGTGGCTACCGAGTCGGTTTGGGTACCGCTGCTGCGGAGGCCCTGCCAGTAGTACACAACGGGAGCGCCCGGATCAGCAATAGCGTTGAGTGTGGCCGAGCCGCAACCATTCGACACGGTCGGTGTCGGCGGTGCGGGGGTCGTGTTCACGGTCATCGTTACCTGGTCGGAAACGCCGTTCGTCGTAACACAGGAGATCGAGGAAGTCATGGTCACCTTGACGACGTCGCCGTTGGCCAGCGCGGCATCGGTGTAGCTGTTGCTGTTGCTACCGACGGTCGTGCCGTTCTTGGTCCATACATAGGTTGGCGTGCCGCCGTTGACGGGCGTGGCCGTGAAGGTGGCCGAGGTGCCGGAGCAAATTGTCGTGCCGGGTGCGCTGCTGATGCTTACCGAAGGCGTGACGGCAGCTACGACAGCTACGTTGGAGCCGTTGTCGGAGCCGTAGAATTCCGGGTTGTCGTTAAGCACGCGGAAGCGGTAGCCTGTACCAGCGGTATAGCCTGCCGGGATGGTCACCGGGATCGGCGAAGTGGCACCCGAGCCGATGATATTGCTGGTCGTGTTGTTCGGGAAAGCGCCGCTGGCGTCGGATACCTGCACTTTGAAGGTTCCGTTGAAGGTGCCGCCGGCAGTGAAGCTGACGTTGAACGTATTGTCAGAAGCGTTGCAATAGGAAGCGGCAAAGGAAGCCGGGTTCACCGAGAGACTGTTGCCATTCAAAGTTGTGCCGCTGCCGGAAGTGCTGTTGGCCGTTGTGGTTCCGCTGCTGTTGCGGGCGATGGCCTGGAAGCTGTAGGAGGTGTTGCCCGTAAGACCGGTCACGGTCTTTGTGCCCCAGGCAGCCATCGTAGCCCATGCTGCGCTGACACCCAGCGATCCGTTGGCCTGCACATACTGGCCGGAGTTCGTTTCGATGATGGCGTATTCGGTACCAGCAGGGTTGGCATCGCTGTTCAGCGCTACGTCGAGCGTGGTGATCGTGGGGTTGTTAACACTGGGCGCTGCGGGCGTTGCAGCGGGCGATACAAAGGTCGCATCGTTGCCGGTAGCGGAACCGCCAGCATTGCTCGCGCTAACATTGAAATGGTAGGTTACGTTCGGATCGAGGCCGGAGATAGCGGCCGACACAGGCGTGTTGCTGCTGCCACTCACCGGGCTTTGCGAAGCGGCGACCGAGGTGCCGTAGGCATTTGTAAGACCGTAGTTGAAGGTAACGGTAGTGGAGGCCGTAGCGGCATTCACCGTGCCGTTCAGTGTTACCGAGCTGCTGCCATTGGTCAGCGATGCGGCACCGGTCGTTGCAGAAGGCTGTGTAGATACCGTGAGGGTCTGTGTGTTCGACACAGTAGCGGCACCGTTAGTGCTGACACCAATATTAACCGTCCCACCCGATGCGATGGCGCCGGCGGGAATAGTTGCCGTCAGTTGGGTGCTGCTAACAAAAGTTGTGGTAGCTGCAGTACCACCATACGTTACAACAGAAGAAGCAGTGCCCGACGGAAGATTGCTGCTGTTTGCGCTTCCCTTGATGAAGTTTGTGCCATTGACCGTAATGGTGAAGGCACTTCCACCAGCAGTCACAGTATTCGGAGAGATGCCGGTAGTTGTCGGTGATGCGGGGATACCGGTCAGCTTCACGTCATCAAAACGATACTGCGCGGTGGTTGTACTATTTCGAAAACGGATCGACAATGAACTTGTCGAAGGAATCGTTCCAGTCGGAGTGTAATAATTCCAAGTTGAATTCCCTGACTGTGTGAAAGTGAGGGGCGTGTAGTTAGTGCCATCCGAACTTACTTCAACAACGATTCCACCGGCAGCAGTCACATTCTTGAGCATTCCAAAAGAAAGTGTCAAAGACGAAAATGCCGATGTATTGATTCCGGAAATTACAAATGTGAACCCCGCCGATGTATTGGTGAGGAAGGCGTTGCCGCCCCCAGAGGCTCCGGCATAAGCGGTAGATGCAGATGTCGTTCTTATTTCTCCTGTTCCGGAGAAAGTCAGACCAGTGTTTTGGAAGCCGGTACTTGCACCAATGTTTGTTGTAGCCGTGGTACCCATGTTCTCCGAAAAGATCGTCTGCGTCGTCTGCGCGCCGGCTACTGCGGCCGTCAATGCGGCGCTCACGGCGAGGAATAGCCGGCGCAGGCCGTTCTTCCGGAACCGGGTTCTGGTTGTGCTGTGTGTGACCACTGTAGGGGTCGCTGACAGAAATGACTGTGTCATATCGGTTTTGGTTTTTTACGTTTTAATGTGCGGAGTGAATTGCGGCGACCGCCGCAGGGAGTCCACAGGGTTCGGTTCAGCAGGGGAAATTGGATGGTGCAGTCTGGTTAGTAACGGGGGCAAATCTAGTGGCCCCAGGGCAAGCAAAATCGTTGGAAAGGTTACCAAAATAAGAAATCGGGCCCATCCGGAAGAACATTGGGCATAAAATCTTTTGAAACGTGGATAACTCGCTGGCCTGCAGCCCACAACCGGTCCTGTCGCCGGTGCTCGCCGCAATTATTTTGATGAAGCGGGCAGGTCCTCGGGGGCGAGGAGCACGGTAAGGAGCATCAGAATGGTCAGCACCGGGAGCAGGTAGATTGCCGTTTGCTTGACCGGGCACTCCCCATAGGCGCAGGCGCCGATCAGCAGCAGGTTCTTGAAGGCCCAGGCGACGTTGAAGGCCTGGAAAAAGAGGTTGAGGCGGCGGCTCCAGATCCGCGGGATGAAGATCAGCGCCAGGAACAGCGCGCTGAAGATCAGGTGCAGCAGGCCCGGCTTGCCGTAGTTGGTCGGGCCCGGGTCCATCCCATACACCACGATCCCGCGCGAGGCGATGATCACCCAAGGCTGGAAGCAGGCGATAATCAGGGCAACAGCCGCAAGGGCACCGAGGTATTTGAGGAAGCGCATGGCGCGAAAATAAAGAGTTTGGAGTTTGGGGTTTGATGTTTGGAGTTTGGCCGGCCCGCTGAAGCTTTAGCGAAGGCGGGAGTTTGAGGTTTGGCTCTGCCCGCTGAAGCTTCAGCGATGGCGGGAGTTTGTAGTTTGTGGTTTGTAGTTGCGCGATGCGCGGCGGGAAGCTTTGGCTTAGGCTGGCGCACAAAGGCCCCGCTCCGCGGGGCCTTTGTCATGCTGAGCGAAGCGAAGCATCTGTGATTCCGCCATAAGCGACTGTCCGTACCTGTAATGAACGCTGCCGGCAAAAGGCACTCGCTTTGAAAGCTTGCGATGGCCTTGTTGCCGGCACCGATCCTTCGCTTCGCCCGCTACGACCAAAGGGCCGCGGAGCGGCCCTTTGCTACAAAAAAGGTTAACGTTACTTCTTGAATTTCTGCTGCAGCGAAGCGAGCTTGTCGGCGAAGGAGCCTTCCTCCTGCTTCGGTGCGGCGGGCTTCGGTGCGCGCTGGGGTTGCGGACGCTGCGACTGCGCGGGACGCCCCTCCCCTTTCTGCGGCGGCGCCGCGGTCTTCATCGTCAGGGCGATGCGCTTGCGCGGCACATCGACTTCCGTAACGGTCACCTGCACCTTCTGCCCCAGCTTCACTACCTGGTTGGGATCGCTCACGTAGCGGTTCGACAGCTGCGACACGTGCACGAGGCCGTCCTGCTTCACGCCGATGTCGACAAAGGCGCCGAAGGCCGTGATGTTGGTGACAAGACCCGGAACCTGCATCCCCACCTTTACATCCTCGATGCTCTTGATCGACTCCTCGAAGCGGAACTCCTCCACCGTGCCGCGCGGGTCGCGACCAGGTTTCTCGAGCTCTTTCAGGATGTCGTCGATCGTGTAGGTACCTGCCGTCTCACTGACATATTTCTTTTTGTCGATGCCCTTGCGGAGCTGCGATTGTTTGATCAGGTCTTCAAGCGTCGCCTGCAGGTCGGCGGCCATCTGCGCCACGAGGCCGTAGCGTTCCGGGTGCACCGACGAATTGTCGAGCGGATTTTCGGCACCGGGAATGCGGAGGAAGCCCGCGCACTGCTCGAAGGACTTCGGTCCCATCAGGGGCACTTTCTTCAGCTCCTCGCGGCTCCGGAAGGGACCGTTCTGGTTGCGGTAGGCCACGATGTTACCGGCCAGGGTTGTAGAAATACCGGACACGTACTGCAGCAGGTGCTTGGAGGCCGTATTCACATCGACACCCACGAAGTTCACGGCGCTTTCCACCACGCGGTCGAGGGCGCTTTTGAGCTTCACCGGGTTCACGTCGTGCTGGTACTGCCCCACGCCGATCGACTTGGGATCGATCTTCACGAGCTCGCTCAGCGGGTCGAGGAGGCGGCGGCCGATGGAGATGGCGCCGCGCACGGTGACGTCCTGGTCGGGAAATTCCTCGCGGGCCACTTCGGAAGCGGAGTAGATGGAGGCGCCGCTTTCGTTGACCTGGAAGATGCTCACCGGCTTTCCGAAGTCGATGCCGCGCACGAGGGCCTCGGTTTCGCGGCCGGCGGTTCCGTTGCCGATGCCGATGGCTTCGATATCATATTTCGCCACGAGCTTCTTCAGCTCGGTGACGGCATTGTCGGACTGGTGCAGGTAGATAACGGTATGGTACTGCAACGCGCCCTGTGCGTCGAGGCACACGGTCTTGCAGCCGGTGCGGTAGCCGGGGTCGAGGGCAAGCACGCGGCGTGAGCCCAGTGGTGAGGCGAGCAGCAGCTGGCGCAGGTTCTCGGTAAATACATTGATGGCATCCTCGTCAGCCTTGTTCTTGGAGAGGAGGCGGAATTCGTTTTCGATGGAGGGCTTCAGCAGGCGGTTGTAGCCGTCTTCCACGGCGCGCTTTACTTCGGACGCCGCGGGGTTCGATGCTTTGACAAACTGCTTTTCCAGTAGTTCTACGGCCGACGCTTTTTCCACCGCGAGGTCCATCAGGAGGTAGCCTTCTTTTTCGCCGCGGCGGATGGCCAGCAGGCGGTGCGAGGGGCATTTGGCGAGCGGCTCGTTGAAGTCGAAGTAATCACGGTACTTCTGCGCCTCGGGCTCTTCTTTCTTGCTTTCGAGCACACGGGCGGTCAGTGCGGCTTCCTTTTCAAAGAGCACGCGGATCTTGTTGCGGGCTTCGGCGTCTTCGCTCACGCGCTCGGCGATGATGTCGCGGGCGCCCTGCAGGGCCTCCTTCGTGTCTTTCACCTGCTCATTCACAAAGGCCTGCGCGGCGCCTTCCACGTCGAAGGATTCCTGGGCCAGGAGCCGGTCGGCGAGCGGCTCGAGGCCTTTCTCGATGGCCGCCACGGCGCGGGTTTTGCGCTTCGGCTTATAGGGCAGGTAGAGATCCTCGAGCTCATTGGCGCTATAGCATTCGTCGATCTTCTTTTGCAGTTCGGGTGTCAGCTTGCCCAGGTCGCCAATCGTTTTGAGCACGGTTTCCTTGCGCTTCGCCAGCTCGTTGAAATAGCCGATCTCTTCGACCACGTTGCCGATCACGACCTCGTCGAGACCGCCCGTTGCTTCCTTGCGGTAGCGGGCCATAAAGGGAATGGTAGCGCTTTCGGCGAGCAGGTTGTCGATGGCGGTCACCTGCTTCTCGGCCAGGCCCAGCTTGCCGGCAAGGTGGCGGAGGTATTTTGTTTCCATAGAATTTCCAGTGTTTTTCGGGGAGGGCAAAAGTAAGGTTCTTAAGGTTCTGAGGGTTCTTAAGGTTGAGGGTTGGCGGAAGGTTTTGGTGGGTTTTAAAAGGTATTGAAGGTTTTGAGAGGTTTGCCGACGCCGTTCGTCATTGCAAGGAAGAAGGCGCCGGGCGCCGGGTGACGAAGCAAGCCCTGGGAGGCCGCCTCCGCGGCCGCAGCGGAAACACGGGATTCACCTATAGGACCGTTATTGCGAGCCGAACGACGTTAAGCGAAGCAAGCCCCTGCAGGCTGGCGCTGATGCCGCCCGGGGCTGCGGGGGTAAACTTGGACGGGATTGCTTCGCTGCGCGCGCCATGACGGATCACAAACTTTTCTTTCCCGACCTCGCCAGAAAAAACCGTAAGAACCATAAGAACCATCAAAACGTCTCTACCGGTTCGTGCTAAACACCGACCGAACAGTCGTTGCCGCAACAACTGCGTCGGAGCGGTCGCCGAAGGCACGGAAGTAGACGAGGATCGTATACTGGTTGTCGGTCGCCCAGTTGTTGCCCTCGGTGGCGCTCATGTCGGCCGGATAGGTGCGCCCCCGGGGCACTGTTGTGTAGAGATAGTTGTAGTAGCCCTGCTTCAGCATCAGCTCGCCCTCGTACACGCCGCGCTCGGAGTTGAATTCCATGCGGCCGCGGCCATCCTGCATCCAGTCGCTCAGCTCGCCGAAGATGTACACGTCGCGGTCTTTGAAGGGCTCACCCGAGGGAGGGCGGAACGTGAAGTGTACGTTGCCGTACTCCGACTGCCAGAAGGGATTGATATTGTCCATCGCCTCGATCGTGTAGGCGCCGTTGTTGTCGCGGTACTGCACGCGGATCTTGCCCTCCCGCGGTGCATCGGGCTTCACAAACACTTGCGTGGTATCGCGCCGCGAGTTGATCCGCTCCACGCGCTCGCTCATAAGGCGAAGGCTGCGCAGGTCGAGCCAGCGCCACTCCATGCCGGCAGGGATCGCCGTGATCGACTCGTCGCTGTACTCGTAATAGTTGCCCCGGTAGATGGTCGGCTGCTTCATCTGGATCGACGTCACCCAGTTGTTATTCTGCAGAACAACCACGGTAAAGTCCTGCGGACCCATCAGGTTCAATTTGTTCTGGTCGGGTGTGATGCCGATATGCAGCTTGTGGTGCGTGCTGTAATACTGCGAATTGAACGGCTGCAGCAGCTGCGCGGCTACCTTCGCCTGGTTTTCGTACACCACGAAGCGTTTGGTAAACACGGCCTGCGCGGTATCACCGTTCAGGAATACGCGGAGCAGGTAGTTGCCCGAGCGCGAGGGCATGCAGTTGCGATCCGGAAGCACGGCCTGGTAGTGCGTGTAGCGCGACGAGGTGACCGACGACATGCGGTAGTTGCTGATGCGGTTGTTGGAGAATCCGCGGATATACTCGAAGCTGTGGAGGATGCTGGGTGTCCAGTCGGCGTCGCACAGCTCGTAAGAGTAATAGTAATTTTTCACGTCGGCGTCCATATCGTCGAAGTGCAGCTCCAGCGATTCCAGCGAGCCGAGGGGGATCATCGGGAAGGAGGTCTGGTCGCCGGTGCGGTAGAGCTGGATGGTCCGGATGTCAAAGGCAGAGCCACTCCCGGATCTCGGATCGCGGATCTCGGGTGTCGGATGTGCGGTGCGGGGAGTTGCCCACAAAGTGGTGGCAGACGAAAAAAGGACCAGGATGAGGGCGATGATACGGTTCATATGGAATGCTTCGTTAACGCGCGGCCGGTTATCTTTGGCGCGGTAGCCCCGGATAGACGCGAATCGGCGCCGGAGGGTTCCCGAAGAAACGAAAAAACACTGTGAATATTTCCTCGTTTATTGCCCGCCGCATCGCCTTCAACCAGCAACGGAGCTTTTCGCGCTTCATCATCCGCCTCAGCACGGTGGCTACGGTCATCAGCGTGATGGTGATGATCGTGACACTTTCCTTTGTCAACGGCTTCCAGGGCGTGGTGAGCCAGAAGGTCTTCTCCTTCTGGGGGCACCTGCGGATCGGCTACCGGCAGCCGGGCAAGAGCGCCATCGCCGAGGAGCTGCCCATCACGCAGAACGACTCGGTTGTGCGCACCGTAAAGAGCATGCCCGCGGTTCAGAGCATTCATCCCTTCGCCACCAAGTACGCCATCCTCAAAACCCCCGACGAGATGGAAGGCACGCTCGTCAAGGGCCTCGACAGCACCTACGACTTCGCGCACCTGGCGCCTTTCCTCGACAGCGGGCGCTGGATCCGCTTCACCGATTCGTCCTACAGCCGCGAGATCGTGGTTTCGCGCTATACCGCCAACCAGCTGCACCTGAAGGTCAACGACCGCCTGCTGATCTACTTCGTGCGCCCCGACGGCTCGCTCCGCCCCGACAAGCTAACGGTGGTGGGGATCTACAAGACCGGTATCGAGGAATACGACAAGACCTTTGCCCTTGGCGACATCCGCCTTATCCGGCGCCTCAATGGCTGGCAGGACAACCAGGTGGGCGGCTACGAGGTATTCCTGAAAGATTATAAGGACATGGACCGCGCAAGCGCCGCCATCTTCTCCGAGCCCTCTTTCCCGCAGCTCTGGGAAACCCACACCATCCGCGAGATCTACCCCAACATCTTCGACTGGCTCGGGATCGTGGGCTCCAACGGCAGCATTCTCCTGGGCATCGTGGCCGTGATCGTCATCATCAACTTTATCACCTGCCTCATCATCCTGGTGCTGGAGCGCGTGCGGATGATCGGCATTCTGAAGGCCGTGGGCGCCACCGATTGGGCCATCCAGAAGATCTTCCTCGTGCACTCGGCGCTCGTGACCATCATCGGCATCAGCATCGGCACGGGCCTCAGCCTGCTGCTGATCTGGCTGCAGCAAAAAACGGGTTTTGTAAAGCTGAAGGAAGAAGAATACTACATGAGTACCGCGGCCGTGCAGATCGACTGGACGCAGATCGGCTGGGTGGTAGGCGCCACGCTCCTGCTGTCGATGCTGGTGCTGCTGATCCCGTCACTGCTGGTGCGGAAGATCCGGCCGATACAGGCGATACGCTTTTCGTAGCCCATCCCCCGGCCCCTTCCCGAAGGGAAGGGGAGTTTGCAAACACGCTCCTTGTTTGTTTGGAGAAAGTCATTCCCCTTCCCTTCGGGAAGGGGTTAGGGGTTGGGCGAGGTGACTCACAATAATCCCCGTAGCCACCGCCGCATTGAGGCTTTCCGCACCTCCAATCCTGGGTATGGTGATCTTTTGCGTGGCACGGGCCAGCAACTCCGGGCGGAGTCCTTTGGATTCGTTGCCGATCAGGAGAATGGCGGCACCGGTTAATTTGGCGTCGTAAAGCGAGGTGCCATCCAAGGCGGCCGCGAGGATGGGTACCTGTTGCCCGTCGAGCCAGTTGTTTTCCTCGTCGTACCAAACGTTTACGCGTGCCAGTGAGGCCATCGTGCTTTGCACCACCTTGGGGTTGAACAGCTCGGCACAGCCGCCGCTGCACACGACGTCGCGGATGCCGAACCAGTCGGCGATGCGGAGAATGGTGCCGAGGTTGCCGGGATCCTGGATGGTATCGAGATACAAGGTCAGCGCGCCGGTACCCTGAGGCTTTATCAGTGCCGGGCGGGTTCCCGTCCACTGCCGTGCAACCAGGAGCACCGCGTGGGGCGTCTGTAGCTGCGAGATGCGTTCGAGCTCTGTTTCCGTGATGGCATGAAGCTGCTGCGGCGGCACGAGGGCGCCGTGGCTCTCGATCCATTCGGGGAGCGCGTACACGGCTTCCACCTGCGCGGGAATGGCTTCGAGCAGCTCGCCCACGACCTTGGGGCCTTCCGCGATAAAGAGACCCGTTTCCGCGCGACCTTTTTTGAGGCCTAATCTTTGAATATCTTTGAGCGCTCCTTTACTCAGCATTGACCGGAATAAATTAAATGGATGAAGACGGCAGCACAACGCTTATACCGCCTCAAAAATAGCTTCTTGTTTGCTGCCCTGATGCTGCTTTCCGCCTGCTCGGTGAAGAATTACCCGATCGGCCGTCCCTTCGTGTACGAAGCCAACGTGCACGTGCAGGACGATTCGCTGAAGCGCGACGACCGCAACGACCTCGAGACGCGTCTCCGCCAGCAGCTCCACGACAGCATCAACGTGCGGCGTGTATCGAAGGCCTTCGTCATCAGCCAGCTCCGCAACCCGCCCGTATACGACAGCGCAAACGCCGACAAGTCGATCGGCTATATTGATGCGCTCATGCACTCGCTCGGCTATTACCGCGACACGGCCTGGTATACGGCCGACACGGTGCGCAAAGGCGACCAGCTGCGCACGACACTCGACTTCTACGTAACACCCGGCAAGCTGACGCTCATCGACTCCATCAGCATCGCGCTGAACGACACCACGCTCAACAGCCCGCGCCAGGCCGCCGCCCTCGACAGCCTGCAGCAGATCACGCTCCGCAACCAGGCCGCGAGCCCCATCCGCAAGGGCGCACCTTTCGCCAAGCCCCTGCTCTCCTCCGAGCTCGACCGCCTCGTGGGCATCTACCACAACAACGGCTTTCTCCGCTTCTCGCGCGAGCAGATGACGATCGTGTTCGATACGGTCGGCATCGCGCTGCTGCGTCCCACCTTCGACCCGCTGGAACAGGCGCGCCTGCTCGAGGCGCTGCAGCGCCGCCGCGACAACCCCGTGGCCGATATTGAATACCGCCTTCGCCCCATCGCCGACACTGGCGTACTGGTGCGCTACCATATCGGCACCATCACCGTGTACCCCGACCTCACCCTCGAGAACGCCAAGCTTCCCAGCCCCACAACGGTACTGGATACGAGCGGCATCTATATCCGCAGCTACCAGGACCTGTTCAAGCACCGCGTGCTCACGAGCAACGTCTACTTCCGCCGCGGTCAGCTCTACGACCAGCGCGTCATCGACCGCACGGCCACCCGCTTCAACAGCCTCGCTGCCTGGCGCATTGCCTCGGTCGATCCGATCCCGCGGGCCGGCACCGACTCGGTCGACATGGTTATCCGCCTCACGCCGGCGGAGAAGTATCACTTCGACATCGGTCTCGAGGGAAGCCAGAACCTGGGCGGCCTGTTCGTGGGCTCGAACCTGGTTGGTATAAACGCCAACCTGCAGAACCGCAACTTCGCGCGGCGCGCCATCCAGGCTACGTACAGCGCGGGCGTGGCCACCGAGATCAACTCCACGGTGACGCAAACGATGCAGGTGTCGGGCGCGGCCTCCTTTGTCTTCCCGCGCCTCATCTTCCCGGCCAACCTGGTCATCTTCCGCAAGTTTCCCATACTGCCGATACCCGTGCGCAACCCATACCGCACAAGCCAGCGTACGTCGCTTGCCCTGGCAACCCGCTACATCCACCGCATCGATTACCTCGACCTGCTCAGCATGAACGCGTCCTGGGGCTACGAGGGATCGCGCAACAACCGGATCGGTTCGGTGCGGATCCCCAACATCGAGTACACGTCGGTGCGGCGCTTCGCCATTCTCGACACGCTGATCAAAAACAACCGCTCCTACCAGTTTCTCTTCAACGACGGCCTGATCATCTCGAGCCTCTGGAACTGGACCGGCACCTGGGCCTCGACCCGGTCGACCCATGTGCTGCGCGGGTCGCTGGAACCGGCGGGTCTCCTCATCAGCCAGATCAACTCGAAATTCCTCGACGAAAACCTGAAGCGCTTTATCAAGCTCGATCTAACCTGGCAGTATAACCGGAAGCTGGGTAACAACCGGGTGCTGGCCACGCGCGCGCTCTTCGGCATCGGCTACAGCATGCCCTTCAGCAATACCGACAGCACGCGCTTTTACCTGCCCTTCTACCGCGCCTACTATGCCGGCGGCGCCAACAGCATGCGGGGCTGGACGCTGCGCAAGCTTGGCCCGGGCTCGAGCATCCAGTCGTTTGCCCGCGACGTAAGCCCCGAGCGTTTCGGCGACATGCAGCTCGAAGGCAACGTGGAGTATCGCTTCCAGGTGGCCAACGTGCGCGGCGTCTTTATCAACAGTGCCCTGTACAGCGACATCGGCAACGTGTGGTATCTGCGTGAGAACCCCGCCTTCCCGAACGGCGAATTCCGCCTCTCGCGCCTCTGGCACGATATCGCGATCGACGTCGGCACCGGCGTTCGTATCGACTTCGGCTTCCTCAAGTTCCGCGTCGACTATGCCTTCAAGATGAAAGACCCGAGCCCTGCCGACCCGCTGGCGCAGAACAAGCTTTTTTACAAGTTTGATGTGCTCAAGGGAACGGTGCAGCTGGGAGTAGACTACCCGTTTTAAGATCTCGGATCGCGGATGTAGGATCGCTGATGTGGATTTCAGATTTTAGATTTTAGATTTCAGATTCGGGTGTATTTGTGGCGAACCGTGTTGTTCGGGGCCTTCTGGTTTGCAAGGAGAGGCCGGAGAAGTGTGTTCCGTGCTCATCTGCCTGCATTTTACCCCGGAGCAACTATGTTCGGGACTTTCCGACGCGCATAAACGAGTAAAACACCCATGGTCGGCGCTTGCACGTGCGCATGCAACGGCCAAACATCGTTGCTCGGCCCTTGCCGGGTTATTTATCAATGATTGACAAAATGGAATCCAAAGGGAATGTTTGCTGGCAAACTGCCCTTGGGAAAGCATTTCTGTAGGCGGGTCGAGCAGGCATTGGTAGCGCACTGCCCCTTAGGGGCAGCATGTCTGTAGCCCCGGGTCGCAGACCCGGGGAAAACGACGGAAATGGAACGGCGCCCTGTAGGGGCGCTATGTTTTTCCTGGGGCTTAAGCCCCCGGAACATGGCCCGGAAGGCTGCAGAGACATAAATCAAGGGATTGCTTCGCTCGCAATGACGGGATTGGTCACCGCTCACCTGCTCACTCGCTCACCTCAAGCTCACTCGCTCACCTGCTCACCGCTCACTCGCTGACCTGCCCACCCGCTTCGCGGGCCAGCTCCTCGCGGATGATCGCTTCCCACTCGCCGACGGTCTTCGCGTCGCTGTTGCGGAAAGGGCCGATGCGGGTGCGGCAGAGGGCGCTCAGGTAGCCGCCAACACCGAGGGCCGCGCCGAAATCGTGGGCCAGGGAGCGGATATAGGTGCCCGTGGAGCACACGACGCGGAAGTCGACCTCGGGTCCTTCGATCCGCGTGATCTCGAATTCCCTGATGGTCACCGTGCGCGGCTCGAGCACAACCTCCTTGCCGGCGCGGGCGAGCTCGTAGAGCCGCTTGCCGTCTTTCTTGATAGCCGAATGCGCCGGCGGCAGCTGCTGGATGGTTCCGGTAAATTGTGCCGTGGCGGACCGTATTTGCTCGGGAGTGAGCTGATCGATGGGAACAAAGTCCTGCGGCTCGCTTTCGAGGTCGTAGGTGGGCGTGCGGGCGCCAAGCGTGATGGTGCCGGTGTATTCCTTCTCCTGCGCCATATACTCGTTGATCTTCTTGGTAAACTTCCCGGTGCAGATGATCAGCAGGCCCGTGGCCAGCGGATCGAGGGTGCCGGCATGCCCCACCTTCTTGATCCGCATCGTGTTGCGCAGCTTGCGCACGGCGTCGAACGACGTCCAGCGGTATTCCTTGTTCACGAGCAGTACCTGCCCTTCCTCGTATATGTTGGGGGTCTTTTCCATCAGCCCACAAAAGTAATTCTCAATGTTCAACGCTCAATTCCCAATGTTCAAGGCCACTTGAGCATTGAATATTGAAAATTGAGAATTGAGAATTTCACTCAGATCCCCTGCCGGTTCTTCACTTCGAGGTACTTGTTGATCGCCTGGACGGTGAGGTTCTCGGGCGTTGTCAGGAGCGCGATGATGCCGTGCTTGCGGAGCTCGCGGACGATGAGGCGCTTTTCCTGCGCAAACTTTTCGGCGATGGTCTTGATGTAAATGTCCTCGAGGTTTTTCGTATTGCTCTCGCGAAGCGTCTTCAGCTCGGTGTTCTCGAAAAACACCACTACAAGCAGGTGGTAATGTGCCATCCGCTGCAGCGAAGGAAGCTCGCGCTCGAGGCTCTCGAAGGATTCGAAGTTGGTGAACAGCACCAGCAGGCTTCGCTGCGTGATGCGGTTGCGCACCACCGCAAACAGCTTTTCAAAGTCGACGTCGAGGAATGTCGTCTCCTCGCGGTACAGCGTTTCGAGTATCTGTGTGAACTGCCCCGGCTTCTTGTCGGCGGCCAGGAACGAGTCGGTCTTTTGCCCGAAGGTGATGAGGCCGGCCTTGTCCTGCCGCATCAGCGCCACGTTGCTCAGCACAAGCGCCGCGTTGATCGAGTAATCGAGCAGCGTCATTCCTTCGAAGGGCATCTTCATGGCGCGGCCCTTGTTGATGATGCAATACACCTGCTGGCTGCGCTCGTCGGTGAAGTTGTTGACCATCAGGTCGCCGCGGCGGGCCGTTGCCTTCCAGTTAACGGTGCGGTAGTCGTCGCCGCGCACATACTCCTTGATTGCCTCAAACTCGAGGGAGTGACCAAGGGCGCGCTGCCGCTTGATACCGGCCTCCTGGAGGCGGTTGGCGGCGGCCAGCAGCTGGAAGCGGCGCACCTGCATAAAGCTCGGGTACACCTTCACCACCTGCTCCTGCGGGAAGCGGAAACGGCGCCACGCAAAGCCAAGCGGACCGCGCACCAGCACGTTGATCGCACCGAAGCGGTATTCGCCGCGCTGCTGCGGCTTCAGCAGGTACTCGATCGTTTCCTTTTGCCCGGAAGCGATGCTGGCAGTGCGCTTCCAATGACGCTCCTGGAACTGGTAGGGCAGCTCGTCGATGATCTCCGTATGCACGGGAAACGAATAGCCGTTGTGGAGCTCCAGCAGCACCTTGTTGTCGTCGCCGTTGCTGAAGCGGTCGGGCGCCACGCGGGCCGCGCGGAAAACCTTGCGGCTATAGAGCAGCACGGTGTCGGCCAGCAGAGCGAGCACGAGACCGAGCAGCAGCAATTGCACCACCGGGAACAGGAACGGCTTGAAGTAGGTGCCGATAAAGAGCGCGCACAGCACGAAGCCCAGGTAGTACACCTTGCGGTCGGGGAAGAACGAGCTGCGGTTGAGCAAAAATTTCAGGAAGCGCATCAGCGGGGTATGTCCATGGATTGCAGGATCTGTTTGATCACGGCATCTTCGGTCACGCCTTCCATTTCTTTTTCGGGCGAGAGGATGATGCGGTGGCGCAGCACGGGCGGGATCACCTCGAGCAGGTCGTCGGGTGTTACGAAGTCGCGGCCGTTGAGGGCGGCCATGGCCTTGCCTGCGTTCATCACGGCGATGGAGGCACGGGGCGATGCGCCGAGGTAGATCGACTTGTGGTTGCGCGTCTGGTGCACGAAGGTGGCGATGAACTGCAGCAGCTTCGGGTCGACCACGAAGGAGCGCACCTGCTGGCGCAGGCGGATCACCTCCTCGCGGCGCAGCACGGGCTGCACGGCAGCGAGCACATCGGCAGTACCCATCTGGCTGAACTGCTGGAGGATCGTATACTCCTGCTCCGCCGTCGGGTACGGCACCACGATCTTGAAGAGGAAGCGATCGAGCTGGGCTTCGGGAAGCCGGTAGGTTCCCTCCTGCTCGATGGGGTTCTGCGTGGCGATGACCATAAAGGGCGGCGCCATCGGGTAGGTCTTGCCGTCGATGGTGATCTGGCGTTCCTCCATCACTTCAAAAAGCGCCGACTGGGTTTTGGCCGGGGCGCGGTTGATCTCGTCGATGAGCACAACGTTGCTGAAGAGCGGGCCTTTCTTGAAGTCGAAGGTGCCTTCGCGCGGGTTGAACACGGGGGTGCCGAGCACGTCGGAAGGCATCAGGTCGGGCGTGAACTGGATGCGCGAGAAGGGTACGTCGAGGCTTTTGGCCGTGAGCTTGGCGGAAAGCGTTTTGGCAACGCCGGGCACGCCTTCGAGCAGCACGTGTCCGTCGGCAAGAAGGGCGGTGATGATGAGCCGCACGAGCTCATCCTGCCCCACGATGACGCGGCGGATCTGCTGCTGTACCGCGTCGATGGCGCTGCTGAGCGCGCTGAGGTCGGTACGTTGCGCGAAGACGTCTTGTTCCATACTATCCATGTTGGTAATAGTTTTCGAGTTGCTGATGTAATTGAATGAGTTGTTTCGCCGAAGTGCTTTCGAGGGCGCGGATGTCGGCGATCAGCGCCAGCAGGTGATCGAGCTCCCCGCGCGGGTAACCCGAGCGGGCTTCGAGGCGGCGGGCAAATTCCTCGTCGAGCACCGTCGTTTGAATCTTGTACTGCTGCCGCACGTGGTCGAGGAAATAGGTGATCATCTTGCTGGCGAGGTCGTGGTGATCGCGCTTGTCGTAATAAAGGCGGCCCACAGTCTTTACGAAGTCGAGCGAATCGTTGGTCGGCCGCTCGTAGGGCGGTATCCAGCGCTGGCGCCGGCGCATTTCCGACAATGCATAAAGCAGCAGCAAGGCAAGCAGGAGGCCAAGTGCCCACGAAAACGCCTTGTAGCGCAGGAGTATGCCGAGCCAGTTGGGTTCCTTCTCATCGCCGCTGCTGTTCTTGCTGATATAATACTCGCTCCAGCCGATGCGCTTCAGATCGGGCGGAAGCACCGAGAGTGCAGCGGCCAGGTATTGCTCGTTGCCCGGCTGCAGCAGGAAATAATTGCTGAAGGCCAGCGGCGACGCATGTACGAAAATGGCGCCCTTGCCCACGGTGAACTGCAGGAAGTTGGGTTGCCCGCCGTTGCGCGTACCGAGCAGCACAGTGCTGTCGGCGTTGTTCCGGATCAGCAGCGAGCTGATGTCCGTGCCGGGGCAGTGGAAGCTGCGGCTGGCAAAGCGCGGCGTCTCGAGCGCCACGGTCAGCGAATCGGCGTCGTCCGACATGCTTTGCCGTGCATCGATGTGCAGGGCTTTGCACAGGTTATCGGAAAAGCCGGCACCCACGAAGTACACGTAGTTGCCATGCGCTGCAAATTCGAGCAGGTCATCCACCTCGTCGTCGTCGGCATCGATATAATAACCCATGAACAGGAGGGCCTGCTTGTCGCTGTACCGCGAAACCGAATCGGAGTGCCCCGGAACGGCGCGGTCGTTATAAACGGTTGCGCCGGGGAAAAGCTTCGGCAGCATCTGCCGCGCGAGGAAGGTTCCATAAGGTATCCGGTCTTCGCGCCGCAGCGTGGGCGTGTTGTCGAACTGGCGGTCGCCGCTCTTACGTGCTACGTAGATGACGCCCCCAAGGAGCAGCAGAGCGAGGAGCAGCAAGGGTGCGTAGCGCTTCATGAAAAACGGGTTTTCAGGTGAGCGACGTCCTGCTGCATCCGCTCGTAGGCGGTCTGCGTTACCGGGAGCATACCGTACCAGGCATATTCGAAGGTGCGCGTGATGCGGAAGAAATCGGTATAATAAGCACTTCCCCAGAGCTGGCTGACATAAACGCCATTGGTTGCGCCGGAGCGGTACTGGATGATATTGCGATCGGAGAGCTCGCGCAGCAGCTGCAGGTAGCGCAGGCGTATGGCAAGGCGGTAATCGCCGCCCGCCACGGCCGCAGCGATCTCGCGTTCGAAGTTGCGGTTGAAGATATCCTCGGCAGCCTCCGCCTCCTCTTCGCTCCCAAGCTCCACGCCCCGCTTTGCAAAGACGTTGATGTTGATCGACAGCAGGAACATATGGAGCAGCGCCAGGATGACTGCCGTGATCAGGATCCAGAATACAAAAGATGGTATGCCGAGGGGCTCACTGGGCGATGAACGCTCGGGCGCAGCTTGCTTCTTGTGCTTTTTCTTCCGGTAGTTCCAATACCAGAAATCGTCCTCGGCGCGCGCGTTGTCAAGATCGCCGGGCGGCAACGGGCGAACAGCCACGCGGCTGCTGTCGGCGGCCACCGGCTTGCCGATCGCCCAGGTGCTGTCGGCTTCGCTTTCGCTGCTGGTCGCGTAGTCCGGATCCTCGTCAGAGGATGTCGTAACAGTATCGGTCAGGGTCGCCGGCACATCGGTGGCATAAGCCGTATCCTGCTGGGCACGTGGTACCAGCGGGCCGAGCAGGAAAGCCAGCACAAAAAGGTATCGGTATCTACGCATGGGCCCCCTTATTTTCCAGAGCCTCGCGGCGATGCAGTTGCCAGGGGTAAACGATAAAGTACCAAACGATGAAGGTGCCCGTCACCAGCAGAATACTGAGGCTATAACCGATAGGCATCTTGTAGTGGCGGGTGATAAAGCCTTCGATGAACGCAGCCACCATGAACACGGGGATAAGGGCCACAATGATCTTCACGCCGTCTTTGACGCCTTCCTGGAAGGCCTTCATGCGGCGCTGCGTTCCGGGAAACAGGAAGCTGGTGCCCATGATGAGCCCTGCGCCGCAGGTGACGATGATGGCCGTCAGCTCGAGGAGCCCGTGCAGCAGCACGGTGACCACCGCGTTGGCGCCGAGGCCGTGCGCATAGAACATGTGCTCGAAAGCGCCGAGCCGGATCGCTTCTTTGCCGAGTGCCAGGATGCTCGGAATGCCGAGCGCGAGGCCCCGGAAGAAATAGGTGAAGGAAACGATGATGTTATTGAGCATGATCTGGATCCACATCAGGAAAGGACCCGTTTGTGCGTAGACGTTGAAGGGATTGCCCTGCTCAATGTTGCGCTCCGTCATGTCGACATACTGGTTGCCCAGCACCTGCCGCACGAAGGTGCGGTCGTGAAGCGCCGAGAAGAAACCGACGGAAAAGAAGACGATAAACACACCAAGTGCGAAGAGCAGCATCAGGTGGCGCCGTGCGATCGTGCGCGGCACATCGTAGCGGAAGAAATGCGCGAGCCGGTTCGACGGGTCCTTGCGGTTCTGGTAGATGCTCAGGTAGATGCGCGATGCCAGTGCGTTGAGGTATACCGTGATCTTGCTGCTTGGGTAAAAGGTCTTGGCGTAGGCCAGGTCGTTGACCAGCCGGGTGAAGTTGCTGGCGGTTTCATCGGCATTGGCGGCGCGCTCCTGCTCAATCTGCTCCCAGCGGTCCTTGTTCTTCTTGATAAATAAGCCTTCGCGCAACGGTAACTTGTTTAGGCTCCGTAAAATACAGAAATTTCCCTTCCAAATCCTGTAACTTGTTGGCGCTCTATGTCGACGATACATATACCTACGAGTTTCAACATCAGCATCACCTTTCCGGCCGCCCCGTTTCACCGCCGACTGGGCGCCTGGCTTATCGATATCGTGGTGCTGGTGCTTTATTACTGGATCCTGTTCCACCTGTTCACCGGCTACGAGGTCGGCCTCGGCCGCAACACGGGCAACAACGAAATACCGACGGCGATCTTCTGGTTCCTGGCCGTTGTGCCGCCCCTCACCTACCACCCCCTCTGCGAGCTCGTCTTCGGCGGGCAAAGCCTGGGCAAGCGGCTGCTCGGACTTCGCGTCATCAACGACCGCGGCGGTCGCCCCAGCGTGAGCCAGGTGCTGATCCGCTGGGTGATCCGTACCTCCGATTTTATGGTGGTGATCATCATGCTATCCTCGGCCGCCGGCGGTGGCGCGCAGATGGTAACGCAGGCCGGCGTAGCCTTCGGGCTGCTCGTGCTCGACATCATCCTGGTAAACGTCACCCCACGGCAGCAGCGGCTTGGCGATATCCTGGCCCATACCCTGCTGATCCGGACAAAGCAAAAGGCCGGAATCGACGAGACCATCTTCCAGCACGTCAAGGACAGTTATACGCCGCAGTTCCCGCAGGTGCTCCAACTCTCCGACCGTGATATCAATGCCATCAAGAACATCCTCGACTCGGCCCAAAAGCACCACGACTACGGCCTCGCCGACCGCGCCGCCGAAAAGATCAAGGGGCACCTCAACATCAGCAACAGCATGTCGCCGTTCGAATTCCTGGCGGTGCTACTGAAGGATTATAATTACCTGACGACACACTAGACCTCACCCCTAACCCCTCTCCGGTACGGAGAGGGGGAATAAAAAAAGCGGATGCTTCCAGCATCCGTTTTTTGTTTGTGAGTCTTGTTCCCCTCTCCGTACCGGAGAGGGGCGGGGTGAGGTCAATACGCCCGTGCAAACAGCACACGCTGCGTGCTCGGCTTGCCGGTGAGGATGCACGTTCCTTCCTGTTGCGGGTTATCGATCGGGATGCAGCGGATGGTGGCCTTTGTCTTTTCCTTGATGGCGTTCTCGGTTTCTTCGGTGCCGTCCCAGTGCGCGGACACGAAGCCGGTCTTTTCGTCGAGCGTGCGCTCGAAATCTTCCCAGCTGTCAACCTCCGTGATGTGGGCATCGCGGAAGGCTTTGGCGCGGCTGAACAGGTTATCCTGGATCTCCACAAGCAGCTTGCTGATATACGAAGCGAGTCCTTCGATGGGCACGCTGGTCTTTTCTTTTGTATCGCGGCGGGCGATCTCCACAACGCCGTTGGCGAGGTCGCGGGCGCCGAGCGTCACGCGGACGGGAACACCCTTCAGCTCGTATTCGGCAAACTTCCATCCGGCGCGCTGGTTGTCGTTGTCGTCGTACTTGGCGCGGATGCCGGCGCCTTTCAATTCCTGCAGCAGCTTGTCGGCATGGGGCGCCATTTCGGCCTTTCCTTCCTCGCCTTTATAGATCGGAACGATCACCACCTGCAGCGGGGCGATCCGCGGCGGGAGCACCAGGCCCTGGTCGTCGGAGTGCGCCATCACGAGGCCGCCGATAAGACGCGTGCTCACACCCCAGGAGGTGGCCCACACGTATTCGAGCTTGTTTTCTTTCGTGAGGTATTTTACCTCGAAGGCCTTGGCGAAATTCTGCCCGAGGAAGTGCGAGGTTCCGGCCTGCAGCGCCTTGCCGTCCTGCATCAGCGCCTCGATGCAATAGGTGTCTTCCGCACCGGCAAATCGTTCGGCGGGCGTCTTCACACCCTTGATCACCGGCAGGGCCATGTACTCCTCGGCAAAGGTGGCATACACGTCGAGCATCTGCTTTGTTTCCACCACGGCTTCTTCGGCAGTGGCGTGCGCGGTATGGCCTTCCTGCCACAGGAATTCGGCAGTGCGGAGGAAGAGGCGCGTGCGCATTTCCCAGCGTACCACGTTGGCCCATTGGTTGACGAGAATCGGCAGGTCGCGGTAGCTCTGGATCCAGTCTTTATACGTATTCCAGATGATGGCCTCCGAGGTGGGACGCACCACGAGCTCTTCCTCGAGCTTTGCTTCGGGGTCGACCATCAGCTTGCCGGGGCGCGCGGGGTCGGTCTTGAGGCGGTAGTGGGTTACGATGGCGCACTCCTTGGCAAAGCCTTCGGCGTTCTTCTCCTCGGCTTCGAAGAGGCTCTTGGGCACGAAGAGCGGGAAGTAGGCGTTCTGGTGGCCGGTGTCCTTGAACATGCGGTCGAGCACGTCGCGCATGTTCTCCCACAGTGCGTAGCCATAGGGCTTGATCACCATGCAGCCGCGAACGGCGGAGTAATCGGCGAGGCCGCCGCGTATAATGAGGTCATTGTACCATTGCGAATAATCCTGTTCCCGGGACGTAATTGCGTTGCTCATGTCTTATCGCGATATTTGCTAATGTTTTGTGAAGGGAGGTCCGGCTATACAACTGATAATGGGGTATTAGTCAACTTTACAGCAGGGCCCGTCCGGCTTGCGGACGGGGCGCCCAAAAGTAACACATCCCGGCTCATTCCGTTCTAACCTTTAAAGAAGCGCGTATGAAACCTCTTTTACCCCTCCTGGCCTTTTCCGTTGCGGTGGTAAGCTGCAGCACCCCCTACAAGTCGGGACAAACGCCCGACGACGTGTATTATTCGACGGCGCGCCCGGAGCGCGAGTATGTGGAGGTTGACACACGCCGCGAGGAGTCGCCGCGCGCGGAAACCCGCGAAGACCGCTTCATCCGCATGCGCGTCCGCAACCGTGACCGCTGGTCACAGTTCGACGATTACTACAGCGATCCCTACGCCTATCACGCCACGACCTGCAATTGCCAATGCAACGGCAACCCGCGTCTTTCCTGGAGCTATTACTATTCGCCTTACTCCCCGTATTACCACGGGTACGCCTATGTGCCCCCGCGCCCGGCTGTTCCGAACCGCCCGCGCAATTTCAACTTCGAGTCGTATCGCCCGCCAGCCGCACCCGCCACGAACAGCAGCGGCAAGCCCGAAGCTTACAGTACGCCGGCACAACCGGCCGGCAGCAACGGGTCGACGGGCAGCACACGCGGTGGCGGACTGCGCAGCGTTTTCAACAACAGCTCGTCGTCCTCATCCTCGTCTTCTTCCGGCAGCTCCTCGTCCTCTTCGTCGGGCTCGTCTTCGTCGAGCGCGCCGCGGAACGCCCCGGTACGCCGCTTCTGATATCGCGATTGCTTATTCATCCACCGCAAGAAACGCTTTATGAAAAAAGGGTTCCTGATCCTCTATACCCTGCTGGCAGCCACTTCCGGCTATGCGCAGGATCCGTCTGACGCTCTCCGCTTTTCGTTTACGGCTCCCGGCGGCACGGCGCGCCAGCAAGCCATCGGCGGCAGCATGGGCTCACTCGGCGGCGACTATTCAGCCACCTTCGTCAACCCCGCGGGGCTTGGCTTTTACCACACAAGCGACGCGCTGCTCACACCGGCCTTTCACTGGAGCAATACACGCGCTACCTATATCGGCCGCAGCGAATCCAGCAATGACCGCCGCTTCGACCTGAATGCCCTCGGGCTCGTACTCGGCGGAAGCCACAATGGAAAAGGGATGGCCGTGACCCTGGGCTTTACCACGCAGGCCGACTTCCGCAGCGAGCTGCTGTATCGCGGCCGCAATAATTCATCGTCCTACTCGCAGCGCTTTATCGAGGAGCTTGCCCGCAACGGCGTGCGCGATTCCACGGCGGCCTACCTCTATCCCTTCGGAAGCAGCCTGGCGCTGAACACCTATTGGCTCGACCCGGTACGCAACAGCAGCGGCCAGGTGACCGGCTTCAGTACGAACTCGCCCATTGCAAGCGGACTGTTGCAGGAGCAAAAGATCAGCAACCGCGGCGGCATGTACGAGTTCGCCATTGGCGCGGGCGCACAGGTGACCAGCAAATGGTTCTTCGGCGCAACGGTGGGTGTGCCCATCCTGTACTACAACCGCAAGTCGACCTTCACGGAGGCCGACGCCGGCAACGACACGAGCAACCGCTTCGACTATGCGGCCTTCCAGGAAAACCTGACCACGAAAGGCACGGGGCTGAACCTTCGCCTGGGCGCCATCTACAAACCCGCCGAATTCTGGCGTCTTGGTCTCGCCCTGCAAACGCCGACACTCTACAGCCTCACCGACGAATTCGATTATACCCTGACCACGAACACCGAGCACTACCAGGGGGAACTGTACGATGCGTCGAAGGATTACAACGACGGCAATGCCAACGAATTCAAGTACCGGATGACGACCCCGTGGAAGGCTACGGGAAGCATTTCGTATGTGCTCCGCGAGATCGAGGATGTGACGAAGCAGCGCGGCTTTCTGACGGCTGATGTCGAATACGTGCACTACCGCGGAATGCGCTACCTGCAGGACGCCGACCAGCAGACCGACGACAGCGGCAACAAGGACTATTTCAAATCGGTCAACAAAACCATTAAGGACATCTACAAAGGTGCCTTCAATTTCCGCGTTGGTGGCGAGCTCAAGTTCACCACCCTGATGTTCCGCGCGGGCGCGGCCTGGTACGGCAACCCGTACAAGGATGTCAACGGCGGTACCGGCAACCGCTTCAACCTGAGCGGCGGCATCGGCTACCGGCACAAAGGGCTTTTCATCGACCTTACCTACGTGCACAGCCAGCAAAAAGACCTGCACGCCCCCTACCGCCTGGCAGATGCCGCTTACTACGTGGCGGAAACAAAGCGCACGCAGGGCAACGTACTGCTGACGTTCGGGACGAAGTTTTAAAAGGGAAAGAAGGGTCGGAACCGGTAAGAGGCTGTCTAAAATTAAGTGGTTGATTACCTGGTTGTACGTCCTGCCTCGAAGAGGCAGCATATCGGTAGCCCCGGGTGCAACCCGGGGTAGCGTGAGCCGGAGCGAAAAGTGCGCCCTGTAGGGGCGCCACTTTATCCTGGGGGCTTAAGCCCCCGGGAGGGGCCGTTCTACGCGGTGGCATCCCTACGGGGTGCGCTATCGACCTGTCCGCATGTAACCCCGGGTTGCACCCGGGGCTACCAACAGGCCGTCCCTAGGGGACGGTTTGCTACCAACGCATTTTCAACGACTTATTTTTAGACTGCCGCTAAGAAAGAAGACAAATAAGGTTTCCGCAAAGAGATAGGAAAACGTCCCGCCAAGGCGGGACGTTTTTTATTTCAGTATCCTTAGCGTACCAACTTCTTTTCTTATTCTCTTCGCGGTTCCCGCCCTTTGCTACTTAAACTTCTTGATCAACTCCGAAGCCGAAAGCCACGCAAACTCGGGGTCCTTCCGGAACCAGGTCAGCTGCCGCTTGGCGTATTGCCGCGTGTTGGTCTGGATGTCGGTGACGGCCTGCTGGAGCGTGATTTTCCCGTCGAAATATTCGAACAGCTCGCGGTAGCCGACTGTCTGCAGGGCGTTCATTTGCCGTAGCGGGTAGAGGCCTCGGGCTTCGGCTTCGAGGCCGGCATCCATCATACCGAGCACGCGCCTGTTGATGCGGTCGTAGAGCTCCTCGCGCGGCAGGTCGATCACGAACTTTTGCGCAGTGAAAGGACGGTCGGCCTTTGTGCGGCTGTGGAAGTCGAGTATCGAGCGACCGGTGAAGCGCACAACTTCAAGCGCACGAAGCAGCCGGTGCGGATTTTGAATTTCACCTTCCGCATAGTAACGCGGGTCGGCGCTTGCCACCTGCTGCTGCAGCCATCCGAGGCCTTTCCGCTCGTAATCGGCGAGCAACTCGCGGCGCAGCTCCTGCGGGATCTCCGGGATTGCATCCATGCCTTCGAGCAGCGCCTTGATGTAGAGGCCGGTTCCGCCGACAACCACCAGCTTGTCTTTGGTCTGGAATACACGGCGCGCAACGTCGAGCGCATACTTCTCGTAAGAGGCCGCGTTCAGGTTATCGTAAATGGAGTGCGAGCAGATGAAGTTGTGCCGGACGGCGGCGAGCTCTTCGCGCGTGGGACGGGCAACGCCGATATTGAGCTCGCGGTAGCACTGCCGGCTGTCGGCCGAAAGGATCTCGGTGCCCAGCGCCTGGGCCACTTCGATAGCGGCGGCCGTTTTGCCCACCGCGGTAGGTCCTGCAATCACGATCAGCTGTTTCTCCGCCATGCCGCAAAGTAACCAAAAAGCAAAAGCCGGGGCGTTGGCACCCGGCTCTGTCTCGTACCTCTGGTAGTGAGGCACTCAGGCAGTCAAAATATTTTGGTCTTAAAATTCTTCTTCGCTCCCGGCAGCACCTTCATCGCCGCCATGATCTTCGGTCGCGCCTTCGTCGCCTTCCGTGCCAAAGCCCTCGGCGTCCTTGCTGAGATCGTACTTCTCCTCCACGTCGGCAAAACGCTCGCCCAGCAGGCTTTTCGCGCCATACTGGCTGGGGGCGATGCCTTCGCTGCGCACCGTTGCGGGATAGCTGATCTTGGGGTTTTCTTCCTTCGAAACACCGATGAGTGATACCAGGAAGGTCCAGTTCTTATTGAAATCGTACACGTATACGAACTTCTGGTTCGGATCCTTGATCTCCGACCCGATCGTCACGTCTTTCATGATGAGCGGTGCCATTCGGTAAGGCCGGTCGTATTGCTCGAGCGAGATCTCGCGGCCGCGCTGCCAGTTGTCGTTGCTGCGGAAAAAAGTAGCGCCGTGCTTGGAGTCGAACTCGTAGGCTTTCAGGATCGCGTCGTGGAGCTGAAAAAAGCTGTGGGTATGGCGGATCGCAATATCACGGTAGACACTGTCATCCTCCTCGTACTGAACTCTGAACTTTAGTATGGCCATGCAGGGAAACTACTAGGTGAAATTCAAAAATAAGGAAAAGGCGTTTATCGGTGGGCCGGCCGGCGGTTTGAGTCAATTCCAACGAACCTTTAGAACCTTGAGAACCTTCAAAACCTTAAGAACTTCAAAAACCTTCCCTTTTCGGCTGCACACCAAGCTCCGCGCCTTTTTGCAGCATGAAGGCAAACGCCGCATCGTATTCGTTGGGGATCTCGCCGTCGAGGATGGCGTTGCGGATGGCGTCCTTGATATCTCCCACCGTGCGCGAGGGCCGGATGCCAAAGGTTTCCATGATCAGCTCGCCCGAAATTGGCGGCTGCCAGTTGCGCACACGGTCTTTCTCCTCCACTTCCACGCAGCGCTGCTTCACCAGCTCGAAGTTGTCGAGGAAGCGCTGCACCTTGAGCTTGTTCTTGGAAGTGATATCGCTTTCGCAGAGCAGCATCAGGTCGTCGAAGTCGTCGCCGGCATCGAAGAGCAGCCTGCGGATCGCCGAGTCGGTGATGTCTTCCTTCGATAAGGAGATGGGCCGGAGGTGCAGCTCCACGAGCTTTCGTACGTATTTCTGCGGATCACCGAGGGGCAGCTTCAGCTTGTTGAAGATCTTCGGCACCATGCGTCCACCAACCACCTCGTGGCCGTGAAAGGTCCAGCCATGGCCGTCCTCGAAGCGCTTCGTGGCGGGCTTACCAATGTCGTGGAGGATGGCGGCCCAGCGGAGCCAGAGGCTATCGGAACGCTGGGCAACGTTGTCGAGTACCTGCAGCGTATGGTAAAAATTGTCTTTGTGCCCGAGGCCGTCCACAAATTCCGCACCTGCGAGATCCACCATCTGCGGGAACACAAGTTCAAGGAGGCCCGAATCGTAGAGAAGTTTGAAACCCACCGAAGGCTTCGGACTCAAAATGATCTTGTTGAGCTCGTCGGTGATCCGCTCCTGCGAGATGATGGAGATGCGGTCGCGCATTTCCCGGATGGCCCGCAACGTGGGCGGGTGGATGCGGAAGCCGAGCTGGGCGGCAAAGCGGATGGCCCGGAGCATGCGGAGCGGGTCGTCACTAAAGGTTATGGCCGGCTCGCCGGGTGTGCGGATCAGCTGCTGCTTCAGGTCGTCGAGGCCACCGAAGGGATCGACCAGCTTGCCGAAGTCTGCGGCGTTGAGCGAGATGGCCAGCGCGTTGATGGTGAAGTCGCGGCGGTTCTGGTCGTCTTCGATGGTGCCGGGCTCCACCACGGGGTTGCGCGAATGCCGCTGGTAGCTTTCCCGCCGGGCGCCCACGAACTCGAGGTCGAAGCCGGAATGGTCACGGAAATGCGCCGTTCCGAAATTCTTGAAAAAGCTCACGTGCGGACGGGGCCGGAAGAGCTGCGCGGCCGCGTCGGCAAGCGCGAGCCCGTCGCCAACGCACACGAAGTCGGCGTCCTTGGTCGGGCGCCCCAGGAGCTTGTCGCGCACGAAGCCTCCCACGAGGTAGGTCGGCATCTGCAGACCCTGCGCCGCTTTGGCGATCTTCTGCAACAACTGCAACTCTTCTGCACTTACCGGGATTTCCATCGGCGCAAAAATAATCGAATAAAGTTTGGTGGTCGGAGTTTGGGAGTTTGGGAGTTTGGGGTTTGGCGTTTGAGGTTTGGAGTTCGATAGGTGACGCGAACGTGGATTCGTCACGCGCTTCACCCCCCGAGCCTTCAGAACCACTAAAACCTTCAGAACCTGAAAAACCTAAAAACCCGTTTACGGTCGGATGATCGTGTACCGTCCGTTCCCCTCCCACTTGACAATCATGGATGGCTGTGCCGCTGTCCGATCGTCCTGGCGCCAGCGAACGATATGGTCGACGGCGGTCCGGATGGCTTCGGATACATCGGCGAAGAACGGCGCTGAGGGTTCGCCGCTGATATTGGCGGAGGTGGACACCAGCGGCGCGCGGAGACGCTTTACCAGGTGCCGGCAAAACGGGTCGCGGGTGATGCGGATGGCGATGGAGCCGTCTTCGGCCACGAGGTTGTCGGGCAACCCGACGGCGCCGTTGAAGATGACCGTAGTGGGCCGCTCCTGCTGCTGCATGAAGCTGAAGGCCTCGAGGTCGGGCGCGGCGACGTAGCGCAGGATGTCGCGCTCGTCGGCTACGAGGATGATGAGGCTTTTGCTGTCGGGCCGGCGCTTGATCGTATAAATACGGTTGATCGCCTCGGCGTCGAGGGCGCTGCAGCCCAGGCCCCAGACGGTGTCGGTGGGATACAGGATGGTGCCGCCGCGGCGCAGTACGTCGAGCGCGGCCTCTACCTCTTCTTCAAAAAAAGCACTGTCGGATATCATGATAAAAGTTGCTGTACTTGCTGAATGATGCGTGAGGTATCGAGCCGCTCGAGACACTGCGGGGTTTCGAAGCACACGCAGCGGTTCTTGAGGCAGGGCTCGCAGCTAAGCTCGTTGAGGCGAAGCACGCTTCGTCCCTCTTCGTTGAACGGTGCCGTATTTTTTTCATTGCCCGCGCCGAACAGCACCACGGTGGGCGTTCCGAGCGCGTTGGCCAGGTGGGCCGGGCCGGAGTCGGTGCTCAGCACGGCGCGCGCCGAGGCGAGGATCTCCACGAGACCCGCCAGGCTGCTGCTTCCGGCGGCATTGCGGATGCCGCTGGCGTCGGGCAGCTGCGCCAGAACTTCCGCCACGAAGGACTGTTCCTTCGGTGCGCCCACCAGAATGATGGGTGCCGACAGGGTGGCCCGCAGCGCCGACAGTATTTCTACGGCCTTCGGAATCGTGAGCCGGCGCGACTGCGCTTCCGAGTTGATATTGACCACGAGCGCATCTCCCTTCGGGAAATTGTGTTTGAGGCGCACGGCGGTATGCCCGGGCTGCCAGTCGGAATAGCGCTCGAGCAGTGTCAGGTATTCGTCGACGCGGTGGCAGCCGTGCGGGCGGCTGTAGGTATGCGTCAGGAGAACGCCCCGCCCTTCCTTGCGAAACCCGATGCGGCGCCGGGCGCCGGAGGCGTAGCCCATGAGGGCTGCCGACAGCGAATCGGGAAGCGAGAAGAACAGGTCGAAGCTGGCGGTATCGCGGATGCCGCGGCCGAAACGCCAAAGCCCGCGCAGGCCGGGGGCGGATCCCTTGTCGAAGACAAACTGGTGCTCCAGCGGCGGGAACCAGGGCAGCAGCTCATGGATGCCCTTCTTTGCGATGACGCTGATCTCCGCACCGGGATAGGCTTCCCCGAGCGCTTCCACGAAAGCCACCGCCATCACCATATCGCCCAGCCAGTTGGGAAGGCGCACGAGAATCTTCATCCGGCAAAGCTAGGGAGAGAAGTTTGGGGTTTGGAGTTTGAAGTTTGGAATTCGCCGCCGAAGCTTCAGCGAAGGCGAGAGTTTGGCTCTGCCCGCCGAAGCCTTGGCGAAGGCGGGGAGTTTGGCTCTGCCCGCCGAAGCCTTGGCGAAGGCGGGGAGTTTGGCTCTGTCTGCCGAAGCCTTGGCGAAGGCGGGAGTTTGTAGCTGGCGCACGCGTCCTTCGGCGGGCTCAGAATGACGGTGAGCCGTTCCGCCCAAGTTCCGTCAGCCCATCGTGCCCTGATCCTATTCCCTGATCACCACATTACCACATTACCCCATTACTTTTGCGGCATGAATCAATACCAAGGAGCCATTGCCAGTGCCTGGGCCGACCGCGGCCTGCTGGCGAACGACGATACCAAGGCAGCGATCCGGGCCGTAATCGAGGAAGTGGACAAAGGCCGCCTGCGTGTGGCGCAAAAGATTGTCACTCCGAGCGGCGTCGAGGAGTGGAAGGTGAACGAGTGGGTGAAGCAGGCCATCCTGCTGTATTTCGGTATCCAGCCGATGCAGACCTGGGACCTGGAGCCCTTCGAGTTTTACGACAAGATGCTGCTGAAGAAAAACTACCAGGAGCTGGGCGTTCGCGCGGTGCCGCATGCCGTGGCCCGCTACGGCGCGTATATCGCCCGCAACGTGGTGCTGATGCCTTCCTACGTGAACATCGGCGCCTATGTGGACGAAGGCACGATGGTCGACACCTGGGCCACCGTGGGCTCCTGCGCGCAGATCGGCAAGGGTGTGCACCTGAGCGGCGGCGTCGGTATCGGTGGCGTGCTGGAGCCCCTGCAGGCAGCCCCCGTCGTGATCGAAGACGGCTGCTTTATCGGTTCCCGCTGTATCGTGGTGGAAGGTGTGCGCGTGGAGAAGGAAGCGGTGCTCGGCGCCAACGTGGTGCTGACCCAATCCACCAAGATCATCGACGTGAGCGGCCCCGAGCCCATCGAAACGAAGGGCGTTGTTCCGGCCCGCAGCGTGGTGATCCCCGGCACCTACAACAAGAAATTCCCGGCCGGCGAGTTCGGCGTTTCCTGCGCCCTCATCATCGGCAAGCGCAAGGAAAGCACCGACCTCAAAACGAGTCTCAACGACGCGCTCCGGGACTTCAACGTATCCGTGTGATCGTTAAACGGCAACCGGTAACCGGCAAAGGAGACGCTGCTGACCGCAATTGATGCAGGAGAGACGAATTCTCGTTTCCGCGCGTTGCGAATTCCCGTTTCCCGATTGCCGATTCCCGCTAAGGGCGCCCCAAAAAACTTTTTGCTGGAACAAAAACGCGCTCTTATATTTGCACCCCGCAACGGAACAAAGTAGCTACCAATACTTTAGGAAACTGCGGGATCTTCTGAAAAGAAGATGTGTTGAAGATGCCCAGGTGGCGAAACTGGTAGACGCACCGTCTTCAGGTGGCGGCGCCGCGAGGTGTGCTGGTTCGAATCCAGTCCTGGGCACGAGGAAATCCCTCAGCGAAAGCTGGGGGATTTTTGTTTGGACGACTGCCAGGCTCGCTGGTGCAGGCGAAAAAGCAAAAATCCACAGGTAACGTTCTCCCGGCCATGAAAACACCCAGGCCGGTACGTCGCGTAACAGTGGCTCAACCGAGGGCTTCGCCGCGTTACTCGGGTCCCGCTATTTTCCGGATATCGCTTACCTCCACGACCCGTTTTTCATAACCCGACCGTGCCACCGTGATCATCGCCTTGCCCAGTTGCCGTACGGTATTGGCGGTATTCGGAAACAGTGTTCTGAAAACGGGGTACAAAAATGAAAGCACCTTGTTCAGCGTCGAAAGGTTCTTCTGCCCCTCGCTATGCTTCATAGCGCCCGGGCGAAATGCGAACACCTTTTTGAAGGGCAGCTTCATCAGGTCATTCTCCGTTTTCCCTTTCACGCGTGCCCACATCAGGCGGCCTTTTTCGGTACTGTCGGTGCCGGCACCGCTGATGTAAGCTAAGGTCATGTCGGGCTACAACTGTTTATTCGCGGCGCGGCCGTTCGGATTGCCCTGCAGAATGAGTACCTTCAGGAAACGCCTGGCTCGACTATTTCACGTGCAAGCGCATTCGCTGGTTCGCCGCCGCAACCCTCGGGGCTCAGCGCCGTAGTGATACTGACCGGAATAGAGCCAAACGACCACACAACTTCTTCATTCATTTACCCGTAAAACCAAAAAACATGAGCCAGAAAACGTTCCGCCTCATTTTGACCACGATGCTTGCAGGTGTCTTTGTTACGGCCTGTAACGAGAAGAACGAGAAGGTGGTAGAAACCGTCGAACCGAAACCATCCGTGCAGGCCAACGATCAGCTGACACAGGAGCGGCTACGGCGCTTCGACAGCCTCGACTTCCAGTTTTACAGCAACCAGCAGTGGGACAGCCTCGCCATCAGCCACGATCCCCATATCAAAGTCTATTACCCCGATGGCACTACGACCACCGGCTTATTTCCGGATCATATCAACAAGCTGACACCTTTGTTCACGTTTGCGCCCGATACAAAGATCACGAGCCACCCGGTGAAATTCGGCACTGGTGACTGGACCGCCGTGATCGGTGAAATGGAGGGCACATTTTCGAAACCCATGGACCTGGGCAACGGGAAAATAATTCAGCCCACGGGCAAGAAATTCAAGCTGAGCATGTCGACAATCGGCCACTGGAAAGACGGCAAGATGATCGAGGAGTACCTGCATTGGGACAACTACACGATGATGAAACAGATCGGTGTGGCGCAATAGGCCGCGGCTGGACACGGATCATCGCTATTTTCGGCGTTCCCTATCAATCGAGTTATGTATAACATCGCCCTTGTGTCCTCCAGTGTTCGAACCGGTCGCAATAGCCACCGGGTGGCCCTGTACCTGAGCAACTATATCCGGGAAAACGGCCTTGGCAATGTCGACATGCTCGACCTCTATGCCTATCAATTCCCGCTTTTTGACGAGCGGCTGCAATACCAGCCGAACCCGGCGCCCGACGTAGTGGAATTTGCCGCGAAGATCAGCAATGCCGATGGCGTGCTGCTGGTGACACCCGAATATAATGGCGGATACCCGGCTGCCTTGAAGAACGTGGTGGATCTTCTTTACCCGGAATGGAAAAGGAAACCCCTGGCCCTGGCGACGGTTTCGGACGGCCCTTTCGGGGCCTCGCAGGTGGCAACCTCGCTGAGTTTTACGTTGCTCAAGATCGGCGCCCTGGTGACACCGTCGTTCTACCGCGTGCCCAATGTGCAGAAAGCCTATGATGAAAATGGCGTTCCGGCCGATAAGGCGGGTACCGACAAGCGCGCGAAAGCTTTCCTCGACGAGTTCTTCTGGTGCGTGGAAGCCCGGAAACGGATGGACAGAAAAGAAGGCTGACAGCGTTGAGCCACTTGCGTGTTCACCGGAAAGCTGGCCGCACGGAACTACTTCACGATGCTCTCGATCACCTGAACGATCGCCTGCAGGAGCTCGCGGTCGACCGGTTTTGCCTCGCCTTTGTCCGGGTCGATCAGCGCGCGGAAATTGCGCTCCTCGTCGGCTTCAAAAAGCACTTCCTGGCCGTAGATATCGACCTGCAGCTTGTATATGTAGCCCTGCACAAGCAGTTGCGCCGGGAACAGGAGGTCCTGCCCGCGGAAGGTAACCGGCAATTCGAAGGGTTCATCCATGGAGCGCGAAGTACGTCGATTCCCGCTTCGGTTGCGCGAAAGAAATGACAACGGGCGCTTTTGTCAGAATACTTTCTTCCCGGCCGGCGTGGTGGTGCCACCGGAGCCTACGCGTCCGCCGGCTTCGACCATCGATGCGCCGGTGACGGTGATCGTGGCTTTTTTGAAATCCTTTTCATCGGCGTTGTAAATGTTGGGCACGAAGGTTTGCGGGTTGCGGTCGATATACGGGAACCAGGTGCTGTGGATCTGGATCATGATGCGGTGCCCCGGCAGGAAGGTATGCAGCACGTCCTGCAGCGGCACCTGCAGCTCCGTTTCGCGGCCCGGCACAAAGGCTTCCGGCTTTGCGAACGAATTGCGGAAGCGCCCGCGGAACACTTCGGATCGAACAAGCTGCTGGTAGCCGCCCATCGTGATGTTCGGCGGGTTGTGTGGGTACTCCGGATGATTCTGCGGGTACACGTCGATCAGCTTCACCACGAAGTCGGCATCGGTGCCGGTCATCGCCACTTTCAGCTTCGCGAGTATCTCACCGGCGATGGTCACTGCCTCGGTCAGCGTATCGGTCTCGAAGCTGAGCACGTCGGGGCGGCGCGATGCATAGCGCTGGTCGTCGCTCATGAAGCGGCGCGGCGTAAAAGTGAGGCCCTCGATCTGCGACGTATACGGAACGGGCTTTGCGGGGTCGGATACATAGTCGAAGCGCGCCGCCGCATCGGTTGGCTTGTTGACAGAAAGCCTGCCGTCGGCGCTGAAATAAAACCGGTATTGCGGTGCGTTCTTCGGCGGCCAGGCATCGAACTGCTGCCACTGGTTCGTGCCGGTATTGAACATATAGGCCTCTGGGAGCGTGTTGGGACCTTCGTCCTTTAGGAAATGCGCAAAGAAGCGGGCCTCGATCTCGCGCTGGAAGAACGTAGAAATACTGTCGCCGAAATACAGGTTGTTATGCGTGCTGCGGCCGTTCTCGCGTGCCCAGTCGCCGTGGCCCCAGGGGCCCATCACGATCGAGTTATGCGCTGCGGGCGACGTGCGCTCGATGGTCTTATAGATCTTCAGCGGCCCGGACAGGTCTTCCGCGTCGAACCAGCCGCCAACCACGAGCACGGCGGTCCTGATGTCTTTGAGGTGCGGCAGCAGGTTGCGGCGCTGCCAGAACGTATCGTAGTTGGGGTGGTCAATGATCTGCTGCCAGAAGAAATTGTCCGAATGGTACTTCGCCGTAATGTTCTTCAGCGGCCCCTGGCGCAGGTAAAAATCATACGCGTCTTTTATAGGCGTCTTATACATCCGGCCGAGCCCTTCGTCGAACCAGTTGCTCCGGGTCGTGTCTTTTTTCTGGTATCCGAAAACACCGAATGCGGGCGTATAGCTTTCGAGGTAGGCGCCGTTGTGGTGGAAATCGTCGAAAAAGAAATCCGATATGGGCGCCTGCGGCGAGGAGGCGCGGAGCGCGGGATGCGCATCGGGCAGCGCCGCGGCGGAGTAAAAGCCCGGGTACGAGATGCCGAAGATCCCCACGCGGCCGTTGTTGTTTTTGACATTCCTCAGCAGCCAGTCGATCGTATCCCAGGTGTCGGAGCTTTCATCGATGTCGCTGCGGTTCTTCGGGTCGTTGCCCGGGATGTTGGGCGTCATGTTGTTGTACTCGCCATCGCTCATGTAGCGTCCGCGGACATCCTGGTACACGATGATGTACCCGTCGCGAACGAGGTAGCGCGAAGGCTGCCCCGACACGCGGTAGCTGCCGTGGTTGCTGGCATTGTAGGGCGTGCGGTTCATGAGGAAGGGATAGGCCCTGCTTTGGTCTTTCGGGGTATACACGATGGTGAACAGCTTCTTGCCATCGCGCATGGGTATCCGGTATTCGGCCATATCGTAATGCTCGCGGGCATAGAGCGAATCCGGGTTTTGGCTGAAGGAGGCAAGAGACGTTGCCAGCAAAACAAGCAGGAGCAGGTAGCGCATGGTGGGATCGGTTAAGTCACCTAAAGTACGGCTAAACTCCAAGCAGCGCATTCAGCGTTTGCAGGTTGGGCAGCGCATCGCCCATGGTGTTGTTGAAATAGATGTAAACGTCCTTGCCGCTTTTTGTCCAGGCGACAACACGTTCCGCCCAGGCCTTCAGCGTTGCCTCGTCGTAGCCGCCCCGGTAGCGGCCCTCAGGACCATGGAAGCGCAGGTAGGCGACCGTTTCCGATATATCAACGGGAGGAGTTACCGATGCCGGCATATCGTGCGTCACCATACCGGCGCCGTGCCGTTGCAGCATCCGGTACACGTCCCTGTTGTACCACGATACATGCCGGAATTCCACCTGCACCGGCCAGCCCGGGGCATCGTCGGCAAGGGCTTCGAGCAGCCCTTCGAGCTCCTCGCTGCGCTCGCTCCGGAGCGAGGGCGGCAGCTGGAGGAGAATGCAGCCCCGCTTCTCCACTGCCGCTGCAACGACATCGCCAAAACGCGCCACATCATCCACGTTGAACTGCAGCTCCTTCGCGTGCGTCACCGACTTCGAAAGCTTGAACGTGAAGCGGAAATCATCGGGCACGCTCCCGCTCCAGCTTTGAACGGTTGCCGCGCGCGGAAGCTTGTAAAACGAGGAGTTGATCTCGATGGAGGAAAACAGGGACGCGTAATAGGTAAGCCGGCTCACCCCGCTGAATTCGGGCGGGAAGTCGGCTTTCTTCAGGGGCAGCACGAGCCCGCTGGTTCCGGAGTAAATGTGCGGCCGGGTCGATCTGCTCATACGCAGCCAGCAGCAAAAGCTTTGCCGATGAGCGAAAAGCCCACCCTCGCGACATTCCCATCGAAAATCGCCGGCCGCATGCGGACGCTGCGTACTTTGGCAGATGCGCTTCAGTGAATTCCGCAAACGATACTTTTCGCGCCTCAGCGGCAAGGTCGCCCTGCTCCTCCTGGGCTTCCTGCTCACGATCGGGATCTTTGTCGGCATCCTCCACGAGGTCATCGCCGAGCAGGAGCAAGACTTCGACCTGCGCGTCATTTCCCAGCTCGAGCCCTTTATCAGCGCCGGCCGCACCGTATTCCTGAAAGCCGTTACGCAAACTGCCGAAGCGGGCTTCCTGCAGGTCGCCTACGCCTGCCTCGTTGTGCTGTACGCCTTGCGCCGCGACTGGCTGCGCTGCGGCGAGATCGCCGTCATCGGCATCGGCGGCTATGCCATCAACTTCGTCATGAAGCTCACGTTTCACCGGCTCCGCCCGCCGCACCCGCTGATGGAGCCGCTCCACAATTACAGCTTCCCGAGCGGGCATGCCACGTCGGGCTTTATCTTTTACGGGCTTCTTGCCTACCTCGCGTGGAAGGCTCATCTACCGCGGGCCGTTAAGTTTACGGCAGCGGCCGCCCTCATCGGCTGGGCGCTGCTGGTGGGCTTCAGCCGGGTTTACCTGCGGATGCACTATGCGAGCGACGTGCTGGCGGGCTTTGCCATCGGCGCCTCCTGGCTGCTTCTTGCGATATTGCTGATGGAGCGGCAAAAGCAGCGCGTGCGCCGGGAGTCAGCAACCGCCGGACCGTCCTCCTGATTTGCGGCTGTGCATTACCGGTAGAGCACCTGCTCATCGGTATAATAGGTCTTGAGCATGCCGCGCTGCGCGACCTTGATCGGGTATCCTGTGGGACTTTCCGCCCGCTTCGGAACATGCACATCCATGAAGTCGCGCACCTCGCCCTGCAGCCGGCCCGGGTATTTGCGGAGGATGCGCCGGGCCGCCGTTTTCAGCACGCGCCGGATCGTACGGGCCAGCTCGCGGATCTTGTCGTCGGGAATGGCAGCGGCTACCGAGAAGGGCGAGATGCGGCTCTGCCACAGGATCTCGTCCGAATACCCGTTGCCGATCCCGCGGATCGCGTCCTGGTCGAGCAGCACGTTCTTGACGTTGGTCTTACGTTGCAGCAGCTCTTTGAGCTTGCGGAAATTGAGCGAGCGGTCGAGCGCGTCGACGCCTGCTTTGTCGACGGGATCAAGGCGTACCCAGGCGTTGCGCATCCGGTCGCACAGCGCAAGCCCGCTTCCATCGCTGAAGTACAGCTCCACGAGGCTGAAGCGCTGCCGGTTCTTCTTTTCAAACGGGAAAAGGTCGCCCGTCAGCATCAGGTGCATCCCCAGCACGGTGTCGCCGGCAAAATGCCAGCGCAGCTCTTTGCCGGAGCGCTCTACCCGCAGCAATTTCTTTTTGGCGAGGCGCCGCGAGAGGCTGCGCGCACTGTCGGTAATGTTCTTCCCGCGCAGCACTTTGATGCGGGCCAGCGTTTTCCCGGCATAGCGCTCGTTGAGGTTCGTGGCAAACACTTCGATGTCGGGTATTTCAGGCATGGATCGTTTACTACAGGATAAAACAAGCGCAACGCCAACGGCAGCCATCGTGTATAAAACCGGCAACCCGCAGAGCGCCCGCCACTTAGCGACACATTACCTATCCTCGATGACGGGGAGCCATGCATCGCTGCGGGCCGTCTAGCTCCTTTGCCGGCTGCGCGCGATGTTGTTAAACAGTTGCGGAAGGGCACATTCCTTGTTCCCGCAACGGCATGGATAGCATCAATCAACAACAACCTGAAAAGAATCACGAGGACCTGCAGGGCGGTGCTGCGATCGAAAAGCTCCGCGAGCTTGCCGGGATGACGAAGACCTGTTTTTTCTGCTGCAAAGCATCCGGCCGCGACTGGCCCGATGTGCGCCCGATGTCGGTTCAAAAGATCGATGAGGAAGGACGTCTCTGGTTTCTGAGCGCTGACGACAGCCACAAGAACGAGGAGCTTGGGCGCGACAACCGCGTGCAGCTGCTCTTCCAGGGCTCGGCCCACTCCGACTTCCTTTCTATCGAAGGCCGTGCAACGGTTTCGCGCGACAAGGAAAAGATCAAGGAGCTGTGGGAGCCCATCATCAAAACCTGGTTTACGGGCGGTGTCGACGACCCGCGGATCACGGTGATCTCGGTAGCCCCCGAAACCGGTTACTACTGGGACACCAAACACGGTAAGGCCATCGCCTTTGCGAAAATGGCCGTGGGTGCGCTTCTTGGCAAAACACTCGACGACTCCATCGAAGGGAACCTGTCCCTATAGCCAGGAAACGGGTGGCCGGAAGGCCACCTTTCCTGTTCCGCCGGGCGCGTTCCCGGCTCTTCGAGATCGGACGGGAAGCGCGGCAGATATTAGCTATTTTTGTAAGGAGACAATCCGGCACCCAAACCTGTAAGAAACGGGAGGCTCCTCCGTCTCGCTACCAATATGCGACAAAAATTGCTTTTCGCCTCCCTGCTGGCCTTGCTGCTGGCCTGTTCCAAGAAACAAGAATCCGCACCCACACCGACGCCCGTTACCCCAACGTCGGCCGAGATCAGCTCGCTCAACTGCTCGGGCGCAACCGTGAGCGGTGCTGCCACGGCGGGCATCAGCTACAGCGGTACCGTTACGATGCCCTACACGGGCGGCAACGGGCTCGCCTACAGCGCCGGCACAACGGTCGCCTCTTCGGGTGTAACGGGGCTCAACGCCGTGCTCCAGGCCGGCACGCTCGCTAGCGGTTCGGGCAGCTTTACGTTTTCCGTTACCGGCACGCCCTCGGCTTCTGGCCTTGCTTATTTCAACCTCGGTTACGGCACCCGCTCCTGCACCGTCCAGATCACGGTCAACGAAGACCTCAACTTCACGCAATACGGCACACCCTTCGCCGCGGTGCCCGATCGCCGCGACGCGGTCATCTACCAGGTGAACATGCGGGCCTTCAGCTCCACGAGCAACTTCCAGGGCGTCATCGGCCGCCTCGACTCCATCAAGGCCCTCGGCGTGAACGTCGTGTACCTGATGCCGATCTACCCCGTGGGCACGGTCAATTCGGTTAACTCGCCCTACTCGGTGCGCGACTACCGCGCCATCAATAATGAATTCGGCACCCTCGCCGACCTGCGCGCGCTTGTCGACGGGGCACACAGCCGCGGAATGAGCGTGATGCTCGACTGGGTAGCTAATCATACCGCCTGGGATCACCCCTGGATCGCGGCGCACCCCGACTGGTACCTGCACAGCGGCGGCGTGATCATCAGCCCGCCGGGCAGCGGCTGGAACGACGTGGCGCAGCTCGACTTCAACAACGCGGCGATGCGTCTCGAAGAAATCCGCAGCATGAAGTACTGGGTGTATACAGCGAACGTCGACGGCTTCCGCTTCGACTATGCCGACGGCCCGCCGGCGTCGTTCTGGCACCAGGCGGTCGACAGTCTCCGCGCCATCAGCACGCACAACCTGCTGCTTCTCGCCGAAGGCAACCGCGCGGATCATTTCTCGTCGGGATTCGATTTCACCTATGGCTTCAATTATTACGGCGGCCTCAAGAGCATCGTACAGGGCGGGCAACCGGTAACCGGGCTCGATGCGCTCAATACAAGCGAATTCAGCGGCGCCACCAACAACCAGCAGGTCGTTCGCTACCTGACCAACCACGATGTCAACGGGTCGGACGGTACGCCGCTCGATCTCTTCGGCGGGCTCAGCGGCTCGATGGCTTCCTTCGTGGTCACGGCCTACATGAAAGGCGTGCCGATGGTATACAACGGGCAGGAAGTGGGCACCCCCTTCCGCCTGACCTTTCCGTTCACAAGCACTGATATCAACTGGACGCTCAACCCGCAGGTGATGGCCGAATACAAGCAGGTGCTGGGCTTCCGCGCCTCGAGCAACGCGCTGCGCCGCGGCACGCTGACCACCTACAACAGCAGCAATGTGGCTGTCTTCACGAAGGAGCTCGGTGCGGAGAAAGTGCTCGTGCTTGCGAACCTTCGCAATTCGGCACAGGTCTATACACTGCCGGCGGCGCTCAACAACACGAGCTGGACAAACGCCTTCACTGCTGCCACCGTGAGCCTGTCGGGTACGGTCAACCTCCCGGCCTATAGCTACCTTGTGCTGCGAACGCCCTAGATCGCGAACCCTTCAACGACCCTTAGATGAACCGTATGCAAACCGGCCTCCTGCGCCGTGCCCTGCTGGGCGCGCTGGCGCTCTTCCTGCAAACTGCCAGCGAGGCACAAACCGATCACACGCCTGCCTGGAGCAAGGGCATTGTGTGGTACCAGATCTTCCCCGAGCGCTTCCGCAACGGCGACCCCGGCAACGACCCGAAGAAAAGCGACCTCAGCGGCGCCTATCCCTTCGACGATACGTCGGCCTTTCAAACGCATCCCTGGACCAGCGACTGGTACGAGCTGCAGCCTTACGAACAGCAAAACGGGAAGAACATCTGGTTCAACATACAGCGTCGTCGCTACGGAGGCGACATACAGGGAATCATCGACGGGCTCGCCTACCTCAAGTCGCTCGGCGTGGAAGCGATCTATACCACACCGCTTTTCTGGTCACCCTCCTCGCACAAGTATGATGCGCTGGTGTACCATCATATCGATCCGACCTTCGGTCCGGATCCAGAAGGCGACAAGCGGATGATCGCCGCGGAAGACCCGATGAAGCCCGAAAGCTGGGTGTGGACGTCGGCCGACAAGCTGGCGCTGAAGCTGATCGACGAGGTGCACAAGCGCAAGATGCGGATCATCTTCGACGGGGTATTCAACCACATGGGCATCCGCAATTTCGCCTTCCAGGACCTCGAAAAGAACCAGGAGAAATCGCCGTTCAAAGACTGGTTCATTGTGCAAAGCTTTCGCGACAGCGCCAAGGGAACGCCCTTCCGCTACAAAGGCTGGTTTGGCGTGCGCACGCTGCCGGAGTTCCGCGAAGACAGCAACGGCATCGTGGCCGGCCCGAAGAAATACATCTTCGACGCCACGCGCCGCTGGATGAACCCGATGAACAAGGGCATCGCGCACGGCATCGACGGCTGGCGCCTCGATGTGGCCTACGACGTGGGTCATGGCTTCTGGAAAGACTGGCGCCGCCATGTGCGCTCCATCAACCCCGAGGCCTACATGACCGCCGAGCTCGTTGACCCGATCGAAAAGACACGCCCCTACCTGCAGGGCGACGAGTTCGACGCAACCATGAATTACAACTTCGCCTTCATCGTGCACGACTTCCTCGTGCAGGATTCGCTTGCCATCAAAGTGTCCGAGTTCGACCAGCGGCTGCGCGCGCTCCGCGAGGCATTCGGCAACGGTGTAGCCCTCAACATGCAAAACCTGATGAACAGCCACGATGCCACCCGCATCGGGTCGGCGATCGTTAATGCCGACGGCAAGCGCTTCGGCGACTGGGGCCCGTATTTCAACTGGAGCCAGAAAAGCAACAACCCTTCGTACAATACACGTAAGCCGACGGCCATGCAGCTGCAGAAGCAAAAGCTGATCGCCGCCTTCCAGCTGCTTTACCTTGGTGCGCCGATGATCTATTACGGAGATGAAGTGGGCATGTGGGGCGCCAACGACCCCGACTGCCGCAAGCCGATGGTCTGGAAAAATCTTCGTTACACGCCCGAAACGCATAACCCCGACCAGACCCTGCATGCCCCCGACAGCGTTGCGGCAAACCAGGAATTATTTGCCTGGTACCAGAAGTTCATCGGGCTTCGGAAGAAATACCCGGCGCTGCGTCTCGGCTCTTTCGAGACACTGCTTGCCGACGACAGCGGAACGCTCTATGCCTTCAGCCGCAAGCTCGGTACCGAGGAAGTGATCGTCGTGATCAACCGCGGCAAAGCGCCCGCGGTCTTCCAGCACGAGCGCTTGAAGAGCAGGTCCTTCCGGAACGCCTTCTCAGGCCAGCCACTGAAGCAGCTGACCGTGCCCGCACTGGGTGTGTTGGTGCTGGCCAACCGGCGCTGATCAGGCCTTGCAGCGACCGCCAACCGAAGCTTTCCTTTCCAAAAAACAAAGGCAATCCTTGCGGATTGCCTTTTCTCATTAAAACAAACCAAAACTTATTTCCATCCGCCGCCGAGTCCGCGGTACACCTGGATCACGGCATTGAGTTGCTCTTTCTTGGTTTCCACGAGCTCGAGCTTCGACTCCAGCGCGTCACGTTGTGTCATCAGCACCTCGAGGTAGTCGGCGCGGGCCGAGCGGAAAAGATCGTTCGAGATGTCGATGGAGCGGTTGAGGGCTTCCACCTCGCGTGCTTTCAGCACGTAGCTTTTCGACAGGTTGTCGACGCGGGCGAGCTGCGTGGCCACTTCGGCGTAGGCGTTGATGATGCTCTTCTCGTAGTTATACAGTGCCTGGAGCTGGCGGGCATTTGCCGAATAGAATTCCGCCTTGATGGCCGCCTTGTTGACCAGCGGTCCGGCGAGGTCGGCGCCGATCGAATACAGGATCGACTCGGGTGCGCGCAGCAGGTACGACGGCTTGAAGGCCTGCAGGCCGATGGCCGAGGAGATGCCCAGCGAGGGGTAGAATTCCTTGCGCGCTACCTGCACATCGAGCTTTGCGGCCGCGAGCTCCAGCTCCGCCTGCACGATATCGGGGCGGTTGGCGAGCAGCTGCGAAGGCAGCCCGGCCTGCACGGTCGCGGGCTGCAGGTCGAGGAAGTTGCCGCCGGCGCGGGCGATCGGCTGCGGGAAGCGGCCCAGGAGGAAGTTGATGCGGTTCTCCGTTTCCGTGATCCGCTGGCGGATACCGAACTCGAGGCTTTGCGAGCCCGCTACTTCGGCACTGAACTTCTGCACGGCCAGCTCCGTAACACGCGCCGCTTCCTTCTGCACCTTTACGATCTCGAGCGCATTTTGCTGCAGCTGGATGTTCTGGCGAACGATGGCCAGCTGGTAGTCGAGCGCGAGGAGCTCGTAATAGTTGTCGGCGACTTCGGATACGAGGTTGGTGCGCACGAAATTGCGACCGGCCACGGTGGCCAGGTAACGGGTAACGGCGGCCTTCTTCGCGGTGCGCAGCTTGTTCCATATATCGAGCTCCCAGCTGGCATACAGCGAGCCCGTGATGTCGGTGAGCGGGTCGGGCACTTCCTTGCCGGGCGTGATCTCGGTCGACGCATCGCCGGCGCCCTGGCTTGTATAGCGGCCTACCTTCTCCACACCGAGGCCGAGCCGCGCGCCCACCGATGGACGCAGCGCGCCCTGGCGCAGCAGGATGTCGTTTTTCGCGATCTGGATCTCCTGCAGCGTCGACAGCAGCTCCTGGTTGCGGGTCAGCGCCGTGTCGATCAGCTGCTGCAGGTACGGATCGGTAAAGAAGCGGTGCCAGTCGGCGGAGGCACTGCTGCTGTCGGTGCCGCCGCTGCCGAACTGCGCGGGCAGCGCGATCTTCGAGTCGGCCTGTACGATGGCCGGCACTTTGCACGCCCCGAGGGCGGCGGTTACAACGAATACGGTGCCCCAAATAATTCTGCTACGCATAGGTATCTACTTTCTCGGTGTGCTTGTCGATTTCTTCTGTGAGGGGATTTTCTTCTTCTTCGATCACGAGCGGACGCTTTTCGATCATCCGGCCAAAGAGATAATAAAGGCCGGGGATCGCGAGCACGCCGAAGAGCGTACCCACGAGCATGCCGCCGGCGGCTGCCGAGCCGATGGTGCGGTTGCCGGTGGCACCGGGGCCGGAGGCAAACAGCAGCGGGATAAGACCTGCGATAAAGGCAAAGGAGGTCATGAGGATGGGACGGAAACGAAGCGCTGCGCCTTCGACGGCGGCCTTCAGCACCGAATCGCCGGAACGGTGCCGCTGCACGGCAAACTCCACGATCAGCACCGCGTTCTTACCCAGCAGTCCAATGAGCATCACCATCGCCACCTGCGCGTAGATGTTGTTTTCCAGGCCCATTACTTTCAGCAGCAGGAAGGCGCCGAAAATACCGGCCGGCAGCGAGAGGATGACCACGAAGGGAAGCACGAAGCTTTCGTATTGCGCCGCCAGCAGCAGGTACACGAATCCAAGGCACACGAGGAAGATATAGATGGCCTCGTTGCCCCGCGCCACTTCGTCGGCGGAGATACCGGCCCAGTCGATACCGAAGCCGCGCGGAAGCGTTTTCTCCGCCACTTCGGACACCGCCTTGATGGCCGCGCCGCTGCTGTAGCCGGGTGCGGCGGCACCACTGATCTCGGAAGAATTATACATGTTATGCCGCGTGATCTCCGAAAGACCATACACTTTTTCGAGGTGCAGGAAGGCCGAGAAGGGAACCATCTCGCCCTTATCATTCTTGACATACAGCTTCAGGATGTCTTCCGGAAGCGCGCGGTACTGGGGCGCCGCCTGCACCATCACCTTGTACTGGTGATCGTACTGGATAAAGCTCGTTTCGTAGTTACTGCCCACGAGCGTCGACAGCGTGTTCATGGCGTTGTCGATGGTAACGCCTTTCTGCTGCGCGATATCGTTGTCGATGCGCAGCATGTATTGGGGGAAGGAAGCGCTGTAGAACGTGAACACAGATGAAAGCTCGGGGCGCTTGGAGAGCGCCGACACGAAGTCGCGGCTTACCTGCTCCATCTTGTGGTAGTCGCCCGAGCCGGCCTTGTCGAGGAGGCGGAGCTCGAAGCCACCTGCGGCACCGTAGCCCGGAACGGCGGGCGGCTGGAAGAACTCGATCGTAGCGCCGGTGATGCCCTTCGAGCGCTCCTCGAGCTCATTGATCACCTCCTGCACGTTGTGCTTGCGCTCGTCCCAGCTTTTCAGGTTGATGAGGCAGGTACCCGAGTTGGCACCGGTGCCTTCGGTGAGGATCTCATAACCGGCGAGTGCCGATACGGAGCGGATATCTTCCATGTCCTCGGCGATCTTCTGCAGCTGCTGCGCCACCTGGTTGGTGCGCTCCAGCGTGGAGCCGGGCGGCGTCTGGATCACCGCGTAGAACATGCCCTGGTCTTCGTTCGGGATAAAGCCCGTGGGCACCTTGTTGCTCAGCAGGCCCGTAGCGAGGCAAAAAGCTACGAGTGCGGCAAGCGTAAGCACCCGGCGGCTCACGATACGCGTCAGCAGGCGGCGGTACCGCCCGGTGAAGCGGTTGAAGCGGTTGTTGAACCCATCGAGCAGGCGGTTCATCGGCGTCTTGCGGCGCGGCTTGCCGTGGTTGTTCTTGAGCATCATCGCGCAGAGCGCCGGTGTCAGCGTCAGCGCTACCACACCCGACAGCACGATCGATGTCGCCATGGTGATCGAGAACTGGCGGTAGAAGATACCCACCGGCCCCGACATGAAGGCCACCGGTATAAATACGGCCGCCATCACCAGCGTGATCGCCACGATGGCGCCGCTGATCTCGTGCATCGCCTCCTCCGTGGCGCGCAGCGGCGAGAGATGCTTCACCTCCATCTTGGCGTGGACGGCCTCGATCACCACGATGGCGTTGTCGACCACGATACCGATAGCGAGCACAAGGGCAAAGAGCGTAATGAGGTTGAGCGTGATGCCGAAGAACTGCATGAACAGGAAGGTTCCGATCAGCGATACCGGTACCGCGATCGCGGGAATCAGCGTCGAGCGCCAGTCGCCGAGGAAGAGGAACACCACGATACCCACGAGGATAAAGGCTTCCACCAGCGTATGCAGCACCTTCTCGATCGAGGCGTCCAGGAAGGTCGATACGTCGTAGGAGATCTCGTAGTCGAGGCCCTTGGGGAAGCTGCTTTTCTTCAGCTCGGCGAGCTTCGCCTTCACGTCCTTGATCACCTGGCTGGCGTTGCTTCCGTAGGATTGCTTCAGCACGATGGCCGCCGAGGAATGCCCGTTGAGGTTCGAATAGATATCGTACATCGACGAGCCCATCTCGATCGTAGCAAGGTCTTTAAGCCGCAGCAGCGAGCCGTCGGGATTGGCGCGGAGCACGATGTTCTCGTAGCCTTCCTTCGTGGTGAAGCGGCCCGGGTATTTAAGTACATATTCGAAGGCCTGCGAGCGCTGGCCCGAGCTTTCGCCGGTCTTGCCGGGCGAGGCTTCGAGGCTTTGCTCGTCGAGGGCTTTCATCACCTCGTCGGCGGAGATCTTGTAGGCCAGCATTCGATCGGGCTTCAGCCAGATGCGCATCGCGTATTCGCGGTTACCGAGGATGTCGGCAACGCCCACACCATCCACGCGCTTCAGCTCGGAGAGGATGTTGATGTCGGCGAAGTTGAAGAGGAACTTCTGGTCGAGCGTGCTGTCCTTGCTATACAGGTTGATGTAGAGCAGCATGTTCGATTCCTCGCGGGTGATCTTGACGCCTTCGCGCACAACCAGCGGCGGCAGCTTGTTGATCACCGAGGCCACGCGGTTCTGGATGTTGACCGCGGCGAGGTTCGGGTCGGTACCGAGGTTGAAGACAACCTGGATGGTGGCCTCGCCGTCGTTGCCGGCATCGGAGGCCATGTATTTCATCCCCGGAACACCGTTGATGGCGCGCTCCAGCGGGATGAGCACGGCTTTGGTCATGAGCTCGCCGTTGGCGCCGGGATATTCGGCCGTAACGTTCACCTTCGGAGGTGAGATAGAGGGAAACTGCGTCACCGGCAGCTTCACGAGCGACAGCACACCCAGGAAAAGGATGAGCAGGGAAATGACGATCGACAGTACCGGCCGGTGTATGAACTTGTTGAACATGGAAATGCGTTTAGGAGAAACTATTCGGCTTTGAGGCGGAGCTGGGCGAGCACGGTCCTGGGATCGATCATCCGCGTCTCGACCTTGTCGTCGTCATGTACTTTCTGAACCCCTTCGAGCAGGATATGATCCTGGGCATCAAGACCGCTTTCCACGACGTACACATCCGGAAGCGAGCCGGCAACCTTGATGTTGCGCGAATGCACCACGCCCGATCCATCAACCACGAACACATAGGTTTTGTCCTGCAGCTCGTAGGTAGCCTTTTGCGGTATCAGCAGCGCGTTCCGGAGCGGCACGGTCATGCGCACCTTGCCGGTTTCGCCGTTGCGGAGCACGCCGCCCGGATTGGGGAAGCGGGCGCGGAAGGCGATGTTGCCGGTCTCGTTGTCAAACTCGCTTTCCACCGTTTCCACCTTGCCGCCATAGGGCAGCGGCTCGTTGTTGGCCAGCAGGAGACGCACGTCTTTGGCGCTGCTGCTGCCGTGGCTGCGGTAGTCGAGGTATTCGGGCTCGGATACGTTGAAGTAGGCAAACACCTGGCTGTTGTCCGAAAGGCTCGTCAGCAGTGCGCCTTCATCGACGAGGCTGCCAAGCTTCAGCGGCAGGCGGTTGATGGTACCGTCGAAGGGAGCGCGGATCTCGGTGAACGAGAGGTGCAGGTGCGCCAGCGACTTTTCGGCGTTGGCCTTGTCGAGGCGGGCCTGCGCCAGCGCGAGCTCGTTCTTCGACACGACGTTCTTGTCGGCAAGCGTGCGGGCGTTGAGGTACTCGATCTCCGCTTCGCGGGCTTCGGCGGTTGCCTTGAGGTACTCGGCCTCGTACAGCTTGGGCATGATGCGGAACAGGAGCTGCCCGGCACGCACCGTCTGGCCTTCATCCACGTAGATGTCCTGGAGGTACCCTTTTTCCTGGGCACGGATCTCGATATTCCGCACGGAACGCACCTGTGCTACATACTCCTTGAGCAGCGAGGTGTCGGCGCGGAGCGCGGTGGTAGCGGCATAGTTGCCGGCTTCTTCTTTCTTCTCTTTGGCAGGCGTACAGGCGGCGCACAGGAGAAAGCCGCAGCCCAGTAAGGTGGCGATTCTGTTCATGATAGTCGATAAGGTGGGGAAACGAATGCGGAATGGTCTGGTGGCAGGGTAAGGAAGCAGCGGCGCTAAATGCGCAGCGAGCAAAGCCCGATGTAGCGGGGCTTGCCCGAAAACGATGCCGGCAATGCAGCACGCGCGCCGACGCTGCAGCAATAGTCGTGTGCGGAAAGGGCAAGCAGGCACGGGTCGGCGGCTAATCCGGAGCGCGGCCCGGAGCTCCCTTCCTCGTCGTCGTCATCGGCCGGATTGCTGACGATATCGTTCGCAGAAGCGCCGTCGATATCATCGCTCACAAGCAGCGCCGGCAGCTTGCTTTTTGCCTGAGTTACGGTTGCAGCCTGCGACGAACCAAAGCCGGCACGGGCCGGCAGGGCGCCGCCAATCAGCAGCAGCAGGAAACAGCAAAAAACAGGGATGGCTTTCATCGGCGCTGCGAAAATAGCGCTTCGGGCAGCGGCCGAAACGCTGCACGAACCCCATTAACTTCGCATTAGGAACGGGGCGCGCCCTCCACCACCGAGCGGTATACGGCCATGTCCACCTCCTGCTCGCTGCGCGCGATGACCACCGTGGCAACGGTATTCCCGATGAAGTTGATCAGGGCGCGCCCCTCGCTCATGAAGCGGTCGACGCCGATGAGCAGCGCCACGCTTTCGACGGGCACCACCTTCAGCGCCGCCAGGGTTGAAGTGAGGACGATAAACCCGCTGCCGGCCACGCCTGCGGCTCCCTTGCTGGTCAGCAGGAGGATGCCGATAACGGTGCACTGCTGCCCGAAGGAAAGGTCGACATTGTATACCTGCGCCAGGAAGAGGACGCCCATGCTCAGGTAGATCGCCGTTCCATCGAGGTTGAAGCTGTAGCCGGTCGGAATAACGAGGCCAACGACCTCCTTGCGGCAACCCGCGGCCGTGAGTTTCTGCATCACCGACGGCAATACCGCCTCGCTGCTGCTGGCGCCGAGCACGATGAGAATTTCTTCCTTGATATAGGCGAGCAGCTTCAGCAGGCTGATTCGGTAGTAGCGGCAAACGAGGTAGAGCACGCCGAAAATAAAGAGCAGCCCCGTGGCATAAAATGTCAGCAGCAGCTTTCCCAGCAGCGCCAGCGAGGTAAAGCCGAATTTCCCGATGGTGTAGGCCATCCCGCCGAAAGCCCCGATCGGGCTCGCCTTCATCACCAGCTTCAGGATGTTGAACAGGACCCTGTTGATCTTCTCGAAGGTATCCTGCACGCCGCAGCCCGCCTCCCCCATGGCTTTAAGACCCAGCGCAAAAAGCACGCTGAAGAACAGCACCTGCAGTATGTCGCCCTTGGCAAAGGCTTCGACAACATTGGCCGGCACGATATGCGACAGGAATTCGCCCCAGTTGACCGCTGCACCCGTGACGGCTTTTCCGGCTGCATCGGCGCCGGGCTGCGGCACCCGCACGTTGTGCCCGGGACGGATGATATTGGCGGCGAGCACACCGATCAGCAGCGCGATGCTCGTGATGACCTCGAAGTAAATGAGCGCCTTCAGTCCCACGCGGCCAACGCGTTTCATGTCGCCGGCCCCCGCGATCCCCGATACGATGGTGAAGAAGATCACGGGAGCGATCACCATGCGGATCGCGTTGATGAACGTTTCGCTGATCAATTTGGCCGTAGGTGCAAAGGCCGGCAGCAGCCAGCCAACCAGCACGCCGGCGGCGATGCCGATGAGCACCTGTACATAAAGCAGTTTGAAGTAGCGCATGCTGGTACGGACAAATCTACCGAACCCGCCGCAGCCCGCGGCAAGAAAAAAGCCCTCAGCGTCGGCTGCGGGCTTTTTGTTTTTTCCGGTGTTTGGCGGAGGCTTTTTTCGATCCTCCAGCGGCCGCTACTTTGGGCGCGCCTTTTACATAGGGAAGCGGGTTCACCCACTCGTCGTTCCGCTTGACGCCAAAGTGCAGGTGGGACGGCGTTGTTCGGGCATTTCCGGTGTTGCCTACGGTGCCGATCACCTGGCCCTTGTGCACATGCTGCCCCTCGCGCACGAGCTGCTTGTCGAGGTGGGCGTAGTAGGCCGTCCAGGGCTGGCCAGCGGGTTTGAGCCAGAGCGTCTTGCCGCCGATGGGCCTCTGCGCCCGCTCTACGATGACCCCGTCGGCAAGCGCCACGACGGGCGTTCCCTTGCGCGCATGGATGTCGATGCCTTTATGCCTGCGGATGCCCCCGTCGCGGCTGGCGCCCCATTTGTCCTTGATCGCTGTATGGCTGCCGGCCACCGGGAAAACGACCGCGCGGCTCAACCTGTGAGAAGCCGTCTTTTTTATCGGCTTCGTGGTAAACGAGAACGTAAGGGTGGCCACAGAGACCAGGCCGAGCAGGAAGGTTGCGCGCTTCATCGGTTATAGGATTTGGCCCTTTAACCCCGGGCGGCGCTTTTTATTTTACGGCAGATGCTAAAAGATTCTTAATAGGTTCCGTTACTGCGGCGCAACGCGCGACCGTTGCGGCCTGGCAAACGTTGAAATAAGGTCCCAGGTGCTGCGGTCGCTGTCGAAAACCCCGTAGAGCCCCTGCTCTTCCATCGGGGGATCGCCAAGGTAATCGTCGCCGGGCTTCCAGAAGGTCTGTCCCGGCACAGGGCGGCCGCTGCCGCTGAAGGCCCAGAAGTTTACGCCGGCGATCACGCCGCCGCGCCGGCGGCTCCCGCTCCATTCGTTGAACACGAGGCGGTAATACCGGTCGCGAAACCCGCTGCCGGATGCGGGCGAAAAAGCGCCCCCGTCGCGCGGGAGCCCGAACTCCTCGATCACGAGCGGCTTGCCGATGGCTTCGGCGAGGGCGCGGTGCTCGCGGATGTAGTCGGTTGTTTTCTGCGCCGCCGCCGGGAAGTCGGTGGCCATGCTGTCCGCCCGCAGCCAGGCCCAGTTTTTCGGCCAGATATGGATCGTGAGATAGTCGACGTTCCTGTCGCGGTGAATGGATTCGTACAAGGCGATGCTCTGCGTACCGATGGAGCCCTCATGGCCCAGGCAAACCAGTTGCTTCGGCGCCCGCTCTTTGATGAAGGCGGCCGTGGCGCTGATCCAGGCGGCATAGGCCGCATGAGCCGAAGGCCGCATCGGGCGCGGCTCATTGGCCAGCTCCCAGGCCATGATCGTCGGGTCGTCGGTATAGCGCCGTCCGGTCACGCCGTTGCGTCTTGCCAGCAGCAGCGCCACCTGTTGCCGGTAAGCGGTTGTACAGGGCGCGCAGCTGTAGAATCGACTGATGTAATCCTGGAACTCGTCCCACCAAAGCTTGCGTCGCAGGATCGAATCGGGCAGCAGCCCGTTCCAGTTAAGGTATTGAAGAAAGCCGCCGCTCCACTCCCAGTTGTTGCTCAGGATGACTACGGCCTTCATCCGCCGCTTGCCCATCTCGGCGAGCAGCAGGTCAAGACCGCGAAGTACGCTGGTATCAAACAAACCCTGCTCCGGCTGCAGCGGCGGGCCCACACGCGGCACCCCGTTGATGAGACCGCTGCCTTCCGCCCCGGCCAGCACCCGCAGGTTGGTCACGCCGTGACGCTGCAGGAAGTCGAGCTCGCGGCGCAGGCGCCCGATCCCTTTCGCGCGGTCCTTACCCAGCGCCAGCAGCGAGCCGTACCAGTAGTTCGTTCCTACGTAGTAATACGGTTGCCCGTTTAGCCGAAACTGCCCGTTGCGGACCTGCACAAAAGATTGGCCCGCCGCGGCGGTTGGAAACAGGTAGAGGAAAGCAAGAAGTCCGACGAGGCCCGGGTAGCGCATGATTGCCTTTTGAGAAACTAAATATAGCGTCATAGTGCTCAACGGACGCTATTGCTCGATGCCAAGACGCAGCTTGAATGCATCTCCTGCCATTCGATACCAGTGGCTGCGCATCGATGGATCGGTCAGCCGGGAATACGTGATTGAATTTTTGACCTCATTCATCCGCACATAGATGTTCGACTCCCCTTCGACCGTCGGGCCCGTGACGCGAAACCCGATTAACAGCTGAGAATCGTTGATGTCGAACTGGTCCAGCAGAACCCGTAAGGCGCCGCTGTGTTCCTTTCTGACCGTGAACCGCACGTCGCCAATAAGTGATGCGCCCATCGCGCCAGCGCTGTCCACACGAAACAGCAGCAGCTGCAATTCCACGTCGCGGTACTCGATATGAAGCTTTTTTCGAAGCAGGTTGGGCAGGCCGGTATTGAAGTAGAATTCCACATAGCGGAGCCGTCCCGCCGGGTAGCCGCTGACGAGGCAAACATAGGCGTCGCCCTGCCTGAAGGATCGATAGCTCGGGAAGCCGGTGGTCTTGAAGTGTGTTATCCGCGTCGGATGGTTCGTTACACGGATCTCCGGCAACTCTTTGCTGCGCGGGAGCGTGTCGGCGGCATCCTGCCCGGAACCGGTCAAATGCGATAAGGCCAGGCAAAGGCATAGTGCGGGTTGCTTGACATCCATAAATACGTTGATTGCGTTGCTTGGAATGACAGTTGGTCATCCCAAGATAAAACGAATCAGCATTGCGGCAAAGGATGTCGCGGTAACGGCATGCGTCAGCTGGCCATACGGATGATCCGGAGCCTGTGGAGCACCCGGATAACGGGGTAGCAAAGGTCGAACTCACCCTTGCGTGCCGCGAAGTTGCTTCGCGAGGGGTGCACGTGGTGGTTATTGTGATACCCCTCGCCCATCATCAGGAGGTCGAGCTTGAAGAGGTTCTTGGAGGTGTTGTCGGTCTCGAAGTTCACGTGGCCATACTTGTGCGCAAACCAGTTGATGATGACGCCGTGCAGGGGGCCCATCACGATCTGAAAGGGCAGCAGCAGCCACAGCCACCAGTAGTCGGCATAAACCGCGTAGATCCATACGTAGAAGCCGATCCAGAGCAAACGCGCAAACGTGCTGTTGGCCCAGAGGTCGAAGCCGCGCCACTCGGGCACGTTGCGGGAATACTTCGCGTCAACAGGTATCGTCTTGTACAGGATGCCGGCGTAAGTTTTCTTCGTTCGCCACATCATGGCCAGCAGGTTCTTATCGTACGTGGGTGAGTGCGGGTCGAGCTCGGTGTCGGTATGCGCATGGTGGATGCGGTGCATGATTCCATAGGCCCAGGGACTCAGGTAGGACGAGCCCTGCGTGATATAGGCAAACACGAAGAAGAAGCGCTCCCATCCCTTACTCATCGTAAAAGACTTGTGCGCGGCGTAGCGGTGCTGGAAAAAGGTCTGGGAGAATAGGGACAGGTACCAATGGGCAACAAAAAAGCAAAGTATCAGGATCACGGACTCGAAATTTTTCACAAGCTCGGTAAAAGCAGGAAGTTTTGGTGTTATCGCCCTCGAATTGGCAACGATTTGACTATTAATTGGGTAAAATGGACGCGTGCCGCCGCTAAGGCCGGGCTTGTGGGCAATACTTGTCCGTATCGTTGCTGCTACTCGTCTTTGTTCTTGCCGAAGATCTTTTGCAGCCAGCGTCCCAGCTTCGACTTCTTTTTCGGGGCTTCCCCGGGTACCGGCTCAGGAGCTGCCGCGGGTGGCCGCGACGCCGCCAGCGAGTCCTCAACCCGCTTGCGCGCCAGTTCGGTCCGATCGGTATAACGAACCGTGCCGTACACCAGCCGGTGCTGCGCATTGTCGCGGTACACGGGTACCGCCGGGTGCTCGATCGGTACCGCCGGACCGAGGGTCCCGGGTGCGCCAACGGCCTCCGGGGCCTCCTGCCGCCACTGCTGCTCCACCGTGTCGAAGGCCAGGTACCGGTTATTGCTTTTGTCGAAATAGAGGTTTCGCTCCGGGTAGTACAGGATGTCGCTGCCCTGTGTGTAGTTCCGTTCGCCACCGCCGCAGGAAGCGAGGATCATAAGCGACAGAACGGCGGCAGCCCACCTGTATAAATACGGTACCTTATTCATTGCCGGGCCCTCCGCTGTCGGCAGGCGGGTTGCCTGCCTGTATCTCATCGGCCAGCTTTCGGGCCGGCTCATCACCCTGTGCGGCGGCTTCCAGCAACAGCTGTGTGCCTTTATAAACGTTTCGCTCGTAGCTGCAGTGGTCGTAGCCATTCGTCCGCAGCGCCTCGGGATTGTCGGCAAACACGTAGAGGAAGCCGAGCGTTCGCTTCGCCGGTACGTAGCCCTTGTCGCTGGCCCGCATCACAAGCTCCAGCGCCTGCCCGCAATCGAGTGCGCTGTGGCGGCCCTGGAGTGCGAGGTTTCCGTACTCGAACTGCGCCTCGGGTACTTCCTTGCCCGACAAAAACTGGTACAGGAATAGTGCTTCCTGCAGCTGACCGTTATCCAGCTTGCTCCGGGCATCGCGCAGCTGCCGGTCGATCTCGGCCTGCGTCAGCACGGGCTCTGCCTGCTGCTTCACCTGCGCGTTCCACTCAGCGAGCGTCATCAGGTCGCGCTTGCGGAGCCAGCCCCGCGAGCGCTGCCCGCGGCTGTTGGTAAAATCGGTGTATACGAAATCGCCCTCTTCGCGCGTCGTGTTCACCACATCCGACGACGGCACCATGTAGGCACTGCGGCGCATGCCGGCATCGGGCGAATCGTAGAAGTAGGCGCGCGCCGCCTTCACCATGTATTGCCCGGCAACTTCCTTCGAGGCTGGCTCCGTCGTAGCCACCGGGTCTTTCGGCGTTACGACGCCCGGCTTCCTGATTACGATCCAGGCTGCAATACCGAGCACCGCAAGGATCACGAAGAGCGACAGCAGGTTGGGACCACGACGCCTGGGGCGACTGTACTCCGCCGGATATACCGGTGGCGCATCAGCCGGAACCGGGGCAACCGGCGCCGTGGCGCGCTCCTGCAGCTGCTGCAGGCGCTGGCGCAATTGCTCGTTTTCCTGGCGAAGCCGCGCAACTTCTCCCTCGAGGGCCGCATTCGCGGGCGCCGCGCCTACAAAGCTCTCCGCCACCTCGGGCTTCTGCGTGCTCCGCAGCACGATATGGTCGTGAAGCATGACGCCGTCGGCGAAGCGCCGCCCGGGCGATTTCTGCAGGCAGATATATACCGTATCGAGCAGCCACTGCGGCACCTGGAGCTCGCGTGCCTTTTTTTCCTCGCTCCACGTGTCGGGCATATGCTTCCGGCGCAGCTCGAGGATATCGGGCGGCGGCGTTTCCATATGTGCCAGCATCACCTGTGTACGCGCCGTCTCGCCCCGCTCCTGCAGCGGGAACGGCACAATGCCCGCAAGGAGCTCGAACAGGATGACGCCGAAGCTGTATACGTCGGTGGGAAAACCGATATGCCCCTCGTTCTGCTCCGGCGCCATGAACTCGATGGCGCCCGCATGCCGCAAACTGGTGCGCCGCTGCTCATCCGACATGATGGCCATGCCGAAGTCGAGCAGCACGTAGTTGCCGCTATGAACGTTGTATTTTACGTTGTTGCTTTTTACATCGCCGTGCTTCACGCCCACGCGGTGGCAATGCGCCAGCGCATTGGAAAGCTGGTCGGCCACACGCACCGCTTCCTTGATTGTAAAGAGCGGCTCGTGGGGTGGCTTCAGCAGCTCTTCGAGGTCGGGACCTTCCACGAACTCCATTTCAATAAACGGGAACGACCCGCTCTCCGTAAGCCCCGAGCTCAGGATCCGCACGACGTGCGGATTGGGCACTTCGTTCACCTTCCGCAGCTTCGCCACCTCGTTCTGGAAAGCCATATAGTGCTTGTCGTCGGTCGACTCCGAGTGGATGGGCGTTGGCAGCAGCTTCACGGCCGTGATGATGGCGCCCGTTCGCCGGCCCTTGTACACCGATCCCTGCCCGCCGGTTTTGAGCGCGCCCATATTCTCAAGTCCTGATGTGATCGTAAAGACCTTACCCATGTGCTTCGCTTTGCGTGGTTGAAAATTCGAGCAGCGCGGTATGCCCCAGCATGATCTGGTCGCCGTCGCGGAGGAGGTGCGGCACCTCGGCGCTTTGCAGCTTAACGGCGCCCTCCGCGCCGCGCGCCCTGACCTTCGTTTTATTATGGGGCGGAAGTCCACCCGCATCTGCAAACAACAGGAATTGGCCGATGCTGGAATCGTAGCGTATATGGGCATGCTGGCGCGACACGAAGCGGTTTGCCTCATCGTCGCTGTCGCCCAGGAAAGCAACCGTATTAATACGGATAAATCCATCTGCGAGCTGTACCTTTTTTTCACGGCCGATTGTCGTGCGCGACCCGTCGGGCTCTAGCCGGTACTCTTCCTGCTCCGCCTTCCCGGCCAGAACACGCAGGCCTGCACCGCGCACGGCGGGAGCTGCTTTGGCGCCGGCCGCGATCCAGATCCCCGCTGGGTGGCCCTCGACGGGAGCCGCTTCGCCGGGAACGGCGCCGGTAAATTCGGTTTGCAGCTCCCAGCTGGCAGGGAGATCCAGCGCATAATCGGCGGCAACGCGCTCTACCTCGGCACGGAGGCGGCCGGGCTCGCCGGCATATACCGCTGCCTCGTATTCGGCGCGGGCTGATGGCGCTGGCGCGAGGTACAGCGTAATACTGCGGAGGCCCGCGGCCTCACCGCCCTGGAACGACGACAGCCGGTTGCGCAGCGCATAGAGCAGGTCCTCGCGGATGGATTTCGCGTCGCTGCGCTCGGTCTTGAATCGGTCAAAAAATCCCATGGTTCATTGTTCGTTTGGTAAGAGTGGCCGGATGCGGATGACAGAATCGGTGGCGCCTTCGAGAGGAAAACCCTTTAGGTAGCCGCGGCGCAGCAGCTCCGGCAGCACAAGTTTCCCGGCAAGCCGCACCGCGTCGCTGGAGCCCTTCGTTGCCTCGATGCGGATGCAACAGACTACATGGCCGTCGCCGCGCGCAGAAGGTGCAAAAAACACGTACCAGCCGTCGTTGACGCGCACTCCCCGCAAAATTCGCTCCGGAGTTCCCGTCTTTCCCGCCACCTGTATGCCGAGCACGCCGCGCTTTCCGGCGCTTTGCGCTTTCATGAAGCCCGTTAGCATACGGGCCAGCTGCGGGCTGTTGGCGAGCGTGGTACCCGGTGCAAGCACGGTACTGGAGTCGCCGACCTTGAGCACAAAGCGGTGCGCCGCGAGCAGGCCGTCGTTGGCGATGCCCGCTGCAAGCCGCGCCACCGACGCCGGTGTGGCTGCCAGCTCACCTTGCCCCCACGCGGCGCCCGAGATGCCCAGGGCCCGCGTCCGCCGCGGGTTGTCGCGGTCATAGCGCCGCAGGCTCGTGTACTCCGTGCGGCGCCAGAGTGCGCGCCAGCGCTCCTCGCGGTCGGTATTGCCTTCAGGACGCTCGTAAAAATACCCGCCGACACCGCGCCAGAACATACCTGTTTTGATATAAAGGTTGGCCATCTCGTCTTCGAGGCGCATCTCGTTGGCAAGCCGGATAAAATAGCTGTTGTTGGAATGCACAATGGCGCGCTCCATATCGATCATCCCCGCTTCATCCGGCTCGGCGCCACGCGTGCGCACGAGATCCTGCGTGCGGATCAGCAGCTGCTTCTGCGCGAGCGAAGCACCATACTTGTTCAGCCCCGCGAGCGCCGTCAGCAGCTTCGCCGTGGAGCCGGGCTGCGTGGCCTGTGTAAAGCCGCCGTCGCGAAGGCTCAGCCAGCCATTGTACCGCGATGCTTCGCGGGAGCTCATGGTGAGCAGGTCCCAATCGTCGGTCGGCGGGAGCGGCCAGTTGGCCGAGGCGAGCACGTCGCCGCTGCGGTCCGACAGAACAACGATCGACACCCGGTTGTCACGCAGCGAGTCGTTGGCCGACAGTCCGCGTTGCAGGGCGGTTTGCAGGGCCGCATCCATGCTCAGTTGCACATCTCGGTTTTGCTTCTTGAATTCCGTCACGGCGGGGCTGTTGATTCCGGCCAGGAGAAGCGGTGCCAGGGCGCTGTAGTCGCGGCCCACTACGGTCATCGAGCGTTCGCTGGGCGGCAGGAAGCGGCTTTCGCGGTAGTGTTGAGCGTGCACCTCGTAGGCTTTTTCGGGCGTGCCAAAGCCACGCAGCTCCGCAGCCATCGCATATTCGCCAAACCAGCCGTTGGTGGCGCCGCTGAATACGCCGGTATTGGCGTCGCCGGTCCAGAAGAACATCTGGTCACCATAAGGATAGTAGCGGTCGAGGCGACGGTGCGAAAGCTTCTCCAGCTCCACTGCCGAAAGCCCGCCGGCCAGCAGGGTATCGCGTTGCTGCGAAAGACGCTCTTTCCGGCTCGTAGCCAGCAGGCGCCCCGCGCGGTCATAGAGCGCCCCCGCTTCGAGGCGGTTCATGAGGATGGCGATCCGGGGGTTGTAGCTGAACATACGCGCTCCCGACCGGTCGGCTACGAGCGCCGGCTGCACCACCCAGCGCGCCGGGCTGAAGAGGTAACGGCCAAGGTTAACCGAAAGCGATACGATACCAACCGTGGCCACGGCCATGGCCGGTACAAGGTTGTGGTCCTGGCGGCGGCGTACGTAATCGAGCTGCGCTTCCGACCCGCGTACAAAAGAAGCCGAGAGCAGGAAGCCGGCCGCAGCGAGGTTGATGATGAGCGAGGAGCCGCCGTAGCTCGTAAATGGAAGCGTGATCCCCGAAAGCGGGAGCGCCCCCGTTGACCCACCGGCGATGAGCAGGAACTGCACAAAGGTGCTGATGCCGATTCCGGCGCACAGGTAAAAGAGAAACGGCCGGCCCGTTTGCCGCCCGATGAGCAGCGCGCGGTGCAGGTACAGCAGGAAAAGCAGGAAGAGGCACACAATGCCCGCCCAGCCAAGCTCCTCCCCGATCGCGGGCAGTATCATATCGGTATGCGCTTCCGGGATCGTCTTGGCAAAGCCTTCGCCAATGCCCTGCCCGCTGGCACCGCCCGATGCCATGCCCCAGATGCCGTTGGCCACCTGGTCGCCGCCGTACACTTCATTGTCCCAGGGATTTTGCCAGATCGCCTTGCGGTCGGAAAGACGCTGCACCGGCCCCGGCACGAGCTGGTCGAGGCCCGGCACCTGGTCGAGCAGGAGAAAGCCGGCTAGCACCACAAGGGCCATCACCGATGATTCGGAAAGGCGGCGGTAGCCGAAGCGCAGGTAAAGCGCCAGTAGAACTACGGTCGCGCCCGTTGCGATCCACACGCTGCCGATGACCTTGTTGGCCAGCACATAAACGCCCACCGTGGCCGCCATGATCCAGAAATCGCCGCGCGAAAAGGAAAAAAGGATGATAAACGTAAAGCAGATGACCAGCGCCGGGCCCAGGTCGCCGAGCAGCAGGAAAAGCCCTATGGTTGCCAAAACGGCGCCGAGCGCGGGATAGAAGAACGACCAGCGGCGCCGCGCCGTGGCGTATTCGGAGATGAGCCGCTCGTTGGCCGCAAAAAAACCGGCAAGAAACAGCACCAGCAAAAAGCGGATCCCTTCGCTGGGCTGGAAGCCAAACAGGTTCACCTTGACACCGCTTCCCTTGGGACCGCTGCCCAGCACGATGGTGGCCAGCAGCAGCAGCAAGGCCACGATGCCCCACTGCATCCCGCGCTCGCCCTTGCGCCCGTTTACGGTAAACAACCGGTACAAACGCGAGTCCGGCGTAAAGCGCCGCAGGTCGAAGCATTGCAGTAGAAATACAAGCAGCATCCCGGATTCAAAATACCAGAAACTGCTCCGCGCCAGGAAGCGGTCGCGTAGCGGGTCCTGCAGGCTGAGCAGCGTAAGAAAGGAAAGGCCCGTGAGCAGCATCAGGATCGGCAGCACAAAAGGATCGGTGCCGCGAAGCCGGCGACTCAGGAATGCATGGAGCAACCAGAAGGAAAGCACCCATCCCAGGATGATAAGGATGTACCAGGTCCGCGCTTCCGAAGGCGTGCGCACGATTAGCGCTCCTTCGCGCTTGAGATTATTGAAGTCGCGCCCCGAGAATAACCGGATTGTATGCGGCACACGCGTAAAGTTGCGGGTGACCGGGCCGAACAACTGCGACACGCCCTTCGGGCTGCCAAAAGCAAAACCAGGTTGCAACGGCAGCACTTCCCAGGCAGCGCCTTCCGGAAGCCCGCTGAAGCGGTAGTGACCGGAAGCGTCCGTACGCACATAGGCGGCGGCCAGCTGCTCGGGTGCGCCGGGCGCACGGCGGTAGCGGTAAGTTGCGGTGCTGCGCTCGCTGTACGACTCCTCGTCGCCGCTGCTGCTGTCGGAAGGCAGCACGGGCTCGAGGCGCAGCAACACCGAGGCCGCAGCCGCGCCGCCGGCATCGCGTACCGTTCCCTCGAGCACGCCCTTTCCGGCACCAAGGTCCAGCGATGCGGGTAATGCCGGTGGCGCCCGTTTCTCGGCTGCATAGCGCAGCGAGTCGGCGCCATCGAAGCCTAATAAGCGGTACGAGAGCCGCGCCCTTTTTTGCAGCGAGGCACCACCGCGCGCGAGCGCTTCCTCCGCCGGAAGCAGGAACGGCCGCTTGTTCAGGGCACCGATATTATCCAGCGGCCCGGTGGATTGCTGCCCCGATGCCACCGCTTCCTGTACCAGCTTTATGTCGCGGGGATCTTCCAGGTAATATTGTGTGGCGAGAAGCCGCGCCAGCGCGCCTGCGCCGGGATCGGCGGCAAGGTTCACGATGCTGCCTTCCTGCAGCCGCTGCGCCACATCGGCTGTGTCTTTTTCAAAGCCCTGGTACAAAATAGTAAAAAGGCCGCCCAGCACAATCGTGATACAGGCCAGCAGGAGGCGCTCCGTTTTCCGGTTATTCATGGCGCGTTCCTCCTTTTTTGACGGCGCTGTACAGAACGCCCGATAGCACGGTATCGCGGAAATAAAGTGACGGCCCCACACCAATCGAAACGCGCAGCAGGCGCACGCTGTCGAAGCGGAGCGCGCCGATGTTGCTGCTGCTGATGCGGATATCGGCATCATGCAGCTCGAGGCGTGTCAGGGCCAGCAGGCGCACCGTCGGGGCAACCTGCAGTACACTATGCTTTCCGCCGGGACGAAGGACGGTCGAGCGGCTGCCGAGCAGCAGCAGGCTGTCGTGCCCGATAAACAGCGAGTCGGGAAGCGCCAGCACCGAATCCGCGGGCAGGCGCAGCGTATCGCGGGTACGCAGCAGCAGGTCGGCAAAGGATGCTTGCAGCGGGTCGTTGACCGGGCCCGCCGGCTCCGATGCCGGGCGCCGCAGTAACCCCCAGGCCAGGAGCGCGAGCAGCAGGATTCCTCCGATGATCCAAAGCCAGGGCGATCGCTTCGCCACAGTTGCTGTCGTCGCAGCCGGCCGGGGCGGCGCCTCCTCCCGTATTTCTACGGATTGCGATGCTAGCGTCCTGGGCGAACCTACAGGCTTCCCGGGTCCACGCCGGCCCGGGTGCAGGGCCAGGACGACGGTAATATTGTCTTTGCCCCCTGCCTTGTTGGCAGCAGCAACCAGCGCCGCGGCCTTCGCGCGCAAATCGTCCGGGCGCAGGAGGATCTCCGTCATAGCGGCGCGGGACAGCAGGTCGCTGAGCCCGTCGCTGCACAGCAGGAGCCCGTCGCCGGGCAGGAACGGTGAGGTTCCGGTTTCAATATAGCTGCCCGGGTCGAAGGGGCCGGGAAAGCCAAGCGCGCGGTCGATCTCGTTGCGCTTCGGGTGTTCCATGGCTTCCGCTTCGCTGAGCCGGCCGCTGTCTTCGAGCAGCCCGACAAACGAATGATCGTGGCTGATCTTTACGAGCGACCCGTCGCGGAAGAGATAGAGCCGGGTGTCGCCGACGTGCGCATACTGGAACTGTCCATGGGCTTCGTCGGTGAGTACCGCCGTGAGCACGCAGGCCATCTGCGCGAGCCGCGGCTCTTTTTCCTTGGCGGCCAGGATCGTTTCCTGCACCCGCACGAAGGCCGCGCGCAGGTCGTCGATGCCGGCAAGTTGATTGGCGCCGGCGGCAGCCGCAAGTACGTCGCGGGCAAGGGCCGCGGCCACTTCGCCGCCTTCATAGCCGCCCACGCCATCGATGACGCACAGCAGGCGCCGGCCGTCGCGGAGTGGAAGAGCCAGGAAGGCATCCTCGTTGTTGCTACGGAGGAGACCGGTATCGGTGAGTCCGTACTGCAGTTCAGTCATGCCTGCGGTTTGAGCGCCGCACTTCGGCGAAGTGCAGCGCGGTGATGAGGCCGCAGACCAACAGTAGTAATACGGAGAGCAGGGACGAAAGCATGTCAGGATTTATAAAAATTCAGGCCCACGATCCCGTTGAGCACAATTCGCGAGTTGAGCGGGAGCTCCGTCCAGGCCGGTTGCTGCGGGGCACTCCGGGCGATCTCCTTTTCATTCAGAAGCGTTTTTTCGCCAAAGGCACTGAGGTAAAAGCGGTCTTCGGCCCGCGTGTAGCGGATCCGGAGGTGCGGGGTATCCACCCATTCGGAGGGGATCCGGAAAACCTCGCCGCCTTCGCGGTTGTCGGCCGGCCCCGATACGACCAGGTCCTCGCCGCGGAGCAGGAACTCAATCTTCTTTCCGGCAAACTCCTTGTCGGGCACCACGGCTTCGAGGCGCGCCAATGCGGCACCACTATGGGAAACCGCGGAGCTACCGGCGACGTCTAACCGGAAAGGGAGCTCGTAGTATCCTTCGCTGTAATAGGTGAAAGCCGAGAGTGCGTCGACGCTGAGGTTACTCGTTTCGGCCTGCCCCGTTTGCCGCGGGATATAGGTAATGCGAAGGTTCCCCTCGGGCTCGCGCCCGGTGCCTTCGGGGAGCAGCTTACCGATGAAGCCAAGGTCGCCGGGCGCATAGCCGGGATGCGATACAAACCGGAAGACCCACTTGCTTGCTGCCGGCACCACAGTGCGACCAGCTGCGGCGGCCTCCTGCAGTCGTCGTGTAAATTCCGCCACGGATTCCTGCGCGATCATCCCCAGGAGACCCTTGCGGCTGTCCTGGAACATCTTATAGTCATCGGGGTGAAATACCACGATGTATTCATGGTAAAAAACAACGCGGTTGGCAAACGAAAGCTCGCGAATGGAGCTTTCGAATTGCCGGACCAGGTAGTTGAAGATCGTATCGGGCGTCAGCGCGCCCCGCTCTGTGGCGGGCGCCGCTTCGGGCTTATTGACAAACCAATCGTGCAGGCCGAGGCGCTGCCAAAAGTTGGGCTTTTCCGTCATGGTCGAGGGTTAGGGGCTAAAAGTAGGCATTTACAATTCTTTAGCGTTGTCTTCCGCGACAAACGAAATTTTCGGCACCGTTATTGTAACAGTATAAATCTCACATAAGCAGTCAATTTTCTCATAAGCAGTTAGTTTTGGTTGCGACCCCGGTTTCTACCGGGGTTTCTTTTTGCCCTTTCGTCAAAGCCCATCCATGGCACACAAAAAAAGGGGAAGCTTATGCTTCCCCCATCAGTGTCCTCATCTGTCAGCAACGCCTTTCGGATACTCGGCCATTCATAGGGAAATTCGTTTGCCGCCCGCAGGCGGAGTACCTGAGAACCCTTTACTTAATAGGTAGGATACGAGCGTCGCGCGGATCGACGCTGCCGCCGTTCCTGACTTTTTGCTTAGAATAGTCAAAGGTACGTCCAAAAAAAATGTGCTCATCCATGGCAGCTAAGCCCATTCATAAAGATTCGTGAAAACTCCTTCTCGCGCTTGAGCAGGCTGCCGAATTGTTTCTTGTCGGGGAAGGAATTGGGCTGCCGCGCCAGCACCGCGTGGCGAAAGCCATCAAGGAAATCGAAATACAGCTCGGCGGTCTTGCGCGCATCTGGCATCTTGAAAACTCCCGACGCCCGGCCCTTTTCCATAATGCTGGTAATGCGGTCGAGCTGCCTTTGGCGCAGCACGGCGAAGATCGGCCGCAGCGGCTCGGGGAGCGTAGCGGGGCTGAAGGCCTTCAGGTATTCGAGCAGCTGGTAGTACCGGAGGATAAAATCGGTGCGGGTGTCGAGGTACCGCTCCAGGGCCCGCAGCGGGTCGGCGATGCCATCCAGCTCCCGCTCGTTGCGGGCGCTGTCCTGCGCGGCGATCTGCCCCAGCACGGCCGCATAGAGGCTGATCTTGTCGGGAAAGTAATAATAAAGCAACGCCTTGGAGATCGCGAGATCAGCGGCGATCTCGTTCATCGTGGTTTTGGCCACGCCAGCGTCGGCGAAGCGGCGGATCGCGGCTTCGATAATTTGCGTTTGTTTCTGGTCGGCGGCCATTGACTCCAAAGAAAATATATTTCCCCGATCCCGCAGCACTTCTTCCGGAAAGCCCCGCGATCGGGGAAAAAGGAGCCCGGGGCCGATCCCGTTCGCTTCGGCTCTGTAGTATCAGGCACGGCCCTAATTTCACCCCATGAAGATTGCGACCTACAACGTCAACGGCATTACGGCGCGCCTGCCGGTGCTGCTGCGCTGGCTCGAAGAAAAAGCCCCGGATGTAGCCTGCCTGCAGGAGCTGAAGGCGCCACAGGAGAAGTTCCCCGAAGAAGCGATCCGCGCCGCGGGCTACGAGGCGATCTGGCACGGTCAGAAAAGCTGGAACGGGGTGGCGATCCTCTCGCGCGCCGGCACACCCGTAGAAATACGGAAGGGCCTCGACGGCGACCCCGACGACGAGCAAAGCCGCTATATCGAGGCCGATGTGGCCGGGATCCGGATCTGCGGGCTGTACCTGCCCAACGGCAACCCCGCACCCGGGCCCAAGTTCGACTACAAGCTGCGCTGGATGGAGCGCCTGCACGATCATGCCAGGGGGCTGCTCAAAAGCAAAAAGCCCGTGCTGCTCACCGGCGACTTCAACGTGATCCCGACGCCACTCGACGCCTATAAGCCGGAGCGCTGGACAGGCGACGCGCTGTTCTTCCCCGAATCGCGCGAGGCCTTTGCGAAGCTGCTGAAGCAGGGCTGGACCGACGCGCTCCGCCACCTCTACCCCGACGAAACGATCTATACATATTGGGATTACTTCCGCAATGCCTTCGGCCGCAACGCCGGCATCCGCATCGACCACTTCCTGCTCAGCGACGAGCTCGTGCCACGCCTCAAAGGCGCCGGTGTTGACAAGGATGTGCGGGCCTGGGAAAAGACCTCCGACCACGCGCCGGTGTGGATCGAACTGAAGGACTAACAGAAGAGCCCCGCAAACCGCGGGGCTCTTTCTTATTTCCAACAAAAAATATCAGGCTGCTTCCTGGTAAGCCGTCGCCTCCATCATGGCCCCGGCAAGCACCTTGTAGGTGGCGATCCAGGCTTCCTCCAGCTCCTCCGTCAGGGCATCGCCGAGACTTTGCTCGAGTGCCCAGATGAGGGCGCTGCCCAGTACGTTGTAGTGCTCCGGGCGCGCACCATTGTGCAGGTGCCGCTGCGCCAGGCTTTTTACCTCGTCGATTAGCTCATCGGGTGTATCGAGCTTGCTGACGACGTAATGCAGCATCGACACGAGCTTCTTCGACTGCCCGGAAATGGGGGCTGTAAAGAGCGGCCGTAATTGCTCGTCGAGCTCGAAAAGGCGGTTGTAAAAAAGGTTGCCGACAACGAGCGGATCGATGGCGGCTACCGAAAGCCAGGATTCCTGGACGAGGCTGATTTGACGAGGGCTCATAGCATTGATTTACCGGTTCGCGTTTTCGTTCCTGCAATGCTACGTCGCCGGTACCTTACCCGGAAGGACAACCGAGAGCAATTGCGTCCCTTCTGTCATCAATTGAGAAAACGCGCGATGGCTTATTGCCGGGCGATCCGGTAGAGCAGCCCCGGGCTGCCGTCGGTGACCGCATAAAGCGCAGCATCGCGGCCTTCGGTGATGGCCCGCCAGCGGTGGCCCTCCGCGGCCAGCAGGCGCTCCTCGCCCACTACTCGGTCTCCCTGCAGTACCAGCCGCGCAATATGCTGTCCACTGAGCCCGCAAACAAAGAGGTTGTTCTTCCATTCGGCGATGCCTGCGCCACTGTAGAACGTGCAGCCGCTCGGCGAGATCACGGGATCCCAGTAATACACGGGCTGCTCGAGGCCGGCCTGCCGGGTGCGGCCCTCCCCTACGCGGTCGCCGCTGTATTCGATGCCATAGGTAATGATTGGCCAGCCATAATTACGGCCGGGAAGCAGCCTGTTCACCTCATCGCCGCCGCGGGGTCCCATCTCCGTTTGCCAGGGCTCGCCCGTCGCGGGGTGAAGGGCCAGTCCCTGTACGTTGCGGTGGCCGTAGGTAAAGATCTCGGGCCTTGCATCATTGCGGCCCAGGAATGGATTGCCGGGCGCCGGCTGGCCGGTTTTCGTGATTCGCAGCACCTTGCCAAGCGCGGAGTTGAGCCATTGCGCCTGTGGCCGCGTGGCCAGGTCCGAACGTTCGCCGGTGGATACCAGGAGGTTGCCGCTGCGGTCGAACAGCAGGCGCCCGCCATAATGGAGTGTGCCGTTGTACGCCGGTGTAGCGCGGTAAATGACCGTTGCGTTTTCGATGCGCCGCTCGTCGGCCGACAGCTGCCCTTTGCCTACGGCCGTCAGGTTGCCGTCGGGGCGCGCTTCGGAAAAGGTCCAATACAGCATGCGGTTCTGCGCGAAGTCCGGGTCGGCAACGACATCCAGTAAACCGCCCTGCCCGGCGTCATTGACCGCCGGCGCTCCGCCAATCGGTGCACTCAGGGCGCCGTTCGTGCCGGCGATGCGGAAGCTGCCGCCCTTCTCGGTGATCAGCAGCCGCCCGTCGGGCAGTGAGGTAATACCCCAGGGTCGGTCGAGCGAGCGACTAAGCACAACGGCCTTCCAGGGCGTGGCTGTACGCACGCCGCGGATACGGGTCTGGCCGGGGAAGGCCGGCGAATAACGGGAATTAGGTGGCTTTGTTTCCACCGGCGACGAATCCGTTGCCGGCGCCGAAGCCGGCTGTGTCGCCTGGTTGCTGCAGGCAAAGGCCGTGAGCCCGCACAGGATCCAAAGTCCGCTGCGGAAAAGTATCGGTTTCATACGTAAGGGCATTGTAGCTCCTAAGTTACGCCGGGGTCCTGCGGCGCACAGCTTTCCTGCGGGAATACCCGCCTTAACCCCGAGAATCCACCTAATGATTTTTCGGAAACAATCTAAGTGTAAACCCATACATTTGCCACGACTCTCTCATCGCAGCCAAACTCGCACGTATGCACCTTACCCACTATGGCAGGCTCCTGCTGGCCGGAACCGTGTTACTGCTTATGTCCTTCCGCTCTCAGGCAGGGACCGTTACGGCCATCAGCTCCGGCAGCTGGAACAGCATGGCCACCTGGCTGGGCGGCGCCGTACCGGGCAATGCCGACGACGTGGTCATCGGCGCAAACTACAGTGTTACCCTGGCGGCTGATGTATCGATCAAATCACTCACGGTAAGCGGCTCCCTCGATGCTTCGACCTACGTGATCACTGCTGCCGCCTCCGGCTTCTTCACGATCAACGGCACGCTGCGTACTGCCAACAGCAATGGATTGATCAGCGGCACATCAGGCACGCTGTCGACGGGTAACAGCCCGCTGGTTACACTGGGCAGCAGCTCCACGATCGAGTACTACGGCAGCGGCTACCAGGTAATCACGGTGCGCGACTATGCCAACCTCGTTATCTCCGGTGCACGCGGCGGTCAGTGGCTCAGCATCGGCTCCGGCACGATCGGTATCAGCGGCACCTTCACGCACAGCGCCACGAACGTCAATTACAACAACAGCGCAACGGTCAACTATAAAGGCAGCAACCAAACCATCGCCGTCTTCCCGTACGAAGGCCTCAGCCTCGCCGGCGCAACCAACGCTTCGTTTCCTTCCGGCACGGTGACCATCTCCGACCTCTTTATCCCGGGAACGCTCACCGGCACCAACACGGGTACCATTAACTTCAACGGCCGCGGCCAGACGGTGCCGGCCTTCCTGTACAACAACCTTGACCTGAGTAACGCCAGCCAGCTTTCGTTCGCGACCCCGGGAATTATCGGGGTGCGCGGAACCTTCACGCGCGGCTACGTCAGCAGCGCTACTACCGGCAGCACGATCCGTTTCAACGGCAGCAACCAGACGGTCCCGGTGTTCGGCTACTACAACCTCGACCTGACCGGCGCCACGGGTACGTCTTTCGCCACGACCAATTACCCGGGCATCGACATCTACGGCAGCTTCACGCCCGATGCGATCACAAGGGCTACGACGGGCTCCTACTTCAATTTCAAAGGCGCGGCGGGACAGGCGCTGCCGGCGTTCAACTACTACAACCTCGACCTGGATAACGGCAGCCACAGCTTTCCCTCCGGTACGATCGGTATCGCCGGCGCGCTCAGCAACAGCCGCAACAATACACCCACGCAGGGAACGATCGCCTTCAATGGCAGCAACCAGTCGCTTCAGTCGTCGTTCAACTTTTACAACCTCGATATCAGCGCGGCGAGCAATATCGCGTTCACCAACTATACGGTGGGCATTGCCGGGTCATTCATCACCGGAAGCACAACATCGGCGGGCAGTAATTATACGGTCAGCTTTACCGGGAGCAACCAGACGGTTCCGGCTTTCCAGTACTACAACCTGAACCTGGCCGGGGCTACCGGGATATCCTTCGCCAACGGAACGATCAGGATCGGCGGAAGCTTTAGCCCGGGGAGCATCACGACGATTTCACAGGGTACGATCAGCTATACCGGCTCAAGCCCGTCGATACAGCCGCTCACGTATTACGGGCTCGACATATCGGCACCGGGCGCCGTCTGGATGAGCGCCGGCGGAGCCGTTACCATCAATGGGCCTTTCTCAGTCGGCTCTTCAACGCAACTGAACCTGAGCTCCTGGACGGCAACAACCTTCAACATCGCGGGGTCGCTTGCCTGGAATGCCAGCGGGGGCCAGTCGCTGCAGTTTCTTACCGTCAACCTTCTTGGCTCGGGCACGCTGAGCAACTCGGGCACGGGCTATACACCCAACGTAGTTATCGCCAGCGCCGCATCGTATACGCTTACTGGAAATTTTTCAGGCACGACGGGCAGTACGCTGACTGTAAACGGCTCGCTTAATATGGCCGGCTACCAGCTTGGCGGTGCCGGGTCGATCCTGGTGAACTCCGCTGGCACGATCAAGGTGGGCTATGCCAGCGGCCTGTCGGGAAGCCTGGCCAACAGCGGCGGCTACGTGTTCGCCAGCGGTGTCAGGTACGAATTCAACGGCACAGTGGCGCAGAGCACCGGCTTCAGCGGGGTCACGATAGGCACGCCGGCATCGGTCACCATCAGCAACAGCAGCGCCGACGTAACCCTTGACGGCGACCTGACGCTCGGCACCGGCGGACAGTTCATCGTCGCCAGCGGTGGCCGCTGCAACGCCGGCACACGCGGAATCACGCTGGGGAGCGGCGGCAGCGTCACGATCAACGGCACCTTCCGCACGGCCAGCACCGCGGGCTTCAGCGGCGGCACAAGCACAAGCATCCGCAGCAGCAACAACCCGACGATCAGCATCGGCTCCGGTTCCAGCATCGACTACAGCGCCAGCAGCGCGCAGGTCGTAACTGCCCGCAGTGACTACCAGCACCTGGCACTGAGCAACGGGCAGAAAACATTGGGCGGGGCAACCACCCTCGCCGGCAATATCACGCTGAGCGGCGGCTCCCGGCTCCTGCTCGGTGGCAATAGCCTGAGCATAGGCGGTACGATGAGCGGCGATGCCAGCAATTTCGTCGTCACCAGCGGCGGCGGGTCCGTAGTTCTACGGGGCATCGGCAGCGGCGGAAAGCAATTCGTGATCGGTGCCAGCAGCTCCAGCTACTCGCCCCTGACCATCGCACAGGCCAGCGGCCTCGACTGGACGGTGCAGGTCGCCGCGTCCATCAGCCCTACGCTGGCTACTTCGTCGGAAAGCATTCAACGCATGTGGACCATCACCCCGTCTACCAACCCGGTGCCTTCCGGCGCAACACTGACGTTTCAATACAACGAGGGCGACGCGGGTATCCAGGGCAGCAGCTGGAATCCCAACGGCAACGTGACGCTGAAACGCTATAACGGTGCGGCCTGGGTGACGCCGACCGGAAACATCGCCCCTACCGGGAGCGCCGGCGGCATCCGCACGGCTACAGCCGCGGGCATTACGCAGTTTTCGCCCTGGGTCGTGACCACCGGCGGCAGCGTGCTGCCTGTTCAACTACTCCGCTTTTCGGGCCGGCGCCAGTCGGCTGCCAACATCCTCAGCTGGTCGACGGCGCAGGAGAGTGAGAATGCGGGATTTACTATCGAGCGGTCCGCAGATGGCCGCAGCTTCCATACCCTGGCCCAGGTGCCGAGCCGCGCAGCGGGCGGCAACAGCAACACGCAACTAGATTACGAATTCAGCGACGCCGCAGCAGCGGGCACCCGGTACTACCGCTTGCGGCAGCAGGATCTCGGCGGGCGGGCACGCTATAGCCCCGTGGTAAAGATCTCGGACACCGTCGGCCTCCTGCCGCCGGGTAGCTTGTCGTTCAACCAGTCCGCAGACCTGCTCCGGGTGATGCTGCAATCGGCTTCGGCGCAGCGCGCGCAGCTCCTTGTGGCCGACGCTTCCGGCCGCCTGCTGCTCCTGCGCGAGCAGGTATTGGGCGTTGGCAGCAACAGCGTCGAGATCGGGCTGACCGGTCTGGCGCCGGGGCTGTACTTCGTGGAGCTGGTTTTTGAAGACGGCAGCAGGTCCGCAGGCCGGTTCCGGAAACTATAACCGCATTACGAACGCCCCGGAAGCGGGCTGAGCCGGCCCGCAGCTTTGCTTTTTCCTACCTTTAAGCCTTCGCAACAAACATGCTTTTCCGCCGCCCTACAGGCCCATGGCTTTACCTGCTCTTTTTGTCACTGCTGGCCTGCCGGCATAGCACGCCACGCTCCGAAAAGGCCGAGCGGGCCTTGTGGGAGCCCATTTTCCGACCAGCCTACCGCGCCATCGAGCGCGACCGCAGCCTCGAGAGCGGCGTTCGGACCTACGATTCGATCCTTCGCGAACACCCGACCGACAACCTGTTCGTACGCGCCGCCCGCTACGACGTACAGCATTTCTACTACTACTTTTTTGCTACCGACTACACCCGCTGCACACACCTGATCGACAGCGCCATCGCGCTCTTCGACAGCTACGAGAAAAAAAAGGCGTACCCGCGTACCTACTCGGGCTACCTGATGATCCGGGGTGACCTGGCTTTCCGGCTGAAGAAATTCGAGGAAGCCAATGAGTGTTACTTCCTCGCGAAAAGCACCGTGCAGAACTTCCTCGACACCTGCGAGCAGAGTACGTATTACTACAACATCGCCATGGCGCTGTACCGGCAGAAAAACTTCGTGGAGTCGCTCCGCAACTTCAAGGAAGCCTATGACAAGCAAAGCACCTGCCGCCCGCAAAGCACGCCGGTGGCGCTCCAGCAGCAGGAGATCCAGGGCAACATCGGCCTTTGCTACGTGCAGCTGAAAAACTACGACAGCGCGCTGTACCACTTCGGGCGGGAGCTCCAGGTGGCCCAATCCTTCCGCGACTCGCTCGGACCGGTTACGATGGAAATCATCCAGGGCGTGGCTTACGGCAATATGGGCAAGATCTACGTTGCACGTGCCGAGCTCGATTCGGCAAAGGCGCTCTTCCGCCGCAGCCTGGCGCTCAACAACCGCCATGGGCACGATCTTCACGATGCCCAGCTCGTGTCGCTGCAACTCGCCGATGTACTGGGTCGCGAGCGCCAGTACCCGGGCATGCGCCGGCTGCTCGACAGCACGCGCGCCGCACTCGACAGCATGCATATGCCCGACGCCGAAGGCGAATGGCGCCGTCTCATGTACGTGTATTACGATTCAACCGGCCGCCGCATCGAGGAGCTGGCCGCGCTTAAGAGTTACGTGGCACTCCGCGACTCACTCGACCAGGAGCAGCGAAGCCTCGAGAAGGCCGACCTCACGCGCCAGCTACGCAACCACGAGCAGGAACTGCAGATCGGGCTGCTGCGCAAAGACAACCAGCTCAAAAACATCTACCTCTGGGTCGCGGTGATTTTTGCGCTACTCATTACCGGAATCGTAGCCCTTATCTTTTCCAACTACCGGCGCAGTCGACGCAACCTCGCGGCGCAGCAGGAGCTAAACGAGCAGATCAGCCGGCAAAAGAGCGCCCTCGAGCGGGCCAACCTCGAGAAAGACCGGATCCTCCACGTTGTGGCGCATGATCTCCGGAGCCCCATCGGGGTAACGGCCTACGTGGCCGACCAGGTGCTGCTCGACGAAGTGGAAGGCCCCGTGGCCGCGCAGCTGCAGATGATCAAGGATGCCAGCAGCCAGGCCCTTGAGCTCACCAACGAGCTGCTCGGCCTGCAGGGCGCTGCACAACCCTTCAAGCCCTGCCTGCTCGGGCCACTGGTGAAAAGCGTTGCCGACATGCTGGCCTACAAGGCCCGCGAAAAAGGGCTGCAGCTCGATCTCCGGCTTAGCCCCGAGCCGTTGACGCTCAATGGCCAGCCCGAGCGCCTGCAGCGCGTTGTGGCGAACCTGCTCAACAATGCCATCAAGTTCAGCAGCAGCGGGCAGACCGTAGAACTACAACTCGCCCGTGAAGGCACGGATGCGGTGCTCCAGGTGATCGACCAGGGCATCGGGATCCCGCCGGCGCTGCAGCGGGACGTATTCGACCGCTTTACCACGGCCCGACGCAAAGGCACGGCCGGAGAGCATTCGTTCGGGCTTGGCCTTTCGATCGTTCGCGACATCGTGGAGGCGCACGGCGGAAGCATCGCGGTGCAAAGCGGCGAAGGGGCCGGGACACGCTTTACGGTGCGCCTGCCGCTCGCCAACGCCTGACCGGTCTAGCCGAGGATCCGGAGTTTTTCCTTGAGATTGCGGAGATAGCTTTCGGTCACTGCGAACGTACCCATCGGTGTCCGCACCTCGTCGCGGGCGAACTCCTGGATGTAGGAGACCTGCACGGCCTCCGCGCGGTTGATCTGGATAAAATTTTCCTGCAGGCTTTCGGGTATCAGGTACCGCAATGTCTTCGGCAGCGTGCTGCGTACATAGGAGGTGGTTCCGTCGACCGCGTTGAGTACCCCCGTGTAGTTTTTTTCGGAGCGAAGCCCCACGACGTCTTTCCAGTAGATCTTCTTGTACTTATCACCCTGCTTCACGAAAAACGAGTCGACCGCTTGCGGCTCCCGGGCGGCCTGCGCGGGTTTGTGGGCCGTAAAATTCTGAAGCGCCGACTGGATCGTGGCGAAAAGCGCCGCCGGGTTGACCGGCTTGGTGAGGTACGCCGACGGGTGCGCTTTGATAGCGGCCTGCGCGGTGGCGGCGTCGTAGCTGGCGGTTACGAATATAAAGGGCTTGTGGTGGCGGGCATGAATGATGTGCCCCAGCTCGATACCGCTCTCCCGGCCCCCAAGGTGAATATCGAGCAACACGATGTCGTAGCTGCATTCACTGAGTGCCTGTAGTGCCGAAGGCAGGTCGCTGGCCGTGCCGGCAACGCGGAACCCGAAGGCATCCAGGTTGCTGCTGAGGCTGCGTACCCAGAGTTCTTCGTCTTCGATTATGAGAACGGCGATTTCTTCTTGCATGATGGTTCGGTACCGCAAGATAAAACGCCTTTGGAAGAATGTGGTCAACTCATTCCCGGAAATTGCGGACCTCGTTCCCAAGATGCGGGCGCGGGCTACCGTTCGCTTGGGTGCGTGCTTCTCATCCGGTACCTTACGCGATCAAACCGCTTTCCGCGCCCGCACGTATGTGCTTTTAGCTATGAAAATTGTTTTCCTCTCCGGCTGTACCGCTGCCCTGCCTTCCCTGGGGCTGCTTCAGGAACAGGGCCATTCGCTGACGCTGCTTTGTCCCGCAAGCGCGGAAGGCCGCTCCGCGCGTGAAGAGGCGCGGTTGCTGGAGACCTGGGCCGCGGAGCACGGTGTACCCAACTGGCCGGTAGCGGCTTCCGACCTGGACGGCGAACTTCGGGAACTTATTCGCGAAACGGACCCGGACCTGGTACTTTCGTTCGGGTTTGCCGCCGCCATCCAGCCACAACTGCTTGAACCGGTACGCCACGGCGGCTGGAACGTGCACATCCGCCTGAGCCCGGCGGCCAACCCCCTTGATGGATTTGAAGGCTGCATTTCCCTCGGGCAGTGGCGCGGCGATCACCGCAACGACCTGCTGCTGGAGCGGCGCTGCGGGATACCTATCGACGAGGCACAACCGATGGAGGAGCTGGGCCGGCAGGCCGCCCTGCTCCTGGGCGACGCACTCCTCCGCGCCTCCGGTATCGGCCACCTTCTTGGCTGGCGTAACGGGATCGCCTGATTGGAAAAACTCTACACACATTTTTCCAAAAAATTGCTAGCTTGATCGCGCTGACGCTACGAAAGACGCCATTCGAATCATTGTCTTTCCCAAAACTTCTGTCATGAAAAAAGCGTTGCGCTACCTCCTGTTTTCCGTTCTGGCCCTTGCGCTGCTGATCGGCCTCTTTGCTTCCTTCGTCGCGATCCGTGGAATTCCGTCGTACAAGGCCGAAAGGGTCGACCTGAAGGTGGCGATAACGCCTGAGCGTGTGGCACAGGGGCAGAAGCTGGCCTCGATGCTGTGCCGCAGCTGCCACCTCGATCCCAATACGAACCGCTTCACGGGTCGCCGACTCGACGAGGCACCGCAGTTCGGCGACATCTATGCCCGCAACATCACCCACGACAAAATACACGGCATCGGCAACTGGAGCGACGGCGAGCTTGCCTACCTGTTGCGCACCGGCCTGAAGCCGGATGGCACCTACCTGCCGCCCTATATGCCGAAGCTCGTGATGCTGTCGGATGAGGACCTCGCCTCGGTGATCGCCTTCCTGCGCTCCGACCATCCCTGGGTGCAGGCCGACGCCACGGAGCAGCCCGTTTCGAGCCCCTCGTTCCTGACGAAGTTCCTCAGCAACATCAAGGCAATGAAGCCCTTCCCCTATCCCGCGACGACGATCCCGCCACCCGATACGACCAACAGCGTCGCCTGGGGTCGCTACATTGCGCTCGGCCAGCTCGATTGCTTCAGCTGCCACTCGCGCGATTTCGCCAAGAACGACTATTTCAATCCTGAAAAATCGCTCGGATTCTTCGGCGGCGGTAACGAGATGATCGGGCCGGATGGAAAGAAGATGCGCTCGCTGAATATCACCATGGACCCGGAAACAGGTATCGGCAAATGGAGCGAAGACGACTTTATCCATGCCGTGAAATACGGCCAGCTGCCCGCCGGGCAGAACGCGCTTCGCCTGCCGATGCAGCCCTACATGCAGCTTAGCGATAACGAGGTGAGCGCGATCTTCGCCTACCTCAAAACGGTTCCGCCGCTAACGAACGCCGTGGAGCGCGCGCCCTGAGGTCGGTCATTACGAAGCAAAACCCTGCGTTACGCGGTCTGCATCCGAATAGAAGTGACTTCGATGGCAAACGCGTTAGCGACCGTTAGCCATCGGCTTGCGGGCAGCTCTCAACAATTCATGCCGGCAAACATTCGGTTCAACGGGCGCATTATCAGTACAGGCAACTGCCTGGCAGGTACAACCGAAAAGGGTGCAACTTGCTATGCAAGCCAACCTCGCCACCAATGGAACACCCGATTGCCCCAAAAGCCTGCGCCTTCCCGCATCCGGAGAAATACAAGCGTCGCTTCCTGATCCGCATCAGTGAGCGCCTGATCCCGCTGGGCGTGGAAGACATCGCCTATTTTTTCGTCGACAACAACATCACCTTTATCAAAACCTGGGACGATCGCCGATTTATCGTGGAGCATTCGCTCACCGAGCTGCAGTCGCTGCTCGACCCGGCCCTGTTCTTCCGCATCAACCGCGCGCACCTGGTCCAGTTCAAGGCCCTGTCGGGGATAACCATGCACCACAGCAACCGCCTCAGGCTGACGCTGGTGCCACCCTTTCGCGACGAGGTATTTGTAAGCCGCGACAAGGTGCCCGAGTTCAAGCGCTGGATCGGAGGCTAAAAAAGAAAGAGGCGCCCGAAGGCGCCTCTCCAATCATTCAAACAGTATGTTCCGGGCTTTAGCCCTGCAAGCAAACGCGGGAGAGGCTCGGTGGTTTTCCTGGATAGAATGATCTTCTTGCTTTCATAGGATGGTTGGACGGTTTTTCAAGGATATCGGATAGTTTCCATAGGCGGAGTAAACACACACATTTCCTCCGGGCCGCAAAAAAGCATCTTTCAAAATAGTTGCCAAAGCAACCTTTGTCAATCGCAAATGGAAGCGGGCGAAGCGCAGGTTTCGCCCGGCTAACGGGGATCAGCCAGCGGCTTTTACCAGCGGCGCAGACAACAGCAGCTCGCCCCGAGCATCGGTCACCTGCAGCAACCAGGTGCCCGCGGGCACGGTGCCGGCCTGTAGTTCTACGGTACCCCGACGCAGGTAGGCATTGAAACGGCGCGCATCGCGCCCATCGCTCCCAAGAAAGCAAACCGTCACGGCGCCATCGGGGCGGCCCGGCAGCGCCACCCGTAGATGTACGGTAAAGGGATTCGGATAAACAGCATCGCCGCCGAGGGTATGGCGCGGAACTGTTGCCGGCGCCTCGCCGAGCGACAGGAGCAGCGGCGTGGGTGGCTTGCGAAGCCGCATCACGGTGCCCTGTGTTTCGTCGCGGAAGGAGTTGAAAAAGCCGCCCACCACGAGGCTGTCGTCAGTGCCCTGGAAGGCAAGCCTGGCCACGCATTGATCGAAGCCCGTTCCCGTGTTGAAGCTGGCATCGTAGGAGCCGTTGGTATTGAGCCGCGCGATCCGGTACACCGTATTTCCCTGGTAGGCCGTGAAGTTGCCGCCCACGACGACCTTTCCATTGCTCATGAAGGCCACCGATTTCGCTTCCATGCCCTGCGTGCAGAGCGCCGTGCCGCCCGAGCCGGTAAAGCCCGTGCCGACGGCAAACGTGGCATCGTAGGATCCGTCGCTGTTGAGGCGGGCGAGTCGCCCCGAATTGTTGCCCCGGTACTGGGTGAAAAATCCGCCGACATAGATCTGCCCGCGGTACACCTGTACCGAGGTGACCGTGCTGTTGAAGCCGTCCCAGCGGCCCGTCCACAGCGTGTTGTCGGTGGAGCCGTCGATGTTGATCCGTGCAAAGCGCCACAGGTCCTCGCCATTGACTTTGTAAAACTCACCACCCGCCAGGATCTTGCCGTTGTCGTCGAGCGCGAGGTGGTACACGGCCCCCTCCACCTTGGGTGTCGCTGCCGCATCGATAGTACCGTCGGTCTTGATCTGCACCAAGCCGCCGCCGTTGCCGCCGGCCACCGCTGTTCCGTTGTAATAGGTAAACAAGCCGCCGGCAACGATGCGCCGGTCGCTTGCCGCGGCTGTAGCGCGGATGGCCACTGTGTAGATGATCAGCTCGCCGTAGGAGGAGCCGCTGATACCCGAGCCGGGGTTGAAGGAGGCATCAAGGGCGCCCGAAGGCAGCAGGCGGGCAATGCCGCTGCGGGCCACCCCGTTGACGCTCGAGAAGCCGCCGGCTATGATGATCGATTCGTCCCAGGGCTGGATGGCAATGCTGTTGACGCGGCCGCCGCTGATGGCGGGACAGGTGAACGAAGGATCGGGAGCGCCGGTGGGCAGGAGGCGGAGCACCTTGCTGTAACCGAGCGAGGAGCTGTAGGCATGGAATTCCCCGGCGATCAGGATCCGCTTGTCGCTGTAGATCGCGAGGTCGCGCACATTGATGGTAGCCGTGGGCAGGTTGTAGTTGAACAGGTTGTCGCGTACGTACGATTGGGCGTGCGACAGGGCACAGGCCAGCAGGGCCAGGCAGGGGAGCCATAGCTTTCTCATAGGACAGGATTGGGTTGGGCGCTAAAAAAGCAAAGCCCCCCGATACGGAGAAAGCAATGTTGGCGAACCGGGTGAAGCGGAACCTGAACCGTAATGAGGCGGGGGTGAATGGCAGAGCTACGTAGGAAATCCGCAAAGGCTGAACTACAGGCACCCAGATTCTTGTGGATGGGTGCCTTCGTAATCTTCATCATAAATGCTCACCAGGACCGTGCAGACTGCCTTCGCGCATGCCCCGTGCCGCGGGGCGCTTGCTTACGATGGTGGCTCAGAAGGTAATAATAGATAAACCAAGGAGAGGTCAACTTTCAAAATTCCCTTTGCTTCTTCATTCCCTCCGCGCCCGGGTGTATTTCTTCGTGTCTTGGCGTTGCAATTGCCCGGACAAATGGACAGAAATTGCGTGGAGACGATGCTGGCATTGTAAGCGCTCGCAATTGCGGCAGGGCACAAAAAACACCCGGAGAGATTCCTGGGTGTTTGCAAATAAGTTTCTCTTACAGGCCTTGGTAACCACCTGTGGGATAGTGGCGCTGGAAACGGCGCGCCTTCTCCTGCAGGGCTAAGATTTCCTGGTCAATCGTACGCACCAGCACAGTGCTGTTGCGCGAGTCCTGTTGGGGCAGGTTGGACGGGCGCTCTGTCTGCGGCTGCCGTACTTTTTCGATTTTTTCCATCTGGCGGGTGGTTTTTGAAGTGATTAGATATCCGGCGTGTTCCGGTACTATGAAAGTACTAGTTCCGGTAAGGGAAAACAAGCACATCCGGCAAAGAAAATCGCATCCCGAACAGCCGCGCATGGACGCGAAGACCCGCTACCCGCAAGGGTTTGCGTGAGCCAATGATGGCATCGCCAACACATTAAAATAGCTGTTAAATTGTTGCTTCCGGCAAATCTTCCAGTGCCCGTTGTCGCGTCTCCCGCATACGCAGGTAGACGATCGCCGACACGGCAATACAGATCGATACATAGCCATAGAACCAGGAGGCATGGCCGGCCTTTTTTGCCCAGAGCGCAACGTACTCCGCCGTGCCCCCGAATACCGCCGTTGTAAGGGCATAGGGAAAGCCGACACCAAGCGCCCTGATCCGCGCCGGGAAGAGCTCCGCCTTCACCACCGCGTTAATGGACGTATAGCCGCTCACCAGGATGAGCCCAGCCATCAGGATCGCCAGCGCGGCCGCAGTGGAATGGACACCCTCCAGCGCCCGCAGCAACGGATAAGTAGCCAGTGCGCCGCCAATGCCGAAACCGACCAGCAGCGGCCGGCGCCCAAAGCGGTCGGAAAGCGCGCCAAAGGCCGGCTGCAGCAGGGCAAACAGGAGCAGCGACCAGAACGAGAGCCGCGTCGCCTGCGGCACGCTGAAGTGCACGGTATTGACGAGAAACTTTTGCATGTATACCGACCAGGTGTAAAAGGCCACGGTACCGCCGAGCGTGAGGCCCACCACGGTCCATACGGCGGCAGGGTGCCGCCCGAGCTCACGCAGCGACCCCTTGCGCGGCGCGGCGGCGGATTGCCGGAAGGCTTCCGTCTCCTCGAGACGGCGCCGGAGGTAAAAGGCAACGACCGAAAGCAGGGCCCCGACGCCGAACGGGATCCGCCAGCCCCAGTCGGCCAGCTGGGCCGGGCTCAGCAGCGCCTGAAGCCCGAGCAGCAGCGCCATGGCCAGCAGCTGCCCTCCTATCAGTGTTACATACTGGAAGCTCGAATAAAAGCCCCGGGAGCGGTGCTCGGCCATCTCGGAGAGGTAGGTCGCCGACGTGCCGTATTCACCACCCACGCTAAGGCCCTGCAGCAGCCGCGCGGCAAAAAGTAGGATCGGCGCAAGAAGGCCAATGCGGCTAAACGAAGGGATCAGCGCGATGAGGGCCGAGCCGAGCGACATCAGCAGCACCGACACCGTCATCGCGACGCGGCGCCCCTGCCGGTCGGCAAGGCGGCCAAACACCCAGGCACCCACCGGGCGCATGAGAAAGCCGACGGCGAAAATTCCGGCCGTATTGAGCAGCTGTGCGGTTGAATCCTGCCCGGGAAAAAACTGCGGCGCGAAGTACAGCGTGAAGGCCGAGTAGGCATACCAGTCGTACCACTCCACGAGGTTCCCCACCGAGCCGCCGAAGATCGCCCGGAGGCGCTGACCACGGCTCATCGGTAGGCGGGACCCTTGTTCACGCATTGCTTCCATGGCCGAAAAGCTAGCACATTGCAGGGCTTATGGACTAAAAATATTTTGTCGTAAAATCTTTGTTTAACATGTCGTATCTCTGAAAGGGTCGTACATTGTATCATCTTTTCAACGTAAACCCATACGAATGAACCTGAGAGAAGTAATCGCTGTGCTGCTTGGCCTTAAAAAGCCTGTACTGGTTCCGATTCCCGTGAGAAACCAAAAAGTACCTAAGAAGTAAGTCCGAACCGGAAAATATTGAACGCCTCCCGCCACGCGGGGGGCTTTTTTATGGGCGTTCGTACTGGGCAGATCTTGCAACGAATTGTTTCAAAGCTGAAGGTTGGTCACAGGTTACAACACCGTTGATTGATACCCATCAAATCATAGCACTACTCATTCGAAAGTTGCTTGAAGGGTAACCAGCTCTATGGTTGTGGCGTTTGCTTCGCCGCGCCCGCAATGACGCCAGAGGCGTCGCGCGCCGGCTTGCGCTTGCTCGCCTCATATTTCTCACGCACCACCTGTGCCATCGGTACCTGGCGCACCTTACCCTCGAGCCAGGAAATGATGTCGAGGTAGGCAAAGGCGCGTGTTTCGAAGCGGCTCTTCTCGTACTGCTTCATCTGCTCGAGCAGTGTGCGGAAGGCCTCATGCACGCGGCGCGGCGAATGATGAAAATGCTGGCGGAGAAACGCGAACATCTGCTCCTCAATGACCGTCAGGTTTTGCATCTTGGCCATGTATCGGTACACCGAGCGCACGAGGTATTCCATGAGGTCGTAATTCCCAAGCTCGTAGTGCGCCAGCAGGTGGAGCAGCCGCGCATAGCACTGCAGGTCGTTGCGCAGGTCGACCTTCCAGTGGATGATCTTGTGCACGTAATCGATCGCTTTTTCGTAATCGCCCGAGCCGAAGTAGAGCGAGGCGATCTTGTACCAGAACACAAGCACGCGGTGCCGGTCGATATAACCCTGGTATTCCAGCAGCTTCTCCTCCACGTACGGAACAAGTGCAAGCCCTTCGCGGAACGTGCCCACCATGAAGTGCTGGTTGATCCGTGCTGTAGTGAGATAGATGAACGTCTGCACGCGGTTGTTGTGGCTCTTTTGCACGATGTCGGATGCGGCGAAGGCTTCGAAGCGGTCAAGCACCTGCTGGAAGCCGCGGAAGTTGCGCAGGTCGAAGTGTGCGTTGCACAGGTTGTGCAGGCCCTTGATGTAATGACCCGTCTCCACCTGGATCATCTGCGGGTTCTGGTGAAAGAGGTCAACCCACTTCTGCACGTAGCGGTAATACTGGAGAAAATCCTGGCGGATAAAGCCGTACCACATATAGCTCTGGTAAAGATAAAGCGCCTCGTAAAAGCCCATACCGGCAAGGGCTTCGGCCGACACACCCATCTCCGCGAGCTGCTCGGTGCTGGTAGTTCCCGGTAACGTTGTTTCGATGCCGGGCACGAAATGCTTCGCGGCGACACGGAGCGCGCGGTTGATGCGGTAGCGGAAGAATTCCTTCACATCGGTTTCATCCTGCTCGTTGCGGGCATGGCCATTCTGGATATACCAGCTATAGAGTTGCAGCGCGAGGTTGGACAGGTGCGTGATGATGCGGCGCTTCTCGTTGATCTCCTCGGCTTCGTGCGTGAGCTGCTCGGCGCGTCCTTCCATGGAGCGCGTGATGTGGAGCACTTCGATCTTTTTTTCGAGCGAGATGATCTGTATGAGAAAAGAATCCTGGTTGTAGTTCTTCGCCGTTTCCTTGAGCCGCTCGAGGATCCGGAGGCTTTGAATATAGAGACCCTTGTTGTAGAGGATGCGCGCGTTGTCGAGCCCCTCGTGGAGTTGAATGTCGATGTTCTCGTCGTTGCTGAGAAGACGCAGCGAGGCCAGCAGCTGGCGGTACAGGTGAGCCTTGCTGTTGGGGAGCTGCTGCTTCTTGATGGAGGGTACTTTTTTAAGCAACAGGGCCTCGTCGTACTCCTTCATTTTGTCGAGGGCGTCGAAGAGCTGTACGATCTTGAGGTCTTCGTTGGCCGAATTCCGCGTGATATACAGCTTGAAGTTCCGCTTCTCGGCTTTGTGCAAGGAGTGGATCAGGTTGAAAAGGTCGTCACTGGCTCGGTTGGGCATCGTAGCAAAATTACCAAAAAACGGCCGCCGGCGTTGACGCTACGTTCACCGCCACCCTGTTTACCATGCAATCGTTCCCGGCAAAATGACCCGCAACGCGGCCCCGGGCGGCTTATTTTCGGAATGGGTTCAGCTACTGTATCCATCTCATTAAGCAAGCAATCGTTTCCGTCCGCTGTTTCCACAGGGGACTTCTTTTTTCAACGTGTCGTAAATCATCAACCATGGAAATCCTTGATACGGCGCCGGCCGCAGCAGCCGCGCCCGCACTCGTCCGTCGCCGCCGCCGCTTCGCAACGACGCCCATGCTCGTGCTCGCCGCCGTCATTGCGCTCTGCCTCCTGTTTCCGTCGGTGCCCAGCGTGCTTTCGACGGTGCCCACGAGCGCCGCCGATACCGCCTGGATGCTGACGGCGACAGCGCTGGTGCTGATCATGACGCCCGGTCTTGCTTTTTTCTATGGCGGCATGGTCAACAAGAAGAACGTGCTCTCCACGATGCTGCAAAGCTTTATCTGCATGGTCGTCATCACGCTGCTCTGGGTGATGCTGGGCTTCTCGCTTTCGTTCGGCGATTCGGTAAGGGGCGTTGTGGGCAACCCCTCCACCTTCTTCATGCTCCGCGGCGTGCTCGATGGCGCGCCCTACAAGCTGGCGCCCACGATCCCGATCGTGCTCTTCGTCATCTTCCAGCTAAAGTTCGCCATCGTCACACCGGCCCTTATCACCGGCGCCTTCGCGGAGCGGATCCGCTTTACGTCGTACCTCCTGTTCATCTGCCTCTTCTCGCTGTTTATTTATTGCCCGCTTGCCCACGCCACCTGGCATCCCGAGGGAATCCTGTACCGGCTCGGCGTGCTCGACTTCGCGGGCGGCACCGTGGTGCATATGAGCGCGGGCTGGGCGGCCCTGGCTTCGGCGCTGTACATGCGCCGCCGCGCGAAGGCGGAGCATAATCCCGCCCGCATTACCTACGTGCTGCTGGGTACGGGCCTGCTCTGGTTTGGCTGGTTCGGCTTCAACGCCGGCTCCGCCTATGGCGCCAACGGCCTCGCCGCAACCGCATTGGCCACGACCACAACCGCGTCGGCGGCCGCGGCCTTTGGCTGGATCCTGTTCGATGCGCTGCGTGGCCGCAAAATGTCGGCCTCGGGCACCTGTATCGGTGCCGTGGTAGGCCTCGTTGCCATCACGCCGGCAGCAGGCTACGTTACCATACCGCACTCCATCCTTATCGGACTTATCAGCGCCGTCGTGAGCAACATCATGGTCATACTCGGCAGCCGCACGGGTATCGATGACACGCTCGATGTCTTTCCCTGCCACGGCATGGGCGGTATCAGCGGCATGCTGCTCACCGGCGTCTTCGCCTGCAAGGGCGTCAATCCCGCCATTGCCGGCAACGGACTTTTCTTCGGCGAAACGAAGCTGTTTCTGGTGCAGCTCGCGGCGCTCGTGGGCGTGTCGGTCTTCGCCTTCGGCGGCACCTGGCTCCTGCTCCGCCTGACCAACGCCATTCTCCCACTCCGCGTCTCCGACGAGGAGGAACGGGTGGGGCTGGATGAGAGCCAGCATGGGGAACGTCTGTAAGACAGTTACCGGTTTCCGGTTTATAGTTTACGGTTGGCGCTTGCGTGTTTGGAAATTTGTTGCCGGTTTGCAATCGCTGGCTATATGCGGCCCTTGAATTTCTGGCCCTTGGTATCGGATCGATTTAAATAGCTTATCAGGCGGCTCAGCGAAGCAGCTACTGAGTCCGTTTCCGTATAGAGCTCGCTGAATTGCTCGCTGGAGATGTAGTGGACATCCAGCCCACGGTATAGTTGGGACTTGAGCTCGCCGCATTCCCCTTTCGCATACCCGAGGTGATTGATAAATTCGAGCCGGCTGCCTCGCTCAAAGCCTTCGGCGATATTGTCCATGATGCCGCCACTGCTCCCTCTTATCTGGTCTTTGTACCGGAAATCGACTGAAATTGGTGGCCTAAACGTTAGCGCATAGATTTTTTGGCATAGCGCCCTGGCGCGTTGCCAGACAACGAGGTCTTCGAGCTTTTTAATGGTAGGCATAAGAACGATTCAAAAAACGTGGCCGTTCTTACGAAGAGGAAATTGCGCGGGGAGATGCATATCAAAAATAAAGGAGCTACCGGAAACCTCCAACTCAAAACAGGAAAATCCAGATCCGAAAACCAAAACCGGAAACCGGAGACCGAAAACGTGAAAAAACCGACATTCTGGGTACCTTTAGCCTAAGTATGCCCTCCGCCGCCCTACCTTCCAACGAACAGCAACGACTCGAAGATTTGTATTCCTACGGTATTCTCGATACCGGGCCGGAACGCGATTTCGATGAGCTCGCCGAGCTAGCGAACCTGATATGCGGCACGCAGATGTCGCTCGTATCGCTGATCGACGAGCACCGCCAATGGAACAAGGCATCCGTGGGCTACCCGGTTGCAGAAACACCGCGTGAGATCACCATCTGCCAGCATGTGATCCTGGGCACCGAATTATTCGTGGTGGAAAACACCCTCGAGGACAAGCGCTTTTGCGACCTGCCGGGTGTTCAGCATGATCCCAAGGTCCGGTTTTACGCAGGGGCGCCGATCATCTCGCCCGGCGGCTTCTCGCTCGGCACCGTCTGCGTTTTTTCCGACAGGCCTGGTCAGTTAAACGATCTTCAAAAAACGACATTGCAAGGGCTGGCGCGGCAGGCCTCGCTCCTGCTCGAATTCCGCAAGAAGAACGAGCAGCTGAAGCAGATCGCCCGCGAACAGCTCCAATTGAAGCAGCTTGCCGAGATCGCCTCGAAGACGCAGAAGCAATTCCTCAGCACGATGAGCCACGAGATCAGGACACCCCTCAATGGCGTCATCGGTATGACCAACCTGCTGCTGGCCGAAAACCCGGCGCCGCAGCAACTCGAATACCTGCACTCGCTCCGCTTCGCGGCCGACCACCTGCTCAGCGTCGTCAACGACGTTCTCGACTACAACAAGATCACCGGGAACGTCCTTTCGTTCGAGCGGATCGATTTCAATCTCGGCAACATCATCCGCGAGGTCGGTCGCAGCCACGCTGTGTCGGCAACGGCCAAGGGCATCCGGCTCGACGTGAGTATCGATTCGTCGGTGCCCGAGCGTGTCAACGGCGATCCCGCGCGCCTCACCCAGGTGCTGCACAACCTGCTGGGCAACGCCGTGAAGTTTACCGAAAAAGGGAGCGTTCAATTGCAGGTGAAGCTGCAGCAAACGGGCGACGAGCATTTTGATATTTACTTCGCCGTAAAGGACACCGGCATCGGCATCGACGAAAGCGGGCTGGAAAAGATCTTCGACGAATTCAGCCAGGCACACGCGGGCATTTCGCGGCAATTCGGAGGTACAGGTCTTGGTCTCGCCATCAGCAAAAAGATCCTCGAGCTGCAAGGCTCCGAGATCTTCGTCCGCTCGAAGCCCGGCGAAGGCTCCACGTTTTATTTCACCTTGCCACTGCGGAAGCCGCTGGCCCGGAGCAGCCGTGGCGAAGGGCAACCGAGACCCGAAGAAACAGCGGCATTCCCCGGGCTCAGCGTGCTTGTGGCCGAAGACAACCCGCTCAACTGGGTGGTACTCCGCAAATACCTGCAGCTTTGGAAGGTGGAGCCCGATCACGCAGCCAACGGTGCTTTGGCGCTCGAGATGGCCGCGCAGAAACAATACGATGTCATTTTCATGGACCTGCAGATGCCCGTGCTCGATGGGTACAGCGCTACGGAGCAACTGCGCGCGCGGGGCTACGACGGCGCGATCTACGCCATCAGCGCCAACGCATTTGCGAAAGAGGAGCAGGACCTGCCGGCGCTCGGTTTCACCGACTCCGTTTCCAAACCCTTCGACCGCGCCGAGTTGTGCAGCAAGCTCACCGGCGTGCTGCGCGGAAAAATTCCCAGCAATATGTAAGGAGACCTGCTCTCCGGCCGGCAATGAATGACGCGTTTGCCTGCCGAGTGGCGACACGGCTTTTCAAAAAAAGAGGCCACCTCCCGGCGGCCCCTACCCTATTCAAACAAGCGGTCGCTAGCGACGACCGCTACGGAGACGCTCTTCGATCTTCTCGCGGGAGTTCCCGACTTCCTTGATGATGCGGCGCACTTCTTCGGCCGAAACGTTGAACTTCCCGGCGATGTACTGCACCTCGTATTTCTCTTCACCCGACACCCGCGCGCGATCGCGTCCGTCACGCATGTTCTTATTGTCTGCCATAGTAAAGTGTTTAGCGCTACCTGCCGAAAAATAGTGCCAGAGTGAACAAAGCAGGGGTGCCTGCGGCTGATTCAGGAAGGCCTTACGACTCATGCCGCTCAAACTTATTTCCACTGAAAACCCGGGTGGAAATGTTGAACTCATCGGCATAGGTCATGATATGCACCAGGAGGCCCGCAATGGAAATGGGCGCCCCGCTTTTGATGGCCGCGATGTTATTATAGTGTACGTTATGCCCGTCGATAACGACGACAGATGAGGAGCCTATCGCGCGGAAGCGGTTGCCGCTTTCCACTACGATCCCGGTGTCTTCACCCAGCCCGATACCGATGGCGCCGGGCTGGGCGGCAATGGCCTGTGCGAGACGCCCGAAGCGGCCCCGCTTGTCGAAGTGCGTGTCGATGATCACGTCGGTGAGCAAGCCGAGACCCATACTGAGGCGCACCTCCTCTTTGAAGTACGCTTTTGCCGGGTCCCCGCCGGTGATCATGGTGCTGCTCATGCAGGCCGCTCCGGCACTGGTGCCCGCGATCACGAAGGGCTCATCGTGGTAGCGCCGGCGCAGCAGGTCGAAAGCCGCGGTCCCTCCCAGCACCGAGCAAAGACGCAACTGGTCGCCGCCGGTGATCATCACACCGTCGCAGCGCGCGATCCGGTCCAGCAGCTCTGGGTCCTCCGCGTCGGTGCGGTCGCGGATCCGCAGATGTCCCACCTCGTCGAAACCGAGTTTCCGAAAGGCCTTGCGGTATTCCCGGTAATGTTCGTCGGGCGTGGCGGAGGCCGTAGTGATGACCTCCACGTGCGGCGCTTCGCGCTTCATCAGCGCCCGCACGTTTTCCAGGATGCCGTACCGGAAGAAATCCAGCTCGTTCGGTTCCGGCACATCGCTGTCGTTCCCTTTGTCCTCGGCTCCGCCGATGGAGACGAGAAAGCCTTTAGGATGGGTCATACTGCTGTTGTCAAAAAAGCTGTGCCGGGTTCCTGCTGACCTGCGCCGCGGGAGGCGTCAACTGTTCCATTCGCGCAACAGTCCGGCGACGACGCATTTCCCCAATCCTGCCCGGTAAACGGCGTACCTGCTACTACCATCCGAGCCGTTCAATGGCACACTATTTTCGGCAATACCGATTCTAAAACCACGGAGGATTGCATGCTATTGAAGAGTCTGAACGTGTTGCGCGGGCCAAACTACTGGTCGCTGCAGCATCCGCAATTGATCGTGCTGCAACTTGACCTGCAGCGTACCCTTATCCAACACACAGACAAATTACCCGAGGTTGCGCGCGCCCTTACCCAAAGCCTGCCGGCGCTCGGGAAGCGGCATTACGCCCGCGGCCTGTGCACATCGCTCCTTGCCCTGCCGCCCGGACAGGCACTCGGCGAATTGATTGCCGTTGCGGCCCTGGAGCTTCAGCAGCTCGCGGGTGCCCCCTGCCACTTTGCGCAGGTACAGCCCACCGGCAAACCGGGTGAGTACGGCCTTGCCATTGAGTATTGCACGGAAGGCTGCGGACGCAGGGCCGCCGAAGGTGCGTTGGAGTTTGTGGGCGCGCTGCTCGAAGGCAGACCGTATAACTACGGCAGCCTTATCGACGAGCTGCGTGCGCTGCACGGGCAGGAAGCATTCGGACCGAGCACGGGCTCGCTGGTAGCGGAGGCCAGGAGGCGCGGCATCCCGGTGCTCCGGCTCGACGACGACGCCTATATCCAGTTGGGCTACGGCACGCGCCAGAAACGGATCGAAGCCACCATCAGCAGCGGCACGAGCGCTATCGCTGTCGACAAGGCCGGCGACAAGCACGCGGCAAAAATGCTGCTGGCCGCCGCCTTTGTGCCTGTACCGAAGGGCGAGGTGCTGCGGCAGGTGGACAACCTGCCCGACACGATCCGCAGCCTCGGGTTCCCGCTTGTGATCAAGCCGCTCGACGGCCACCAGGGACAAGGGGCTACGGTCAACATACGCAGCGAGGAGGCGGCACGCGAAGCCTTTGCCCGGGCTCTTCTCTATTCATCGAGCGTAGTAGTGGAGCAGTATATCTACGGTAGCGACTTCCGCGCGCTTGTGGTCAATTACAAATTTGTAGCGGCAGCGCGCCGTACACCGGCAGCGGTAACAGGCGATGGATTACACACGATCGCGCAGCTGCTGGAGGAAGTCAACCGCGATCCGCGCCGCGGTGATGGTCATGCCAACGTGCTTACCCGGATCGAGATCGACCAGGCTTCGCTCGACCTGCTGGCGGCACGTGGATTTACCCTGAACAGTATACCGGCCGAAGGCGAAACGGTGTACCTCAAATCCACCGCCAACCTCAGCACCGGCGGCACCGCCGAAGACGTCAGCGACCGCGTGCACCCAGCCAATATCCGCCTCTTTGAGCGAGCGGCCCGTATCATCGGCCTCGATATCTGCGGCATCGACATCATCGCGCCCGATCTCTCCACAGCTGTTACAGAAAACGGCGGCGCCGTCATCGAGGTCAACGCGGCGCCGGGCTTCCGCATGCACCTGGAGCCGACGCACGGCCAGGCGCGCAACGTAGCGGCGCCGGTGCTCGATATGCTGTTCCCGGAAGGGGGCACCGGGCGTATTCCCATTGTGGCGGTAACCGGCACCAACGGAAAGACCACGACCACAAGGCTTATTGCGGGTATGGCGCGGCAGGGTGGCTTCGTAACGGGTCTTACGACGACTGATGGCATCTACCTGAATAATGAACTGATCTACAACGGCGACTGCAGCGGCCCGGCCTCCGCACAGGCACTCCTCAAGGACCCGGCCGTTGAGTTTGCTGTACTGGAATGCGCGCGCGGCGGCATTCTCCGCTCCGGGCTTGGCTTCGACCATTGCGATGTGGCCGTGATCACCAACATCGCCGAAGACCACCTCGGTCTTGGCGGCATTCATACCCTCGACCAGCTGGCGCGCGTGAAAGGCGTCGTGGCGGCCTCCGTCCGGCGTGGCGGACACGTAGTGCTGAATGCCGACGACGACCGCGTGTACGCCCTCCGCGAGCATGTTGCCGGCGAGGTGCTGCTCTTCTCGCTTCACCCGGACAACATCCGCATTCAGCGGCATTGCGCCGCCGGTGGCCTCGCAGCTACCTACGACGAAGGCTACATCATGCTCCGCAAGGGCAACCAGCTGATCCCCATCGAAGCCGTGGAGCATGTGCCGCTGACGCATGGCGGCACGGCGGGCTTCAACATCGCCAATGTGCTTGCCGCAACGCTGGCGGCCTACGTATCCGGGATCTCGATGCCCGCGATCCGCTGCATCCTGCGTCGCTTCCGCAATTCGGCCGAAGACACGCCAGGCCGTATGAACCGCTTCGACCTCGGACACTGCACGGTGCTGGTCGACTACGCGCACAATGCACATGGCCTCCATGCGCTCGGCGAGTACGTGAAGGCCGTCCGCACAAAGCGCGCCGTCGGTGTCATCACCGGTGTCGGCGACCGCCGCAACGAGGATATTATCGCCATGGGTGCCGAAGCCGCGCAGATCTTTGATGAGATCGTGATCCGCTGCGACGCCGACCTGCGGGGGCGCACCGAATTCGAGATATCATCGCTCCTGCGCAGCGGTATCCACCAGGCGCTGCCCGGCAAAAAAGTATCGTATTGCGCCAACGAGCTCGAAGCCGTCGACTGTGCGCTCTCGAAGGCCGAGACCGGCGACCTTGTAGTTATACTTGTAGAGGACGTACAGGCCGTACTCGCGCGGGTCAGGGAACTGGCGCGCACTAGCGCGGCCGCGCGGATGGCGGTATAGCGCCTGCATGATTTTGAAAAAACAGGAGCCCCGCAGACCGGGGCTTCTTTCTTTGACAGAGAAGAACGCTTTTTGCTTCTGCGATACTGCGCAGGAAGAGCGAAACCCTGGTAGCTACGCCGAACGCTTTCCTTTGGCTTCGGGCTGAAAGCGCAGCAACTCAAGAAGCAGCAGCGCCACGAGGTCGCGGTAATTCTCCAGGTCGGATACCCAGAGCTTGCCTTTGCGGCGTATGTTGATCTTGCTGGGAATATACCCCTCCCCTCTATTCGCGGCGCCATCACTCAGGCAAAGACGGTACACCCCCGTCTCCTGCGCGGTTACATCGTAGGTCACCGCCCTATCGTTATAGTCTACAACGATCTGCATTCCCATGGTCACTATTTTTTGTAGGGGAACCGGGTTAAAAATGCTGCCAGTTCCTCCAGGGCGAAACGTTTTTCCTGCTGCCTCCCGGCACTACCGTGCTGCCACAGAAGCTGCGCCCGGCGCGGGTTCGAAGCAGGTGAGCGGGAGCATGTTGCTGCTGCGGGAGCGAAGTCCCAGGAGCCAGGCCATCGAGCCGGCAAGCTGCTTTTGATAGAGCTGTGCCTTATTGCTGCATTCACCAAGTGCTTTTACCTGGCTACCGAGCAGGGCCACCCAGGTTTGCGAGGAGCCCCCGACAAAGAAGCCATGGTCGTACCAGTTATCGGCCTTCTCGCCGCGGCCGTGATCGGTGGTAATAAGAAACGTGGTATTGTCCCTATACTGCGGAAGAGATTGCACAAAGCTCCACAACTCGCCGATCATCCGGTCGGCCTCGTTGGCGCTGCGGAGGTAGCGGTCGTAGCTTTTCTCATGGCCCGCATCGTCGGTGCCGCTGAAGCCGAGGAAAAAGACCTTGGGTGTTTTCCGCCGGATATAATCCATCGCCGAAAGGAAGGTGATGCGGTCGTCGCGTGTGGCGCGCCCCGGGTCGCTCGGGTGGGCCAGGATCGCATTGAGTGAGCGCTGGCCTTCGCCGAGTCCGTCGCCTGTGACGGCCTCCGCGCCGCTGTTGAGAAAGAAGCCGCTCCGCTCGCGGTTGAGGATATAGGGAAAGGCATCCCAGGAAGTGAATGCGGCCACTTCGCCTTTGTACCCGGGCACATCGTTGATGTACTCAAGCATGTTGCGGTTGCCGTTGTGTACCTTCTTATTGCTGGAAATGAAGACGTCCGTTTCGCCGGTGAAGATCTCGTTGTACCCCGGGTAGGAAATCTGGTACAGGTTGCGCGTGTTGCAAAGGTTGCCGACGGCGCGGTTGCCGTGCAGCTGGCCCTGGCGCGCGATCACGTTCCAGAAGAACGGCATCAGCTTGGCGCGGCGCTCCTGCGGGTTGTCGGCCCAATACAGCGCCTTGGTGAACGAGATATCAGAGGTCCATGCCGGGTTGTTGATGAGGGCCGAATCGGCACCGCCAAAGAGTTCCTGCCAGCGGTAGCCGTCGAGCGTGATGACAAACAGGTTCTGGCCGCTGGGCGCATCGGGGGCGCGAAGATCGCCGCCGCCGAGTGTGGCCCCCCAGCAAAGCAACAATCCAAGCACCAATCGGAGTTTCATGTAAGGTGTTTTAGGTCAGGTTACCCTTACACCAGATACAATTCTGTGCCAAACGTTAAAAATGCCCGATGGAGGATCTCGGATGTAGGATCTCGGATCTCTGATGTAGGATCTCGGATCTCTGATTTAGGATCTCGGATGTAGGATCCCACCTGGCCGTACATCAGCCATCCGACATCCTCCATCAGACACCTTCCCCTATTCCAGCACCAGCACCAGGTCGTCGGCCTTCACCATCTTGCCGGCATGGAGCGCGAGCCGGCCCACTTTGCCAGGCCGGGTGGCGGTGATGGTGGTTTCCATCTTCATCGCCTCGATCACAAACAGCGGCTGGTTGGCCTTCACCTCCTGCCCTTCCTTGATGAGGAACTGCGAGAGCTTACCCTGCAGCGGCGCGGCCACATGCCCGGGGTTTGCCTTGTCGGCTTTTTCATTTTCCGCCACGACGGTCTTGATGGTCGCATCCTGGACTTCGATGATACGCGTCTGGCCGTTGAGGCGCAGGAAGACCTTCCGCTTGCCTTCGGCGTCGGGCTCGCTGCAGGTGAGCAGGCGCACCAGGATGCTCTTGCCCTTGTCGATGGTGATGAGTACTTCCTCGTCGTTGCAGAGCCCGTAGAAGAAGTTGAGCGTCGGCACCGGCCACAGCTCGCCATAGGCGTTGCGCTGTTCCCAGTAGGCCTCGAACACCTTCGGGTAGAGCAGGTAGGAAAGCAGGTCCGTGTCCGTAACGGATTCCCCGAACTTTTCACGGAAGGCCTTCATCTCGGCGTCGAAATCGATGGGCGCCAGGTGCTCGTTTGGCCGCTCGGTGTACGGCTTCACGTCGCGGAGGATGATCTTCTGCAGCCTCGGGTCGAAGCCGCCGACAGGCTGGCCGATATCGCCGCGAAACAGCGACACCACCGACTCGGGGAAGTTGAGGCTGTGGCCGCGCTCGAGAATATCTTCCTTGCTGAGGTCGTTGGTCACCATAAACAGCGCCATGTCGCCAACGACCTTGGAGCTCGGCGTCACCTTTACGATATCGCCGAACAGCTCGTTCACCTCGCGGTAGGCCTTCTTGATGTCTTCCATCCGGTCGCCGAGGCCAAGCGACTGTGCCTGCGGCTTCAGGTTGGAGTATTGCCCGCCGGGTATCTCGTGGTAGAACACCTCGGCGCTCGAAGCCTTCATTCCGCTTTCGAATGGGTAATAGTATTCGCGCACCGCCTCCCAGTACGTGGAGTGCTGGTTGAGCGTTTCAATATCGTAGGGATTGTCGCGCTCCTGGAAGCGCATCATCTCCACCAGCGCGTTGAGATTGGGTTGCGAGGTGAGCCCGGAGAGGGCGCCGATACAGCCATCCACCACATCCACGCCTGCCTCGATGGCCTTCAAATACGTAGCCGCCTGCAGCGACGAGGTGTCGTGTGTGTGGAGGTGGATGGGGATCTTTACGGTTTGCTTCAGCTCGCCCACCAGCTCGTAGGCGGCCATCGGCTTCAGCAGCCCGCTCATGTCTTTAATGGCGAGAATATGGGCGCCGCTGTTCTCGATGTCCTTTGCAAACTGCCGGTAGTAAGCCAGCGTGTATTTGTGGCGTGAGTGGTCCTGGATGTCGCCGGTGTAGCACATCGCCACTTCGGCAATCGCTTTTGTTTTTTCGCGCACGGCCGTGATGCTCTTCTCCATATTGGGCATCCAGTTGAGCGAGTCGAAGATGCGGAATACGTCGATGCCTTCCTGCCAGCTCTTTTCCACGAAGGCCTCCACGAGATTGTCCGGGTAGGCTTTATAGCCTACGGCGTTGGCGCCGCGGAGCAGCATCTGCAACAGGATGTTGGGGATGGCGGCGCGCAGGAGGCGGAGGCGCTGCCAGGGATCTTCGTAGAGAAAGCGCATGCACACGTCGAAGGTGGCGCCGCCCCATACTTCCATCGAAAAGGTTTGCGGGAAATGCTGCGCGAAGGACGAGGCCGCCTTCAGCATATCAAGCGTGCGCACGCGCGTAGCCAGGAGGCTCTGGTGCGCATCGCGGTAAGTAGTGTCGGTATAGTGGATCATCTTCTCCGCCAGCAGCCACTCCGCGAACGCCTCGGGGCCAAGGCGATCCAGCCGCTGCTTTGTGCCGTCCGCGAAGCCCTTGCTGCTGTCGAAGGGAAGCGAAATGGGCTTCTCAAACTGCTTGTTCTTGTCGGGATGCTTGACGTCGGGATGCCCGTTGACGGAGATGTTGGCGAGGTAGCGGAGAATGCGGGTGCCGCGGTCCTGCGCCACTTTATAGGTGAATACCTCGGGGTGCTGCTGCAGGAAGTTCACCGTGGCATTGCCGGCGATGAACTCTGGATGGCTGATGATGTTGAGCAGGAAGCGGATGTTGGTGTTGACGCCACGTATCCGGAACTCGTTGAGCGCGCGCCGCAGCTTTTGCACGGCGTCGTGCACCGACGAGGAGTGCGCCGTCACCTTCACCAGCAGCGAGTCAAAGAAGGGCGAGATACGGACGCCGCTGTACACACTGCCTTCGTCGAGGCGAATGCCAAAGCCCTCGGCGCTGCGGTAGGCCAGCACGGTGCCGTAGTCGGGCATGAAGTCGTTCTCGGGGTCTTCCGTAGTAATACGGCACTGGATGGCGTAGCCGTTAAGCGGCACCTTTTCCTGCGCGGGCAGCCCGATGGCCTCGTCGTGCAGGCGCTCGCCTTCGGCAATCCGGATCTGCGTTTTTACAATATCGAAGCCCGTAACCATCTCGGTCACGGTGTGCTCCACCTGTATCCGCGGGTTGACCTCGATAAAATACACCTTGCCGTCCTGGTCTACAAGAAACTCGACGGTACCGACGTTGTTGTAGTTGACAGCCTTGCACAGTTGCACCGCGTACGCATACAGCTGCTCCTTCACCGGGGCGGGCAGGTGGAACGAGGGCGCCACCTCGACGATCTTCTGAAAGCGGCGCTGGAGGCTGCAATCGCGCTCGTAGAGGTGCATCACGTTGCCATGCCGGTCGGCCACCACCTGCACCTCGATATGCTTGGGATTTTCGATGAATTTCTCGAAGAAAACGGTATCGTCGCCGAAGGCATTCTTAGCCTCGCGGCGGGCTTCCGGAAAGCTTTTCTCGAGCTCCGACTCCGATCGGATAACGCGCATCCCGCGGCCACCACCGCCCGCTGCGGCTTTGAGCATCAGCGGGTAGCCGATCCGCCCGGCCTCGGTTCGCGCCACCTCTACAGAAGTCAGCTCGGCCACGCTGCTCTCAATCAGCGGCACGCCGCATTGCCGCGCGATATCCTTGGCCAGCACCTTGTCGCCAAGCTGCTGCATTACTTCGGGGTCGGGACCGATAAACGTGATGCCCACTTCGCGGCAGCGGCGGGCGAACGTGAAGTTTTCCGAAAGGAAGCCATAGCCCGGGTGAATGGCGTCGGCGCCGCAGTCGAGCGCGATGCGAAGAATGGCCTCGATGTCGAGGTAGGGCTTCAGGGGATCGTCGTCGCGGCCCACCTGGTAGGCCTCGTCGGCCTTGTAGCGGTGCAGCGAGTAGCGGTCTTCGAAGGTATAAACCGCTACGGTGCGTATATCCAGCTCGGTGCAGGCGCGGAGCACACGAATGGCGATCTCGCCACGGTTGGCGACCAGGAGTTTTCGGATCTTTTTTTCCATGAAGTGCGTGGTATCGGGGTGTAACGCAAATGTGCCGCATTTGGCAACGTGCGCGGCCCTTCTTGTACAAGGTACATGAAGGCCCGGCTAACAAGTGCAGGCAAGCGTCGGGGGAAGGACACTAAATTTTCGGACCAAAGTCGTGAATCGTCAATCGTGAATCGAGAAATCAACTAAAAGATGATAATGAAGAGAATACCCCCACTCCGCGGTAAAATTCAAACTGCCAGCGAAAAAACGTGAAATACTTTTTTTTCACAGCACCTTGCGTAAAACACGAGTTTGCTTCGCTGCGCTCGCAATGACGCGAAACGCACTGCTCTCCTAAGCAACTTCCATTGCGGCGTCAACTATTGCCGATTCCCGATTGCCGATTCCCGGATGTCAATCTGCGCTTGTTGTAGACTGCTCCCGGCGCTCCTGGCGCAGCGGCAGTACGATAACGAAGGTCGCGCCGGCCCCTTCCTGGCTGTGGGCGGTAACGATGCCGTTGTGGCGGTCGACGATCTTCTTGGTGATCGCCAGGCCGATGCCCGTGCCCTCGTATTTCTCCCGCGAATGAAGGCGCTGGAAGATGGTGAAGATCTTGTTGGCGTATTGGTCGTCGAAGCCGATGCCGTTGTCCGAAATGGTCAGGCGGAAATAGTCGCCATCCGGTTGCGCGGGGCTGTCGAAACTGAGCGCTGCAATCCGCTCGCTCCGCACCTGGATCACCGGCGGCACACCGGGGCGGGTGAACTTGAGGGCGTTGCTGATGATGTTCTGCAGTACCTGCCGGAGCTGGCCCGGCACGGCTTCGAGCTCCGGGAGCTGGTCCACCTCCACCTGTGCGCCCTTCTCTTCGATAAACAACTCTAGGTCGCTGAGCACTTCGGCAACAACCTTATTAAGGTCCACATGCTCGAAGAAATGGTTGACAGACAGGCGCGAATAAGCCAGCAGGTCGTTGATCAGTTTCGTCATCCGGGCCGACGAGTTGATGATCCGCGTGATGTAATCAACCGCGCCATCGTCGGCGCCGCTCAGGTAGCGGTCGCGGATGATATTGCTGAAGATGTGGATCTTCCGCAGAGGCTCCTTAAGATCGTGCGAGGCAACGGAGGCAAATTGCAGCAGCTCTGAATTGGAGGCTTCGAGGTCGGCATTGCTCCGCTGCAGCTCGTGGGTACGCTCCAGCACTTTCTGCTCCAGTGCATCGTGAAGACGCTGGAGCTCCTGGTTCTTGATGTGCAGCTGGCGCTCGGCTTCCTCGGCCTTCGTGATGTCCACAAGGGCGCCCACCATCCGGTAGGGAACCCCATATTCGTCGGCGATCACGGCGCCGCGGCCCGAGATGCTCGCGTAGCTGCCGTCTTGCTTATGAAGGCGGAAACGCTCCGACCAGTTGAGGCCCGTATTGATCGATTGATGAATGCTTTTCTCGATGCGCGGCTTGTCGTCGGCATGGATGTAATCGAGCCAGAGCGTCGGGCGCTGCACTTCGTTTTCGTGGTACGCGGCGCCGATGAGTCGGTAGAAGGTTTCGCTCCACCACATCTCGTTTTGTACGAGGTTCCAGTCCCACACCATATCATTGGTGGAGGCGGCAATGAGACGAAAGCGCTCTTCGCTCGAAGCCAGCTCGGAGGTGCGCTGCGTTACTTTTTCCTCAAGGCTTGAGTTGAGGAGCTTCAGGTTTTCCTTGGTGCGTACCAGCTCGTGGTAGTTGCGGCGCAGCTTCTCTTCGGATTCCTTCTTCTCGGTAATGTCGCTCCACGTAAGCACGAGGCCGTCGATCATCCGCACGCCCACCACCTCGTACCAAATTTCCGTTTGACCGCGGAGCAGGCGAACCTCGATATGCAGGTTGCGGTCGGTTTCGACAACCTCCACGCATTTGGCAAACAGGCCCTGCTTGGCGATATCCGGGAAGTTAGCCCGCAGCGAGCCGTTGACGTATTCGTAGTTGCGCTTGCCGATGAGAACGTCGGCAGCGTGGTTGGCAGCCTTGCAGGTAAAGTCGATGATGTTGCCGTCGAGGTCGCGCACGGTTTGCAGCGCGAGCACGGCGCTCAGCGAGGCATTGAAGACGGCCTTGACGATCTGGTTCAGCTCGCGCGTGGCGGTGATATCATAGAACGTAATAACCACGCCGTCAACCAAATGGTCCTGGCGGATATAAGGCAGGATGCGCATCAGAACGATGCGGTCGGCATGCGTGGTTACTTCTTTTTCGATCTGCACCTGGCGCTCGAGCACGCGGCGCACATCCTCCATGAGGTTCTCGTCGCGCACGTTCGTGGAGATATGCTCGATGGGACGGCCCACATCGGTTTCGATCAGGTTGATCAGCTGCACCGCCGCCGGGTTGAACTTCCGGATGCGGGCGTTGCGGTCCACGAACACCTGCCCGATCTCGGTGCTGCGGAAATAGTTGTTGAGGTCGTCGTTGAGCTCGAGCAGCTCCTTGATCCGGAGCTGGTGCTCGGTGTTCAGTGTATGCAGCTCCTCGTTAAGTGATTGCAGCTCCTCGTTGCTCGACTGCAGCTCCTCGTTTGCCGAGAGCAGTTCCTCGTTGCTCGACTGCAGTTCTTCGTTCGTGGTCTCGAGGCTTTCCACCGCCATCTGCAGGTTCATGCGCGTTTCCTTGAGCTCGTCTTCGAGCTCGGCGATGTAAGCGGCCGTTTCATTGTCGGTGGGAACGGTCATTTCGGCGTTGCTGCGGAAGTGCACTTCCTCGCTGGCCTGGCCAAACACGATCATGATCAACCCGTCGGGATGCTGCGGCGGCTTTACGATCACCTGCACCGCCTTTTCGTCGCTGCCGGTGCGCGGGCGCACCTGCATTGCCACCTTCGTCCCATCCTTGAGTGCCTTGCGGAGGCCGGAGTTGAGGGCAATGGCGAGGTCGGGGCCGACCATCTTGAGCACGTTCAGGGTAACGATCTTCTGCGGGAGCGAAAGGTAATGGCGGAAGTCGCCGATGCCTTCCTTGATCTCGTAATTGCGGTCCACGTAGACCGCGGCGTACCGGTATTCGTCGGTAAGCACGTTGCGGAAGTCTTCCGCCAGTTCGCGTGCCGTATTGTTATCCTTCACCACGCGGCCGGCGCGGCTTTCGCGGAGCGGCTTCGAGGTGTCGTACACCTGCTGGCTGTGCTTTTCATTGCCGGTCTTGCGGTAGATCTTCCACTTCGAGCTGATCTCCTGCAGCGAGCCCGCGATCGATGCCGGGATTTCGCTGGGACCGAGGAAGAGAATACCGCCGTTGTTGAGCGCGTAATGAAGCGTTGAGAATACGCGGCGCTGCAGGATGTTGTTCATATAGATCAACATATTGCGGCAGGTAACGATATCGTTCTTGATGAAAGGCGGGTCTTTCAGGATGTTGTGGCGCGCAAACACGATCTGCTTCCGGATCGCGGGCGCTACCACGTAGTTGCCACCCTGCTTGACAAAGTAGCGCGACAGGATCTCCGGGTCCACATCGGCCAGCAGCGGCGCGGGGTAAGTGCCCCGCGCGGCCGTTTCCACGGCGTCGATGTCGATGTCGGTGGCGAAAATCTTTACCTCGATGTTGCGCTCGTGGCGGCGCAGCTGCTCGTTCACGAGGATGGCCATGGAGTACGCCTCCTGGCCCGTGCTGCAGGCTGTGACCCAGATCTTGAGCACATCCTCGTCGGCCTTGCCACGGATCACCTCGGGCAGCACCTCCTTCGTGAAGATGTCGAAGGCGGCACTATCGCGGAAGAACTTGGTAACGCCGATCAGGAATTCCTTGCCGAGGCTTTTGCACTCCTCGGAATCGCGGCGCAGGAGCTCCAGGTATTCGTCGAATTTTTTCTTGCCCACATGGTGCATGCGGCGCAGGATGCGGCGGATGATGGTGGGCGACTTGTAGTTGTGAAAATCGTAGCCGCAGTGCTTCTCCACGAGCTTCAGCACCTCGGGCAGCGAGTTCTCGTCGGGGCGTCCCGCGTTGATGCGGCGGCCCGGCTTTTCCCGGGCATAGTTGAGGATCTCCTCGGGCATCTGACCCGGGCTCAGCACAAAGTCGGCATAGCCGGCGGCGATGGCGCTGTTGGGCATCCCGTCGAACTTGGCGCTGTTCGGGTCCTGCACGATGATCATGCCGCCGTTTTGCTGCACGGCTTCGATCCCGCGGGTGCCGTCGGTACCGGTGCCCGACAAGATAATGGCGATGGCATGCTCGCCCTGGTCTTCGGCCAGCGACTTCAGGAAGATATCGATGGCGGTATTGATCGACTTGTCAAAATGCTTTTCACTGAGCTGCAGGCGTCCGTCGTGAAGCTTCAGGAGCTTGTCGTTCGGGATGACGTAGACGCTGTTGGGTTCGAGCTGCTGATCGTGGCGCGCCTCGTGCACGTGCATCTTGGTATGCTTCGACACGAGCTCCACGAGGAGGCTTTTATAGTCGGGCGAGAGGTGCTGGATGATGACGAAGGAGCAATTCGAGTCGTGGGGCATGTGATCAAAGAACTCGTGGATGGCCTCGAGGCCCCCGGCAGAGGCGCCGATGGCGACTACAAATTGTTCTTTTTCACGGGTGGATGATATGGCTTGTTCTCGCTCCATGGGGTAAGGGGCCCTCTAAATTAGCTTATTTGTTATTCCTGAGCAGTTTTAAGGGCGTATTCGAGCAAAAATTGGCGAAAGGTTTCAGCCACCTGCTCTTCTGTTTCGGTCCACTCCTGAGCTGTATGCATGAGCGTTTGCTGCCAGAGCTGGAACGAATTCCGCGGGTGGTACCGCTGGCCGTCGCTTTCAAAGCGAACCGCCTCGTTGGGGTTGCCCCCCCAGCTGATCCGGCGAACGGCTTCCTTGCGGAACGCAAGCAGGTAATAGCCGCGCTCGGGAAGCACCGGCAGGGCCAGCAGGCCGCTGGCTTCCTCGGCAAAGCGGTCGGCGCCTTCGTATTCGGCGGCAAGGCTGGGCTGCTGGTACAGGCGCTTTACCTCGTGGGTCTGCAGCCAGTACACGAGGTCTTGTATTTCTACGGCCGACGGTGTACTGCCCCAGTGCTGGATGCTGCGGTGCCGCGCGAGGGCCACCCCGTCGGCGGCGAGCAGCGACAGCAGTGATTCCTCCTGCTGGTCGAGACCGGCCTGGAGGTCGCCGCTGCGGTAAACGGCCTCGGCTATGCGCGCCAGCGCCGCATGCCCTTCGGCCTTGCTCTGCGCTACCTGCGCGTCTTCGACGGCGCCGATCTTGGCGGTGATGAACGTGGAGAGCAACTCGAACACCGAGCATTCCTGGTAGCTGAGGTAGCGTGGGCTGCGGTGGTGACAGGCAATAAGGCCCCACAGCTTCCCGTCTTTCAAAATACGCGTCGACATAGAGGCCACCACCTTCATGTTGCGGAGGTACTCGAGGTGCACACCGGCAACGCTGCGCAGGTTGCTGTTCGACAGGTCGGTGAAGGAATGCGTTTGCGGGTTCAGCACCGGGTGGAGGCGTATGGGTGTATAGTCGACGTTGGGAATAAGGCGGTAGGGATTTTTCCGGTACAGCTCGCGCGCCTGCCGCGGAATGTCGGACGCCGGGAAGAACTGGTGCATATACCGCTCCATGCCTTCCTCGCACTCCTCGGCGATCACCTCGCCGTTCCAGTGCTTGTCGAAGCGGTACACCATCACCTTGTCGAAGCCGGAGAAGGCCTTCAGCTCGCGGGCAATGAGGCTGCAGGCTTCTTCCACTCCTTCCGTGCCTTCGATAGCGGCCATCACGTACTTGAGGCGCTCGTAAACATCCACGAAGCTCGGCTCCACATCGCGAAGCTGCTCGGCTTCCATCAGCACGTAGCCGTCGACCGGCTCGACCACCAGCAGGAAGGAGCGGCCGTTGATGGACACCTGTATCGGGAACTTCCCTTCGGGCACCGACGACATCCGCTCGCTGAGCCGCGCGAGCTGCTCATCGGAAATATGATCGCTCAGTAAGGTGCCGGCAAAATCGGCCGCGGCGATACCGAATTGATCCAGGGTATTTTCACTGCACTGCAGAACGCGCCAGCCCTCGCGGGCCACCACCAGGAGCACGCCGTGGGGCTGCACCAGGTTGGTCTGGTTGAGGGGTACGCGTCCGCAAAACTCGGAGTCGAAATTCAGGCGATTTTGTTCAGCACCGGGAGTTGTTGTTGTAGCCAAAGGTCAAAGGATTGAAACGTGAGGGTAGCCGATTGCCGGATGGCATCGTAGGACAGGCGCGGCGCGGCCTGCTCGAGGGCCGCGAGGAACGCGATCCAGGACGGACCGGTGTGCGCGCCGTAGCCCGAGAAAAAGCGAAGCGGCGCGCCGGGAAGCTGCGCGGACAGCATGCGGCAGATAATGCGGCCACCAAGCGTAGACCCTTCGAGCACGTAGAGCGCGCCCCAGGCCGCGGCTGCCGAATCGATCGCGGTTGCTGCAGGCATGGGCATATCGTCAGTGCTGGGATGCCCTAGGGCGGCGAGGTCGTCAAGGAGCCAGTCGGCCTTGCGGCGGCTGGCGATGTCGGGAAGCGCCTCCGCGGGAAGGGCAGCGGCGATGCGTGACTCGAGGCTGGCGTAAAAGGCGTAGAACGAACGAAGCAGGCGTGCATACGATTCCGCGTCGCCGATGGATTCGAGCTGCGGTTGCAGGCGGGCTTCAAGGGTTTCGTGCACAAGCCGCGTATCGCTTTTCAAACGAGACGCAACTGCGTGCGGGTCAGGGTGAACCATACGATAAAAATAAGATAATGATCTTCCCGTGCGCCGTTAATCTCTGTTAAAAGGAAAGCGGCGGTAGCGCCTATCTTTGCGGGCACCCGAAAATGCCCCTGCTGTATGGAAGAAAAAACGATTGCCCCTCTTCGTGCCCTTGTTGATAAAACCAATGCGCTGCTCGAAACCATTCATCTTGGTGGCGGCGCCAAGGCCATCGCCAAGCAAAAAGAAAAAAACAAGCTGACCGCGCGTGAGCGGATCGACTACCTCACCGACAAGGGCGCACCCTTCGTGGAGATCGGCGCCTTTGCGGGCTACGGCATGTATGCCGAGCACGGGGGTTGTCCCGCCGGCGGCACCGTTGCCGGCATTGGCTACGTGAGCGGCCGCCAGTGCGTGCTTGTGGCCAACGACCAGACCGTGAAAGCGGGCGCCTGGTTTCCCATCACGGGGAAGAAAAACCTGCGGCTGCAGGAGATCGCGCTGCAGAACCACCTGCCGATCATTTACCTCGTGGACAGTGCGGGTGTATACCTCCCGATGCAGGACGAGATCTTTCCCGACAAAGAACATTTCGGCCGCATTTTTTACAACAACGCGCAGATGAGCGCTGCGGGCATCGTGCAGATCGCGGCGGTGATGGGCGCCTGTGTAGCCGGCGGTGCGTACCTGCCCATTATGAGCGATGAAACGCTGATGGTCGAAGGCGCGGGCTCCATCTTCCTCGCGGGTCCTTACCTCGTGAAGGCTGCCATCGGCGAAGACATCGACACCGAAACACTCGGCGGTGCCGCCACCCACACCGAGATCTCCGGCATCGCCGATTATAAATTCGCCACCGAGCAGGAATGCCTCGACCAGGTGAAGAAGATCATGGACAAGCTCGGCGAACCAAAAAGCGCCGGCTTCGACCGCGCCGAGCCGAAGAAGCCCAGGCTGCGTGCTGAAGACCTGTACGGCTTTATCGGCGCCGACAACAGCAAGCCGTACGACATGGTGGAAATGATCCGCCACATCGTGGACGAATCGGAATTCGAGGAATACAAAAAAGACTACGGCAAAACGATCATCTGCGGCTATGCCCGCATCGATGGCTGGGCGGTCGGCATCGTGGCCAACCAGCGCAAGATCGTCAAGAATAAGAAAGGCGAGATGCAGATGGGCGGCGTTATCTACAACGACAGCGCCGACAAGGCTGCCCGCTTCATCATGAACTGCAACCAGAAAAAGATTCCACTCCTGTTCCTCCAGGATGTGACCGGCTTTATGGTCGGCTCGCGCTCGGAGCACAGCGGGATTATCAAGGACGGCGCGAAGCTGGTGAACGCGGTTGCCAACAGTGTCGTACCGAAGATCACCATCATCGTCGGCAACTCTTACGGCGCCGGCAACTATGCCATGTGCGGCAAGGCCTACGATCCGCGCTTTATTTACGCGTGGCCTTCGGCAAAGATCGCGGTGATGGGTGGTGAGCAGGCCGCGAAGACCCTGCTGCAGATACAGGTGGCGGGGCTCAAGGCCAAGGGCGAAGTGATCTCGCCCGAAGTGGAGTCGGAGCTGCTGCAGCGGATCAAGGGACGCTACGAGGAGCAGACCTCGCCCTACTACGCGGCATCGCGTCTCTGGGTGGATGCGATCATCGACCCGGCCGACACGCGGATGCTCGTTTCGGAAGCGATCGCGGCGGCGCAGCAGGCGCCCATCGCGAAGGATTTCCGCACGGGAGTTTTCCAGGTTTGACGACAGCGCCCCGCGGCGCCGAAGGCGTTTCTCTTTCGGCCCCGTTTCGCTTTTTTTCTTATTTTCACGCCCAAACCTACTAACAACGTTTTATGAGAAAATTCACGATCGGGCGTATGGGTCTGTACGCCTGTCTCGGCGTAGTGCTGTTTGCCTCCTGCAAGAATGACTCCTACCTCACCGCCATGCCGGCTGTTGCGGACCAATCCTTCTCGGAAGAATTCGACACCCTGAGCGCCGCTCTCCAGCGTGGTTGGGAACTTCACAACGGCAGCTCGCCCGTCGGGCCTGCTGTATGGCAGAATGGCGGCGACCTTATTCCCTGGTTCGCTCCCTATTCCAACAACGGCTCCAACGCCGGCTTCGTAGGTGCTGGCTACCTCTCCACATCGGGCGGTTCGACCATCATCGCCAACTGGCTCATCTCCCCCGCCGTTACCCTGCAGAACGGAGACTCCATCTCATTCTATACACGTGCCTACGTCGACGATATCTCCGGCGGCGGTGTTACCGACTCCACCGACTGGGCCAACCACATGGAGCTGCTGATCTCCACGAGCGGCGCCAACGCCAAGCCGGGCGACGGCAACAGCTACGGCGACTTCGGTAAGATCCTCGTAGACATCAACCCCTATTACTACGACAGCAACCACAACCTGCTCTATCGCGACAACCATACAAACCCGGCGCTGTTCGACCCGTTGGCTTACCCGATCCGCTGGACCCGCTTCGTGGGCGTCGTTCACGATCTTGCCAAGCCGGCCACGGGCCGCTTTGCCTTCCGCTACCACCTGATCGGCGGCGGTAATGCCGGCTACGGTTCCGGCGTGGCCATCGACAAGGTTGAATACAAAAGCGCCTCGCGCAATAAATAACTCCTCAAACATCGCGACATGAAAAAAAACATACTCATAGGCACGGCAACATTTGCCGCGCTGGCCACGCTGATGCTCTCCTGCGTGAAAGATGCGAAGCCGGCCGCCGAAGGACTTCCTTCCGGTTTTGTTCCCGGCTCTTTTACAGAGGAATTTGATTCGGTTGGCAATCTCGCCGGCAAGGGCTGGGTGATCATCAACCGCTCCGAGCCGATGGGCGCCCAAGGCTGGCGCCAGGGCCGCTACGAGCCCGCCACCGGTGTACAGAATAAGTTTGCCGGACCCGTTCCCTACCTCGGCTTCCCCGCGCACTCCGCAAGCAAAACACCCAACGACTTCGTATCGGCCGACGTAAGCGTCGTAGCCGGCACGGGCAATATCAGCGCCTGGCTCATCTCGCCGGTACTCCCGATGAAGAACGGCGACAAGATCAGCTTCTGGACACGCGCCGTCGACGACTCAAACTTCCCCGTCGACCCGCTCTCCGGCGATCCCGCTACGCCCACCCGCGACCGCATGCAGGTGCGCGCCAACTTCACCGATGGCTCGGCCAACGTGGGCGGCGACGCTTCCTCGGTAGGCAGCTTTACCAACCTGCTGCTCGACATCAACCCGACCTATGTCGAGAACTACCCGAGCGGCTATCCCGAAGCCTGGACGAAATACACCGTCACCATCAGCGGCATCCCGAACGGCGTTACGTCGACGGGTCGCTTTGCCTTCCGCTACGTGGGCAGCAGCGCCGGCCTGCAGGGTCCGAACTACGCTTCGGTGGTGGGTATCGACCAGCTCGTATTCACGCACCAGAACTGATCCCGATGCACGATACTGCGAGGCTGCCGAAAGGCAGCCTTTTTTTTGTGCCGGCAGGCCTAACTTCGCGGACCATGAAGTGCCCGCTGCTGCTGCTTATTTGTTTCCTCCTTACCTCCTGCGGCTCCGGGCGCCCGGGCGGCGCTGCTGCCGTGCCCGCCGCGCTTCCTGCCGACCCGGTTCCTGCGCGGATGGACAGCCTGAAGGCACTTGCCCGGCCCGGCGACCTCCTCTTCCGCCTCGGCGATGATATGGTAAGCTACTCGATCCGCTTTCTTTCGGAAAAAGATCCATCCTATTCGCATGTGGGCCTGCTGGTGCCGGTTAACGGCAGTCTCCAGGTAGCGCATATCGGACCCTACGACGGCGGGCGCGATACCCTGCACAGCGAGCCCATCGACTCTTTTCTCAACCCCGCCAAAAACCTGCTGGCCGGCCTGTACCGTTTCCGGATCTCCGACGCAGAGCGCGTACGCTTCCTCGCCAATGTCGACGGCTGGCGGCGCAGGGGCGTGCACTTCGACTACTGGTACGACCTCGGGACGAACGACAAGCTGTATTGCTCCGAGCTGATCGCCAAATCGCTGGCGCCCGCAACCGGTAACCGCCTTCAGTTCCCGGGCAAGCTGCTTCCGCAGTCGATGCTGAAACTGATGTACGCCTACTTTGCCACTTTATCTACCGACACGACGCTGATCCGCAAGCGCCCGTACATTTCGCTGGACCAGCTTTATACGAGCGGCCACTGCGACTCACTGATCAAAATTTCCCTTCGCAACAACCCATGAGCACCCCTCCCATCATCATGTATACCGACGGATCGGCGCGCGGTAACCCCGGCCCCGGCGGTTACGGCGTCATCCTTATGAGCGGCCCGCACCTGAAAGAGCTCGCGCAGGGCTTCCGCCGCACCACCAACAACCGGATGGAGCTGCTGGCCGTCATCCGCGGGCTCGAAGCACTCAAGCGGCCCGGGCAAACCGTTACCGTTTATTCCGACAGCCAGTACGTGGTGAAGGCCATCGAGGAAGGCTGGCTCCGCAACTGGCTGCGCACGAATTTCAAAGGAAAAAAGAACGCCGACCTGTGGAAGCGTTACAACGAAGTGGCCCAGCAGCATACCGTTCGCTTCGTATGGGTGAAGGGCCATGCCGACAATCCGTATAATAACCGCTGCGACGAGCTCGCCACCGGCGCCGCCGATGGAAAGGGATTGCTGGTGGACCAGGGATACGAATCGGGCGCGGCGGGATGATCGGCCCATAAGGTCCGTCATGGCGAGCGCAGCGAAGCAACCTCGCCAGTCTGAATACTTTTTCGATTTTCGACAACATCAGCAAATGATCGCCTCCGTAAAAGAGGTATGACCTGCGGCGCGCACGGGTTTGCTCCACCCGCAATGACAAAGGCCCTTCGCTGAGCGAAGGGCCTTTGTAGTATCTGCGTTATCTGCGTACGCTTAGAAGGCAAGTTGCTCCTGCTTCCGCGTCAGCGCATACCAGGCACCGAAGAAGAGTGCGGAGAAGAGCGCTGTTGCGGCGAGGCTCCAGCCATAGAACGGAAGACCGTCGGCGAAGCATTGCATGAGGCCGGCGAAGGTTTTGGGACGGCTGTAACCGCCGCCGCCAAGCCATACCTGGAAATTGCTCAGGATGAAGTAAGCCGTGGGCGCAGCCAGCGAAGCCAGTGCCATGCGGCCCACGTTGAAGTTGCGGATCATAAAGCCGAATACGGTCAGCGATACAAACAGCACATAGTTGATCGCCTGCCCGCTGTAGAAGCCGGGGATCTTCGAGTACCCATTGACGTAGAGCAGCTGGTAGAACGCGTCCGACAGCAGCATCGACAGCAGGGGCATCAGGAACGACCATTTCTTATCGCGGATGACGGCGCCGCTGAACAGGGCCACGGCGATCTGCGGGGCGAAGCCGAAAGGACGGCCATCCCAGGCACGGTAGCAGGAACAGGCCAGGACCAGGAGACCGAAGGAAAGTAGCAGCGACGTATTGCGTTTCATCAGGATCGAAATTAGGCGACAAAAATAGGGAAGTCCGCCGATCGCTTTTCACATTTTATACAGTGGGCACACGGGCGGTACACAGTTGCAGCGGCTCCGCCGCCTGCACCTGCAGTACGGCTTCGGCGCAGCAGAAAAAGGCCGCACCGGGCTTCAGCGGAAAGCTGTTCGCGCCCTCCTGCGCCGTGCCTGTTCCTTCGAGCAGCAGCACGATCGAGGGCGTGTCGGCATACACGAAGTGACGGTCGCCGCTGCGAACGCGGCAATGCTCGAGGGAGAACTCCGCCACGGGTCCATCGTAGGGCGCACAGGTTCCGGGCGCACGGCGCAGTACCTGCGGCTCGGTGGCTTCGAAGCGCACGAGACGCAGGAGCTCCGGCACGTCGCGGTGCTTCGGCGTGAGTCCTGCGCGGAGCACATTGTCGGAGTTGGCCATCAGTTCCACGCAGCGCCCTTCGAGGTAGGCATGGGGCAGCCCGGCGGCCTGGTAGATACCCTCGCCGTCGCGGAGGCGGAGGAGGTTGAAGAAGTAGATCGAGAAAAGCCCGGGGTCGAGGTCGCCCTGCGGGCAGAAGGTTTCCACGGCGCGCGCGGCCCAGAAGTCGGGGCTGAAGCGCGAAAGGCTACCCGCGCGGTATTCGGGCAGGATGCGGTCGACGAGCGGCTGCATTATCCGGTTTACATCTGTCTGCGGCAGGCGCAGCACGTGCTCGTAGAGACGCCGGTAATCGCCGCCGGCGAAATAGGGCCGCAGCTCCGCGAACTCGGGCACTTCCGCGAGTGTCGCCTCGAGTGCTGCCTCGTTGCGAAAACCATGGAGCAGCCAGAACTCGCCAAGGGCCATCATGATCTCGGGCTTGTGCTGCCGGTCTTTGTAGTTGCGCTCCGGCGCGTCGATGGGAATGCCGGCGCGCTCCTCGCGCTCGAAGCCTTCGCGGGCCTGCGCGGCATCGGGGTGAACCTGTATCGAAAGCATCTGCGCTACATCGAGCACCTTGAGCAAAAAGGGCAGTCCCGCAAAGCGCTCCCGCACCGAAGTGCCCAGCGCAAACTCGGGCTCGCGCGCAATGAAGCGGTCAAGCGGCTCGTCGCCGTCGGCGCGGTGCAGCACGGAGGGACAGGCCGGGTGCACGCCAAGCCAGTATTCGGCCCAGGGCTTGTCGCCGGGGGATTCACCCAGTAATCCGGGGAGAAAAACACGGCCGCCCCAGGCATAATGCTGCACGATACCGCTGATGGGAAAAACACGTTGGTCGGGGATCTGGGTCGCCATAATTTACCCGCTAAAATTAGTTATGGCCGTGCACAATGAACGCGGAAAAAACGGCGAGGCGCTGGCCGTCACCTGGCTGGGGCGGCAGGGCTTCCAGGTGCTTGAAACCAACTGGCGCTACGGGCACCTCGAGATCGACGTCATTGCCCTCAGGGAAGGCATCCCGCATTTCGTGGAAGTAAAGTATAAATCGGGAAGCACGTTCGGCCCACCGGAGCTCAAAGTGAACCGGCAGAAGTACCGCAACGTCGCCAATGCCGCGGCAGCCTGGCTGCGCCGCAACCCGCAGTACCGCGACCTGCGGATCGACATCCTCGCGATCACCGAGCTCAAGGGAAAGGAGCCCGAGTATTTCTTTATCCGGAATGTATCGTTGTGAGGTGAGCGGGTGAGCGGTGAGCGGGTGAGCTCCCACCTTCTGAACCCCCTGAACCTTCTGAACCTTCCTACAGCTTCCCGACCTTCTCGATCATCTTCTCCACGAACGTGAAGGTGGCGGGGCAGTACTGCACGTTTTGCTTGTGGATATGCAGGTAGTTGCGCGCGGGCTTTTTGGCGAGGTGCGGGAAGCCGGCGCAGTCTGCGGGGCGGATGGGATAGATGGAGCACATGTTGGTGCGCTTGTCGAGAAACTGGCAGGGCGTGCTGCGGTTCATCCACTCTCCTTTCCGGTCTTTGTACAGCCACTTTTCCTTGAAGGCGTCGACCGTCATGCCGAGGTGGCCGGAGATGCGCTTGAGGTCCTGCGGCGTGTAGGTGGGCGTCATCACGCGGCAGCAATTGGAGCAGGCGAGGCAATCCACCTCGGCCCAGGTTTCGCGGTCGGCCTCGGCGGTAAGCTTGTCGATGCCGCGGGGCAGGTTATTTTCCAGCTTGGTAAGGAAGCGGCGCAGGCGCGGGCGATGCACCAGCACCTTTTCATTGAATTTGCGGCGATAGACGGACATGGGGTGAAGGTACAGAATATCGAATATCGAATATCGACCCGGAGAATATCGACGGAGGTTTCAAGACGGGTTACCTTCGGTATTCGTTATTCGATATTCGTTATTCGATATTCGATATTTGATATTCATCCGCTGTGTGGGAACATTACAAAAAAGGATTCAAGGCTTATCTCCAGCTGGAGAAGTCGCTCTCGGGGCATTCCATCGAGGCGTACCTCCGCGACCTCGACAAGCTCACTGCGTTCCTCGAGCTCGCAGCCGCGCGGCCGCAGCCTGCCGACCTGCAGCTGAAAGACCTGCAGGGCTTCGTTAAGTGGGTGGCGGAACTCGGGATGACCCAGAGCTCGCAGGCCCGCGTCATCAGCGGGATCCGCGCCTTCTACAAGTACTGCCTCCTCGAAGATATCAGCCGCACAGATCCCACTACGCTGCTTGAAGCACCGAAGCTGAAGCGGCAGCTGCCCGATGTGTTGTCGCTCAGCGAGATCGACGCGCTGCTGGCGCAGATCGACCGGAGCAAGCCCGAGGGAGAGCGCAACTACGCGCTGCTGCACACGCTCTACAGCTGCGGGCTCCGCGTAAGCGAGGTGGTCGGGCTGCGGCTCTCGCAACTATTCCTGGACGTGGAGTTCGTGCGCGTCATCGGTAAGGGCAACAAGGAGCGTATCGTGCCCATCGGCGGGCAGGCCATCAAGGCCATTACCAACTACGTGCAGCATATACGCGTGCATACACCTGTACAGAAGGGCGAGGAAGACATCCTCTTTCTCAACCGCCGCGGGCGCCGCCTCAGCCGCGTAATGGTGTTTCTCGTGATCAAGGACCTCGTGCGGAAAGCCGGGATCAATAAATCAGTATCGCCACACACCTTCCGGCATTCCTTTGCCACGCATCTCGTGGAAGCCGGCGCCGACCTGCGCGCTGTGCAGGAAATGCTCGGCCACGAAAGCATCACCACCACCGAGATCTACACTCACCTCGACCGCGAATTCCTCCGCCGGACACTTCATGAGTTTCACCCGGGGTTTCGGTAATCTGCTAATAATATAGTCTGCTAATAATATAGTCTGCTAATCTGCTAATACTTGTTCGCTACCAGCACTGGCCTCATTAGTTCAAAATTCGGCACATTAGCTCTTTCATTAGCAGACCAGCAGACTAGCAGATTAGCAGATTAGCGGACTAGCAGATTACCTCGTTACCAGACTATATTTGCTTCAAACCAAATTACCATGCTGAAAAGCTTATTTGTAACGATTGCTGCCGGCCTCCTGTTTTGTTCCGCACAGGGCCAGCAACTGCGCACGCCGGCGCCGAGTCCTTCGCAGATGATCCGCCAGGACTTCGGAATTTCATCAGCCGAGCTCAACTACTCCCGCCCTGCGATCCGCGGCCGTAAGATCTTCGGCGACCTCGTACCCTTTGGCCAGGTATGGCGCACCGGCGCCAACAGCGCCACCCGCATCAAGTTCGCCGACGACGTGAACATCGGCGGCCAGGAGCTGAAGGCCGGCGAGTACGCCATCTTCACCGTTCCCGGTGAAAAAGAATGGGAGATCATCATCAACAAGGGAAGCGCCAACTGGGGCACCGATTACCGCCAGGACCTCGACCTGTTTCGCTTCAAGGTACCATCGATGACGCTGTCGATGCCTGTTGAAAGCTTCACGATGCAGTTCGCCAACATCAAGGCCAACAGCATGGACCTGCAGATCATGTGGGACCGCACGGCCGTCAACATCCCGATCAAGGCCGACTTCGACAAGAAGATCATGGGCCAGATCGACCAGCTGATGAACAAGGACAACCGTCCCTACTTCGCAGCGGCAATGTATTACATGGACAATGGTAAAGACATGAACCAGGCGCTTTCGTGGTTCGACAAAGCCGTGGAGGCCAATCCCAATGCCTTCTGGATGCACTACCAGCGCGCTGTAGCGCTCTCCAGGCTTGGCCGCAAGAAAGAAGCGCTTGATGCCTCGATGAAGTCGATGGCGCTGGCCCGCGAGCAGAAGAACGATGATTATGTGCGGCTGAATGAGAAGCTCCAGGCCACACTCAAATGATCCAGGATGTAAGATCTCCGCATATCTCTGATCTCTGATCTCTGATCTCTGATCGCTGATTTTAGATTCAGGTTGTTCGGCGGAGAATCACTGATCTTTAGGTCACATAGCATTTTCGGGAGGCGCAGTGGATGCGCCTCCTTTTTTTGGCCATGTTTTCAGCAGTAACTGGAGTAACAGCGCAAGGCCGAATACGGCGATGGCGCCGATGGCGTTGAGCCAGAGAAACGATACGTCGGGGAGAAAGCCGAAGCCGGGGATATTCTGATTGAAGAAAAGCAGCACGACGAATATTTCCGACACGATGGCCGCAATAAATACGGCCGCCCCGCCGACCCGCTTCGCATAGAAGGCCACCAGGAAGATGCCCAGGATAACCCCGTAAAAAAGAGACCCCAGGATGTTGACGGTTTCGATAAGGCTTTGCCCGAGGCGGTGGGCAGTTTGCGCCACCACGATCGAAAAGAGGCCCCAGGCCAGCGTGTAGGCTTTCGACAGCTTGTAGTCCTGCTCAGCGCTCATCGTAGGTTTGAGCCGCGTGTGAAAGTCGACCACGGTGCTTGCCGCCAGCGCATTGAGCGCCGCAGCGATCGAGCCCCAGGCGGCCAGGAAGATGATCGCGATCAGCAGTCCGCGAAGGCCCGCCGGCAGGTGGTCCTGCACGAAGGCAAGGAACACGTAGTTGGTGTCGTTTGCATCCCGGTCCGTCACTTCCCTGCTCCATCCCTGGAAGCGGCTGCGCAGGGCGCTGCTGGCCGCCTGCCCTTCGTTGAGCTGCGCCGAATAATACCGGAACGAATCCGAGGCCGGTTGCTCCACCCACTGCGCAAAGCGAAGCGCCCGCTCGCCCTGCTGTTGCTGCAGGCGTTGGTTGTCGCGCTCCATCAGCTGCAGCGAGTCGCCGTATTTAGCCGATTGTCGCACGTCCGACACGAGCTGCCGGTTAAAGGTGAGCGGCGTGCCCTGGAACTGGTAGAAAACGAAGATCAGCACGCCGATAAGAAGGATGCCGAACTGCATCGGGATCTTCACAAGCCCGTTCATAAGCAGCCCGAGCCGGCTCTCGCGGTTGTTCTGCGCCGTGAGGTAGCGGCCCACCTGGCTTTGATCGGTGCCGAAATACGAGAGGGCGAGGAAGAAGCCGCCGATAACGCCGCTCCACATATTGTAGCGGTCGTTCCAGTTAAATCCCTTTCCCGTATTTCCGCTCGTAATGATGTTGAGGCGTCCGAGCTTTCCGCCCACATGCAGGGCGGTATCGAGCTGCACGCCCGCCGGAAGCAGGTGCACTACCCAGAAACCTACGAGCGCCATGCCACCGAAGATGATGAACAGCTGCAGCTTCTGCGTGTAGGCAACCGCCCGTGCGCCGCCGGCTACGGTGTAGATGATGAGAAGACCGCCCATCAGGCAGTTGGTCCAGAAAACGCTCCAGCCAAAGAGTGTACAAAGGATGATGGTGGGCGCATAGATGCTGATACCCGTCGACAGGCCGCGCTGCAGCAGGAAGAGAAAGGAGGTGAGCAGCCTTGTTTTTTCATCGAAGCGGTTCTCGAGAAACTCGTAGGCCGTGATCACGCGCGCGCGGTTGAACAGCGGCACAAACGTGATGCAGATAACGATCATGGCGAGCGGAAGCCCGAAGTAGTACTGCACGAAGCGCATACCGTCGGCAAAAGCCTGGCCCGGGCCGGAGAGAAAAGTGATCGCGCTGGCCTGGGTGCCCATGATGCTGAGGAGCACCAGCCACCAGGGAGCGCTCCGGTTGTTGAGAAAGTAGCCCTCGAGGTTGCGGCTCGAGCGGCTTTTGTACAAACCGTAGAGCACGATGCCCAGGAGGGTCAGCACGAGTATGCTCCAGTCGAGTCCGTTCATGCGTAGCGCCGGGTTAGGTACCAGAAAAAGGCGACCAGTGCGAGCAGCACGAAGAACACGAGCAGGTACCAGCCGGTCCAGGAGCGGAAAAGCGGAATGCGGTCCTTCATTATTGAATACTAACTATTGACTGTTGATTATTGAATAAGTGTTTTGCGAAACCGGCAGTGTCAGCTCGCGATTCATACTGCATTATACATTATTCAATAAACATTATTCACTATTCAGTGCCGCTTGAGCCCACCGGCCAGGACACCCAGCAGCAGCCCGATGACAAGGCCGAAGGTCACGTTCTTAAAAAGCTTCCCGAGCACAAGGGCAAGAATCAGTACGAATATGATCCCCATCCGGCGGCGGGTTTGGTTGGGCGCCGCCATCAGAGCTCCTTCTTTTGGTTGAGGGCAATCAGGTTGGCCAGCAGGCGGTACGCGCCCGGAACGCCGGCCGGCAACTCACGGAAGAAGACCAATCCGCTGTAGGTGAAAAAGCCCTTGCCGTATTTCGCGATCACGAGCGCACCGTCGTCGGCTGCCTCGCCGGGGTCGGCCATGCGGAAGATGGTCTCGAAGTGCGTGTCGAGGTCGGGGATCGAGGCATGGTAGATGCTCCGCTCCTGTATCCAGCCCTTGAAATCGTCAGCGGTGATCTTGTTGGGAAAGAACAGCACCGGGTGTTCCGGCTTCAGGAAGGTCACCGCCGCATTTTCATCGGTGATGCGGTTGCGGGTGATGTTGAAGTTATACGGGCCGATCTTCGCGCGTACGGGGCCGATCTGGTTCGACGTATTGTACTGCACGATCAGGTTGCCACCATCCTCCACATATTTCATCAGCTTCGCATGCACGGCCGTCAGCCAGTCGTTGGTATTATAGGCGCGCACCCCACTGATGATGGCGTCGAACTGCTTCAGGTTAAGTCGTCCCAGCTCCTTCTCGCCGAGCAGCGTCACATCGTAGCCCATTTGCTCGAGTGCGGCGGGCACCTTGTCGCCGGCGCCCACGATGTAGCCAATCCGCTTCCCGCGCGTTTGCAGGTCGAAGTTGAGTACCGTTACCGGGTCGGTCACGAAGTAGCGGATGGAGGGAATGTGGTTGTAGTTGATGCTCCGCATCGCGAGATGCACGTTGCTGCCACCCGGGAGTTGCACGGAGGCTACATCCTGCTCACGCGCCTCGCTGCGGGCGCTGTCGGAGATCCGGAAGCTGTAACTGCGCGTGAGGCCACGGCCCAGCGAAAAGCCATTGTCCGTTTGCAGCAGGCGGCGCTTGCCGGCCTGTAGTTCTACGGTAGCCGATCCCGAGAGCGCCTTGTTGCCTGTTACCAGCACTTCGGCCTGCCGCGGCTCCCTGTCGCCTTTCGGAAGCAGCAGGATATCGGGCGATGTCGCCACCGAAGCCGCCGGCAATACATACAGTGGCTGGTAGAGCTCGCCCTTTACGGGGTCGGTGCTCTTGTAGCGAACGGGGCGCGTCAGCACAAAAGGCTCGCCGGCTATGGTCACGCGGAAGCTGGCGGTGTAGGCAGGATCCACATCGGGCTGCCCGATCTTCAGCTGGGTACGCACCGTGAAGCTTCCTTCGCTCATCGGCTCCTGGAGCCAGTAGGGTTGCGTCAGCGGCTGGGTTGTATCGACCTGCCAGCCCGTGACCAGCGTCAGGTTCGTATTCGGCAGCACACTGCGGCCAAGGGTGGTATCGTAGGGTCCGCACTGCACCGATTCGAGGGTCATCGGTACGCCGAGTCGGTCGTTGAGCACAAAAATGGCCCGCACCGAATCGGTTTGAACCGCGTAAGGATCGCTCGTATAGGCCTCGAGCCAGAGCCCGCTGGCCGATTCAATAAGGCTTTGCACTTCCTGGAGCTTCTGCTCACGCCAATAGCTTGCCGGTGCGGCTTTGAGCGCCTTGTATAGCTCCACCAGTGCCGGCACTGATTTCTGCGGGGCCATGAAATCATAACCCGCCAGCACTGCGTCGGCGAGCGGCTTTACCGCGGTGCCGCCAGGCATACGGTCCCAGCTTAAGCCCACGCCGTCCATAAGATCACTCTGCATCGCCTCACCGCCGGTAAGCTTGAAATATTCGAGCGCCTCGCCGCGCTGCCTCGGTACGCCGAAGCCCTGGCTCTTGTGCTGGCTGCGGCTTTCGGCAGCGATCTCGCCGTAACTCTTGCCGAGGATCGGGTTGTAGCCGCCCACGTCGAAGTGATACTGGTCGGCGCTGGTCGTGTTGGTGCTTCCGAAGTTGAACGTATTCCAGAAGATGCGCTTTGCCTGCCAGGGCTGCACCCATTTCAACTGCTCGGGAAAGCGCTTCGGGTCGGCTGCCGCAGTGAAGGCTTCGTTGGCAAGAATGGCGGATGCCGTGTGGTGGCCGTGGCCGCCCTCGCCGGTTGTGGGAAAGCGGGTGATGATGACATCGGGGCGAAACTTCCGGATCACCCAAACCACATCGGCCAATATCTTCTCCCGGTCCCACTTCTGAAATGTTTCCACGGGTGTTTTCGAAAAGCCGAAGTCGAAGGCGCGCGAGAAGAATTGCTCGGCACCATCGATACGGCGCGCCGACAGCAGCTCCTGCGTCCGGATAAGACCGAGCTCAACGCCCTGCTCCTCCCCGATCAGGTTCTGCCCGCCGTCGCCACGCGTCAGCGAGAGGTAGCCGGTGCGGTACATCCGGTCCTTGGCGAAGTAGGCCAGCAGGCGGGTGTTCTCATCGTCGGGGTGCGCGGCGATATACAGCACCGAGCCCAGCACATTGAGCTTGCGAAGACCGAGGTAAATGTCGGCCGACGTTTTGAATTGCGGCTCCTGCGCGTTTACGGCCAGCGTCAGCAGCAGGGAAAGGAAAAGGCCAAGTCGTTTCATAGCGAAATCAGGTTCGTGAATCGTCAATCGTGAATCGTGGATCGGTCCATATACGGCGCCCGGTAGAGAGCCGCTCGCATCCGTCAGGGCAAAAAGCTGTCACGGATGATCGTTCTGCAGGTTGTTCTTCCTGTTATTGTCCCACCAGGAAAACGGCATTGGCAAAGAGCAGCTTGCCGTTCTCCCAGAACTCGCGGAACAGCGGGTCGTCGGCGAAGTAAACTACTTCACCACTACCCATCTCCTGCACCCCGAGGATGAGCGCATCCTGCAGCCGCGGGGCGAGCTTGTTGCCCACGAAACCGGCTACCGGGTGGTCTTTCTTGATGACGCCGACGTTCCAGCCACCTTCGCCCAGGAACTCGTAGCTACGGTCATCCTGCCGCAGCGTGTAATAGTATGCCGGGTAACCGAAAGCAAGCGGGTGCGTGTTGTCCAGGTCGAGCCGGTAGATGGAGCCGGGCGTAAAATTGGGGATCTCGTCGCGCTCGCGGTCTTCGTATTTTTTCAGGAGCGTATAGTTGCTTTTGCTGTCGGCGCTTTCATCGGTCTTGCGCTGCTTGAGTCCCCACTCGAGACCGGCCAGCTGGCTGACGGCGCTCTCCATGGCGATCAATCGTCCGCCCTTCGAAACCCAGGCCCGGAGCGCATCGACATTCGCCTTGTCATTGAGGAAGCGGTAGTTGCCATTGGGGAGCACCAGCACGTTGAAGGCGCTCCAGTCGGTACGCGCGAAGTCGGTACTGTTGACCAGCGTCACAGGATAATCCAGCACCTGCTCGAAGAAATGCCACACCTCTCCCACCGCGTTGTTTGAAGTGCCTTCGCCGGTAAGCAGCGCCACGCGCGGCGCCAGCAGCGGCCGTACCGATGACGAGCCGAAATCGAGTCCGCGCTCCACGAGGCCCGACGTCACGGGATGCAGCTCCACGCCGGCTTCCGCGGCTACTGCCGGCAGCGCATTCCAGCTTTCCGGATCCTGCCCGTTGCGAAGCACGATAAGGCTCCCGCGATCGAAGCTGTTGCCGCCGGCCGTGAAGGGCTTCTGCGCAAAGCGCACGCGGATGCCACTGCGGAGGAGACGCGCAGCCACGGCGGCAGCGCCAACCCCATTCCAGCGAATGATATAGCCGTAGGCATCGCGGTTACCGGCGACCGCATCGGCAGCGGCCGCACGCGCCGCATCCTGGAGCCGCAGCGCACCGAGGCTTCGCAGTGCATAGGCGTCCACACCGTATACATACGGAAGCGCCCAGGCGGTAATATCGTAGGTCACGGAGTCGGCGAGGCGCGGGTTGGGCTCAAAAAGCACCCGCACGAGCGCGCCCTTTGCCTGTGCAGCGGGCACCACGAGGTCGCGGCTGGACAGCGTAACATTTTCCTCGCGTGCGGACGCATAACTATACCCACGGGCAGCACCGCTGCCCGAGCCATAGCGGATACCGTTGCGGTCGAGAAGCGCGCGGAGGCTGGCGATACGCTGCTCGTCCTGCGGCTTGTAGCGGATCACGAAGGCTTTGTACTCGCTGAAATTCCCGCTGACGGCATTGCTGTAATACTCCTGGAAATTCTTCACGAGATCGGCCGCATTTTTCGAAGCCGTCTCGATAGTGCTCATGCCGGTGGTGAAATGGTGGGCCACCCGGTCTTCCAGCTTCAGCGTATCGCCGGTATTGGTGAGCGCCGCGAGACCGCCCGCGGGGCCGCCACCCTGCTCGTAGGTCATCCCGATGGCGCCATTGTAAAGCGGGTAGGTATCCCCGTAAGCCGGGTAAAAAAGATCAAATACTTCGCGGGTGAAATAGAGCCAGCCGTTCTGGTCGAAATAGCGCGCGTGGTTGCGGCCGATGGTTTCCTGGAATCGGCGCTGCCAGGGCGTGATCACTTCGTGGTAGGGCTCGGCGGCCGGCGCGAAATAATAGGGATTGTTGATGCCCTGCTCATGGAAGTCGACATGCACATGGGGAAGCCACTCCTGGTACACTTTGAGGCGTGCCTGCGACTCCTTCTGCGTTTGCCAGGCCCAGTCGCGGTTGAGGTCGAAGTAGTAGTGGTTAACACGTCCGCCGGGCCAGGGCTCCGCGTGCTCGCGGGCGCTGAGCGAGGCATTGTACTCTTTTCCCACCACCGAATTGTACCAGTTCACGTAGCGGTCGCGGCCATCGGGGTTGAGGCAGGGATCGATGAGCACGACGGTATTCTTCAGCCACTGCTGCGCCTCGCTGTTGCTTTTGCTCAGCAGGGCAAAGAGTGTTTTGAGCGCGGCTTCCGACGAGGAGGGCTCATTGCCGTGCACGTTGTAGGAAAGCCATACGATCGCCGGCATGCCCGCCGCGGTAGCCGCCCCGTTCGCCATATGAGCGAGACGCTGGTTGCCCTGGCGGATCTCATCGAGCCGGGCGATGTTTTCCGGCGATGACACAGCGGCCAGCAGCAGGGGTCGGCCTTCATTGGTGCTGCCGTACACCTGGAGCCGCATCTGCGCAGGAGCTGCCTGGGCGGCTGCCTGGAAATACTGCACGATGCGGTGGTGGGGTGTAAAGCGGGTTCCGAGGCGGTACCCGAGAAACTCATCGGGGCTTTGCAGCTGGGCAGTGCTCGAAAGGCTCAGCAGCAGGCCGAAGAGCACGAATAAAAAGATGCGGTGCATGTGCCGGAATTTGTGCGGCAAGTTACGGTAGGGCACTTATTGGCCCCCTTTTCGCAGAAAGCAGTTAACCACTTCTGTAGCAGCGTCTGGGGATAACTTCGCCCGGTACCCTTCACACAGAAACCTTTATCTTGGCAACCCAGATCTGTACTTTATGACGAAAAAAGCGATCGGTGCGGCGGAGTTCAGCGAGCTTTCTGCTGAGCAACAGCTTCGCCTCCTGCACCAGGACGGTGTGTATGTAGGCAAACGCCTTCTCGGCGAACAAAAGCTGGTGCTTTTCCAGTTGTATGGATTTTACGTGGAAGTGTTCTACCGTCATTACCGGCGCGAGATCGAGCGGCTGCACGTCACCGCCGACCCGGACGTGCTCCTGCCCTACCTCAACCAGATCGACGTCCGCGACCTGGACAACGGGGGCAAGCCCGACGGGCACTGAACCACTTCTCCACCACCCGCCAAAGTTTGCTTATGACGCAGTCCCTGCCACCGAAAAGTCTTTTTCTATACGCCGACGACGATCCGGACGATCGACAGCTGCTGCTGGAAGTGTTCAGCGAGTACGCTACTGCCCTTCAGCTGGTAACGTTTGCCGGCGGCCAGCAGCTGCTCGACTACGTACGCGCTCTCGAGCCGCTGCAGCCACAACCCGCGCTCGTGCTGCTCGACCAGAATATGCCGGGCGTCGACGGGCTCAGTACATTGCGCGAGCTGCGCGCCGAGCCGCAGTTCGACGAAATGCCCATCGTGCTGTTCACGACGTCCACGCAACCCTACGACGCGGCCCGGGCCCGGCAGCTGGGCGCGGGCTTCCTGACGAAGCCGATCACAAGCGCGCAGGTAGCACGGGTCGTGGACCAGATGCTCGACTATTGCGATGAAGAGCTCCGGGCACGCGTATACCGCATCATGGGAAAATGAGCAGCGAGCTTACAGGCGGGATACAATTCTAAAAAAAGCCCCCCGTTGACCGGAGGGCCTCGCTGCCAGCACGGACGGCTTAAGTTTCGCGACTGACAACAGAACGTTGCTGGCAGGAAATGGGGCTCTACCAAATATAACGATTTATCCGCTGCTTCGCGTGGAGCCGGTCTTTGTTTCTCGTCTATCTTGGCGCGCAAAGAATAGCCTTCATGCTCCGTCGCTTTTACCTCCTTCTTCTCGTTGCCTGCTGTGCCTGTGTGAGCCGCCGCGCCGCCGGGCCCGATCCCTTTCACTACAGCGCACAAAAAAAGACCGAAGCCGCACACGGCGCGGTTGTATCGGCCCACCCGCTGGCATCGGCCGTAGGGCTGCAGGTGCTGCGCAAGGGCGGCAATGCGCTCGATGCGACCATCGCCACCCAACTGGCACTGGCCGTGGTGTACCCGGGTGCCGGTAATATCGGCGGCGGCGGCTTTCTCGTGGCCCGTCTCTCTGATGGCCGCTGCGTAGCCCTCGATTTCCGCGAAACCGCGCCAGCAGCGGCCGGGCGCGACCTCTACCTCGAGCCCGACGGGAGCGTTCATCCCACGAAAAGCGTGAGCGGTCACCTCGCGGCGGGCGTACCCGGCACTGTTGCGGGGCTCTTCGAAACACACCGCTATGCCAAGCTTCCCTTCCGCGACCTCATCGAGCCGGCCATCGCGCTGGCGGAGCAGGGCTTTGCGCTGACCGAGAACGAAGCCCGCAACCTCAATAATTTCCGCGACTCCTTTTTGAAATACAACACACGCCCCGTTGCCTTCGTGCGCAACCGTCCCTGGCTGGCAGGCGACACCCTGCGCCAACCCGAGCTGGCTGCTACGCTCCGCCGTATCCGCGACGAAGGAATGAACGGCTTCTATGGTGGCGAAACGGCCCGCCTCTTCGGCGAGGAAATGGCCCGCGGCCGCGGCATCCTCAGTGCTGCCGACCTGCAGGGATACCGCGCAAAGTGGCGCGAGCCGCTGCGCTTTCCCTATAAAGGATACACGGTGCTTTCGATGCCGATGCCGAGCAGCGGGGGAACACTCCTGCAGCAAATGCTGCGGATGACCGAGCCCTACCCGCTTGCTTCCTATGGGCATAACAGCGCCAACGCGGTGCAGCTGATGACGGAGGTAGAGCGACGCGCTTACGCGGACCGCGCCGAGTACATGGGCGACGCGGACTTTTATCCCGTGCCGCAGACCGGGCTCCTCGACTCGGCCTACCTCCGGAGCCGGATGCAGGATTATGTTCCGGGCCGCGCGGGCAGCAGTTCCGTCACCGGGCCCGGCAAGCCGCGCAAGGTGAGCGAGCAAACGACGCACCTGAGCGTGATCGATGCCGATGGCAACGCCGTGTCGGTAACAACAACCCTCAACAACAGCTACGGGAGCAAGACCGTCGTGGGTGGGGCCGGCTTCTTCCTCAACGACGAGATGGACGACTTCAGCGCGAAGCCGGGAGTTCCGAATATCTACGGAGCCGTGGGCGGTGCCGCCAACGCCATCGCGCCCGGTAAGCGGATGCTTTCGAGCATGACGCCGACCATCGTGCTCAAAGACAACAAGCCCTGGATCGTTGTGGGAACGCCCGGTGGCACAACCATTCCCACCTCTGTATTCCAGGCGCTGGTCAACATAATCGACTTTGGCCTCGATGCGGATGCCGCCATCAACGAGCCAAAATTTCACCACCAATGGCTTCCCGACGTACTGTACGTAGAGAAGGGCTTTCCCGTAGAAATACGGCAACGGCTCGAGGCCATGGGCTACCGGCTCGAGGAGCGCGCGCAGATCGGGCGCACCGAGATCATCCAGGTTACGCCCGCCGGAACCTTCGTGGCCGTCGGCGACCACCGCGGCGACGATTCCGCCGCCGGCTTCTAGCCGATCCCGGGCTTTCGTCCGAAAAAAGTTATCTTGTCCGCTTATCCAAATAAAATCTCCCGGCACCGCATGCCCCAATTCACACACAAACTGACGGCACTTTTCGCCGCACTCCTCGTTACAGCGGCCGCATCGGCTCAAAAAACGGAATTCGGCTTTCTCGCCGGCCCCCAATACAACACAGCCCACTACACCGTGCGGGGCAAAGAACAGGTAACCACCGGCAAATGGGGCGGTCATGCCGGGCTCATCGCAAGGATACCGTTTGAAGGACGCCTCTTTTTCTCACCATCGCTCTATTACAGTCTGAAAGGATTTTCGGTGCTGCTCACCGACACGTCGAGCAACCCGGGTATCGATGCAGTGGCCAACGACATCCAGTTACACACCTTTGAGCTGTCGCCGCTCTTTACGGTGTACGTCGGCCGGGCCACCGACCGCGGGCCCTACGTGCAGTTCGGTCCTTCGCTCGACATGAACCTGGCGGGCACCGAAAACATTCGGCTCAATACCGGTCGCAGCGTCAGCCGCTCCATGAAGTTCGACGGCGCCAACTACAGCCGCCTCACGCCCTCGCTGGTATTCCGCTTCGGCGTGCAGACCTCGAAAGGACTTTTCATCAATGCCCATGTCTTGTACGGAATCGGCTCACTGAACAACAACGACTACGGTCCCTCCATCCGCCACAGCGTGTATGGCCTCAGCATCGGCAAACTCTTTTCCCGCAAATAAGCGGAAACAATGTGCCAGTCTGCTAATCTGCTAGTCTGCTAATACCGCGATGGATAAAGCGAAAAAAGCGTTCCCCTTGGGGAACGCTTTCTCATTAGCAGACTAGCAGACTACCACGTTAGCAGACTACTTTTCCTCTTTGTAGATCTTCACCACCGGGATCCCGTCGGGTTTGATATAGCCCCGGTACATGCCTTCGGTGTTGAAGGTCATCGTGAAATTTCCGTCTTTGTCGAGCGCGATAAGGCCGCCGTCGCCTCCGAGGGCCGGCACCTTTTTCATGATCATTTCCGTAGCGGCATCGGCCACGCTGAGGCCCTTGTATTCCATGAGATCGCTGACCGAGCGGGCCACCGACAGCCGGATGAAGAACTCACCCCAGCCCGTGCAGCTGATGGCGCAGGTGGCGTTGGAGGCAAAGGTGCCGGCACCTATGATCGGGGCATCGCCCACGCGGCCGAACTTCTTGTTGGTCATCCCGCCGGTCGACGTGGCGGCGGCGAGGTTGCCCTGCTTGTCGAGCGCAACGGCCCCGACAGTGCCATACTTGTAATCATGGTTGCCGGGCTGGCGGAGCAGCGCTTCCTGCCTGGGCGTGGCGGGCGCGGCCTGCTCCAGTGCCTTGGTCGAGTCGAGCGCCCTGGCCCGCTGCAGGGCGCGCCAGGCGCGCTGCGTGCGGAAGTACGACGGGTCGACCATCTCGAGGCCCTGCTGCTGCGCAAAGCGCTCGGCGCCGGGTCCGATCAGCAGCACGTGCTCGGTATGGTCCATCACCGCGCGCGCAGCCGTTACCGGGTTACGAATAGTGGTGACCGAGGCAACGGCCCCGGCCTTCAGCGTCCGGCCGTCCATAATGGCGGCATCGAGCTCGTTGCGGCCCTCGTTGGTGAACACCGCGCCGCGGCCCGCGTTGAAGAGCGAGTCGTCTTCCAGCACCCGCACGGTGGCTTCCACGGCATCGAGGGCGCTCCCGCCGCGGCTCAGGATCGCATACCCGGCCCGGAGCGCTGCCTGGAGTCCGCGCTGGTAAGCCGCTTCCAGCTCGGGAGTCATATTCTTTTTCAGGATGGTGCCCGCGCCTCCATGGATCACGAGCATGTATTCGGGGCGCTTCGCGGGGGGCGTCTGTGCGGCCGCACCCAGCGTCCAAAGCCCGCACAGCAACATGAGTATCTGTTTCATTGGTCGGTTTTTTGCAAGCATCAGTTCGAAAATACCAACAAAGGGAGCAACCGTCTACGCCAATTTCACATTCTTTTGGTTACCACTGTTCCATTAATAAAGGTCTTACGGATGACAAAAAGCTATTTTTACAACCATTAAAAGGAACAACGACTGAAAAGAGCGGCTAAAATACTAGGTGCGGTCATCCTTTCCCTGCTTATTCTACTTTGCCTTACCCTTGCTTTCGTGCAAACGGAATGGGGCCAGAACTGGCTGGTGCATACCGTTACGGCCCGCCTCTCGCGCGACCTGCGCAGCCGCGTGCGCATCAACCACGTGTCGATCGGCTTTTTCAACAAGCTCAACCTAGAGGGCGTGCTGCTCGAAGACCGCAGCAAGGACACGCTGCTGTCGGCCGGCCTCGTGCAGGTGCGCGTGACCGACTGGTTCTTCCTGAAAGACCGCGCCGACCTTCAATACATCGGCCTCAGAGATGCCAGCATCAAGCTCCAGCGCCGCGACTCGATATGGAACTACCAATACCTCGTTGATTATTTCAGCAGTCCCTCTACCGGTAAGAAAAAGGAATCGGGGATCGACTTCGACCTCAAAAAGGTACAGATCCAGAACCTCCATTTTACGAAGCACGACGCCTGGCGCGGCGACGACCTCTATGCGCGTGTCGGCTGGCTCGACCTCGATGCGCGGCAACTGAGCCTCACGAAAAATATCATCGACGTAGACCGCCTTGTGCTGGAGGATGCGCTCTACCACGAGTTCGGCTACAAAGGCAGCCGCACGGACGCCTCCAAGGCCTGGGCAAAGCTGCAACCGAAACCGGCCGACACCGCCACGCTCCGCTGGAACCCCGGCCGGCTCTGGGTGCACGTGCGCGACCTGCAACTGAAAAACGCCGGCTTCCGGAGCGACAAGGACGGCGTGCTGGGCAGCAGCAAGCCCTACTTCGACGGGCGACACATCGATTTCGAGGGCATCAGCGGCACCGTGAAAGAGCTGCGCTTCCGCCAGGATACGCTGACGGCCAATGCCAACCTCGTAGCCCGCGAGCGCGGCGGCCTCCAGGTGAAAACGCTGCAGGCCGACCTTCGTTTCCACCCTGAGCTGATGGAATTCAACAAGCTGCTGATCCGCACCAACAGCAGTACGCTCCGCGATTACTTCGCCATGCATTTTGCGTCGTTCGATGATATGGGCGACTTCGTGGATAAGGTGCGGATGGATGGCCATTTTGCTGAATCGTACATTACCTCCGACGACATCGCCATCTTCGCTCCGGAGCTCAAAAGCTGGAAGCGAAGCTTCCGGGTTTCCGGCCATATCAAAGGTTTGGTGGACGACTTCAGCGGCGAAGGCGCAGACCTCCGCTCGGGGCAGACCTCGCTCCGCGGCAACTTCTCCGTACAGGGACTCACCAACCCGAACAACGCGTTTCTCAACGTGGAAGCGCGCGACCTCGTAACAAGCTACAACGACGCCGTCACGTTCATACCCGCGCTCCGCACCGTGACGATGCCCAACCTCCGCAAGCTGGGCACGATCCGCTTTACCGGCACCTATACCGGCTTCTTCCAGGACTTCGTGACCTACGGCACGCTGCACACGGCGCTTGGCTCGCTGCGTACCGACCTGAACATGAAGCTTCCCTCCCACGGCGTACCCGTGTACTCGGGCTCGATCAGTACCGCGTCGTTCAACCTCGGGCAGTTTTTCAACAACAGCGACCTGGGCGTTGTCGACTTTCACGGCAACATCAAGGGCCGCGGATTTACCCGCAGCCAGCTCGATATGGACCTGAACGGAAGCATCCACCGCTTCCAGTTCCGCGGCTATACGTACCGCAACATCACGGCGAAGGGGCATCTCAACAGCAATAGCTTCAACGGTGACTTTGCTATCAACGACCCCAGTGTCGAAGCAACGATCAACGGGCTGATCACGTTCGGCGGCAACGAGCCGAGCTTCAACGCGACAGCGAACATCGTGCGGGGCAACCTCAAGGCTCTCGGCCTATCGCGCGAGGAGCTGGCGCTGACCGGCAAGTTCAAGCTCAACCTGAAGGGCCGGTCGCTTTCCGATTTTACAGGCACCGCAGCCATCTCCGAGGCCACGCTTCTCCAGAGCGGGCGGCGCCTGTCTTTCGATTCGCTCTATGTATCCTCGGGTCTCACTGGTGGCGTCCGCACGCTGAACGTCCGCTCCAACGAGCTGGATGCACAGGTACGCGGCCAGTTCGACCTCGCCTCGCTGCCCGACGCCTTCCTGCTTTTCCTCAACCGCTATTACCCGGCCTATATCCGCGCCCCGCGGCGGGCAAGCCTTCCGCGGCAGTCGTTTACGTTTCATATCCGCACCGGGATGATCGAGGACTACCTGAAGATCCTGGACCCGCGCCTCAGCGGCGGTAACAATGCCGAATTGAGCGGTGCGCTCGACCTGGCGAGCAACACGCTCAGCCTCGATGCCGACGTGCCGCAGTTCGGCTTCAGCCAATATGCATTCACCGGGATTCAGCTCAATGCAAGGGGCAGCTTCGACTCGCTGTCGCTCAACGGCTTCGTCGGCAATGCTGCCATCGGCGACTCGGTGCAGCTTCCCGAAACCCGCTTCACGCTCCGTGCCCGCAACGATGTGTCGGACATCAACATTACCACCAACTCCAACCAGGTGGTGAACCAGGCCTCGCTCGGCGCACGGGTAAATACCTTTGCCGACGGCTTCAGCGTGCTGTTCCACCCGTCGTCTTTCGTGCTCAACGGAAAGACCTGGACCATCGACCAGGGCGGCACGCTCGACTTCCGTAGAAATACAATTGCCCAGGGCAATGTGGTGCTCCGCGAATCGAACCAGGAGATCCGGCTCAGCACCGTGCCTACCGAGGACGGGCCAAACCTGAACGACCTGCGGATATCGCTGAAGAACCTCAATATCGGCGACTTCGCACCCTTTGTAGCGCCGCACAACCGGATCCTCGGCGTGCTCAACGGCGAGGTGAAGATCGAAGACCCGCAGAACCGCTTTTATGTCAGCGCCGACGTTACGACGGATTCGCTGCGGGTCGATAACGACTCGGTGGGCCAGCTCCAGGCGCACCTTAATTACAACCGCCGTACCGGCGCCCTTCGCGCCGAAGGCTCGAACCTCGACGCAGCGCACCGCATCAGGTTTGACGTGGATATGGATGTCGACGACAGCGCCAATACGCACGAAGACCGCATTACGCTGCAAACCGTCAATTACCCGGTGAACTACCTGGAGAATTTTATCGGCGGCCTTTTCTCCGACCTGCGGGGTTTTGTGACCGGCGAGCTGGCGATCGTGGGCGAAGGCGCCAATCGTCGCTACGTGGGCCGTCCACGCCTCCGCGATGCCTCGATGAAGGTGAAGTTTACACAGGTACGCTACTGGCTGTACGATACCGAGATCGACCTCGAGGAACACAGCATCAACTTCAACCACCTGCGCCTGCGCGACGACTCGCTTGCATCCGTGGCCGAGCGGCAGGGACGTACCGCCACGCTCAATGGCTCCATCACGCACAACGGCTTTAAGGATATGGTGTTTGACCTCGTGGCGCGCACCGACAACGGGCCGATCACGCTGCTCAACACAACGTATGCCGACAACCAGACCTTCTACGGCCGCGCGAAGGGCACCGGCACCTTCTCGCTCCAGGGACCGCAGGAGAACATGAACATGAACATCGACGTCCGCGCGTCCGACCGCGACTCCTCGTGGATCTGGCTGCCGCCGTCGAAGAGCCGTGAGTCCGGATCGGCCGACTTCCTGGTGGAACGGAAATACGGTACCGAGCTTACCGCGAGCTCGCTGTCCAACTCCACCTCGAACGTACACTACAACGTAAACCTCTCGGCTACGCCGCTGGTAAACGTGGAGGTTATTCTCGACGATCTTACGGGCGATGCCATCCGCGGCCGCGGCACCGGGGATCTCAGTATCGAATCGGGCACCAACCAGCCGCTTTCCATCCGCGGACGCTACAACATTCTCGACGGCAACTACCTGTTTACGTTCCAGTCGTTCTTCAAGAAGCCCTTTGAGCTGCGCACCGGTGCCAATAATTACATCCAGTGGAACGGTGATCCGTATGCCGCGCAGGTGCGCTTCGAGGCCATCTACAAGGCGACCAAAGTGCGCTTCGCGCCGCTCGTGCAAAGCCTTGCGCTCAACGACCCACGCCTCGAGCGAACGAGCGGTGACGTCAACGTGGCGGTACTGCTCACCGGCGAGCTGTTCCGTCCCAACTTTGCGTTCCACCTCGAGTTCCCGACCAACAGCCCCGTCAACACGAACCCATCGTTTGCTTATGGATTGCAGCAGATCGAAAGCAACGTCAACGAGATCAACAAGCAGGTGACCTACCTGATCGTATTCAACTCGTTTGCGCCCTACCAGACCGGCGAAGGCCAGGGCAGCGGCGTCATCAACGACTTTACGTTCAGCACGCTTTCCGGGTTGCTGTTCAGCCAGGTCAACAAGCTGCTCAACCAGGTACTGACCCGCGTGCTTGCCAACAGCAAGGTGACCTTCAACTTCTCGGGCTCGCTCTACAACCGCGATGTGCTCACGCAGACAAACCGGGGCTTCGGCGTCAACACAAGCTCGCTCAACCTGAGCCTGAGCGCGCCGGCCGGCGACCGCGTCCAGATCACCTTTGGCGGCACCTTCGACGTGCCCATACCGGGCAACAACAACGAGATCAACCAGCGCTTTTCGGTGTATCCCGATGTCAGCGTCGACGTGCTGATCAACAAGTCGGGATCGATCCGCGCCACCTTCTTCTATACGCAGTCGCCCGACCTCGTTGTGTCGGGCGCGTCGGCCTCCCCGATCCGCAACCAGCGGGCGGGCGCGAAGCTTTCGTACCGGAAGGAATTCAACTCGCTTAAAGACCTGTTTCGCCGCCGCAAGCAACCGGAGCCGGCGCCCGACAGCACACAGGCAAACGCAGAAGCGACGGACCCCACGAAGCGACCGTAGCAAATGTGAGGGGTGAGCAGGTGAACGGAGGGCAAGAAGTGACACGCCTTTACCCGGTGCCAACCAACGTTATTTTATTCGAAAGCAGACACCCGATGATATACGAGCGAATACGCAGTCTTGTTTTGCTCACCGCTCACGCGCTCACTTGCTCAGCGCTGTCCTGTACGTACTTTTACACAAACCCGAACAATGGCCGATCCCCATATCCTGATGCTCCGCCCAAACCATCGCGTTGAACGTAAGCCCGTCATCTTATGAAGAAAATAGCCGTCGCCGTTTCCGGCGCCAGCGGGGCGATCTACGCACGGTTGCTGCTGCAAAAACTGGAGCAGCTGTGCGCGCAATGTGCCGAAGTATCTGTGGTGCTGAGCGATAATGCGAAATACAACTGGGAAACCGAGCTCGGCGCGCGCGACTACGACTCCTTCCCGTTCCGCTATTTTGCAAAAAACGATTTTATGGCGCCCTTTGCTTCCGGCTCGGCGCGCTACGATGCGCTTGTGGTGATCCCCTGCTCGATGGGTACCCTCGGACGTATTGCCGGCGGCCTGTCGAACGACCTCGTTACCCGCGCTGCCGACGTGATGCTCAAGGAGCGCAGGCGTCTCGTGCTGGTCGTGCGCGAAACGCCCTACAGCCTTGTTCATATCCGAAACATGGAGACGGTAACGCTCGCCGGCGGGATCATCTGCCCCGCCACTCCTTCCTTTTACTCAGGTCCAAAGACCATCGAAGAAGCCGCACTGACTGTGGTCGACCGCGTGATCGACCTTATCGGTTTGGAGAATGAATCCTTTCGCTGGGGCAACAGCTAGCGGTCAATTCGTGTAGCCGCCGCCGGCGCTGACCCAGTTGCTGATCGCGGCGCGCTCGCTGGCAGTCAGCGGGGCTCGTGGCGGCTGCGGCATCTGTTGCGGCGTCCCGGCCTGGTCAACCGCACGGAGCTTGATCGCGCTGGCGTGCGAAACGATCTGGCAGGCATCCGAAAAGTTGATCCCGTTCTGCTGCGTCGCCGCGTCATGACAACCCGATACCGCGCAATTGGCCTGTACGATCGACCGCACGGTGCTGAAGAGACTGCCCGCTGGAGCATTTCCCACCGACGCCGTTGTGTTGACCGAGGTACAGCCGTTCGCATCCCGCACCAGCAGCGAATAACTGCCCGCTGCAAGGCTGTTGAAAACGTTGCCAGACTGGAAGCTGCCGCCATTGATGCTGTAGTTATACGGTGCGACTCCGCCACTGGCCGTTACCGTTATACTGCCGTTGTTTCCGCCGCAAGGAACGTTGGCGCTCACAAAAGGATTAACGGTGATCGTCACCCCTGCGCAGGTGCTGACGGTTCCCACTGTGAATGCGGCCGAGCCTGTACAGCCGCCGCTGCTGCGTGCCGTGATGGTATAGCTGCCGGCAGCCAGGTTGCTGAAGGAGCCCGAGGCCTGGAAGTTCGTCCCGTCTTTACTAAAGGTGAAGCCCGATGCGCCGCTTGCCGTGGCGCTGATAGCGCCGTTCGACTGTCCTGCCGATGCAGGGGTAACGGAGCCGGTCACCTGTATGGTTACGCCGGAACAAGGATCGGGGTTGGTTGTATTGTTGTCGGATGTGCTCTTGCTGCAGGCAGCGAGTAAGGTCGCGGCGAAGAGCAAGGCGCTTTTGTGCGCAAGGGTGCCCATAATCGGTGATTTGTACCGTATATACGCAGGAGACGCGCGCGCGTTGCCTCTCTTGCCATGTTGCAGGAAAATGTTGGGTCGATGCACTCCGTCCACATGCGCCGTTTGTCAACAAAAAGGCCCGTCGCAATACGACGGGCCTGTATTTAGTTTCCGTGTCTTCCGTGAGCTACTTACGCGCTCGCGAACTGCTTGCGGATCAGGTTCAGCGCCGAGCCGGCCTTGAACCATTCGATCTGCTGCTGGTTGTACGTGTGGTTTACCTTGATCTTATCCGAAGTACCGTCCTTGTGGTTCAGCACGAGCGTCAGCTGCTTGCCGGGGGCAAAGGTGGCGAGGCCCTGGATGTCGATGGTATCGTCTTCCTGCACCTTGTCGTAGTCGGCCTTGTCGGCAAAGGTGAGGGCGAGCATACCCTGCTTCTTCAGGTTCGTCTCGTGGATACGGGCAAAGCTCTTAACGAGGATCGCGCGTACGCCGAGGTGACGGGGTTCCATGGCAGCGTGCTCGCGGGAGGAGCCTTCGCCGTAGTTCTCATCACCAACCACCACCGAGCCGATGCCGGCGGCCTTGTAGGCGCGCTGCGTCGCGGGCACGGGACCGTAAGCGGTCGTGAGTGCGTTCTTCACCTTATCGGTTTCGTTGTTGAAGTAGTTCACCGCACCGATCAGCATGTTGTTCGAAATGTTGTCGAGGTGACCGCGATACTTGAGCCAGGGACCTGCCATCGAGATGTGGTCCGTGGTGCACTTGCCCTTTACCTTGATCAGGAGCTTGAGGCCGTTGAGGTCCGTGCCTTCCCAGGCCGGGAACGGCTCGAGCAGCTGCAGGCGGGTGCTGTCGCCGGCCACGAGCACGTGCACGTTGGAGCCGTCGGAAGCGGGGGCCTGGTAGCCGGGATCTTCTACCTTGAAACCGGTGGGCGGCAGCTCAAAGCCCTTGGGCTCGTCGAGCATCACCTGCTCACCGCTTTCGGTGGTCAGCTTGTCGGTAAGGGGGTTGAACGACAGGCGGCCGGCAATGGCATAAGCCGTTACGATCTCCGGCGAGGCCACGAACGCGTGGGTCGATGCAAAGCCGTCGTTACGCTTGGCGAAGTTGCGGTTGAAGGACGTGACGATCGTGTTCTTGCGGGTCGGGTCGTCCATATGGCGGGCCCACTGGCCGATGCAGGGACCGCAGGCGTTGGCCAGCACGATACCGCCGATCTCGCCGAAGGTGCCGAGGTAGCCGTCTTTCTCGATGGTATAGCGCACCACCTCGGAGCCCGGGGTGATGGTGAACTCGGAGGCTACCTTGAGGCCTTTCTTCTTGGCCTGCGCGGCTATGGAGGCCGAGCGCGAGATGTCTTCGTAAGAGGAGTTGGTGCAGGAGCCGATGAGCGCTACTTCCACTTTGTCGGGCCAGCCGTTGGCAGCCACGGCTTCGGCCATCTTGGAGATGGGCGTCGCGAGGTCGGGCGTGAAGGGGCCGTTTACATAGGGCTCCAGGGTGCTCAGGTCGAGCTCGAGCACCTGGTCGTAATATTTTGCGGGATTGGCCACCACTTCGGCGTCGGGGCGGAGGTGCTCGCGCACGCTGTCGGCGCAGGAAGCCACTTCCTCACGGCCCGTGGCGCGGAGGTATTCGGCCATGCGGTCGTCGTAAGCGAAGACGGAGCAGGTAGCGCCGATCTCGGCACCCATGTTACAGATCGTGGCCTTGCCCGTGCAGGACAGGCTGTCGGCGCCGTCGCCGAAGTATTCCACGATCGCGCCGGTACCGCCTTTCACGGTCAGCTGGCCGGCCACCCACAGGATCACGTCCTTGGCGGAGGCCCAGCCACTCAGCTTGCCGGTGAGCTTAACACCAATCAGCTTGGGCATCTTGAGTTCCCAGGGCAGGCCGGCCATCACGTCGACGGCGTCGGCGCCACCCACGCCGATGGCTACCATACCGAGGCCGCCCGCGTTGGGGGTGTGCGAGTCGGTACCGATCATCATACCGCCGGGGAAGGCGTAGTTTTCGAGCACCACCTGGTGAATGATACCGGCGCCGGGCTTCCAGAAGCCGATGCCGTATTTGTTGGAGATCGACGACAGGAAGTCGTACACCTCGCGGTTGATGTCAATGGCTTTGTCCAGGTCCTGCTTGGCACCTACCTGGGCCTGGATAAGGTGATCGCAGTGCACCGTTGAGGGAACGGCTACGCGGCTGCGGCCACAGGTATCGAACTGGAGCAGGGCCATCTGGGCGGTAGCGTCCTGCATGGCTACGCGGTCGGGCGCGAAGTCGACGTAATCCTTGCCGCGCTCGAGCACGCGCGTGGCGGGCGTGAAGGTGTGTGAGTACAGGATCTTTTCGGCGAGGGTCAGGGGCTTGCCGAGCAGCTTGCGGGCTCCGGCCACCTTGATCGGCAACTCGGTATACACTTTCCGGATCAGGTCGAGGTCAAATAACATGGGCGCTCTGTTTTTTAGACCCGAGGCAAACTCGGGCATTGTGTTTGTAGAAGAGATTACGGTAAAGTGCTGCAAATTTATGGCAAATCCCCGTACGAAACAGGTAGCCCGGGGCTGTGGCGCGTAGCAGAAATCAATAAATTCGCATTATGAACCGCTTCAAGGATTTTATCGAGTGGCAGGCTTTCGGCGTATGCACCGCTATCGGCGAGCGCATGGGCATCGCCACGTCGCGGATCCGCATGTGGTTTATCTACATCTCCCTCCTATCCTTCGGCTCACCCGTCATCATCTACATGATCCTCGCCTTCTGGATGAATATGAAACGCTACATGGGTGCGGCAAGACGCAATCCGTGGTGGAACCTGTGAGGAATCTGCTAATTGGGTAGTCTGCTGGTCTGCTAATACATGTTCTCTACCAACAAGTTAATCTGCTAGTCTGCTAATGGGCTGGTCTGCTAATACATGTTCTCTACCAACATTAATAGGCAAACGCCCCGACTTCGTCGGGGCGTTTGCCTATTAGCAGACTAGCAGAATAGCAGACTTTTTTATCAGCTGACTAAACTAGCTGCTTCAACGCATCCACCACGCGATCTACTTCTTCTTTTGTATTGAACTTGCTGAAGCTGAAACGGATGGTCACCCAGTCGCTTGCTTTGTTGAGGGCTTTCATCACGTGCGATCCGATGTCGGCGCCGGAGGAACACGCGGAGCCGCCCGATACGCAGATGTGCTGCATGTCGAGGTTCATCAGCAGGAACTCTGTTTTTTCATTTTTTGGGAAGCATACGCTGAGCACCGTGTAAAGCGACTGCGCGCTGCAGTTGAAGCCAAGACCGGGGATCTCCACTTCGAGGCGGCCGCGCATATACGCCCGTAGCTCCTGGATGTACTGGCTGTCTTCGGGGTAGCGGCTCATGGCGAGCTCCAGGGCCTTCGCGAAGCCCACGATGCCATAAACGTTTTCGGTGCCAGCGCGCAGGTTGCGCTCCTGGCCGCCGCCCAGGATCAGCGGCTTGATATTGATCTCTTCGTTCACGTACAGGATGCCGGTACCCTTGGGGCCATGAAACTTGTGGCCCGCGCCGGAGATAAAGTGTACGTGGATATCGCTAAGATTGAGGGGATAGTGACCTACCGTTTGCACGCAGTCGGAATGGAAGATAGCGTCCCACTTCTTACAGATCTCACCAACTTTCTTGATCGGCAGGAGAACACCGATTTCGTTGTTGGCGTGCATCAGCGTGACGAGGCAGCGACTGCCCGCGGCTTGCTGCGCCTCCAGCTGGCGGTCGAGGTCCTCGAGGTCCACCGACCCGTCTTCGTGCAGCCGCACAAAGCTGTGGGTCACCTCGTTGCCAGCGCCCCAGTACTCCACGGTGTGGAGCACGGCGTGGTGCTCGATGGGCGAGGTGATAATGTGGCGGCAGCCCAGGTCGCGCACAGAGGCCGCGATGGCGGTGTTGTTGCTTTCGGTGCCGCCCGAGGTAAAGAAGATCGCGCCGGGGCGGGTGCCGAGCAGCTTCGCCACGGTCTTGCGCGCCGTTTCGATGGCAAGGCGCGTCTCGCGGCCATACGAATAAATGGACGAGGGATTACCGAAGTGCGACTGCATATAGGGCAGCATCGCGGCCAGCACCTCGGGGTCGAGGGCCGTGGTGGCGGCGTTGTCGAGGTATATGCGCTGATCGGTCATAGGGGCAGCCGTTGAAGCGGCGTGCAGAAGCGTTTGTTCCATAAGGAGGGCCATCGTTACGGGCGCAAAGTTACGGGACAGTTTTGAGTTTGGAGTTTGGGGTTTTCAGTTTCGCGAAGCGCGGCAACAGGTAGATAGGGCAAGGATACCAGCCTTACACATGGCCGAACGCATGCGTCAGCCAACCCAAAACCCAAAACTCCAAACTGTTAAAACCCTGAACTAAGCTCCCGGATATCGTTCATCAGCTTCCGGGCGATGTTGTTGGCGGTGGTTTCGAAGTTGCTTTCCGCGTAGATCCGGATGATCGGCTCGGTGTTCGACGTGCGCAGGTGCACCCAGTCGGTGTCGAACTCGATCTTGAGCCCATCTTCCGTATTGATCGGGTTGTTGCGGTATTTCTTTTTGATCTGCTCGAAGATGGCGGAGACGTCGAGGTCTTTCTCCAGCTCGATCTTATTCTTCGAGATAAAATAATCGGGGTAGTTGGCGCGGAAGGACTTCAGGCTCGTCTTTTTGGAAGATGCAAAGTGCGACAGGAACAGCGCGATGCCAATGAGGGCGTCGCGGCCATAGTGGAAGTCGGGGACGATGATGCCGCCGTTGCCTTCGCCGCCAATAACGGCTTCCTGGTCCTTCATCTTCTGCACCACGTTCACCTCGCCGACAGCCGACGGGAAATACTGCCCGCCGTGCTTCAGCGTCACTTCCTTAAGCGCCTTGGTGGAGCTCATGTTGCTCACGGTGTTGCCGGGGCGCTTGCCCAGCACGTAGTCGGCAACGGCCACGAGGGTGTACTCCTCGCCGAACATGGAGCCGTCCTCGCACACAAAGCAAAGGCGGTCAACGTCGGGATCGACGGCGATACCGAAGTGCGCGTTCTGCTTCACTACCTCGTTGCTGAGCTGCGAGAGGTGCTCGGGCAGCGGCTCGGGGTTGTGGGCAAAGCGGCCGTTCACCTCGCCGTTGAGCACGATGACCTCGGTTACGCCGAGCGCTTTGAGCAGCTGCGGGATCACGAGGGCGCCGGTGGAGTTGACACAGTCGACAACCACCTTATATTCTCTTTTTTCGATCGCTTTTTTGTTGGTCAGGGCATAGTCGAGCACGAGGTCGATATGCTGCTGCATCCACGAATCATCGCGGCTGATGGAGCCAAGCTTGTCCACGCCAGGGAAGCTCATAGACTCCTGTGCGGCGCGCTCGAGCACCTGGGCGCCGAGCTCGGCCGAAATAAATTCCCCTTCGCTGTTGAGGAGCTTGAGGGCATTCCATTCCTTCGGGTTGTGCGAGGCCGTAATGATGATACCGCCGGCGGCGCCTTCGGCTTTCGTGGCCAGCTCTACGGTGGGTGTGGTCGACAGGCCGAGGTCGAGAACCTGGATGCCCAGGCCTACGAGGGTCTGCGTAACGAGGCCGCTCACCAGCTCCCCGCTCATCCGTCCGTCACGGCCCACTACGATCTTGACCGGGGCGGTTTTGTCGGCGCCCTCGATGATAAGAGAGCCATAAGCTGCGGTAAACTTCACTACATCGATGGGTGTCAGGTTTTCCCCCGGCTTGCCGCCGATGGTGCCCCGGATACCCGAAATACTCTTGATTAATGCCACGTACGTTCCTTTTTTGAGGCGCCAAAAATACGGTAAAGCCATTAGCCGGGCGGAGAAGGTTTGGGTGAGAGATGGGGGATCGCAGCTGTTATGGAAGGTTTTGAAGGGTTTTGACAGGTTTTGGAAGGTTTTGACAGGTTTTGGAAGGTTTTGACAGGTTTTGGAAGGTTTTGACAGGTTTTGGGTAGGTGGGCCGCTCGCAGCAACCTTCAGAACCATCAGAACCTTAAGAACCATCAGAACCTTAAGAAGTTGAACACCCTTAGATTTGCCCCATGGCGACGATCGAACGGGAATGGTATACGAGCTGGTTTAATTCCGATTATTACCACAAGCTCTATTTCGACCGCGACGAGCAGGAAGCCGAGGATTTCCTGGGCCGCCTGATTGCCCACCTCCGCCCTGCCCCCGGCAGCCGTGCCCTCGACGTGGCCTGCGGCAAGGGTCGCCACAGCCGGTTCCTCGCGGCCCGCGGCTTCGACGTCACCGGCATCGACATTTCCCCGGAAAGCATTGCCTACGCGCAGCAGTACGAGAACGAGCAGCTCCGGTTCGCCGTGCACGACATGCGCCTGCCTTTCTGGATAAATTATTTCGACTACACCTTCAACTTCTTCACCTCCTTCGGCTACTTCGCCACCCGCCGCGAGCACGACGACGCCCTCCGCACCATGGCGCGCTCGCTGCGCCCCGGCGGCACCCTGCTTATCGACTACCTGAACGTGCATTACGTGGAAGACCGCCTCGTGCACCACGAGGAAAAGGTCATTGGCGACAGCCGCTACGAGATCCACCGCTGGCACGACGGAACGCATTTCTACAAGAAAATAACGGTAACCGACCCGGCCCTCGAAAGCCCGATGACGCACACCGAAAAAGTGGCCAAGTTCAGCCTCGGCGACTTCACCGACATGCTCTCCTTCCAGGGGCTGCAGGTGCAGGAGGTTTTTGGCGACTACAAACTCGGGACCTACGACGTGCGGAAGTGCCCGCGCCTTATCGTACTGGCTAAGAAGTGAGCGGTGAGCAGGTGAGCGCGCATCGACGCACTGAGCGCGGGCAGTAGCCTTATCGCAACGATGCGGCGACCTTCGGAAGGAGCCGGCCCGCCCAGACGGCGTGTTCGCGGGCGGAGTAATGGAGGTTGTCGGAAGCCAGCAGCCCCGGGTCGCTGGCCACAAGCCGCGTGTCGGGCGTGATATCCGTATAACTAACACTATACGCTTCCGTAATCCGCCGGTTCACCGCGTTGAAGTCATCGATCCCACGACGCACACGGGGCTTGTCGGCGGCGGCCACGAAGGGCGTGGCGCTGTAGTCGGGTATCGACAGTACAAATACATGTCCGTTGCGGCCACCGGCAAGGGCGATGGCGGTTTCGAGCAACTGCGTAAAGCGTGCTGCGTAGGAGGCCGTATCGCGGCCGCGGTACTGGTCGTTAACACCGATAAGAAGGGTCACCACATCATAGGTGCCCAGCGCGCCCTCCGCGGCAATGGCCGCCTGGAGTTCGTCGGTCGTCCAGCCCGTCCGGGCGATGTAGCGCAGGGTGGCCACGTGCAGGTTGGAGTCAGCGAGGCGTGCCGCCAGCAGGTACGGAAAGCGTTCGGTCTCACCGACGCTCTGGCCGATCGTATACGAGTCGCCCAGCGCCAGGTAGCTGCGCTGCGGTGCGGGAGGCGGTGCCGGAAGGACCGGCGCAGGCGCCGGAGCGGGTGAGGACGCGATGGCCGCAGGCTTCTTGCTGCAGCCCGCCAGCAGGAGGCCCGCGGCAAGGATCATGTTCACCAGTGTCATATAGTACGTACGCAAAAACAGGGCGAAAGGTTCGGCCGGCCGGGAGCATCTGTTGCGCAGTAAGGCGGAAGCGGATGGCCTCCTGCCTGACTTTGGTGCGATGTTGGCAGGCATTCCCCTAAACAGTATAAAGTATGGATATCATAATTCAGTCGCTGGGATTCAAGCACAGCAATGAGCTGGAAGGCTATATTCGGGAGAAGCTGGAAAAGAAGCTGAAAAGTACCGATCGCATCGTCCGGGCCAATGTCACCCTGTTCCAGGGGCCTGACCGCAACACGGCAGAGAATTATTGCGAGATCCGCCTCGAGGTGCCCGGTCCCGACCTTTTCGTGAAGGAGCATTCGGCTTCCTATGAGCAGGCGGTTGATTCCTGTATCGATGTGCTGGCGAGCCAGATGAAGCGTGCCCACGACAAGCAGATCGCGCACAGCCAGCGCAATTCGACCAACGATGTACTGACAGACCAGTTGCTGGCCGGGGATACGGAGGAGGAAGAAGAGGAGTCGCTAAGCTAATCCGCTGGCTTAATTATTGAAAGGTTGAGCTCATTAGACGAATTAAAAAACGAAAGCGTATGAAAACAATGATGATTTCACAACGGGCCAAGGCCCTCGGCATGACCCTCGCGCTGGCTGGCTTCCAGCTGGCCGTGTGGGCACAGGATGGCGGCTCCTCGGGCGGCAGCGGTGGCGGCAGCAGCACAACTTCCAGCTCCAGCTCCTCGACCCACTCGGTCAACGTAACCGACGGGGGCTCCAACTGGTACAACTCCCCCTGGGTATGGCTCGTTGGGGCAGCCGTGTTTATCCTCCTGCTGGTGGCCCTCCTGGGCGGCAGCCGCTCGCGCAGCCGCACCACGACCACGACGACCGCCACCGATACCGGCGACCGGGTAACGACGGTGCGCCGTGATGACGTGGATGAAGTGTAACGATGCGTCGTGAGCCGTAAGGCGCGACGGGCTCCGGCGGCGGCTGTTACCGGCAGCTTCACGGCACAGCCCGGCGCCTTGCGGTTGCGGCAAAGTATATGGGCAGGATACACTTATCTTGCCCTTTTTTCGTTTTATTGAAAACCGCCCATATGGACGAGCAAGCCTTCCTCCAACGCCTTTCCGACAAAGCCTCCGAGCTGCACATCAATCCTTTCCTGCTCCTTTCCGGGCTTGAAGGCCTCTATACCTTCCGGGATGTACCCCTGAGCAGCCTTAACATGGAATACCTCGACAGCCTCGTACTGACGCTGTTCACCCTCCGTATCGGCGACCAGTTTCATGCCCTTGCCGAAACCGAGGTTCGTGAAGGCACCGAGGCCGGCCAGGCCGCGGCACTCCGCGAGCTCGAGCCGATTCCCGACGAGGAGCTCGCCCAGAGCACCGACGGCTACCTCCGCTCCTTCGCCAGCGTGCTCGAAGGAAAAACGACCGTACGCCGCTACCACGTGAAGGCCCTCGAAGCGGCCGCCCGTGAGGTGACGGTGGTGCAGCAGCGCTACGGCAGCCCCAGCATCGGCTCCATCATGATCGAGGTATGCAAGACGCAGCTCGCCGACGTGCTGCCGCTCGGCGCCCTGTTCTCCGCCTGATCCGGGCGGTTGTGCGGTTTTCCCTACATTTGTCCTAACCCTTAACGAATATTAATTATACGATTATGCAAAAACGGAATTACCGGATTTTGCTGGTAGAGGACGACGCCGACGATCGCTATATCATGCAGCAGGCGTTCAGCGAGCTCTCGATAGCCGACGACGTCCGGATGTTCTGCTCCGGAGACGAGCTCCTGCAGCACCTCAAAAGCCTCCCCGACACTGCCCTCCCCGAGCTGTTCGTGCTCGATTACAACATGCCCGCCATCAACGGCGCGGAGCTCGCGCGCTACCTGCGGGCACACGACCCCTGGCGCGCCATCCCGGTGGTTTTGTATTCAACGGGCATGAGTCCCAAAATGCAGCAGGAACTCCTGGCGAACGGCGTGCTGCGCTGCTACGAAAAGGGCATGGAATACAGCGAGGTACTTGAGCTGGCCCGCTCGCTCGTGGCGCTTTTACCGGCCCGAAATGCAGAACTGACGGGGCTGTAAGCGGGAATGGCATCCTGTTTGAATTGGGTTAAGGGAACGCTAACCTAACACCCATGACAAATCAATCCTTCAACGCCCTTTCCTCGGGCGACCAACGGCGGATCCTGCTGGAGCAGGGCGCCTATCTCGGACACCGCAAAGACATTCCCTGGTCGGTGCTTCTCTATCAACTTTATGATTTTTACGCGGAAGTTTTTTTCTCGATGGAGAATCTCGATATCCATTCGATCGAAGGCTTCGACGATACCGACCGCCTCGAGCCGTACCTCGAACGGATCTCGCTGGGCGTGCTCACCGAAGGCATCTGAGCGCGGTGAAAAAAGGGACAGATTTCCCCGAAATATTTCCCCTCATCCCGCAACAGCGTAGAATTCGATGGGCAATGCCCCAAAGCCCCGCCGGGCGGCCCGTTTGCGAAGCCGAGGCACAGTTTTTTTGAGGAAAGACACGACAGGTGGAACACCCTCAACCATTTACCAACGCATTAAACGTTAAAGGTTATGAACGAGAACAGAATCAACGGAGACATCCAAGGTCAGAGAGAGCAAAACAACGGCGCTGAACGCAAGCGCTCTAATCGTGGTTTTGCTGCTATGAGTCCGGAACGCCAGCGCGAAATCGCCTCCAAAGGCGGCCGTGCCGCCCACGAGCAGGGCGTGGCGCACCAGTGGACCAGCGAAGAAGCCCGCGAGGCAGGCCGCAAAGGCGGTATGAATTCGCGCGGCGGACGTCGCCAGCAGAACCGCGGTCAGGAAGGCCCGACCCTGTAGCCGTTATGCTACAACGAATTGTAAAGCCCGGTGTAGTCCGGGCTTTTTAGTGCGCTTTCGTGTCGCGTAAATTCAAAACGACGCAGCCGCAATCCGTATTTCTACAATATCGTGCGGCACAAATCAAAGGGTCGTATCGGCATCGCACTACAAGCCATTTGCAAATGATCGACGTAAGAAAAAGTGCTTCGCAAAGAGGCATCCGCTACGCACCCCTTTGTGGGGAAATTGGTCCCGGCGCGAGCAGGCTGCAACCACGGATATCGCTGTTGTCGATCCGCCCCAGCACCTCGAAGCGACCGCCCGCATGCATCCGTGCGATATCCTCGCTGGCGATGAAACTGCAGGACCAGTGATTCGCCCCGTCGACGATACACAGGCGGCCCGTGCGGCCGGGAGCGTCGCTCCACGCAAAAGGGTCATCTTCCTCCGCAACGAAGACACGCATCCAGGGTGGCGTCTCAAAAATCCCGTCGGCCTGCGCGTAGGCCTGCGACAGGAGTTCCGTCATCCCGTATTCCGAATGCACCTGCTCCAGGTGAAAGGCAGCCTTCAGCTCGGCGTGCACCTCGGCCCGCAGCAACTCACGGCGCCGACCCTTCATCCCGCCGGTTTCCATCACCGTCGTATGGCGCAGGGGCATCGGGTGGGCCGCGGCGAAATCGAGGAGGGCATAAGTGACGCCCACGAGGAGCGTCTTCTCCCCTGCTGCCTCGCCTGCCCGCAGCGCTTCGGCCAGCGCCTCCTGGTCGTGCAGGAAAAAGCCGTTGCCCGCGTGCCCGCTGCGGTCCATGAAGCGCTGCACCATGTGTACCAGCGAGGATCCACCCCGCTCGAGGTAGGAAGGCAGCAGCGCGAGGATGCGCCAGCCCTTCAGCGGTCCGTACAGGCGCTCGAAGGCGCAAAAGGCGGCCGCATCATACAGTGCGCCGTCTTTCACATAATGCCGGCTCGGTACGGTGCCTGTCGTGCCGCTGCTTTCAAAAATGAGCTCCGGGGCAAAGTCGCCGCTCGTGACGATAGCGGTTTTAAAAAAGGAAATGGGCAGGAATGGGATCTGCGCGAAGTCGGTAACGCCCTGCGGCCGCAGCAGGTCGCAGAAACGCCGGTACAGCGCGTTGTGTTCGTATTGAAAACGGAAGGTGGCGAGCGCCGCCGCGGCAAAGTCCGTTTCGGCCCCGTTAATTATTTTCGATAGCGGCGCAACGTTGCTCAAAATATACGTGTCAAAAGAGTAAATTTGTTTCGATCAACCCCGCGTGATGAAGAACTCGTACAAAGCCCTTAGCGTCCTCTTCGCCCTGGCCCTCGCAACGGGGTGCAGCAAAGATAAATTCCAGACGAAGCCCCAGCTGAAATTGTTGGATACGAGCGACCGCAACGTACCGTACAACGGCATGCTCCGGATCCGCCTCGAGTATACCGACAAGGAAGGCGATGTGGACGACACGCTGTTCATCCGCCGCATCCGCACCAACGTCCGCACAACGCCGACGGTGCGCGACAGCCTCAAGATCAAGGTGCCAGAGTTCCCGAACAAGGACAAGGGCGAGCTTACGCTCGACCTCACCTACCAGAACTACCTCATTTCGGCCGCATCGCCGCTTAACGTACCGAATACCAACCCGGCGGTCAAGGAATCCGACTCGCTGATCTACAAGATCGTCCTTAAAGACAAGGCCGGTAACAAGAGCGACACCCTTGTGATCGATGGTATTGTTGTAGAGCGTCGCTAGCCGTGCGGTTCCTTCGCGAGCTTTACAAAGTTTTTCTGTTCACCAGCATCTTCATTGCCGGTTGCGCGGTGGTCATGACGGCGCAGGCCTCGTATTTCTACGGGCTGCGGCCGCACGGAATGCTGCTGGCTTTCGTCTTTTTCGGCACGCTGTGCAGCTATAACTTTCACTGGTTCCTCACGCCGGCCCTTTATGGCGAAAGCGTCAAGGCGGCCTGGTCGTACCGGCATAAAACGCTGCACGCCGTTCTCTTCGCGGTCAGCACAGCAGTGGCGGCCTACTGTGCCTGGAGTCTCCGCGAACACTGGCCCTGGCTCCTGCTGACGGCCTTTATCACCTTCCTCTACTCGGCACCCAAGATCCCCTTCCCCCCCTTTACCTGGCTTCGGCAGGTGGCCGTGGGCAAGACCGCTTTCCTCGCGCTCGCCTGGACACATATTCCCTTTATCCTGCCGCTGCTCATTTCCGGGGCGCACTGGCGCATCCTGGATTACCTCTTTGTCTTCAACCGCTTTTACCTGATCTACCCGATCTGTATCCTCTTCGACTGGCGCGACCGCGAGGCTGACCGCCGCGACGGAATCCGGAGCCTCGTGACACAGTTGCCCGACAGCGGCGTGCGGCGGCTCTTTATGGGCTCGCTGTCCGTTTTCTTTGCCAGCCTGGTCGCGCTTGCCTGGTACGACGCGCTACCGGCTACCCTCGCCTGGCTCGGACTGCCGGGGTTGCTGCTGGCGCTTCTCTACCGCCCTGCGCAGCGGGAGCGGTCCGATTATTTTTACTACTTCGTACTCGACGGGCTCATGGCTCTTTCCAGCGCCGGGCTGCTGATCCCCGTCTTTCTGTAAATTTGACCCTTCAATCAACCCGAGGTTATGGCGAAAGCGACGAAACCGAAAAGCACTTCCCGAACGACGATACTCTCCGACGATGCGATGGCCTTCCTGGCCGACTATATCAACAACCCCTCACCCGTGGGTTTCGAGTCCGGCGGCCAGCGCCTCTGGCTCGACTACGTTACGGGCTACGTGGATGAAACGTTCACTGATCCCTACGGCACCGCCGTGGGCGTCATCAACCCGGGACAGCCCTTCAAGGTCGTGATTGAAGCACATGCCGACGAGATCAGCTGGTTTGTCAATTACGTAACCGCTGATGGCCTCATCTACCTGAAGCGCAACGGCGGCGTGGACCACCAGATCGCACCGAGCCAGCGGGTATGGATCCATGGAAAGAACGGACTGGTCAAGGCGGTATTCGGCTGGCCGGCCATCCACACGCGCCTCGGCGGTGGTGAAAAGGAAACACAGCCCAAGACCGAAAATCTCTGGCTCGACTGCGGTGCCCGGAGCAAGAAAGAAGTCGAGGATCTCGGCATTCACATCGGCGCCGTGGTGACCTACCAGGACGGCTTCGACGAGCTCGCCAACGACTACTTCGTCGGCCGTGCCTTCGACAACCGCATCGGCGGCTTCATGATCGCCCAGGTGGCGCGCATGCTCCGCGAGAACCGCAAGAAGCTTCCCTTCAGCCTGTACATTGTCAACGCCGTACAGGAAGAGATCGGCCTCCGCGGCGCAGAGATGATCGCCCGCCGCATTAAGCCCGACGTTGCCATTATTACCGACGTAACGCACGACACCTCCACGCCGATGATCAACAAGATGATCGAGGGCGAGACGTTCTGCGGCAAAGGACCTTCGTTGTCGTTTGGCCCGGCCGTGCACAACAAGCTGCTGCAGCTCGTGCAGGATGTGGCCGAAAAGGCGTCGATCCCTGTGCAGCTCCGCGCCGTATCACGCAGCACCGGCACCGACACCGATTCGTTCGCGTATGCCAACGACGGGTGCCCCTCGGTGCTTATCTCGATCCCGCTGCGCTACATGCATACGACGGTGGAAATGCTGCACCGCGCCGACATCGAGCAAACGATCCTGCTGATGTACGAAACCCTCCTGACGCTGACCCCGAAAACGAACCTGAGCTACTTCGCATGATCCACTCCCTCCTGTATATCGAGCCCGGCAGCGGATCCTACATCCTGCAGGTCATCATTGCAGCCGCCATGGGCGCCGGCTTCGTGGTGAAAACGTATTGGTGGCGCTTCAAGAATTTTTTCCGGCGCAAAAAAGACGACGAGCCTCAGGACAATAGTGCCTCGAGGTAGGCGATCCCATTCTGCCAGTAAGAACGATCGTATATGGTGGCGGCCTCCAGGGCCGCCATTTTCGTGCGCCAGGCTTCGGCATCCGCCAGCAGGCCGCGTGCCGCTTCAGGAACTGCGCCGAGCGCATCCGGGCGAACGGATATCCCCAGCTGCGGGCGCAGGCTGTCCTCGACGGGCACAAGACCAAGATCCGTATAATTACGGTTATAGACCTTTGGTGGCGTATCGATAAAAAGCACGGGCCGTTTGCGGGCAAAGGCGTATTCGAGCGCGATCCCCGATCGGTCGGTCACGAGCAGCGCCGCGGCGGCCAGCTGCGGGTACACTTTCGGCGCGTTGTCGATCTGCAGGGGGCTGTTCTGTGCAACGATACGTTCCAGTGCCTTCATCTTTTTCGGCTCGCGCTTCCGGAACTCCGGGTGCGGCCGAATTTGTATCGGAAGCCCGAGGCGCAGCAGTTGCTCCAGCAAGGGTTGTAGGCAGGTACTGAGGATGCCCTCGGGATGCCAGCTCGGCGCGAGAAGGATGCCGGGCTCCTGCGCTCCCGGGCCGCTCCCGGCGAGGTCTTCGAGGAGCGGGTAGCCGTAGGCAACGAGGTCGCGCGGAGGGAGCGCGCGGAGCACTTCCGCCTTGCGGGCTTCGGCTTCGTGATAGGGGCCGCAGCAGAAGAGCGCATCGTAATGATCGAAGGCCCGCTCATGGTATTGCTGCTGGCTGCTTACCAGCGCATGGAATACATACACGTACTTCCCTACTAAGGGCGAGCGCTTGTAGCCGTGCAGCTCGAGGTTGGGCATCGTCAGTATGACAGCCTTCGCACGGAGCCGGGGAAAGACAAACATCAGCGTTGCCTTCAGGAAGTAGGTATCGAGGCCTTCGCGCCGCAGCTGCAGCACCGGGTCTTTCGCATCGGAGCTGATGTAGCAAAGGCGCAGCCCCGGGCGCCCGGCAAACGCATCGAACAGGTGCCGCAGGTACTGGTGGTAGTGCGCACCCTCGGAGTAGAAGATAAGGTCGTATTGCCGGGCAATGACCTCCTTGCTGTTGCGGTATTCCTGGAAGAAGCCGATCATTCGGAAAACAGGTTTTGGTGCAGGAGTAGTGACAGCCGCTCCGCGTCGAGGGGCAACGGGTTATTGGCGAAGCGCTCTTCGTTGATGTGCTGCAGCCACCCGGGGATGATGGAGGAATGCAGGCCCAGCGCGGAGAGCCGGCTCTCGAGGCCCAGCGCGGCGATCCACTGTTGCCAGGCGCCGGCGGCTTCCGCGCCGCCCGATGCACCCAGCAGCTCGAGTACGGCGGCGTAGCCTTCGGGAGCCGGAGTCGATTCGTTGTACCGTAGAAATACGGGCAGCAGCAGGGCCACTGCATGACCGTGCTCCACGCCGTGTACGGCGCTGAGGTAATAAGAGAGCGCATGCGGGCCGGTGGTGCGGCTGGTTTCGATGGCGGCCCCGGAATGATGCGCCGCGTAAAGGGCGCCCAGGGCCAGTTCGGGCGACGGCTCCGCTACAAAATGCGGGAGCTGCCGCCGCAGCCAGTTGCCCGCCTCCCAGGCCAGCGCCCGCGATGCCGGCGTTGCGCGGCGGCTCCACAGCGACTCGAGGCACTGGACCAGCGCGTCGAGGCCGGACACAGCCCGCTGCCGCGCCGACAACCCGGCAAGCAATCCCTCTTCCCACACAACAACGCCCGGCTTAAGCACGGGGTGCTCCAGCGAGCGCTTCGTAATCCCTGAGTAGAGCACGGCAAAAGAGGTGGCATCCGAGCCACTCCCGGCTGTTGTAGGCACCGCGGCAAAAAGGCTGATTGACTTCCCGTAGTAATACAGGAGCGCCTTGGCGTAGTCGATCGTGCGGCCTCCGCCAATGGCTATCACGGCATCGATGTCGGGAGGAAGGGCGGCGGCCTGCGCCCGGACGCTTTCCTCCTGCAGGAGCCCGTCGGGCGTTTCACGAACGGCAGCCAGCAGCCCGGCGAGTGCAGTTGTAACTGCGTCGGCGGCGCCACTGCGCAGGAAGTGACCTCCGGCGGCGAGCAGCACGCGGCGGCAGCCCTGGCGCCGGAGCAGCGCCGGGAGTTGCGCCCCGAGCGCGTCCGATCCCATCAGGAGGCGTGGCCTTGTCATGAGTTATCGAGGAAAGAGTTGCGGAATCGCGCAGCCGCATCACGGGGCGCTTCGGCGGGGCGGGGCAGGTCGGCGGGCACACAGGTATTGATCCGTATTTCTACAAATTGTCCTTCGTGCGGCTCCTGGAGCCAGCTACGAAGCTCCTGCCCGGTTTCGATGCGCGACGCATCTGCAAAGCCGCAGGCGCGGGCGATGGCGCAGAAGTCGACGGCAAAGCCAAGGGTCGGCTGCCGTCCCACCGACTCGTGCGCGCCGTTGTTGAGCAGCACGTAATTGAGGTTGGGAAGATCCAGGGAGCCAAGGAGGCCGAGCGCACCGAGCTGCATCAGCAGGGCGCCATCGCCGTCGAGGAGCCAGGTGCGGCGGCCGCTGTGCAGCGCAATGGCGGCCGCAATGCTGTTGCTGTGCCCCATGGCTCCGATATTGAGAAACGCGTCACGTGGTTGCGCCTGCCGCTGGTTCCACTGGTAAAATACGCGGCCGATCTTGCCCGTGCTGCACACGATCTTATCCGTGGGGCCGAAATCATCGGCAAGCAGCTCAATCGCCTGCTGCGAGCTCAGCTCGTAAGCATCCTGCTGCGGGAGGCTCATTTCGGACAAGGCTCCTTTTTCGACAAGCAGCGCTACCGGCCCGGATCGCTGGCGGGCCGCTTCGGCGGCGGCGCGCAACAGGCCGCCGGCATCGGCAGCGTCCTTCCGGAGATACAAAACCGGGACATCCATCGCTTCGAGCAAGGACGCGCTGGCAAGGCCCATTCGGGTATGCTGCGGCTCGTCGGGCACACCGGGCTGCCCACGCCAGCCAATGAGCAACAGCACCGGGATCGAATAGGCCGTTACATCAACCAGCGATGTCAGCGGGTTAACGAGGTTACCAAGCCCGGAGTTCTGCAGGTACACGAGCGGAAGCCCGCCGGTGGCCAGCTGGTAGCCGGCAGCAAGGCCAAGCGCCGCACCCTCGTTGGCGGCAATGAGGTGACGCTCGCGGGGCATGCCCTGCAGGCCCGCGCTGAAGCTGGAAAGCAGCGAGTCGGGAACTCCGGTGAAAAATCCGATGCCGGCGTCTTCGCAGTCCTGTATGAACCGGGTTGCTTCGATCATTGTCCGGGTATCAGCTTGAACAGGTTCTTTATCGAGATAAGGTCTTCCTCCGCACCTGCCGCGCGCCCCTCGGTGAGCAGGCGTTTTGCCGTTCGCAGCATCGCCGGGTAGGCGCTCCGCAGCAGGTGGTTGGCGTAGATCACGAGGTTGAAGCCCGCTTCCTGCAACGTATGGATCGAAACCGTCGGGTAGGTGCTGGGCACCGCGATGAGCGGCACATTAGGGTAAGCCGGGCGGAAGCGTTCGGCAAATGCGATCACATCGGCGCCGGAACTTTCCTTGCTGTGGATCATGATGCCGCCCGCGCCGGCGGCCACGTAGGCTTCGGCACGTTGCCAGGCATCCTCCATCCCTTTCCCGAGAATGAGGCTTTCGATACGCGCGATGATCCGGAAATCATCCGTCACGCGGCTTCGGTTGCCTGCGCGGATCTTTTCACAGAAATCGAGTATCGTATCCTGCTCGTGCACCGAGCTTTCCTCGAGCAGCGAGTTGCGCTTGGCGCCGATCTTGTCTTCGATGATGATGGCCGAAACACCAAGGCGCTCGAGCGTACGCACCATAAACGGGAACTGGTCGATGCGGCCACCTGTGTCGCCGTCGAAGATGATCGGCTTCGTGCTTACTTCGAGTATTTCGTTGACGGTTTGCAGGCGCGACGTGAAGTCGACGGCTTCGATATCGGGTTTGCCCTTGGCGGTGGAGTCGGTGAGGCTGCTCAGCCAGATCGCGTCGAACTCGATGCTGCGACCATCGTCGTCGGTGGCGCTGCTTCCCTCGACGATCATCGCGCTGAGGCCGTTGTGGGCTTCCAGCGCGCGCAGGATTGGCTTTACCGACAGCAGGCGACCCAGACGCTTGCGCCGGTTTTCGGGTGTGATGCCCACCTCGCGCAGCGATTGCTGGATGGCCGTGGAGCTGATGCCCTGAGTGTACGGCACTTCCACGAGCTCGCCACCCCATTCGGCCAGCACCTCGATCACGCGGGCGCGCGTGGCCTGCTGCACACCGGACTTCCAGTCGTCGCCGTGCACCACGTAGCGCGGGCGCAGGAGCCGGAGATTATCCTCGTAGTTGAGGGTGGCCTGCGGCACCACCTCGCTGACGTCTTTGAGACCGGCAACGATCGCGCGCCGCTGCTCGAAGGTCAGGAAGGGAACACGCTTGTAGCTGGCGATGGCCTCGTCGGTGAGCAACCCGATCACGACCCGGCCGAGCGCACGCCCGCGGCTGATGATATTGAGATGCCCCGGGTGAATGAGGTCGGCGCTCATGCCGATATAAACAAGGTCTTCAGTCATGGGAAAAGTATGATCGGTAAAGAGGCGTACTTTTGACCGAACGCCCCCGCGTCAAAAATAGCCAATGCGCGGCAATGCGGCCGCCCTTCGCTGCCGGCGGCGATGCCACCACCATGACAGCCGTTCCCCAAGCTTTCACCCGGATCCTCCGCCTGCCGCTGTTCCTGCTGCTGTTTCCCCTGTTCATCGTGCTTAACATCGAGAACAACTACCAGCACATGATCGAATACCGGTTCGTGTGGCGCGAGATCTCGGTGCTTGTGCTGCTGCCTCTTGCCGGCTTTGCCGTGGCCTCCCTCCTGCTTCGATCGCTGCGGCTCGGCGCGTTGTTTTCCGTCCCGCTCTACGTCGTCTTTTACTTTGGCGCCTCGATGAAGGGCTGGGCCGACCAGCACCTGCCGGCGCTGCTGGGGTCATTCTTTCTCTGGCTGCCACTGCTGCTGCTCGCCTTCGTCGCTTACTTCCTTCGCCTGCGCCGGCGCCGCCCACGAGGCACTTCGCTGCTGGTATACGCCAACCTCGTGCTGCTGCTGTATATCCTGGTGGAGCTGGCGCGCTTTGCCGGCTCACCCAAATCCGGCAATGACCTTGGCGATCGCGGCAAAACCATTTCCCGTACTTATACGGTACAACCCGGAAGCCGTCACCCCGACATTTATTACGTGGTTCTCGACGGCTATACGGCATCACCCGTACTGGGCTTGCTGGGGCTCGATAACAGCCGCACCGACTCTTTCCTTACACGCAAAGGCTTCTACCTGGCACCGGGGGCGCAAAGTGCCTATAACTTCACCGCCTTCTCGCTGAGCAGCACTTTCAACCTCGATTACCTGCAGCGCGTGGACACCACGCATCTTTTCTACGACAACGACTACCTGCCGGCGGTGTACAGCATGTTCCGGAGCGAATGGCTGCCGATTCTCCGGAAGGAAGGATACACCTGCACCAACTTGTCCAACTTCCCGATGCAGGGAGCGCCGATGGAACTGCCTCCCTTCGATATCTGGTTCCAGACCTCGCTGTACCGCCCGTACAACTTCCTGGATTTTGTCAACAAAAGCATCGGATGGCACCTTCCCCGACGCCTCCGTATCCGCACGTCGTTTGACGACGACAGCTTTGAGCGCGGCCGCCACGCGCAGCTCCAGGTGCTGCCGCAATGCATCCGGCAGGCCGTGCCCTCGGTTACCGATGCGCCGCGATTTGTATACGCCCACTTTCTCGTTCCGCACGGTCCCTTTAATTACGATTCGACGGGGCACTTCCGCGCGCAGCATCCCGAAGGGTTTCCGGGATACCTCGAGCACATCGGCTATGCCAACAAGCTGCTGCGCCAGACGGTTGATGATATCTTCCGCCTTCAACCGAAAGGCCGTCCCTTCTTGCTCATCGTGCAGGGCGACCATGGGGTGCACCACCGCGAGCCGGAGCGACGGCAACTTTTCTTCAGCGTGCTGAGCGCCTTTTACTTTTCCGACGGCGATTACAGCCGTCTCTCGCCTGGTCTGTCAAACGTCAATACCTTCCGCGTAGTGGCCAACACGTACTTCGGCCAGCATTTTCCGCTGCTGCCGGCGCGAACCGTGTACCTGAAGACCGGTACCGACCTGCGCTAGGGCAGGGCATTTGAAGGGAATGTTGTTTATTTGGCGGCACAACGCCCCGATGCCGATTCCACTACCTGATGCCCGAAAAAGCCCGCTCCTACGCAGCCTTGCGCTCAACGCAGTCCTGTTTGGGCTGACGCTGCTGCTGCTCCGGCCGGTGTACGGAACCGTAGAGGATGTGTATGTGCTTTACCAGCTTTCGGGAGGATTCGGCAGCGCACCAACAGAGCTGCTGCATTACAATCATATACTCAACCCGATCCTGGGCTACGGGCTCAAAACATTGTTCATCCATGCGCCCGGCGTCAACTGGTATACCGCGGCGCTACTGGTTGGACACTTTGTTGCGTGTACCGTAATCAGCGCCTGCCTGCTGCGTCGCTATGCGGGCTGGGCGGGCTGCCTTTGCTACTGCTTCTTCTTTTTCGTGTTCGAGGCGCGCTTCCTGGGGAGCATCAACTTCAGCAACAGCGCATTGATACTGGCCCTGGCGGGGCTGCTGCTGGTGCTCAGCGAAGCCACGATGCGGGATCGTCCGCGGACCGGCGTGCTTATTGTGGCAGCCTCACTCGTGGTGGCGGCAAGCCTCTTTCGTATTCATTCCTGGCTGCCTCTCTTGCTGCTGCTGGCGCCACTCGGCTTACTGGTGCGGGGATGGAGGCTTCGGGGCCGCATTGCGCTCGTTGCTGCGGCTGCGCTCCTTACCGTATTTCTACTGCACCTGTTCCAGGAGCAGCATTACCGCCGCAACAGCCCGGGATGGGCAGCGGAGGAAGCTTACCGGCAGCGGGTCTATGCATTTTATAATCACCGCAACATCCGCTACCCGGCCGCCGGAACGGCCCTTGCCAACGAGGGCGCCATGGTGCGGCACGGCATGCTGATCGACAGCAACCTGCTCACGCCGGCCGTGCTGGAGCGACTGTATCAACGCAGCCGGATGCAGTACCGGGGCGGCTCGCCGGTGAACCGATGGTTCTTTATCAACAACCGCCTTTTCTTTTTTTCGCTATTGTCCCTGCTGCTGTTTGTTCGCGGACGCGCCGAGCGCCTTGCCGTTGGAGGCACGGTAGTCTTGTTTATCCTGCTGGCGCTGTACCTGCTTTTCGGCTATGGAAAAATGCCCGACTACCTGCTGCAAGGCTTGCTGGCCGCCGTGGTTCTTGGCGGCCTAATGAGCGGAACGATGCCCCGGCGGCGGGCCTTCCTCCTGCTGCCCTTGGTACTGGCAGCCTGGGGCCTCTGGCTGCAGTTGCGCCTCGACCGCGGTGAGCGCCTCATGACCGCGCGCTTCGACGCGGCCTGCCGGGAGATCGCCGCACAGCCGCAGGCGCTTTTCTTTGTGTCCACCGACGGGTTCCCGCTGCAGCATCTTTCCGCTTACACGATACCGCGGCAACGCCCGCTGCACAATTTTCTTTCGGGTGAGCACTTCCTGCAAGGGATTGCGCAGCCCACACTCCAGCGATTCGGCATCAGTTCGGCACGCGCCCTGGCGCCGCAACCCGGAGTCTATTTTGCCCAGTGGTCACCCGAGCTGCTCCGCTGGTATTTTCAGCAGGTCAACGGGCATGTGTTGAACGTGCGCCCCGCCCCCTTCGCCGCGCCGCTGTTGGCACCCTATCAACTAATCGACGGGGAGGGCCGGCCATGACCGCCCAAATCCGCATAGCTGATGCCCTGCGCACGCAGCCCTGGCACCTGGCCCTGCTGCCCGTTTTTGCATTGGCGCACGGCACCAATGTGCTGTTCGGATTTGTGCCTTTATCCATGGCGGTTCACTACCTGCTGCTGGCGGCGGCCTTTCTTTTGGCCTCCTGGCTCCTGGCATTTGCCGTAGCGCGCAACGGGAGAAAAGCTTCGGGAATCGCATTCTTCCTGGGCCTGCCGTTTTTGTTTTACGGCCCGCTCGCCGATGCCCTGCGGCCCATTCTCCCGGCAGCGCTCCGCTCATTTAAAACACTTCCGCTCCTGCTCGCATTCGTGTTCCTCGTGCCGGCAGGCGTTCTTTTCGCCACGCCCGCGCGCAGACGCAGCTGCACCTTTTTTCTCAACAGCCTGCTGCTGCTTTTATGCGTCGTGGAAGCCGGGACTGCGCTTTGGAAAAGCACCGCAACACGCCCGTTGTATGCGGGCTACCCGCTTTCGGAACAATACAAGGCGGCGCCCGCAGGCGACAGCCGCCCGGATATCTACCTGCTCGTGATGGACGAGTACGCCGGGCCGCAACCCTTGCAGCGCCTTGGCTACGACAACCGGCCTTTTCTTGATTCGCTCCGCGCGCTTGGATTCTGGCTGCCCCAACACAGCAGCGCCAACTACGACTTTACGCCCTTCGCCATGAGCAGCCTGCTCCAGATGAATTACATCGACAGCAGCCGGGAGCGGCGGGGCAATGACGCCGAAACGGTGCTGCAGGCGGTACGCTCGCTGAGCGACAACGAGGTATTCCGCATCCTTCGGAAGGAAGGCTACGAGCTGCGCTTCGAGGCTCCGTTCGACAACCGCATCAACCCGCAGCCGACGCTGAATGAATTCGGCGACTTTGCCTACAAGGCCACATTCGGACCGACGCTCCCGGGCCGCTACTGGCGCGAGCGGGGCCGCCCGATTGACCCGCTGGCACCGCTCTTCGCTGCTGAATACCGCTACGACGACCCCGTGAAAAGACGGCAGGACCTGGCCCACTACCGCAGCGCCCTTGCCGCTGCGATCGACAGTAATGATTCGCGCGCGCCGCGCTTCGTGTACCAGCACCTGCTCATCACGCACCATCCGTACCTGTTCGATGCACAGGGTGGGCCGAGGCAACTGCTGGCCAGTGATGCCGAGGAAGCGACGGCCTACCTTGACCAGCTGCGCGTTGCAAACCGGGTGTTGCTGGAAGAGATTGGCCAGATCAGGAGCCGGGGCCGTAGAAATACGGTTATCCTCCTGCTGAGCGATCATGGCTACCGCCGCTCCGGCATCCGCTACGAGGCTTTCGAAAACCTGTATGCGCTGTACGGGCCGCGCGGCTATGAAGGCCTGCCGGCGGAGCAAAGCAATGTGAACGCGTTCCGTCTTCTCTTCAACCGCTACTTCGGGCAACACTGGCCTCTCCTGCCGGACCGGAAGATCGCGGTGACCTACGAATAAGATCGGCTCGGCCAGACTACCTATCTTGCAAGCGATGCGTCGCCTGGCTAGATCTCCCATTTACCTGTTGCTGCTACCGGCCTTTTTCGCACTGCATGGCTACGTGCAGAATTATGGCCTGTTGCCGGGCGGGGAAGCGCTGCGCCTGCTGCTTGTTTACGGGCTCCTGGCAGGCTTGCTGGCAGGACTCGCGTGGCTCCTCCTGAGAAACAGCAGCAAAGCCGCCCTGCTCGCCTTCGTCCTTCTTGGTGTCGAATTGTTCTTCGGAAGCGTACAGGATGTACTGCGCAACCGGTTACCCGTGCTCGCGTCCTGGCCCCTGATCATTACCGGCCTGCTAGTGCTGCTGCTGCTTGTTGTGTGGCGGCTGCGTACGAAGGCTCTTTCGCCGAAATGGGCGCTTTACCTGAACCTGCTCCTCATCGTATTCCTCCTCGCCGACGGCGGCCTCTGGCTGCAGAAGCACCGGATGCGCGCCGCCGAGGCCGATGCCCGCCACTGGACGCGCGTACCGGCAAGCGGGCCGCGACCCGATGTGTTTCTCGTGATAGCTGATGAATATGCTTCTGGCCGCGCACTGCACGACCTCCTTGGCTTCGACAACGGTCCTTTTCTCGACAGCCTGCGGCGGCTTGGGTTCGTGGTGAACGACGAGTCGCTCTCCAACTATAACTACACGGAATATTCCACGGCCTCGCTGCTTAACTCAGCGTATTTCCCGGCAGCTTCACGCACGAATGCGACGGATGTGGGCCGCTGTTTTTCGTGGATCCGCGACAATGAAACGCTGCGCTTTTTCCGCGGGCAAGGCTACAGCCTGCACAACCATTCCATCTTCGATTTTGACGGGCTGCCTTCGTCGGCGCCGCGCACCTGGAACGAGCAGTGGCGGAACATCCTGAGGCAGCAAACCCTGAGCGCGCGGCTCGCGGCCGGCTTCTTCCCATCTGCGGAAACGCAGGCCAGCTACCAGGCCGTGAATGATTCGCTGCTCCGCCATACCCGCGAGCTGCTCGCGCGACCCGCGACGGCACCGCGGTTTGTGTATACACACCTGCTCATCCCCCACCCGCCCTATTATGCCGATGCGCAGGGACAGCCGCAGCCCGAGGCGCTCGCCAACGATCGATCGAACGGCGCCGCCTATGTTGCTTTTTTGCAGTACGGCAACCGTCTTTACCTTGACCTCGTTCACCGGATCCTTGCACAGACAAAACGCCCGACCGTAATACTACTGTTGGGTGATCATGGCTTCCGCGGCAGCGCGAAGGCCGTGCCGCAACATTATTATTTCCGGAACCTGTACGCTGTGTACACATCACCCGGGCTCGTGACGCACTGGAACGAGCGTGCCGGCTTCGTGAACAGCTTTCGCGTACTGCTCAACAGCTGCTTCGGACAAAAACTCCCGCTGCTGCCCGACAGGCGGCAGTTTATCGGGGAACAGGCCCCTTAAATTTTTCGCTGGAGCGGGAGCTGGAGCCCGATCTGGTTGTATGCGCTTCCGGGCTGGAAGTAGGCCCGGGCATACTGCACCTGCAGCCGGCTGAAGCGCGCGCGGAAGCCTGCCGAAAAGCCGTTGAGGCCATTGCCGGTCGGGCCCGCGTTGAGTTCGCTTCTTCGGAGGAAATTGTAGCCGATCGTGGCTTCGAGGTTGCGCCCGATATAGATATGCGTGGCGATGACAAGATGGTTGAATAGCTTCGTGGCGAAGCCGGGATTGTGCACGAACCCCGTCTCGTTGTTGAACGTTGTATCGTTGTAGGTCGTGTTGAAGCGGTGGGCCTGCTGGATCGTGAGCGAGAAGCCGAAGGGTGCCTTGGCGAGGCGCTTCGTGATCCCGGCCTCGAGGTCGAAGGGCAGGTCCTCGGCACGGCCGCCATAGGTACTCAGCTGGGCGCCCATGTTTTTCGCCAGCAGTCCCGCAGTGAAGCCCTGGGCCGTATCGCTGTAGTGCAGGCCGGCGTCGAAAGCAATTCCTGTTGATCCATATTGCCCGTAGCTGGAGCGGATGATCCGCGTTGTGAGGCCATACTGCCAGCGCGGGCCGTAGCTGCGCGCGGCGGAGAGCTGGAAGCTGAAATCGCGTGGGTGAAAGGTGCCGGTCTCATTGCCGTAGATATCGGTCTGGCTGAGGCTGCCGTAGTCGACGTAAAACAGCGCGGCACCTAAGGTCGTGTGCCACTTCGGAACGTCGTAGGCTCCTGCAAGCTGCCCGACCTTGATACCGGCAAAGAAGGCAGTAAAGTTGGCCGCCAGCTGGCTGTGTAGGGAAGGCCGCAGCAGCGCCGGGTTGTTGGCGGCAAGACCCGCATCACCTGATTCAAGCGATACGTTGACGCCCCCGGCCGCCGTCAGCGCGGGCGAGGCCGGAAGCTGCAGGAAATTGTAGACGGCATTGCCACCCAGTGTCTGGGCGCGGAGGCTGCTGCAGGCCAGCAGGAGCAGGAAAAAAAGGATCCGACGCATTGCGCCTGTAAGGTAGCCATTCGGGGCGGGGTAGCAAAAGAGCGGGTATGGTGCCCTGCGTTGAAGAAGCAGCCCGCTTAGAGACACTGTTCGAATAAAGCATTCCTCAAGTCGTAGTAGCTGGAGAGCAGAAGCAAGTCCATCTTTTACGAAATCAGTAAAACATCAGTGACTTGTCCGTCATCCCCTGGATAAAGGTTATTGTTAATGGCAATCTTTCAAGACTTGCATTAGCGCTGTTACAAGACGCCCAAATAAGAGAAAGTATGATAATAATAAGACGCATTGAAGTTTAGGCTACCGGTCCTTGGCTCGCGCACAGCGAACAGGGCATGCCGCAGGCTATGACCTGAAAGCAAGACTTTAGCTGAGAACTGGAGAGTGTTGTGCGCAGCAAAAGGAAAGTTGCCCTTTGTAGCCCTCCTCGCCGTTTGCAATAAACTGCTCAAACAAGCCTTTGCCATCGCTACAAAAGGAACCACCTATCAACCCGATTATAAAAGCTCGTTAACCTGATTTTTTATTTGGAAATCGACATAGTTGATGTTGTGCGCAGCCGGACGGTCTAAGAGAGTTGGTTATAGGAAGATGACATCCCTGCACCAAAACAGTTTTCTTATTCTACAACAATGATATGAGCAACTTTACTTCTGGAAAAGAATAATTCGGTTAGAATGGCAAACTATCTTCTTTCCCCTCGTCGGCTTTGAGCCCAAATTGGGTGCTTATATCAGACTTTATCCTATTGTTTATGAATTCCACTACGCTAGCAACCCCAGTGGAAATTGATTCTGTATATGCAATTTTCGTGTTAGTATAAATCCACTTTATTTTCTCCTTACCAATTGTTTTCCCATCCCATCCCTTGTCGAGATATTGCAAAATGCTATAAAACAGCGTAAGTTCTTTCTTCGATATTAAAATTGCCACGTTGCATTTATAAGACTTTAGATTGGGGTATTTACTACTAATCTCGATTTGTGCTCCTTTGAATGGAGCGTCGTCGACTAAAAGAGTATATCCTGTTAGATTTGTATGCATTTCCCCATCTTCAGGGTCAAAATATTCGACATACTGAGGCTTAGCAAAGAAATCGTTTGCATTATCTCTAATCCATCTTCCGATAGAAGCTGATCCTTCGAGCAAGCTTGTATCCTCTATGAAGTTTATCGTCACATCGTATAAGTCGGCAATTTCCTTATCAAGTGATAAATCGGAAATTCTCTCTCTTAAAAAGTTCAAACTTATAAGCGCCCCATCCTTATCGACATAATCTTTCGCATTTGCTTGAACTAATTGCAAGATAGTAGGCGATGATTTTTGTTCACCTTGAGCGTCAGTCCCTCTCGCTCCACTTCTAGTTAGATACGCTTTCAAGTCGGCTGTCAGTGAACAAAACTTTTCAGTTAGCTCGGCTTGAATTACAAAAAATGGGGTTTGCTCTTGATTACCATTGAAATCATCAAGAATGTAGTCTATGATATCTTTATACCGAATCTCGGACCCTGCGTGCTCTTTAAGAGCCTGCACGAAACTGTGCGTGAAAAAACTAAGTTTATCGTCTTGATAGGATGACTGGTCACTTAAAGATGAGTTTAAAAAGTAACATTTGTTGAATCCCTTTTTCGTTTCGTTAAAATACTTAGTGAGAACATCACTCTCTTTAATATAACTCGTCCCCGATTGACAAGCATCAATAAACTTTACTACAATTTGTGGGTTCAAAGTCCGAATTAGATCATCGATTTCTGAATTCTGTAAGGATGTTTGGTTCTTTTTCTTAGAATCAAAATCAGACAGAATATAGTAGAATTCATCATTTGAAAACTCCCCGTGTCCAGAATAATAAAAAAACAGCTCATCGACTTTTTGCCCCTTGTTTTCGACAAAAAAGTTACTTAGCAACTCTTTGGTTACCGAACTTGATTCATTGTTGTAGATTGTTAGTATACGGTCGAATTTTTTTGTCTCTTCTAGAATGCCATGCATGATTTCACCATCAGTCTTAGAGGCTGGGAGGTTATTCGCCGAATTACTATATCTACTCACAGCTATGACTATCGCAACGTTCATCCGAAATTTATCTTAAAAATTTTAGAATCGATTAATCCTGACTTGTACGCCGTAAGGTACGTTATTTGGATTTTCTTATTGCTCAAGCTGAGAATTGATTAGCGATTCAAACAAGTGCAAGAAACTTTTGCGACCACTTGCCGCGCGATAGGAAAGTAGGGTGCGCACAACGACCAGGGCTTTGCGCTGGCCGGTCGAACTGTGAGGCACTTCAAATTGAAGACACTAGGCTAGCGCAACAGCCCATGTTGTGCGCAGTTCATCGAGAGGATACTTCGCATAAAAATCATCCTCAGATGCCTGTCATGACATTTAGCTTATGTCGCTCTACAACTAAAGCCATTTCGCCGATCATCACGTCGGCAATCTTTTGTTGTTCAAAAATGCTCAGATTACGAACGTCATTGAACTGGCGCTGATGAACAACTTCCTTATGAAAGTACTTGTATTTCCAAATTATAGTCAGATGGCCTGTACTATATTGAAACTTGATTAGCTGGTTTTGGCCTTCTTCATACAAATTAAACTCCCGCTTGTCAAGTAGTGTTACAGTTCCAGCGCCATTGTATGCCACATTATTTATGGCATTAACAATAACGAAGAATTTCTTATCGAGTGTTTGACCTTGCAAGTCATCATTGTCCTTGCTTAGAGCAGAAAAAAACTTGAAAAGGAAGAAGCATACAGCTCCTATTAATATTGTCCAGACCATGATTAAAATTCTAAGTATTTTTTCATTGTTTTTTCGATTACCTGATCAACGATCAGGTCTATTTCAGAGCTGCCCAATCCAAAGGAGCGCGCACCCTGTTTGAAATCATCGCTTTTGAATTGCTCGCTAGCTGTGGCAATCGCAGAGTAAATATGCATTCCCTCTAAAGGTGTGTTCTTCATTGGGTTGTCGCGCATCGCATTGCGGACGATTTGATCAAGTCCCTGCTCTAATTGTTCTTGGAAGATCTGTCTCATAAGTTGGTTTTGGGGAAGTTAGTGAATTTTCCGAATTGCGCACAACTCGCTAATATACGCAACGCTCTTGCGCCAACCCGTCCCGCACCCGCAGCTTTGCGCGCTTTACCCGGTTACAAACGCTTACCCGGAGCAAATTGAACAATTGCTTCTAATTACTTATTTCCGCATCCACGCACTTGCCGCGTGCTTCAACATGAGCTCCCGGGAGGACGGATACGGCTACCCAGCGGCCGGGAAATCCTGCCGGGCCGCCGCCCGAAGGTCCTGACTCCCCCGGCCATCGTGATAGCCATTACCAATACGGCCTTCCCAGGGCAGGAAATCGCAAAGGCCTGCTTTTAGGGAGCCTCTTTTGCCCCGAAATCCTAAAATCCGGCCCCAAGCAGCACCTCTTGGCACAGGAAATCGCAATGGCCCGGCCCGGGGAGGGCCTTTTTTTCGGAGAAGTTGCAATGGCCGGAACGGAGTGGCGCCATTTTCGGCTGGCCATCGCAGTGGCCGTGGCCGGAAGGCCTTTTCAGCCAGGCACGTACAGTACCTGCGCCTGCGAGGCTCCCTGCTCCCTGCACTGCGGCTCATCCGGCCTGGAGAGTCGCCTGAAATGCAACAAAAATTCAGAAAAAAACCGGCGGCCGGCCCCTTTGGCGTTCAAAAAATCGCTTTAGCTTAGGTAAAACAACTGCCTTATGTTCGAACCCCTAAACCTCAACCCGCTCTCCAATGCAGGTCACATCGAGCATTTCGACCTGTTGCACCACATTATCACCACGCAGGCCCCGCAACCGCTGCCCAACCCGGTCCAGATGGCCCTGGGCCGCACGACCGATCTAAACGATGCAACGCGCAAGCTGCATAAGCGGGACAAGTTCGTTGACGAATCGGAAAAGGCCCGCAGCCACGATGCCGACCGCGACCGGTATACCGGCGTCATGGCCCGCCTCTGGGACGTGCTGGCCGACTTCCCTCCCGGCCCAATCCAGGAAGCCGGCAAGACCCTGCACCGCCACTTGCGCCTGTTCGGCACCGTAGAAAAGATTACGAAGCAGGACGGCCGCGCCGAAAGCACCGACATCAAACGCATCCTCGAAGACCAGCAAAGCAAGCCCGAGTTACGCGCTGCCCGGGAGGTCGTGGCGTTCGCCGATCCGCTGATCGACGCGCTGGACGCTTCCAATACGGCCTATACGGCCGCCATGGCTGCGCGCAGCCAAAAGAACGTGGACCAGGATATCGAACCCGGCGCCATGAAAAAGCTCCGCGACGATATGCGTAAACCCTACCACGAACTGCTGGAAACCGTTTGGTCCTACTACATCAGCACGGAGCGTTCGGAGCCCTGGGCCAAAGTGGTGAAGCTGATCGAAGAACTTAAAGACGAAACGCGTCAGCGCTTCGCCGTGAAACAAGGACGCGCCGACGCGAAGGCCGAAAAAACGCAGGCAAAGCCCGGGGCATAAATGTTGGCGCACGATGCCGATCTGTTCACCCCGCGTTTGGCGGAGGCAAAAAGAAAACCACTGCATTGCAGTGGTTTTCTTTTTAAAAATCTTCCTGAGGGTTTACTACCGGCGGGATACAACCCGGTTGTATTCGTGTACCGCATGCCATCGAAACTTCCCGGTCACTACTTCTCCAGCACGTAATCCAGCTCCGTTACGCCGTTGGTAAATCGACGGCTGTTCAACAACTTCAGTTTGGTCTTTTCCTTTACGCCGGTAAACAGCGGGGTGCCTTCTCCCAGAATAACCGGGTTCACAAACAGCCAGTAGCCGTCAATCAGGTTTTGCTGAATGAGCGAATGTGTCGCGGTGGGGCTGCCGAAAAGAAGGATCTCGCTTCCCTCCTGTTGCTTCAGCTCATTGATTTTATCGGCTACGTTGTCGCTGATGATGGTCGTGTTGGGCAGATCCGCGCCCTTCATGGTTTTCGACAAGACGATCTTATGCGCCTTATTGTACCAGGCTGAATGCTCGATGTCATGCTTCGACGCGTCGGGCTCTTTCCCTGCATCGGGCCAGTACCCTTCCATCATTTCGTAGGTCACCCGTCCATACAATGCTGCGTCGGTTGCAGCAATCCGCTTGCCGATATGGTCGAAGAGCTCCTGGTCAACGTTGATCCAGCGCATGTCACCGCCGGGTCCTGCTACAAAGCCGTCGGTCGAGATGTGCACGAAGGAAATTATTTTTCGCATAAAGTTGGTTTTCTATTGTGATGTTGCCGGGCAGTAACTGCGTTGCACAACCGCCGGGGAAAGGGGGCATTGCGCCGGCCGGGCTAATGTAGGACAGTTTGTGGGTTGGCAAGCCAGCGGCGCAGGTCTTTATTTTACCAGCCGTTGGCCGCAGGCACCTGGAAAGATTCGCTACTTACGCAGCAGTGCGAGCGCCAGCACTTCGTCCATCGTACGCACGTAATGAAACCGCACGCCCTTGATATAATCGGGGTTGATCTCCTGCACGTCCTTTTCGTTTTGCCAGCAAAGAATCAATTCACGCAGGCCGGAACGTTTCGCCGCGAGTACTTTTTCCTTGATGCCACCCACGGGGAGCACGGCGCCGCGGAGCGTGATCTCGCCCGTCATCCCGAGGTAGGGGCGCACCTTGCGGCCGCTGTAGGCCGAGGCCAGCGCGGTAAGCATCGTAACGCCGGCGCTGGGACCGTCTTTGGGCACAGCACCCTCGGGCACGTGGATGTGGGCCGTCTTTTTCTCGAACAGCTTCGGGTCGAGCCCCAGCTTCTGCGCGTTGGACTGCAGGTACGAAAGGGCCGTGGCGGCACTTTCCTTCATCACCTGCCCCAGGTTTCCGGTAAGCCGGAGTTCGGCCTTGCCTTCGCTGAGCGTTGTTTCGATAAAGAGAATGTCGCCACCAACATAGGTATACGCAAGGCCTACGGCCACGCCGGGCATGTTGGCCGACTTGTACAGCTCGTTGCTGTAGCGCGGGCGGCCGAGGATCGATTCGAGATCGGCCGGCTTGAGGTTTTCGCGCAGCTTGCCGTCCATCGCAAGGGCCTTGGCCTGGTGCCGCATGATCGCTGCCAGCTGGCGGTCGAGCTCGCGCACACCGCTTTCGCGGGTATACAGCGAAATGATCTGCTCGAGTACTTTATCCGAGATCTTGAAGCGTGTATTCTTGAGTCCGTGCGCTTCTTTTTGCTTGGGCACCAGGTGGCGACGCGCGATCTCGATCTTTTCCTCCACCGCGTATCCACTGAGCTCGATGATCTCGAGACGGTCGCGGAGGGCGGGCTGGATCGATTGCAGGTTATTGGCCGTAGCGATGAAGAGCACTTTGCTCAGGTCGTATTCGAGCTCCAGGTAGTTGTCGTAAAACGTGTTGTTCTGCTCGGGGTCAAGCACTTCAAGAAGTGCGCTGCTTGGGTCGCCGCGGTGGTCGGCGCCCACCTTGTCGATCTCGTCGAGGATCATCACGGGGTTGGAACTTTTCACCTTGCGGAGCGACTGGAGGATGCGGCCCGGCATGGCGCCGATATAGGTCTTGCGGTGGCCACGCACCTCGCTCTCGTCGTGAATGCCGCCGAGCGAAAGCCGAACGTACTTGCGGCCGATGGCATTGGCGATAGAGCGTCCGAGCGAGGTCTTGCCGATTCCCGGAGGACCGTAGAAACACAATATGGGCGACTTCATATCACCCTTCAGCTTCAGCACCGCAATGTATTCGAGGATGCGCTCCTTGATCTTCTCCATCCCGTAGTGATCGGCGTCGAGCACCTCTTTGGCGTGCCGCAGGTCGTACTGGTCGTCGGTATGCTCGCCCCAGGGCAGGTCGAGCATGAGGTCGAGGTGATTGTAGACCACCGAGTAGTCGGGCGTGCTGGGATGCATCCGCTCCAGCTTTTCCACGCCTTTCTGAAAGAGCTCGCGCGCGGCCTCGGTCCACTGCTTCGTTTCGGCCTTGTGCTGCATGTCGCGCAGTTCCCGCTCGTTGACGTCGCCACCGAGTTCTTCCTTGATGCTTTTCAGCTGCTGCTGTAGGAAATATTCGCGCTGCTGCTTATCAAGCTCCGCGCGTGTTTTGTTGGTCACCTTGTTGCGCAGCTCGGCATACTGCAACTCCTTGTGCAGGTAGTTGAGCAGCAGCTCGGCGCGGGCACGGGTATCGTCGAGGGCGAGCAGGCGCTGCTTGTCGCCAAGCTCGGAATTGAGGTTGCTCGAAACGAAGTTGATGAGAAACACGGGGTTCTCGATATTCTTCAGGATGACGGATGCCTCGGACGGCAGGTTGGGCGAAAGCTGGATGATCTCGGCGGCGAGCTCCTTGATATGGACCACGTGTGCGCCGAACTCCTCGTCGTCGGGCAGCGGCGCCTCTTCGATCGGGCGTACCTGCGCAAAGAAGCAGGGCTCCTCGCGGGTAACGGCGGTAACGGCAAAGCGGGCCTTGCCCTGGATGATGATGGTGATGCCGCCATCGGGCATCTTGATCTGCTTCACGATGCGGGCGATGGTGCCGATCGGCTCGAGGTCGTCCGCGCCGGGGTCTTCCACGTTCGGATCCTTCTGCGCGACCACGCCGATCAGGCGGCCCGATGCCTCGGGTGTTGCGTAAGCCTCGTTGACGGCGCGGATGCTCTTGTCGCGTCCCACCGTGATGGGCAGCACGACGCCCGGGAACAGCACCGTGTTGCGCAGCGGCAACAGCGGCAGCTCCTCCGGCACGGAGGAAGCATCGAAGGCTTCGGCTTCCTGCTCGTTCAGGGGGATGATGGGAAGAAAATCGAGCTCGTCCTCCGGCAACAACACGCGCGCATTTGATTGGGTCTTCATGAAAGGGGGCAAACGGCAAAGATAGCAGCGTACAGCTTTTCATCTCGGATCTTGTGATCGCGGATCTATTTGGCTGCGCGTCGTTCTTTTACAGTGCGCTCGCTTGCCGAAAAGATCCGGGTCAACTCCTCGGCCTCCGTAGTCAGCCGGTCGATTTCCGCGCCAACGATCATCCCGGTGTCCCGAACAACGCCCAGCCAATAGTGCGCTTCATCGCATTCCTCCAAAACGATCGTGATCTTGTATTGAAAATCGGCAGCAGATTTGGCCCGGCGGGAAGCCCGGTAATTCGCGCCAACCGAGCCGGCGGCCCGAATCAATTGCTTTCCTGTTTCGAATTCCGCCGCATCTTTTGGCAACTCCCTGCAAAGGCGGATCACATCGATATGAAATTTTCGCGTGCGTTCTTCGAGTTCTTTGCGTGTCATAGAACGGCAAAGTGAATCGTCGCCGGCCGCAGTTCCCTGTGAAAAACCACAGGATTAGCAAAGAAAATTCACCCGGATTTGGGTGAATTTTCTTTTGGATCGCTCGATCCGAGATAATAAGATCCGAGATAATCAGATGGTCTACAGCGCCAATCCCACCGACAACTGTATCGCCTGGCTTTTCCAGTTATTCGTATTACTGATGTCGTTGATGTTGTTGAGACCAACTACGTAGCGGCCGTTGAGGCGGATCTTGCCGAGTGAGAACTGGGCGCCGCCAAGCATCGAGAAGTCACCATTCTTGAAGGCCTGCTGGCCGTTCTGCAGCAGGTTCTGGTCCTTGTTCATCAGCACGCCGAACTGCGGGCCGGCCTGCAGCGCGAACACCTTGCCCAGCTTGTAGTTGAGCAGGATGGGCACCGATAGGTAATTGAGCTTTACATTGCCGGAGCTGGCGTCGGAAAAGATGTTGGAATACACCTGGCGGAACGAGGTGTCGGTGCGGGTCTGGTACTGGTTGAAGAGCACTTCGGGCTGCAGCGAAAACTTCTTGCCGAGGCCGATCTCGGCAAAGGCGCCGGCGTGGTAGCCGGTATTGAACTCTTCTTTGAAGGAGCGGCCCTGGATCTTCGACAGGTTTACGCCGCCTTTGACACCAAGGTGAAACTGGGCCATCCCGGCCTGGGCCAGCAGGAGGCCGGCAACGAGGGTAAGCAACTTGCGGTTCATGGGAAAACGATTTGCCGCAGCCGGCACCAACTTCATGCCAAGGAAAGCAGAGCTTTCGTTAATATCGGCAACCAGCAACCGAATTCGGGAATCGGGAAGCGGCAATAATGATTTCTGCTTTCCTCTGGCGGAAATCAAAAGCGGGGGCTTATTTAAATACGGTTCTTCCTAGAATGCATTCACGATTGACGATTCACGATTCACGAAGCCCTAACGACCCAGGAACACAGCGCTTAAAAGATATAGCCCACGTTCAACCGGAACAGGCCCACGAAGTTTTTGCTGCCCGTCGGGAAATAATAATTCGCCACGAACTGCGGCTGCACAAACAATCCGCGCCACGACCATTCCGCACGAAGCATGCCCGAAAGCGACAGCGGCTGGAAGTACAGCTGGTCGTCGAGGGTTTGGTTCTCGGTGCTCACCAGCTCGTTGACGCTTGTGGCCCGGACAATGCCGTACGTGTTTGCATTCTGGTTGAACCCGAACTTCTGGGTGCCGGAGCTGAAGACGATCTGCGGGGTGATCCGCAGCGAGGCCCGCGGAAGTATCGTATTCAGGTAATAAAAATCGTGGCGCACCGACAGCGACAGCGAAAAGTCGTTGATGGTCTCGCTTGTCTGGATGCGTGTGATACCATCCGGACGGAGGCGAAGCGAAATGATATACGCCTCGCGCTCCTCGAAGTCGGAGCGGCTTCCCCAACCGTACGATGCGAAGAGGGCCGGCTTCATCCACCACTTCTTGTAGGAGAAATAGGCGCCGGCTTCGTTCTGCAAGGGTGTCGTATAAAAAGAAAGATTCTTGCGGGTAAAGTACCGCGTGTACGAAACGCCCGCCGACCAGTTGTCCTGCTGCAGGTAATCATACGACCCGGTAAGCAGGTGCTGGTAGGCTTTGAACGCAGATCCATCCTTTACAAGCGTGCTGCTTACGGTAAGCCCAAGGCCGTTCTTGTGGTAATAGCCAAGCGATGGCGTCCACGTGGCCTGCCGACGCGAGACGAGCTCGTTCGTCGTTTCATCCACGTAGTTGAAATAAGCGGCCGACAGTCCCACATCGGCGAGGAAGAAGGTACGCGGTGCCGTCACCGAGTCGATGAATTCGGCCATGTCGTCGAAGAGCGCGTCGTAATAGGCAACGCTGTCCACGACCGGCTTCGGCGGCGTTTTGGGCTCCTGCGCGGAGGCCCGGCCGGCGGCAGCCAGCAGCAGCAAGAGGCACGAGATCCTTTTCCCCATGACAAAGCGAACCGGCAGCCGGCCGCCCTTGTTGACCCGGGAAAGAAGCGTTCGTTTAATCACTCGTTGTTTGAAGGACCGGAAAGTACAGAATAGTTTGGAGTTTGAATTTGGGTCGCGGTGCTTTGGACGTTAATGGGAACTTAACCTGCGATTTGATTGGTTGCTGCGGCATTCGATCCGCCGGCAGGCACTATGCAAATTCGAGCAGCGTAATTTCCGGGAGTATCCCCACCCGGCCCGGGTAGCCCAGAAAGCCGAAGCCTCGGTTCACATACAGCTTCTGCCGGCCTTCTTCATAGAGCCCCGCCCACTGCTTGTACACGTATTGGACAGGGCTCCAGCGGAAGCCCGGGATCTCCACACCGAACTGCATGCCGTGCGTATGTCCCGCAAGCGTCAGGTCAACATCGGCGTACCTGGGCCGCACTTCGGCATCCCAATGCGAGGGATCGTGGCTCATCAGGATCTTGAACGGAACGCCTTCGGTACCTGGATGCGCCTTGCTCATTTTGCCGTATTTCGGGAAGCGGGCCTTCGCGCCCCAGTTCTCGATACCAAGCAAGGCGATGCGCTCATCGCCCCGCTCAAAGAGCACGTGCTCGTTCATCAGCAGCCGCCAGCCCAGTTGCGCGTGCACGCCCTTGAGACGCTCCAGGTTGGCGCTCTTGGCCGCGGCGTTGGGCCACTGCACATAGTCGCCGTAATCATGGTTTCCAAGCACCGAGAAAACACCCATCGGCGCACTGAGGCGCCGGAACACCGCGATGAATTCGTCCATCTCGTCGGCCGTGTTGTTGACGATGTCGCCGGTAAACAGGATCAGGTCGGGACGCAGGTCGATCACCTTCTGCACGCCGCGCTCCACGGCCGCCTTGTCGGTAAACGAGCCGCTGTGGATATCGGACAGTTGTACCACGCGCAGCCCGCGAAAAGCCGCGGGCAGATTCGGAAACTGGAGCTTCACCCGGTGCACGCGGTAGGCGTACTTGTTGCCCATCCCGTAAAGCAGCGACGTGAACAGCGAGCCGCCGGCCGCAAGTCCCAGCCAGCTCAGGAACACCGACCGCGAGATGCCGCCACCCTGGATCTGCTGCCCCTCGGTATTGGAAAAGAAAATCCGTCCCGCCACCCATTGGATGCCGCGGCGGATATCATCGATAAGGAAGAACAGCGAGGCGATCAGCTTCGCAAAAAAGAGGCCCACGATAATGGCGAACACCGAATTGCGGAAGCCTTTCGGGAACGAGCTGAAGTTGATCAGCGGCAGCACGATGAGCAGGAGCAGCGCCAGTACCGACACGGTCCAGTAGGTGCCGAACAGGATGGTCCGCGTGCGCGGCGCAGCGCCCTGGGCAAGCAGCTTCAGGATCGTAAACACATACCAGTCGAGCCCGATCATCAGGGCAAATACAACCAGCCAGAAGGGAGAACTGCGCATCGTGAATTGTTAGGACTGCAAGTAACGCAAGTTCCGGACACGATGGCGTGAAGCGGCATTGCGGGAAAGGTGAGCGGGTGAGCGGGTGAGCGGTGAGCAGGTTAGTGGTGAGCGCGGGGTCGTGAATCGTCAATCGTCAATCGTGAAGGCAGGGCGCGACGGAAGGAACCTTTGTGCCCGAATGGACCTCTGCGAGCTACAACACACCAATTTACCCATACCCCTTATTTAGGAAGCAACACAAAGAACGTAGCGCCCGCGCCCGGTAAAGCGTCGGCATAGATCTCGCCGCCGTGGGCGCGGGCCACCTTGCGGCACAAGGCAAGTCCGACACCCGTGCCCGAATAGGCCGAGCGGCTATGAAGGCGGTGAAACAAGGTAAAGACGCGCTCCGATTCCTGCGGGTCGAACCCGATGCCGTTGTCGGCAAAGGCGATGCTGTGGTAGGCCCGCGTCGGCTCCAGCTCCGGGAAGCGTGCTCGCTCGTCGTCGCTTATCGGGCGCACCGTGATCCGGAGTTCGGCCGGGGTAGCGGGACGCGCATATTTCAACGCGTTGCCCACCAGGTTGGTAAAGAGCTGCAGCAGCTGGTGCGGCACGCCCCGCAACACAGGCAGCGTATCGGTCTCGATACGGGCGCCGCTTTCGAGGATCCGCAGCTCCTGGTCCTGCAGGCTTTCGGCAAGCACTTGGTTCAGGTCGACGGTCTCCAGCCGGAGATCCGATTGCTCGACGCTCGAGAATTCCAGCAGGTCCTCCACCAGGTCGTTCATCCGCATCGCCGAATTGCGGATCCGCTCCAGGTGATCACCGCTGGCGGCAACCGCGGGGTCGCGCATGAGTTCAGTAAAGAACAGGATCTTCCGCAAGGGCTCCTTGAGGTCGTGCGAAGCGATATAGGCAAACTGCTTGAGCTCGTCGTTGCTGCGTTTGAGGGCGAGGGTTCGCTCCGACACAATGCGCTCCAGCGTTTCGGCCGACTCGCGCTGCTCGTGGATATCGGTGGAAATGCCAAGCCAGTACAGGGTGCTACCCGTTTCATCGCGGATCGGCTCGGCCTTCGCGGCATGCCAGCGGAGCACGCCGTCGTGGCGCCGGTAGCGCATTTCGGCCTCGAAGGGTTTCTGGTCACGGAGGCTCTGTGCCCACTTCCCGAGCAGGGCTTCTTTCTCTTCAACAGGAAGCACCGCCGTCCAGCCGACCCCGAGGGCTTCGTCGGGGCCCTGGCCAGTGTAAGCGTACCAGCGCTCGTTGACATAGTCGACGTTCCCGTCGGCGCCGGCGGTCCAGGCCATCTGGGGCAGGGCGTCGAGCATATGCCGGATGCGGGCCTCGGCAGCTTCCGCGCGTCGGCGGGCCAGCACCTGCTCCGTCACCTCGAAGCCGAAGATCATGACCCCGGCGGTCTTCCCCTCCAGTTGGTAGGGGGCATAAACAAGGTTGAAGTATTTCGTGGTATCGCGGCCTTCGTTGTTCCAGTCGGCCACGCCCGGGAATTCGTAACCATAGACGCTATTGCCTGTCGCGTACACGGAATCGAGCATCTCGAAATAACCCTGTCCCTCCAGCTCGGGCGCTACCTCGCGCGGCGTCCGGCCAAGCAGCGGCTTGCCTTCGTACAACTTCGAAAAAAGCGGGTTCGTGAAGGTGCACCGCAGCTCCGGGCCTTCGAGGATGCAGATCATGGCGGGCGCCTGCAGGAATAACCCCGTGAGGTTGGGGTCGGACGAAAGGGGCGCGCCGGCAGTCGGATGTGGTTTTAACATTTGGTAGGGTGATCGGGAGCAAGTTACGAAAAAGCAGCTGTGCCGCGGGGTTGCGAAGGAGGGGCCGTTTGCCCGCAAAACTGTATTTTTGTTGCTATTCGATTGGTTATGAGACTGACGTATTTCGGACATGCCTCGTTTTCGGTGGAAGCCGGTGGAAAAGTACTCGTGTTCGACCCCTATATCAGCGCCAACCCGGCGGCAAAGGCGGTCGATGTGGATACGATTCCCTGCGACTACCTCCTTCTCTCCCATGGCCATGGCGACCATGTGGCCGACGCCCCGGCGATCGCCCGGCGTACCGGTGCCACCGTCATCGCATCGGCCGAGGTAGCGGGCTGGATGAAGGACCAGGGCGCATCCGATGCCGTGGGCATGAACCACGGCGGGAAGAAGTCCTTCGACTTCGGCTCGGTCAAATGCGTCAACGCCATCCACTCCTCCGGATTACCCGACGGCTCCTACGGCGGCAACCCGATGGGATTCGTGGTAACGGCCGGCGAGCAAAGCTTCTATTACAGCGGCGACACGGCCCTGACGATGGACATGCAGCTCATCCCGCGCTGGGCGAAGCTCGATTTCGCGGTGCTCCCCATCGGCGATCATTTTACGATGGGCTACGAAGACGCCGTCGAAGCGGCCCGGATGTCGGGCGCCCCGCGTGTCGTTGGTGTGCACTACGATACTTTCCCGCCGATCCGGATCGATACCGCCGCGGCCCGAAAAGCCTTCAGCGCGGCCGGCATCGAGCTGCTCCTGCCTGCGATCGGAGAAACCATTGATGTCTGATGGCGGAAGCCTGATGCCTGATGTTTGAAATAAAGCAATATCCTGACCACCCAAAACAGATCAGAGATCCGAGATCCGAGATCAGAGATTAATTTTTATGGCAAGAATCATTGGAGTAGCGAACCAAAAAGGCGGTGTCGGAAAGACCACTACAGCGATCAACCTCGCAGCCTCGTTTGGCGTGCTCGAATACCGGACCCTTCTTATCGACGCCGACCCGCAGGCCAACAGCACCTCGGGTGTTGGCTTCGACCTGCAGAACGTTACGCAGAGCCTCTACGACTGCATGGTGAATAACGCCACGGCGCGCGACGTCATTCTCAAAACCGAAATTCCCAACCTCGACCTCATCCCCTCCCACATCGACCTGGTGGGCGCCGAGATCGAGATGATCAACTATCCCAACCGCGAGAACGTCCTGAAGGCACTCGTGCAGAGCGTGAGCGACGACTACGACTTCATCGTCATCGACTGCTCCCCTTCGCTTGGCCTCATCACCGTCAATGCCCTCACCGGCGCCGACTCCGTGATCGTGCCCGTGCAGTGTGAATTCTTCGCCCTTGAAGGCCTCGGCAAGCTGCTCAACACCATCAAGATCGTGCAGAGCCGCCTCAACCCGCAGCTCGTCATCGAAGGCATCCTGATGACGATGTACGACGGCCGCCTCCGCCTCTGCAACCAGGTGGTGGGCGAAGTGCGCCGCCACTTCGAGGAGCTCGTGTTTGCCACCATCATCCACCGCAACTCGCGCCTCTCCGAAGCCCCCTCCGTGGGCAAGCCCGTTATCCTCTACGACGCCAACTCCAAGGGCTCCATGAATTACCTCAACCTCGCCAAGGAGATCCTCCAGAAGAACAACCTGACGCGGATCTCGCAGGAAGAGCGAACGCTCGAGGAAGAAGGTTAACAAGTCGGAAGGCCGAAGTCGGAAGGCCAGCACCCGTCATTGCGAGCGCAGCGAAGCAATCGGCTTCGGGAAAAGGCAAACCTTTTGGTCCCACATAGACGGGCCGGTTGCTTCGCCGCTTTCCGCTCCGCTGCAAGGGTCTCGCAATGACGTGGAAAAACACACTTCCGGATTTCCTTTGTCAGCCTGAGCGCAGCCGAAGGCCCACTTTAATACTTATTTGGGGGTTTCACATCCGTTCCACGTGCTCCGTATGTCGTACCTTCGTCGCCCTATCGTGACTGTGTATGAGTACTTCCAAGCAAAGCAACAAGGACGCCCTCGGTAAAGGCATCCGCTCCCTTCTCCAGAGCATCGACAGCGACCTGAAAACGCCGGCCGGCGCCGTAAAGCCCGGCGTGGTGCAGGAGGTTACGGGTATCCTCCGCATTCCTGTCGACCAGGTCGAGCCCAACCCCAAGCAGCCGCGCCGCGACTTCGACGAGACGGCCCTGCAGGAGCTGGCGGCCTCGATCCGGATGCACGACATCATCCAGCCCATTACGGTCACGAAGCTCCCGGGCGGCAAGTACCGCCTTATCTCGGGTGAGCGCCGCTGGCGCGCCTCCAAGATGGCCGACCTGAAAGACCTCCCGGCCTACATCCGCCAGGCCAACGACCAGGAGCTCCTCGAGCTGGCCCTGCTGGAAAACCTGCAGCGCGAAGACCTCAACGCCATGGAAGTAGCCCTCTCCTACAAGCGCATGATGGAGGAGCTCACCTACACACAGGAGCAGGTTGCCGAGCGCATGGGCAAGGACCGCTCCACCGTTACCAACTATATCCGCCTGCTGAAGCTGCCGCCGGACATCCAGGTGGCCGTGCGCAACGGTGAGCTCAGCATGGGCCACGCCCGCGCCCTCATCAACGTCGACACCATCGACAAGCAACTCTATATTTTCGACGAGATCAAGAGCAAGGGCCTGTCGGTGCGCCAGACGGAAAACCTGGTCCGCAATTTTTATAAGGATGGAAATGATCCCAAGAAGACGGAGCCCGCTCAAACGCTGCCGCCGGCTTTCCGCAAGATCGAAGACAAGCTCGCCTCTCACTTTGCCACGCGTATCAAGATGCGCCACGCCAAGAACGGAAGCGGCCAGATCACCTTTGATTACTATTCGCTCGAGGAGCTCAACAAGCTGCTCGACCTAATGAACGTGACCATTGATTAAGCGTTTCCATATCCTCCTGCTCGCGCTGTTGTCGCTGGCGTCGGTTGCCGGCGCGCAAACGATCTCGGATTCGAGCAACCGCCGGATCAACGTGGACAGCGCGATGGCCGCCCCGTCGACGCCCGACAGGAAAACGGACTCGGTGCTGCGGGTGCATTCGCCGCGGAAGGCCGCCATCCGCTCGGCGATCCTCCCGGGTCTCGGGCAGATCTACAACCACAAATACTGGAAAGTGCCGATCGTGTATGCCGCCATCGGCGTGCCCGCTGTGCTGTTTGTCTACAACCTTACCTGGTACCGCCGCACGCGGTACGCCTATACGGTTCTTGCCGAGCAACGCACGGGCGAATATGCCAACGTGGACCCGAAGCTCCAGAGCTACATCACCTACAACGCCCTCGGCAGCCTGCAGCGCCTCCGCAACGAGTTCCGTCGCGACGTCGACTACTCCGCGCTGTTTGTGCTGGTTATGTGGGGGCTTAATGTGGTCGATGCGTCTGTTGATGCCCACCTCAAAACCTTCGACGTCAACCCCGACCTCAGCCTGCGGATCAGGGGCGGGTACAGCGAGATGGCGGGCACGAATGGCGTGAGCGTGATCCTTTCGTTTCACTAAGACGAAAGGCAAAATTCAAACGTCAAAAAAATCCGGTTGTACCTTGCCGCTCAAAGGCGAGTTGGCTTCGTGCGGGACGTTCCCGTCCCGGCCACGGCGTTTTGATTTTTTACTTTTTATTTTTGAATTACATGAAAATCGCCCTTATCGGATACGGCAAAATGGGTCAGCTGATCGACCGGATCGCCCAGGAGCGTGGACACGAGGTTGTGCTGCGCATTCACCTTGACAACCGCGACGATTTCACCGAAGCCAACCTCCGCGCGGCCGATGTAGCCATTGAATTTACGGGTCCCGACAGCGCCTTCTCCAACGTGCGGCAATGCATTGAGTGGGGGGTGCCCGTCGTAAGCGGCTCTACGGGCTGGAATGACCGCATTGCCGAAGCCGAACGGCTGGCACAAGAGAAAGGCAGCGCCTTCCTCCACGCCTCCAACTTCAGCATCGGCGTCAATCTTTTCTTCGAGGTCAACAAGCAGCTGGCGCGCCTCATGAACAGCCAGCCCCAGTACGACGTGGAGTTGAAAGAGATCCACCACACGGCCAAGCTCGATGCACCGAGCGGCACCGCCGTGACGCTTGCCGAGCAGGTGCTTGCCGCACTCAACCGCAAAGACAAGTGGGTGAAGGAGACAGCGACAGCGCCGACCGATCTCGTGATTAAAAGCGAGCGCGTCGATCCCGCACCCGGTACGCACCACGTGCGCTACAGCTCTCCGATCGACGATATCGAGATCATCCACACGGCCCACAACCGCGAGGGCTTTGCAACCGGCGCGGTACAGGCCGCCGAATTTATCAAAGGAAAGAAAGGCGTATTCCAGATGTCGGACGTGCTGGGGTTTTGAGGAAGCCTTATTGCAATTCGACAATATCCGGCTCGAGGCCAAATTTTGCAATCGCGGCAATGATTGCTTTATCGTCCAGATTCCGGCTATCGGGCAGCACAATCCGCCTCCGGTACACGTTACCGTCGGCATGCCTGTGATCGATCAGAAGCACCTGCTGCAGGTAAACCCCACGGCGCCGTTGTACTTCTTCCGTATTAATACGGGCCCGGACAAAATCATTCCAATCGGTGATGAACTCGTCGTACCAGTAAATACCGGAAGGTCCGATATCAAGCAGCACCGGGTTCCGCACAGCCCGAAAAAGGGAGCCGCCGCCTCCAACGAGCAGTGCCAGCCACAGGTACCAGGCCCTTGGGTGGTCGTACAGGCAAAGCAGGCCGAATCCAAGGAGCAAGACACCGCTGAAATAGTTGAACAGGACACTCTCGCGTACGAGCACCGAAGGCTGGCTGATATAGCGCGACTGTGAAGCAGGCATCAGGTTGTTTTGATATTGCGGAGGCCCGGCCGAAGCCGAGGTATAGCTCCCAGCCAGCCAAGATAAGGTGCTCCGGTCAATCAGGCGCGCAGCGAACGAAGCTAAACCTTAGTCCCCTCCCTGAAAAATACCGAACAAGTCCAGAATATAACGGAAGCTTATTTACGGAGGTTGGCGAGCATGTCTTCCGTCATTTTCGCAAGATCATATTCCTCTTTCCAGCCCCAGTCGCGGCGGGCAACGGAGTCGTCGATGCTTTGCGGCCAGCTGTCGGCAATGGCCTGGCGGTAATCGGGATTGTACTCAATGACAAAGCCGGGGATATGTTTTTTGATCTCGGCGGCGATCTCCTTCGGTGAGAAGCTCATACCCGAGAGGTTGTACGAGGTGCGCACCCTGATGTTCTCCTGCGGCGCTTCCATCAGCTCGATGGTGGCGCGGATCGCATCGGGCATGTACATCATGGGCAGGTAGGTATCCTCGCCCAGGAAGCAATCGTAGCGGCCGTCGGCAAGCGCCTCGTGGTAGATCTCCACGGCGTAATCCGTAGTTCCGCCACCGGGGGCCGACTTGTACGAGATGAGGCCGGGATAGCGAAGCGAGCGCACATCGACGCCGTACTTCATCCAGTAGTAATTGCACCAGAATTCGCCGGCGTATTTCGAAATACCGTAGACCGTCGTCGGCTCGATGATGGTCTGCTGCGGGCAATCTTTCTTGGGCGACGTGGGACCGAACACGGCAATGCTCGAGGGCCAGTAGACCTTCGTGAGCTTTTCCTCGCGCGCGATGTCGAGCACATTGAGCAGGCCCTGCATGTTGAGGTGCCAGGCGAGGTTGGGATTCTTCTCGCCGGTTGCGGAAAGGATGGCGGCGAGGAGGTAGATCTGCGTCACGTTCTGGCGGATCACCTGCACATGGAGCATCTCCTTGTTCATCACGTCGAGCGACACATAGGGACCGGTGCCCTCGAGCAGCGGGTTCTGCTCGCGGAGGTCGGAGGCGATCACATTCTGGGCGCCATAGCGCTGGCGCAGAGCGAGTGTCAGCTCCACACCGATCTGACCGGACGCACCGATCACGAGGATTTTTTCTTGTTTCATACGGCTGCGCGAAGATAAACCACAGTTTGGAGTTTGGCGTTGGAGTTTGACAAACCGGCCCCGACGCGGCACACAAAGTTGCCCGGCGATGGCCGTAAAAAAAGCCCCTCGTTGGTAGCGAGGGGCTTTTCGGTTAGTTGCTGAACAGCAGTCGTGCCGTTCGCTGGCGGCCGTTGCCGCTTAGCTGCAGCAGGTAGCTGCCGCTCGGGATGCGGCCCGCCGGGATGTCGACGCGTTGCCAGCCGTCGCCGTAGCTGCGCTCGGCCACGCGTTGCAGGAGGCGTCCATCGGGCGCGTACAGCGCGAGCGCATAGCGGCCCGCTGTTGTGCGGAACCGCGCGCTGACGACACCCGAGCCGGGACGCGCCGACACGGTGAACGATCCATCGCCTTCATCCGCCGTTACGGGCTCGGCTGCGGTCTGTGTGTTCATACGTGCCGGGTACGACGAGGTCGATGCGGTGAGCGGCGCAGTGTACGTGGCCTTCACCCAGAACTTCTGCGACGGGTTCGTCGTGCTGGTGTTGCGCACCTTGATCTTGTAGAAGCCCGTGCTGCCGGGTGTATAGCTGAGCGTCAGCGTGCCGGTGCCGCTTGTAGACGTGAGCAGCGCGTCGGTATTGCTGTAGACGCCAACGGTGAGGCTGTAGGTGCTGTTGTTGGGATACACGTTTACCGTGATCGTCTTGCCGCTCTGGTCGAACACCTTGCCGGCATAGCGGAGCGCGGTCGACGATGCGGGAAGTGCGCCGCCCTGGCCCAGCGAAGAAGCATGGCTATCGCCGAGATCGTTGTCCATCTCCCATTCCTGCGTGGTGCTGCGCTGCGCGGGCGCGAAGCCCCCGGTGATGCCGGCGGGGCCCCAGATGCAGTAGCCGCGGCGCGTGTTGGAGCCGTCGCAGGGCGGAACCCAGATCGTCACTTTACCGGTAGCATCCGTCCAGATATCGTTGGCATTGGCGCCGCTGTAATCATGCAGCTGGCGGTTGGCGCCGAAGTCGGTCTGGATCGTGGCGCTCTGCCAGGTGTTCCAGTTGTCGTTCACGCCGATGATGGCATAGGAAGCCTCGGGACCGGCGTTATAGCCACGCTCGATGAGGAGCAGGTCGGCAGCCTGCCAGCGCACCTTGTAGGAGCCCTTTTTGAAATTGAGCTTCTGGTGGCACCAGATGATGTTGGCGATGTCGTCGCGCACCGGAAGGTCGGTAGCCGACGTGGGCAGGTGCGTGTAGCGCTTCGACGTGTTGCCCAGGTTGAAGAGGTCTTCGAAGAATACCTGCGGCGAGCCGTCGACCGCAAACGTAACGGCATAGGCAACAGCGAGGCGGGCGTCGAAGGGATCGATATGGCCGCCACAAAGCTCGTTGCCGCTGTCCCAGCCCGTATAATTACCGTTGGCATCTTTCGTGGGACGGAAGGTGTCATGGTTGTTCACAAATGGAACGGTGCGGTACCGGTTCGCCTGCTGCGCGGAGGGCAGCGAGCCGAGGTCGTAGGAGCCGCCGGCGCTGACCATGTTCTTGACCGCCTGCCGTAGCGAAAAGTCGAAGGTGCCCACGAGGTCTTCGGAGCCGCCGTTGGAGGTCTTCACCGAGCTGATCCAGGCGTCCTGCTCCGATGCGCTGCCCACGTATTCGCCCACGGCAAACATGTTGGCGCCGCCGTTGGCCCAGCCGGCGTTGTACTTGGCATTATAGAGGAAGTCCTGTGTTGCCCAGGATTCGAAGTGCTTCACGGCATCGAGGCGGAAGCCGTCGACACCGGTTTGCTTCTTCATCCACACAAACCAGTTGCGTGCGCCGCTGCGCATCCAGTCGGTGCCCTGCGTCGGGTTGTAGGTGGCGTTGGAGCTTTGCCCGTAGGCGCCGGCCACGTAGCAGATATCCGGGCCGAACCAGGCCGCGCAGATATCGCCGGTGTTGCAATTGTGGCTTGCCGTCGCATGAAAGTTGGGCCAGTTCTTCGGCCAGCGCCCGTCGCGGGCGAGGTAGTTGGTGGATGTTTCATCGGTGGCCGGCTTCAGATAGCTCACGTAGCGGAAGTTCTTGTACGTGTTGCCGTCGCCATTGTTGGCCGCCGGGTCGGAGCCGCCCGAGCCGTTGGCGGAGCCAGCATTGTCCATGTGGTTGAACACGACGTCCTGGATCACGTCGATGCCGTTGGCATGGAGCACGGCGATGGCGCGGAGCAGTTCGTCCTTGTTGCCGAGACGGGTCTTGGTACTCCCCTTCTGGTACTTGTCGCCCAGGTCGTACTGGTCGAAGGGCGAATAGCCGTTGGAGGACGTGGACGCGTTCTTGACGGAAGGCGGGATCCAGATGGCATCGATGCCCATCGCCTTCAGGCGCGGGGCAAGGTCGGCGAGGTAGTTGGCCCAGCCATTGGAGTAATTGTTGTTCCAGTAATCCCACCAGAAGCCCTGGAAGACGACCTTTCCGTTCCAGGGATTTTGAGCAGTAGAAATACGGGGGATGCCGAGAAGGCAGAGCGCCACGAGGAGCGCCCGGGTGAAGCGTGTCATTGTAGCAAGCGGTTTGTGGTTAATGTGTGTGCGCCTTGCGTAGCCCCTACACCAAGTGTACAGGGTACACATTGCTTATCGTGTTTAAGGTACACGGTCCTAACGGTGCCGTCCAACTATTTTTTGAGTTGCTCAGCAGTTTTCCTTAGTGGCGCGGCTTTAGAGAAAGAACGCAGATTTTCAATGATTGATAAGATTAGCGCAGATTTAGTCGCGTGCGTGACAAATCCTAACCAATCTTAATAAATCAGCGTATCCCGCTCGCGTGATCTGCGTTCTTTCGCTCCACCGCAGGCGCCCCAAGGCTCCGGCACTGTGTTCTTTCGCTCCCCGCCGAAGGCGCTTATCTTTGCCGCATGATCCCTTCGTACTTAGAAAAGCTTTTTGCCGGCCAGCAATACGATCCGAAAAACTTCTTTCTCATTGCGGGTCCCTGCGTGGTGGAAAGCGAGGAGAACGTGTTCGAGATCGGCGCGCACCTCGTAGCTGTCTGCAAGCGCCTCGGTATTCCCCTTGTGCTGAAGGCCTCGTACCGCAAGGCCAACCGCACCAGCGCCTCCTCCTTTACCGGGCACGGCGATCTGTTCGGGCTGGGCACCCTGCAGAAAGCGGGCGTTCACTTCGGGCTCCCGACCACGACCGATATTCACTCCGAACCCGAGGCCGAAGAAGCGGGTAAATATGTCGATATCCTCCAGATACCGGCCTTCCTCTGCCGCCAGACCGAGCTGCTACTCGCCGCGGGCCGCACGGGCAAGGTTGTCAACGTAAAGAAGGGACAATTCCTGAGCGGCCACTCGATGAAGTTCGCTGCCGACAAGATCCGGAGCACAGGCAACGAACAGGTAATCCTCACCGAGCGCGGCACCACCTTCGGCTACCAGGACCTGGTGGTCGACTACCGCAATATCCCGTGGATGCAGGAAGCCGGCGCGCCCGTGGTGATGGACTGCACCCACGCGCTGCAGCAGCCCAACCAGGTGGGTGGCGTTACCGGCGGCAACCCGCAGCTGATCGGCACCATTGCCAAGGCCGCCATTGCAGCGGGCGCCGACGGTCTTTTTATCGAAACGCATCCCGACCCTGCCTGCGCGCTCAGCGACGGCGCCAATATGCTGAAGCTGGACCTCATTGAAGGATTGCTCGAGCAGCTCGTGCGCCTGCGCAAGGCGGTTGTGTAGGAGTACCGAGTGCTTATTTCAACTCGAAGCGGAAAACGAGCTTGCGTTCGACCGAATGACTGAGCGGGTTTTCGCTGCCGAACATAGACGAGAAAACATCGCTTTTTTCGAACAATTTCGAGTAGCCTGCCATCATATCCGTGATGGAATTGCTGGCCGTTTCCTGCACCGACAGCAGCTTGCCGACCGAGCCGCCCGAAACGCCCGCCAGGAGGGCCGCATCCTGCCGCGCGCGCTCGTACAGGCGCTGGAAGCTGGCCTGCTTATAGGTATCTATCGACTCGTAGCGGCTATTCGAGATGCGGCCGGAAACCCCGCGAATGCTTTTCAGCAGCAGGTAAAGCCGGCCCAGCTCCGATTCCGAAGTTATCGACACCTGGATAACCGAATCGGATGTCGCCGGCAGGCGGTACGACACGGGTGCTGCAAACCTGGGACTGAAATTATTTTGGGCGAGCATCCGGTAAACCGTCGCTGCCGGCAGGAGGCTGTCGGCGCCTTCTGCCGTGGGCATGGGAATGGGGATGGACATAAAAGGAATTGTACCCTGCCCGATCTGCACGTCATAGGTCAGCGAAAGGGCCTTCAGCTGGATCGTATCGGTGGCGCTTATTTCAATGAATTTTCCTTTCTGGGCCCAAACGGATTGCTGGCCAAGAAGCGCGAGGAGGAGCAATGCAACTGCAGTTTTCTTTGTCATGGTTTAAGTGATTGAGCTAAAATCGAAGAGATGGCGCCAAGGTAATACAAACGAAATACAACGCCGCAGCAACCGGCACTATGTTGTTTGTTCATCTGCCGGCGCATTCATCCGCCCCCCATCAAAACCTTTCAAAACCTTCCAAAACCTTTCCCGGTTCCATCCAAAACCCTTCTTCGCTATATTTGCCCCACTTCAAACACAACCTTTATGGCGCAAAAAATAGCTGAACTCCTTGGCTCGCAAGCCGAGTACCTGCTCAACCACACCTGTCAGACCATCGATAAGTCGACCCTGCACCTGCCTGCTCCCACGCACGTAGACGACATCTGGGTCAACAGCAACCGCAGCCCGCAAGTACTTCGCTCGATGCAGCAGCTTCTCGGCACCGGCCGCCTCGCCAACACCGGCTATTGCTCCATCTTCCCCGTCGACCAGGGCATCGAGCACAGCGGCGGCTCGGCCTTCGCCCCCAACCCCATCTACTTCGATCCTGAAAATATCATCCGCCTTGCCGTCGAAGGCGGCTGCAACGCGGTAGCCTCTACCTATGGCGTGCTCGGCATCATGGCCCGCAAGTATGCCCACCGCATTCCGTTTGTGGTCAAGATCAACCACAACGAGTTCCTGAGCATGCCTAACCGCTACGACCAAACGATGTTCGGTACCATCCGCAGTGCCTGGAATATGGGTGCCGTCGCCGTGGGCGCCACCATCTACTGGGGCTCCGCCGAAAGCGCCCGCCAGCTGAAGGAAGTAGCCGAAGCCTTCGAGCTCGCCCACGAGCTGGGCATGGCCACCATCCTCTGGTGCTACACGCGCAACAACGGCTTTAAGGTGGACGGCGTGGATTACCACACATCCGCCGACCTCACCGGCCAGGCCAACCACCTCGGCGTAACGCTGCAGGCCGACATCATCAAGCAAAAGCTTCCCACCAATAACGGCGGCTACCTTGCCACCAAGCACGGCAAGACGCACAAGCTCGTCTACGACAAGCTGACTACCGATCACCCCATCGACCTCACGCGCTACCAGGTGCTCAACTGCTACAACGGTCGCGTTGGCCTCATCAACTCGGGCGGCGAAAGCAAGGGCGAGAGCGACCTCGTTGAAGCGGTGCAGACAGCCGTCATCAACAAGCGCGCAGGCGGTATGGGCCTCATCCTGGGCCGCAAAGCCTTCCAACGGCCCTTCGAGCAGGGCGTGCAGATGCTGCAGGCCATCCAGGATGTTTACCTCGACGAAAGCATCACGATCGCATAAAAAAAAACGCCCTTCGGGGCGTTTTTTGTTTGGAGTTTGTGGTTTGGGGTTTGTAATTAGTGGTTGAATGACGCAGGCAGGTAACTTTAGTTTTAAGTGAGCCCGGCTTGCGATGCATCGCGGAACTTCAAACCACAAACTCCAAACTACAAACTTGCTGTGATGTCCGGTACTTACGACGTATTGATCCTGGGCGCCGGCGCTGCAGGCCTCATGGCCGCGCGCGAGCTGGCCCAAAGCGGCAGGCGCGTTGCTGTTCTTGAAGCCCGCGACCGTATCGGCGGGCGCGTGCTGACCGTGCAGGATGGCGGCGCCCGCGAGCTCGGAGCCGAATTCATCCACGGCGAAGGAGCCCTCACGAAAGAGTTACTGCGGCGCTCCGGCAACGGCTCCGCTCCCTCGGCGGGGAAAGCCTACCGCTACCGCGACGGGCGCCTCGAAGCCACCTGGAATTTTATCGACCGCGAAGAGGAGCTCGCCGACCGGCTCCGTAAGGTCTCGGGCGATATACCCCTCGCCACATTTCTCGAGCGCTATCTCGCCGGCCCCGACTGGGAAGATACCCGCCAGCAGGTGCGGCGCTATGCAGAGGGCTATTACGCCGCCAGCCTCGACATGGCCAGCACGCTTGCCTTCCGGAAAGAAATGGAGGAATCGGACCACGCGGAAGATGCGCGCCCCTTTACCGGCTATGGCCCCCTGCTCGAATACCTGGCCCGGGCCGGCCGGGAGGCCGGTGTGGAACTGTTTCTCAACGAGCCGGCACAGGTGCTGACCTGGGCCCCGGGCGCGGTTACGGTGCAGACCGACACAGGCGTCTTCTCGGCCCGCAAGCTGGTCTTCACCCTCCCCATCGGCGTATGGCGCAGCGGCAGCGTTCGCTTCGAGCCTGCCCTTCCGGAAAAAGAAACGGCCGTGCAGCAACTGGGATATGGTGCCGCCATCCGCATCATGCTTTCCTTTACCGAGCGCTTCTGGGAAAACAGCGCGCTGTGTACCCGCACGGCTCCCGGTCTCGGCTTCCTCTTCAGCGATGCGTCCATTCCGACCTGGTGGACGGGCGCGCCCGAGCAGGGCAACCTGCTTACCGGCTGGAAGGCGGGGCCTTCGGCAGAGGGCTTTGCGGCCCTTCGTGAAGAGGACCTGCTCCGGGAGGCGCTGCATGCGCTGACGACCATTTTCGGCATCCCGCTACCCGACCTGCAGGCAAGGCTGCAGGCCCACTACTACCACAACTGGGTGCAGGATCCCTGGGCCCGGGGCGGGTATTCGTTTGAAATTTCTTCCGGGGGACGTGTCCTGGCCGATGCCGCAGCACCCGTCGCCGACACACTTTATTTCGCGGGTGAAGGACTCTGCGATGGCCCGATCATCGGCACGGTAGAGGCGGCGCTGCAAACGGGGAAGCGGGCGGCGGACAGCATCCTGGACCGACTTCCGCCAGACGGGTACCTGGAAGGCTGACCTTTCTTTTGGTATGATTTTGCGGAACATATAATTATAAAATCAAATGTTATGAAAGGAGCAAGATCCCAAAATAATATGCAAAGCAAGCAGATGGCCGGCCACCGCCCGCGTCCCGAGATCCGCGACGACATTGACAGCCGCTCGAACGAAGAGCAGGATACAAAGGGCGACGACGTAACGCACAACGCCAAGGAAGTGCGCACCAACCGGCCGAAGCAGCACCGCAATGGCCCGCGTAAATAATAAGCGGACTCCTATGGAGAACCCGTACCAGGATGCCCGCGGAACAACTGCCCGCGGGCATTTCCATCAACGAGTACGTGCGGCGTGAGCTGCATAACGCGGAAAACAGAAACGGATGCCTAAGGCATCCGTTTCTGTTTTCAATGGTCATTGATCATTCCAGGGACGGTTGACATCGCACGATCTACGCGGTCACCTTGAACTCCTTCTGGGGCAGGCGTGCCCGGATATGGCGGCGAAAGGTCCACACCTGCTTCAGCTCGGCTACGGGGAGCAGCTGCTGCGGGTGGCTTTCTTCATTGTCGGAAAGCAGTACCCACTCCTCGGCACTCTTGCGGTACACGCGCTTTACCATCAGCTGGGAACCCGTGAGCAGCACGTAGACGCTGAAATTCTTTACATCATTCCAATCTTCCTGTGGCAGCATGGACGCGAGGATGAGATCGCCCGCGTAGAAGGTCGGCTCCATCGACTCCCCATCCACCTCGAAATAGCTCCACAGAGCGCCCGTTGGGTTGACGCCCGGGGGCAGCGTGTATTTTTCGAGTGTGTCGAGGTAATCGGTCTGCTCGAAGCCGCGGATATAGCCGGCCTGGGCTTTGATGCCCACGAGGGGTACTTCGGTAGGCCGGTGGCTTCCCTGCCGCGACCGGCGCTCCAGGAAATAGGGCTGCTGGGCGCGTGGCCGCGGCGTTCCAAAAATTTGCACATCGCTAACAGCCGAATGTGAAAAATCTTCACCTTTCCGGGCCTCCTGGAAGTTCCGGAGCAGGATCCGCGTGGCCTTGCTGACCCCGCACTTCCCCTTCTCCATTTTATTGACCAATTCGCGGGTAATGCCCAGTGCCTGGGCGAATTCCTCCTGCGTAAGGTTGTATAACTGCCTGATTTCCTTGATGTTGGGACTCGTCATAACGCCTGTTAAGCAATTGTGAATAAAAATGTGAATTTCTTGTGCATAAAGTGAAAAATTGTAACTTTATGCTTCACAAATTTAGAGCATTTATTCACAAAAAGCACGTGACTATGAAGCGCCTGGAAAAAGAATTCGTTTTTCACTATCCCCTGAAGCATAAAGTCGTCCGCGACCTCAAGATCGTGACCGAATACGTGGGCGACCTGGTGATCGAGGGCAAAGGCTATTTCAACCCCGAGGCCTCCCCCATCGACGTTTTCGACCGCTACAGCGTGGATATTGATTTTGTGAAATGGAACGGCACCGACATCCGCCCGGTGCTGGAGGTCACCGGCCAGCTCGAAGACCTCGAGGAAGCTTCCATCCGCTACTTCGCGCAACTGCTGGAGTCGGCCGCAAAGGCGGCCTAATCAGCAATGAGCAATGAATAATGAGTACTTCTCCTTCGACAGCCTTACTCATTACTGATTACTCATTACTCATTTCTCATCCCAACGAGTACGATAAACACGACATACAATGCAATTAAGAAAAGCAACAAGAAAGCAAGCAAAGATCCGCCTCGGCCTCAGCGCCGTATCGGGCGGCGGTAAGACCTACAGCGCCATCCTCGTGGCCAAGGGTCTTGTCGGCGACCTCTCGAAGGTGGCCATCATCGACACGGAGAACGGCTCGGCCGATCTCTATGCGCACATGGGTGAATTCAACGTGCTGCCCCTCACGGCACCCTTCTCCCCCGAGCGCTACATCGAGGCGATCCGTGCCTGCGAGAAGGCTGGCATGGAGGTGATCATCATCGACTCCATCTCGCAGGAATGGGAAGGCAAGGGCGGCTGCCTCGAGATCGTGGAAAGCCTTGGCGGCAAGTACCAGGACTGGGCCCGCGTAACACCGCGGCACCAGGCCTTTCTCGAAGCCATTCTCCACAGCGCCTGCCACGTGATCACCACCGTTCGCCGCAAGCAGGACTACGAGATGATCAAGGATAATAACGGTAAGGTGAAGGTGGAAAAAGCCGGTCTCCGCGAGGTGACCCGCGAGGGCTTCGAGTACGAGCTCACCATCAACCTCGAGCTCGACATGCGCCATATGGCCACCGCCTCGAAAGACCGTACCGGCCTCTTCATGGGCAAGCCGGCCTTCCTGCCCGATGAAAAGACGGGCGAGCTGATCGCGCAGTGGTGCGAGCAGGGCGAGGAAGCCTTCAACAGCGTCAGGCCCGGCTCCGACTGGTACACAAAGGTGGAAGCCTGCGCGACCCAGAAGGAACTCGTGGAGCTCTATTCAAAGAACAAGGCAGAAGTGGACGGCAACCCGCTGCTGCAGCAATTGATCGCCAACCGGAGAAACAGCATCAATGGAAAACTCAGTGCCGCATAACCAAGGGGCTTTACCCGCCATACGAGAAGGCCTGTCCAAGCGGCAGATACGCGACCTCGCCGATCAGTCCGTGGAACGCGTGCTCGAAGACGGGCACGTGTTCCAGGTCGCGGAAGCGCTCGCGGCCATGGAGGAATTCGTGAAGACGATGCGCAGGGACGAACGCTATGTCCAGTTCCTGCGCGACGAGCTTGCGAAGCACCAGGGCCGGCTGGTAACCGCGTCGGGTGCCAAAATCGAGGCCTGCGAGGCCGCCGTGACCTACGACTACAGCAGCAACGCCGACTGGCGCCTGCTGGATGCACAGATCCGCCTCCTCAGCGAGCATAAGAAAGCGCTCGAAGAGCGGCTCCGGGCCATCGCTCCCGGCCGCATCGGCGTGGACCACGAAACCGGCGAGGTGATCGAGGGCGCCTGGAAGGCATCGAAATCAACATACCGAATAACCCTTTCCGGAAGATGATGACCCTGCTCAACGATTGCCGTACCCTGCTGCGGGAGCTGAGTGGCGATGCGCCGCTCTACTTCGAAAGCGCCGTCCAGGTGAAGCTGACCCCGCACAGCCCGCCCTTCGCGGCCTGGGCCGTCGGCCTCTCAGAAGACGGTACGCTGCAGGTGATGGACGCCGACGAGCGCTGGCATCCTTTCTCAGCCGGCGACCGCAATGCCGCCCTGCTCCTCGGTAGCCTCTACCAGCGCCTGCGGATGTTGCGCCTGCATTATGGGAAGACCGGGTAAACGATCCCGCAATAACCGGCGGGATGACTAAGGAGAAAAAATCATGATACGCAAGATCAATTACCAGAATGTACCCAAGCCTGCGGAAGAAAAGGTGAAGCCCGTCCGCAACACGACCCGTAATTATACGGCCAGCGTGGAATACAGCCTTATCGCAGGTCTCGTGCAACAGCAATACCAGGCCGGCAACGAGGTACAGTGGGACAAGCTGCTGTCGCTGCCGGAGGAAGACCGCATCCCCGGCCTCATTACGCGCTATGGCAAGAAGACAGCGCACAAGCTCCTGCTGATGATCATCAAGGAGTTTATCGCAACGCTCGGGCTCCCGGCCTACAAGCGCCCCACCGAAACGCGCGTGAGCGTGGCCGTGTGCGAGATCATGCTGTCGGCGCAGGAAGACTACCTGGCCATCGAAGACATCATTCTCTTCCTGCAGCGGGCCCGCGCTGGGGTCTATGGGCCGATCAAGTCGCTGGTAAACCTGCAGCCCCTTTTCCAGCAGCTCGAGCGGTACCGCCAGGAGCGGCACGATGCCTATATAAAACTGAAAGACATGCAGGAAGCCAGTTACAAACAGGTCGGCGCCGTGGAGCGGAGCGCGCCGCAACCCACGCTGCTCGGCGACCTGTTCAACCAGGCAATGATCGTGGATATGACAAAGAAGATGAGTGGATAAGGACCGTGTGTATGAGTAAGGCCGGGGGCGTTTGCCTCCGGCTTTTTTGTGGGCGCTCACGGAAGACACGGAAATCACGGAGATGACTAAGGGATCGCAAGCGATCCCTTAGTCATCTTTGCACAGCGAAGCAAAAACTGCGGCCTTTGGCTGGCCCAGGTATCAAAACCTTCCACTCCCCCGAAATGACAGTAGCCTGTCGCATGCGACAGGCTACTTTATTTTTTCCGTGATTTCCGTGTCTTCCGTGTGCCTACCGCGCCGCGGTGGCTTTCGCCTTTTCTTTCTCCGGCAGGATTACGATCGACGAAACGTACACCTTGCGCTCCTCCTGGAGAGCACGGTCGGAGTCGACCACCTGCTGGCTCTCGATTGCCTGGTTGTTGGTGCAGTTAAGGCAGCTCAGCACCACGCCGATATGATTGAAGTCCAGCTTGCCGGTGCCCGTTTTCATCAGCATACCGGGCTGCTCGGTGCTGAAGCCATGGAAGCGGAGACTGCCGCCGTTGAGCTCCTGCAGGTCTTCGAGCTTCATCCCGGCATACACGCCCTGCTTCGATCGCCACTCGTTGCTGCTCACCATGTTGGAGTTGCGCGCCGTGCCGTTCGTCAGCATGTTGCCACCAATGAGCAGGAACGACACATCGCGGAAGTTCTCCTCATCGTCCCAGATAAAGATCACCTCGCGGGGCGTGTTGGCAAAAAGCACGGAGCAGAAGTTGCTGTCGTTGGTTGCGTAATGAAACACGTCGCGGGTTACGTTCGACGCCCCGAAAACCGACACGAGGAACTCGTGCGACTTGAGCGGGAGCAGGTCTTCGGCATACACGATGTCGCGCATTTTCGGCAGCATTTCCTTTTCCACCTTCACCGAGTAAAAGGTGAGCGAGTCGCGGATCTCCACCGAAGTGGCCACGGTCGTATTGTCCTGCTGGTAGAGGAGCGGCTTCATTGGGTCGCCTTCTTCGGCATAGGTAATGAAGCCTTTTTTGTGGAGCGACTTCCGGAGGTTGTTGAATTCCTCGAGCGATGTCGTCTGGTAGCTGATGATGGGCGCACCGGATTTTTCCTGGAAGGAGATCTTGCGGACCACGTCTTCGGCGGCCTTCTTACGGCTCTTCCGCACCTCGATGTAGTTGTAGTTCGTGCGGGTTTCGTGGGGCGACTCGTAGTCGCGGCGGTACGACTTCTTGCCCAGGAAGGCATCGAACTTCGATACGCTGTAGCCGGTAAAGCCCAGGAGGTCGTTCAGGTCAAATTGCTGTGCGTAGCTGACGCCGGTTAGCAGGACCGTCAGCAGGAGCGCGTAGAGTTTTTTCATGCGGCAATGGTTTAAGTCCATAGCCCATGTGAATCACAGGTTAGCATACCGAGGCTGCTCCGTGACCGTATGGGTCTACAGAACGAAAGGGGTGTTTTTCTGCCTCTACCAGTATCAATTAAAATACCAGCCCCCTTTACGGATGAGCTGGTATTGAAAATATTGTTAAGAAAGCGTTTACTGGTGCTGTTCGTCGGCCGAAACAAGCGGGGACGGCTGCGGTTCGGGTAGCGAAACGGTCTTGTGCTCCTGCGTTTCGGGAAGAGTTACCACAAATGTGGCGCCCTCGTTGAGCGCACCCATCGCCCGGATGCTCCCCTTGTGCTGGTCCACGATCTTCTTGCAGATCGAAAGCCCGATACCGGAACCCTCGAACTCATGGTAGCTGTGGAGGCGCTTGAACACGACAAAGATGTCGTCGGCGTACTTGGCGTCGAAGCCGATACCATTGTCCTTTACCACGATCCGGTGCTGGCGCAGGCTGCGGCCCTGGCTGTCCTCGATCAGCAGCGACTCGCTGAAGACCTCGACTTTTGGCGAAACGCCGTCACGCGAGAACTTGAGCGCATTGCCGATAAGATTCTGGAACAGCTGCCGCACCTGGCTCGGAATTGCCTGGAGCGCAGGCATCTTTCCAAACTCGATCGAAGCGGCCTTGCGCTGGATCTCAGATTCCATATCGCCGAGCACCTCCTGCAGTATCTCGTTTAGGTCAACCTGCATGAAGTCTTCGTGGCTGCTGGCGTGACGGGAGAACTTGAGCAGGTCGTTGATAAGCTTCTGCATCCGGTCGGACGACTTGACGATCTTATTGAGCGAGCTCTGGACGTCGGCGTCCACCTTTCCACTGAGCTTGGTGGCTACCACGTCGCTGAACACCATGATCTTCCGGAGCGGCTCCTGCAGGTCATGGGAGGCCACGTACGCAAAGCGGTCGAGCTCCTCGTTGATCATCTTGAGGTCCGTGTTGTTCTGCGTGAGCTGGTTGTTGAGCAGGCGGATCTTCTCCTCGTTCATCTTCCGCTCCTCGATCTCCCGCTCCAGGTTGGCCTTGGCGGCGAGGAGGTTCTTCTCCTGCTGCATCAGCTGGTGCGTTTTTCGATACAGATCCGCGAACACGCTCACCTTGAAGCGCATGAGCTCGGGGTTGATGGGCTTGTAGATAAAATCCACGGCGCCCATTTTATAGCCCTTGAACATGTACTCCTCATCCTTGTTATGGGCCGTGATGAAGATGATCGGGATGTTCTTGAGCTTTTCGCGCTCATAGATAAGCGAGGCCGTCTCGAAACCGTTCATCTCAGGCATCTGCACGTCCATGAGGATGAGGGTGAAGTCGTGCTCGGTGAGCAGAATCTTCAGCGCCTGTCGCCCCGAATTCGCCTTCCGGATATGGTACCCGTCGCGCTCGAGGATGGTTTCGATCGAGAGGAGGTTATCCTCCCGATCGTCCACCACCAGGATCTTTACGTCGGATTTATCCAATTGTCCGTCTTTCATCGTTTCCACCATGAACGTTACCTCTTATTTGTACAGCCAAACCCGCATCAGGGAGAGCAGCTGATCGATTTTAACCGGCTTGGTGATATAATCAGAAGCTCCGGCCTCGATACATTTCTCGCGGTCGCCTTTCATGGCCTTGGCCGTTACGGCGATGATCGGGAGGTTGCTGTTCTTATGCTCGCGTCGGATCTTCTGCGTTGTTTCGTAGCCGTCCATCTCCGGCATCATGATATCCATCAGGACCATATCGACGTGCGTGTTGTCGCCGAGGATATTGATCGCTTCCTGGCCGCTTTCCGCGGTAATCACATTGATGTTGTAGCGCTCGAAGGCCGTGGTGAGGGCGAAAAGGTTTCGCACGTCGTCGTCGACCACCAGTACGGTCTTGCTGGCCAGTACATCCTCGCGGGAGCGCAGGTTCTCGATGATACGGCGCTTCTCGGGCAGCAGATCCTTATGATCAATATGCAAATGTAGGACCACCTCTTCCAGCAGCAGCTCGAGCGACTGTACGTCTTTCAGCAGGATCCGGTTGGCAAACTGCTTCAGCTGGGTCTTCTCCTTGGGCGAGAAGTCTTTCGCCGAGTACACGATCACCGGGGTGAGGGCCAGTTTTTTAACGTTATTGATTTCCTGGATGAACTCCATGCCGCCGATATCCGGGAGCATGTAGTCCACGATAATGCAATCGTACTCCTGGTCGCGGATCATCTCCAGCGCCTTGCGTCCCGAGTCGGCCAGGTGGATCGCCACATGGTCCTGGTGCGACAGCATCTTGGCGATGCCGGAGTAGTCGAGCTCGTTGTCTTCCACCACCAGCACGTGCTTCGGACGATAGTCCTTATACCGCACGATGTCGTCGAACAGCGTATTGAGCGACTCGTTCTTCAGCGGCTTAAGGCTGAAGGAGCGCGCGCCGCGCTGCATCGCGAGCAGGCGGTTTTCCTCGCCCGAGATGAGGTGCACCGGGATGTGGCGGAAGTTGATGTCGTTCTTGAACAGGTCAAGGATACGCCATCCGCTGGCATCGGGCAGCTTCACATCGAGGGTTACCGCGATGGGGCGGAACTTGTTGGCCAGGTCGAAGACGTCGCCGAAGGAGGTGGCGACAACCGCCTTGAGCCCCATTTCGTGCGCCTTATCGACCATGATCTTGGCGAAGCGGAGGTCGTCTTCGACCACCATCACCACCTTGTCGTCGCCGCCGATCATATTGCGATCGTCGCCGGTTTCGTTGATGATTTCGTTGAGTACTTCCAGCTCGCGGGTTTCCGGGAGCTTCACCGTGGGCACCGTCATGATCGAGGAGTCGTCGTCGTCTTTCGACACTTCGTACTCCGACAGGGTCAGCGAGGAAGGCTTCTCCTTCTTCACGTGATCGGGGTTGTAGTCGATCGGGAGGTACAGGGTGAAGGTGGAGCCCACGCTCGGCTCGGAGTCGAGCTCGATCACGCCGCCAAGCAGGTCGGCAAGGCCGCGCGAGATCGAAAGGCCGAGACCGGTACCACCATACTTGCGCGAGGTGGAACCCTCGGCCTGTTGGAAGGCCTCGAAAATGATATTCTGCTTGTCTTTCGAAATACCGATACCGGTGTCGCGGATCTCGAAGGCCACCACGCGGCGGGCGTTGTCGAGGCTGGGCACCTGCGACTTCCACGACTTGCGGTTGGGCTCGTAGATCTTGAGCGAAACGCCACCTTTCTCGGTAAACTTGAAGGCGTTCGAAAGCAGGTTCTTGAGGATCTGGTTGAGGCGCTGCACGTCCGTCTCGAGTACGTCGGGCAGGCGCTTGTCCATCTCGATGCTGAACTTGAGGTTCTTGTTCTCCGACACGTGCTTGAAGGTCGTTTCCACGAAGGAAGTGATCTCGTTGAAGCGCACGTTGACGAAGTCGGTGGAGATGTAACCCGATTCGATCTTCGAAAGGTCAAGGATGTCGTTGATAAGCTGGATCAGGTCATCACCGCAGCTGTGGATCGTTTTCGCGTAGCGAACCTGCTTTTCCGACAGGTTGCCTTCGTGGTTCTCGTACAGCTGCTGGGCGAGTATGAGCAGCGAGTTGAGCGGCGTGCGCAGCTCGTGCGACATGTTGGCAAGGAACTCCGATTTGTACTTGGAGGTAAGCTGCAGCTGCTCGGCTTTTTCTTCGAGCGAGCGACGGGCTTCTTCCACTTCCTTGTTCTTCGCTTCCACTTCCTCTTTCTGCTTCACCAGCAGGTGCGCCTTGTCCTGGAGCTCTTCGTTCGTACGACGCAGCTCGTCGGCGAGGCTTTGCGACTGCTCGAGCAGCGACTCCGTACGGGAGTTGGCCTCGATGGTGTTCAGTACGATACCGATCGACTCCGTCAGCTGGCCGAGGAAGTCAAGGTGGGTCACCGAGAAGGGCTCGAAGGAGCCGAGCTCGATAACGGCCTTCACTTCGGTTTCGAACAGTACCGGCAGTACGATCACGTTCTTGGGAACGGCCTGGCCGAGGCCGGTGCCGATCTTGAAGTATGTTTTCGGAACGTTGGTCAGCAGGATACGCTCTTTCTCAACGGCGCACTGGCCTACAAGGCCCTGGCCGAGCGCGAACTCCTTCTGTACCGCGATCTCTTCATTATAGGCATAGGCCGAGAACAGCTTCAGCTTTTTCGCGCGCTCCTCGTCGTCCTGCTCCAGGATGTAGAACATACCCTGCTGGGCATTTACTACCTGGGCAAGCTCGGAGAGGATCCGGCGGGTTACCGTTGCGAGGTCTTTCTGGCCCTGCAGCATTTGCGTGAACTTGGCGAGGTTGGATTTCAGCCAGTCCTGCTCCTGGTTACGGAGCGTCGTTTCCCGCAGGTTGGCGATCATCTGGTTGATGGTATCCTTCAGCTCCTCGAGCTCACCCTTGGCTTCCACGCGGATAAGCCGGGTCAGGTCACCCTTGGTTACCGAGAGGGCCACCTCGGAGATGGCGCGCACCTGGATGGTGAGGTTCTCCGCGAGCTGGTTTACGTTCTCAGTCAGGTTCTTCCAGATACCGGAGGCACCGGGCACTACGGCCTGGCCGCCGAGTCGTCCTTCCACACCCACCTCACGGGCAACCGTGGTTACCTGGTCGGCGAAGAGGGCGAGCGTATCGATCATCTCGTTGATGGTTTCGGTCAGCTGGGCCACCTCACCACGCGATACGATCGAGAGTTTTTGCTTCAGGTTACCGGTGGCCACCGCGGTCACCACCTTGGCGATTCCGCGCACCTGGTTGGTCAGGTTGGAGGCCATCATGTTCACGGAGTCGGTCAGGTCCTTCCAGGTACCGGCAACGCCCTGTACCTCGGCCTGGCCACCCAGCTTACCTTCCGTTCCCACCTCACGGGCCACACGGGTCACCTCGAAGGCGAAGGAGTTCAGCTGGTCCACCATCGTGTTGATGGTATTTTTCAGGTCAAGGATCTCTCCTTTTACGTCGATGGTTACTTTCTTCGAAAGGTCACCAGAGGCCACGGCCTTGGTCACCTCGGCGATGTTACGTACCTGCAGCGTCAGGTTACCCGTCATCTGGTTTACGGAGTCGGTAAGGTCCTTCCAGGTACCGGCAACGCCTGGTACGAAGGCCTGTCCACCGAGCTTACCGTCGGTACCCACCTCACGGGCCACACGCGTCACCTCGGAGGCGAAGGCGCGGAGCTGGTCCACCATCGTGTTGAGCGTTTCCTTCAGCTGGAGGATCTCGCCGCGTACGTCCACCGTGATCTTCTTCGACATGTCCCCATTCGCCACGGCGATGGCCACCTCGGCGATGTTCCGCACCTGGGCGGTGAGGTTCGAGGCCATCTGGTTTACGGAGTCGGTAAGGTCCTTCCAGGTACCGGCGACCCCGGGCACGTGTGCCTGGCCACCGAGCTTACCTTCCGTACCCACCTCACGCGCCACGCGCGTTACTTCCGATGCGAAGGCCCGGAGCTGCTCCACCATCGTATTAATGGTGTTCTTCAGCTCGAGGATCTCGCCTTTTACGTCCACCTCGATCTTGCGCGACAGGTCACCGTTTGCCACCGCGGTCGTTACTTCCGCGATGTTCCGCACCTGCGCCGTCAGGTTCGAGGCCATTTTATTTACCGAGTCGGTAAGGTCCTTCCACAGGCCCTCCACACCCGGTACGTCTGCCTGGCCACCCAGCTTACCCTCGGAACCTACTTCCCGCGCAACGCGGAATACTTCGGAACCGAACGAGTTCAGCTGGTCCACCATCGTGTTGATCGTATTCTTCAGCTCGAGGATCTCACCGCGTACGTCCACCGTGATCTTGCGCGACAGGTCACCCTTCGCCACGGCCGTCGTTACCTCGGCGATGTTCCGCACCTGGGCTGTCAGGTTGGAGGCCATCTGGTTTACCGAGTCGGTCAGGTCTTTCCACGTACCACCTACGCCCTGTACCTTGGCCTGGCCACCGAGTTTACCCTCGGTACCCACTTCAAGGGCCACACGCGTTACTTCCGATGCGAACGAGTTGAGCTGGTCCACCATCGTGTTGATGGTCTTCTTCAGCTCCAGGATCTCGCCCTGTACGTTTACCGTAATTTTCTTCGAGAGGTCACCGTTGGCCACCGCCGTTGTTACCTCGGCGATGTTACGCACCTGGGCTGTCAGGTTGGAAGCCATCTGGTTTACCGAGTCGGTAAGGTCTTTCCACGTACCACCTACGCCCTGTACCTTGGCCTGGCCACCGAGTTTACCCTCGGTACCCACTTCAAGGGCCACACGGGTCACCTCGGAAGCAAAGGAGTTCAGCTGGTCCACCATCCGGTTAATTACGTCCTTGATCTGGAGGATCTCACCTTTTACATCCACCGTGATCTTCTGGGTAAGGTCACCGTTTGCGATGGCCGTTGCTACTTTGGATACGTCGCGGAGCTGTACGGTCAGGTTACCGGCGAGGAGGTTTACGTTGTCGGTAAGGTCTTTCCACACACCACCTACGCCTTTTACAGTTGCCTGTCCACCGAGCTTACCTTCGGAGCCCACCTCACGGGCCACACGGCTAACCTCGGAAGAGAAGGAGTTCAGCTGGTCCACCATCGTATTAATGGTGTTCTTCAGCTCGAGGATCTCCCCTTTTACGTCCACCGTAATCTTACGCGACAGGTCACCACGTGCCACGGCCGTTGTTACCTCGGCGATGTTACGTACCTGGCCCGTCAGGTTGGAGGCCATCTGGTTTACCGAGTCGGTCAGGTCCTTCCAGGTACCGGCAACGCCCGGCACTTCCGCCTGGCCACCGAGCTTACCCTCCGTACCCACCTCACGCGCCACGCGCGTTACCTCGGAGGAGAAGGAGTTGAGCTGGTCCACCATCGTGTTGATGGTGTTCTTCAGCTCGAGGATCTCACCTTGCACATCCACCGTGATCTTTTTCGAAAGGTCACCTTTCGCCACGGCGGTTGTTACTTCGGCGATATTACGTACCTGGGCGGTCAGGTTACCGGCCATCAGGTTTACTGAGTCAGTGAGGTCTTTCCATACACCGGCCACGCCTTTTACGCGGGCCTGGCCACCGAGCTTACCTTCCGAGCCTACCTCACGCGCCACGCGCGTTACTTCGGCCGCGAAGAGGTTCAGCTGCTTCACCATGTCGTTCACCTCGCGGGCGATGCGGGCAAACTCGCCCTGCAGCACGTGGTCGCCGATCTGCAGGGTCATTTCCTGCGACAGGTTACCCTTTGCCACCGAGGAGATCACGTGGGCAATTTCGATAGTCGGGTGAACGAGGTCGGAGATAAGTCCGTTGATGGCTTCCACGCCGGAGCTCCAGGAGCCGCGTGCGTAGGGAAGCTCCACGCGGTGGGTGAGCTTACCCTGCTTACCGATGGTCTTCCCGGCTTTCGTGAGCTCGGCCATCAGCTGCTCGTTGAGACCAATGATCTCGTTGAGCGTATCGCAGATCTTCCCGGAAATCCCAACCTGGTCGACCGGCATGCGGACGCCGAAGTTACCGTTGCGGACCTCGGAAAGAATCTTCAGCAGAAGCCGGGCGTCAAGCGCGTCTTCGGTTTCCAGCGGGATGTTCGCCTTCGGGGGCGGGGCAGCAGTCTTTGCTTTGGCTTTTTTGGACGGGGCTTTTTTTCCATTGCCGTTGGCCGGAACAAGATCCAGTTGCTCATCGGGAGCAATGAATCCAACGGGCTCAATAGGCTCATGGGAAGAGCCATTACCAGTAGGCATTTCCGTATTCATGTTGCTAAGGGTGGTTAAGATGACCCCAAACTTACAGGAAAACCTCCGAAAATACCTGAGCAGTAGCCCTTTTCTTTTGCCCAAAAAAAAGCCAATTCGCTGCGCGGGCTCAATGACTTAGCGAAATCCTCGGCCCGGCTTTAAGGGGAACTGCCTAACTAAAAGTTTATTTGGCCGGAAGGCAGCCACCCCAATACCTTTATCGCCAAGTCGAACACCTCTATGCCGGAAACCTCATCCATTAATTCCACCCCTTTTGTATTTCTTGCCGAAGACGACGTCGACGACCAGGAGTTGCTCATCGAGGCGCTTTCGGCGCACGTGCCGCAGATGAAGGTGCAGACGGCGGCGAACGGGAAGAAGGCCATGACGGAGCTGCTGGCATTTCCGTCGAAAGGCTTGCCCTGCCTGATTATCCTCGATTACAATCTTCCCGAGATCAACGGCGGGGAGATCCTCAAGCAGCTCTCGGCCGACGAGCGCTACACACATGTGCCGAAGGTGGTCTGGAGTACCTCCAATTCGCCCCTGTACCGGCAGATCTGCATGGATCTGGGCGCGCGGGCCTACTTCGTGAAGCCTTCGGATATCAAAGGCATCGAGAAGATGGCGCAGGATATGCTCGTTTACTGCCATCTCGTTCCCTCCTGATACTGGGTTAGCATCATAAACTGAAAGGCCCCCTCGCGGGGCTTTTGCTTTGCGTGGGTCGCTCCTCCCCGATTCCGTCCCTTGCCACAGCCGCGTTGCGGCCAATTGCGTATCTTTACCCACGACCGTGTGCCCTAAACGTCCCGCCTCGTGCCTGCTTTTCAACCACTCTCTCTCCTTTTCTTCATCCCGGCGCTGATCAACCTCGGCATTGCCGCCTATATCGTTTTCTTCCTGCCGCGGAGCCGCACCGTCGACCTATTTGCCGTCTGCGTCGTAGCCCTCAGCATCTGGCAGGTCGAGGAAGGCGGGTATATGTATATCCAGGACGCCGTTACTGCTTATCACTGGGACAAGGTCTTCTGCTTCGGCTGGATCCTGCTGAGCCCCGCAGGGCTGCACTTCGCCTGCAGCTACACGCGGAAATCGTTCGTCGACCGGCGCTTTTTCCTCGTACTGCTGTACCTGCCCTTTTTGCTCCTGCATGGCCTGTATGTGTCCGACCACTACAACCACCTGGTGCGCGACAAGAATTTCGGCTGGGTGATCGCACCGGACACGGGATTTATCGATGCGCTGCTGCTGTGGATAATGGCCGGAACGATGTTCGCCGTCTCGGCCATGCTCCTCGCGTTTGCCTACCGCGTTCGCCACGACGCACGCCGGCGCACACAGGCCGTGCTCGTTGCGCTGGGCATCCTGGTGCCCACGATCGTCGGCTTTATCAGCCAGGTACTTTTCCCGCTCGTGCTGCATATCAATGAGCTCCCGCTTTCACCTGCATTGGTGACGCTCTTCTCGCTGTTCACTATCGTCGCGCTGGTTCGCTACCGCCTCTTCGACATCAGCGAGTCGGTGAGCCTGAACACGGTACTCCACCAGTTCCAGAATATCGTGCTCGCGGTGCTGCCCGACCGGAGCGTGCAGGTGCTGAACCAATATACCAGCGACCTGTTCGGCCAGCATGCCGCACAGAAGCTGATGACGATCCACTGCTTCGGCTCTGCGGAAGCGGCCGAGGAATTCGACGAGCAGGTGCTGCGGCCCGCTTTCGACGGCCGGGCGCTGCGCAACAACATGGTCTTCTTCCAGGCCGGCGACCGCGCGGTAGATACGCTGGTGTCGGTCGAGCCGGTGCGGTACCGCGATAAAGTGCAGGCCGTGCTCGTGATCGCAAATGATATCACCGATTACCTGGTGGTGGTGGAGCAGCGCAAGCGCGCCGAGCGGCAGCTCGAAGAGGAACAGTTGCGCCGCCACCACGAGATCACCGAAGCCGTTATTGCCGCGCAGGAAAACGAGCGCCGCATCATAGGCGCGGAACTCCACGATAACGTTAACCAGATCCTTACCAGCGCCAAGCTCTATGTCGGCCTGAGCGCCAGCACTCCTGACGATCAGCGCGGGCAGTTTCTGGACCGCGCCGGCAAGATCATCGGCAAGGCCATGGAGGAAGTCCGCAAGCTGAGTCACTCACTGATCCCACCCTCGCTCAGCGGCGAGACGCTTGTGGAAGCGCTGCGGCACCTGCTCGAAAACCAGGATCCCTCTGGCCTCCAGATACAGCTCGACGTGCTGCGCTTCGAAGAAGAGAGCGTGCCGCCGAAGCTGAAGCTCACCGTATACCGCATCGTGCAGGAGCAGTGGAGCAACATCATCAAGCATGCCTATGCGCAGCACGTGACGGTGACGCTGAAATGCAACCGGAAGCTGCTGGTTCTTGAAATCAAGGACGACGGCGTGGGCTTCGACCCGGCGCAGCTTTCGCGCGGTGTAGGCCTCAAGAATATCGAAACGCGGGCCCGCCTTCACGAAGGCAAAGTGAGCGTACTGTCGCAACCGAACAAAGGCTGCGTGCTCCAGGTAAAATTCCCGTTGAGCATCGCAGCCTTTGCCGATTGAACCTTATTGTAGTTCTACTGTACCGTAAATCCTTTTGTCGACTGGTATCCGCTGCCACGCAGCAGCAGCTGGTAGCTGCCCGAGCTCAGCGAAGCCGGAAGGCTCAGCGAATAGTTGAGCGCGCCCCCGCTATGCGTTAGCTGCGTGCGCTGGAGCACACGGCCTGTGGCGTCGATCACGAGGAGGTCGTACGTATCCGCTGCGAGACCCGTGCTGCGCACCTGGAGGACTCCGTTTTTCCGGACGGGCACCGGGTACACATCGAGGCTGATATCCTCGCTTCCCGAATGCACGCGGAGCACGGCGCTCAGTGTTTGGCGACCGTCCTGGTCAACGGCGCGGATGCGGTAGTAGCCCTGGGCTACCAGCGCCTGGCGATCGGAGTAGCTGTATTGAGCGCTACCGCCCTGCACCTGTGTGGCCGTTACCTGGCCGATGCTGCTGAACGTGCGGCCGTCGGCGCTGCGTTGAACCTCGTAGCGGGCCACATTGAACTCCGCGGCCGTCTTCCAGCGCAGCTCCACGGAGCCGCCACGGCGTTCGGCCGATACGGAGATGAAACGAACGGGCAGCAGGTTGGCCGTACTGGTCGAGCCGAGTGTGATGTTATCGAACGCAGTGGCATCGTTGGAGGTAATGCTGCCGTCGGTGGTATTGCCCGTGGTACCGCTGACACCCATGCTCACCCAGGCCGCGCCATCAAAGCGAACGGGTACCAGGCTCGACACGTCGCTGATATAAGCGCCCGGGCCGTTGCAACCGCTGTTGGCGCTCCAGAAAAGAGTAACGCTCGGGTTAAGGGCGCCGGCAGCTTTCTGGAGATTCCAGTATTCGCAACCGCTGATCTTCACCACCGGTGGCGTAAGCGTTGTGCTGATCGCCTGCGGGTTGCTGCGCACATAGGTGGCCGTTAGGTCGCCGCCGGTTCCGGGCGCCGAAACGCCGAGCGGGGCATATACGCCGCCGCCGCCGAGCGGGAAGACAAAGGCGTCAGCGCCAAGACGGCGCACCGGACCCTGCACATAGGAGGTCGTGTTTCCGCCGGTAGCTGTTGCCGTGCTATTAAGCAGGAGCAGGTTGGCATTGGTCGTGATGAGCACACCAATCAAAAGGTTCAGCACGCCGTTCATCGTAAGCGGGGTGAGCAGTGTTTTGCTGCCTCCGCCCGAAAGGGTAATGCTCCCGAATTCAAAAGGCACGGTAGGCCCGGTCTTCCGCGCCGTTACATCGATGGTTTGCGCTGCGGTGCCATTGAAGTTGAAGAGCGCGCCGGCGTCAACGATGGAAGCGCCGTTTTCCAGCACCGCGCTGAACAGCAGGTTGCCCGCCACGCTGATGGTGCCGGCCTCGAGGGTAAGGTCGAAGGAGCGGAAGGTGGTGATGGAAAGATTGTTGTAGGAACCGGTGCGGACCGTCTGCGCAACCGTGCCGTCGTAAGTGACGGTACCGCCGAAGGTCTTGCCCGAGGCAAAGGGTGTGGTTCCGCGTACGATCAGGTTTCCGGCATGACCGCTGGCGTCGAAGGTCCCGGTGATCGTCTCCTGGTTGAGATCGATGGTGGAGCCGGCGGAGGTTACCAGCGCGCCACTGATGTCGATGCTCGACGACTCATGGGTACCGTTGCCACTTACGGTGAGATTGGTATAATTCCCATTCACGATTTTCTGTCCCGAAGCGCCATAATACTCAATGGTGCCACCCCAGTTGCGTCCGACCGGCAGCGCGAAATCGGAGATGAGGTCGCCCAGGTATTGCGTGCGGATCGTACCAACGTTGTTCTGACCGCCGATGCCGCCGAGCGGATGGCTGTCAAGCTTGAAGAGGCCCATGTCGAGGATCGTGCCGGTTGTCTGCGTAACGATCTCACCACGGATCGTGATGTTCCCGGTTGCATTGCTGGTGCCGCCGGCACTGTGCGTGATGTATACGTTGTTGTAGCTGGCGCCTACGATACTTTGGCCGCCGGCCGGGGCATCGTAGAGTACAGAGCCGATGCCGGCGACAAGATCACCGAAGTCGATGCCCGAGGGCAGCGGTGCGCCGGATGTGTTCTGCGTTTCGATGGTGCCGACCAGATCGAGGGCCCCACCGACCGACAGGAGCCGGTATGTGACCATGTTGAGCACTGTGGAAGAGGCCACGGTCAGGTTGTTGCCGATCGAAAGGTCAGCCCCGGCATTGGTGGCCCGGCCGTCGCCGGGAGCGCCACCCGTCACGTTGAGGTTGTAAAAGCTCGAAAAAATCGGGGGCAGTGTATTGTTACCCGTTAGTGTCACCGTGCCGGTACCGGGATCCCAGAGGTTGTCGATCGAAGTGGTTGCGGCAAAGCCGGTCGTGCTGATCGATCCCGAGTTGAGAACGAGCTTACCGCCACCACCGCTGAGGGAACCCAGCGAGGTGTTGGCAGCCACCGTGAGGCTGACACCCGGATTGAAGGTCAGGGATGCCACGGAGGCCGAACTGCCGTCGTTGATCTGCAGGGCTGCAATGGAAGCGTTGACATCAAGGGTGACGTCGACACCCGCGGCAATGCTGACCGATTCGCCCGGAAGCGGCACGGCGGCCGGGCTCCAGGTTGTTGGCGTGCTCCATAGACCGGAGGTGACAGCTACTTTTTGTGCCCCGGCCGTAGCGGCTACGAATAAAAATGAAACGAAGAGGATCACTGCTGCGCCGGCTGTACGGACGCGTGACGACAATGGGTAAAGCTGCGGCATGGATTGAAATGTTTAGGTTGGTGAATTACGTCGGTTGACAGTCGTTCATGCAATTCCTAAACCATTCACAGCAGTAAGCGCAACCTGCATCGGCGAGCCCGACAGCTCGTTGCGCGAAAGGTTGAGATCATGGCGGGAGATGCTTGCTGCGGGCCGATGTGCTTGCAGCACGGGTGGAGGAGGCATGCCCGTCGGTTACAAACGCGAAGCGCGCCGCTGCGACAAGGACAGCGACGCCGGTATTTTTTTACACATTGTGGGATGGGATATTTCGCAAGAGCTATCGGCGCATAGGCGCTTCCGGGAGTAAAAAAAGTAGCGCTCTTTTTCGCGGAATAATTCGAAAAAAATCGAGTGACCTGCCGGCAGCCGCTTAATCCGGGTCGGACCAAAATAATTGTCCGTGCGGCCGCTTCCTGGTTGACCCAACCTTGCACAAGGCACAGAACCTTTGGATGACTTCGGAACGCCCGCGACAGGCGTTTGCAAGCCGCTCAGGAGAGAGCGAATGGGTACGGCGTAAAAACAGAAAAGCCCCGGTTTTCACCAGGGCTTTTTGCGGACCGGACGGGACTCGAACCCGCGACCTCTGCCGTGACAGGGCAGCATTCTAACCGACTGAACTACCGATCCAATATTTTCAAATTCTTCCTGCAAATTTTACCCGGAAACTCCGGTCCAACCTGCTCATTCAGAGACTGTTTCGCTGAACGGAGTGCAAAGATAAGGGCCCCGATTATTTCACCAAGAAAATTTTGAAAAAAGTTTTCGGGAAGAATCCGGAGCCTGTGCATCGCCGCTCCGCTACTTGACCGGCAGGCTCGCGCAGCAACCCTTATCTTTGGGCTTTAACCCCGCCAAAGCATGCTGCGTGTAGGAATTTTTGGAACCGGACACCTGGGAAAGTTTCACTTGAACAACTGGAAGGAAATTGACGGAACGACGATCGCCGGCTTCTACGACCCGAACGACAGCACCGCCGAAGAAATCATCCGGCAATACGGCATCCGCCGCTACGACAGCGAGGAAGCCCTTATCGACGGCTGCGACCTGATCGACGTCGTCTCCCCCACCCCCTGGCATTTTGCCACCTGCGCCGCCGCCATCCGCAAGGGCCGCCACGTATTCGTGGAGAAGCCGATGGCCAACACGATGGAGGAAGGCGCGCAGCTCGTAAAGCTGGTGCAGGAATCCAAAGTAAAGCTGCAGGTCGGCCACGTGGAACGCTTTAACCCGGCCTTCCTCGCGCTCGACCGGAGCCGCCTCAACCCGATGTTTATCGAGGTGCACCGCCTCGCGCAGTTCAACCCGCGCGGCACCGAGGTGAGCGTTATCCTCGACCTCATGATCCACGACATCGACATCGTGCTCAGCATGGTGAAGAGCGATGTCAAAGCCCTGTCGGCCTCAGGGGTCGCCGTGCTCACCGACACACCCGATATCGCCAACGTCCGGATCGAGTTCAACAACGGCTGCGTGGCGAACCTGACCTCGAGCCGCATCTCGCTGAAGAAGATGCGTAAGATGCGTCTCTTCCAGAAAGATGCCTATATCAGCGTCGACTTCCTCGACAAGAAAACGGAGGTGATCCGCCTCAGCGACGAGCCGGCTGCCGACGGCCTCTCCTTCCCTATCGAAGTGCCGGGTGGCGGCAGCCGCAACATCAGCATCCAGAACCCCGCCGTGGAGCCGGGCAACGCGATCCGCGCCGAGCTGGAGGCCTTCGTGGACGCCATCCGCAACAACAGCCGCACGGTGGTCAACGAGATCGACGGATTCCGCGCCATGGAAGTAGCCCACCAGATCCTGCAGAAGATCCACGCCAACCTATCGACCTCCTGAGCGCATGCGGCCCCGAACGATCCCGAACACGATCTATGTACTGAGCGATTACTGCAGCGCGGCCCTCGCCTGGGCGCTGTTTTATTTCGTTCGTAAGGAACTGCTCCATGAGCCGATCAACCTGGGCCAGGGCCAGTGGGAGCGCTTCTGGCTCGGCACGATGCTCATCCCGCTGGGATGGCTGGCACTCTTCACCCTCGGTGGATCGTACGGCTCGGTGTACAAGAAGTCGCGGTTCGGTGAGTTCACCCAAACCTTTATCGGAAGCCTCATCGGTTGCATGGTGCTCTTCTTCGTGTTCCTGCTCGACGACGTGCAAAGCGACTATACCTATTACTACGCAGCCTTCGGATGCCTGCTGGGCATTCATTTCGTGCTGCTGTTCATCGGCCGCCTCATCGTGCTTCAGCGCGCCCACCACCAGCTGCGCCGCGGCGAGATCTCCTTCCCTGCGCTTATCGTGGCCGTTCCCGACGAAGCGATGCGCCTCCACCAGGACACGGCTGCCAAGCTGCGCGACGAGGGATACCGCATTGCCGGCTTCCTCGCACTGCAGCCTTCCGAAACCGGTACCCGCAAGGGCGGGCTCCGTTGCCTGGGCGATATCGTGCAGCTGGAGCGCGTGCTGGAACAGGAAGGGATCCGCTGCGTGATCCTGGGCAACCGCAAAACCGACGCCGCCATCCTCGAAAGCCTCGTGCACCGGCTCAGCGAGCGCGACGTGGAGCTGAAGATGCCGCCCACAACACTGGATATCCTCGCCGGCTCGGTGAAGACGAGCAACGTGATGGGGCCCGTGCTGATGGACATCAAGACCGGCCTCATGCCTGAGTGGCAGCAAAACAGCAAGCGTCTTATCGACATCGTGGGGTCGTTCTTAGCGCTGTTGCTGCTGCTACCGTTTATGCTCTACATCGCGCTGCGGGTGCGGCTTTCGTCGAAGGGACCCATTTTCTACTCGCAGGAGCGGATCGGCTACAAGGGCCGCCCCTTCCGGATGTACAAGTTCCGCTCGATGTACACCGACGCCGAAGCGGCGGGCCCGGCACTTTCCTCCGACAACGACCCGCGCACCACCCGCTGGGGCCGCACGATGCGCAAGTGGCGCTTCGACGAGCTGCCGCAGCTGCTCTCCATCATCAAGGGCGACATGAGCCTTGTGGGACCCCGCCCCGAGCGCCGCTTCTATATCGACCAGATCGTGGCGCAGTACCCCTACTACAAATACCTGCTGAAAGTAAAGCCCGGCCTCACTTCCTGGGGCATGGTGCAGTTTGGCTACGCGCAGAATGTTGCCGAAATGATCGAGCGGAGCCGCTTCGACCTCATTTACATCGAGAACATCTCGCTCGCCCTCGACTTCAAGATCATGATCCATACGGTGCGGATCATTATGAAAGGCAAGGGGAAATAAGTTTGGAGTTTGTAGTTTGGGGTTTGTAGTTACGCGTCATGAAGAGAGTGCTCACCAATTTCTTATTCTGCTTCGTTTTTACACTTCCGGCGATCGGCCAGACGACCGCGTATTGGCACCAGTTCCTGCGTTACCGCATCGACGTAACGCTTGATGACCGGAAGTACCGGCTGTCGGGCGTTGCCGACATGGAGTATGTCAACCACTCGCCCGACACGCTCCGCTTCATCTGGATGCACTGCTGGCCCAACGCCTTCCGCAACGACTCGACGGCCTATGCACGGCAGCTGCGGCAGGAAAGAGGCGGTAAGGCGCGTCTCCGCGCAACGCGCGACAAGGGCTGGATAGACAGCCTGTCGTTCACCGTCAACGGAACGGCGGCAACGCTCGAACCGCACCCCGAGTGGATCGATGTGCAACAGCTGCTGCTCCCCGCGCCGCTGCTGCCCGGCGACAGCATCCGCATCCGGAGCCCCTTCCGGGTACAGCTGCCCACGTACAACTCGCGCTCCGGCCACGCGGGCAAAAGCTATATGGTCTGCCAGTGGTTTCCGCGGCCGGCTGTATACGACCGGCGGGGCTGGCACCCGATGCCCTACCTCGACCGCGGCGAATTCTACAACGACTTCGGCGACTACGACGTGCGCATCACGCTGCCCGGCGCTTACGTGGTGGCAGCAACGGGCTGGCTGGAAACAGCCAGCGAGCGTGCCCGCTACGTCGAGCTCGGCGATGCGAACCGGCACGGACGTGAAAAAACCTATGGCGGCAGCAGCCGCGCCAAAACGCTCCGCTTCATCGCCCGCAATGTGACCGACTTCGCCTGGTTTGCCGACAAGAACTTTGTGATCGGGCACGAGCGCATGCCCATGGGCGACAGCACGGTGGACATCTTTGCGTACCACCATCCGGATGCCGATGAATCCTGGAAAGAAGCCACGAGCTACATCCGCGACGCCGTAAACCAGTACTCGGGCTGGCTTGGCGCATACCCGTACCCGGTAGTACAGGCCGTGGAAGGCCCGAAGAACGATATGTCGGGCGGCATGGAATACCCGATGATCACGCTGATCAACATGCCCGGGGCGATTGACTCGACACTCGACGTTGTGATCGCCCACGAGGTGGGGCACAACTGGCTCCCGATGATCGTGGCGACCAACGAGCGCGACTTCGCCTGGATGGATGAAGGACTGAACACGTACTTCGAGCAACTGTATTCGGCCGAAAAATACGGGACCATCGGCGGCGAGAACACGCTGGGGCTCCCCGCCTACCTGCGCGACGATCCCGATGCGCTGCGCCGGCTTGCCTATCAATTGCTGAACGGGCAGCTGCGCTTCCGCGAGCCGGTCAACCAGCCCGCGGCCGATTTTCTCTCGGAAGCATCGTATGAGGAAGCGAGCTATGACAAAACCGCGATCTGGCTGTACCGGCTTGAAAAAGACTTCGGCAAGACGGCGCTTCTTGGCGCGCTGCAACGCTATTTCGCCGAATGGAAGTTCCGGCATCCGTACCCGGAAGATCTGCGCACCAGTCTCGAAGCGGCGCTTCATGCCGACCTGAAAAGCTACTTCGAAGCGCTCTCGCGCAAAGGACGCTTTGTTGAATAGGCGCGGAGGGCTACTTTCGGACGGTGAAACGAACCCTTTCGGCCCTCCTGCTTCTTTCGGCGTTGAGCGCCCGCAGCCAACAGGCATCCTGGCAACAGCGCGTAGACTACCGCATCGACGTAACGCTCGATGCAGCCGGCAAAAGCCTCGACGGCTTCGAGCGGCTGAATTACAGCAACAACTCCCCCGACACACTTCGCTATATCTGGTTTCATCTCTGGCCCAACGCCTACAAGAACGACCGCAGCGCCTTTACCGACCAGCAGCTGCGCAACGGCGACACGCGCTTTTACTTTTCCGATAAAGAGGAACGCGGATACATCAACCGGCTCGACTTCCGGGTCAACGGGCAGCCCGCGCGCAGCGAGGATCACCCGCAGTGGATCGACGTAGTGAAGCTGCTCCTGCCGGCGCCGCTGGCTCCCGGCGACAGCGCGCAGATCACAACACCCTTTCATGTAAAGCTGCCCTTCAACTTTTCGCGTGGCGGCTATTCGAAAACAGGTTTCCAGGTAACACAGTGGTACCCGAAGCCCGCCGTGTACGACGCGAAGGGCTGGCACCCGATGCCCTACCTCGACCAGGGCGAGTTTTACAGCGAGTTCGGGAGCTACGACGTACAAATCAACAGCCCGGCCGGCTACAAGATCGCGGCGACTGGCCTGCAGCTTCCGGCAAATACGCAACTACCACTCGAAGAGGCCAGTTCGTCATCGCGTACCGACAAGTCAAGGAACTTTAGCCACTTCCGCCAGGATAATGTGCACGATTTCGCCTGGTTTGCCGACAGTACGTTTATCGTTGACCGCGATACCTGCCGCTTGCCATCGGGACGCGTGCTGGAGGTGAAAACCTATTACAGCGCCGCCGAAAAAAAGTGGTGGGCACGCAGCCTCGAGTATGCAAAAGCCGCGCTCCGCTTCTACTCGACTGAGGTTGGCGACTATCCTTATGATGTATGCTCGGTCGTGCAGGGTCCCGAAGCCTTTGGTGGCGGGATGGAATACCCGACGATCACCGTGATCGAGCCGATCCGCGACAGCAGCCTGCTGAATATCACGATCGCCCACGAGATTGGCCACAACTGGTTTTACGGGATGCTCGCCAACAACGAGCGCGACAACCCGTGGATGGATGAGGGCTTCAATACGTTCTACGAATACAAGTACGCCAGCTTGCGTCACCAACGCAACTCGGTGACGGAAGACATCCTGTTCCGGACGCTGGCGCGGCAGAAGCGCGACCAACCCATCGCAACACCCGCCGACAGCATGACCGAGGATAACTACGCGCTCGTGACCTACCACAAAACGGCACGCTGGCTGCAGGGAATCGAGCAACAGATCGGCGCCGACAGCATGCGGCTGCTGATGCAGGATTGGTTTGCCCGCAACCGCTTCCGGCATGTGCAGCCCGAAGACTTTGCCCGGCATCTCAGAGCCTGGCTTCCTGCCGACGCTGAAGCGTTTGAAGCGCAGCTGCAGCGCAGCGGTCCGCTACCGATACAGCAGGCAAGCGGAACGAACTTTATCAACATCCTGCAGCCAGGCTCGTTTCGCCGCTACTTTACGCAGCCGACGAAGAACGCGTGGCTGGCGACGGTGGCCGCGGGGATCAATCACTACGACCGCTTCATGATCGGTGGCCTCCTGACCAATTACCTGCTTCCGCCACCGAAGCTCCGTGTGCTGTTGCTGCCGCTGTATGCAACGGGCACAAAACAATGGAACGTCCTAGGACGGCTGTCCTTCACCCACTATCCTGATCGCGGGCCGAAACGCCTGGAGCTGTTTACCGCCGCTTCAACGTTTTCGTACAACGAGTTTACCGATGATAAAGGCCGCCGGTTTACCGCGCGTTTTTTCAAGGTAGTACCCGGCGCCGAGCTCGAGCTCCGCAACCGCGACCTACGGAGCACGCTCCGCCGCACATTCCAGTTCAAGTCGTTTTTCCTTGGCGAGCAACCCTTCCGCATTTCGTACGATTCGTTGATCAACGGCACCGACACGAGCGTGGAGCTCACAACCCGCAAACAGGACCTGCGCTACAGCATCCAGCAGCTCACTTTCCGCATCGACAACAACCGCGCGCTCTACCCCTACAGCGGCGCGCTATGGGTGCAGTTTTCGTCGTTCTTTACACGGCTTCACCTGGAAGGAAACTACTTTTTCAATTATCCAAAGGGAGGCGGGCTCGCGTTGCGCCTGTTTGGCGGGAAGCTGCTCTACGACCGCAACCGCACAACCTATCCCTACGGTATTTTCCCGAACCGCTACTTCCTCAGCATGAGCGGCGTTGGCGGTGAGCAGGACTATACCTACAGCCATTATTTCGTGGCGCGAAGCGCTTTCGAAGGAACGTCATCGCAGCAGATCGCCATCCGCGACGGTGGCTTCAAGGTGCGTACGCCGCTGCTGTCGTCACCCGTGGGTGAAAGCGATGACTGGCTGGCGGCACTCAACTTCAACAGCTCGATACCGGATGCGGTCAACCCGCTGCGGGTGCTCCCGGTGAAGATCCCGCTGCACCTGTTTTTCGACGTGGGCACCTATGCCGGCGCCTGGAAACCGGGAGCCGCGAGCGGCCGCTTCCTGTTTGAGGCGGGCCTCCATGTTCCGTTGCTCAATAACCTCGTTAACTTCTATTTCCCGGTTGTCTATAGTTCGGCATTCGGCGACTACGCGAAATCGATCTACCCCAAAAACCGCTTCTTCAAAACGATGACCTTCAGTATCGACCTGCAGAATGCATCGGGGCTGATCAAAAAACAGCGTCTGTTCTGATGATGGAGATCCGCTACTGCACGCACGCGCAGCTTGACAAGAAGCGCTGGGATGATCGTCTCGACGCTCTGCCCGGCGGCCTTGTGTATGCGCAAAGCGCCTTCCTCGACGCCATGAGCCCCGGCTGGGATGCGCTTGTAGGCGGCGACTACGAGGCACTCTTCCCGCTTCCCTGGCGCAGCAAGGGCGGTGTCAGCTACGTGTACCGCCCCTTCCTGGCGGCGCAGCTGGGCCTCTTTGCCGAACCCAGCGACGTGGCCCTTCTTAACCGGTTCCTGGAAGCCATCCCGAAAAAGTTCCGTTATATCGATGTGCCGCTGAATGCAACGAACCTGTTGCCGGGGACCGTTTTCCCGCTGCAGCAGCGCGCCAACTTCGTGCTCGACCTCCGTGCCCCCTACGAGCAGCTGCAGGCCACCTACCGGGACAATATCCGCCGCAATGTGCGTAAGGCGATCCAATATGGCTGCTCCACCGACCGGGCGGTACCCGTAGCCGAGATCGTAGCGCTTGCCCGCACACATGCCGACGACGAGGCGGGGCTCGCCGCGTTCTCGATGCTGGTGAATGACTGGATACCGCAGGGAAAGGCCCTTTGCTATGGCATCCGCGACAAGGGCGGCGCCCTGCTGGCATCGGCCGTATTTCTACGGGACAGCCGGCGCGCGTATTACCTGCTCGTTGGTAACCATCCCAACGGGCGCACGCTCGGCGCCTCGCACCTGCTGCTCGACAGCTTTATCCGCGATCACGCCGGCAGCCCGCTCCTCCTCGACTTCGAGGGCAGCGACCTGCGCAACCTCGCCTTTTTTTACAGCTCCTTCGGAGCACACGGGGAGCCCTACCCACACCTGTTGGTAAACCGGCTGCCCTGGTGGATGCGTTGGTTAAAGTCCTGACGTGCGAAGTCGGAAACCGGAAGTATGAAAACTCCCAATGACTTCCGACTCGCCACTTCCGATTTATCTACTTAAAAAAAAGCGCCCCGAAGGGCGCTTTACTAATAGTTGATGCTGTAGCTTATTCGTAGCTCGGGCGCATGACCACGCGGCGATTCTTGGCGCGGCCGGCAGCGGTCTTGTTGTCGGCGATCGGCTTCGTTTCGCCGTAGCCCTGCGACAGGATACGCGATTCGGGGATGCCTTTGCTCAGGAGGTAGGTACGTACCGAAGCGGCGCGGTCTTCCGAGAGCTTCTGGTTATACTCGTCGCTGCCCACGTTGTCGGTGTGGCCTTCGATATAAAGCTTCAGGTTGGGATCTTCGTTGAGCACCTTAACGACGTCGTTGAGGGCGGTGTAGGACGTCTTCTGCAGGGTGGCCTTGCCGGTTACGAAGAAGATGCGGCTCGCATTCTTGTTCATCCGCACGATCGTTTCCTGCTTGATGGCGGGGCAGCCGTTGTTCTCGGGTACACCGGCCAGCGTCGGGCATTTGTCTTCCTCGTCGTTGATGCCGTCTTTATCCGTATCCGGGATGGGGCAACCGTTGTAGCGGGCAACACCAGGCTCCGTAGGGCACTTGTCTTCCTCATCGTTGATGCCGTCCTTATCCGTATCCGGGATGGGGCAACCCTGGTATTTGGCGATACCAGGAACAGTGGGGCACTTATCTTCTTCATCGTTGATGCCGTCCTTGTCGGTATCCGGAACCGGGCAGCCCTGGTATTTGGCAACACCGGGAACGGTCGGGCAATGGTCGGCGGAATCCACGATGCCGTCACCGTCGGAATCTTTCGGCAGCTCGGGAATAACTACAGGCGCCGGTTCTTCCTTCTTCTTGCTCAGGCGGGCGGAAAATCCAAAGCGGTAGAGGAAGTGGTAGTTGTTCATCCGGTTGGTCACCGGGATGCGGTAGGTGGCGTCGACAAAGAGACCGGCCTCATCAAAGATGTTGATCTTGAAACCGGCGCCGGCGGGGATGATGGCGTCGAAGGTGCGGTCGTAATGGCTGGCGCCGATACCGATCGTGGCATACGGCGTAAAGAAATAGCGCTCGCTGAAAAGCTTAAACTGGGCCGATGCGTCGGCCTCGAGCTGCACCTTCGGATCGGTGATCATCGTGCCGTTGGGCAGGATGATGCGGGGCGTGGTGCCACCGATGGAGCCAGCGAAATCGATAAAGTTGTTGACGCCTTTGAAGTAGTGAATGGCAATACCGGGATCCATCTCACGGAACTTCGCGAACTGCTTGTTGTTGGTCACCGTGTTGAACGAGCTGGACCGGATGCGGCTGGCCGAGAGGTAGTCATTAAAAATCAGGCTGAAACCGAGCGCGCCAGGTCGCTTGAACGACCTTGTCTGAGTCTGGGCAAATACCACTGTACCACACGTAAGGGCTAGCAGGGTCACCAGTAATTTCTTCATAAAGCTGTGGATTGGTTTGACGGGAACAAAAATAACGGGTCAGGACAGAAATCGAGAATTTATTTATGCAGGCAAAAGGCGCGTCAATTGGCTCTTCGAACCAGTATTTCCACCTTCACCTGTGTAAGACCGTGGCCAACATAGCCAAGGCGTTGCGCAGCCACCCGGCTCAGATCGACTACGCGCGGATTTTTGGGATGCAGGCGGTCGTTGACCTGCACGATGATCACGCGCTTGTTGCGCAGGTTGGTAATCCGCAGCCAGGTGCCGAGCGGAACGCGGTTGCAGGCGGCTGACACCTTGCTGCTCGAGTAGCGCTCGCCGTTAGCGGTCAGGCGCCCGTTGAACTTTTCGGCATAATAGCTCGCGATGCCGTACATCGGCTTCAGATCGGATACGCGAAGGCCGGGAGCCGCTTCCTGCCCCTGGGTGTCGGTTTCCGTTACCGAGGCTGGTATAGCGTCCTGGGCGGCGCCGGGCGACCGGAAGGCCAGGAACACAAAGAGGCACAGAATAAGGTAGCGCATAAGCAGTTTATTTACGAGTCAGGTAAGCCTGCCGAAGCCGGCGGTCTTCTCCATAGATGTCTTCATAAAACAGCAGCTTTCCTTCGCGGCACACGGCCGTGAAGTAGCGCAGGTACACCGGCATCGGTCGGCGCAGCGGCACGTACTGGCGCTTTTTCTGCGCCAGCCAGCTATCCAGCGAGTCGAGGCGTACGGGCTTTGCCTTCGCCGTCGAGTCGAGCGCCAGCAGTGTTGAATCGCGGCGGAGCAGGTACGTGGCGAGGTCATGCCAGGACTCCACGCGCACACAGCCATGGCTCAGGGCCCGCTTGCTGCGGCCGAAGAAGGAGCGCTGGTTTGTGTCGTGCAGGTACACCGAGTAGTCGTTCGGGAAATTGAACTTCAGCACACCCAGGGCGTTGTCGTCGCCGCTGCCCTGCACCACCTTGTAGGGTATCTCTTTCTTGTATTTGCTCCATTTGACCGTGTAGGGATTCACCTCGTTGCGGTTCTCATCGAGCAGGCTGAAGTTGCGCCGCGCCAGGTAACCGGGATCGCGCTGCAGTGCCGGGAGAATATCCTTGGCGATGATGCTCGGCGGGATCGTCCACTGCGGGTAGGTCATCATGTTGTTGACCGCGCTGATCAACTGCGGCGTGCGCGTTTCCGGCTTGCCCACCACCACCTTGGACGTGAGCGTCACCGAATCGCCGCGAACGACCTGCAGCTGGTACGCCGGAAGGTTCACCCAGATGTATTCGGCCGGCATCGGCGGCAGCTGCTTGTAGCGATCGAGGTTGACGGCGATGATGGCGAACTTATCGGCGTCGGTCATGTTCAGGCGCGTGATGAGCTCGGGGCTGATGCGGCCGTCGGTCTTCAATCCTTTCCGCTTCTGGTAATGACGTACCATCGTGGCCATGGCCAGCGAGTCGGGAAGCGAAGCATCGTAGCGGATCGAGTCTTCGGAAAGACGCTTGCGCAGCTGCTGGCGCAGGCGCAGCGTATCCTTCGGGTTGATGCTTGTATAACTACGGAAGACCGCTTTGGGCAGGAAGGAATCCAGTACCGCACGCAACTCCCAATAGCCATGGTGGGCCGGCTCGAGAGCGCGGGTGAACGAATCGGCGGGTATCGTTCCGAAGCGCGCGGCGACGGTATCGAAGAAGGGCGCGCGCAGGCTGCTGTCGCGGCGGCGCACGGAGTCGGGCTGCAGGCGGCTTACTTTGAGATCGGTGCTGAAGTCAACAAGGGCTGCGGTCAGGTACAGGTCAGTTTGTGCCCAGAGTGCCGCGTCGAGGCGGTTGGCGCGTGCCGTATCGCGGGCCCGCAGCAGCAGCGAATCGATCTGGCGCAGCCCGTAGTCCTGCGGGAAAAGCCCGTAGCGGCGCGCGTCGTGGAGGAGGGTAACCAGGCTGTCGCTCTTCCCCAGCCAAAGCGAGTCGTGCGACCACAGCGGGAGAAATTCTTTTTGCTTGTAGAGGGAAGCCATCGCCGGCACGTTGCGGAACGGAAGCTTTCGGCCGCCCTTGCTGCTGTCGAGGGCATCCTCAAATGCCGACGCGAGGATGTCGGACACGGTGGCCTTCAATTGCTCCGGGCGCTCCACCACCTGCTTTTGATCCAGGCGAATATGCTTGCGCTTCTCCTTACAGGAGGCCACAGCAAGCAACAGGAGCATCCCGAGACATATGCCCGAAATGACGGATATTGGCTTTATGCTCATGAACGGTTCGATTATGCAACGAAACAAAGGGTTGATCCGATGCCTCGTTATGGCCGCGCTGCAGTTAGCAACAATGGTGCCGCTTTCGCAGAGCTGCCGGGCACAAAATATAAGAATTGTCGGGAAAACAAAAATTTACCGGGCGTCTGTCCGGCGCGACAGCACGCAGCGCATGGTGGAACTGCACGCGATCTCTCCTTCAATTGTGTATGACCTGCGCTATGCCAGCGCCAGCAATTTCATGGGTCGCAAGCTGTATGAGCAGGGAACGAACACCTACCTGCGCCTCCTGCCCGCGCGTGCGCTGGCGGCCGTGCAGGACAGCCTCCGTGTGCTTGGATTGGGCGTGAAGATCTTCGATGCCTATCGTCCCTACGCGGTGACGCAACGTATGTGGGAGCTGGTGCACGACGAGCGCTATGTAGCCGACCCGGCCAAGGGTTCCGGTCACAACCGGGGCCTCGCCGTCGACCTGACGCTGGTCAGCCTGCAAAACGGGAAGGAGCTCCCGATGGGCACCGGCTTCGACAACTTCAGCGATAGCGCACACAGCGATTTCAAAAACCTGCCCCCTGCTGTATTGCGCAACCGGGCCCTGTTACGTGCCGTGATGGAACACTTCGGATTTACCGTGCTGCCTACCGAATGGTGGCACTTCTACTGGCCGAACGACCGCAATTACGACGTGCTCGACCTGCCGTTCCGGAAGCTGCATTGATCCATGAATGCGCGTTCGATCAGTAGGATGCTTAGCGGAATTTCTCCGTCTTCTCCTCTCCTGTTATCGGTCCGTCGGCGCGTACCTGCAGCTGGAAGCTGAGGATCCACTCCGCGCAGCCGCGCTGCTGCAGGTGCTCATTCACATCTCGAAAAACAGCCATGACCTCCTCGTAGGTTCCTTCCAGTACCGTGGCAAACGGACCGACCTCGTGCCGGATACCGGATTGCTGGATAATGGCGATGGCTTCGTCGACCCATGCATAGGGATGACGGTCCTGTACGATTGGAAGCAGTTGCAGCGAAGCGTTGACGGTATGACGGTGCATCAGGAAAGTATTCGCGGGATCAGTCCCAGTTGAAGATATAGATCGGCCAAAACACAGGCGGTGACGGCTTCGAGCACGGGCGGCACGCGGAGCGCAATGCACAGATCGTGTCGGCCTTTTACAGAAAACGATTCCACGCTCTCCGTCTCGCGGTTCCAGGATTGCTGCTCCTTCGGTGTCGACGAAGTCGGCTTCACGGCCACGCGGAACAGCAGTTCGTTGCCATTGCTGATGCCGCCCACGACACCACCCGCGTGATTCGTTTTCGTTTGTCCGGCGGCGTTGAGAATTGCGTCGTTGTGGTCGGCGCCAAACATCCGGGCCGCGGCGAAGCCCGTACCGAACTCGATACCCCGGATCGCCGGGATGCTGAACACGGCATGCGCCAGCAGCGACTCCACCGAATCAAAAAAGGGCTCTCCCAGTCCGGCCGGAAGTCCCTGCACGCGGCACTCCACGATGCCGCCGACGGAATCCTTGGCTTCAATGGCGCGCTGCAAGCCGGCCTCGATATCCGCTTCCCCGCCGACCTCCCGGATCGTTGCTTCGATGCGGAGCCCTAGGAGGAGCTTTTTCGCCACAACGCCGGCGGCCACGAGGCACACCGTGAGGCGCCCGCTGAAGTGGCCGCCACCGCGGTAGTCTTCAAAGCCGCCGAATTTCTGCGACGCCACCAGGTCGGCATGCCCGGGACGCGGAAAGGCCCGGATCTTTTCGTAATCCGCCGACCGGGTATTGCTGTTGGGAAAGATCATGGTGAGCGGCGCACCCGTTGTGCGGTCGTTGAAGAGACCGCTGAGGAACTGCGGGCGGTCCTCTTCCTGCCGCGGCGTGGTGCCCTTCTGCTGACCGCCCTTGCGGCGCTCGAGGTCGGTGTCGAAATCACCGGCAACGAGTGGAAGGCCCGCCGGGAGCCCATCAAGCGTAATGCCCACAGCGGGCCCATGCGATTCGCCAAAGATGGATAGACGGAAAAGGAGGCCGGATTGATTCATGAGGTGGATTGACCGGTTAAAGATACAGCGGCACCGAGTTGCTGCAGGTGCTGCCAGAACTGCGGGTAGGATTTGCCCACGGCCTCCGCGCCGCTGATGGTTACCGGCCCATTGGCGCGCAGGGCGGCTACGGCAAGTGCCATCGCAATTCGGTGATCGTGTCGTGCCGATACGTTGCCGCCGCGCAAGGGGCCGCCGCCGCGGATGATCATGAGATCGTCCTGTAGTTCTACGGTCAATCCCAGCTTGCCGAATTCTTCCTGCAAGGTGAGACCCCGGTTGCTTTCCTTGTGGGCAAGACGCGATACGCCTTCGATCACGGAAGTACCGTCGCAATAGGCGGCAAGCGCCACGAGCGGCGGGAAAAGGTCGGGGCAGTCGGTGGCGTTGAAATGAAAGGGTGCCCATCCCCTGCCCTTTCCAACAGGGAGAGGGTCTAGCCCGATACTAATGCCATCCTCCCGGATACTGAGCGGGACGCCCGTTTGCATCAATGCCTGAAGAACAGCCTTGTCGGCCTGCTCCGAAAAAACATCGAGGCCTGTCACCTCGAGCTTTCCCGCAATGGCGCCGGCAACCAGGCCAAAGGCGGCCCCGCTCCAATCGCCTTCCACCGTATAATCGAGCCTGCCTGTATCGGCCCGCTGTGCGGATGGACCAAACACGAAGGCTTCATAGTTTTCATTGCGCGGCAGCGCCATCCCGAAGCGGCGCATCAGCTCGATGGTCAGGTCGACATAGGGCTTGCTTTTGAGATTTGCTACGCGGATCGTTGCCCCGTGCTGTGCCGCGGCCGAAAAGGCCATCAGCAGGCCGGTAAGGTATTGCGACGATTGCGATCCGTCGATCTGCAGGTCACCGGGGCGAAGCGGGCCGCGAACGGTGATGGGGATATGACCGCCGCTGAGTTGCACCGTCACGCCCAGCTGCGGCAACACTTCCTGGAAGAAGTGCATCGGGCGCCCGGCAAGGCTTCCGCTCCCGCTGAGGGTGATGGTTGTGCCGGCGAGCGCGGCGATGGGTGTGAACATCCGCATCGACAGACCGCTTTCACCGCAATCGATCACAGTGCCTTCGTCCGCGCGCGGAAAGCCTTCCGGCGAAACGATCGACAGCTCCTCACCCCTAGCGACAACCGTTGCGCCGAGCGCCGCTATGATGCGCAGGGCCGCGGCATCGTCTTCGGAGCGGCCGGGATTTCGCAAAACGGTTTCGCCTTTCCGCAGCAATGCGGCGGCGCAGGCACGCTGCATGGCGCTTTTCGAGGCTGGCGGGGTATACCGGCCGGATACAGAGGAAGGAGAAACGGTCGCGTCCATTACAGTAGTTCTTCGATTTCAGTAAACGTTATCTCTTCGGTGACAGCCTTGCCTATTTTTTGAAGCAGCACGAAGCGAATGCTGTCGCCGGATTTCTTTTTGTCTTTGCGAAGCACGGGAAGCACTTTTTCCTTCTTGTAAATAGCTTCGGTCGGAAGTCCGTATTGCTCCAGCAGCGCGACAACACGGTCTGCTTCGCGGAACTTGGTTCGCTGCTCTGAAAGCCGCGCCGCAAACGCCATCCCGATGGAGATCGCCTCGCCGTGGGTCAGCTCGTACTGGTTTTCAAGCGCATGCCCGAGCGTGTGGCCGAAGTTGAGCAGGCGGCGCTCGCCCTGTTCTGTTTCGTCGGAAACGACAATCCGTGTTTTCAGCAGGGCATTCCGCTCCACGAGCTCCGCAAGCGCAACCTTGTTCTTCTGGTAAAAGCGCAGGCTGCCGCCTTCCAGCTCGGCAAACAAGCCGGCATCCCTGATGGCCGCATGCTTGATGATCTCCGCAAAGCCCGACTGCCACTCTCCCTCCGGGAGCGTTTTCAGCAAGCTGTAATCGTGCAGCAGGAAAGCCGGCTGGCGGATCGTGCCGACCATATTTTTATATACCCCAACATCGATGCCGTTCTTGCCACCGATCGAGGCATCTACCAGCGCCAGCAGTGTCGTGGGCACAAAGCCGCAGCGGATACCCCGTAGAAATACGGATGCGATATAGCCCGCCATGTCGGTAATGACGCCGCCGCCCATACCCACGAGGGTCCAGCCGCGGTCGGCGCCGAGCTCGAGCAGCTGCCCGATGACAGAATCCACCGTCGCCTGGATCTTGTAGGCTTCACCCGGATTGAGCACGATGGTATTCCAGCCTTTCAGCTTTTTTCCATGTGCCCCGAATACGTTTTCATCGGTGAGCACAACGGATCGCTTCGGGTCGGCAAGCTCTTTCAGCGCCTTCAGCGATCCGTCGAAGTGATAGTCTACCCGGGCATTGCCGATCTTGAAAGTGGTCATCAGCTGTTGAAAATTTTGTTCTGGTGGTTGATGCTTTCCATATGCACCGCGTCGAGGTAGCGGGTGATGAATTCCTGGCTGAGGCCGTGGCGCTCGCCCTTGCGGATGGCGCGCTCCAGGATCTCATTCCAGCGGCGCGTTTGCAGAATGGTGATGTTCTGCTCCTTCTTGTACTGCCCGATCTTGTCGGCGATCTTCATCCGCTGCCCGAGCAGCTGCATCAGCTCGTCGTCGAGCTGGTTGATCTGCTGGCGAAGGCGGTCGAGCACGGCATGCGCCTCCTCGTTACCCACTTCCTCCTTGCGCCAGATGATGCTGGCGAGCAGGTCGTTGAGCACCTCGGGGGTGATCTGCTGCTTGGCGTCGCTCCAGGCGTTATCCGGGTCGATATGGCTTTCGATCATGAGACCGTCGTAGTCGAGGTCAATGGCTTCCTGCGCCACTTCGAGCAAGATGTCGCGGCGGCCGCAGATATGCGACGGGTCGTTAATGAGGAGCAGCTCCGGGTTGCGGCGCTTCATCTCGATGGCGAGGTGCCACATCGGGGCGTTGCGAAACTCGGTGTTGCCGTAGGAGGAAAAGCCGCGGTGAATCAGCCCGATCTCCTCCACGCCGGCCTTGGCAACGCGCTCAACGGCACCCGTCCAGAGCTCGAGATCCGGGTTGATTGGATTCTTTACGAGCACCGGAACCTTTACGCCGCGGAGGGCATCGGCCACTTCCTGCACGCTGAAGGGATTTACGGTGGTACGCGCGCCGATCCAGAGCACATCGACGTCGAAGTGCAGCGCGTCTTCTACCTGCTTGCCCGTGGCAACTTCCACGGCCGTGGGCAGGCCGGTTTCTTTTTTAGCGGCCTGCAGCCAGGGAAGTCCCTTGGTGCCGACGCCCTCGAAGGACCCGGGACGGGTTCGCGGCTTCCAGATGCCGGCGCGGAGCAGGTCGACCTTGCCGGTGGCGGCCAGGCGGCGCGCCGTTTCGAGCACCTGCTCTTCGGTCTCGGCGCTGCAGGGTCCGCTAATGATGAGCGGGCGCTTGTTGCGGATGGTGTCCAGTACGTTTTTCATACGATTCGTTTTGCCGGCAGCGCGAAAGTAAGGGGCTGCCGGAGTGTTAATGAATAATGCGTTTGATGCCGTTGGCCTGCTCGATCAGCTCGAACAGGTATTCGTAATTTTCTTTTTCCAGGCAGGCCTTGAACTTCCGCAGTTGGCTGATATGCTCGTTGAGCACGTCGAGCACGTTGTCGCGGTTCTGGCGGAAGATGGGCACCCACATCGCGGGGTTGCTTTTGGCGAGGCGCACGGTACTTTCAAAGCCGCCCGAGGCCAGCTCGAAGATGGCCTGCTCCGCGCGCTCCTTCTCCAGCACTGTATTGGCAAGGGCGAAGGAAGTGATGTGCGAGATATGGCTGATATAGGCTACATGCACATCGTGGTCGCGGCCGTTCATATAGATAATATGCATCCCGAGCGCACGGTGAATGCCTTCCACCTTGGCCAGCGCATCAGCGTCTGACACCTCGCGGTCGCAGATGACGGCGGCCTTGCCCACAAACCCATTGGGTACCGCTGCCGACGGCCCGCTGTACTCGGTGCCCCACATCGGGTGTGCTGCGACAAAGCGTCCGCGGCGATGATGCCCCGATACGGCGTTCAGCACCGATTCCTTGGTCGAGCCCGCATCGAACACCACCTGCCGCTCCACGCGGTCCAACACAAGCGGGAGCAGCTGAACGAGCGCATCCACCGGCACCGCCAGCAGGACCACGTCGGCCGCATCGACGGCCGGCCCGAGCGGCAGCACTTCGTCTACAAGCCCGAGCCGCAGCGCCTCGGCGGCATGCCCCGCATTCGCTTCCACGCCGATAACACGACCGGCGAGGCCTTTTTCTTTCAGTGTCAGCGCCATTGAGCCGCCGATCAAACCGATCCCGATCACGGCCAGCGTCATAGCTTCTCATTTTTCAGGTAAATAGAAATACGGTCGATCGCCTCGCGGAAGCGCTCTTCGGGGCTGCACAGGCTCACGCGCACGTAGCCATCACCCTCGCTGCCGAAGATCCCGCCGGGCGTGATGAATACCCGCGCACTCCGCAGTACGGCGTCGCTGAGCGCGTAGCCGCTCTCCCAGGTTGCCGGCACACGTGCCCACACGAAAAGGCCGGCCTGCGTGCGGTCGTAGTCGCAGCCGAGCCCATCGAGCAGCTCGTACACAAGCTCCCTGCGGGCGCGGTATACCGCGTTGACCGATTCGTACCAGTTGCTGCCGAGACCGAGCGCGGCAACAGCCGCCGCCTGCAGCGGGGCAAACATCCCGCTGTCCATATTGCTCTTGAAGCGCAGCACTTCTTCGATACGTGCTGCAGCGCCGCACAGCACGCCGATGCGCCAGCCCGCCATATTGTGCGACTTGCTCAGGGAGTTGAGCTCGATGCAGCAGTCTTTGGCTCCTTCGGTGGCAAGGAGGCTTTGCGGGCGCTCGTTAAGGATAAAGCTGTAGGGGTTGTCGTGGCAGATAAGGATGTTGTGACGCTTGCCGAAGGCAACCAGCTTTTCGAAGAGGCCTTCCGACGGCAGCTTCCCCGTGGGCATGTGCGGGTAATTCACCCACATGAGCTTCACACGCGACAGGTCGCGGGACTCGAGCGCTGCAAAATCGGGCTCCCAGCCGCCGGCCTCCGTGAGCGGGTAATCGATGCAGGCAGCACCGGCCAGCTCCACCGCGCTTCGATACGTGGGATAACCCGGGTTGGGTACAAGCGCCTCGTCGCCGGGCCCGAGGTAGGTCATGCACACATGAAGAATTCCTTCCTTTGAGCCGATGAGCGGCAGTATTTCTACGGACGGATCCAGCGAAACTCCGTAGCAGCGATCGTACCAGGCGGCAAAGGCGTTGCGGAGGGCCGGGATACCCTTATAACCCTGGTAGCCGTGAACACCGGGCCGCTCGCTTTCGGCCTGCAGCGTGGCGATGACGTCGGGGTGCGGCGCGCCGTCGGGCGAGCCGATGCCCAGGTTGAGCACGGGGGCGCCCACCCGGTTGAGATCTTCGATCTCCCGGAGCTTGCGCGAGAAATAGTATTCCCCGATTCCGTCGAGGCGCGGAGCGGTGCGGATGTTCATGGCTTGCGTCCGTTTTTATAGATTCCAAATACGCGCAGGTCCCGGGTGATGGGACGCAGGCGGTCGAGCAGGTCTTCGAGGGGGGCGCCGGGGCTGTACTCCAGGTCGGCGTGAAAGGTGTATTCCCAGTCGGGACCGGGTATGGGAAAGCTTTGGAGCTTGCTCAGGTTGATGCGGGCCTCGGCGATGAGCGTCAGCACCTGTGCGAGCGCGCCGCGCTTGTGAGGAGTACCGAAGGAGATCGAGGCTTTGTTGGCGCGGCCCGCGGTGGCCGGCGCGGGCTGCAGCACGAGGAAGCGGGTGTAGTTATACGGATCGGAGTGGATATCGGGCACGAGCACTTCGAGCCCGAAGAGCTCGGCGGCCAGCGCGCCGGCAACGGCCGCCGCATGGCGGTTGTGGTGCTGCTGGAGCCGGCGCGCGCTGAGCGCGGTGTCTTCCGTTTCCACCAGCTTCCAGCCCCGCGGCGCCAGGAAGTCGCTGCACTGCTGCAGCGCCATCGGGTGCGAGTGCACCTCGCGGATATCTGCGAGCGTCACACCGGGGTTCACCAGCAGGTGCTGACGGATGGGCAGGTATACCTCACCACAGACAAACAGCTTGCTTCGCTGCAGCAGTCCGTAGTTGGGCAGGATGCTGCCGGCGATGGAGTTTTCAATCGCCATCAGTGCAGCGGTTGCAGCGCCGCTTTCCACGGCCTCGACCACCGCCCGGAACGTGGCGCAGGGCAGCACCGCGACATCGTCGCCGAAGTACTGGCGGGCCGCCACCTGGTGAAAGCTGCCCTCGAAACCCTGTATGGATATGTTCCCTGTTGCCATAAAAAAATAAGGTCCCGGCTAGTTGCCGGGACCTTTTATGATGTGTTTACGTTGTTCTGTATTGCTGCATCAACAAAGCTTACCCGGCTCCTGTTTGGAGTAATAAAAGGTAAACCAGCGATATGCGTTTGTTGCGATCATCTCTTTCAAATATAGATAATTTCCGGAATCCCCGATCGGGCAGCCGAAATTACTTCCGGAAGGAATCTGCCTCGTTCATGCGGATGCGGCGGCCCTTGAACTTCTTGCCGTCGATGGCCCGCATCATCTGCTGTGCTACACTCTGGTCCACTTCCAGCCAGGTGTTGAGCTCCTTTAGGTCGATGCGGCCAAGCACATCTTTCGGGAGGTCGCACATATCGAGGATGAACTGGAGGAAGGAAGCCTTGTAGAAACCGTCTTTCGTACCGAGGTTGACAAAGAGCTTCACCATATTGCCCGAAGAAGGCTGGTGCTTGCCTCCCTTGCGCTCGGCGCGAGAATCGGGCGTGCGCTCACGACGGTCGTCGCGGCGGTCGGCCTGGCGCAGGTTGAGGTCTTCCGCATTTTCATAGTAGCGGAGGAAGCGGTCGAACTCGAGGGCAGCAACGCGCTGGAGCACTTCTTCCTTGCTGATGTCGGCGAACTTTTCTTCCAGCATCGGGATATAGGTAGCGTAATCGCCGTGGCTGATGTCGGTGCCAAGGAGCTTGTCCATAAAGAAGAAGAACTGCTTGCGGCAAACGTCCTTTCCCGTGGGGATCTCCACCTTGTGGAAGGGCACCTGTACAAGGCGCTCGATCTGCTTGATCTTGAAAGCCTCGCGCATATGTACGATCGAGAGGCAGACACCGGTTTTGCCGGCGCGGCCCGTACGGCCCGAGCGGTGGGTGTATACTTCCACGTCGTCGGGGAGCTCGTAGTTGATCACGTGGGTGATGCCCGATACGTCGATACCGCGGGCGGCCACATCGGTGGCGATGAGGAGCTGCAGCGTTTTCTCGCGGAACTCGTCCATCACCTTATCGCGCTGCGACTGCGAGAGGTCGCCGTGCAGGGCGTCGATGTCGTAGCCCTCGCGGGTGAGCTTCTCGGCGATTTCCTGGGCGTCGGCCTTCGTGCGGGTGAAGATGATGCCGTACATCCCGGGGTTGAAGTCGATGATCCGCTTCAGCGTCTCGTAGCGGTGGTGTGCCGTGGTGACGCAGAACTGGTGGTCGATATTCTTGTTGGCAGTGTTCTTCTTGCCCACCGTGATCTCGAAGGGCTCTTTCATGTAGCGCTGGGTGACGCGGCGGATCTCCGGCGGCATGGTGGCGCTGAACAGCCAGGTGGCGTTGCGCTTGGGGGTATTCTTGAGGATGAACTCGATGTCTTCCTGGAAGCCCATCGACAGCATTTCATCGGCTTCGTCGAGCACCACGTACTGGATCTCTTCCAGGTTGATGGCTTTGCGCTCGATCAGGTCGATGAGGCGGCCGGGGGTGGCCACCACGATCTGGACGCCGCGGCGGATGTCGCGGATCTGCTGGCTGATGGAGGTGCCGCCGTATACGGCCACCACGTTCACGCCTTTGAGGTGCTTTTTGAAGATCTCCACCTCGTTCACGATCTGCATGCAGAGCTCACGGGTGGGGCAGACCACGAGGGCCTGGGGATTTTTCTGGGCTGCGTCGATGAGCTGCAGCAGGGGAAGGCCGAAGGCGGCTGTTTTGCCGGTTCCGGTCTGGGCGAGGCCGATGAGGTCCTTAGTGCCGGAAAGCAGCACCGGGATCGCTTTTTCCTGAATCGAAGTAGGCTGGGTAAAGCCGAGGTCGCGCACAGCGCTCAGCAGTTCTTCGCGCAGGCCAAGGGCGTCGAACGTAATTGTAGATTCTGTCATGAAGCTGCAAAGGTACCGCTAAAGAATATCGAATATCGAATATTGAACAAGGAATATCGGAAGGGGAAGCCAATTTTAAAGCGGAAAGCCCCCGTTTCCCGGGTTATTGCCGTGATTTGGATCCGAACGGGGGTACATCAAAAAGCCTCCCTGAAAAGGGAGGCCGTTCGATTGCTTGCCATATGAATAAAACGATCAATTCGTTATTGCGGGCAAGCGCGCACTGATAAATTAGTGCTTGGTAGTGTCCGTACCCTCTTTGTGGGTAGTGTCGGTGGTAACCTCAGTCGTCTTAACTACCTGGGTAGTATCAGGAGCCTGGGGCGTAACTACAGTCGTAGTGTCTTTTGTTTCAGTCGTCTTGCTTTCGTTGCTCGAGCAGGAAACCAGGGCGGCAGCAACTACGGCTGCGAGGAAGAACTTTTTCATGATGTTGTTTTTGTTTTTAATGGTTATTGAATTTATAGATCCAATAGTTTTCAGCTTCTTTGTGGCTTGTTGAGGGCCGGACCGGAAACCTGATTTTCGTCAGGAAGGCCGGTTTGTAAGCATTAATACCCGGATTGAAAAAAGGTAACCCCGCTTCCGGAAAATATTTTTTAACGCCCCTACCGGGTTACTATTTTTAATTTTTGGAATTAAAACAGGATTAGTGAAGGCAGTGCAGAACGAAACGACCCTCCTCCAGGGACTGGCCCGGAACGACCGGAAAGCGATCGAAACGATCTACCGCGACAATTATGGTATGGTCCAGGCACTGGTGGTCAACAACAGCGGATCCGCCGACGATGCCAAAGACATCTTCCAGGAAGCCCTGCTGGTGCTTTATGAAAAGGTGAAAGAAGGCTCGTTCGAGCTTCATTGCCAGCTGAAGACCTACCTCTACTCGGTGAGCCGCCGCCTCTGGCTGAAGCGCCTCGTGCAGCAGAACCGCTTTGTGATCGGCGAGGCGCATGCCGAAACGGTACCCGTAGAGGAAGAGCTCGAGAGCCACGAGCAGCGCAACCAGGAGTTCGAGCTCATGGAGCGGGCACTTGGGGGTCTTGGCGAACCATGCCGGAGCCTGCTGGAGGCCTTTTACCTCCAGAAAAAGGGGATGCAGGATATCGCGGCCGCCTTTGGCTACACTAATGCCGACAATGCCAAGAACCAGAAATACAAATGCCTGGTGCGGCTGAAGAAACTCTTCTTTTCGCAGTATAAAAACGACGTGTGATGGATGACCTAAATTTACTCGAAGCTGTGGAGCGTTATATCAACGGGCAGATGAGCCCCGATGAGCGTGTGTGGTTTGAAGGCCTGCGCAAGTCGAACCCCGAGATCGACCAGCTCGTGGTGGAGCACACCTATTTCCTGCAGCAGTTTCACCGGTTCGATGAAACCCGCAACCTGAAGGCCCGTCTCAACGAGATCCATCTTGACCTTGCCGAGGCCGGCGCCATCGAAAGCCCCCGCCTGCAGGGCCGCGCCCGTATTGCCTACCTCTTTAACCGCTACAAGCGCACGGCGGCCATCGCGGCCTCCATCGCGGGCGTTACCGCCGTGGCCATCTCCGCCCTCCTCTGGTCGGTATCGCCCGTTAAGACGGCCACCCGCGACGTGGAAGATCTGAGCCGCAAGATCGACAACATTCAAAAGCACAACCGCGAGCAGGATAACGAGATCCGCAGTGTAAAGACTGCCGTAAGCAACAGCCTGCCGGTGGAGGCGCCGGTCGATCCCATCGTATATAAAACCGGGGGGACAGGCTTCCTGGTCGACGTAAAAGGCCTCGTCGTGACGAGTGCGCATGTAGTGAAAGGCGCCCGCAACATCGCCGTGCAGAACAACAACGGCACCGAGTATGTAGCCCGCGTCGTCTTTTCCGACGAAGCCCGCGACCTTGCCATCCTCAAGATCGACGACCGCTCCTATAAGGCACCGACTGCTCTCCCCTATGCCCTGCGCAAATCGGGAACCGAGATCGCCGAGCCCGTCTTTACGCTGGGTTTCCCGCGCAACGACATCGTGTACGGCGAAGGTTACCTGGCAGCCCGAACGGGCTATAACGGCGACACGCTTTCCTGCCAGATCAATATCGCCGCCAACCCGGGCAACTCCGGTGGTCCAATCCTGAACCACAATGGCGAGGTGATCGGCGTGCTGCGCCAGCGCCAGACCTCCGCCGAAGGCGTAGTATTCGCCACCCAGTCGAAATATATCTACCAGGCACTGGCCCAACTTGCCAAAACCGATACTTCCTTCCAGCGCGTAAAGGCGCCGGCATCCTCCTCCCTTCGCGGCCTCGGCCGGCAGCAGCAGGTGAAACGGATGCAGGAGTTTGTGTATATGGTGAAGGTGAGCTGAAGAATGGCCAACATCGAGTTAACAAAGAAGCCGCATCTACGATGCGGCTTCTTTGATATCAATGCTTAATGTTCAACGCTGAACGACTTAAAAATTGAATATTGAGCATTGAGTATTGAATATTTTACAGCGCTACGTTCCAGAGGTTGTCGGGATAGGCCTTGCTCTCCACCTGCTTCTGGATGTTCTCGGTAACAACGGGTGCGTCTTCCTTATAAGTTACGCCAAACCATTGGGCCGATGTCTCAAGCACCTTGATCACACCGCGGCCGCTCTTGATAAACTGGTCGCAGGAATACGGGATTAGGAATTCGGCCTTGGGGTCCTGGCCCTGCTGGTCGAGGAACTTCCTGAATTCTTCCTGGAGGAAGGGAAAGAGCGACGGGTGAAAGCACCAGAAGTTCATCGAGGCGCGGGTATTCTCGTCGAGGGGCAGGAAGGAGCCGTCGGGCTCTTCGGATACCATCGCCCCGTCTTTGCGGTAGATCTTGAGGCGCTCGTTGATGGCCACCAGATTTCCTTCGGCATCCACCTGGCAAACGCCGCGGCTCACGGAGCCGTTCTCCGAAAGGGTCTTGCTTAGCTGGTAACCCACCAGCGCATAGGTGCGCTCGTTACACTCGTTTTGCAGGAACTGCGATGCCTTCTCGAAACCGTCCTCGCCGTAGAAGTCGTCGGCATTGATCACCGCAAAGGGGCCGCTGACGGCCGTTTGGGCGCAGAGGATGGCGTGCGAGGTTCCCCAGGGCTTCTTGCGGTCGGCGGGTGCCGTGAAGCCTTCGGGCAGGTACGAGTCCATGTCCTGGAATACGTATTCGGTTTCGATGCGACCCTTGAGCTTGGGCTCGAAAATATGCTTGAAGTCGTCCGCGAAGTCGCGGCGGATGATAAAGACCACTTTGCCGAAGCCCGCGCGGATGGCGTCGAAAATGGAATAATCCATGATCGTTTCGCCGCTGGGGCCGAATTGCTGGATCTGCTTCATACTGCCGTAGCGCGAGGCCATGCCCGCCGCCATGATCACAAGAGTAGGTTTCATCTGTATGCTTGATTATTCGTGTTCAAAACAAATCGGGAGCGAATGTACTACATTCACGCCCCACGCATGATGGAGCTGCCGCTTTCCCATATCCGCGCCGAGCCCGTAAAAAATCTGTACCAACCCTACGGCCTGCACGTCGATGTGCTGCGGCTGGATGAGCTCCACCCCATCGTATCGGGCAACAAATGGTTCAAGCTGAGGCCCTGGCTCGAGCGGGCGCTTGCGGAGCGGAAGCGCGGCCTGCTCACCTTCGGCGGCCCCTGGAGCAACCACCTGCTGGCAACGGCCGAAGCCTGCCGTGGCGCCGGTATCGAAGCGGTCGGTATTGTTCGGGGCGAGGAGCCGGCCACGCCTTCGGCCACACTCATCGATGCCGCGGCGCGCGGGATGCGCCTCTTCTACAGCGACCGCGCCGGTTACCGCGCCGGCCTGGTTCCGGGTGCGGCGCTTGCGGAGCTGGATCCGGATGCGTACCTGCTGGTGCCCGAAGGTGGCTACGGACCGGAAGGCCGCAGCGGCGCCGCGCGGATCGCATCCGTCGTCGATTGGGAACAATACAGCCACGTGCTGGCCGCCGTTGGAACAGGCACGACGCTGGCGGGCCTTGTTGCCGCCTCGGCGCAGGGCCAGCAGTGCATCGGCATTTCGGTACTGAAGAACAACCATTCGCTGCAGGGAGCCATCGAGGCCTTGCTAACGCCCGGGCAGGCCGCGCGCTTCACGCTGCTGCACGACTACCACGAGGGCGGCTATGCGCGCTCCACTCCTGCCCTGCTGCAGTTCATGAACGACTGGTACGAGGCCACCGGCATCCCTTCCGACTTTGTGTATACGGGCAAGCTGTTTTACGCCGCCGACTGCCTCATCCGCAGCGGCAGCTTCGAGCCGGGCAGCCGGGTCCTGTTGCTGCACAGCGGCGGGTTGCAGGGCAATCGATCCCTGCCTCCGGGAACGTTAATATTCTGACCGATTGCCGCTGCCCTTCTATATTTGCAACGATGCGTTTTTTTGACCTGAGGACGAATAAATCACTGCTCCTTTTTCTCCTGCTCCTTCTCGCCGGCTCGGGCGCTGCCCATGCGCAGGACACGCTGCCGCGGTTTACGGTGCGCGATGCCCGCAACAACCGCATCATCGTAAGCTGGGTCAACCCCTTCCCGAATATTGCGCAGCTCACCATCCAGCGCGGCTTCGACAGCATCGGCCCGTTCAAGACGATCCTTACCGTGGCTGACGCGAAGTCGGTACAGAATGGCTTTACCGATACGAAGGCTCCGAATGACCATATGTGGTACCGCCTGTTTTACGCGATGGAAGGCGGCTCCTATTTTTTCACGAAAGCAAAGCGACCCGATACAAGCCGCGTGGCGCTCCCGCCTGCAGCCCAGCGCCCGCCGTCAGTGCCCGGAGTTGTCGTGCCGAAAGACTCGGTGCAGGGACTTCCCCGCGACTCGGCGCGCAGCGTTCCGCGCGATTCGGTACGCGTGAAGCCGCCGGTGGTACGGAAGCCCGAGTGGGTTCCGTCGGTTTTCGTATTTACCAACAACGAGGGATATGTGCAGCTGCGCCTCCCCGATGCAGCCGACAAGAACTATAGTGTCAAATTCTTCGAAGACAATACGCTGCTCTTTGAGATCAGGAATGTCAAGGAAAAACTGATCCTCTTCGACAAGAGCAACTTCTACCACTCCGGCTGGTTCTTCTTTGAGTTGTACAACGACGACAAGCTCGTGGAGCGAAACAAATTCTACCTGCGGCCGTAGGACCCGCTTTGCATGCGTTCGAAATTGTTCCGGCGCTGACGGTTATTCTTCAACGAGTTCAACGTCGAAGACCTTGCAGAAGCTCTGTTTCAACCGTTCCTTTACTTCCGCCATCGGGACTTCGTGGCCGAGCTCCTCTTTGATCGAGGTGACCTTCTTGTTGACAATGCCGCAGGGGATGATGTGGTTGAAGTAGGACAGGTCGGTGTTGACGTTGAGGGCAAAGCCGTGCATGGTGACCCAGCGGCTGCAGCGCACGCCCATGGCGCAGATCTTCCGCTCCTGGCCCTTTACCTCGGCATCGATCCATACACCGGTTTCCCCCGCCGAGCGGCCGGCGCTGATGCCATAGCCGCCGAGCGTATCGATGATGACGTCTTCCAGCGCGCGCAGGTATTTGCCGATATCGGTATAGAACTTCTCGAGGTCGAGGATGGGATAGCCCACTACCTGGTCGGGGCCGTGAAAGGTGATGTCGCCGCCCCGGTTGGTCTGGAAAAACTCGATACCCTTTTCGGAGCGCTGCTGCTCGTCGATCAGCACGTGCTCCATCTTCCCACTCTTCCCGAGCGTATATACCGGCGGATGCTCCACGAAGAGCAGGTGGTGCTTCGTGGGAAGCGTCGCCGGGTCGATGGGCCCGGTCGACTGGTGTACGACGGCCTTGATGGCCAGTGCTTCCTGCAGGAGCTGCTCCTGGTAGGCCCAGGCGTCCTGGTAGCCCATATGGCCGAGGTCGCGTAAGATAACGGGTTGTTTCATCGGGGCAAAGATCGTTAAACGTGAATCGTCAAGCGTGAATGCATTCCTGTTTTCCCTTTCCCCGGCTTCCGAAGGCCGCTTGCCCCTGGAAGGGTCCGGGCGATGGGTGTTTGACGATTCACGATTCGCGAATCACGATATTTGCGGGCTGATGAACATCGACGAAACAAACATCCCGGAAGCCGCCGACGCCAGCGATGAGCTCTATGAGCGATTTACCTACCTGATCGACAAGGGCCAGGAGCCGCTGCGTATCGACAAATTCCTGATGGGCCGCATCGAGGGTGCCACGCGCAACAAGCTGCAGCGGGGCATCAACGCGGGGATGGTGCTGGTGAACGGCAAGGCCGTGAAGCAGAACTACAAGATCAAGCCCCTCGACCAGATCGTCGTGTACTCCGACATGACGCCCGAAAGCACCGACGTCGTACCCGAGAAGATGGATCTCAACATCCTGCACGAGGATGCCGACATCATGATTATCAACAAGCCCGCGGGCATGGTCGTGCACCCCGGCTCGGGCAACTACAGCGGCACCCTGCTCAACGGCATATCCTATTACCTGAAGCAGCAAAACCCCGGCCTCGACGAAAGCGTGCTCCCCCGCTTCGGGCTCGTGCACCGCATCGACAAGAATACAAGCGGCCTCCTGGTGCTTGCGAAGAACGACGCCGCCATGCGGCACCTCGCAAAGCAGTTCTTCGACCACACGGTGAAGCGCCATTACCGCGCCCTCGTGTGGGGCAATATGGAGCAGGAGGAAGGCACCATTGTAGCACACGTCGGCCGCAACCTTCGCTACCGCAAGCTGTTTGAAGCTTACCCCGAAGGCGATCACGGCAAAGATGCCATCACCCACTATAAGGTGCTTGAGCGCTTCAACTATGTAACGCTGGTGGAATGCGTGCTCGAAACCGGGCGTACGCACCAGATCCGTGTGCACATGAAATACATCGGCCACACGCTCTTTAACGACGACACCTATGGCGGCGACCGCATCCTGAAGGGAACGATCTATACCAAGTACAAGCAGTTCGTCGAAAACTGCTTTGCCCTCTGCCCGCGGCAGGCCCTGCATGCAAAAACCCTCGGCTTCAAGCATCCCCGTACCGGCGAAGACATGTTCTTCGAAACCGAGTTGCCGGAAGACATGGCGGCCGTAATCGAGAAGTGGCGGAAGTATGCGAAGGGGATGCAGGAGGACCTCACCCCCTGACCCCCTCTCCGCTGCGGAGAGGGGATAGAGAAACCCGATGCTTTCGGCATCGGGTTTCTCTATTTCAGGAGGTTCGTCCCCCCTCTCCGTCCCGGAGAGGGGCCGGGGGTGAGGTCAGGGAATTTTGAAATCATGCAGCGTGGCATTGAACACACCCCGCTCGCGGCCCTTGAACATGAGGTACCAGTTGCCGCGGTAGCTCAGGGTATAGGGCACCACGTAGGGGCCTACCTTGATCATTTCCACCTTCATGTGCACATCGAAGTCGTAAACGCCGGCATCGTAGCTAAGGTCATAGGTGCGGCCCACGATCTCCATTGTTTTCTGGTTGAACCAGGTCGTGATGTTGTCGAACACGATGTCGCCACGCTCCGACTTCCTGAGGTCGTCGCGGCGCACGATGCGGAACACGTAGCAGTCGATCCCGTTGATGGAGGAAGACGTATCGATCGAATAGGTGTAGTTCTTCGCCACCGACTCATCGAACACATCCAGCTTGTTGCCGATAAAAGGAATGCCGGGGATCTTCTGACCGGGGTTGAAGAAAAGCATCTTGAGCTGCTCCTTGTTCTTGTCGAGGCCCTTCTTGCCGTGTACGTCGTGCTCGCTGCCGGCAACGATGTTGGTTTCGCCGCAAACCTTACCGTGCGTGAAGAAGAAGGCGTCGTAGAGCTGCGCGGTGTAGTAGTTGTAATTGCGGTCGTTGTCGTAGAAGTCGCCCGTGACCTGCTCTTCGAGCACATCCATCGTGCGGCAGGAGGCGTCACGGTTCTGCCGCGTCTTGCTCCGCAGGCTCGCTTCGGAGCGCCCCTTCTTGTCGAACAATTCGATGTAGTTCTCGGCCGTATAACCCAGGATATGCAGGTTCTTGAACGCCTTGTAGTACGAGGAGTCGGTGCGGATGCGCTGGAGGAAGCGCGGCACGTTGAGGTCGCTGCGGATCACCACCTCGCTCAGCGTCACCATGCGGCGCACGGCCTCCACATCGCTTGTGTCGGTCTGGGCCGCAGCGCGGAGCGAGAGAAGGATCGTTACGGCAAGGAGGTAGTGCTTCATTTCTTGGGAAACAGCATTTTGTAATCGGTACGGATGGCGCCGCGCGAGATGTCGTCGAGCTTGCGCTTCATCAGCTTGCGCTTCAGCGGCGACAGGTGGTCGATAAAGAGCTTCCCGTCGATATGATCGTATTCGTGGAGGATGATGCGGCCCGTAACGCCGTTGAACGTGCGCTCCTGCGGCTGTAAGTGCTCGTCGAGGTAGCGGATCGTTACTTCCTCGGCACGGTAAATATCCTCGCGGATGCGCGGGATGGAAAGGCAGCCTTCGTTGTAGGCCCAGTCGTCACCCGCTTCTTCCACGATATGCGCATTGAGAAAGACGCCCTTGTAGCCCGGCGCGTCCGGGTAATCGTCCTCATCGTCTTCCTCCTGGTTGGCAAAGATCTGCTCGGAATCCACCACGAAGAGACGAAGCCCGCGGTTGATCTGCGGCGCGGCGAGACCGACGCCATTGGAGGCGTACATCGTTTCCCACATATCGGCAATCAGCTTGTCGAGATCGGGATACGCAGACGGATCAATATCTTCAGCCACCTGGCGCAATATCGGGTGACCATAAGCTACAATAGGAAGAATCATGGCGCAAAGATAATCTGCTATTGTGCTAATCTGCCAGTCTGCTAATGCCGCGATGCGGAAAGGATGCCAAATGCGGGCGTTCGGGTCACTGCGCCCGATCCGCGACCGGGAGATCCGGGGTACTAGGATTTATGTTGCAGGTACTCCTGCAGAATGATGGTTGCCGCCACTTCATCAATGAGGCCCTTCTGCTCGCGGCGCTTCTTTTTGAGCCCCATCTGCGAAATTGCCTGCGACGCCATTTTGGATGTGTACCGCTCATCGACCTCGCGGATGGGCGTCGCCGGAAACTGCTTCTGGAAGAGCGTGATGAATTTGCGCACCGCGCCGGTGATATGCGTGTCGGAGTCGTCCCAGTTGGTCGGCATGCCGATGAGCACGAGCTCCACGTCCTCTTTTTTGAGATAGTCTTTCAGAAACGGCAGCAGCTTCTGCGTCTCGATCGTCATGAGGCCCGTTGCGATGATCTGCAGCGGGTCGGTGACGGCGAGACCGGTACGTTTACCACCATAGTCGATTGCGAGGATTCGGGGCATGAGAGAAGTTTGTGCTTTGTAGTTTGTGGTTTGCTTTAGTTCGCTACCAAAACGGGCAGCTCCCGTTCCTACAACAAACCACAAACTACAAACGGTTGTTAATGTACGAACAGGTCGGCGATGACGAAAGCCGCAAATACTACCGATGCGATCCCGTTGGCCGTCATGAACGCGATATTGACGCGGCGGAGGTCGGTGGGCTTTACGATGGAATGCTGGTATACGAGCATACCGCCGAATACGAGCACGCCGATCCAATAAAGCCATCCGAAGTGCCCGAACCTGCCGGCAGCGACCACGCAGGCGGCCGAAAGCAGGTGGAGGAACTCGGAGATCCGGAGCGCCCGGGCCTTACCGACAGCGGCAGGTATCGAATAAAGCTGTTGCGATGTGTCGAAGTCCACATCCTGCATGGCATAGATGATGTCGAAGCCGCTCACCCAGAAGATGACCGCGAAGGAAAACAGCAGGGGCAGCCAGTGAAAATAGCCCGTAACGGCGAGCCAGGCGCCGATGGGCGCCAGCGAAAGCCCGACGCCCAGCACAAGGTGGCAGAGCGGTGTAAAGCGCTTCGTGTAGCTATAACCCAGCACCACGGCGAGCGCCACGAGCGACAGGTAAAAACAAATTCGGTTGATGAAAAAGGTGCAGGCGATGAACAGCACACAGCAGGCGATGGTGAAGGCGAGGGCATTCTCCGGGCTGATGATGCCTTTGGGGATCTCGCGAATGGCGGTACGCGGGTTCTTTTCGTCGAAGCGCCGGTCGATATAGCGGTTGAAGGCCATGGCCGCCGAGCGGGCGAAGACCATGCAAAGTATGACCAGAAGGAACTTCACGACGATTTCCCTCCAGAATCCCTCAGGGTAAATGGTCGTATGCCATCCCGGAATTACCGATGTGGCGAGATCAAGTCGCATCAGCGCGAGGAAAAACCCGATCAGCGCAAAGGGCATCGCGAAGATGGTGTGGGAGAACTTGATGAGGGAGAGATAGTTTTTGACTGTTGTCATCGTAATAATATGTTCAATGGTCAACGCTCAATCCTCAATATTCAAGTACAATCCCCTCCTTGAGAATTGAACATTGAACATTGATTATTGAAAATTTTTCAAATGCTGCCGGACGAGCTCCCAAAGCACCACCCCTGCCGCAGTAGCCACATTCAGCGAGTGCTTCATCCCCAGTTGCGGGATCTCGATACAGCCGTCGCACTGCGCGATGGTCGTTTGCTCCACGCCCGTCACCTCGTTGCCGAAGACGACGGCGACCTTCTCCCCTGCCGCTACCGAAACGTCCTGCAGCATCCGGCTGCCTTCGGCCTGCTCGACCGCATAAATACGGTAGCCCTGCGCGCGGAGGTCGGCCAGGGCTTCCTCCACCGGCCGGAAATGCTTCCAGGCTACGGTGTCTTCAGCGCCGAGGGCCGTCTTGCGGATCTCCTTATGCGGCGGGAAGGCGGTGTAGCCCACGAGGTACAGCGCTTCGAGGCGAAAGGCGTCGCAGGTGCGAAAGAGCGAGCCGACATTATAGGCGCTCCGCACGTTTTCCAGCACGGCGATGACGGGCAGCTTTTCGGCGGCCTTGAATTCGTCGACGGAGAGGCGGTCCAGTTCTTCGGTGGAAAGCTTGCGCATTGCGGCGCAAAGGTAAGAACAAAGGTTTTGGGGGTTTTGAAGGTTTTGAAGGTTTTGAAGGTTCAGGAAGGTTGGCGTCGGAGCGATCTTCAGAGTCCCTCTATGAACGAATCACTGGCCCGGAGCAGCCGGTACAGGCAGATAGTCCGGAGTTTCGTCCTTTGTTCCTCGTTTCGTTGCTGCAGGTTCGACTGGCTCACAAAGTAAGCCCCGTTGTAATCGTAGCCGGCTCCCAGAAGGTGGTAGACGTATATGTACCTGACCTCGCCGTTGCGGGAGTGCGCCACAGTTTCGGTGCGGAAACCGGATTTCCGGATCATATCCTCTGCCGCGGCAGCCAGTTCTTCCGGGGAATACCTGCGCCGAAGCAGACGCACGAAATCTGCTACGTATCCCTCGTATCGATCCTTGGTTGTAAGGTAAAAAAGAGTTGATTTCTCCAGGAAAGCTGCCGGTGCAAACACCCGGATCGCGGAATCTATGTTGCCAATACCCTGGAGGGCCAGCATCCAGGCATGCCGGTACCGGACTGGAAAATCGGGCGGACCGAAGCAACGCTGGACCTGCTCCGGAATATGCAAAGCGTAATCGAGAATATAAAGTGCCGAGTCGTAGCGGCATTCAGCGAGGTAATATTCTGCCAGATCAACGCCCCACTCCCGCTTTTGCCCCTTGCTGAACGAACCATCGTAAAGTGCGGCGCGGATAAGTGCCTTGCGCTCACCAATTGCTGCAGCGTGAATTTCGCAGGTATGAGCGGCTTCCAAAAAAAGCATCCGCTTGGAGCTATCGGTATTCCGTTCGGCTTCGACACGGACCAGCCGGGCAAGTTCAGCGTACCTGTTTTCCCGCAGCAAGCGCTCCCAGTCTTTCCAAAACGAATCTGTCAGGTCCTGCGCGGCAGCAAAGCCCGGAGGAATCAGCAAAAGGCAGAATAAGAGCAGTCGGCGCATGGAATCCTTTGCAAGAGAAGACAAAGAAGCGGACGGAGATGCTGCCTCGGCCTTTCCGCGTCCATTTTGATCATTCTAAAAAATCTGCGTTCTTTCTCTTTTCTGGGGATAAAAACCGGTTTCCCTGAGGTTTTTCACAGGTTTTGTTGGACCGGCCGGGCTATTTTTGCCGCTACGCTATGAGCAAAACGAAAAGTGCAGAAACCCCGCTGATGCAGCAACACGGCGCCATCAAGGCCCGTTACCCCGATGCCATCCTGCTGTTCCGCGTGGGGGATTTCTACGAGACCTTCGGCTCCGACGCCATCGTGGCCGCGGGCGTGCTGGGCATCACCCTCACCAAGCGCAACAACGGCACCGCCGACAACGAGCTCGCCGGGTTTCCCCACCACGCCCTCGATACCTACCTGCACAAGCTGGTGCGCGCCGGCTACCGCGTGGCCATCTGCGACCAGCTCGAAGATCCGAAAACGGCCAAGGGCATCGTCAAGCGTGGCGTCACCGAGATGGTTACACCGGGCACCGCCACCAACGACAAGCTCCTCGAGCACGGCTCCAACAACTTCCTGGCCTCGCTGCACCTCGAAAGCGACGAAGTGTACGGCCTTGCCTTTCTCGATATCTCCACCGGCGAATTCTTCGTGGCCCAGGGCGACCGCGAGTATGCCGACAAGCTCCTTATGGGCTTCCGTCCCGCGGAAGTGATCTTCCAGCGGCAGCACCAGAAGCGCTTCAAGGAAGAATTCGGCAGCCGCTTTTATACCTATACGCTCGATGAATGGGTGTTTCAGCAACATTATGCCGAGGAATCGCTGCTGAAGCATTTCGACACGCATTCGCTCAAAGGTTACGGCGTCGACGGTCTTGGCGCCGCCCTCGTGGCCGCCGGCGCGGTGCTGCACTACCTCAAAGACACCGAGCACCCGAACCTGCAGCACGTGACCGCCTTGCAGCGCCTCGAGCGCCAGGAGCACCTTTGGCTCGACCGGTTTACCATCCGCAACCTGGAGCTGCTCCACAGCCCCGTCGAAGGCGGCGCCACGCTGCTCAAGGTGCTCGACAACACGCTGACACCAATGGGCGCGCGCCTGCTGAAGCGCTGGATCGTATTCCCGCTGCGTGAGCTCGAGCGGATCAACGAGCGCCTCGACGTGGTCGAAAGCCTGCTGCTCGATGCCGACCTCCGCGAAAAGCTGGGACATGCCCTCCGCCCCTGCGGCGACCTGGAGCGCCTCGTGTCGAAGATCCCGCTCAAAAAGATCAACCCGCGCGAGCTCCTGCAGCTGGCCCGGGCACTCCGGCAGGTAGCAGCCATCCGCCAGCTGCTCCAGGGGCACAACAGCGCTTACCTGGCCCGCCTTGCCGATACCCTAAATCCCTGCGCGCTGATCGCCGACAAGATCACGGCCTCCATCGCCGAGAACCCGCCGGCGCTTGCCGCCAAGGGCGGCTTTATTGCTCCCGGCGTGCACGAGGAGCTGGACTCCTGGCGCTATATCGCCCACAACGGGAAGGAATACCTGCTGGAGCTGCAGCAGCGCGAGTCGGAGCGCACGGGAATCCCCTCGCTCAAGATCGGCTTCAACAACGTATTCGGCTATTACCTAGAGGTGACCAACACGCACAAGGACAAGGTGCCCGCGGACTGGATCCGGAAGCAGACGCTGGCTAACTGCGAGCGCTACATCACCCCCGAGCTGAAGGAATACGAGGAAAAGATCACGGGCGCCGAAGACAAGATGCTGGTGCTCGAACTGCAGCTGTTCGACGGGCTGCTCGGCGAGCTGCACGACTACCTCGCTCCCATCCAGACAAACGCGCAGATCCTCGCCGTGCTCGACTGCCTCGCCTGCTTCGCGCAGAACGCCCTGCACTACGGCTACCGCCGCCCGGACATCCACGAGGGCGACGAGCTGGTCATCACGGAGGGACGCCACCCGGTGATCGAGCGGCAGCTGCCTCCCGGCGAGCCCTACATCACAAACGACATCACACTGGATAAAGACGAGCAGCAGATCATCATCCTCACCGGTCCCAACATGAGCGGTAAGAGCGCCCTGCTGCGGCAAACGGCCCTTATCACCCTCATGGCGCATATGGGCTCTTTCGTGCCGGCAACCGAGGCGCGCATACCCCTGACCGATAAGGTCTTTACCCGCGTGGGCGCCTCCGACAACCTGAGTGCCGGCGAGTCGACCTTCATGGTGGAGATGAACGAGACGGCCTCCATCATCAACAACATCTCGCCGCGCTGCCTCATCCTGCTCGACGAGATCGGCCGTGGCACCAGCACCTACGACGGAATCTCCATCGCCTGGAGCATCGCCGAATACCTGCACAACGCGCCGCAGGCTCCGAAGACCCTCTTCGCCACGCACTACCACGAGCTGAACGAGCTCGAAGAAAAGCTGCCGCGCGTGAAGAACTACCATGTCACCAACCGCGAGATCGGCGGCAAGATCATCTTCCTCCGCAAGCTGGCCCGGGGCGGCTCCACGCACTCCTTCGGTATCCACGTGGCGAAAATGGCCGGCATGCCGCCGGAGCTCCTCGCCCGCGCGAAGGACGTACTGCAGCAACTCGAGGCGCAGCACGTAGATGCCTCGCCGGCGGAAGGCCTGCGCCAGCTCACCGCACCCAAGGTGCAACTGAGCATCTTCGATGCCCACAGCCAGACTTTCGACGACATCCGCCGCGTGCTGGAGAACCTGGACATCAACCGGCTCACACCCGTGGAGGCCCTGCTGAAGCTGAATGAGATCAAGGGACTGTTGAAGTAAAGTGGGGAAGTCGGAAGCAGGACCTCGGAAGCTGACGCCGTTACTTGTTAGTAAGGGAAAGCGCCGTGGAGCTATGGCCGGCAAAGCAATCTGCGCCGACCTGACTGCGCTGCCCGATTGCTGCAGCGCCGGGTGAAAGCGATTGTTTCGCTACGCGCGCAATGACGGAAGTAAGGAATACCTCCAGCTTCGCACTTCCGACTTCTGAACTTCTTTCCATTAAGTGGACAACTCGATTTCCACAGATGGGAAATAATACTATTTTCGCAGCAAATCAGCCCGCTATGTTTCAAAGACTGAGTTTACTCCTGCTCTCGGCAGCTACCCTCGCCGCGGTTTCGTGCAAGAAGTCGCCCGAGACTGCCATTTACTCGGGCACGAACCTGCCGCTCAACGCCGCGCAGGTCGTTCCGACACCTGCCACGCCTTCGACGGCTACCGGCAGCATCAACGCATCGTACGACAACGGTACCCGCACGCTGAGCTACACCGTGAACTGGGCCAACACCATGGACTCCGTAACGTCGATCCGCGTATACGGTCCCGCCGAAGCGGGCTTCCAGGGCGCCGTCCTGCAGCAGTTCCCCTACAACACTCCGGCCGTTGGCACACCGCCGCGCCGCAAGTCGGGCAGCTTCTCCCAGTCGCTCGCCGTAGACAATACGGTTGTTAAGGAAAGCGAGCTCCTCGCCGGCCTGTACTACATCCAGGTCTTCACCAAGACCTCGACCACCGTTCCGGAACTCCGCGGCCAGATCCTCCTGAACCGCCAGTAAGAAGGAAGGGAACAGAAGAACAAGGAACAAGGAATTATGAATAATGAAGGGAAGTCTGAAGAAGGCTTCCCTTTTTTATTTGCCACTCCAATCAACCCGCTCCCTTCCGATCAACATTCCTTGTTCCTTGTTCTGCTGTTCTGTTGATCTAATGGGCATCAAACCAAAGCGGCGAATCGCTGTCGGGAACACCATTGTAGTTGATGAACAACTCCGATCCTTTCCTGACGTCGCGGACGGTGCGCACGAGGATGAGGCCCTCGTCGTAGTGCATTTCGTATTCGCAGTTGGCGTCGTAGGCATGGTTGTACAGCGACACGTAGCCGAGGGCCACGCAGCATTGGGTACGGCTCTTCCCCCACTCGAAGATGTAGTCGTGGAGCAGTGTTTTTTCCAGCAGGGCGCGGTGCCGGGCACTCAGCACGATCACGGGAGCCACTTCCACAAGGGTGTTGGCCGACATGGCCATATCCGTAAAAACGCCGCGGCCGCGCGAGCCGGCAGCGGTCACCTTCAGCGCCGGATGCGTATAATTCATTGGTTTCACGGGGCAAAGATTCGGAATTATCTTCTTGTACGGGCAAAGCGATTGCAGTTCGGACCGTATTTTTGAAGCATGTCGCTGGAATTATTGAAGCAGGAGTTTGAGCATGTGCTGCAGAGTGAAGACCCGCAGGCCCTGCACCAGTTTCTCGATCAGCAAAACATCACCGAGATCGCCGACCTCGTTTACGAGGAGCCGGAACGCGGCAGCGAGATCGTGAGCGCCATGTCGGTGCACCGCGCCGCGGGCGTGTTCCGGATCCTTGAGTTCGGGATGCAGAAGCGGATCATCGAGGAACTCTCGGCGACGAAGGTGGCCGAGCTCCTCAACGAGCTCCCTCCCGATGACCGTACCTCCTTCCTCGAAGACCTCCCCAGCAGCGTCGTGCGCGAGCTGATCAAGCAGCTCAACCCCGAGGAGCGCAAGGTGACGCTGTCGCTGCTCGGCTACCCCGAAAACAGCGTGGGCCGCCTCATGACACCCGACTACGTGTATGTGAACGAAGACAATACCGTGGCCGAAGTGCTCGAGGTCATCCGCCGCAAGGGCAAGAACACCGAGACCATCGACGTCATTTATGTCATCAACGACAAGGGCGAGCTGATGGACGACATACGGATCCGCGAGTTCATCCTCGCCGACCCGTACAGCCGCGTGAGCGAGCTGATGGACGACCGCGTGATCGCCCTCAATGCCTACCAGGACCAGGAAGAAGCAGCCGAGGCGTTCAAGATGAACAACCGCGTGGCGCTGCCCGTAGTGAGCAATTCCAACAAGCTGCTCGGCATCGTGACCATCGACGATATCCTGTGGGTGGCGTCGGAGGAGTTCTCCGAAGACATGCAAAAATTCGGCGGCACGGAAGCCTTGCGTGAGCCGTATTTAGACATTGCCTTTTTCCGGCTCATCCAAAAGCGGGTAGGCTGGCTGCTGGCGCTTTTTATCAGTGAGTTGCTCACGACATCGGCGATGACCTACTTCTCCGATGAAATGGAGAAAGTTGCCATCCTGGCGATCTTTATACCACTGATCACTTCCAGCGGGGGCAACAGCGGCTCGCAGGCTTCGACACTCATTATCCAGGCCATGGCAGTGGGCGATGTCACACTCGCCGATTGGTGGCGGGTCATGCGTCGCGAAATCTTCTCAGGACTCGTGCTGGGCGCCACCTTAGGGCTTGTGGGCTACTTCCGCATCTTCATCTGGCACGAGCTGATCGCCTCAGGCGTTATGCATATGCAGAACCCGGACGTACGGGCTTCGTACTTGCAGCACTGGAATGCTGTGGGCATGACGGTTGGATTTTCGCTTCTCGGCATTGTGATGTGGGGAACGCTCGCCGGCTCTATGCTCCCGATCCTGCTCAAACGCCTCGGGGCTGACCCCGCTACCTCGTCGGCACCTTTCGTAGCAACCTTGGTCGATGTCACCGGGATCATCATTTATTTTTCAGTGGCCTACCTCGTACTCACGGGGTCGCTGCTCTAGTTGAACCACGTTTCAGATTCCCTTATTTCCCGGGATAGTCCGAACGCTGTTTGATACAAAAGCCCCGCCTATGGCGGGGCTTTCTGCTGCAAATGGTCAATGCTCAATGTTCAATAGCCAATGCTCAAAGAGGGCGGATGTAAGGCGGTACTCCGGTGTACTTGAAAATTGAATATTGAGCATTGAAAATTGAACATTACCGGCCTTAGGACAGGTCGACGCAGAAAGTACGCGCCCCTTTCAGCGAACGGGCGGCTAGGCACGACAGTTGCCGTATATACGAAAACGAGTTATGGCAAAGGCAGACGATAATCGGCGCAACCGCGCCCCGGAAAACGATCCGTCGAAAGCAATGGACAGCAAGCGGGAGGTAGAGCAATCGCCCGACGCGAAAACCGACCAGGATTTCCCGGGCTACCCGCACTACCCCGCCAAGGAGGATATCATGGACAAGCGAACGGACAGCCACCGGGTTGACGTGGATGTGGAAAATCTTCCCAACTCACGCAACCTCAGCGGCGTGAGCCAGCGCTTCAACGGCAACAGCGGCAGCAACCGCGAGCCGGAGGCCAACCGCAACGGCGACGTCAGCGAAGGCGAAAGCGATGCGCTCCGCAGCACCGACAGCCGGCGCCGCGAGATCGGCGCCCCGCAGGACGTGGACAGCGACGACCTCGGCCTGCGCCCCGGCACCGACGCGGATGTGAGTCCCGATGAGGCCCGCGCCCTCGCCAACACCGACCGTGGCACCATCGACAGCGACAACCTCCGCCGCGCGGCCCTCGACGACCGCGACTTCGAAGGCGAGCCGCTCAACGAAGCCTCCTTCGGCAACAACCGTACGGGCAGCGACCTCGACGTGCCCGGTGCGACGGATGAGACCGAAACGGAGTCACTGGGCCAGGGCGACGAGGAAAACAAGTACTACAGCCTCGGCGGCGAGCGTAACGAGCCAAACGAGGAAGACCCCTACTCGGGCCCCGATCGCGAATCCTGATCGCACCCGCACTGCATATCGAAAGGGAGGCTCGCCTCCCTTTCCCTGTTCGGGGCATTGCCGTTTTGGGCGTACCTTTAAACCAGATTTTTCACCCGGCCCCGAGCCATCCCAATAAATTCAGTTCGTGCATAGCCAAGCAGAAACCCAACAACCAACGCTCGACCTGGAATACCTGCCTTCTTTTGCGCAGTACCTGCTGACGCAGCAGCTCGAGGACCTCATCCGCCTGCAACGACAACTCGCCCTCGAGGAAGACCTTCCGCTGCTTCGCCAGGTGGCCCACCTCGACACCGACACCCAGCTCTCGCTGCTCCGCACATTTGCCCAGGAACAGCTTAGCTACCTCGCCGAAAACCGCGCCGCCGACTGGATCGAAGTCAGCATCCGCCACTGGCTCGAGAACGAATTTCCCTTCGACCGCTATGCCTTGCTTTCGGAAGACATCAGCAAGACAACCTATATCCGCAAGAAAAGCTTCCTGCAATTCCTGCCGGGCTATTGCACCGATACCGGGCTCATGCTCCAGGTGATCGAAGAGATCGACCGCTTTCACCTCGAGCACAGTAAGGCCGTGATGAACACCTTTTCGCGCCTTATGGAAGAGCGCCTCCAAAGCCGCGAGGCGCAGCTGCTCGAAGCCCAGGCACTGGCGCATATCGGCTCCTATGTGTGGGACCTGGAAACGGGTCAGTCGTCGGTAACGCCGGAGCTGACAAGGCTGCTGGAGGTGGAAAACGACAGCTTCACATTCCTCAGCCACGTGCACGAGGACGACCGCGCCCGCGTGGAAGAAGAGCTGGCAGCGGCCCGCATCAGCGGCCGCTTCGACAGCGAGTTTCGCTACCGGCACAGCAGCGGGATCAAATACCTCTGGTCGCGCGGGAAAGTGCAGTACCGCGACGACAAAGCCGTTTCGATCGCCGGCACCGTGATGGACGTGACCGACCGGCAGCACCTAATGCACCAGATGCAGGAGAAGGAACACTTCCTGCGCAAGCTCGCCGACGCGACGCCGTCCATTATCGCGGCCTACAGTATCAAGACGGGCGCTTATTCCTTTGTGAGCGAGGGGATGGAAAAGCTGTTGGGCTATTCCCCACTCGAGGTGTACGAGAAAGGGTCGGCCTTCGTTACCAGCCTGATTCATCCCGACGACCTCGCAACCCTTCAAAACCGCAACAAGGAGATCATCGACGAAGCCAATGCGAACCCCGAGCGCGAGCCGGTCGCCGAGTTTCGCTTCCGCGTGCGGCATGCCGACGGCTCCTGGCGCTGGCTGCACACCTTCGGCACCGTGTTCGACCGCGACGAGACGGGCCAAGTGGCCCACGTGCTCAACATCAGCCTCGACATCACCGAGCAAACCGACGCGCAGCACAAGATCCGCGAGCAGGAATATTTTATCCAGCAGATCGCCGATGCCTCGCCGATGGTGCTCTATCTTTTTGATATCCCGAGCGGCTGTTTCCATTACCTCAACCGCGAAATTTTCTACGTGCTCGGGTATACGCCCGAGGAAGTGCTGGCCATGACACCCGAGCAGGTAAGCAGCCTGTACCATCCCGAAGACCGGCACCTTCTGCCCGAGCGCAGCGGCAGCGACAGCCACTTCCAGTACCACGAGTCGATGATGCAGTACGAGTGCCGCCTCCGCAAGAAAGACGGCAGCTGGTACTGGCTCCTTGCGCGCGAGATCGTGTTTCGGAAAGACGACCAGGGCGGCATCCTGCAGATCCTCGGCGCAGCGCTCGACATCAACCGGCGCAAGGAGATGGAGCGGACGCTGCTCCAGAATTCGTTCCAGCTCGAACAGAGCAACGCCAGCCTCGAGGAGTTCGCATACGTCGCTTCCCACGACCTGAAGGAGCCGCTGCGCAAGATCTCGACCTTCGGCGACCGCCTCGTCGCCACACAGGTGAACCTCATGACGGAAGACGGGAAGATGTATCTCCGTAAAGTGGTGGATGCGTCGCAGCGGATGCAGACGATGATCGACGACCTGCTTTCGGTATCGCGCATTTCCGGCAACCGCTCTTTTGAAAATACAAGCCTCCAGAGCCTGCTCAACGACGCCCTGCAGACACTCGAGTTCAAGATCGAGCAGAAGGGCGCCACGATCGACGTCGACGAGCCCCTCCCCGAAGCCAAGGTGGTGCCGTCGCAATTCCGGCAGCTGTTTCAGAACCTCCTGAGCAACTCGCTCAAGTTTGCCCGTGAGGACGCCGCCCCGGTTATCCGTATCCGTTCGAGCGTGCGTACACCCGAAGAAGTACCGGCGGGCGTGGCGAAGGCCCCGGCCTACCTGCAGCTGGAATTCACGGATAACGGGATTGGCTTCGAGCAGGAATTTGCCGGCAAGATCTTCCAGATCTTCCAGCGGCTTCATGGCCGCAGCGAATACGAGGGCAACGGCATCGGCCTGGCGATCGTTAAAAAGATCGCCGAGCACCATGGCGGCACTATTTATGCATCAGGCACGCCCGGCGAAGGAGCCGTCTTTACCCTAATTTTACCCCTATGAGGAAACCCTACGAGATCTGGATCGTAGACGATGATGCCGATGACCGCGAAATCCTGCGCGATGCGTTCTCCGCAAGCCGGAGCGGCGATGAGTATGGCTTCCAGGAGAACGGCGATGCCCTGCTTGAAGCACTCGCGGCCCGCAAGACCGACGCGCTGCCCTCGCTGATCATGCTCGACCTCAACATGCCGGGTAAGGATGGCCGTGAGGCCCTGCGCGAGATCAAGATGCACGAAGACTTTCACCGCATCCCAATCGTGGTGTTCACCACGTCTTCTTCCGACCGCGACAAAAACCATTGCTATAACCTCGGCGCCAACTGCTTCGTCACAAAGCCCGATACCTTCAAGAAGCTCGTCGAGCTCGCCGGGCATGTACAAAGCCTGTGGCTGCCTGCATAAAACAAAGTTTGTAGTTTGTAGTTTGAAGTTTGGGGTTTTGCAGGTAGTTGCGTAGCGTGGCGAACTCCAAACCGGAAACCGCAAACGCCAAACTGTCAATAACCTGGTGGCACCATTATTTTGCCTTCCCGTTCATGACTCACCCGATTGACTGGAAGATCGGTTGCTCCGGCTTTCATTACGATAGCTGGAAGGAGGTTTTTTACCCGAAGGGCCTGTCGAAGAGCCGCTGGCTGGAATACTACTGCGGGCACTTCAACTCGCTCGAGATCAACAATACCTTTTACCGGTTCCCCGAGCTTCGCACCTTTGAAAGCTGGTACCAACGCACGCCGCCCGGCTTCAACTTTTCGGTCAAGGTGCCGCAGCAGGTAACGCACGTGCAGCGCTTCGAGGACAGTGCCGACCTCGTAACCGAATTTTACCGGCTTGCCGCCGCGGGTCTACAGGAAAAGCTGGGCTGCATCCTGTTCCAGCTGCCGCCCTCGATGACCTACGACAGGGCATTGCTTGATACGATCCTGGCGCAGCTTTCCACCGAGTTCAACAACGTGCTGGAATTCCGCCACGCAAGCTGGTGGAAGCCTTCGGTCTACGACCGCCTCCATGCCGAGGGCGTCACGTTCAGCGGCGTGTCGTACCCGGGCCTTTCGCCGGATGTGATCTCGAACGCACCGCTGATTTACTACCGGTTTCACGGGGCGCCGCGCCTGTATCACTCGGGGTACAGCTATGAATTTATCAACCAGATCATCGACCTGATCCGGACCGATCCGCAGGCACGAAAGGCCTGCCTGTATTTCAACAACACGGCCGACGCCGCAGCGCTGGCAAATGCACGGACCGCGCAGGCATTGATAAAGGGTTAAGGCGCCGTTGCTACGGGCTCCGGCCAGAGGTGGATCAGCAGCGCAAGCAGCAGCAACACTTCACCAAGGGCATGAAGCAGCGGGCTCGCCGCCGGGAAGCCGATTACGAGGCATAGTCCCGACAGCAGCAGCGGCCAGACAAATGTTCTTCGCCGCGGCTCAAGCAGCAGCACAAGCGAAGGGACGATCCAGAGGATCATGTTGTACGTGCCGCGGGGCGCGGGCACCAGCACTTCGAGCCATACATAGAGAAGAAAGCCGGCAAGCAGCAGGTCGGACGCACTGCCGTTGCGGAAACGTCGGCGCAGGAGCACGACGATCGTGGCAGCGCCAAATGCGAAGACATTCAGGAAGGCCTTCGGAGGCAAGCCCCGCAGCCAGTATTGGTATTTGAAAAACAGCGACGGCAGTCCGCCGATGCGGAAGTCCTGGTGCGCCCGCTGGATCCATTGCGCGTCGAGCCCTTCCACCTGTTGCGGGAAGCTCCACACAGGCGTGACCACCGGTGCCGAGCGAAGGAGTCCGGAATAGATGGCCATGGAGCGGGTGTAGTCCTGCCAGAGCGGCGACAGCAGCATGTGCAGGGCCAGCGGCAGGCCGGCAGCGAGTGCGGCGGCCAGCATCCGCCAGCGGCCAGCGAGCAGGAAGGGCAGACCGAATACGACCATCGTCGGCCGCAGGTATACCAGCACCGCGAGCAGCACACCGGCCGCATACTGGCCCTTGCGCTGCGGGCTTTCGGCCAGGCGGAGCAGCCCGGCAAGACCGGCCGCCAGCAGCATGTACGACTGGCCGCGCTCCACATTAAGCAGCCACAGCGCCGAGCAACCGAAAAACAGGAAACCCACGCCCAGTGCGCGCAGCCGCGCCTCGTCGGAAGGGCCGCGGCCCGGGAGCAGCCAGCCGAAGCAAAGCGCCAGCAACACATATTGCAGCAGCGTCCACAGCCAGCGAACGGTGCCGAAACCGAGCGGGTTGAAAAGAACGTGGAGATAGAGAAGTCCGGGCGACACCGATACGCCGTTGACCTCGGCGGGATGAAGCGGGTGGTGCGGCGTGATGATCCACCGGTCGGGGTCGCCGGGACGCCACTTGTAGAAATACGGTGACTCGCCGGCCGCCAGCAGCCGCGCCCCGACCACGCGGGTGCGGAGATCGACGCCGCCATAGTCGCGGGTGTAGTGCACGGACCGGGAGATGCTCAGCATCAGCAGCGCCGACAGCAGCAGCGCGCTGAGCGGCCCGAGCGCGCGCGGGCGCCGGGCGGCGACCAGTTCGTATGCGGTACTGAGGGCTCTCATGCGGGCATCGTCAGCATTCGCTGAGGCTAAGGGGGATATTTACAGCCAGGCCGCCCTCGGCGGTTTCCTTGTATTTGCTGTTCATGTCGAGCGCCGTGGCCCACATCGTATCGACAACTGCGTCGAGCGACACCTTGGCGTAATCGGGCGCGCTCTGAAGTGCCAATTGCGACGCGGTGATGGCCTTGATGGCGCCCATCGTGTTGCGCTCGATACAGGGCACCTGCACGAGGCCCGCTATGGGGTCACAGGTCATGCCCAGGTGGTGCTCCATGGCGATCTCGGCCGCCATCAGCGCCTGCCGCTGCGAGCCGCCGAGCGCTTCGGTAAGCGCCGCCGCCGCCATCGACGACGATACGCCGATCTCGGCCTGGCAGCCACCCATCGCCGCGGAGATCGTGGCGCCCTTCTTGAAGATGGAGCCGATCTCGGAAGCCGTCAGCAGGAACTGAACGATCTTATCATCCGTAACACCGGGATAAAAGACCTTGTAATAATGGAGCACGGCGGGGATAACACCGGCAGCGCCGTTGGTGGGTGCCGTCACCACTCGGCTGAAGGAGGCATTCTCCTCGTTCACCGCCAGCGCGAAGCAACTCACCCAATCGAGAATGTATTGAAACTGGTTGCCGCCCGAGCGCACGGCTTCGATCCAGCTGTCGTAATCCGCATAGCTTTTGCCCTGCAGCAGGCGCGCGGCAAGCGGCGCGGCACGGCGCTTTACGTTGAGCCCTCCGGGCAGCGTGCCTTCCGTATGGCAACCGCGGTACACGCATTCCTGCATCACCTTCCAGATGCGCAGCACACCGGCCCGCGTTTCAGCTTCAGGGCGCCAGGCGTTCTCGTTCTCGGCCACCACTTCGTGAATGTTGAGGCCGGTCTTGCGGCACCAGTGGAGCAGGTTCTCGGCATCGTTGATCGGGAAAGGCAGCTGTACGCTGTCCTTGACACCGCTCGTCTCTCCTTCCTTCAGCACAAAGCCGCCGCCGATCGAATAGTAGGTATCCGAAATCTGCGCGCCGTCGCCGAAGCTGACGAGAAAGCTGAGGGCATTGGGATGGTACGGCAGCGACTCGGTCATGAGGAACTCGATGTCGGTGGCGGGGTCGAAGGGAACAGGCTGCGTGCCGGCGAGGAGCAGTTGCCGCTCCGAACCGATCCGCGCGATCTTGCTATCAAGCTGGTCGACGGGAACGGTTACCGGGTCTTCGCCATTGAGGCCCAGGAGCACGGCCACATCGGTGCCATGTCCCTTGCCGGTTTTGGCCAGCGATCCGTACAGCAGTACCCGCAGCGAGCGCACCGAGCCGAGGCGTCCGGCTTCCTGCAGCGATGCCGTGAAGCGTTGCGCGGCACGCCAGGGTCCCAGCGTGTGGGAGCTCGATGGGCCGATGCCGATCTTGAACATGTCGAATACGGAAATCGCTTCGTGTGCCAAGGGATTGCTTTTGATAAAGGTAGCTCAATCGCCGCGCCTACTGGACGTCGACGAGTGTGACGTCGAAAATGAGAATGGAGTTGCCGGGGATGCTTCCGTAGTTGTTCGGACCGTAGCCTAGCGACGGCGGAATGTACATCAGGATATGCCCGCCTTCTTTGACCAGCGGCACGAGGTTCGTCCATCCTTTGATGACGCTGCCGAGGCTGAAGGTGGCGGTTCCGGCATCGAACTGGCTGCCGTTGGTAAAGCGCCCCTGGTAGGTGGCGGTCACCGAAGAGCAGGCGGTTGCCGCGTCGCCGCTGCCGCCGTCGAGGATCTTATAATAAGCGCCGCTGCAGTGCTGTACAGCCCCGCTGATGTTGTTTTGCGTGAGATAAGCCTGTACCGCGTTGATCTCTGCCTGCGGCGCCACGGTGGCGCAGGCGTCGTAGCGGCAGCCGGTGTCTTTTGCCTTCAGGCAGGAAGCGAAGAGAAACAGTACGGGAAGAAGTGCGATCCGGAATTTTTTCATGACTGGTTTATTGGGTGCGGACGCCGTGCGCCGCCCGGTGGATTAGTTGACGCCGATGAGCTTAACGTTGAACTTGAGATACGAGTTGGCCGGGATCGACGCGAAGGCGGAGCCACCGTAAGCCATTGTAGGCGGCAGGTACATGTTGATCTCGCCGCCGGTGCGGATCTTGGGCAGCAGGGCGCGCCAGCCTGTGATAACCTGCTTCATGTCGATATTGCCGTATTGCGTGCTGTCGAAGCGGCCGCCGCCGATGACCCAGCCCTGCGAGATCACGTTGACATTGCTGCAGGGATCGATGGAGGCACCGGTGCCGGGGTTAACGATCTCGTAAAAGCCGCCGGTGCAATGCGGCGTAGCCGTGATGCCCTGGCTGGTCAGGAGGCTGTCGAGAAAATCAAGCTCGCCCTGCGGGGCGAAAGCGCTGCGGCATTCGTCGTAGTTGCAGCCCGTATCTTTTGCTTTGAGGCAGGAGCTGGCGAGGATCAGGAGCGCCAGGGCGGCGCCGATGGTCTTTTTCATTCGATTTGCTTTATGGGTGGACAAGATTTTGTTTCAGGGCGCTGCATTTTGGTTCTCGCGGTGCAGCAGCGTCTGGTAGCGTTCTTCATTCTGGTCCCACTCGTGCTGGGCCGAGAAGTAGCTCATAAAAATGACGATGCCGACGGCTGCAAGGATGACGACGAGGATGACCGATGAATGGGTGCGGATGACGGCGGTGGCACGCTCGTACCAGCCGGTGAAGATGCTGACGAACAGCACCGCCACGATCAGCACGCTGAGGGGCAAGCCCGAGGAGAGCCGCGATGCGACCGACTTGCGGCGGTTGCGCTGCACCGCCCAATAGTCAATAAAGGCCTTTTCTTCCGGTGTAAGCATAGACAGCAAAAAATCCCGCGGGCGGGATTTCAGGTTTGAGGTACCAAGCAGATTCGAACTGCTGTAGCAGCTTTTGCAGAGCTGAGCCTAGCCACTCGGCCATGGTACCGGATTCAGCGGTAAAGATTACCGTTGGGCAGGCCGCGAAAATAGATATTTTTACGCAATTAATACCTACAGAATCAATTTTTTAAAAAAGGACCGTCCATGCAGCCGATTGCCGAATCCGAACTCATTATCAATGCCCGCGGGGCCATTTACCACCTCGATGTACGCCCCGAGGAAATCGCCGATACCATCATCACCGTAGGCGACCCCTTCCGCGTAAAAGAGGTCAGCAAGCACTTCGACCGAATCGAGCACAAAAGCGAGCACCGCGAGTTTGTGACCCACACCGGCTACATCGGCAGCAAGCGCCTTTCGGTCGTGAGCACCGGCATTGGCCCCGACAATATCGACATCGTATTCAACGAGCTCGACGCCCTTGTCAACATCGATTTTGCCACACGCACGATCAACCCGCAGCTCAAATCGCTCAGCATCGTGCGGATGGGTACATCGGGATCGCTCCAGAAGCATATCCCGGTCGATACGTTCGTGGCCTCCACCCATGGCCTCGGCCTCGACAACCTGCTCAATTACTACCGCCTCGAGCAGAACCCCGAAGAGAACGAGATGCTCCAATCGTTCATCACCCACACGGGTCTCAGCAGCAACATCACGAACCCGTATATCAGCAGCGCCGCTCCTTCCCTGCTGAAGCACTTCGCCGGCGAGGGCTGGCATGCCGGCATCACGGTCACCTGCCCGGGTTTCTACGGTCCGCAGGGCCGCGTACTCCGCCTCGGCATCCGCAACCCCGCGCTGATCGACCGCCTTACCGAGTTCCGCTTCGGCAACCATTTCATCTCCAACTTCGAAATGGAAACCTCGGCTATCTACGGACTGGGCCGCCTGCTCGGGCACCAGTGCCTCTCGCTCAGCGCCATCGTGGCCAACCGCGTGGCGAAGGAATTCTCCAAAGACGGCGGCGCGCTCGTGGAGCGGCTCATCGAAAACAGCCTCGGGATTCTCAGTAACTTGCCGGGATAAAGAGAAAGAACGCAGATCTTTTATGATTGTTATGATTGACGCGGATTTCCGTTTGCGTGCGTCAGCAAATCATAACCAATCTTAATAGATCTGCGTATCCCGCTTGCGGGATCTGCGTTCCTTCTCTTTCCACTCTACACATGAAACACACGTTCTACAAATACCAGGGCACGGGCAACGACTTTGTGCTTTTCGACAACCGCGACGGCGCGTACGACGCCCTTGGCACCGCGCAGATCCGCCGGCTTTGCGACCGCCGCTTCGGCATCGGTGGCGACGGCCTCATGCTGCTCAACATGGCCGATGGCTACGACTTCGAGATGAAGTATTTCAATGCCGACGGCCGGGAGAGCTCGATGTGCGGCAACGGCGGGCGCTGCCTTGTACAGTTTGCCGCCGACCTGGGTATTGTGCAAACCGATTACCGCTTCCTCGCCGTCGACGGGCCGCACGAGGCCTCCATCGGGCTCGACGGGCTCGTGGCGCTTAAGATGGTGGATGTGACCCATATCGAGCACGACGGCAACAACTTCGTGCTCAACACGGGCTCACCGCACCTCGTGCACCTCAGCACCGATGTGATGCACAAAGACATGGTCCGCATCGGCCGCGAGATCCGCTACAGCGCGCCCTACGAGAAGGAAGGCATCAACGTCAATTTCGTGGAGCAGACCAACGAGGCCGACGAGATCATCGTGCGAACCTACGAGCGCGGCGTCGAGGACGAAACACTCTCCTGCGGCACCGGCGTTACGGCGGCGGCACTTGTATGCGCCCACAACGAAAACGGCTTCAACCGCGTGGAGGTACGCACCAAGGGCGGCCAGCTCGCCGTGGAGTACGACAAGAACGGAAACCACTTTACCGACATCTGGCTCATCGGCCCCGCCGAGCGGGTGTTTGAAGGCAACATAGAGATTGATCTCTGATCTCTGATCTCGGATCGCGGATCTCGGAGGTTGGCAGTAGCCCAGAATCCGACCTCAGCCGCTCTACATCCGACATCCTACATCCTACATCCCACATCTTCTCCCATGGCTTTATTCAACATCCGCGTCTACGGTTTCCTGGTCAACGAGCGCAACGAGGTGCTGGTGACCGACGAATGGATCCGCGGGATGCGGATCACGAAGCTCCCGGGTGGCGGGCTTGAATTCGGCGAGGGCACCCGCGACTGCCTCGTCCGGGAGTTCCAGGAGGAAATGGCCCTCCGGGTGGAAGTGGGCGAGCACCTGTATACCACCGATTTCTACCAGCAGTCGGCCTTCAACCCGGCGCACCAGATCGTATCCGTTTATTACCGCGTGCGCGCACTCGAGCCCATCGCCGTTCGCATCAGCACCGAGCCATTCGACTTCGACGAAACTCAGCTTGCGCGCTACGCCGCGCAGCAAGAGTGCGAATCCTTCCGCTTTATTCCCTGGGACGAATTTTCCGAAGACAGCGTTTCGCTGCCCATAGACAAGGTGGCTGCGCAACTGTTCAAAAGGAAGGGGCTAATCTGCTAGTCTGCTAATCTGCTAGTCTGCAAATAGAAGAAAGCGTGCCTGCGGCACGCTTTCTTAGTAAAATGGACTTCCCTAATTAGCAGACTAGCAGACTACTTCATTAGCAGACACCTTATTAGCAGACTAGCAGACTAACGCATTAGCAGATTAACCAGCTGTGGGAACCGGTGTCGGAGCCTCGTCCTGCCCCATGGCCGCGGCCTTCATCCGCTGCGTCGTTTCGGTGCCCAGGTAGCGCTCGATGCGTCGCTCGGCGAGGTAGATCAGGGGCGTGAGCAGCACGGCGACCGTCAGCTTGTAGGAGTAGTTGAGCAGGGCGATGGCGATGACCTGCGCCCAGGACCAGTTGTTCCCGAATTTGAAGGCAATGATCAGCACGATGAAGGAATCGATCAGCTGCGAGATGAGCGTGGAGCCGGTGGCGCGGAGCCACACCCGCTTTTCGCCGGTATAGCGCTTGATGCGGTGGAACACGTAGACGTCGATCAGCTGGCTGACGCCGAAGGCCACGACGGAGCCGAAGATGATCCACATGCCCTGGCCGAAGATGCCGGTATAGGCCTTCTGCATATCGGGCACGCCCTGGTCGGCCTTGGAGCCGATCCACCAGGCGGCGCCCGGTGCGCGCATGCTGATATAGAACATCAGGAACGCATAGAGGATAAGCGCGATGGCGGTGTAGCTGATGCGCCGTACCACCTTCGGCCCGTAATACTCGTTGACGATATCGGTCATGATGAACTCGAGCGGCCAGAGAAGCACGCCACAGGTAAGGCTGTACGAAAGTCCTTTTTGCCCCAGGAAGCTGATATTGGCCTGCGGCAGGCCGAACACATCCTCGAGCGAGAAGATCTTTCCGCCGATGATCTCGGCGATGAGCGCGTTGGCCACGAAAAAAGCCGACATGCCGAGCAGCAGCTTCGTGGGGCGGTGGTTAAGCAGGGTATTTACCATTGATAAAAAGTATGTATTGTACTTGTAACAGGAGGAAGATAAAGTTGGCGACGGCAAGCCAGACGGGCATCGCGGCCCGCAGGCGGCGGCGCAGGAGGAGCACGCCGTTTACGAGGTTGGCAACCGGGTTGAACAGCAGCACGAGCAGGTAGCCGGCAATCAGGATGGTCGATACAAGCGCCTGCGAGCGCGCCGGCACACCCATCTGCAACAGCAGCACGAGGAGAAAAAAGAGGTTGCAGATAAAAGCCACACGGCTCAAAAAAAGCGAAAAGCGCATACCGGTATTTGCTGTAAAATAATCTTAATTTGCCCAGATTTTAAATGATAACTATGAAGAAAGGGCTCCTTGTCAAACTCCTTCCCCACCTGGTCGCTGTCGTGGTTTTCCTGCTCGTGGCGGTTCTTTATTGCAAGCCCGCCCTGCAGGGAATGGTGCTGAGCCAGCACGACATCATCCAGTGGAAGGGAGGGATCCATCAAAGTGAGCTCTATAAGGAAACGCACGGCAAGTACCCGCTGTGGACCAACAGCATGTTCAGCGGCATGCCTGCGTTCCAGGTCGGGTCGCCGGGCAACAATATCGTACCCTGGCTGGTGCACGACATTCTTACGCTGCACCTCCCCGCTCCCATCCAGTTCTTCTTCCTGGCCTGTATCTGCTTTTATATTCTCTGCCTCTGCCTGCGCATCAACCCCTGGATCGGGATCTTCGGATCGCTGTCGTTTGCGTATGCCACCTACAACCCCGTGATCATCAGCGTGGGCCACGACACCAAGATGTGGTCCATCGCCTACATGCCGGCGCTGCTCGGGAGCATCCTCCTCATCTTCAACCGCCGCTACTGGCTGGGCGCGGGGCTTACGGCGCTCTTCACCTCGGTGCTGGTGGCGATGAACCACCCGCAGATCGATTACTACCTGTTCCTGACCCTCGGGATCATGGGCGTCTTTTTCATCGTCCGCTGGCTGCGCGAAAAGCAATACATCCACCTGTTCAAGGCCCTCGGCCTGACGCTCGTGGCCGGCGCTATCGGGCTGCTCGTGAACGCGGTGACGATCCTTTCGACCTACGAATACCAAAAAGAAACGATCCGCGGCGGCGCCTCCGAGATTACCGGCACGAAGCAGGGCGATGCGAAGGATGGCCTCGACAAGGAATACGCGTTTTCCTACAGCTTCGGGCTCGGCGAACCGGTCACGATGTTCCTGCCGCATGCCTACGGCGCTCATTCGCCGAGCAACAACCCGGCGGTGCGACCGGTGGTTGAGGACGACAAATCCAAGACCGCGCAATTTCTCAGCGAGCACGGGCAGTCGGCGCAGGGCGTCAGTTATTACTGGGGCAACTTAAGCCTCACCTCGGGCCCGCCCTACATCGGCATCGTGGTATGCCTGTTAGCCCTTCTGGGCTTTTTCATCCTCGACGACAAGCACCGCTGGTGGGTGCTGGCAGCTACCGTACTGGCCATCCTGATGTCCTGGGGCTCGAACTTCATGGGCTTTAACACGTTCCTGTACGACCACCTGCCGATGTACAACAAGTTCCGCGCGCCGTCGATGATCCTCGTGATCCCGCAGCTGCTCTTTCCCTTCATGGCCGTGCTCACGCTCGACAAGCTGGCCTCGACCGACTTCGCCGTGCTCCGGCCGCGCCTGAAGCAGGGCCTCATCGGTATCGGTGTCCTGTTCCTGTTCTTTTTCGTGATGTATGCGATGCTCGACTACATGAGCCTTCAGGAGCACGACGCACTCAAGGCTGGACTCAGCAACCCGCAGCAGGCGGAAGGCATGCGGCAATATTTCGACGCGCTGAAGTCCGACCGCCAGTCGCTTTTCATGGGCGATATCTTCCGTGCCCTCGGTTTCGGCATTGCCGCGGCGGCGCTGGTATGGATGCTGCTGAAGCGGATCCTGAAACCGGCGTTTGTATTCGCGGGCTTCGCCCTCCTGTCGCTTATCGATCTTCTTCCCATCGACAGCAACTACATCAACAGCGATTCGTTCATGGAAGACTCGTCGGGTGAAGTAGTTTTCAGCACTACCGACACCGACCGGCAGATCCTCGCCGACAAAAGCTACTACCGTGTGTTCGATGTATCGGGCAATGCCTTCGCCGATGCGCACACCTCGTACCACTACAACTCCGTGGGCGGCTACCATGCCGTGAAGCTGCGGATCTACCAGGATCTTATTGAGAACCAGCTGGCCAAAGGCAACATGGCCGTCGTGAACATGCTCAATGTAAAGTACCTGATCCAGAAAGACCAGGGCGGCAACACGACCGGCATGCAACAGAACCCCGGCGCTCTGGGTCCTGCCTGGTTTGTCAAAAACCTCGTATTTGTAAAAGACGCGAAGACGGAAATGAGCTCGCTCGATCACTTCAACCCGCGCGACACGGCCTTTGCGCGCGCCGAATTCCAGGTGCCGAGTGCGCCGACCCAATTCAGCGGCGAAGGCAGCATCGTGCTGGAAAAGAACGACAACGACGTCATCACCTACAACAGCAATTCGCCGTCGGCACAGTTTGCCGTGTTCAGCGAGATCTACTATAAGGCGGGCTGGAAGGCCTTTGTTGACGGCAAGGAAACGCCGATCGCCAAGGTCGACTACGCGCTTCGCGGTCTGCAGCTGCCCGCAGGTGCGCACAGGATCGAGTTCCGCTTTGAGCCGCAGGGCTTTTACCGCGGCTATACGATCACGACCATTTGCCAGGTGCTGCTCGCCCTGCTGCTGCTGGCCGGCGTCTTTCTCGAATGGCGGTCGCGCCACCGCGAAAGCGAGCCCGCATGAAGATCCTGAGCCTCGTATGGTTCAAGGTTTTGCCGGCGCGCTTCGGCGGCCAGAAAGGGACGGCGCAGTTCAACCGCTACCTGGCGGAGCAAGCCGAGCTGGTTTGCCTCTGCTCCTCGGACAACGAGCCCGACGGGCCGCTGCCCTACCGGTTGCTGCCCCTGCTGCCCCCCGGGAAACGCTCTGTGGCGCGGCCCTGGGTGTGGCGGCTTATCCGCCGCACGGTGCGCGCCGAGCAACCCACGCACCTCCTGCTCGAATATCCCTACCATGCCCTTGGCGCGCTGCGGGCCTGCCGCCGCTATGGAGCGAAGCTGGTGCTCCACGAGCACAACATCGAATACCGTCGTTTCCGCGCACTGGGTCACCCCGGCTGGCGCCTCCTGAAGGCCTACGAGCGCTGGGCCTGCCGCCAGGCCGACCTCGTGCTGTTTAAAACCGAAGCCGACCTCCGGCATGCCCGCGATGTTTTCGGGATCCCCGAAGAAAAAACCTTTCTTGTGCCCTACGGTATCGATCCGAAGTCGCCGGAGCCTTTATCCGTAGATATACGGGAGCAGTGGAGCATCCCTCATGACGCGCAGCTCTATTTGTTCGCCGGCACGCTCGACTATGCGCCCAACGCAGCGGCTGTCCGGGCCCTGTACGAGGAAGTAGCGCCGCGGCTCGATGCCACGGGACGGCCGTACCGGATCCTCGTATGCGGGCGCAACCGGAGCGCCGGATTCCGGGAGCTCGACACGTTACAGCATCCGAACATCATCCGCTGCGGCGAGGTGCCCGACATTGAGCCCTATTTTGCTGCGGCCGACCTCTTTCTCAACCCTGTACTCGAAGGCGGCGGTGTACAGACGAAGGTGATCGATGCGCTGGCGCAAGGTTGCCAGGTTCTCTGTTTCACATTCGGCGCGCAGGGCATAGATCGCCAGGTTTGCGGAAATGCGTTACGTACTGTGCCGAACGGGGATTGGGATGGATTGCTGCGGCTCTTATTAACCCCGGAGAGGAAAGGCCCGGCACCGGATGCGTTTTTTGCGTATTACAGTTGGCCGAATATCGTAAGACGCTTACTAGAGACTTTACGGCATCTCTAACGGTAAAGCGGTACTGAAACCGTATTTTTGCAAGTCGGCAACGCTGCCAGTCCCAATATGCCCCGTGTAAGTGTTATTATGCCTGTGTACAACGCCGCTGCTTTCCTTCGGGAAGCGATCGACAGCATTGTACAGCAAACGTTCACCGATTGGGAGCTCATCCTCGTTGAGGATTGCAGCACGGATGCGTCCCGTTCCATTATTTCCAGCTACAACGATGAACGCATAAGGCCTTACTATCGCAGCCAAAACGGTGGCGTGGTAGCGGCTACCAACGATGGTTTGCGTATAGCCGTAGGCGATTATATCGCGATTATGCATGCCGACGACGTGTCCTACCCCGAGCGCTTTTCCAGAGAAGTCGCGTGGCTGGATGCACATCCGGAAAGTGCCGTCGTAGCAGCCTTCATCAATATGATTGACGAAAGCGGAACACCTGCCGGCGTATGGAAGGTAGACCGGGCAGTTCGGTCACCAGTAGAAATTAGGGAACACATGGTGCTGGAAAATTGCATAGCGCATTCTTCTGTTATGATGCGCGGCGATATTGTGCGGCAGTATGGTTACGATGCCGGCCAGCAGAAAAAAGGCTTTGCTGTTGAAGATTATGGCCTTTGGCTGGAATTGCTCAGCGATGGCTTCGAGTTTGGGAAAATAGAGCTGCCCTTGCTCCAGTACCGTGTACATCGGCAGTCGGCCACGAGCAAATATTTACGACGCAACAATCCTTTTTTTATCAACTACGAGACAAAAAAGATGTACCTCCAGCGAATCAGAACGAAGAGGTCACTTAATTCGTTTGATCGGCGGATTCAGCGGCGCATGTTTATCGATTATTTACTGGCAATGGGGAAGGAAGTCAGGCAAAAGCTGAAGCGACGCTGATGTTTTCTCTATTGATTTGGAAACGCCGACTGGAGAGCCTGCTGATGTCGCCACTGGTGGCGCTCGGCTGGCTGGCAGCGCAATGTGTTCCGTGGAAACGAACCTACCGCATCATATACTTCTTCCCGTTTTACCACACCGGCGGCGCGGAAAAGATCCATGCCCAAATTGCCGCGGCTACCGGCGGACCGGATTGCCTGATCATATTTACCCGCAAGTCTGTAAACGAGCGCTTTCGCAGCGCATTTAACGAAAGCGGTAGTCGGATTCTCGATCTGAGCCGCTACACCGGCACGAAATGGCTGTACCCGATCAATTTCTTCTTTCGTGGCTTTGTCGCGGCCCAGATCAACAGGATGGCACAAACACCGGTACTATTTAACGGCCATTCGAATTTTGCCTACAAGCTTTCGCCCTGGCTGCGCCGTCAAATCCGGCAGCTTGACCTGGTACACTCGCTGAACAGCTTTTCCCGCATCCGGGTGCCCTATGCCCCGTTTTACGCGCAAAGTATACAGATAAGCAAAGTAAAACTGGAGGCACACCGGGCCCTATACCACAAACTTCATGTACCCCAAAACCTGATTGAGCGTCTTCTCTATATTCCGAACGCGGTACCATTCCCGGAAAGGGATATCACTGTTAAGCCAGAAGAGCGCTTTACAGTTCTCTTCAATGGCCGGCATAGCCCTGAAAAACGCTTCCCACTTTTTGTTCGCGTAGCTGCCGAAGTAAAGGCAAAAGAGTGGCCGGTACGATTTCGCGCGATTGGTGTTTCTCCCGACGAAGCAGGACCGAAAGCAAATGCTTTGGTAGAATGCCTGGGTTCGCTAACCGACCCCGCCCGGATCCACAATTTATTTTTTGAAAGCCAGGTTTTACTGCTGACTTCGAGTACCGAGGGGTTTCCTCTCGTAGTCATTGAGGCCATGGCGAATGGCTGCGCGATCCTGGCTACTCCTGTTGGCGATCTTCCATTGCATATTACGAATGATGTCAATGGATATCTTTTTTCGACCATAGACGACGAAAATCAAATTATTGAAGAAGCCGTTGCCGCCATTGGGAAGTTGCTAAAACATACGGAACTTTGCCAGCAAATGGCTAGAAGCAACCGAACCTATGCTGAAGCAAACTTTTCTATGAGCGCATTCAATGAGGCCTATCGGCGTCTTCTCCATCAACAAAACGCATTCAGAGCGTGAAGCCAATCAGTTTTATCATTATTACGTATAATCGTCCGGATGATACGATGGCCCTGTTGCAAAACATCATGACCTTAGACGGTGCAGACACGCTTGTACAGGAGATCGTACTGGTCAACAATGCATCAACAAGTGATTACAAAGATGTGCAGGACTATTGCCGGACGCCACATCCGGTAGCTATTCGCTACGAGGACGCCCCCGCGAACCTGGGGGTGGCCCGTGGACGCAATTATGCGTTGCGCTTTGCCACAGCTCCGATACTTGTGATGATTGATGACGACGCCGAAATGGGCAACAGCGATTGCCTATACCGGCTGCTGGAGGAATTCGAGCTTGAACAAACAGGCCGACCCAAAGCGATCGTTTCGTTCAAAGTGCTGTACTACGAGAGCAGACAGCTACAGCGGAACACGCTTCCCCATAAGCAGTTTGAACGCTACAAAAACAAATCGTTTTTCGAGACCTATTTCTACGCCGGTGGCGCACATGCTGTACGGCGGTCGGCACTCGACAAGGTTGGCGACTATCCGGAAGATTTCTTCTACGGTATGGAAGAATACGACCTGAGCTACCGCCTGCTCGATGCCGGCTTTTCGATCGTCTACACCGACGCCATAGTGATGTTGCATAAGGAATCGCCGCTTGGCCGGAAGCCTAAAGCCGAGAAACTACGGATGATGTGGGTTAATAAATCAAAGGTTGCGTGGCGCTACCTGCCTTTACGATTTTTCTGGAGTACGGCAGTGCTTTGGTCTTTTGAGTATCTACTGAAATCCGGAGGCAAGCTGGGAGGATATTTCAAGGGTTGGAAGACGATTTTCGAAATGATGGGGCACGAACGCCGGCGTACCGTTTCCTCCTCTACCCTCCAACATTTGCGGGCACTTCACGCAAGGCTTTGGTACTAGGATTTGATAAATACCCGACCGGTGTAGTCAATCCGATGTAACAGCGGGAAAAGGTTGTGCTGTGCGAAGTATTCGTCAACTGCTTTACGGGCACCCTGCCAGTGTCCGTAGTCATCGATGATAACCACGCCCCCAGGCGCAACCAGAGGATATAAATGAAGGAGTTCGTGGCGGGTCGACTCGTACCAATCCGTATCCAGACGCAGCAAGGCGATTGTCCGGGGAAGTGTTGCCGGAATGCTGTCCTCTACTTTCCCCTGCACATAATGGGTGTTCGCAGCCGGGTAACCAGTCCGGGAAAGATTTTGGCGAACATCTTCCAGAGTGGCATAAGCCCAGATAATGCTTTCATTTGTTTTTTGTGAACGTTGGAGCAGTTTGTCGGCACTATTTTGATTCAAGTCGACGTCTTCCGCCCCGGGTTCGGACATTCCCTCGTAGGTATCGTATAAATACAGGTCGCGTAATTCGCCGGCGGCAAGAAGCTCAATCGCCATCATCATGGAACTGCCACCGCGCCACACGCCGCATTCCACAAAATCGCCCTGAATCCGGTTCTTGACGACGTAGCGAACCGCGGTGCTTAAGGTGAACAAACGTTCAGGCGATGTCATCGTAAAAGGCTGACAGCGCTGGAGGTGAGACATGAATTGCAGATCCGCAGCTATATCCTTGTCTGGCTCCCGGGCTGCGTCCTTTCGGACGTATCCTAGTTTTTCTATTACTTTGTTGATCAGATTCATATCGCCTAAATGCCGCCAAAAATAAAGCTATTACCTCAATTCGACCCTTCCGTCAATTATTCGCTGTTCCTGATCCGCAACCGGCTTTTGAAAGCGATACAGAAGCAGGCGCCCCGCTTTTCAGGCCGCCTGCTCGACTTTGGCTGCGGGATCAAGCCTTACCAAAAGCTTTTCACGGTAGCGGAATATATAGGCGTCGACTACGCGGGAGAGGGCGAAACTTATTCGAAGGAGCAAGCGGATTTCTTGTATGACGGGAAGACGCTGCCTTTTACCGATAGTTATTTCGACGGCATTTTCACAACTGAAGTGGTCGAGCACATTTTCAATCTTGAAAGTATCATTCCTGAACTAGCAAGGGTGCTCAAGCCGGGTGGGGAACTTTTGCTGACCTGCCCCTTCGCGATGCCGGAGCATGAGGTGCCTGCAGACTTTGCACGGTATACCTCCTTTGCCATTCAGGACCTGTTTCGCCGCAATGGTTTCGATATTGTGCATTACGAGAAAACCGGCAATTTCATCGAGGCCATCTTCCAGCTTTGGATCATCTGGCTTGACCAGGGCCTTCTATACCGTGTTCGAAAAATACCAGGCTTACGCTGGGCATTGCGGGCAATCGTTTATTGTACAATGAATGTGGCAGCATTACTTTTCAGCAAGCTCTTTCCCCGAAACCGAAACCTGTATTTGAATAACGTACTGGTATTGAAAAACACGAAGCGATGAAAGTAGGATTTGTTTCCATAGTCAGGGAGCCCTGGGGCGGGAGCGAAGAGTTATGGGCCGAAGCTGCACTGCAACTGCTGCAGCAGGGGCATGAAGTTTTTGTATCGATTCTCCACCATGACCGGATGGCCCCACGCTTGATTCAGCTAGGTGATGCCGGTGCCAAAATCATTTACAGGAAAGGTTTTATCAAACCGGGCCTACCTTTTAAGAAACGGGCTCCACGAAAGCTTTGGAACTTTGTTTCGGAACGAGTGCGCAACCCTTATCAAGCCTTTTTCGCCCTTCCGCTTGACGTACTCGTCTTTACGGGGGCATGCGACTCTTTTAAGAACGATCGGAATTTTCTGAAGGCCATTACCGCGTCAAGCATTCCCCTGGTTAATATCAACCAGGTGAACTGGGAATACCTGCGCACATTTGACGACTATGAGGCGGAACTGATCCTGCGCGGGCACAACCGGGCCGAAAAAAACCTTTTTGTTTCGGAGCGTAACCTGCACGTGCTTGAGCGGTTTCTGGCGGCCTCCATACCCAATGCGCAGGTTGTGCGCAATCCCATTAATCTGCGTGAAATTGGTGTGTTGCCGCTGCCTGAGTCAGAACCGATTCAATTCGCTACCGTCGCAAACCTATTGATCAACCACAAGGGGCAGGACCTCCTTTTCGATGTTCTCCGGCAACCGAAGTGGTTGAAACGCCCGTGGCACCTGAACCTTTATGGTGAAGGCATTGACGAAGCCTACTTAAAAAAGCTTTGCCAGTTCTATGGGCTTCAGAATCGCGTAACCTTTCACGGGAGGGTAGCTGATATCCGGGCATTGTGGCGCACAAACCATATACTCGTAATGCCTTCGCGCCTCGAGGGCACACCGCTGGCGATGGTCGAAGCTATGCTCTGCGGGCGTCCGGTAGTTATGACAGACGTTGGAGGTCATGCCGAATGGGTTCGGGACGGTGCGAACGGATTTCTGGCAGAGGGTGCCAATTCCCTATCCATTGATCGTGCTTTGGAGCGAGCTTGGGGACGTCGCCCTGAGTGGGAAATCCTTGGCCGGACGGCATTTACCGATGCCGAGGCAAAATATGACCCTTCGCCGGGCAAGACCCTGGCGGACCTCATTCTCTCGCTCCGGCAATAACAGAATGGGTCCGAAATTGATTACATTTATTACACTTTCGAATGGGCGCACAGCGCTCTGTCCGGGACAACGCCAACTGTAACTTTATGAGAAAGATTATTTCCATTCTTCTGCTAACACTGCTTTTCGGTACCGTCAGGGCGCAGGTAGACCTTACTGCCGGCCTTGTGGCCAATTACCCTTTTTCCGGAACTGCCAACGATATTAGCGGCAACGCACACCATGCTACAATCCTTGGTGGGGCTGCATTTACGGCGGACAGGTTTGGTAACGCCGGAAGCGCTATTTCGTTTGATGGGATAGACGACTACCTCCGAGTTATCGACAACGGAGCCTTTTCTACCACAAGTTTCTCCATTTCATTCTGGTTCACAACCGATCGCAACAACCAGATTCAGGTGCCTGTCGGAAAACGCGATTTTGGCCCCACCAATAATTCCGAGTTTGGAATCAACCTGATGCCTGCAGCTTCGGGCTCACACCTGCAAACATTTCTTGTTTCCAGCACGAAAACATGCGCAGACTTTGGCGCACCGAATGATTATTATAACTATGATGCGTTTCCTGCGAACTATTGCACTGGACGCTGGTACCATGTCGTGATTACGTTCGCCAACGGCACCGAAAAGGTGTACCTCGATGGGCAGCTAAAAAGCAGCGGTACAGCTCCTTTCGCCGGCAAGTCGACCTGCCAGACGGACCTACGCTTCGGTATGTGGTGGGGAGGCGATCCGGCATGGTTTCGTGGCAAACTGGACGACATTCGCTGGTATAGCCGGGAAATCAATGCTGCCGAGGCTTTTGCACTTTACAGCAGCCCGGTAGCTCCTCCGGCGCAAGCGAATTGTGCCAGTTGCAGTGTACTGCCGCAGGGAGGAATCAGTGGGTCCAGCCTTTGTGTGAACAGCGGTACTGGTTCAATTAGCTTCAGCGCTACAACCGGCACGGCTCCATTTACGGTTACGATCAGTGATGGAACGAATAGTTACACCCGTCTTATCGCAGGAAACAGTGGCAGCATTGCCGTTCCTGCCGTTAGCACTACTACGTATACACTTTTGTCTGTAAAAGATGCAACCGGGTGTGAACGTAGTTCGGGGTTCAACAGCGGCAGCGCCACAGTGACATTTAACCCTGCTCCCACCATCGCAACGACACCGGCTAACCCGGCCTTCTGCCCTGGTGATTCGGTCCAACTGACCGCATCGGGCGGAAGCACCTATACCTGGACACCTACAGCAGGACTGTCGAATCCTTCCATTGCCAACCCCAAGGCTTCACCTGCCGTAACGACAACCTACAAGCTTTTGGTAGCAACCGCCGCCGGCTGCAAGGATTCAGTGAACCTGACCGTCACGAAAAAGCCAGCTCCGGTAGTGTCCCTCTCTCCTGCTACGGCTACTTTTTGTCCGGGCGACTCGGTACAACTAAATGCCGGAGGCGGCGTCACTTATTCCTGGTCCCCTGCCACCGGTTTGTCGTCCGCTGCAATATCAAATCCGAAGGCCGCGCCGGCTGTTACTATGACTTACCAGGTGATCGTGACCAATGCCTCGGGTTGCAAAGACTCGGCGACACGGACCGTTACCCGCCTTCCCGCAGCTGTCGCTACGGCTAATGCAGCCCAAACTTCAATCTGCACTGGCGACACGACGCAGCTCACAGCTTCCGGTGGCGTAAGCTATGCCTGGTCGCCATCGGCAACACTGACGAATGGCTCCAGCGCCACCCCCCGCGCGTTCCCCGTTACCACTACCAACTACCAGGTGCTGGTGACAAATAGCTCGGGTTGTAAGGATTCTACAACCCTCACCCTCACGGTAACTCCGAAGCCTTCGTTGAATCTTGGCGCAGATACCACACTTTGCGGTACGAATACCCTGATGCTTCAGGGAGCAGTAACCGGTGCTACCCAATATAACTGGAGCAACGGAAGTACCAGTGCCAGCACCCTGGTAAGCGCCGCTGGAACTTACTCGGTGGCCGTGCAGGTCAGTGGCTGCCTGAACCCGGTGCGAGATACCATTGTGGTGCTTATCGCCTCTGCCCCTTCGGTCACCCTTGGTGCCGACCAGAAAATTTGCAGCTCAGACAATCTCCAACTTGGATTTCAGGGGTCGAATTACACATCATTTGTATGGAGTACCGGCAGCACGACACCCACAATCCGGATTAATACAGCAGGCCAGTATTGGGTTACAGTTCGGAACCAATGCGGTAGCGCCTCAGACACGGTAGCGGTGCAGACCGAGCAATGCAACGACGACATTTATTTCCCTTCGGCATTCACACCAAACGGGGACGGCAGGAATGACCAATTCAAAGCCTTGCATTCGGCGGCTGTAACCGTTGCTTACTATCGATTGTATATCTACAACCGATGGGGGAACCTGGTGTTTTCCACAACGCGTCTCGACGGAGCCTGGGACGGTACAATTAAGGGCAAAGCCCAGGGCATTAACACGTTTACGTATTATGCCCAGTATCGCCGTCAGCCAGGTGACCGGGAAGTGTTCCGGAAAGGGACTTTTGTCCTGCTACGCTGACGCAACTGCGCAAGGTTTCCGTGTTCGGTATAAAAGGGGGAGGAAGCAAAGATTCTGAAATTTACTAATATATTTGCCGGTCATGTTACGGATTGACGACAAACCAACTGCTTTCTCCCGCCTTCTTCTTGTTCTAGGAACCTTATGTATTTGGGTCGCAAGTTCGCTTCGTGCTGAAGCCCAGGTTGACCTGACAACTGGCCTGGTAGCAAGTTATCCATTCAATGGAAATTCCAATGATGCCTCAGGAAATGGGCACCATGCTGTGGTCAACGGCGGCGCACAATTGGGATCGGACCGGTTCGGTAATACCAATAGTGCGTACGTCCTCGATGGCATTGACGACTACCTGGGAGTAGCTGACAATGACGGAGCGTTTTCCACGCCGGCAATGACCGTGTCGGTCTGGTTTTATACCGAGCGCGATGACCGCCTTCAAATGGCAATTGCCAAGCGTGCTTTCGACGCAAGCAACGTGTCGGAATTCGGGCTCAATATCCAGGCAGGTCCTGCAGTTCGCACGTTCATCGTGCGCAACAACCGCCCTTGCAACGACCCCGTCGGAAATAGTGACTATCAGTCCACATCGATTCCGTATGCAACTTTTTGCAAATTCAAATGGTACCATGTAGTTGTCAGCTTCAGCAATGGGGTAGAGAAGATCTATGTGGACGGGCAGTTATTAAGCACGGCTAATGCCAGTTTCCTTCAACGCTCGGATTGCCGCAGCCAGCTGCGCTTCGGGGTTTGGTGGAGCGGCGACCCGAATTGGTTCCAGGGAAAGCTCGATGATATACGTTGGTACAGCCGCGCGTTGACTGACGCGGAGGTGCAGGCTCTTTATCAAAGTCCATTGCCGCCTCCTCCTCAGCCCAATTGTCCGACCTGCATTTTACCACAAGCCTCACTTACGGCTGTTAGCACCTGTGCCGGCCAAACGGCTTCCATCCCGTTCCACGCAACATCGGGTACCGCTCCTTTTACCGTACAATTGAGTGATGGAACCACGTCGTTCAGCCAGAGTATTTCTGGCAACGATGGCGTTATCCAGGTCACTCCTGCCTCGCCAGCCACCTATTCTGTAGTTAGCATCAAAGATGCAACAAGTTGCGAGCGAAGCAGTGGTTTTACCACTCCTTCTGTTACCGTAACGGTGAATCCACGACCTGTCATTACCGTCACGCCGACCAACCCTTCGATTTGCTGCGGAGCCTCTGTGCAACTGACAGCCACGGGCGGAAACAGCTATCTCTGGGTACCGGCTACGGGGCTCAGTAACGCAACGATCGCTAACCCAAGTGCTTCTCCGGCCACAACCACGGTTTATAAGGTTATTGTAACGAATAGCCAAGGCTGTAAAGACTCGTCCAATGTGACAGTTACCGTGGCAGCGCCGCCACCGAGCATCGCTTCCTTTATTGCCCCGGATACTGTTTGCGTGAATGCACCGGTAACACTTACCAACACGTCCAGCAATGCAAGCTCCTATTTGTGGAACTTCTGCGTAGCCAACTCAACGACAGCGCCTATTGGAACCAATCTAGGCAACATGGGCTATTCGCTTCCCGTGTTTATGGACTACGCCAAAGAAGGAAACAACTACTACGGGTTTGTTACAAATAATTCGCCGGCATCGGTAGTGCGCCTGGATTTCGGTAATAGCCTCCTTAATACGCCAATCGCTACTAACCTCGGCACGTTTGGTGGCATTGTGCCCTACCAGGCAGAGGGAATACAACTGGTCTTTAATGAAAACCGCTGGTATGCCATTATAGTGGGCGGCTCTGGTGCAAACAGTCGGATTCTCCGACTCGACTTCGGAACGTCTTTGGCTAATACTCCTGTGGCAACCAATTGGGGCAACATCGGAAGCCTTGCCTACCCTACCGACCTGCACATATTCCAAAGCGGCAGCAATTGGTACGGACTTACGCTTAACGCGGAAAGCAGTACAATTACCCGTTTTAACTTTGGCACATCATTCAGTGGTACGCCTACCGGACAAAACCTTGGTAACATTGGCGGACTAAATTACCCCACCGGAATTTTTGCAGTCGCGAATGGCGGCAACTGGTATGCGTTTGTTTCGAATGCAGGCAGCATTTCATCCGGCTCTTCGGTCGCATCTTTAACGCGCCTGGATTTCGGCACGTCACTGCTGAATATGCCCACGGGTACCAATTTGGGCAATCCGGGTAACAGGCTTAGCAGCGTGCGTGACCTGACGATCTATTCCTCCTGCTCGGAGATCGTTGGGTATGCAGTCAACTATTCTGGCACAGATGACATCGTCAAAATGGATTTTCACAACTCCATTACCAGTATCCCAACGCTGACTTCCCTTGGCAATGTTGGCAACCTAAGTTTTCCACACAGCATTTCCCGCCTTTTCCGGGCAGGCAGCGACCTCTACTCGTTCGTGCTGAACGTGAATTCGAATTCACTGACCCGGCTGCGCTTTGTTGGGTGCAGTAACGCCAGTATCGCCAACTCGAGCCTTGCCACACCGCCTTCATTTAGTTATAATGCCCCCGGCACTTATAGCATAAATCTTACTACCGACGAGGGATTGTCCACCCAATCAACCTTCTGCAAGCAAGTGGTTGTTGTCGCTGGACGAATACGAACTCAAGCTTTAAGCTTTTGTGCAGGCGATAGTATCTTACTTCAGTCTGGAAGCAGTACCGGAAACATATGGAGCAATGGAAGCACTGGCGCCTCACTTTACGTGAAACAGCCGGGCGTTTACTGGGTTCGTTACCCGAATGGAAGTTGTACCGACATCGACACATTCCGGGTCAGCCGACTGGCCGCACCTATTTTGACAATCATCCCGAGCAACCCTTCCTTCTGCCCCGGCGACTCCGTACAACTGACCGCCGCGGGCGCTGCCGCCTATTTGTGGACTCCGGCGACAGGCCTCTCCTCGACCACGGCCGCCAATCCGAAAGCCGCACCTGCCGCAACAACTACATACCAGTTGCTCGGAACTTCGGCGCAGGGATGTAAGGACTCCAGTAGTATTACGGTCAGCAGGAAGCCCGCTCCTATTGTCAGCCTCGCCGGCGGCGGAACCATCTGCGCCGGCGATTCCGCACAACTAACCGCAAGCGGCGGAGCCACCTACCTCTGGAGCCCCGCAGCCACGCTGAGCAACAGCATGATTGCCAACCCGAAGGCCGGCCCGCAAATCACAACCAGTTACAAGGCCGTAGCCACCGGCGCCAATGGCTGTAAGGATTCTTCGACCGTTACGGTAACCGTCAACCCAAAACCCATTGTTGGTATCACCCCGGCCGCAGCCGCCATCTGCCGCTTCGATTCGACACAGTTGCAGGCATCCGGGGGCGTTTCGTATCAATGGATACCCGCTGCCGGCTTAAGCGATCCGGGCAGTGCCAGCCCCAAAGCCTCACCCGCAAGCAGCACCACGTATAAGGTTATTGTCACGAACGCATCGGGATGCAAAGACTCTGCTTCCATTACCGTAACGGTGCATGCAAAACCCGTTGTAACGGTATCGCCGGGGTCGGCGTCGTTTTGTCCCGGCGACTCGGTGCAACTGGCCGCAACCGGTGGTACCGGCTATGCCTGGTCGCCGGCCTCCGGCTTGAGCAATCCCAATATTTCCAACCCCCGTGCGGCTCCGTCAACTTCCACCAATTACACGGTTACGGTTACCAATGCGGAAGGCTGTCAAAGCACGGGCAGTGTTTCCCTGACCCGAAAAACAGCACCCGTGCCGGTGGCTACGTTTGGCGGCCCGGTATGCCGGGGCGACTCAGCGCAACTGCAGGCCAGCGGCGGCATCCAGTACCTCTGGTCGCCGGCGGCAACCCTGAGTAACGCATCGGTCGCGAACCCAAAGGCCGCGCCGCTGTCAACCACCCTATACAAGGTAGTCGTCACCAATGCAGCGGGCTGCAAAGACTCCACGACGGTGACGGTTCCCGTTCTCCTCCCTCCTGTCATCGCGATCACTCCGGTCAATGCCGTTATCTGCCGCGGCGACTCCCTGCAACTCCAGGCCAGCGGCGGCTCTGCTTACCAGTGGAGCCCGGCTACCGGATTAAACCACGCGGATGTTGCCAACCCCAGGGCCGCACCGCTTTCCACTACTTCGTACCATCTATTGGTGACGGGCACAAACGGTTGCGCCGATTCAACGGATTATGTCGTTACGGTTAACGCGAGGCCCATTATCAACCTGACAGCTTCGGCATCGATCTGCCAGGGCGACTCCCTGCAACTTTCGGCGCAGGGCGGTGGCACCTATGCATGGTCGCCCGCTAGCGGTCTGAGCAATCCTTCGATCAGCAACCCGAAAGCATCACCCGCCTCGACCACCGATTACCAGGTGCTGGTTACCTCGCCACAGGGTTGTGCAGACTCGGCTACCATGACGCTGGCCGTACGACCGAAGCCGCTGATCGGACATACACCTAACAGCACGATCTGTGCGGGCGATTCGCTGCAACTGGCCGCAACCGGTGGTATCGCTTACGCCTGGAGCCCTGCGGCAACGCTGAGCAACCCGGGCATCGCGAACCCGAAGGCGGGCCCGCAGGTCACTACCCTCTACCAGGTGGTTGTAACCGGAGCCAATGCCTGTCGCGATTCGGCAAGTTTCACGGTAACCGTTAACCCCAAACCGGCGCTGACTATGACGGCGAGCAGCAACGTCTGCCGCGGCGATTCACTCCAGCTTAACGCGGGCGGCGGCACGAGCTACCAATGGTCGCCGGCAACCGGTCTTAGCAGCACAGGAGTAAGCGATCCAAAGGCTTCGCCCCCAACGACAACTACGTACCAGGTCGTAGCAGCAACGGCCCTTGGCTGCCGCGATAGCGCAATGATGACCCTGACGGTCAAGGACAAGCCGGTCATCACAGTCACGCCGCGCACGCGCTTTTGCAATGGCGACTCACTGCAACTGAACGCCAGCGGTGGCAGCTCGTACCAGTGGCACCCGGCTTCCACCCTCAGCAACGGGTTGCTCGCGGATCCTCTCGCTTTCCCTTCGGATACAACGCGCTACACGGTGGTGGTTACGAACGCGGCCGGCTGCGTCGACTCCGCCAATACACAGGTGGATGTGTTCCATCTGCCACTGCTGTTCCAGCATCATGATACGGTGCTCTGCCCGGGGCAAACGTACCTGGTCAACGCGGCAGTTCTCCCGGGTAGTACGTCCTGGCTCTGGCAGAACGGATCTACCTCGCCCGGCTTCCTTATTGATGCACCGGGTATTTACTGGGTGCACAGCCAGGTAACGGGCTGTCATAACCCGGTGCGCGACTCGATCTTCGTGGATACCCTTGGCCGCCCCACGGTGACCCTCGGCCCCGACCGCGACATCTGCGCCTACGATAACTTCCTGCTGACCTTTCAGGGCCGCAACATCCGCTCGTTTGTCTGGAGCACCGGCAGCACCGACTCGGCGATCCGAATAACTACAACCGGCACCTACAGCATCGACGTATCCAATCGCTGCGGCACGGCCCACGACGAAGCGGATATTTTGGTCCTGCCCTGCAACGACGACCTCTATTTTCCTTCCGCATTCACGCCCAACTCCGACGGTAAAAATGACCGTTTCAAAGCTGCTCACCTGCCTGGCGTCACCGTATTTTCCTACGAGCTTCATGTATACAATCGCTGGGGCGAGGAAGTTTTCCGAACCACGCAACTCAACGCGGGCTGGGACGGCACCGTGAACGGGAAAATGCAGGACACAAACCATTTCGTTTGGTATGCCCGCTACCGCAAAAACGCCGGCGCCGCGGAGCAATTCCAGAAAGGAACGGTGCTGCTGATTCGGTAATAGCTACGGGGGACAGTTGAGGAAGAAGATGCCTGCACGGCGCGGCTGTTCCCCTTTGGTATTTCGACTGGCGCATTGCCTATCTTTAGGCTACACCTAAACCAATCAGCATGAATCCTGCAAAATCGTTGATAAGAAGGCCTGCACTGGCCGCGACGGTCTTGCTGGCCTTCGCCGGCATAACGAGCGCCTTCTGCCTTTCCGAAAAACATACGGCTACTGAGGCATCTGCCCTCGATTCGAGCCTGTGGGCCTGGTATTCGTTCGACCAAGACGCGCATGACCTTACGGGGCATGGGCACACGATGCGGCTAACGGATGGCGCGGCGCTCCAGCCCTCGAATGATTGCGCGGGCCGGTCGCTGGCGCTGGATGGAAAGACCGGCGTCGCAGTCATCAACGATGGCCGTGCGTTTCCCAAAGGAGAATTCGCGCTTTCCTTCTCGGTGCTCGCACATAACACCTCGCAGGGACGGGTGTTTAACCGCGCGGACTTCAGCACCGCTAAGGGCGCTTCGCTCACGCTGGGCTTCGAGCCTTCGTTCGACAAACGGCTTTGTTTCGGAGTGACCCGCGAAAGCAATGTATGCGACGCCTATTCGGACTTGTACAATACCAACACGCTTCTTTCGGAGCAGGAAGTGCCAACCGGCGAATGGCACGAGATCGTGGTGCAGACAGGCGGCGGCGTGCAAAGCCTGTATGTCGACGGGAAGCTCAGTTCCGAACGAAAGATCGACCAGGGCGATTTTTCCGTTTGTTCCGAGGCGCCCTTTTATTTCGGCAAATGGTGGGATGTGGATCCCCGCAGCTTCGATGGGTTGCTGGATAACATCCGCATCTACACACGAACCCTTTCGGAAGCTGAAATCGATTCGATCTTCCGCCTGAATCGCAGCGAAGCTGCGAGCTTCGCCATCCGTTAGGAATACTGCTTCACTTTTTCGATAAAGAGGGACAGCGCTTCCCTCTTTTTTTCGTCCAGCCGGTAGTCGATGTATTTCGTGTAATAGTCGTGCAGGGAGAAATGCAGGTACGGGTTTTCGGCCACCACCTCGTCGATATGGGCCAGGCCGATGCCGTTGGCCTCGTTGAAGCGCGCGATGAAATCTGCGGGAAGCTTCTTGTTGGCGATCCAGGCGGCGAACACGAACGGCAGCCCCGTGTGCGCCATCCAGGCGTCACCCAGGTCGTAGATATACGGGGACACGAGGCGCTGCTCGAAGGCGCGATCGCCGATGACGAGACCGGCCGTGCGGCCGCGGATCCCGGAACGGTAGTCTTCGCCCGAGGCGCGCACCAGTTCCGCATCGCTCTTCCAGTATTCCTTGAGCAGGATGGTCGCCAGCATCACCGAGGTCCGCGACTGGTAGTCGAGGTATACGCGCTCCACCTCCCCGATGGGAACCTCGCTGAACAGGCATACCGACGACACCGGGCCGCTCGCGCCGATGCAGTAATCGGTGTAAATGTGCGACTCCGCGAGGCGCGGCAATACCGCCACCGGGATCAGGCCCATATCCACCTCGCCGTCGATCAGCTGCTGCGCGATCCGCGACGGGTAGTCTTCCGTCAATTCGATCTCTTCGAGTACCGGGTGCCGCTTCACTCCGTACAGGAGCGGTTTCGTGTTGAGGTAACTTACGGCCGCCACCTTGATCTTCCCTTCATTCATAGCGCCGCAAAGATAGAACGGTTTGGAGTTTGGGGTTTGGAGTTTGGCCCTGCCCGCCGAAGCTTCAGCGGAGGAGGGAGTTTGGCTCCGCCCGCCGAAGCTTCAGCGAAGGCGGGAGTTTGTAGTTTATGGTTGGCTGGCGTGCTTTCACCTTTTATGCTTTCCCTTCCACCCACATCAGCACATCACCACATTACCACATTACCACATTCCCCGATTAGCAGACTAGCAGACTAACCCATTAGCAGACTACCTTCGCGCTATGGAACTGAGCCCCCTGACCGCCCTTTCCCCGATCGACGGACGCTACCGCCGCCAGGTACAGCAGCTGGCCGATTACTTCTCCGAATATGCGCTGATGAAATACCGCGTGCGCGTGGAGATCGCCTACCTGGTTTTTCTTTCCGACAAGCGCTTTTTCCGGCTGCCCGCTGCCGCCGCCAGGCACCTGCAGGCCGTGGAAGCCGACTTCGGCCCCGAGCAGGCGACGCGGATCAAAGCCATCGAAGCGACCACCAACCACGATGTAAAAGCCGTGGAATATTTCCTCAAGGAAGAACTCGAAAAAGCCGGGGCAGCCGCTGCGAAAGAATGGGTGCATTTCGGCCTGACCTCGCAGGATATCAACAATACCTCGATCCCGCTCTCGTGGAAAGAAGCGCTCGAATTTGAATACCTTCCGGCCCTGCTCAACCTGAACACGGAACTGCGCCTGCTGGCCGGCAGCTGGAAATCGGTGCCGATGCTTGCGCGCACGCACGGCCAGCCTGCCTCGCCCACAACGCTCGGCAAGGAATGGATGGTGTTTGTGGAGCGCCTGCACAACGCCATCTACCTGCTGCTCCAGGTTCCCTTCAGCGCCAAGTTTGGCGGCGCCACCGGCAACTTCAACGCCCACAGCGTGGCCTACCCGAAAAAAGACTGGATTGCGCTGGCCAACGAATTCGTGGAGGACCGCCTGGGGCTCCAGCGCCAGCAGTTTACCACGCAGATCGAGCACTACGACAACCTCGCTGCCCAGTTCGATGCGATGCGCCGTATTAATACCATCCTCATCGACCTATGCCGCGACATCTGGACCTATATCTCGCAGGATTATTTCAAGCAGAAGACAAAGAAGGGCGAAGTCGGGTCATCGGCCATGCCGCATAAAGTCAACCCGATCGACTTCGAAAATGCCGAAGGCAACCTCGGTATCGCCAACGCGCTCTTCGAACACCTGTCGGCCAAGCTACCGATCTCGCGCCTGCAGCGCGACCTCACCGACAGCACCGTGCTGCGCAACCTCGGTGTTCCCTTCGCGCATACGATGCTGGCCTTCCGCTCCATCGAAAAAGGGCTGGGCAAGCTCGTATTGAACCAGGAGAAGATCCGCCTCGACCTCGAAGACAACTGGGCCGTCGTTGCCGAAGCCGTACAGACGATCCTGCGGCGCGAGAACTACCCGAACCCGTACGAGGCACTCAAGGAGCTCACGCGCGGCAAGGGTAAAGTCACAAAAGAGACTATGCACGCCTTCATCAATGGACTGGATGTGTCGGCTACGCTCAAGAAAGAGCTGAAGAAGATCACGCCGGAGAATTATACCGGTGTATCCCCTGAGTTTTGACAAGCACGTTGACACGGTCCTTGCGAGCGAAGCGAGGCAAGCGCTCCCGCTACGCGAAAGCTTTGGAAGGGATAAAGCTGATCCTGGCTGCAGAACATTTTATGGCATGTGCGCTTCGTTGCATGTTTTTGCTTCTCCCGGTAGTACGACAGAGGCCCCGCAGTGCGGGGCCTCTGTTATTGTCCTGGTGTACGATTATTATGCTTACTGCAGCAGGTCGACCGGCGGCGTCGGCGGCTTTTCATCCGCCTGTCCCTTACCGAGATAGTTCGGCAGATCCATACCGGCCATATCGAAAATGTCTTTGAGCGGGGGTACAGCCTTGTATAATCCCGAAACGAAGTTGGCAGTCGAGTTCTTGCCTTCGCCGTTCTGCTGGCCGTTTTCCCACACGGTGATCTTGTCGATCTTGATGTTCTTGATGGCTTCCGTCTGCATCTTCACAAGCTCGGGAAGCTTGTCGGAGATGAGCAGCAGAACGGCATCTTTCGGATTATTGCCCGCAGCCTTTACGATCTGGTCAAGACCCTGGGCCTGCTTGGTGAGGATCTCGTACATACCGCGGGCTTCGGCTTCGAGCTTGGCATAGATGGCATCGGCCTCACCCTTGGCGCGCTCGCGGATGCGCTCGGCGTCGGCCTGCGCCTCGATAATGGCCTTCTGCTTCTCGATCTCCGCCGACACTACGATGTTGGCCTGCTGCGAGGCACGCTCGCGCTCGGCTCGGGCTTCCTCGGCCTTCCGTTCCGCGTTATACGCGGCTTCGAGGGCCTGCGCCGACTGTACCTTCTCGGCTGCGGTGGCGCGCTTCAGCGCTTCGGCCTCCCGCTCGCGGCGCTCGGCGTCCGACTGTGCAATGGCGATCTTCGATTGGTTCTCGCCCGTCATCGCCACGGCATTGGCCTCGGCAGTTTTAATACGTGTATCGCGCTCCGCCTCGACCTTGCCGATCTGCTCGTCGCGCCGGGCGGCAGCGATCAGCACTTCGCGGTCGCGGGTAGCCAGGGCGATCTCGGTGTCGCGGTCGCGCTGGGTCTGCGTGATGCGCACGTCGCGCTCCTTCTGCGTTTCCTGGATGGCAATGTCGCGCGAGCGGTCGGCGTCGGCCTTACCTACCTCACCCATACGCTCCTGCTCGGCCACGCTGATCTTCGCTTCGTTGATCGCCTTGGCAGCGGCTTCCTTACCCAGGGCAACAATGTAGCCGCTCTCGTCTTTGATGTCGGTGATGTTCACGTTGATCAGCTTGAGACCGATCTTCTTCAGCTCCGCCTCCACGTTGGTGGCAACGTTGGTGAGGAACTTATCGCGGTTGTTGTTGATCTCCTCGATATCCATCATCGCCACCACGAGGCGCATCTGGCCGAGAATGATATCGTTGGCCAGCGAGTGAATATCCTGCTGCTGCAGCCCGAGCAGGCGCTCGGCGGCATTCTCCATCACGCCGGGTTCCGTAGAAATACCTACCGTGAACTTCGACGGCACGTCCACGCGAATGTTCTGCTTGCTGAGTGCATTGGTGAGGTTGACCACGATCGAGATCGGCGTAAGATCCATGAACGCATAGTCCTGGATGATGGGCCAGATAAATGCTGCGCCGCCGTGGATGCACTTGGCACTGAGGTTGCCTTCGGCGTTGGAGCCGACCTTACCATATACCACCAGCACCTTGTCGGAAGGACAACGCTTGAAGCGGCTGAAGAGCGAGAAAAGCAAAATGAAGAGGAAGACCACCGTTACGGCGATCACGATCAGCAATAGACCAGACATAATGAGGGTTTAGAAAGTTTAGGAGGTTCAGGAGATTCAGAAGGTTCAGGAGGTTAGTTCGGAGGTAACGAGCAGCACGTGGTTGCCCAGCACGCTGACAACCTGTATGGGGCGTCCGGTGGCGATGTCGGCCGGATCATCGGTCATGGCATCGAGCTCGAGGTAGCGTCCCTGCACATGAAGCTGGATCTTACCCGTGCCGCCGCGGCTGGCGGGAATGCGGAGGTAGGTTTCGCCCACCTTGTAGAGCGCGTTTTTGAGTTGAAGGGTGCCACTCGAGCGGAGCTTCGCGGCGCGGCCCATGACGGTCCAGAGCAGCCAAACCAGGCCGCAGCCGGCGCCGAAGGCCAGCAGCGTCGACGTCATCTCGCCGAGGCCCGCGTGGTAGGCGGCAAGCCCCGCCCAGCCAAACATGGTGAAGAAGGCGATCATCGAACGGATCGTGAAGAAGGAATGCCCCGCATCGCCATCCAGGTTGCTGTCGTGGCCGTCGTGGCCATCACCGAAAATGACGGATGCAACAGATTGCAGCAGGAACAACAGGGAGAAAAGAAGCGCAATGCACCACAGCACCAGTTCAAAGCCATGGAGATGCTGAAGCCAATGAAAGAATTTGCCGGCCATGCAGTTTGGTTTACCCGACAAATATATTATTTTTTTTACCTGTCGGGCTTCAGGAACTACAGATCACAGAGCAACCCACGCCTCAGGATTTATGCACTTCACTCGTAAAGTGAAACTCGATATCCGGGTTGTTGCTGCGCTCCGTATTCAGGAACCATTCGCTCTGCGCGAGGTAAACGAGCTGCCCGTCCTTGTCTTCCGCTACGTTGTTGCTTTTGAACCGGACAAAATCCTCGAGCTTCTTCGGGTCTTTGCTGGTCAGCCAGGTGGCTTTGTAGAAAGGCAGCGAGTTGAAGGCTACCGAAGCGCCGTATTCGTGCAGAAGGCGGTACTGGATCACCTCGAACTGGAGCTCACCCACGCAGCCGATGATCTTCTTGTTGCCGCCGTACTGGGTAAAGAGCTGCGCCACACCTTCGTCGGTGAGCTGCAGCAGGCCCTTCTCGAGCTGCTTCGTTTTCATCGGGTCCTTGTTCACCACTTCCTTGAAGATCTCCGGGGAGAAGGTCGGGATGCCGGTGAAAAAGAAGTTCTCGCCTTCCGTCAGCGTATCGCCAATCTTGAAGTTGCCGGTGTCGAAAAGACCCACCACGTCGCCGGGGTAGGCATCATCCACCACGCTTTTTTCGCGGGCGAGGAAGGTGTAGGGGTTTGAGAAGCGGACGTCCTTGTTGAGACGAACATGGTGAAAATATTTGTTGCGCTCAAACTTGCCCGAGCAAACGCGGAGGAACGCGATGCGGTCGCGGTGCTTCGGGTCGAGGTTGGCGTGGATCTTAAAAATAAAGCCGCTGAACTTGTCCTCGCCCACCGCCAGGTGGCGCGTGGAAGTTTCCCGGTCCTGCGGTACCGGCGCAATGCGGATAAAGGTGTCGAGCATTTCCTTCACGCCGAAGTTGTTGACCGCCGACCCGAAAAATACGGGGGCTACATCACCGCTGCAGTAGGCTTCCGGGTCGAGCTCGCCATACACGCCATCAAGAAGCTCCACGTCTTCGCGAAGCGTGGCGGCATCGCGCTCGCCGAGGTTCTGGTCGAGAATCGGATCGGACAGATCACTGATCGAAATGGTATCATCGTCGGTGGCCTTCGTGCTGGCCGTGAAGAGACGGAGGCTTTTGTTGTGGAGATCGTAGACGCCCTTGAAATCCTTGCCCTGGTTGATCGGCCAGGTCATGGGGTGCAGCGAGAGCGAGAGCTCTTTCTCGATCTCCTCGAGGAGGTCAAAGCGGTTCTTGCCGTCGCGGTCGAGCTTGTTGATGAACACGATCACCGGCGTCTTCCGCATCCGGCATACCTGCATGAGGCGGCGTGTCTGGTCTTCCACACCGTTTACCGAGTCGACCACAAGAATAACAGAGTCGACGGCGGTGAGGGTGCGGAACGTGTCTTCGGCGAAGTCCTTGTGACCGGGCGTATCGAGGAGATTGATGAGCGTGTTCCGGTACTCAAAGCTCATCACGGAGGTGGCAACCGAGATACCGCGCTGCCGCTCGATCTCCATGAAGTCGGAGGTTGCGGCCTTTTTGATCTTGTTGCTTTTCACGGCCCCCGCCACCTGGATGGCGCCCCCGAACAGGAGAAACTTCTCGGTCAGGGTGGTCTTGCCGGCATCGGGGTGCGAAATAATGGCGAAGGTGCGGCGCTTTTGAATCTCGGACTGGTACTTCATAACTGCGGCCGCAAAGGTAGCCCGAAAGTGCCACTTTGCTCCCTCCTATTGCCCAGGTTGCCCCACAGCCCATCTGTCTTAACAATGTTTTGTCCCCAACCTGCACCCCTTTTTCCGCACAACGGCCGGGCTGTAAAGAGCGTAAAAAAAGGCACCATTTTCGTCTGTAGTTAACCTGTAAATGCTACCCGTATGGAACACATCAACCAAGGCAAGAACAGCGGCCCCAGCCAGAACGAGCAACGCCAGGGCCGTCCCGGTGCCCCCACCGGTTTCGAGGGGATGAACTTCGAAGAGCAGCGCGGCAGCCTTAAAAACAGCGACGGCGCCGGTGTAAGCTATTCCCGCGAGGAAAGCCAGCGCGAGCGCAACGGCCGCAGCACGCCCGAAGAATAAACTTTGTGTTTGCACTTCCGATCGATAGTGTGTGTTTGAAGGAGGTTTTCTGGAAGAGCACTCAAAAAAAATCCCATCGTCACAAGACGATGGGATTTTTTTGAACCCGAGAACAAGGAAGGATGAATATTGATCGGGAGGGACGAATAATAGAGAAGGGAAGCCTGTTCGGACTTCCCTTCTTCATTCAATATTCCTTGTTCCTTGTTCTGCTGTTCGACCTGCTTCAGCGCAGATCGACCACTTCCACACCGGGAAACTTCGCCTTGTTGAAAACGAATTCGGCATCAGAGGCGCCGGAGTCGGGCTTCAGGCTGCTCACGGTATAGGTGAAGCGGTTGCCGTCCTTGTTGAGGATACGGGCGCTGTAGAATACTTTATTGACCTTGTCTACCCAGAGGTACACCTTGTGGTAGGGACGTGTCTTATTGGTCGGCGTCAGCTCGATCTCCTGGAGCACACGGCCGCCCTCGCGCTTCTCGCCATTGAGCTTATACAGGAAGTCCTTGTCGTAGAAGTTCGTGAAGAGCTTCTGCGGCGTGATCTCGCCGGTTGCCGTTTCCACGTCTTTTACGGTTACCTCATTGGCGCTGCGGTCGAAGCTCCAGCTTGTTTTGCCGTCGGAGAACAGCTCCATGCCGGGGATCGTCACGTGGTACTTGGTGCCTTTCATGATCACCTTGCCTTTCTTGGTGGAAAGAGCCTTGCCCTGGGCATTCTCGATCTTATAGGTAAAGGCGGCGCTGGGAGCCCGGAAGGTGCGGAAGCGGGCGCTCACCGCGTCGAGGATCTTCTTGGCCTCGGGGTCGCTGTTTACGGGATTGCTGGAAGTAACTTTCTGCGCACTGGCGGCGGTCAGTGTCGCCAGGCCCAGCATAAGGGTAACAATTCTTTTCATGGAGTCGTGTGCTTGCTTAAGTAATGCGGGCAAATATAAGCCCATTAACGCCCCGCCAAGGGCAAGGAGCATACCGATCGGCCCTAACCGGCAATGGATTAACAGCGTTCTAACGGGTCTTAACGAAGCTTAACATGAAGCCCGCGGCAAATGGGCGGTCGGAGGCATAGAAGTTGACCGCATTCCGGTATGTGTCGCCTCTACCTCGTTGCTGCTGTCATCCTTTTCGCCGCCTGCACGGACAACCGCACATCCAATCCGCCGGATGCGGGTCAGCCGGGCGCTCGCGAAAACCGCGATCATATGCCGACGTCGGTAAAGCCGGATAATTCAGAAGCAGCAGCAACCGATACGCTTCGCTTCGCCTCCGGCAGCGACAGTATCAGCGTACTGGGTGAATTCTCGCCCTTGCGGCGCGACAGCATCTATCATTTCGAAGTAGCGCGCCCGGGACGGCTGGAGGCACGGCTCTTTACAGCGGGCCCGAACGTCAACCTCCGATTCAACCAGTTGCTGATGCCCGGCGGCGAAGCCGACGGCCCCTTCGGCCAACAGGTAACATATACGCTGCAGAAAAAAGGCTGGTACGCGCTGCGGATCGGGCCCGACCGGATGGCCGAAGGCGATACTCCAGGCAGGTTCCGGCTTACGATCCGGATCCGCTGAACCGTATCAATTGCAACCGCATCAACCCAGCATGATGAGGTGCTCCATCAGTTCCGTCTCGGTTTTGAACAGCACCTCGCGGGCTTTCGAGCCTACGTTGGGTCCGACGATCCCGGCACGTTCCAGTTGGTCCATGAGGCGGCCGGCGCGGTTGTACCCAAGCTTCATGCGGCGCTGCAGCAGCGAGGTCGATCCCATCTGGTTTTGCACAATGAGTTTGGCCGCATCCTCAAAGAGCGGGTCTTTCTCACCCGAGTCGAAGTCGCCGCCTTTTTCGAGTTCTTTCTCGTCCACGTATTCGGGCAGCAGGAAGGCCTGGGGGTAGCCGCGCTGGTCGGCGATGAAGTCGTTGATCCGCTCCACTTCGGGCGTATCCACAAACGCGCACTGCAGGCGCACCAGCTCGCCGTTGTAGGAGATCAGCATATCACCCTTACCAATGAGCTGCTCGGCGCCGCCGGTGTCGAGGATGGTGCGTGAGTCGATCTTGGAGGAAACCTTGAAGGCGATACGCGCGGGGAAGTTGGCCTTGATGGTACCCGTGATGATGTTCACCGAAGGACGCTGCGTGGCGATGATCAGGTGAATACCGATGGCGCGGGCCAGCTGCGCGAGACGCGCAATGGGCATCTCCACTTCCTTGCCGGCGGTCATAATGAGGTCGGCAAACTCGTCGATCACCAGCACGATAAAGGGCAGGTACTGGTGGCCCTTCTGCGGGTTGAGCTTGCGCTTGGTGAACTTCTCGTTGTACTCCTTGATGTTGCGGGCGCCGGCTTCCTTGAGGAGGTCGTAGCGGTTGTCCATCTCGATGCAAAGCGCGTTGAGCGTGGCGATCACCTTTTTGGTATCGGTGATGATCGCTTCCTCCTCGCCCGGAAGCTTGGCCAGGAAGTGGTGCTCGATATGGCGGTAGATGGAAAGTTCCACCTTCTTCGGATCCACCAGCACGAACTTGAGCTGCGAAGGATGCTTCTTGTACAGCAGCGATACGAGGATGGCGTTGAGGCCAACCGATTTACCCTGCCCCGTGGCACCCGCCATCAGCAGGTGCGGCATCGTGGCGAGGTCGGCCACAAAGAGTTTATTATCGATCTTCTTACCGATCGCGATCGGCAGCTGCATCGAGGAGTTGCGGAAATCGTCCGACGCCAGCATCGTACGCATCGACACGACCGATTTTTTCACGTTGGGCACCTCGATACCGATCGTGCCGCGCCCGGGGATCGGCGCGATGATGCGGATGCCCAGCGCCGCGAGGCTGAGGGCGATATCGTCTTCGAGGTTCTTGATCCGCGAAATGCGGACCCCCGGCGAAGGCACGATCTCGTACAGCGTCACCGTAGGCCCGATGGTGGCCGATATTTTCTGGATGCTGATGTCGTAGTTGCTCAGCGTGTTGATGATCTGGTTCTTGTTGGCCTCGAGCTCGGCGGGGTCGTGCTCCACGCGCTCCGAGCCATGCACTTCGAGCAGGTCGATATGCGGGTGCTTGTAGTCGCGCAGGTCGAGCGCCGGGTCGTAGGGCGGCAGGTCGCCGTAGCCCTTGTCGGCCTGGACGATCTCGTGATCCACCTCGGGCTCGGGCTCCGCTTCCTTGATCTCCAGCTGGAAGTTGTCGGAAGGCATGATGACAGCCTTCGCTTCCGCGGGCGGCGCCGGCGGCTCGGGAGCGGGCTCGGCTTTCGGCGGCAGCACCACTACCGAGGGCTTCGAAGGTATTTCGAGGTCGTGGGTATGAAGGATGTCGGCCACGATCTCTTTCTCCTGCGGCAGCTCCTCCTCCATCGGGAGATCCTCTTCTTCTTCGGGCTCTGTTACCGGCTCATCCCCGGGCTCCTCTTCCTTTTCCACGATCTCGAAAGGAACGCCGGCGTACATGTCGTTGACGCTGGGGGTGAACTGCATCCCACCCTCGCCTTTGAGCTGGTTGGGACGCTCGGGAGCGGCTTCTTCGCCGGGCTCGGAAGCTTTGTCGAGGAAGGGTGTTGCGATGCTGAGACGCGCGCCGGACGGCACTTCGGCTTCTTCGTCAACAGCCGGCTCGTCGAGGAAGGGACTGTCGCTTTCCTCCGCAACCGGCAGCAGGGGGCGCTGCTTGCGCTCGGGGATCCTGAACGTGGGGTTGAACTGCCAGATCAGGTACGAGGCACCGACCACCAGCAGGAGTGCCGCTGTGCCGACGCCGCCGAGGAAGCGCCCGAGCCAGTCGGAGATCATGTTGCCCACGCGGCCGCCCCAGGGAAAGTCAACGCCGTCTTCGTAGTGCGACGGGAGGATAAAGGCCATCGTCACCGAGGCGATGAGCAGACCGAAGGTGATGTATTTGAGGTTGCGCCAGATGGAGAACACCTTGCGCTCGAACAGCAGGTTGATGCCGACCACGAAAAAGAAGGTGCAGAACAGCAGCGATGAAGCGCCGAAGCCGCGGTAGATGAAAAAGTGGGCGGTCCAGGCGCCGAGGCGGCCGAGGAGGTTGGTGACCTTCACCTCGTCGTCGACGAGGAAGGAAGCGCTGTTTTGGAGCACCTTGTCCTGGTCTTCTTTCCACGTGAAAAAATAGGAGACGAAGGCGATGAACAGGAAGATCGCCATCAGCAGCGATACGGTGCCGATGATCTTCCAGGTGCGCTCGTCGCGCGCGAGCTTTTTGAAGTCGATGGCTTCCTCGCGGTCTTTCCGGAATTTACCGGCGTCTTTGGAAGCCTTTTCCTTGGCCCCGTCCTTGTCGGCCTTGGCGCGCGGCGACTTGCGGGCAGGCTTGGGCTTGGCGGGTTCCGCCTCCTGGATTTCGGGAAGTTCTGCAGGCACTTCGGGTTCAACCGCTGCAGGCGGGGGTGGTGGAGTTTTCAGCCGGTTCGCCATAGAACAAAGATAATCGCCCGATCCGGATGGGTGGCGGTTTTCGGCTAATATATTAAAATTATCGGCGCAGCATTCCGATCAGCAGCGCAATCCAGCCGGCGATGAAAAAAAGTCCGCCGATCGGCGTGATAATGCCAACGCCGCGCAGACCCACGCTGTCCATGGCCTTGAGCGAGGCCAGCAGGTACAGCGATCCCGAAAACAGCACGATCCCCACGAGGAAGCACCAGCCCGCCGCGCTGAGTGCGCTGCCGCCGAACTTTTCCCAGAGGATTCCGGTGAGGAGCAGGGCAAAGGCGTGGTACATCTGGTACTGCACACCCGTTTGATAGGTGGCCACCACGTCGGCGCCCACGTACTTCTTGAGGCCATGTGCCCCGAACGCGCCCAGGATCACACCCAAACCGGCCAGGATGGCGCCGAGGGAAAGGAAGGTTTTCTGCATGGGGGCAAAAATAGGCCTTGGGGAGGTTTTGAAAGGCTTTGAAAGGTTTCGGAAGGCAGGCCGTCATTGCGAGGCGCCCGAAGCAGCGCGAAGGGCAACGAAGCAATCCCTATCGGGCTGACGCCGCGGCTTCAAGTTACTTCTGCGCGGGCCGGAAGAGATTGCTTCGTCCACTTCGTTTCCTCGCAATGACGCTTCGAATGGAGCTTACGCATGCGCAATCTTATCCAGCAATTGCCCGAGCTGCAGGTCGTCCTGCTCCACCACGATATCGGCCTGCTGGTAAAAGATCCGGCGGTCGCCGAACTTGCGTACGATATAGGCACGGAGCTGGTCTTCACCAAGGTCGCGCACGAGGGGCCGCCTGTCGCGCTCCTTCAGCAGCCGGCTGTGGAGGCAATTGGTGGAGCAGTTGATCCACAGCGTGCGGCCCATCTCGTTCATGTAGTCGATGTTCTTGTAGAAGCAGGGCGTTCCGCCGCCGGTGGCCATCACGAAGGCCGGGTGGCTCTCGGTGAGCAGGTGCAGCGTTTCCTTTTCGAGCTGGCGGAAGTACTCCTCTCCATCTTCCGCAAAAATGTCGTTGATGGATTTGCCCGCCGATTCCTCGATCTTCTCGTCGAGGTCGATAAAAGGCACGCCCAGCGCGGGCGACAGCTGCCGGCCCCAATAGGATTTGCCACAGCCCATAAAGCCGACGAGGAAGAGACGGCCGGCCCCCTGCCCCCCGGGGGGAGCGCTTAAATCCGATCTGTCTTGCAGGTGTTGCACATTCATAAGTACGTAGATTCCAAAAATAAGGATGGCTCGCAATGCGAGCCATCCTTATTTATTGCTTTAGGAAAAGTTTGAGGGTAACGCGATGCGGCCTACTTGAACGCATTGAATCCCGTGACATCCATACCCGTAATGAGCAGGTGCACATCGTGGGTGCCTTCGTAGGTGATGACGCTTTCGAGGTTCATCATGTGGCGCATGATGGAGTATTCGCCGGTGATGCCCATGCCGCCGAGCATCTGGCGGGCGTCGCGGGCGATGTTGGCGGCGATCTCGCAGGAGTTGCGCTTTGCCATCGACACCTGCTGCGGCGTGGCGCGGCCCTCGTTCATGAGGGTGCCGAGTCGCCATACCAGGAGCTGGGCTTTCGTGATCTCGGTGATCATCTCGGCCAGCTTCTTCTGCTGCAGCTGGAACGCGCCGATCGGCTTGCCGAACTGGATGCGCTCCTTCGAATAGCGAAGGGCCGTATCGTAGCAGTCCATCGCCGCGCCGAGCGCGCCCCAGGCAATGCCGTAGCGGGCTTTGCTGAGGCAGCCAAGCGGCCCCTTCAGTCCTTTGACTTCGGGAAAGATATTTTCCTTCGGAACTTTTACGTTGTCGAAAACGAGCTCGCCCGTGGCCGAAGCGCGCAGGCTCCACTTGCCGTGTGTTGTGGGGGTGCTGAAGCCTTCCATGCCGCGCTCCACGATGAGTCCGCGGATGTCGCCCGCCTCGTCTTTCGCCCATACCACAGCTACCTGGGCGAAGGGCGCGTTGGAGATCCACATTTTGGCGCCGTTGAGCACGTAGTGATCGCCCGCATCCTTGATGTTGGTGATCATGCCCGCGGGGTTCGAGCCGTGGTCGGGCTCGGTAAGACCGAAGCAACCGAGCCATTCGCCCGAGGCCAGCTTCGGCAGGTATTTGCGCTTCTGCTCCTCCGATCCATAGGCATGAATCGGGAACATCACCAGGGAGCCTTGTACCGAGGCCGTGGAGCGAACACCGCTGTCGCCGCGCTCGAGCTCCTGCATCATCAGGCCGTAGGAAATGTAATCGAGGCCACCGCCGCCGTACTCAACCGGCACGGTCGGTCCGAAGCAGCCAAGCTCGCCGAGCTGCTTCACGATGTGCTCGGGAAATTCGGCGCGCTGCGCGTAGTCTTCAATGATCGGGGAGATCTCTTTCTTGACATAGTTGCGCACCGTTTCGCGGATAAGCTTGTGCTCGTCGGTGAGCAGTTCGTCAACCAGGAAATAATCCGGGGAGGTAAATTGATCGGTAGCCATGCGCGCAAATGTAGGTCAATCGGTGAAAATGATCGCCCGCAGGAACGGCAGATTCAATAGAAACGTCATTGCGGGGAAGACGGCGTGAAGCGCCGGCTGAGGAAGCAATCTGTTGATGGCTGGCGCCGAAGCAAGTTCCGTGTAGCAGGGAAGAGATTGCTTCTCCGCCCGCTGGCGGATCGCAATGACGGGTCAGCCATTAACTAACCCTTGTTCTTTTTGAACCGCCCGGCAATCAATTGCAGTTCGTCTGGGGTCAGCTTTGTCGTCTTCTTCAAAACCTCCACAAAAAAGGCCACTTCGTCTTCTTCGGCCGGGCAGCCGATGTTCTGCCCTGGCGCCTTCTGCGAATCGGCCAGCTTGTTTCCCCGCGCATCGAAGAGCAGGAAATACGGGATGCCGAGGTCATTGCCTTTGTATTGCTTCAACAGGTCTTCGGCGCCGGGATTTTCGAGGGCTTTCTTCGGCGGCTGCTCGTACACATCGAGCCAGCGGATGACGAAGCTCTTCTCAAACAACAGCTTCATGTCCGGCTCCTCCATCGCCTTCTGCATTTTGTGGCACCAGCCGCACCACGATGCATGAAAGAGGATGAGTACGTTCTTATGCTCTTTGGCTGCCACGGCACGGGCTTCCTTCAGCACTTCTGCGGCGGTGGGCGGTGCGTCTGCCTGTGGTACCTTCCTGGCAATCGCAACACTCTTCACAACGGCAACCGGGTGCTGCGATTGCGCAACGGCCGCCGTTGCAACGAAGAAGGCAGGGAAGAAAAATCCATATCGCATAGCGATCATTTTCGAAAAGATACGATTCATTCAACCGGCATCGATTGATGGCAACGCTTTTAACAATCCTCTGAGCGTAACACTTCTTCTCTTTTTTCTTTGCGGTTCCGGAAACTTATTTCATTTTGATGCCCTCGAGGTACCCGCGCATTTCGAAGGCATATTGCTGCGCGATCGCGGCCGCTTCTTCCGCGAAGTCCTCCCCTTCCGAGGCATAGATGATCGCGCGGCTGGCATTCACGAGGAGGCCACAATCTGCCGTCAGCGCGGCTTGCGAGATTTCCCGAAGGCTGCCCCCCTGCGCGCCCACCCCAGGCACAAGGTAAAAGTGATCGGGCGTCAATGCGCGGATCCGCGCAAAGGCATCGGCCTGCGTAGCCCCGACGACAAACATCAGGTTGCCCGCGCTGCCCCATTCATTACCCTTGCGGAGCACGAACTCGAACAGCTGCCCGTTTTCCTTTGGTTGCGTATGAACACCATCCACCAGTACATCCTGCTGCCGCGTGCATTCGAGCAGCTCGAAGTCGCGCGCGCCGGGGTTGGACGTAAGCCCGAGCAGGATCGTCCATTTGCCTTCATAAGCGAGGAACGGCTGCACCGAGTCGGCTCCCATATAGGGCGCCACGGTGATGGCGTCGAAGGGCAATGCCTGGAAGAAGGCCTTGGCATACTGCGTGGAGGTATTGCCGATATCGCCGCGCTTGGCATCGGCGATCTTGAAATGCGTGCCGGGGATGTAGCGCACGGTGCGGTCCATCGCCTCCCAGCCTTTCAGCCCCTGGGCCTCGTAAAAAGCCGTGTTGATCTTGTAGGCCACGCAATGGTCCTTCGTGGCGTCGATGATCGCCTTATTAAATTCGAAGACCGCATCGGGCCTGCTTTTCAGGTGCCCGGGAATTTTTTCGGGATCGGTGTCGAGCCCCACACAGAGGTAGGTTCCCTTGGAGAAGATCTGGTCGATGAGCTGGGCGCGTGTCATGAGACGAAGGTAGTGCCTGCGCGGTGAGCCGTGAGCGGTGGGAAGTGAGCGGTGAGCAGTGAGCGGTGAGCGACATGAAACAATTCATTACCACATTACCCCATCACCACATTACCACATTACTCCAACCCTTTCAGGATCCGCTCTTTCACGGCATCGCTTTTCCAGTTGTCTTCAATACCGGGCTCCCGCATGATCTGCTGCATGATGGCTTCCTGGCGCTGGCTGTTGCGGAGCGCTTCGCTGTAGCGGATCTGCGGGCTGAAGGTTACCTGTGAGTAGGCCGGGATCCACTTGTCGGGATGCTGGCCGTGCACCCAGGCTTCGATCTTTTTCTGGAGGAGGAATTTCGGGTCGGCGGTGCGGGAGCGCATCTCGGTGAAATTGTTCACCGCGAGGTCGGCGATGGCATCGGCATCGGGCTTGCGGAGCCGCTGAAACGCTTCGAGCAGGGCGCCCCAGTCGCTGCCGTGCTGCTCCATCAGCTCGTTGAGCACGCTGCAGTCTTCGAAGCCGGCATTCATTCCCTGCCCGAAGAAGGGCACGATGGCATGGGCGGCGTCTCCGATGAGGGAGAATTTATCGTCGCGGATCCAGGGAAAGCACTTGACCGTAACCAGCGAAGCCGTGGGGTTGCGGAAGAACTGCTCCTCGAGATCCGGGATGAGCGGCTGTACATCCGGGAAGTGCGCGGCAAAAAATTCGGCGACAGCTTCTTTGGTTGTGAGCTTCTCAAAGGAGGTCTCGCCTTCGAACGGGAAGAAGAGCGTACCGGTAAAGGTCCCGTCAAGGTTGGGCAGTGCAATGAGCATGTACTCCTTGCGCGGCCAGATGTGGAGCGCATTCTTTTCGAGCAGGAACGAACCGCCCGGGCCGGCGGGGATCGACAGCTCCTTGTAACCGCAGTCGATATAGTATTGCTGGTAATCGAATTTGGGATGCTTCAGCATATGTGCCAGCCGCGTAGCCGAATAGGCGCCGTCTGCCCCGAACAGCAGGTCGAAGGACACATCGTGGCTTCTGTCGCCGCTGCGGAACCGGACCGTGTTGGCATTCCAGTCCACATCGGCGCAGACCTCGTCGAAGTGGATGGCGACGCCCTCGCGCTCGGCGAGATCCATCAGCTTGCAATTGAGCTCGCGGCGCGACACCGAGTTGATGTATTGTCCCTCCTGGCCATAAGGCTGGAAGGCGTGCGCGCCATCGGGCTGGTGCAGGTGGCGGCCGTGCATGGGGATGGCGATCTGCAGCACCTCGTCGGCGATGCCCACTTCGCGGAGCGCCTTGATGCCGCGGTCGCTGAGCGCGAGATTGATGGAGCGCCCTGCCTCGACGGCCTGCCGGCGCATATCGCCCCTCCGCTCGTAGATGGAGACGTTGTAGCCGCGGCGCTTCAGGTAAATAGAGAGCAGTGAACCGACAAGGCCGGCACCGGTGATGAGGATATTTCGGGAGCTTTGGGACATAGGAAAAGAACGCAGATTTTCTATGATCTATATGATTTGCTAAGATACCTTTTTGACCAGAGGGATTGGGAATTAAGTCATTGATTCTGGATCTGGAAATTTCTTCCGGTCGTTGGCAAAAACCCTGCGCCGGCATTCAGGCTCGGGTCCGAAATTCAGAAGGAGGCCAACTTCAATCTCAGTTGAGCGCAAATAGTTGACCAATTGAGCTTCATCCGCTTCGCAAAAGCCTTCGGCTGTTTTCAGCTCCAAAATCACTTTGCTTTCCACCAGGATGTCTGCTTTGAAATCTCCTATCAGAATGCCATCATAGTACACTTTGACAGGCACTTCTTCTTCACAAATCAAACCCATCTTACGAAGCTCGATCAGCAGCGCACGTTTATACACCTTTTCCAGAAATCCATATCCCAGCTTATTATAAACAACATAAAAAGCCTTAATGATTTTTCGGGTCAGCTCGGTGTGCTTGAAGTTGTCGTACATAGATCAGCGTTTCACTAAAAATACCGCTGCGCTAATCCTATCAATCATAGGAAATCTGCGTTCTTTCCCGTGAAAATTCCCAGATCACTCCGATGTTTTTCTCACAGTATCTCACCGATGATCTCGCCGAAGCGCCACACATCTTCGAACGTATTGTACAGCGGCACCGGCGCCACGCGGATGACGTTGGGCTCGCGCCAGTCGGCAATGACGCCGCGGTCGCTGAGGGCCTTGAAGACCTCGCGGCCTTTTTGCAGCATCAGGATCGACACCTGGCAGCCATGGGCCTCTTCTTCCCGCGGGGTAATGACCTCGATGGAGCGGAGCTCCTGGCGCGTGTTGATGTCGTCGAGCACGTGAAAGAGAAAGCCCGTAAGCGCGCGGCTCTTGCGGCATAGCGCCTCCATGCCGGCTTCGGCAAACAGGTCGAGCGCGGCGCGGTGGGCGGCCATCGACAATACGGGCGCGTTGCTCAGCTGCCAGCCCTCGGCCGTCGGGATCGCCTTGAATTGCGGCTTCATCTGGAAGCGCGTTTCCTTTTCGTAGCCCCACCAGCCGGCCATCCGCGGGAGCTCCGTATTTCTACAATGCCGCTCGTTGATAAAGGCACCGGCTACCGAGCCCGGACCGCTGTTGAGGTATTTGTAGCTGCACCAGCAGGCGAAGTCCACATCCCAGTCGTGCAGGTGCAACGGCACGTTGCCCGCGGCATGGGCCAGGTCGAAGCCGGCGTAGGCGCCTACATTGTGGGCCACGTCGGTGATGACCTTCATGGGCAGCACCTGGCCGCTGTAGTAGTTGACGCCGCCGAAGAGCACCAGCGCCAGCTGCGGGCCATGCTGGTTGATGGCGTCGATAATATCTTCCTCGCGGAGGCAGTGCTCACCGGGACGCGGGGCCACTTCCACAATGGCTTCGTTCGGGTCGAAACCATGGAGCCGCACCTGCGACTCAAGCGCATACTGGTCCGACGGGAAAGCCTTTGCCTCGCAGAGGATCTTATAGCGCTCCTTTGCCGGCCGGTAAAAGGTCGCCATCAACAGGTGCAGGTTGACGGTCAGCTGGTTCATCGCCACGACCTCATCGGGGCGCGCGCCCAGCAGCGGGGCCAGAAGCGCCGGGAAGAGCTCGTGGTACGAAAGCCAGGGATTGCGGGCCTCGAAGTGACCTTCCACACCCAGCCGGGCCCAGTCGTCGAGCTCCTGCCCGATATAGTCGCGCGTTGCCTTCGGCTGCAGCCCCAGCGAGTTGCCGGTGAAGTAGACCGTATCCTGACCGTTGTGCTGCGGGATGTGAAAGCGCTCGCGGAACTGCTTCAGCGGGTCGGCGGCATCCTGCGCGCGGGCGAAAGAGAGGGAGTTCTGGTATTGCATGGCGGGGCTAAAGTTAGGTCGTCAATCGTGAATCGGCAATCGTCAATCCGCAATGCGTTGAAATAACAACTGTATTGTCTGCAGCAGAAGTCTTCTGCCGGCCAGCACATTCACGATGCACGATTGACGATTCACGACTCCACCGTCGCGATTACCTTCAGCTCAATGGCGATCGGTGTGGGAAGGCTCAGTACTTCTACAGTGGTCCGGCAGGCTTCGACGCCCTTGAAATACTCGCCGTAGATGCGGTTGTAGGTGGGGAAATCCTTTTGCATATGAGTCAGGAAGACGGTGACATCCACGATCTTCTCCCAGCTGCTGCCGCTGGCCTCGAGCACGGCCTTTACGTTGGCAAACACCGAGTGGCATTCCGCCTCGATATCGTAGGCCACGATATTGCCTTCGCGATCGAGCTGCAACCCCGGTATCGAATTGTCTTTCGCGCTTCGCGGCCCGATCCCTGAAAGGAATAAAAGATTCCCGACACGGCGGGCATGCGGGTATGCCCCGAGGGGCTTGGCGGCGGAGTTGGTTTTGATGATATCAGACATGAGAAAGTTTGTAGTTTGTAGATGGTGGTTTGTAGTTGCTTCCGCCCGCTTCATTACTCATTAGCCGACCAGCAGACTTTCCTGTTAGCAGATTAGATCGAAGATTAAAGCTGCACACAAACGTTTTTCGCCTCGGTAAAAAAGCGCAGTGCTTCCCAGCCACCCTCGCGGCCGACGCCGGAGTTCTTGATTCCGCCGAAGGCTGTGCGCAGGTCGCGGAGCAGCCAGCAGTTGACCCAGATGATCCCGGCCTCGACCTTCATGGCCATGCGGTTGGCACGGCTGATGTCCTGCGTCCAGATGGTCGCCGAAAGTCCGTAGTTGGCGGCATTGGCGAGCGCCAGGGCTTCCTCTTCGGTGTCGAAGGGTTGCAGCGTAACCACGGGCCCGAAGATCTCCTCGAGGTTGGTCTGGCACTGCGGCCCGAGACCTTCGATCACCGTTGGCTCTATGAAGAAGCCGCCGGCACAGCGTCCCTCCGGCCGAATGGCCTTGCCACCACTCAGTATGCGACCGCCTTCCCGCCCGGCCGTTGCGATGCAGGCCATCACCTTGTCGAAGTGCAGCTTGCTCACCACGGCGCCTTGCTTCGTTGAAGGATCCATCGGGTCGCCGACGGTAAGTTTTTTCACTTCCGCGATAAAGGCTTCCTTGAACTTTTCGTAGATGCTTCGCTCCACCAGGATGCGGGAGCCGCAGAGGCAGATCTGTCCCTGGTTGCTGAACGACGACTGCACGGTCGTCTTGAGCATCTTGTCGAAATCGCAGTCCGCAAAAATGATGTTGGGATTCTTGCCGCCCAGCTCGAGCGACAGCTTCTTGAACATCGGCGCGGCGACGGATGCAATGTGCGCGCCTGCGCGCGTGGAGCCGGTAAAGGAGATCGCCTTTATCGCCGGATGGCGCACGATGGCTTCACCGGTGCCCGGACCGGTGCCGTGCACGATATTCAGCACACCAGCCGGCAAGCCCGCCTCCTGGCAGATACGTGCCAGTAGAAATGCGGTGAGTGGTGTTACTTCCGAAGGCTTCGCCACAACGCAGTTGCCCGCGGCCAGCGCCGGTGCGATCTTCCAGGTAAACAGATAGAGCGGGAGGTTCCAGGGCGAGATGCAGCCCACGATCCCGATCGGCTGGCGAAGGGTGTAGTTCACCGCCGCATTTTCCATCGTGTGGCTCTCCGCTGCGAAGTGCATTATCCCCGTGGCGAAAAAGCGGAAGTTGGCGGAGGCCCGCGGGATGTCGACACGCTGGGCCAGCCACAGGGGCTTGCCGTTGTCGAGCGTCTCGGCCTCGGCCAGCGCATCGCGGTGCTCGTCGATCAGCGAGGCAATGCGGTTCAGCACCCGGAAGCGCTCCTCGGCCGGCGTGTTGCTCCAGCCCGGGAATGCCTTGCGGGCTTCCGTCACGGCCAGCTCCACATCCCGCTCATCGCTGTCGGGTATCTGCCCGAAAACTTCGCCGGTAGCGGGGTTCACGTTGTCGATGAATCGCCCGCTCAGCGGCCCGATGAGGTAACCGCCGATGTAGTTTTCCAGGTGAGACGGTATCGAAAAATCAATCATTGGGCTTCGTATTATACATGCTGTTCATCTTGCTATCTCGGATCTTTTGATCCCGGATCTATGTCACGAACCAACCCGAGATCCCTGGATCCGGGATAACCAGATCAAATGGATCCTGTTCGTCCACCATCCACGGGAATGCTGGTTCCATTCACATAGGCCGCGGCAGGTGTGGCCAGGAAAGCCGCCACGGCGGCGATCTCCACCGGCTCGCCGAAGCGCCCCGCGGGAATTTCGGCCATCATTTCTTCTTCCACGTGGCTGGCGTCGGTGCCCTTTTTCTGCGCCGTGTTTTGAACGATGGCCTCGAGGCGCTGCGTGCGCGTGGCACCCGGGAGCACGTTGTTGACGGTGATGCCGAAGCGCCCGAGCTCATTGGCCATCGTCTTCGACCAGGAAGCGACTGCGCCGCGGATCGTATTGCTCACCCCGAGGTTACGGAGCGGGATCTTCACCGAGGTCGACACGATGTTGATGATCCGGCCATAGCCTTCTTCCTTCATCCGCCCGATCACCGCTTTTGTGAGCCGGTGGTTCGTAAGCAGGTGCTGCTGGAAGGCCTGCAGGAACTGCTCCTCGGTGGCATCGACAATAGGTCCCGCCGCCGGGCCGCCCGAGTTGTTGACGAGGATATGCACCGGCCGCTCGGCCACGATCGACTGAATGAGCGCCTCTGTAGCCGCGGTATCGTTGAAGTCGACGGCATGGTAGCGGTGCACCTGCTGCAGTGTAGTATCGAGTTGCAACAGTGCCCGCTTGAGGCGCTCCTCGTCGCGCGCCAGGAGGATGCATTCGGCGCCCATCAGCGCCAGCTCCGCGGCGATGGCGAGGCCAATTCCCTGGCTGCTGCCGCAAACCAGCGCCGTCTTGCCTTCGAGTGATAAATTCATGGTTCAAACTTAAGCCAAAAGGAAAAAGGCAAAATTCAAAAGTCAAAAACCGGTTCTCGCAAACGAGCGGACACACCAGCAGAAGCTCCGGCACGGAATGTTTTTGAATTTTTACTTTTGACTTTTGAATTAGCTTTAGCCACTTTAAAACTCGCTCCCTATGGCCATCACAGCCCCGTTCAACCTGAAGCATTGGATCGACGAGCACCGCGACCTCCTGAAGCCGCCCGTCGGCAACCAGTGCGTGTACAAGAATGCCGAGAACTTCATCGTGATGGTCGTCGGCGGACCCAATGCCCGCAAGGACTACCATTTCAACAAAAGCGAGGAGCTTTACTACCAGGTGGAAGGCAATATCGTGCTGAAGATCATCGACGACGGCGTGCCCAGGGACATTCCCATCAACGAAGGCGATATGTTCCTGCTGCCGCCCAATACGCCGCACTCGCCGCAGCGTGGCCCCAACACCGTCGGCCTCGTGATCGAAAAGATCCGCAACGAGGAAGAAAACGAGGAGGACGCCTTTATGTGGTTCTGCGAAAAATGCGGTAACAAGCTGTACGAGGAATCCGTTTTCGTAAAAGACATCGTCACCCAGCTTCCGCCCATCATGGAGCGCTTCTACTCCAACCTGGACCTCCGCACCTGTAAGAAGTGCGGCACGGTGATGGAGCCACCGGCGAAGAAATAAAATGTATCAATCTCGGATCCAAGGATCTCGGATCTTTACCTGCCATATCATACAACCAAAGGCAGCCCTACGTTTCCAATCCAGATCCGAGATCAGCAAATCCGAGATAACAAGATGAAGATCGACATCCACACCCATATCATGCCCGACCGGATGCCCAATTGGGTGCAGAAGTTCGGGTACGGCGAATTTATCCACCTCGAGCACCGCAACTGCAGGGCCTGTATGATGAAGGGCGACAAGCTTTTCCGCGAGGTCGAGCCGAATTGCTTCGATTCCACGTCGCGCCTGCTCGATATGGACGAAACCGACGTGACGCAGCAGGTGCTTTCGACCATCCCCGTTTTGTTCAATTACTGGGCAAAGCCAAAGGACGGCCTCGAGACGTCGCGCTTCTTCAACGATCATATCGCCGACACGGTGGCCAAACACCCGGATCGCTTTATCGGGATCGGCACGGTGCCGCTGCAGGATGTGGCGCTGGCCATTCGCGAGATGGAGCGCTGCGTGCGCGAGCTCGGCATGCCCGGTCTCGAGATCGGCACCAACGTCAACGGCATCAACCTCGGCGACCCGGCGCTCCTCCCCTTTTTCGAAGCCGCCGAGCGCCTCGATTGTGCGCTGTTTGTGCATCCCTGGGAGATGATGGGTGAAAAAGACATCCAGAAATACTGGCTTCCCTGGCTGGTGGGAATGCCCGCCGAAACCACGCGGGCCATCTGCTCGCTGATCTTCAGCGGCGTGCTCGAAAAATTCCCGAAGCTGCGTATTGCCTTTGCGCACGGAGGTGGCTCCTTTCCCTACACGCTCGGCCGTATCGAGCACGGCTATGCCGTTCGTCCCGATCTCGTGCAGGTCGACAATACCGTCAGCCCGCGCGACTACCTCGGCCGCTTCTGGGTCGACAGCCTCGTGCACGACGCCGATGCCTTCAAATTGCTCCGCCGCGTGATCGGCGACGACCGTATCTGCGTGGGCAGTGACTATCCCTTCCCGCTGGGCGAGGAGCGCCCCGGTGCGCTCGTGGAAAACCTCGTGGCCGAAGAAGCCGTTCGTCGTAAATTACTGGTCGACAATGCCCGCGACTGGCTGGGCCTAACCACACGCTCATGAAACTACTGGCAACCGCGCTACTCGCGCTTTTCCTGTTCCGCGCCGGCGACCCGCCCCCGGAGCTGCTGGACAGGAAATGGTACTTCACCTACATGGTAGCCGATGGCCGCGCCATGGAGCTGCCGCTGAAGGTTCCGGATGACAAGCGCCCCTGGCTTCTCTTCAGCAAGGGCGGCGCCTACCAGCAGGCGATGGACAATGTAATTGAAAAAGGACGCTGGACCTACGCGGATGCATCGAAGAAGCTCGGAACAACGGTCACCACGCGAAAGGGAACGACCGAAGTGACGGCCTTTGTGCTGCAGCGCGTCACCAAAGACAGCCTGGAGCTTCGCGAGCCGGAAGGATCCGTGCTCGGGCTCGTCAGCAAATAGGTCAGGATAGGAATTTCCGCATCTTATAATTCGTGAGCAGAACGCCATCGATGGTTACCTGCTGTTCCTGCTGCAGCTCAAAACCCTTCTTCTCGAAAAACGGCCTGGCGGTGATACTGACGTCGGCCGTCAGGAAGAGCGCGTCGTGGCGGATCGCGTAGGACTCCAGCATATCGACCAGCGCGTTGGCGATCCCCTGGCCCTGGTGGTCTTTATGCACGAATAACATATCGAGAAAACCGCCGGCCGTAATGGAGCCGAAGCCGGTGAGCTGACCGTCTTCCTCGGCTACCAGGAAGTATTGCTCTTCGATGCGGCTGAGCAGGCTCGCGGTACGGTCGGCGCGGCCGGCCCACACGGCCACCTGCCGGGCATCGTAGTCGCGGCTGTTGATGGCCGTGATCGTGCCGCGGTACAGCTCGCTGATCGGTCCTGCATCTGCTGCCGTGGCCCGGCGGATATGCCGTACGACGCTCATGCCTCCGGATAAACTTTATTGGTTCGCTCCTCCATGATCCGCGCCACTTCCCGGGCATCGGCATCCTGCTGCTTCAGCTGCTCAATGATGTTCCCATAGCTCTCGCGGTCGCGGTTCTGGCTAAGCTTGAACACGTGCTGGATATCGGTAACGGCTACCTCGAAGCCCGCGATCGCCTTCAGCATTTTGCCGGTGTAGGCCGCAGGAAGGTTATCGTAGACCGTTGCCGATGCTGCGTTGCCGCCCTCGAAATGAAGCGACGTTTTGCGAAGCACCGCGATGAGTCCTTCCTCGTCGAGAAACCGCATCGTGCCGCGCACATGCACCGCTTGGTAATTCCAGGTAGAGCCCTGCTGCGGGTTGCTGTACCAAGTCGCGCTCACATAGGTATGCGCACCGGTGAATACGCACAGCGTCTGCGGATTTTCTTCGAAGGCAAGCTGATGATCGAGCTTGCGCATCATGTGCCCCGAGAGATACAATTTTCCCTCGCGCTCCTCGATGAAAACCGGGATCTGCGTGGCTACAGGCGCGCCTTCCTTCGTGACACCGATGATGGTTGCAAAGGGATGCTCGCGGATGAAACGGAGCACCAGCTGCGGATCCTGCTCTTTGTATTCGGGGAGGTTGTACATGGACGAAGTACGTTTTATGTTTTACGTTTTACGTTTTGGGTTTTACGTTTTGGGTTTGGGCTGCGTCCTGAATTTCGGGCCTTTTATGGGAGAAGATTTCAGGTAGTGAATCAGCCTGATCAGTTTTGCCCGCTCCTTCTCAGTAAGCGCAGACAGTTCGGTAAAATCGCTTTCCGTAATGTACTCCTTGTCAAGTGCCCGAGTGCCCTGCGATTCCACCTCGTTATTCGAGCCCAAAGCTATTTCCAGGAATTGGGCGAATTCAGCATTTCCGCCTCTCCCAAACCCCTCGGCAATGTTATCCATTATCGACCCCGCTGCATCGTTGATCTGGTCTTTATGTTTAAAATCGCGGGCAAAAGGCTCTTTTTGCGTGAGTCGGAATACCAGCCGGCAAATTTCCCGGGCGATTTGCCATGCTTCAATATCCTGGTACCGCGTAAAAGTGGGCATACCCAAATCTACCCCGGCATCAACGTAAAACGCAAAACGTAAAACGTTTTTTCCACCACGCCCACAGAGGATTTTTCACCCGCCGGAATGTTGTTTTAGTCCACGACTTCGGCGATCTGCTCGGGGTTGAAGTGCGCGTTCCGCATCGATACGGAGCGGGCCACGAGGCCGGCAAATTCCTCGAAGGCGGTCTTCGTGATGGCATCGTCGCCCATCATGGCCGGCACACCGATATCGCCCCCCTCGCGGATGCCCTGCACCAGCGGGATCTGCCCGAGGAAGGGCAGGTCGTACTCGTCGGCGAGGCGCTTGCCGCCTTCCTTTCCGAAGATGAAGTATTTATGGTCCGGCAGTTCGGCCGGCGTGAAGTAACTCATATTTTCCACGAGCCCGATGATCGGCACATTCATCTGTGCCTGGCTGAACATCGCGATGCCTTTCCGGGCATCGGCCAGGGCCACGTCCTGCGGGGTCGTTACCACCACCACGCCGGTCACAGGCGCTGTTTGCATCATGGTGAGGTGGATGTCGCCGGTGCCGGGCGGCATGTCGATCACGAGGTAGTCGAGCTCGCCCCAATCCACGTCGGTAACGAACTGGCGGATGGCGCTCGAGGCCATGGGACCGCGCCAGACAACCGCGTTCTTTTCATCAACCAGCAACCCGATCGAGAGCAGCCGGATGCCGTAGCGCTCCAGCGGCACGATCATCGCCTTCTCGCCCACCTGCGTCATCATCGGTCGCTCGCCGCGCACACCGAACATGATGGGCACGCTCGGCCCGTAGATATCGGCATCCAGTAGTCCTACGGATGCGCCGCCTTTTGCCAGCGCCAGCGCCAGGTTCGCCGACACCGTGCTCTTGCCGACGCCGCCCTTTCCGCTCACCACCGCAATAATATTCTTGACACCCGGGAGCACGTTGCTCTTATCAGCGCGCACCGTTGTGGTGCTCGACGTAAAGTTGACCGTCACGTTCGCTTCCTTGTTCACGAGAAACTTGATCGCGTTGACCGAGGCCTTCATCATCATGTCTTTCATCGGGCAGGCAGGCGTCGTAAGCACAATGGTAAACGACACATCGTTGCCGCTGATCTCGAGATCACGGATCATGTTGAGGGTCACAAGGTCTTTGCCCAGGTCGGGCTCCTGCACGTTGCTCAGGGCTTTCAGCACTTCTTCGCGGGTCATCGTCGGCGATTTTGTTAAATGATGCGCAAAGTTAGGGCAAAGCGGGGGCCCGGGGCCGCCGGATGCCGCGGCCGTTTTATTTTTGAAGGGATGAAGAAATGGCTACCCCTGCTGCTTATCCTCTTTTTTGGCCAGAAAGCCTCCGCCCAGTTTGAGTCGGTAAAAGACTCCGTTGTGCAGCTGTACGGCGTCGTCATGACGGCCGACAGCCTTGTAGGCATCCCGGCGGTGAGCGTGATGGTGAAGGGGCAGAACCGGGGGACCATCACCAACAACCAGGGCGTTTTCTCCATCGTGGTTCTCAAAGGCGATGTCGTGGAGTTTACCCACGTAAGCTATAAGCCGAAGGTCGTTGCCATCCCGCGCGAGCTGAAAGGAAACCAATACAGCGTGGTGCAATTGCTGGTGGAGGATACGGTGTACCTCCCGGCGACGATCATCAGGCAGCGGCCTACCGCCGAGCAGTTTGGCCGCGACTTCGTCAACGTAAAGGTTCCCGACGACGATATCGAAGTGGCCCGCCGCAACAACGACGTCGCCAAGCGCCGCGTGCTGATGCAGACGCTTCCCGCCGACGGCCGCGAGGCCACGAGCCTGCAGTTCCGCAACATCGCCAACCGCGCGGTGTATTCCGGCCAGCTGCCCCCGCAGAACATCTTCAACCCCGCTGCCTGGGCCGAATTCATCAAGGCCTGGAAGCGCGGCGACTTCAAGCGAAAGACCAACTAGGGAATGCAACCGGTTTCCACGAAAAAGCTGCGCGCCGCCCGCTACCTGCTTGGCGGCAATATTTTCATCTTCTTCTTTTTCCTTCTTGCAGAAAATTGCCCGGAGCTGAACAGGGACGGGCTGACATCGGCCATTTGCTCGGTGCTTGTGCCGGTATCCGCGCTCATACTCCTTGCGACGCCTGTTGCCGCCATCCTGCTGCTGGTTCGCAGCACGGGCACGGTGAGACAGCTCGCTGCGCTGGCGCTGCTCGTAGCCGCCGCCAGCTTCTTTATGACCGTTTACCTGATACTCCGGTCGGGCGGCTGCTGACGTTTCGCATCAGAAGATCTCATCAAACCGATTCCAGTCGGGGCGTGCGTTGGGCGCGCGTGTTTCGAGGCGGCCCGCCCTGCTGCGGCCTTTGCCGGCCTCCGGTGCTTTTCGGCCCTCCTCCGCGCGGTCATGCTCCTTGGGGCGATGCGCTTCCTCATGGTTTCCGATGGGACGAAAATGTCCGCGTTCCTCTCGATTGCTGTTGCGGGTCATAGTATACGGGTTAAAGCTCCGGAAGCTACCCACAGCAGAAATCCTGCCATCCCGGCTTAATCCAGCAGGAACTTCACATCCTCGAGCGTCAGGCTCTTGACGAAGCCTTCCTCGGCCTGGATGAGCTCCGAGGACAGTTTCGCCTTCCGCTGCTGCAGCTGCCAGATCTTTTCCTCGATCGTGTCGGAACAGATCATCCGGTAAGCAAACACGGGGCGCGTTTGCCCGATGCGGTGCGTGCGGTCGATGGCCTGCTGCTCCACGGCGGCATTCCACCAGTTGTCGAACAGGAACACGTAGTCCGCGGCCATCAGGTTGAGACCGGCGTTACCCGCCTTCAGGCTGAGCAGGAACACCCGCTCCGGCGAATCGTCCGTATTGAAGCGGTTGCACAGCTCCTGCCGCTGTTCGGTGGGCGTGCTGCCATCCAGGCGCAGGTGCGCGATTCGGGCCTCGCGGAAGGCCGCCGCCAGCAGGTCGAGCACCGAGGTGTATTGCGAAAAGACGAGCACCTTGTGCGTGGCAAGCAAGCCTTCCAGCTCCTCGAGCAACACCCGTATTTTTACGGATTCGTCCGTAAAAATGTCTTCATCGTGCACGAGCGATGCGGAGCAGCAAAGCTGCTTCAGCTTCGTGATCCCTGCCAGCACCGAGAGCATCCCCTGCTCCATGCCTTTCGATTCGATATCGAGCAGAATATTTCCGCGAACTTTTTCGCGGATGCTTTCATAGGCCGCGCGCTGATCGGCACCCAGCGTGCACCAGAGCACCTGCTCGGTTTTCTCGGGCAGGTCGGTGGCCACCTGCTCCTTCGTGCGCCGCAGCAGGAAGGGCGCGGTGAGCCGGCGCAGCGCTGCGATCTTCTCGGCATCGCCATTCCGGTCGATGGGATCGGCGTACTGCTGCCGGAAGAATTCGCGGCTCCCGAACAGACCCGGCAACAGGAAGTTGAGCTGCGCATAGAGGTCGAAGGTATTATTGAGCACCGGCGTTCCGCTCAGCGCGATCCGGAAGCGGCCTTGCAGGCTTCCCACGGCACGCGTAACCTGCGCGGCCGGGTTCTTCACCTGGTGGCTTTCGTCGAGCACGATGGTATCAAACACGGTATCGGCCAACAACTCCACCTGCGCCCGCACCTGGTGGTACGTAGCCACAACAACAGAGGCTTCTTCCCATTTCTCTTTCTGGAAAAAAGCAACCGTGATCCCCGGTGCAAAGCGGCTCCACTCCTGCTTCCAGTTGTATACGAGCGAGGCCGGGCAAACCACGAGGTGCCGCCCGCCCGGGTCCGCCTCGAGGCGGTTGCAGAGAAAGGCGATCGTTTGCAGGGTCTTGCCAAGCCCCATATCGTCGGCGAGGCAGGCGCCCGCGGATGCTTCCTGCAGCAGCTGCAGCCACTCGTAGCCTTTCTGCTGGTACGGACGAAGCTGTGCCTGCAGGTTGCGCGGCAAGGGCACGAGCACGGCATCGGTCTTTTGCCATTGCTGCCAGCGCTGCCACCAGCCGGCGTTGATCACGGGCCGCAATACGTCGGCATCGCCTCCATCGGCTTCCCCGGTGAGCGCGAGCCAGCGCGGCACCAGCAGCACGTCCTTTTCGATCTTCGCATGCCGCAGGAGTGTGGCCCATTGCTCGAACCATTCAGCCGGCAACACACCCATGGCGCCATCGCGAAGCAGCACGATACGCTGCCCGGAGAAGATCGCCTTCTGCAAGGCGGGTAGCGGAACGGTCTCCCCGCCGAAGGCAAGCCGGAAGCGCAACCGGAGCTGCGGGTCATCGGCCGCCGAAAGGAGCTCCGTCGAGGTTTCGGGCTTGTGGGGCGAGCAGCGGAAATGCTGGAGCATGCCGAGGCCCAGCACGGACACGTTGGACTCGAGCAGTGTATAAAAGCTGTTGAGGAACCAGCGCTTTTGCTGGGCCTCTTCGAATGAAAGATAAAAATAGCCGTTCAGCTGGCTGTCGAAGCGCGGGTGCAGCGCGCGGAGCTGCGCTACAAAGGCTTCCTCGGTGGCGCGGTGGCGGCGGATCAGCCACTCCTTCCCCGCGCCCTTGCGGCGTTGCTCGGCCACCCAGTTGCCGTCCACCTCGAGGCCTTCATAGTTCCAGGCGGGTGTGAACACGAGGTAGCGGCCATTCATCTCGCTCAGGTACACGCGGCACTCCGGAACCGAATCGATCACTTCCTCGCCGAAGCTGTGGATCCGTGCTACCGGGTATTCTTTTTCGAGCACGTCGAGCACGTTCGTGGCAAATTCCTGCGGGTCGCCTGCCCAGCGCGCCAGGTCGAGTCCATCGAGCCAGCGAAGGGTGGCGCTGTCGCGCTGCGTGAGTACGGCGTATTCGTTGTTGCGCTCCAGCAGGAAGTGCGCGCGGCTCCATTCGGACAGCAGGCGACGGTCGTCGCCGACCTGTATTTCTACGGTCAGCTCCAGTCCTCGCGCGCCGCGATCGACGGAAAAGAATAACCGCGGGATGTCGGTAAGGAAGCGACAGGTCTGCAGCCGCAGCCGGCCGCCTTCGGCGCGCACGGCATGGAGTATCCGGACGGCAGGACCGGCGGAGCGGAGCGCCGCGAAGCATTCCTGGCTGTAGCGCAAGATGCCTTCACGGGTGAAGTCGGCAAGCGGCTGGCTGCTGCGGCCCGCGCGGTGCTTTTTGGCGAGCTCGTCGCGCCGCGCCTTTACGGCCTCCTCCGAAAAAGCGAGCACCGCCTTTTGCGCCAGCATCGGCAGGCTGCCGAACTGCTGCTGCACGAGGCGCGCCGTGATCTTTTCGGGAGCCAGGAAGGCCATTTTCTGCGCCGGGTCGGGCTTCATGCATTCAAGCACGGGCGCGGGCTGGCCGGGGCGTCGGACCTCGAGGCGAAGCACATAGGACGTGGAAGCTTTGGTGTTTTCCATGGGCCTGCGAATGTAAGTTTATTGGTTAATGGCCCGGCCACCCTGCCCGCCATTCGAGGCCGGAACTTACCCACATTGACTCCCGCCGTACAGCACCACCCATCACAACCGCGCAAAACCTTCCAGAACCTTCCAGAACCTTCCAGAACCCTCCCAAAACCTTCCCGGAGCGCCTATATTTGCGCACAGAAACGACCGCCATATGAAGAAAGTTGCTGTTATCGGAGCCGGGACCATGGGGAACGGCATTGCCCACGTATTTGCGCAGAACGGGTTCTCCGTCGCCCTCATCGATGTATCGCAGGCCCAGCTCGACAAAGCCATCGGCACCATCGGTAAGAATATGGACCGCCAGGTCGCCAAGGGCGCGCTCAGCGAGGAGCAGAAAGCAGCATCGCTCGGCAACATCAACACCTTCACCGCCATCGCCGAGGGCGTACAGGGCGTGGAGCTGGTGGTGGAAGCCGCTACCGAAAACGTAGACCTCAAACTCAATATTTTCCGCCAGCTCGATGAGGCCGCTCCCGAAGGCTGCATCCTGGCAAGCAATACGTCGTCCATCTCCATCACACGCATCGCCGCCGTCACCAAGCGCCCCGAGCTGGTGATCGGGATGCACTTCATGAACCCGGTGCCGGTGATGAAGCTGGTGGAGATCATCAACGGTTACGCCACGAAGCCCGAGGTATCGGCGCAGATCGTGGAGCTGAGCCGGCAGCTGGGCAAGGTGCCCTGCGTGGTGAACGATTACCCGGGCTTTATCGCCAACCGCATCCTGATGCCGATGATCAACGAGGCCATCTACAGCCTCTTCGAAGGCGTTGCCGGCGTGGAAGAGATCGACACCGTAATGAAGCTCGGAATGGCCCACCCGATGGGACCGCTGCAGCTTGCCGACTTCATCGGACTCGACGTATGCCTCAGCATCCTCCGCGTACTGCACGACGGCTTTGGCAATCCGAAGTACGCGCCCTGCCCGCTTCTCGTGAACATGGTCACCGCACAGAAGCTCGGTGTGAAGAGCGGCGAGGGATTCTATACCTACACGCCCGGATCAAAAGACCTTGTTGTCAGTGCTGGATTCCGTAAATAACCCGGAGGAACCGGTCTACCGGATCCCGCTCAGCGATGTGCTGGCCTTTGTGCGCTGGAAAACCGGGCGCCCGGATGCGACGGAGCAGGACGATATCTTCGGCACGCTGCAGTGTACGGGCAAGGCCTTTACCGCGCTCGTGGAGTCGTTCAGCATGCGCTTCGGAACCGACATCAGCAATTACAAGTGGTACTTCCATACCAACGAGGAAGACCACAGCATCGGGGCCATGTTTTACAAGCCGCCCTATGAGCGTGTGAGCCGGATCATCATCACCGCCGAAGACCTGTGGCATATGGCCAATGCCGGCACGTGGAACATCCAGTACCCGGAGCACGAGATCCCCTCTTCGCGCGTCGACTTCCTCATCAACATACTGCTGTTCATCGCCGGAGCGCTGCTGCTGGCCTGGATTGCGCGGCGATGGTGAGTTTTTTTTCGGAACGCTAAGAAAAGAAGAATTCATTTGGACGCGGAGGAAGCGAAGGGCGCGACGTTAGAGCGAGAGATGGGTGGCCGTACTACCGGCATCAACGCAACGGCCCGTCATAGGGCAAGCGTCCCGCATGGCGGGACATGCGCGGAGGCTCGCATTCATTTCAACGCGCGCAACTCCAGCGTATGCATGTCCCGGAGCTTCTGCACGCAAGCCTCCTCATCTTTCTTCGGAACACCGATGACCATGCGGCAAAAGAGCTGCGCCTCGCTTTGGAGCACCGTGCAGCCGAAGCGCTTGACCACCATCATCACATCGTTCATCAGTGTATAGTCGAACTGCAGCTCATAGTTCACCAGCACGGGGCGCTGGATCAGCGGTGTCAGCTGCAGGGCGTAGGAAGCCACGGTCTTGTACGCGCTGATGAGCCCGGGCACACCGAGCAGGGTGCCGCCGAAGTAGCGCACCACTACGATCGCGGTGTTGGTTACGCCTTTGGAGTCGAGCTGACCGAGAATAGGCTTGCCCGCGGAGCCCGAAGGCTCACCGTCGTCGGAGGAGCGGAAGGTATTGCCGTCGGTGCCGATGCGGTAGGCAAAGCAATGATGCACCGCCTTTGGGTGCTCCTCTTTCAGTTCCTTGAGGCGCTTTTTGAAATCTTCCACGCTGGCTATTGGGAAGGCATAGGCCAGGAAGATGCTGCCGCGGTCGCGGAGCTCGGCCAGCGCTTCTTTTTCGATCGTGTGGTAATGCGTCATCGGGGCTGCAAACCTACCGAATCTTCGGGTGATGCGCAGAACTCGTCCCACCAGTCGCCGTCGATGGCAGCGCGGCCCGTTGCGGTGCCGCCGCACAGGATGGGGGCCATGATCCCCGCCTGGAGACGCACGCCGGAAGCCGTGATTCGATGGACCCGGTCCCAGCGGTCGCGGTCGAGGAAGTGCTGGAGCAACTGCGTTCCGCCCTCCACTAGCAGCGACGTGATGCCGCGCACATACAGCAGCTCGCAGAGTTGTGCGGCAAGATCGCCCCTCCCGAAGTCAAGACGCAGGTATTCGAGGTTGTGGTGATGGCTTTTCTGCAGCCCGTTGAGCACGAGCGTTGGATGCTCGCCATTGAACAATTGAAGCGATGCAGGTAGCCGCAGCTGCCGGTCGACCACGATCCGCAGCGGGTGGCGGCCCGGCCAGTGGCGGGTGGTAAGCCCGGGATCGTCGAAGAGCGCGGTATTGGTTCCTACGAGGATGGCGCCGTGCTCTGCCCGGAGCCGGTGTACGGCGCGTGCCGATGCCGCATTGCTGATCTGGACGCGGCGTCCCCGGATGCCGGCAACGAATCCATCCGCGCTTTGGGCCCATTTGAGGGTCACAAAGGGACGCTTCCGCTCATGAAACGTAAAGAACACTTCGTTGATACGGCGGCATTCGGCTTCCCGTATTCCTACGGTAACCGCGACGCCGGCCGCGATCAGTTTCTCGATGCCCTTGCCGTTGACCGCCGGGAATGGATCGCGGCAGCCGATGACTACGCGCGGCACCCGCTCGGCAACGATGCGATCGGCGCAGGGCGGTGTTTTGCCCCAGTGGGCACAGGGTTCGAGCGATACATAGAGAGTCGAGTCGGGGATCAGCGCCCGGTCGGCCCCAGCGACGGAGTCGAAACAGTTCACCTCCGCATGCGCCTCACCGTAGCGGCGATGGAAGCCTTCGCCGATGATCCGGTTGGCGTGAACGAGCAGCGCTCCCACCATCGGGTTGGGCGCCACGTGGCCGGCGCCGAGGGCTGCCAGCTGCAGGCAGCGGTCCATCCAGGTTTCGTGTGGTATCGGGTTGCTCATCGGGCTCCAAAAATAAAGAAAGGATTATGTTTGACGCATGAAATACGGAGCGGCCCTGGCGGCCTTGCGGACGCGGCTCGAAAGCATCTACGGCACATCGGAAGCCGCTGCCATGGCGGGCCTTGCCCTCGAAGCGGTAACCGGCGTCGGGCGCAATGCGCAGGGCCTGCAGGCGCAGGAGGAGCTCAGCGCCGAGCAGGAAGCCCGGCTTGGGCAGATCGCTGAACGACTGGCCACCGAGGAGCCACTGCAATACGTACTCAACGAGGCGCACTTTTACGGGATGACGCTTTATGTAGATGCCTCGGTGCTGATCCCTAGACCCGAGACCGAAGAGCTCGTCGACTGGGTGATCCGCGATGTAGCGAAGGCACAACCCGAGATGGCGCGTAAAGGCAATAACGAGGCTGATGGCACCGACACGCTCAAGATCCTCGATGTCGGCACCGGCTCGGGCTGTATCGCCCTGGCGCTCAAGAAAGCACTCCCGCGCGCCGAGGTCTGGGGCTGCGATGTGAGCGATGCCGCCCTCACCGTAGCACGCCGCAACGGCTCGGCGCTGGACATCCGTGTCGACTTCCAGGGCATCGACTTCCTCGACGAGGCACAGCAGCCGCTGCTGCCCTCGGTGGACGTGCTCGTATCCAACCCGCCCTATATCCCGCTGAGCGATAAGGACAGCATGCACGGCAACGTGGTTCGCTACGAGCCGCACGGGGCGCTCTTTGTTCCCGATGCCGACCCGCTTCTCTTCTACCGCGCCCTCGCCCACTTTGCCGGGAAGCGCCTCCACGCCGGCGGCTCCATCTACCTCGAGATCCACGAAAACCTCGCCGCCCCGGTCGAACAACTATTCAGAGACAAAGGATTCTCCTCCGTAGAAATACGGAAAGACATGCAGGGGAAGGACCGGATGGTGAAAGTAGTCTGCTAATGGGAGTAATCTGCTAGTCTGCTAATAAAGAAAGCTTCCCGTCGGGAAGCTTTCTTTAGTTAAAGTAGCTACTGGTATTAGCAGATTAGCAGACCGGCAAATTAGCAGACTTGCAGCTTATTTCACCAGCGCAACCACCTTGGCATTGTTTCGCTTGGCGATGGTCATGACGCGGAACACTTCGCCGTAAAAGGCGGCGGTGTCGGCATTGACCACAACGGACGGTGTGTCGATGGATTTGCGCTCCAGCTCGATCTGCTGCTTCAGCACGGTGTCGATCTGGGCGCTCGCGACGGCCTGCGAGCCGATATAGAACTGGTTGTTCTTGTCGATGCTCACCACGATGTGCTGCTTCGCTTTGGTGTCTTTCCCGCCGCGCGGGTTGTTGACGCGCACGAGGTTGGGGTTGGCCAGCGTGGCCGCGATGAGAAAGAACAGCAGCAGGATGAACAGGATGTCGTTCAGCGGGCCGGTGTGGACCTCCGTGTGGGCTTTCAGTTTTCTTCGGATGTTCATGGCACGGTGGCTTATCGGGTGGGCTCCTGGAGGATGTCGAGGAATTCGGACGAGGCGGCTTCCATGCGGTTGGCCGTTTTATCAACCTGCGTCGACAAGTAGTTGTGGGCAATGTAGGCGAGCAGGCCGATGATAAGACCGCTGGCCGACGTGATCATTTTCGTATAGATACCGCCCGCCATCGTCTGGATGGTGAAATCACCGGTGGAGGCCAGGTTGTAAAACAGCTTGAACATACCGACGATCGTACCGAGGAAGCCGAACATCGGCGCAACACCGGCGACAAGCGACAGTACCGATAGGTTCTTTTCCATGTGATACAGCTCGAGCTTGCCCACGTTCTCCATGCTCCGCTCGATGTTCTCGATCGGCTTTCCAAGGCGCTGGATGCCCTTGTCGATGATGCGGGCCACCGGGTTGTTGGTGTTCTTGGCAAAGCTGCGGGCCGCCGATACGTTGCCGCTGACGATATGATCGCGGACGATGTTCATGAAATTGTCGTCGACTTTCGAAGCCTTGCGGATGGCCGAGAGACGCTCGAAAAACATATAGATCGTCAGCAGGAAAAGCACGGCGAGCGGGATCATGATCCAGCCGCCCAGGGTAAGGAGCTCAAAAAGGCTGATGCTCCCGTCGTGGTTGACGTCGGTGGCAGAAGCAGCGCGGGCAGCGGAATCGATTGTCTGGAGCAGGAACATAGGTTCTTCTTTGGGGCGTAAATGTAGTATATGGCGCTATAACGGAACGGCGCGCCGCTTATTTTTCAAAATAAGAGGAAAATGAAGCGCGGTTGTTTAAGGAGCAACGTGATTTAACATCCCATTGGCCACAGGCTGCGCCCTTCAATGTCTTTGTGCGCGAAAAGAATGGAAGTCTTCATGGAAAACAGCCCCACGGCCGCGCGCGCTTGCGCCCGCAATAACGCCAAAGGCGCCGCTCACGCAACGCCCCTGCCCTTCGTTATTCGTTATTCGATATCCGTTATTCGATATTCGATATTCCCCTCCAACTGCCCCGCGTGCTTCACCATCAGCGCCTGGATCTGCTTCATCGTCTTCTCCATGCCGTCCGACGATCCGTCCAGGAAGATGACGTTGCCCTTGCCATACTCTGCGAAGTTCTTGATCGCCTCCGTCCACATGCTGAACAGGATGACGTTGGTATCGAGGTTGGCCTGCTTCATCTGCTCGGCGGCCTCGGTCATACCGCGGGCCACTTCCTGCCGGAAGAGGGCTACACCCTGGCCACGAAGCCTTGCCGCCTCACGCTCGGCTTCAGCGGCGATCTTGATGGCATTACCTTCCGCCTCGGCACCTTTCGTTTTCGTGATCAGCAGCGCCTGGCCTTCGTTTTCGGCAGCCGCCTTCAGGTTGTTCGAAGCCACCACCTTGCTCATCGAGTCGAGGATGGCCTTGTCGAAGGTGATATCGTTGATCTGGAGGTCGAGCAGGTGATAGCCCCACTCTTCGAGTGTATGATCGATCTCCACCTTCACATACTCCACGATGTCCTTGCGGAGGCCAAGAACTTCGGCCTGCTTCTTCGTGGCTACAAAAGAGCGGATGTTGCCTTCAATGGTGCGTACAAGCGCCTGCATCAGCTCGCGCTCGCTCATGAATTTGAACGCCACCTTCTTGATCGTTTCCTCGTCGGCATTCTGAACCGCGTAGAGGAGCATGCTTTTGAAATAGACATTCGCCTGGTCCTGCGTTACGGCCTGGAATTCCATTTCCACCGAGCGGTTCTGTATGGAAACTTTCTTGTGCAGCTGCTCCAGCAAAGGGATCTTGAAATTGAGCCCCGGGCGCACGATGCGCTGGTAGCGCCCAAACATGGTGATGACACCGATGTAGCCCTGGTTGATGGTAAAGATGCCGCTGAAGATGATGACCAGCAGCAGCAGCAGCCACCAGTAGTGCACCAGGAAATACGCTATGCCGCCGGTTGAATCGGTTTGAAGTAAGAACATGTTGCTGGTTTTTATCCGGGCTAAAGATAACGGCTTCGGAACGATCGGCTCCTACCCTTTTCGAAGTACGCCCGGCGTGCCTCGCTTCCGGAAAAGATAGATCTCCACGCGCCGGTTGCTGCGCCGGCCGGCGGAAGTGCGGTTGTCGGCTACGGGCCGTAGTGCGCCCCAGCCGCGCGTATGTACCGGAACATTCTGCCCGTATTCGAGATACGTGCCAACCGAGCGGGCACGCGCTTCCGACAATTCCTGGTTCGCGGCTGCACTTCCGATATTGTCGGTATGTCCTTCCACCCACAGCGAGTCGAGGCCATCGGGCGGGAGACGCCGCATCAGGCTGTCGAGCAGCAGGAGTGCCTTGCGGTCGAGGGTGGCGCTGTTGCTGGCGAAGAGCACGTCGGGCACGATGATCGTATCGACCTGCACCTGCACCGTGTGGGGCAGCAGGAGCGGCTTTGGCGGCACGCGGCTGCAGCCGTACATAAAGCGGATCTGGTAGTTATGCCGGTAGTCTTCGCTGTAAATGGTATCGCGCTGGCGTCGCCAGTCGGGGCAGAGACGCTCATAGGGATCGAGCGGCTGCAGCGAGATGCTGTCGATGAAAACCTGGTAGCGCTCCGCGGTTCCCCCGAGGTTGGCGCCCCATTCGAGGCGGCGGTAATTGCCGATCGTGAGGTAACCTTCATCGCCACGCGCCGTGTACGTATAGCTGATGCGGCTCCAGCCGTTGCGCGCCGGTTGCCGCGGTACGTCGCGGAAATACAGGTCGGCAGCGAGCTCCGCGGGCCGCTTGCGGTTGCACAACATATCGTAGGGAGAAAACTGGATCCCCGAGCTGTCGATAAGCCCCGCATAGTCGGACCGTACATAAAACTGCAGCTTGTACTGCGCCCCCGCGCGCAGCCCGCAAAGCAACCGCGTGCGCACATAGTCGCGCTGCACGCGCATCCGGCTGTTGCCCGACACGATGGAGATGTAGCGGCTGCCACTGTAGGCATGCGCGGGATCCTCGAAAAAATACGGGTGCGAAGGAACCGTGCACAGCCAGGCTTCGGGGGCACAGTTCTGCTGGTATTCGGAGCAGATGTTCTCTTCCTCGAAATCGCCATTGAGCAGCAGGTTCTGCTGCGCGCGGAGGCCAGTTGCGGCCAGCAGGCAAATGACCAGGAGGAAACGCATACCTAATAACGCCCCGGGAAGGAATTTCGTATGATCAGCCAAGCCCGGCAACGCCGGTACGTCGGTAGTACCGATTAACTGTTGCCGGATTTGGATTCCGCCCAGATGCTACATAAATGTACGATGGTTTCCACGGCCTTGTTCATATCCTGCACGCTCACGAATTCCTTCATCGAATGGATGCCCTGCATGCCGGCAAACAGGTTGGGACAGGGAAGGCCCATGAACGACAGGCGGCTACCGTCGGTACCACCGCGGATGCTTTCCATCTTGAGCTCGAGCCCCGCGCGGCGGATCGCTTCCCTGGCGTTGGCGACGACCTCGGGATGCTGGTCGAGCACTTCCTTCATATTGCGGTACTGCTCGGTGATGCTGAACTCGTACGAAGCCCCGGGGAAGCGCTCCAGCACCGATTCTGTCAGCTGTTTGAGCAGATCTTCCTTCGGCTTCAGCAAGGCCGTGTCGAAGTCGCGGATGATGAACTCCAGCGTGCAGCGCTCGGCAATCCCCTCGAAGCGGACGGGGTGTACGAAGCCCTGCTTGCCATCGGTGGTCTCGGGCGACAGCTCCGACTTGGGCAGGCTGGCCAGCAGCTCGCCACCGATCTTGAGCGCATTCACCAGCTTGTCTTTGGCATAGCCCGGGTGCGTGATCACACCGTTGATAACGATCGTAACGCCATCGGCGCTGAAGGTCTCGTCTTCCAGCGACCCGGCATCGCCGCCGTCGAGCGTATAGCCAAAGCGGGCGCCGAGCTTTTGCATGTCCACTTTCACGGTGCCGCGACCCACCTCTTCGTCGGGGGTAAACAGGATACGGATCGTGCCGTGCTTTACTTCAGGATGGGTGAGCAGGTAGTTGGCAGCGTCCATTATCTCCGCAACGCCGGCTTTGTCATCGGCGCCAAGCAGCGTCGTTCCGGAGGCCGTAATGATGTCGTGCCCTTGCAGCTTCTGCAGGTAAGGAAAGTCGGCGGGGCTGATCACGATCGACGGATCATCGGGGAGTGTAATGTCGCCACCCGTATAATTACGGTGACGGATCGGCTTCACGCCGGTACCGCTGGCATCGGGCGCCGTATCGACATGCGAGCAGAAGCAGATCACCGGCACATCCCGATCGATGTTCGACGGAATGGTAGCATATACGTAGCCGTGCTCGTCGAGCTCCGCATCGGCGGCGCCCATGGCCTTCAGCTCCTCGAGGAGGATGCGCGACAGGTCTTTTTGCTTTTCGGTACTGGGCTGGCTCGCCGACTTCGGGTTGCTTTGCGTATCTACCTGCACATAGCGCATGAAGCGGTCGGCGGCGGTGAAGTTGTAGTCCTGGAACATGGCTCAAAAATAAGGATGTCTGATCTCTGATTACGGATGTCTGATTTTAGCAGGTCGTTCTGCCTCTCTGGAAAAGTAAAAGCCCCGACGCTTACGTCAGGGCTTCCTTCTTATTTCAATATTCCTTGTTCCTTGTTCTTCTGCTCGCTCAGGGCATGATGATGCGGCTCGCCGGAATGATCTCCACGAGCTCGAGGTCGAAGATGAGGTCCTGGCCGGCGAGCGGGTGGTTGGCGTCGAGCACCACGCTGTCTTCGCGCACTTCAACGATGGTCACGGGAAACTGCTGTCCCTGGCCGTTGTTCATCATCAGTTGCATGCCCACTTCGGGCTTCATATCGGGAGGAAACTGGTTGGTCGGGAATTCGATGATCATCTCCTGGCTTTTCTGTCCGTACGCGTCATCAACGGGGATCTCGATGGTGCGCTTCTCTCCGGCGCTCATGCCTTTAACGCCTTCGTCGAATCCACGGATGACTTGTCCGCTGCCCACGGTGAATTCGAGCGGCTCGCGGCCTTCGGAGCTGTCAAAAGTTTCGCCGCTGCGCAGCTTGCCGTGATAGTGTACGCGAACCTTGTCGCCGTTTTGTACTTGTTGCATAGTAGAGTTTTGAGTGGGCAAAGTCCGGCAAGGTAAGGCTTTACCGGTTTTGCCCGTGAAAAATGAGGTAATTTGAAGCGCACAAATCGAATACCATGTTTGCCCGTTCCGCCCTGCCCGTACTGCTCCTGCTGATGCTAACCCTTTCGGCCTCCGCGCAGAAAACAAAGATCAAAACAAAGCAGCGGCACCGGGGCGCAGCGACCGCCAAAGTACCGCGTCCGCAGCCGGCAATAAAGCAACCGCTGCCGGCGGCCGACCGCCCCGACCGGTACCTGCCGCAGCTGCAGGGAAAAAAAGTTGGGCTGCTCGTGAACCAGACGTCGACCGCGCAGGGGATGCACCTCGCCGACTTCCTCCGCCGCTCCGGCATCCGCCTCCAGGTGATCTTCGGCCCCGAGCACGGCTTCCGGGGCACTGCACCCGACGGAGCGAAAATCGAAAGCAACATCGATGCAGCCACGGGCGTACCGGTCGTATCGCTTTATGGAAAAAAGCTGAAGCCTTCCCCCGAAGACCTGAAGGGCGTGGACGTACTCGTTTACGACATCCAGGACGTCGGCGCGCGCTTCTACACGTTTATCTCCTCGCTTCAATATTACCTCGAGGCTGCGCTCGAAAACGGCATTCCGCTGATCATCCTCGACCGGCCCAATCCCAACGGCTCCTATGTCGATGGACCCGTGCTTGATCCTAAATTCAAATCCTTCGTCGGCCTGCAGCCGGTGCCGATCGTGTACGGGATGACGCCTGGAGAATATGCGCAGATGATTTTACAGGAAGGCTGGCTTTCGGAAGAGGCCAACCGGGCCTTCGAGGTGACGAAGCGCGCGCGCTATGCACCCGGCGTCCGCTACTTCCGGCTCGAGGTGATTCCCTGCGCCGGCTACACGCACAAGAGCCGCTACGTGCTGCCCGTGCGCCCCTCGCCTAACCTCCCCGACGATACCGCCATCGAATGGTATCCTTCCACCTGTCTCTTCGAAGGAACGGCGGTAAGCGAAGGCCGCGGCACGCCGCGTCCCTTTGCCACGATCGGGGCGCCCACGCTGCCGAAAACATTGTTCGCCTTCACACCCGGTCCGACAGAAGGCGCACCGAAGCCGCGCTACAACGGGCAGATCTGCTACGGCTGGGACCTGTCGAAGCAGGTGCCGGAGCTATGGCCGCGCCGGTCGGGCCGACTGCAGCTTCGCTACCTGCTCGAGGCCTACCGGCTTTACCCGCAGAAAGACTCCTTCTTCCGCAGCACCTTCACGCGGCTCGCCGGCACCGACGCGCTGGAGCAACAGATCCGCGCGGGCAAAACCGAAGCCGAGATCCGCGCCAGCTGGGAGCCCGCGCTGGGCAACTTCAAGGCGATCCGGAAGAAGTACTTGCTTTATGAGGATTTCGAGTAGCGGGAAAGAACGTTGGCGTAAACGTCATTGCGACCTCGCCCCAGGCGAGGGAAGCAATCAACTACGGGTGCAGCCACAGGCCAGAAAGACCCACATAGAGGAACCGATTGCTTCGCTTCACTGCGTTGCGCTCGCAATGACGTGAGCTGGCGGATCTGCGTTCTTTCTCTCCGCTTGCGCCGCCATCCCGATCTTCGCACCATGAACTACCGTGACCTCCGCATCGTCTTTATGGGCACGCCCGAATTTGCAGTAGCCTCACTGAACGCGCTGGTGGAAGCCGGCTGCACGATCGTGGGCGTCATCACCGCGCCCGACAAGCCCGCGGGGCGCGGGATGCAGCTGCAAGGCAGCGCGGTGAAGAAATATGCCGTCGAAAAAGGCCTGCACCTGCTGCAGCCCGAGAAGCTCAAAAATCCCGGCTTCGTAGCGGAGCTGCGCGCGCTCCGCGCCGACCTGCAGGTGGTTGTAGCCTTCCGGATGCTCCCGGAGATCGTCTGGAACATGCCGCCGATGGGAACCCTCAACGTGCACGGATCGCTGCTGCCGCAATACCGCGGCGCCGCGCCGATCAACTGGGCCCTCATCAACGGCGAAAAAGAAACGGGCGTAACGACCTTCCGCCTGAAGCACGAGATCGACACCGGCGACATCCTGCTGCAGGATCGTATGGCGATCGGTGAAAATGAAACGGCCGGCGAAGTACACGACCGCATGAAGGAGCTCGGCGCGCAACTGCTGGTACGCACCGTGAAGGGCCTAGCCGAAGGCAGCATCAGCGAAACCCCGCAATCCCACCTCGACCCGGCCGCCCTAAAGCATGCCCCGAAGATCTTCACTGATACCTGCCGCATCGACTGGACGCGCCCGGTTGCCGAGGTGCACAACCTGGTGCGCGGGCTCTCGCCTTTCCCCGGCGCCTTTACGACGCTGTCCGGTAAAACACTGAAGATCTACCGCAGCAACGTCGAGAGCGGGCAGCCGGCTACCGGCCCCGGCACGCACGACAGCGACGGAAAGCACTACCTGAAGTTTGCCTGCGCCGACGGCTGGCTGCAGGTAGTAGAACTACAACTCGAGGGAAAGAAGCGGATGGGCGTGGAAGAATTCCTGCGGGGCTACCGGTTTTCCTAAGCCCCGTGCCGTCGGGACTTCAACGACAAAGCCCCCGCAACGCGGGGGCTTTGTCGTTTTACCTTATGCGGTTTACAGCTTCAGTTTCGCCAGTAATTCTTTGGAAAGCGCGGCCTTCGGAACGACCAGCGTGATCGTGTTGATGCGGAAGTAGGCCTCCGAAACAAGGATGTAGCCGCTGTATGGCCCGACAGTGCCCCAGGAATTCTTCACCAGGAAAAACTCCTTGCCAGCTGCATTTCGTTCCAGCCCAACGATGTGCATCAGGTGATCGTCCTGCGTCACGAGTGTCTCGTAGAGCCGCTGGCGCTCTTCCGGGCTGGCGCCTTCTTCAGTCATGTTAGCCGCGAACGATCCTTTGGCAGTGCCCTCCGCTACGTTGAGTGCAAAGCCTTCCTTCTGCCGGAAGCCGTTGTTGCTGACGTCGGCATCCCACACGATCGAATACTTCTTGCGGAGTGCCTCTTTCACAGTGCTGGTCAGCTCGTCGAGCGGAAGGTTGTAATAGGCGCCGTTCGAAAAGTTATCCGGAACCTGAACTACGAAGGGCGCGTAATAAGGCTGGTGGGTAAACGAAGTGAGCGATACGTAATCGTTCGCATCGAACTTCATCACGGCGCTCGCAAATTCCTTGGGCGTATACGTCTTGCCGTTGTAGGGAAACGACGCCGGCGGGTGCCCAAGGTACTGGTCGAGGAGGGCCTCGTAGCCCATCATCCAGCCTAGCTCCACACGCGGCTGCTTCACGATCGAATCAACATATTTGCTGAGGGCGGCAAAGAGCTTCTGGTGATCGATGCCCTTCTGCTCGCGCGAAGCGGGATACGCTACCTCGGGCATAGCACCGTATACCTGGATGGCACGGAGCAGGTCGTGGCCGAGACCGCCTTCGCTGAACTGCGCCTTGCCCTGGCGGAGCACATAGTTCTTAGCCTTCTCGAGATAAATATTACGCACGGTAAATGCCTCGCTCAGGTCGAGCTCGGTGCCCGTTTTGGCCAGCACCTGCGACTCGATCATCGACGTGGCGGAGAAGCACCAGCAGGTGCCGCTCATACCCTGGTTCTTAACGGGCGTAGCCGGAACAAGCGCTGCGGGCACGAAGCCCGGCACCGTTAGCGGGCGCTCATTCTGGGCAAAAAGTGTAAATCCGATCAGGAGCGGCAGGACCGCGAAAAAACGTTTCATAGCATTAGGTTGAGAGGAGTACCGTATTAATACTGGATGCGTACCGTGAACTTCTCCGCGCTTCCGGTTTCGAGCACGGAGGCGGCGGCGTTGGAAATGCGGATATCGAAGCCCTGGTTCTGGCGGATGCCGCTCATGCCGCCAAGCACTTTTGCATAAATGACCTTGCCATTGGCGGGATTGGTCACCTTGACAAGCGTGCCCGGCTCGACGCCATCCAGCAGCAGGTAATATTTCATATCCTGCCAGCCGCTGGCCGTCTTGAAGATACCCGAAACTACGGACGCATCGCGGGTGCTGCCGGCCCGTGCCTGCTGTTCGTAGGCGGCACGGAAGGCGCCGCCGTGGCCATCGCTGCTGGCGTTGCGGGGCGGGTTGTTGCCGGGCGGGGGCGTTTGCACTACCTGTACCGGCTTAACGGCGGTCGTATCGGTGGCGGGCTTATCGGCAGCCGGTGTTACGGGTTGCGCCGGGGTCGGGGACTGCTGCGCTGCGGGGTGCGAAGGCGCCGGGTTCACCGGCACAGGAGCGCCGGTCGCGGGTGTAGCCGGAGCGGTTGCGGCGCCTCCCTGCGCCGCACTCAGGTAACCGACGATCAGCTTCTGGCCGGCCACGATGGCGTCGGATTTAAGGCTGTTCCACTTGCGCAGGTCGGCCATCAGCACCTTGCCGTTCTTCAGGCTGACGCGGTACAGGCCTTCCTTCTCGCCTACCACGTAATACACCGGGCGGCCATGCGCTGCAGGGGCTTGTGAGAAATTGGTTGCCGTCAGCGGGATCTGCACGCTCTGCCCGATGTTGAGCCCGTGGGTCATGTCAAGGCCGTTGAAGGCGGCAATGTCTTTCGGGGAGATGGCATAGAGACGACCGATCGAGTAGAAGTTCTCTTTCGGAGCCACGGTATGAACGAGAAAAAGTCCTTTGTCGCTGCTTTGCACCAGGAGCTCCTGGCAAAAAGCGGCAAGGCTGAGACAAATGCTCAGGAACAGAAGCGCGATTTTTTTCATGGTGGTGGACGGTTTTGTTTTCACAGGTGTTGTGGCTGCGGGGTGCAGCCGTTACAAATATGAACATTATTTTTCAAAAGAATCGCCGGGCCCCTGCGCGCGGATCCGCCACTCGCGCGGGTAATAATTGTTGACCCGGTTGGGTAGCACGTTGGCCCAGCCAAGCCCTTGCCCCGCATAGGTAAGCAGCTGCCAGCCCCTCGGTGCATCCGGCAGCGCGAGGTCCTGCCGCTGGAGAAAGCGGATCGCCGTTTCGTATTCGAGTTCCGTGCGCAGCACCTCGGCGGCCACGCGCGGGCTCAGCGCCAGGGCCGCATCGGGTACCAGCTTGTCGCGGATCGGCTCGCCAACCGAAGTGCCGGCCTGCTGCAGGTAGAGCGCCGACTGCAAAATCGCCAGGTCGGCGATCGCGGCTTCCGGGAATGCGAACACACGACCGCCATGCCGCACGAACCGCAATCCACCGGCATCGATCCAACGGCCCAGTGGCGTCGCTTCCTTCGCCGGCAGCAGCTCCAGCGCCTTCACCTTGTGACGCGGCGCGGTGGCGGCATCGCGCTTGCGCAGCACCGCCAGGAAAAAGCCTTCGCCGCGGATCTTATCGGGGTAAAACCGGTAGCCCCAGCCGCCGCGAGGCGACCGTATTTCTACAATACCCGGATCGGGCACCTGCAGGGGCAGGGATTCCACGGTAAAGCTGTCGAGGAGCCAGTCGAGGATGTCCTCGTCTTCGGCGGGCGAATAGGAGCAGGTGGAATAAATGAGTAGCCCGTCTTCCTTCAGTGCCGGCCAGGCATCGGCGAGGATCCGCTGCTGGCGCCCCTGGCATAGCTGCACGTTGGCGGGACTCCACTCGGCAATCGCTTCCGGGTCGCGGCGGAAGAGACCCGAGCCGCTGCAGGGCGCATCGATCAGCAGCACGTCGAAAAAAGCTTCCAGCCGGGCAAAGTGCGCCGGGTCGTTGTTGGTCACGACGCTGTTCAGCGCGCCCCATTTCGTGAGGTTCTCGGTAAGGATCGCCGCCCGTGCCTTGATCACCTCGTTGCTCACCAGCAGGCTCTCCGCCGACAGCAGCGACTGCAGGTGCGTGCTCTTGCCGCCGGGTGCCGCGCAGAGGTCAAGCACGCGCAGGGATTGCGTGGTATCGGCATGCTGGAGCAGGGCCTGCTCCACGAACATGCTCGAGGCCTCCTGCACATAGTACGTGCCGGCATGAAACAGCGGATCGAACGTAAACGAAGGGCGGCGCTCCAGGTAGTAGCCGTACTGCGACCACGGAACGGCGCCGGCAACCGGCAACCGGGAATCGGCAACAGCTACCGGCTTCGATGGATTGAGCCGCACGGATGTTATTTGCGCACCCGATTGATGTACCTGTAGGAACGGCTCCCGCTCAAAGCCGGGAACACCTTCCAATGATTGCAGTAATGATTCAGGAAGCTGCATGACTACAAAAGTAAGGGCCGCCACCGGCAGCCCTTCTTTATTCTGAATTCCTTGTTCCTTGTTCGATCTTCCTACAGGTTCTTGATCTCCCCGATCAGGTCCTGCAGCACCTTCTTCGCATCACCAAAGAGCATCGATGTCTTCGGCTCGAAGAACAGGTCGTTCTCGATACCGGCATAGCCCGGCTTCATCGAGCGCTTGTTGACGATGACCGACTTGGCGGCGTCGACGTCGAGGATGGGCATTCCGTAGATCGGTGAGGAAGGATCGCGCTTGGCGGCCGGGTTCACCACGTCGTTGGCGCCGAGCACCAGCACCACGTCGGTGGTCGGGAACTCGTCGTTGGCCTGCTCCATCTCGAGTAGGCGCTCGTAGGATACGTCGGCCTCGGCCAGCAGCACGTTCATGTGCCCGGGCATGCGACCGGCAACGGGGTGAATGGCGTACTTGACCTCCACGCCCCGCTCCTGCAGCATTTTCTCCAGCTCGTGGCAGGCGTGCTGCGCCTGTGCTACGGCAAGGCCATAGCCCGGCACGATCATCACCTTGTTGGCATAGGCCATTACCACGGCTGCGTCGCTCAGCGAGATCTCGCGCACGTGGCCCTGGTCCTTGGCCGTGCCATCGCTGACGGCCTTGGCGCCGCCCCCGAAGGAGCCGATGAGCACGTTCTTGAGCGAGCGGTTCATGGCGCGGCACATCAGGATGGTGAGCAGCGTACCGGCCGCACCTACCAGGATACCACCGGTGAGCATCACCTTATTATCGTACAGGAAGCCACCGCAGGCCGCCGCAACACCGGTAAAGGAGTTGAGCAGCGAGATCACCACGGGCATGTCGGCGCCGCCGATCGGCAGCACGAAGAGCACCCCGTAGGCGAGCGACAGGAAGAAAAGAAGGTAGAAGAGCACGTACACGCTCGTATTGATCCGGAGCATGTTGAGCGGGCCGCGGATGACGACGCGGTTGGCGGTATTGGTCAGGCCGCCTTCGCCCAGCGAGAAGGACGTGCTGATGTTGGAAAGCAGGATCACCGAGATGCCGATGATCGCCACCAAGAGGCCGATGTTGGCGATGTGTTGGCCGCGGAACGAATAGTCCTTGATACGGCCGTTCAGCTTGCCCCAGGCGATCATGGAGCCGGCAAACGAAACCGAGCCGATGATGAGGCCGAGGAAGATCGTCACGAGCATTCCATAGTTGACGGGAAGACCTTCGGAAAGCACCGACATATCGGTGGGATCCTCAACGCGGATCACGAAGTGCTCGGCGAGGAAGTGGTTGAACTCGAGAATGGAGATGAGGGCCGCGCAGGCGCCACCCATGCCGTTGAACAGGCTCACCATTTCGGGCATGGCCGTCATTTTCACACGGCGCGCCATGATGACGCCGACGATACCGCCGACCACGATGGCGAGGAAGATCCAGGGAAGGTTGTGCAGGCGCTCCTGTGTGAAGCGGTCTTCATATAAGAAGATGGTGCCGAAAACGGCGAGCGTCATGCCACCGGCGGCAATGAGGTTGCCGCGGCGGGCCGTCTCGGGGTGCGACAGCATCTTCAGCCCGAGGATGAAGGTGACGGACGCAATGAGGTAGATTATCGTAAGCAGGCTCGGTTCCATGAACGTTATTTCTTCTTTTTCGATTTGAACATTTCCAGCATCCGGTCGGTGACGACAAAGCCGCCTACCACGTTGAGCGTTCCCAGCACCACGGCCAGGAAGCCGAGCACGAGGGCGAAATAATTAGTGCTGTCGGCACGGCCCATCACGATGATGGCGCCGATGATCACCACGCCGTGAATGGCGTTGGCGCCGCTCATGAGCGGTGTATGGAGCACACTGGGCACGCGGCCGATGATTTCGATGCCGACGAAGATCATCAGGATGACGATGTAAAAAAGCTCCCGGTTATTGGAGATCCATTCCACTACGTTATTCATATCGTTTGCGGTTTAGAAGGATTCAGGGCCGCCTGCACGCGCTCGTGCAGCACTTCCCTGTTATGGGTCACGCAGCTTCCCTTGACGAGGTCATCGTCCCAGTTGAGCTGCAGCGCACCTTCCTTATTGGTGATCAGTTGGAGGAAATTGAGAATATTCTTGCCATAGAGCTTGCTCGCATCCGAAGGCATCGTGGCTTGCAGGTTGCTGTTGCCCACGATCCGGACGCCTCGGTAGTCGACCGTTTCGTTGTTCTTCGTGAACGGCGTGTTGCCACCCGTGATGGCCGCAATGTCGATAATGACCGAGCCCGGGCGCATCCGCTGGAGCATTTCCTCGGTGATCAGGATCGGCGCCTTGCGGCCCGGGATCTGCGCGGTGGTGATGACAATATCCGCCTTGGCAATGCTGTCGGAGATGCGCTGTTGCTGCTTTTGCTGGTACTCGGCACTTTGCTCCACGGCGTATCCGCCTGCCTTCGAGGCATCGGCCGCACCGTCAACTTCCACGAACTTGGCGCCGAGGCTCATCACCTCTTCTTTCACCGCGGGACGCGTGTCGAATACTTCCACCACCGCGCCGAGGCGGCGGGCTGTGGCAATGGCCTGCAGGCCCGCAACACCGGCACCGAGGATCAGGATCTTGGCCGGCGCAATGGAGCCTGCGGCGGTCATGAACATCGGGAAGTAACGGGGGTACAGGTTGGCAGCAAGGAGCACGGCCTTATAGCCGGCGATATTGGCCTGGGAGCTGAGTACGTCCATGCTTTGCGCCCGCGTTGTGCGGGGCAGCAGGTCGAGGCTGAACACGGTCGCATTGGCTTCCTGCCAGCTCCGGGCAGGGGCCGGGTCGTTGAGCAGTCCGTATACGCCGATGAGCACCTTGCCGGCCGGCAATTCCACCGCCGGACGGTGAATAGCCAGCAGCACGTCGGCTTCGCCGGCGATCGCCATGGCCGTAGAAATACGGGCACCCGCAGCTTCATAATCGGCGTCCGGCGCAAAGGCCGCAGCACCGGCACCGGCTTCCACCAGAACCGTGATGCCTTTCTTCAGCAGGGCGGCCACTCCTTCGGGTAGCAGCGACACCCTTGTTTCCGGCGCCGGCTCTTTCAACACACCTATCGTCATAAAAGATTTTTTTCGTTGCCGGCGAAAGGTAAACAAAAAAACTGCCCCGGTCCGTCGCGTGGCGCACTTAGGTGACAGATTCTTTACGGAATCGTTCCCGATCTAATAGCGGACCACGAAATGACGCGGCACTTTGAATTCGTCGCGGAAGAAAACAAGACCCAGGAAAAAAAGATCCACCGTGCAGCGCACCTGCGGGTGGGCCTGTATTTCGGCCCAGGCGCGCTCCATGCCGGCGCTCCAGTGGATGTCGTCGAAGATGAGGACGCTGTCGTTGCCGCAGAAGGGCAGCAGCTGCCGGAAATAGTCCAGCGTAGGCTCATAGCGGTGATTGCCGTCGACAAAAGCGAGGTCCACGGCGGGGAGCGTTTCGAGCAGGCGGGGTAGCACATCGTCGAAGTTGCCAAGGTGCGCCGTCACGTTGCGGAGACCCAGGGCTTCCTGGTTGCGGAGCGACGTCTCGTAAATGGCGCGGCTCCCTTCGATCGTGTGCACGGTCGCACCCGGCGCGGCCTTGGCGAAATAGGCCGTCGTGAGGCCAAGCGATGTTCCGAGCTCGAGAATGTAGCGCGGCTTGTAGTGCCGCACGAGGCGGTACATCATCTGGCCATACTTACAGGGCTTGAGTGCCGTCCGTGCGAGCTGGGCCACCGTGCGCTTCCGGCGAACGCCCCTGCGCGAGCCCGCGCCGAGATCTTCGACCCGCAGCACGGTGCTGTCGGAACGCAGCTGGCGCCGCAGGTGCTCCACTTCAGCCGGCGCATCGTAGCGCTGGTCGTTGTTCAGCACGTTGCGGATGAAGTCGTACACGAACGGAGAATGCATGCCGTGCCCATAGCGGTTCATGCCAGCGAGGTAGTAGCGGAGATACTTGTAGGCAAGGCGGGGAGCGGAATACATGGAAGGTAAAGTTCGGGAAGGTTTGGAAAGGTTCAGGGAGGTACCGGGAGGTTCAGGAAGGTATAAAAAGGTTTAGTGGGTTCAGGAAGCCGTCACTTCTTCTCCCAAACCTGGAAACTGTGGCGCGGTACGGGGCCGGCCCCCTCAACAACAGTCTCCCGAACGAGCTTCCAACCGTCGCCGAGCTCGGGGAAGAAGGCATCGCCGTCGTAGCGCTCGTAGATCCGGGTGAGGTACACGCGGTCGGCCTGCGGCAGCGCGCTGCGGAAGATCTCCGCTCCCCCGATGATAAAGAGCTCGTTGACCGATCGCTTCGCGGCCGCTTCGAGCGCGGCTTCCAGCGAGTGCACCGTCTCCACGCCGTCGTGCTTCCACTCCGGGTTGCGGGTGATGACGATGCTGTGGCGCCCGGGCAGCGGCTTTCCGATCGACTCGAAGGTTTTTCGGCCCATCAGGATGGGCATGCCCCAGGTGAGGTTCTTGAAATATTTCAGGTCGTCGGGAAGGCGCCAGGGAAGCTCGTTATTCTTCCCGATCACATTGCCCTCGTCGGCGGCAACCAGCAGGCTCAGCGTCATACGGCAACAGGGGCTTTGATGGCAGGATGGCTCTGGTAATTCTCGAGCGTGAAGTCTTCGAAGCGGAAGGCAAACAGGTCGTCGACCGCGGGATTGAGCCGCATCGTGGGCAGCGGGTACGGCTCGCGCGCAAGCTGCATATGCACCTGCTCCAGGTGATTCTGGTAAATGTGCACGTCGCCGAACGTATGGATGAACTCGCCCGGCTGCAGCCCGCACACCTGCGCCATCATCATCGTAAGCAACGCATAGGAGGCGATGTTGAAAGGCACGCCCAGGAATACGTCCGCGGAGCGCTGGTACAGCTGGCAACTGAGCTTGCCTTCACTAACGTAAAACTGGAACAGCGCATGGCAGGGCATCAGCGCCATCTTCGGCAGGTCGGCCACGTTCCAGGCCGATACGATCATGCGGCGGCTGTCGGGGTTCGTCCGGATCTGCTGCAGCACGTCGCGGATCTGGTCGTGCACGCTGCCATCGGCACCTTCCCAGCTGCGCCACTGCTTGCCGTATACAGGCCCGAGCTCGCCGTTGGGATCGGCCCACTCGTCCCAGATCGAAACGCCGTGCTCCTTCAGGTACGCGGTATTGGTGCTTCCCTGCAAAAACCAAAGCAACTCGTAGATGATGCTTTTGAGGTGCACCTTCTTGGTCGTTACGAGCGGGAAGCCCTCCTGCAGGTTAAAGCGCATCTGGTAACCAAACGTGCTGATCGTTCCTGTGCCCGTGCGGTCGCTCTTGACGACGCCGTTGGCGAGGATATGCCGCAAAAGATCGTGGTAGGACTGCATGGCCGCAAGTTACGGCAAGGGAGGCAACCCGGCGTACCCCGGGGCCGTATGTACGGGTAACCGGAATTTACATTCATGAGAAAAATCCTTTGCCTCCTTTTCGCGCTTGCAGCGATCAGCGCCTCGCTCCTCTCCTGCTACAATTCCAAAAAAGACGCGCTGAATCCCGCAGGCTGCAGCACTGCCGGCACTACCTACAGCGGCAGCATCCTGCCGGTGCTGCAGAATACCTGCTACAGCTGCCACAGCAACGCCAACGCCGACGCGCTCGGCGGCCGCCGCTTTCTCGAGGGATACAACAACCTCCTTACCTATGTGCAGAATGGCCTGCTGCTGCACGCGATCCGCCACGAAAGCCCTGCCTCCTTCATGCCCAAGAATGCCGCGAAGCTCGACGACTGCACCATTGCCCGCTTCCAGGCCTGGGTGGATGCCGGTGCGCCCAACAACTAAAACCAACGAACAACATGAACGTACGACTCCTTTGGATAACCACCCTGTTGCTTACCGCGCGGGCTGCCGGGGCGCAGGAAAGCCTCGACTCGCTGATGACTGCGCAAACCGCAGCCCGCGGCCCGCAACGCGATTACGTCGGCGGCGCCTTCAAGGCGACAAGGATCATCAACCTCCAGACGGTGGAAAAGGCCTCCCCCGGCACGCTGCAGTTCCTCATCCAGCACCGCTTCGGGGCGGTCAACGGCGGCGGCTACGAGTTCTTCGGCCTCGACCAGGCCACGCTCCGCCTCGGCCTCGAATACGGCTTCAGCCGGATCTTCGCCCTGGGTGTCGGGCGGAGCACGGTGCACAAGGATTACGACGGCTATACCAAGGTGACGCTGCTGCGCCAGGCACGGGGCGCACACGCCGTTCCGTTCAGCCTCGCCTACTTCGGCTCGGTTGTGGTACAGGGACAGCGCCCGCTGGATGGCGAAAAGAATGCCCGGGGCCACCGGCTCACCTACACCCACCAATTGCTGCTGGCCCGGAAAGTATCCGAGCGCTTCTCGATCGAGATCGCACCCACATTCATCCACAAGAACCAGGTCGATTTCAGCAGCGATGCCAACAACATCTTCGCGATCGGCGCCGGCGCCCGCTTCAAGCTCACCAAACGAACATCGTTCAATATCGAGTACATCGACCGCATCCCGCCGCCCGACGCCGCCTCGCCTTCCTTTAACAACTTCTACAACTCCTTCTCCATCGGCTTCGATATCGAAACCGGCGGCCACGTGTTCCAGTTACACCTCACCAACTCGCTGGCCATGGTGGAAAAGGGATTTATAACAGAAACTTCTGAAAGTTGGAGCAACGCTGGAATACATTTGGGCTTCAATATCTCACGCGACTTCGTGCTGAGACGCGGCAAAAAGAAAAACACATGATAAAACAGATCCCGGCGCGCCTGCGCTTCCTGCTGGCACTGCTGCTGCTGGCGGCCCTACCCGCCGGCGCGCAAACCCGCTACCAGTTCGGCACCTCCACGGTGTCGTTCTTCTCCTCCGCACCGCTCGAAGACATCGAGGCTGCCAACAAGTCGAGCCGCGGCGTCATCGACTGGGACAAGCGCAGCTTCCTGGTTGCGATACCCATAAAGGGCTTTGAATTCCGCTCCGGGCTCATGCAGGAACACTTCAACGAAAATTACCTGGAAAGCGATAAGTACCCCGAATGCACCTTCCGCGGTGTATTCACCGGCAACGTGAACCTCGCAAAGGATGGCGACTATCCCGTTACCGCCACCGGCGATCTGCTGCTCCACGGCGTAACGCAAAAGCGGTCCATCCCCGCAACGATACGTGTGCGCAACGGCCAGCCAAGCCTCTACAGCAAGTTCAACATCCGCGTGGCCGATCATAAGATCGCGATTCCAAAAATGGTTTTCAAGAAGATCGCCGAAGTGGTGGAAGTAACCCTGAACGCACAACTGGCGCGGATCTGACGAATGATGGATCCACGCATAAAAAAGCCTCCCTTTCCGGGGAGGCTTTTTTGTATCGTTCTCATGCCGCTCAGGGCTGCGCTTCGAGACGGTTCTTGAGGTTCGTAAGACCGGTCTTGAGATCTTTTTCAACGCTTCCCTTCATGAAGGGCGTCATCAGGTTCATCGGCCAGGGCATGCGGGTATGAAAGCCCCAGCGCACCTCGCTCGCGCCGTTCTTGTCGGACGTAACCATCCAGGCATCGGCGTTCGACTCGAAGGGCCGGACGAAGTGGATCTGGTATTCGACACGGCGCGCGGCTTCGTCGATCGCCTTGATCGTCTGCTCACCCTTGCCCACGTCTTTATTGCCTTCCCAGGCAGACACGAAGCCCGGTTGCGCATCGGTGCCATGAAACTCCTTGTGCATGGCGGGATCCATCTGCGCCCACTTGCTGTAGTCGTTCTGGTTCTTGAGATACTTGACGTAGCCGAACACCGAGTCGGCCGGTTTGTTGATGACCATCGACTGCTCCACGGTCATTTCTTTCGACATGAAGGCGGCGGCGATAAGCCCGATGGCTACAAGCAGCAGCAGGGCGACGACAATTCGTTTTACAATGCGCATAGGTTCTGGTTTGGTTTGACGGGCTAAGAAACAAAAAAATTGCGGCACCGCCGACAAAAGTCGTTGGAAAGCCCTGGGCGGCTAAGTTGAACCAGGAGAAAGCTTTGCTCCCATTTATTTGCCGAGTTGCTCCAGCGCTTTTTTTTACAGAGCCGGCCTGCAGCAGGAGGTCGCGGGCGCGGCCGTAGTCGTCGATACCGCCCCGCTCCATCAGCATCTGCACGCCACGGTCGATCAGCTTATCGTTGGCAAGCTGCATGTTCACCATCTGGTTGTCTTCCACGCGCCCCATCAGGATCATCAGCGTGGTGGAGATCATGTTGAGCACGAGCTTTTGCGCCGTGCCGCTTTTCATGCGTGTGCTTCCCGTTACGACCTCAGGGCCCACCACGACTTCGATCGGGTAATCGGCGGAAGCGCTGAGCGGAGCGCCGGGGTTGCAACAAAGACTGCCGGTGCTGATGCCCTGCGCGCGGCAGGCTTCGAGCGCGCCGATCACGTAGGGCGTGGTGCCGCTGGCCGCGATACCGAGTACCACATCGAGCGCTGAGGGCGTGTAGGCGGCCAGGTCCTTCCAGCCCTGCTGCGCGTCGTCTTCCGCGCCCTCCACGGCATTCTGCAGCGCCGCATCGCCACCGGCAATGACGGCCACTACCAGGCCCTTCGGCACGCCGAATGTGGGCGGGCATTCGCTGGCATCGAGCACGCCGAGCCGGCCGCTGGTGCCGGCGCCGATGTAAAAAAGGCGGCCACCTGCGCGCATCTTCGCGGCAGCAGCCTCAACGAAGGCACCGATGGCCGGCAGCGCACGCCCCACGGCAGCCGGCACGAGCCCATCTTCCTGGTTGATGAGCGTAAGGAGCTCGGCGGCGGATCGCTGTTCGAGGTGTCGGTAGGGCGAGGCTGCCTCGGTGATCTTTTCGAAGCGGGGCTGATCGGATTTCTTTTCCATAAACGGATACAAAGCGGCATCGCCGGGAGCGATACCTGAGCAAAAGTAACAGCAAGCCTTTTCGGAATTGCCGGGAGGCCGTCGTGGATGTTGGGGGGAAGTCGGGTAGCTTCGATGACAGCGCTGTAGCATATCCTCGACGGGACTGTCAACGAAATGAAGTCGGCGCTGAAAGAGCTGGCAGTGGATTAGGTGTCTGAAGAAGTTGTGTCGTCGGCAGGTCAGGCGTTGTCGCGAAGCTTGAGGATCTCGCGCACGACATCCTTGATACCTGAGAAGAGCCAGGGCTTCGTGAACATCATGGCGTGAAACTTCATGCAATACAGGAAATCCAGCGGGCTGTTGGAAGTGGTCAGCACCGCTACCGGAATATGCTGCAGCCGCTCGTCGCTCTTGATCTGCACCAAAGCGTCGCGCCCATTCACCAGTGGCATGTTCATATCCATGACGATCATCGAGGGAAGCTCGTTGCGTTGTGCGGCATGCCGCAGGTACTCGAGTAATTCGCGCCCGTTGTGAACCTCTTTAATGACCAGTTCGTGGTTGATCTCGTCGGCCGCCTCGTTGAACATCTTAAGATCATCATCGTCGTCGTCTGCCCAGACAACATGAAGATTCTTCATACGATTTGATTTAAGTTATCGCTTCTTAATAGCACCCCGTAGTTCGTTTGCAATCACGCTGTCGGATATAATCGACAACGAAGCGTAAGAACCAATAGGGGCAAAGGTTTGCTCGTTTCCTGGAACCAACTGCCCAGGGCTAAATTGATCCGGAATTCATAGAGTAAGGAGTCGATGGAGGGGGGAAATGAGAGTACCTTAAAGATAGAAAATATATACCGGAACCGGAAAAGTTTTTTTTATGAAAGGCAAGTAGATTATTTGAAATTTAATACCGTATTTATACGGTAATGCTTCACAAACGGGATCATTCAGCGGATTTCTCGCCCCGTTTTGACGACTCGAAAAAACACCCGGCGCACATCATTGGAAGCGTGCTCTTTTTTCATCCCCGTTTTTTTCCCGGTCCGATTCGTTTAAACACGCTGATCTTCCCCGCAAAGGCCCGCGCAACCCCTTCTATAATATAATTATGGTACATGAATTGGTAGTAAACTCTTAGCGAGTAAGGGTGTACCACTTGAACGCTCGCCCTTCCTCCCGCACACCAACTCCTCCCTATCTTAACTATTGCCCCTGGTCCACGGTTGCCCACGAAAGGAAGCAACCACAGCGAGAACGAAATGCCTGTTACCGGCCCGCCGCGGTGACCCGCGATAAAACATTTGCTAATCCGAATGAAAGACCAATGACCGACGTCCTACTACTCCCTGGCAATGTTGGCAGCCCCCGAAAGGCGGCTGCCGTGTTGCCGGAAACAAGCCGCCGGCCACATTCGCAAAACGCCATGACACCATTTCGAACACTAAACCAATTGCCCCATCGGCCGAGGCCGACAACCGCGGCTCCACACCCCGCCGCACTTCGCGATCACCGTATAACATATCCCGGCACCTGCCGTCAGCTTTGTTTCATTTAGCAATAGTAAGATGAGAGTCTAACCTTTGAACTACACCAGCCGAGAGCCCTATTCCTGGGGCTCTTTTCTTTTGCCCGGCCGCGAAAAAAGCCTTCGCGCCGAGAAATCATTTGATTCCTATCTTGTCTGCTCCAACCGTAGGTCGGATCTCCGTAAAACAACCTTATCGAACTGCATATGAAGAAGCTCCTCCCCTTCCTCTTGCTCCTGGCTGCCTGCAACGGTTCGCCGGGCGGCCCGGACCTAGCCGCTGTTGGCACTTCCCCCGCAGGGCCGGTGGAGGCTCCCCTGCCCGCTGAGCAGGCCCGGGTCCGGGCCATTGTCGACTCGTTTGCTGCCGCTCTTCCCGGCGCCGCCGATGACGCCGTCCGCCAGGACCTGAAGCGCCAGCTGGTAGACCGGCTCGACCAGTACTACACCGATCGCGGGGCATTGCCGCACCGGCTCCGGGTCGACAGCGTAGTAACCGACAGCGGGAGCTCGCGGGCCTACTTCAGCTCGGGCAACCTCCAGTATTACTCTATCGAGTACAGCGATGCGTCCCATGGGCCCGCGCGGCGCGATTCCGTATTACAATTCTTCCGTAGCTTGAAAGCTGGTGAAACGGTCGACGTGCAAATACTCGGACTCGGCAGCCGCGTGGTACTGGATCCGGCAAAGCGCTCGATCAGCCTTATCCAGGTAAAAGCAGACGCAGCGCCCCGCGGCTGGAAGCTGGAGCGCTGATAGTCCAGTGCTGCTGCGGATTTACTGAATGGAAGCTAAATCCTCATCAGGTCTCTTCGCTGCGGAAGCCTCAGCAGAGTATTGCTAAATACGGCCGGCAAAAAATTTCTAGTATATGAAATTCATCCTATTCCTTGTTTGCAGCCTTGGCCTTCTGAACTGCGCAAATCCAAGACGAGCGAGCGGCGGAGGGAACGACCCGGGAAAGGTTATTCTCCATGAGGGAGAATGGGTATACAACTTCAAGAATGACGTGTTCATGTCTTGTTTAAGAAGGCTGTATCCCCAGGCAGCGAAAAACATTGATTCGACAGATGGGTCAGGTCAGGCTAATTCAGAACGGTTAGGGTATAACAGGGGTGTTTTTCGAATAGTTGATAGCCTGTCGGCAGCCTTCGCAAAAAGACCAGAAAACAGTATCTGGTTTCAGGGGCCTCCACCATTGATGAATCTGTGTATTTCTTACCGGAACAGCGCAGAGCTGGACAGCCTTGCGATTCGCTATAAAAAAGAATTTAATCCTGATTCCGAATAACGTCCCGAAACAAGACGAGGGAAGCTGGCTAACCACAACCCGCAGAGCTCCGCGTAACATAAGGAAACCCGCCAGCATGGCGGGTTTTCAAATCATAGGTAGTGGAACATACTGGATTCGAACCAGTGACCCCTTCCATGTCAAGGAAGTACTCTAACCAACTGAGCTAATGTTCCGGGGGCGGTAAAAATAAGGACTTCCTGCACAACTACAAATTCCTGCAGCTGCAAAAAACAGCAACCTTCTTTTTGCTGTGCTACAGGCCGCGTCGCTTCAGCTCGCGCTTCAGCAGCAGCAGCTCACGGCCCGTCTGTCCGCCAACCGAGGTATTTTCCTGCGCACGGCGCATCAGGTAGGGCACCACATCGCCGATGGGCCCGAAGGGAAGGTATTTGCTCACGTTACAGCCGGCTTCGGCCAGGTTAAAGGTAATGTTGTCGCTCATGCCGTATAGCTGGCTGAAATGCACCTGCGGGTGATTGAGCGGCAGTCCCTTCTGCTGGAGCAGCTCCACGCCGAGTGCATTGCTCCGCTCGTTGTGCGAGGCAATGATCACCGAAATAGCGCCGAGGTGCCCGATACAAAAACGGAGGGCGTCATCGTAGTCGCGGTCGGAGGCTTCCTTCGACGGCTGGATGGGCGACGGGTAGCCTTGCGCCTGCGCACGCTTGCGCTCTTTTTCCATGTAGGCCCCGCGCACCAGCTTGGCGCCGAGGATAAAGCCGCGCCCGCTGGCTGTTGCAAAAGACTCTTTGAGAAAAGCGAGTCGGTCGTGGCGGTATAGCTGGATCGTGTTGTACAGCACGCTGCGATCGCGGTTGAACTGTTCCATCATCTGCATCGTCAGCGCATCAACCGGGTCCTGGATCCAGGTTTCCTCGGCATCCACCAGCACACCAATGGACACGCGGGCAGCCGCTTCAGAAATGCGGAGCATCCGGGAGGCGACTCGGCGCCACTCTTCCTGCTCTGCGGCCGGCAACCGGAGCAGCGCGGCATCATATTTCTCCGACAGCGTTCCCGCGGGTACTTGGTCCATGAGGCCATCGATCTTCTCGAGGAGCGCAAAGCGGGCAAAGCCGGTCACCTTGACGCTCATGTAGGGAATGTTGGGCTGCGTGGCCGCGTATTCGATCACGCGGATAAACTCCAGGCAGGCTTCCTCGAAAGCTTCCTCGCCCTCCTTTCCTTCAACACCATAATCGAGGATCACCTGGACCTTCGATTCAGCAAGACGCGCGGCCACGGCGGCGGTCTGCGCGAGGGTTTCACCACCTACAAACTGGCGGAAGATCGTCTTGCGGATAATGCCTTTTACGGGCAGGCCCGCGCGGATGCTCCAGGGCGCGAGCCGTGTGCCCACCTGTACGATCCAAGGACGGCCCATGAGGCCAAACAGCCAGTGGGCTTGTTTGAGTTCCTGGTCGGTCTTGGAGGCGAATGCAATCGTCGTGTTGTCGAAGGATAACGGGGAATTCATATGCAGGGCAAATGTAGCGCGGTTCAGCTGTTGCGGGACTGACTTTAGGCAGTTTTTACAGGGGCCAATGTTCTGAAGTTTCCCGGTGTTGGAATTGTCGCAACTACGGCCGGTGTCACACTTCCGGCTTCAATACTTTTTCCCCGTAGTACCTTTGCCCGAAATCGTTAGAATGCTGACCAAGAAACCGTCCGATAGTTATACGATGATGACCGAGCTGGTGCTGCCCAACGACACCAACGTATTCGGCAACCTGATGGGCGGCCGGCTTATGTACTGGATGGACATCGCCGCCGCCATCGCCGCCCAGCGGCACTGCAACGCCCCCGTAGTAACCGCCTCGGTGGATAATATCTCCTTTGAGAACCCTATCAAGCTGGGCAACACCGTGCATATCGAAGCCAAGGTGACGCGCGCTTTTCATACGTCGATGGAGGTGCACCTCCGCGTGTGGGGCGAGGACTTCACGCAGCAATTCAAATACAAAAGCAACGAGGCCTATTACACCTTCGTAGCGCTCGATCCGAACCGTAACCCGCGCCCCGTGCCGGCCCTGCAGCCCGAGACCGAGGAAGAACACAAACTGTTCGACGGAGCCCTGCGCCGCCGTCAGCTGCGCCTCATCCTCGGTGGCAAGATGAAACCCGACGATGCCGCCGAGCTGAAGGCGCTGTTCGTTAAGGATTAAGAAAGGTTCAGGAAGTTTAGAGGGCTTAAAAGGTTCAGGGAGGTTCAGGAGGCGCTGCTGTCGATGGCTGCGTGCTTTCTCCCAGCACTCTTTTGCCATAATCGATACAAGAAAAGGTCGCCGTAAAGCGACCTTTTCTTGTAGTATCCTGGAGCGTAATCGCGCACGCGCAACGTCAAACTCCAAACTGCAAACCACAAACTTTTCTACGACGCGAGCTTCTCCGTCTTCCAATGGTGCGCGCCCTTGAGCATGTATTTCTTGCTTTGCTCGATGGCATCCATCACCTGCTCAAGGATCGCCTCCGGGGTATCGTCGTAGTTGATGTTCATCGGCTCCTTGAAGGTCACCGAGAGCAGCGTGCCGCGCTTCTTGAACGAGAGCCCTTTCTTGTTGAAGGCGCGCCAGAAACCCTGGATCACCACGGGGATCACGACGGGCTTCATCAGCTTGATGATATACGCCGTGCCCTTGCGGCCGGGCGCATAGGGCTTCGTGGTGCCCTGCGGGAACGTGATCACCCAAGCGCGGTCGAGCGCGCGCTGGATCTTGCGCGTATCGGAGGGATCGAGCCCGCGGCGCGCCTCGTTGCCGTCTTTGCGCCAGGTGCGCTTCACGGTAAGGGCGCCGGCCAGCGTGAAGAGCCGGCTGATCCAGGAGCTTTTCATCGTTTCCTCCGCGGCCACGTAATACACGCGGGTAAAGGGATTGAGCAGGTAGTAGGGTATGCCGAGCCGGTTTTTCTTGCGCCACTTGACGGCGCAGAAAATGTGCAGGAACGTAATGACATCGGCAAAATAAGTCTGGTGGTTCGACACGAACAGGACGTTGCGCTTCGGCAGGTCTTGTATGTGCTCGGTGCCGCGTATCCGCAGCTTGTTTACCAGGTTCAGCCCCGGGTAGGATACGATGCCCACCAGCGCATAAACGAATTTCCTTACCAGCGTAAATTCTGCCAGCTTTTTCCAGATACTCATTGGCTAAGCAATTGCGGGCTAAAGGTACGTGTTTCGAAATTGTTAAGTATCGCTTATGGCCGTCGCGCTTGTATGCTTTTCGCTGTGTCGGTGCGTCCTATAGCTAAAGGAAGATGATTATGAAAAATATCCTGCTCGCCTCTGCCCTGCTCCTCGGCGTCCTCGGCGCTTCTGCCCAGCCCGCCGTCAATCCCTATCCCCGTACGATCACCGTTACCGGCTCGGCCGAGGAGGAGGTCGTGCCCGACGAAATCTATGTCAACGTCGACCTCAAGGAATACGAGAAGAAAGGCCAGGGCAAGATCGCCCTCGACGCCATCCGCCGCGACTTCCTCAACAACGTGCGCAGCATCGGCATCCCCGACTCGCTGGTGACCATCGCGGCCTACGACGGCAGCAACGGCAATCCCTGGTGGCAACGCAAGCGCAAGAAAGAAGAACTCTACGCGTCGGTCACCTACCAGCTCAAGATCAGGAACAGCAAGACGCTCGACGAGCTCGTGGCGAAGCTGGATGACAATGCCACGCAGAACTTTTACATCAGCCGTGTCGACCACAGCCGCATCCAGGAATACCGCAAGCAGCTCAAGATAAAGGCCGTGCAGGCCGCTAAAGAAAAAGCCCAGTACCTCGCGCAATCCATCGGCGAGCAGGTAGGCGTCGCCGTTACCATCAGCGAGCCCGTTGAATACGGCGGACCCATCCTTTACGAGCGCGCCGCAATGGCCAACGTGATGATGAAGGACGCCGCAGCGCCGCCCGATACCAATCAGCCCGACTTCCGCAAGATCAAGCTGAAGTTTGATGTGACAGTTGTGTTTGCGTTGAAGTAAAGAAAGAACGCGGATCCGCCCACAATAGAAAATCCGCGTCCATCGTAACAATCCTAAGAATCTGCGTTCCTTCTCTTCACAAAAAAAGCCCCCGATTACTCGGGGGCTTTGCTATTTGAAAAAGAAGTGATTAAGCTTCCGGAGTGTTGCCACCCTGGTTCTTCTCTTCTTTCTGGAGACGCTCCTTGATCTGGGCGAGGGCGCCGAGGTCGCCGAGGGTCGGCTTCTCGACCTTCTGCTGCAGGTTCTTCACGGCCTTGCTGGTTTGCTCAGCGTTGGCGCGGGCTTCCTTGCGAACAGCGTCCTTCTCTTCTGCCTTGGCAGCTTCCCAGGTACGGGTGTGCGATACCACGATGCGCTTCTCGTTGCGATCGAATTCGATCACCATGAACGGCGCTACTTCGTCGGCACCTACGCTCTTACCATCTTCCTTGGCCAGGTGACGGTTGGGCGCGAAGCCTTCGAGGCCGTAAGGCATCTGCACGATAGCGCCTTTGTCATCCTTGCGGATAACGGTGCCTTCATGCACAGAGCCGATGGCGAAGGTATCCTGGAGCGTGTTCCAGGGATCTTCCTCGAGTTGCTTGTGTCCGAGCTGGAGCTTGCGGTTGTCCTTGTCGATGCCAAGGATCACCACGTCGATCTTCTCGCCCACTTTCGTGAACTCGCTCGGGTGGTTGTAGCGCTTCAGCCAGCTGAGGTCGGAGATGTGGATCATACCACCAATGCCCTGGCTCAGTTCTACGAACACGCCATAAGGAGTGATGTTTTTCACCGTGCCCGTGTGGCGGCTGCCTTCGGGGAAGTTCACCTCGATATCGTTCCAGGGATCCTGGCTCAGCTGCTTGATCGAGAGGCTCATCTTGCGGCTGTCCTTGTCGAGGGTAACGATCTTGGCTTCATGCTCGTCGTTGAGCTTGAAGAACTCCTTGGCGTTGATCGGCGTATTGGCCCAGGTGATCTCCGATACGTGCACGAGGCCTTCTACGCCCGGCATGATCTCGAGGAATGCACCATAGTCTTCGATGTTCACTACGCGGCCCTTGAGGGTAGCGCCTTCGTGAATGTTCTCAGGCAGCACATCCCAGGGGTGCGGGGTGAGTTGCTTGAGGCCGAGGGAGATACGCTTCTTCTCGTCGTCGAAATCGAGAACAACTACGTTCAGCTTCTGGTCGAGCTTCAGCACCTCGCTCGGGTGGTTGATACGACCCCAGCTGATATCGGTGATGTAAAGCAGACCGTCGAGGCCGCCGAGGTCCATGAACGCACCGAAGTCGGTGATGTTCTTCACGGTACCTTCCAGGACCTGGCCTTTCTCGAGCTGGCCGATGATCTGGGCGCGCTGTGCTTCGATATCGCTTTCGATGAGTGCTTTGTGCGATACTACGGCATTCTTGATGGCTTCGTTGATCTTCACCACCTTGAACTCCATCGTCTTGCCTACGAACTGGTCGTAGTCGGTAACGGGCTTCACGTCGATCTGCGAGCCCGGCAGGAAGGTTTCCATGCCGAATACGTCGACGATCAGGCCGCCCTTCGTTTTGGAGGTAACGGTACCGGTAACGATTTCGCCGGTCTTGTGTACTTCCACGATACGCTCCCAGGCACGCGTGATGCGGGCTTGCTTGCGGGAGAGGTTCAGGTTGCCATCCCGGTCTTCTTTCTCTACAACCATTACTTCTACTTCATCGCCGACCTTCAGGCCCTGGATGTCGCGGAATTCGTTGAGGGAAACAAGGCCGTCAGACTTGAAGCCGATGTTCAGGACTACGTCGGTCTTGGTGATACCAACTACGAGACCTTTGATCAGTTCGCCGTCGTTGAGCTGTACGAAGGTGCCTTCGTAGACCTTGTCGTACTTAACCTGCTCATCTTTGCTGTAGGTAGCGACGTTACGCTTGTCGATGCTCCAGTCGAAGTCATCGTGAGCGGTTTCGATGCGCGGGGCGGGAGCAGGCTTCGCCGGTGCTTCCGTTTCCGTTGCGGCCGGTGCATTTGTTGTCGCGGTAGCAGTTTCAGCAACCGGTGTTGCCGCAGCCTGCTCCTGGCCTTCCGCGTTTTGGTTAACAATATTTTCTTCCATAAAATTTCCCGAGGGGTTTATTCGGGGCTGCAAAGATAACCAATCCGGCCCGAAAGCGGCCTCTTCCGGAGCCCTTTTTCGCCTTTTTTTACGCATTCCGGCCGGCCCGCTCACCGGGACAAATGCCGCATTCACCGCCATCCGTTCCGAAGCCTTTTCCTTTTGCCTAAGTTTGGCGCCCGATGAGCTTCCGATTCCGACTACTGCTGCTTCTCACCGTTCTGTGCTGCCCCGCCGGCGCGCAGATCCTGCAGGAAGACCGCTTCGGCCTCAGCACGCAGCTCGGCTCCTTTATCACGAAGATGAGCAAGGCCGAGCTCGCCAAGGATTCGTACAGCTTTCTCGTCCAGGCCGACTGGAGCCACCGCTCGGCCTATGCGCCCGGAACTTTCCTCGGCGCCACGCTGCTCCATGGAGCTTCCGGCGGCGCCCGTTACCTCGGCACCGTGTCGGCGGCAATGGGCTTCGCCGATCACGCAATTGCGGGCAGCGGCTGGTACAGCCTTCGCGGCCGCTTTGCGCTGGGCCTTGGCTGGATCCAGAAACCCTACGACCCCCTAACCAACCACAAGAACACGCTCCTGGGCAGCCACCTCAATGCCGCCGTCCAGGCATCGCTGTACCAGCAGGTGCGCATCGGCCGCCACTGGAGCTGGAACAGCGGTATCTCCTTCCTCCACCTGTCCAACGGCCTCTCCAAGCTGCCCAACCTCGGTCTAAATATTCCCTGCCTCTACACGGGCCTCCAGTACCGGGTTGCCGGCGGCCCGCTGCGCAGGAGGCCGGAGCCCTTCGCAGCCCACCGGCAACAGCTTGCGCTGTGGGCGGCGCTCGGGGTCAAGCAATGGCCGCTGGTCAACAGCCCGCGGACGCTGACGAACGTGTTCAGCGCGGAGTGGAGCAAGCGCCTTTCGACAAACGGGCGCTGGGGTGCGGTGCTCCATGTCTTTCACGATCCAACGGAGCTTTCACCCAACGATACGACGTTTACAAAGCCGGCGGCGGGCGGCTGGCAGGCTGGTGTCGGCGGTCACTACACCGTGGTGATCGGGCGCTGGGAAATGCCGCTGCAGATGGGCGTATACGCCTGGAACCCCCGCGACGCCAACCATGTGTACCAGATCCTCGGGCTCAGGTTGCGGGTGCACGAGCACTGGCTCGCAGGCATCCACCTCAAAACACATATGGGAAAGGCCGATTACTTCAATGCCGGAATCGGCTATCAATGGTAAGCATGATAAAGAAACTTTTGCTACCCGTAGTTCTACTGTCGCTTGGCTTTTCGGCCTGCAACAAGCCGGGCTGCGCCCAGAAGGCGGGCGTCAGCAGCCGCCAGCAGCGCAACACGGGCTCCTTCGCCCAGCTCGTGATTCTCGACAACATCAACGTGGTGCTCAGCGAAGGCCCCTGCGCGGTGGCTATTGAAACCGACGACAACCTCCAGCCCGTTGTCAGCGCCGAAGTGCGCGACAACCAGCTGTTCCTCCGCAACAACGCTTCCTGCTCCTTTATCCGCCGGCCGGGCGAATCCATCACGGCTTATGTAACGCTTCCGCACCTCACCCGGATCGACTACCAGGGATCGGGCACCGTCACCTGCGCCGATACATTGCATACCGACTACATCTCCATCGAAGCCGATCACGGCGCCGGCACCCTCGACCTGAAGCTGTCGGCGATTTTCACGCTGGCGCAGATCGATAACGAGGTTACCGACCTGGTGCTTGCCGGGCGCAGCGACTCCTGCTGGGCCTGGTGCGCCTCCCGCGGCACGATCGATTTCCGCAACTTCCAGGTAAAGCGCATGGGCCTCTCCTACGCGGGCGTGCGCGATGGCTACGTGTGGGCAACCGAGTCGCTCCACGGGATTATCTATCAAACAGGGAATGTGTATTACCGGGGAACGCCGCTCCTGGCGCCCGATTACCGCAGCAGCGGGCGATTGCTCCGGTTCTGAACTGTGGTGAAAATCCCTTCACAACCTCCAAAACCTTCAGAACCTTCAAAACCTTCAGAACCTTCTTCAGGCTCCAAGCTTCGCCGCAATCCACCCGCTCGTCCACGCATGCTGGAAATTAAAGCCCCCGGTGATGCCGTCCACATCCAGCACCTCGCCGGCGAAGTAGAGTCCCGGCACCTTGCGGCTCATGAGCGTGTTGGCATCGACCTCCGATAATTGCACGCCCCCGGCGGTCACGAATTCCTCCTTGAAGGTCGTTTTGCCTTTTACCTCGAATACGGAATCCGTGATCGCGCGGATAAGGGCATTTTCGGCTTTCGCCGGCAGGTCGGCGAAGCGGAGCTCCGTAGAAATACCGGCGCACTGCAGCAGGAATTCCCAGAGCCGGGACGGGATACCGGTGGGATTGCCATTGACGACTTTTTTTTGCGGATGCCCCCGGCGGGCACCGGCAAAGGCCTCTTTAAGATCGATTTCCGAAAGTTCGGGCGCCCAGTGAACGTGCGCTTTGAAATGATAGTTCAGGGCCGCCAGCTCGCGGGCGCCCCAGGCGCTGAGACGCAGTACCGCCGGGCCGCTCAGCCCCCAGTGCGTAATCAGTACAGGCCCTTCTTCGGAAAGCTTGCTCCCTTCGATCTTCACGCGGGCGCGCTCCACGCTGAGGCCCATGAGGGCGGTGATCGGGTTGCCGGGAAGATTAAACGTGAAGAGCGAGGGCAAGGGCTCCGTGATGCTGTGACCGAGCGCGCGGATCCAGTCGAACTGTGCGCTCTTTGGCGCGCCACCACTGGCGATGCACACGCTGTCCGCCTCAAGGATGCGGCCATCGGCTAATTCCACGTGGAATACATCGTTCTTCCGGATATTGCGGACGTCGGCGTTCATACGTATTTCTACGGAATAGCGGGCCGCCTCGCGGAGCAGGCAGGCAATGATCGTTTCGGATGAATCGGTTGTGGGAAACATACGGCCGTCGGCTTCGGCCTTGAGCGTCACGCCGCGCTCGTCGAACCAGCGTATCGTTGCCGCGGCGTCAAACCGGTGCAGCGTCTTCTTCAGAAAGTTCTGGCCCCGCGGGTAGCGCCGGCTGAACTCCGGCAGCTCGAAAAGCTGGTGCGTCACGTTGCAGCGCCCGCCTCCCGACACCCGCACCTTCGACAGCAGCTTGCTGCTTTTTTCGAGCAGCGTTACCTTGAGCCCCGGGTGCAGCCGCGCCGCATTCACGGCACAGAAGAAGCCGGCTGCGCCGCCGCCGATGACAATCAGTCGATTAGGGTTTGATTCCATATAACGTCATTGCGAGACGCCGGAGTGAAACGGAGGCAACGAAGCAATCGTGTGCTCTATGTGGGCAGAGCCGGCATTTCCCGTTACGGGGAAGCCGATTACTTCGCTGCGCCCGCAATGACGCCGCGTTTATGGGTTAATAGTCGCTAAAAAGTTCGGCGTTCGCCTTCTCCGCCGCCTCGATCGGCGCATAGTTGGAAAGGATATCCGCCTTGCCCTTGCGCACGCATACATCGTGCTCGAAGTGGACCGACACCTTGCCGTCTTTGGTGCGTACCGTCCAGCCGTCGTCGTCGGTGTACACTTCCTTGCGTCCGAGGTTGATCATCGGCTCGATAGCGATGACAAGGCCTTCCTTGAGCACCGGGCCGGAGCCACGCTTGCCGTAGTTGGGCACCTGCGGGTCTTCGTGGAGGCTTTTGCCAAGCCCATGACCCACCAGCTCGCGTACCACGCCGTAGCCGTTCTTCTTCTCGGTGTGCTCCTGGATCGCAAAAGCAATATCGCCGATGCGGTTGCCGGCCACAGCCTTTTCAATTCCTTTGAAAAGCGATTCCTTCGTGGTGCGCACAAGCTTCACGGCATCCGCGCCGGGGTCGCCGATCATAAACGTGTAGGCATGGTCGCCATGCCAGCCGCCCTTGATAACGCCGATATCGATCGTTACCACATCGCCCTGGCGAAGGGGATGGCTGTTGGGAAAGCCGTGTACGACCACATCGTTGACCGAGATGCAGGAATTAAAGGGATAGCCGTTGTAGCCGAGAAACGAGGGTACGGCGTCGTTGTCGCGGATGACGGTTCCGATGGTCTTGTCGATGGAAAGGGTTGTGATGCCGGGTTTGAGCAGGGCGGCGATCTCGGCGAGCGTGCTGCTCACCAGGAGGGCGGCCGCGCGCATCTGCTCGACCTGTTCGTCTGTTTTGTAATAGATCATGGGAAGTGCAAAGATATTGGGGCGCAAAAGAAAACCCGGTCTTTAGAGACCGGGTTTCCAAAATAGATGTAGCGGTTAGATCTGAGCCTGTGTTACCGTCTGGCGTCCCTGGATACGACCGCCTTTCATGAGGCCGTCGTACTGGCGCATCAGCAGCTGTGTTTCCACCTGCTGGAGCGTGTCGAGGATAACACCCACCATGATCAGCAGCGAGGTGCCGCCGAAGAAGGTGGAGAAGCCCGCCGTAACGCCGAGGCGCTGGGCGATGCCGGGCAGGATACCTACAAAGGCCAGGAGGATGGCACCCGGGAGGGTGATCTTGTCCATGATGGCGCCGATGTAGTCGGCCGTGGGCTGTCCGGGCTTCACGCCGGGCACGAAGCCGTTGTTCTGCTTCAGGTTGTCTGCGATCTGCTTGGGGTTAAAGATCAGGGCGGTGTACAGGAAAGTGAAACCGATCACAACGGCGGAATAGATCGCCATATAACCGAAGTTCTGGTGATCGGAGAACACCGAGGCGACACCGCTGGTGGTTGCCTTACCGAGGAAGAACAGCGTGGGCAGGAACATGATCGCCTGGGCGAAGATGATCGGCATAACACCGGCGCTGTTAACCTTGATCGGGAGGTACTGGCGGGCGCCGCCACCAAACTGGCGGTTACCGACGATCTGCTTGGCGTAGTTCACCGCGATGCGGCGCGTGCCTTGCACCAGCAGGATACAACCCATGATGATGGCGATGAGGATGGCGATTTCGATAATGAAGATGAGGATCTCACCCGCGCGCTGCGACTTGTCGGTCAGTTCTTCCGAGAAGTTACGCGGCAGACGGCCAAGGATACCCACCATGATGATGAGCGAAGTACCGTTGCCGAGGCCTTTGTCGGTGATCCGCTCGCCGAGCCACATCACGAAGAGGGTGCCGGCGGTCAGCAGAACGACCGTGGAGAGCCAGAAGTACGACGAGTAGGAAGCGATCATCATCGCGGCATTACCCTGCGACATGTTGTGGAGGTAGCCTACGTAAGCCGAAGCCTGTACGAGGGTTACGATCACGGTCAGGTAACGCGTCCACTGGTTGATCTTCTTGCGGCCGCTCTCGCCTTCCTTCTGGAGCTTCGCGAACGTAGGCACCAGGACGGTCATGAGCTGCATGAAGATCGAAGCCGAGATATACGGCATGATACCCAGTGCGAGGATGGAGGCCTGGTTGAAGGCACCACCGGAGAAGGCATCGATAAGGCCCAGCATACCCTTGTTCTCGCCGGCTTTCTTGGCGAGCTCACCGGGGTTGATGCCGGGGAGGGCGATGTGGCTGCCGATGCGGTAGATAAAGATCAGAAGCAGGGTAACCAGGATCTTGCTGCGCAGCTCCTCTATACTCCAGATATTCTTCAGCGTTTGAATTAACTTTTTCACGGGAAATGTTTACGGTCCGAATTGAAAAAAGGGCGCATGAATAACCATGCGCCTGTGCAATTTAGGAAATTTACTTCACGATCTCTACAGAACCGCCGGCGCCTTCGATGGCTGCCTTTGCTTTCTCGCTGATTGCATTGATCTTGAAGGTAACCTTCGCTTTCAGCTCGCCGTTGGCCAGTACTTTCACGCGGTCGGTCTGGCTGATGAGACCGTTCATGTACAGGTTCTCGAGGCTGAATTCGGTAATACCGTATTTCTCTACGAGGCCATCGATCTGGCCAAGGTTGAACACTTTGTATTCGATGCGGTTGATGTTCTTGAAGCCACGCTTGGGAACACGGCGCTGGATCGGCATCTGGCCACCTTCGTGGGCCATCTTGCGCTTGTAGCCGGAATCCGACTGCTGTCCTTTGTTACCCTTGGTCGAAGTACCACCCTTACCGGATGCTTCACCACGGCCTAAACGCTTTTGCTTGTGTACGGCGCCTTTTGCAGGCTTCAGTTCGTGCAGTTTCATACTGTTTGATTTTTACTTTCGGGGAATCGCCCCTCGCATTAATGAATAATAAAGTCGAAAAGTCGGAAGTCGGAAGTAAAGGCCGGAGCTTCCGACTTCCCTACTTCCGACTTCCTTACTTGATTAGGCTACTTCTTCCACGGAGAGCATGTGCTCCACCTTGCGGATCATACCCAGGATCTGCGGGGTACCTTCCACTTCGCGGGAAGCGTTCATCTTGTTCAGACCCAGGGCCTGAAGCGTCAGCTTCTGGCGCTCGGGACGATCGATGGGGCTCTTCACCAGTGTGATCTTGATCTTTTTCATTGCAAAAAGTTTGTTCTTCGCTTCGCTCAGGATGACAAGGTTGTCTTGTCACCCGGAGCGTAGCCGAAGGGTTATCCGTTAAAGACTTTCTTCAGGTTCACGTTGCGCTGCTTGGCCACGTTGATGGGCTCACGCAGCATGGCGAGGGCCTCGAAAGTGGCCTTTACCACGTTGTGCGGGTTGGCGGAACCCAGCGACTTGGCGAGAACGTCGGTTACACCGGCGCTTTCCAGTACTGCACGCATCGAGCCTCCGGCGATCACACCCGTACCGTGAGCGGCGGGCTTGATCAGTACCTTGGCGGCGCCTACGCGGGCCAGCTGGTCGTGGGGAATGGTACCGTGCATCACCGGAACCTTGATGAGGTTCTTCTTGGCATCTTCGATGCCCTTGGTGATGGCTTCCTGTACTTCTTTTGCCTTACCGAGGCCATGACCAACGACGCCTTGTTCGTTGCCCACTACCACCAGAGCCGAGAAGCTGAAGGTACGACCACCCTTGGTGGTCTTCACGACGCGGTTGATGGCGACAACCTTCTCTTTCAGTTCCAGGTCGCCGGCTTTTACTCGGTTTAAGATTGCTTTTGCCATTTGTTTATTTAGTTGTAGCTATCGCTCGTTTGTGATTGGGTTAGAATTGGAGGCCACCTTCGCGGGCGCCTTCGGCTACGGCTTTCACCCGGCCATGATACAGGTTGCCGCCACGGTCGAAGACGATGGTCTCCAGGCCCAGGTCTTTCGCCTTGCGGGCGATAGCCTGTCCGACCAGCTTGCTCTTGTCCGACTTGGTGCCACCTTGGGCAGCGATGTCCTTGTCGCGCGAAGAAGCAGCGGCCAGCGTTACGCCGTGATCGTCGTCGATCAGCTGCACGTAGATATCCGCGTTGGAACGGAACACCGACAGGCGGGGCTTCTGGGCCGTACCAGCAATCTTGCGACGGATGCGGTAGCGGATATTTTGTCTTCTTGTAGTCTTTTGACTTGTTCTCATTGTATTTCTGTTTGAGGCCTTGATACTGCCAAAGCCCTATGATTAGTTGATGATTACTTACCGGCAGCTTTACCAGCTTTCTTGCGTACGATCTCACCGACGTAGCGAACACCTTTGCCTTTGTACGGCTCGGGCTTGCGCAGGCTGCGGATCTTGGCGGCTACCTGGCCGATCAGCTGGCGGTCGATGCCTTCCAGCGTGATGATCGGGTTCTGGCCTTTTTCCTGCTGCGTAGCTACTTTCAGCTCGTTGGGAACTTCCAGTACGATGTTGTGCGAGTAACCGAGGGCGAGGTCGAGGAGGTTGCCGCTGTTGGCAGCCTTGAAACCTACACCTACCAGCTCAAGCTTCTTGGTGTAGCCTTCGGTAACGCCTTTCACCAGGTTGGCCACCAGGGCGCGGCTGAGGCCGTGCAGGGCGCGGTGACGGATCTGGTCGGTGGGACGTGTGATGTTGATCGTGCCGTCGGCAACGCTCACCTTGATATCACGGTCGATGGGTTGCTTCAGTTCGCCCTTGGGACCTTTTACGGTAACCACGTTGTCGGAGCCTACCGTTACGGTAACGCCGGCAGGTACGGAGATCGGGGCTTTTCCTATACGAGACATAGTCTTGTTGTTTAAAGTATGATGGTTGTAGTGCCAGCCGGTCAGCTTAGTATAGTCTCAGCTTAATGTACCGGCACCCTTGAGGTCAATTAGTAGATGTAGCAAAGTACTTCACCGCCTACATTCTGGGTCTTGGCTTCCTTGTCGGTCATCACGCCCTTGGAGGTCGAGATGATGGCAATGCCGAGGCCGTTCTTCACGCGGCGGAAGTCGCCGGGCTTGGCGTAGTGACGCAGACCGGGGCGGCTCACGCGCTCCATGCTCTGGATCGCGGGGACCTTGCTGGCGGCATCGTACTTCAGGGCGATCTTGATCAGTCCCTGCTTGTTGTCGTCTTCGAATTTGTACTTCAGGATATAACCCTGGTTGTACAGGATCTCCGTCATGCGCTTCTTGAGGTTCGAAGCGGGGATTTCCACGATGCGGTGACCGGCCATCTGTGCGTTACGGATGCGGGTCAGGAAGTCTGCGATAGGATCTGTTACCATATTAAGGCCCTCCTACATCCCGCCTGGGCGGGATAATTGGATAAGTTAACTTGTTAATTATTTGATTAGGTCACACCCCTCCTTGCGAAAGGGAGCGCAAAGGTAGGAAAAAGATCTCGGATCTCTGATCCAGTGATCTCGGATCCGGGCGTTTTAAGCTTTCCCATAGATCCGAGATCCTTAGATCCGAGATAAAAAGATCTTCCGTCTTACCAGCTGGCCTTCTTCAGACCGGGGATCGAGCCGTTCAGCGCCATATCGCGCAGGGCGATACGGGAGATGCCGAAGTAGCGGCTGTAGGCGCGGGGACGGCCGGTGAGCTGGCAGCGGTTGCGCAGGCGCACGGGCGACGCGTTGCGGGGCAGCTTGTCCAGGCCTGCATAGTCGCCGGCAGCCTTGAGGGCAGCACGCTTCTCAGCAAACTTCTGTACCAGCACTTCGCGCTTACGCTGTCTTGCCTTTACGGATTCTTTAGCCATTGTAAAAGTTTGTAGTTTGTTGTTTGTAGTTTCCTTCGGTAAGCTCAGGATGACAAGGATTCAATTGAGTTGCCTGCCAGGCTGAGCGAAGTCGAAGCCTTATTTCTTGATATTTTTAAAGGGCATACCCAGCTCTTTCAGGAGCTCGTACGACTCTTCGTCGGTATGGGCAGTGGTAACGAACGTGATGTCCATACCGGTGATCTTGTTCACCTTGTCGATGTCGATCTCCGGGAAGATGATCTGCTCGGTAACACCCATGGTGTAGTTGCCGCGGCCGTCGAAGCTCTTCTCGTTCACGCCTTTGAAGTCGCGTACACGGGGCAGCGAAACGGCAATGAGGCGGTCGAGGAATTCGTACATCTTGTCGCCGCGCAGCGTTACGCGGGCGCCGATGGGCATGTGCTTACGAAGCTTGAAGTTGGAGATGTCCTTCTTCGAGTAGGTAGCTACTGCCTTCTGGCCGGAGATCGTGGTCAGCTCGTCGACAGCGATGTCAACCAGCTTCTTATCGTTTACGGCGCCGTTCACACCGCGGTTGATCGAGATCTTCTCGAGGCGGGGAGCCTGCATGATCGACTTGTAGCCGAAGCGGGCCATGAGGGCCTTAACTACTTCTTCTTTGTATTTCGTCTTCAGACGGGGTGTTGCTGTTGTCGTTGCCATTACTTGATTCCCTCCCCAGATTTTTTAGAGATACGCAGAGTTTTACCGTTTTCTTTTTGGCGCTTCACGCGGGTGCCTTGCTTGCCGTCCCACAACATAACGTTGGAGATGGAGATCGCAGCTTCCTGCTTTACGATGCCGCCCTTGGTGTTCTGGGCAGTAGGCTTCGTGTGCTTCGTGACGATGGCCACGCCTTCCACGATCACCTTACCGGCCTCAACCAGTACTTCTTTCACCGTGCGGGGCTTCTTCAGGTCCTTGTCATCGCCAGCGATCACAACCACCTGGTCGCCTTTCCGGATGTTGTACTTGGGTTTAAATCTTGTTTTCATTGTTATTCCTCTTTGGGATGTTTATGCATTCCTGATACTGCCAGGAATTCGGTTTTACAATTCGTTCTGCGCCGGGCGCCGGGTGCTTACAGTACCTCGGGAGCCAGGGAGATGATCTTCATGTAGCCCTTGTCGCGGAGTTCGCGGGCAACGGGTCCGAAGATGCGGGTGCCGCGCGGCTCGTCGGAGGCGTTCAGGATCACCACGGCGTTGTCGTCGAAACGGATATAGGAACCGTCCTTACGACGAAGCTTGTTCTTGGTGCGCACGATTACGGCCTTGGCCACCGTGCCTTTCTTGATACCACCGGCGGGGATCGCGTCCTTCACGGTTACGACGATCTTGTCGCCAACCTTTGCGTAGCGCTGACCGCTGTTACCCAGTACACGGATGCAAAGAACTTCTTTGGCACCGCTGTTGTCCGCTACGTTGAGGCGGGATTCTTGCTGAATCATTTTCTTAAGCTTTGAGGACCCCGCTAACTCCTTCCCTCTTCGGGAAATGCGGGATGGGGTCCCGTTTTAAAAACATTATTATTAATGTAGTACCGGCTGCCGCTACGCTCCCATCGGGCGAGTAACGACCCACGATGCTTATTTCACTTTCTCCACGATCTCTACGAGTCTCCAGCGCTTGGTCTTGCTCATCGGACGGGTTTCCATGATGCGCACCACGTCGCCGATCGAAGCTTCGTTCTTCTCGTCGTGTGCATGGAACTTGGTCGTCTTCTTCACGAACTTACCGTAGATGGGGTGCTTCACCTTACGCTCCACGGCCACCGTGATGGTCTTGGTCATCTTGTTGGAGGTCACCACACCGATACGGGTTTTCCGCAGGTTGCGGGTCTCTGTAGAGGTGGTAGTATTTACTGTTTCAGCCATTGTTATAAGCTTTGAGCATTGAGCTTCGGGCTCCGGACTTAGTTAGCCCTCAGCCCCGCACAGTGCTGATTATGCACTAAGTTGTTTCTTACGTAATTCGGATTTGAGACGGGCTACGTCGCGGCGCAGGTTCCGGATGCTCATCGGGTTCTCCAGGGGCGAGAGCGCGTGGGCGAATTCCAGCTTGCGGAGGCGCATCTCGTCTTCCTTGATGCGGGCAGCCAGGTCTTCTGTGCTCAGGCCCTGAATGCTCTTGATGAAATCAGCTGTCTTTGACATGATAGTTTTTTTATCGATTAATGCTTCACGGCTTCGGAATCCCTTCGCCGTGCTGGCTCTTCCTTAGGCAGAGATCAGGTCGCGGCGCTTGACGAACTTGCAGGCGATCGGCAGCTTGCCGGCGGCCAGGTCAAGGGCACCTTTGGCAACTTCTTCGGTCACACCGTCGATCTCGAAGATGATGCGGCCCGGTTGTACCACGGCAGCCCAGTATTCGAGGTTACCCTTACCCTTACCCATACGCACCTCTGCAGGCTTGTTGGTGATCGGCTTGTCGGGGAAGATGCGGATCCATACGTTACCCTCACGCTTCATGTGACGGGTAAGCGCCTGGCGGGCCGCTTCGATCTGGCGGTCGGTGATCCAATGATCTTCCATCGCCTTCAGTGCGTAAGAACCAAAGGAAATCGTGGCGCCACGCTTGGTGTTACCCTTCATGCGGCCTTTTTGCACTTTCCGGTGTTTTGTTCTTTTCGGCTGTAACATATTATTTCTGTTTTTGATCGGATCGCTCCGATCCCGTTATGTTATTGTTTTCAATTTCAATCTCAGATCTCGGATCTCAGATCTGAGATCTGACATCTGAAATCGTGGCTTAGCGACGGCCACCACCACCGCTGCGTCCGCCACGGTCGCCACCACGGCCACCACGGTCACCGCCACGGCCACCACGATCGCGGTCACGGTCGAAACCACCGGTGCTGCGCGGTCCCTGGTTCTGCTCGGTACCGATGATGTTGGGGTTCAGGTCGCGCTTGGCGAGGATCTCGCCTTTGCAGATCCATACCTTGATACCGATCTTGCCGTATACCGTTTGTGCGAATACGTTGGCGTAGTCGATATCCATACGGAACGTGTGCAGGGGCACGCGGCCTTGCATGAAGGTTTCGTTACGGGCGATCTCGGCGCCGGCCAGGCGGCCGCTCAGCTTGATCTTGATACCCTCGGCACCCATGCGGAGCGTCGAAGCGATTGCCATCTTGGTGGCGCGCTTGAAGTTGATGCGGTTCTCGATCTGGCGGGCGATGGTGTCGCCTACGATCATCGCGTCCAGCTCGGGGCGACGGATCTCGAGAATGTTGATCTGCACATCTTCCTTGCCGGTCAGCTTCTTCAGCTCTTCCTTGATACGGTCTACCTCACCACCGCCTTTGCCGATGATGATACCCGGCTTCGACGTGTGGATCGTTACGATCAGCTTACCGAGCGTGCGCTCGATAACGATCTTGGAGATACCACCCTTGTTGATACGGGCGTTCAGGTAGGTGCGGATCTTGTTGTCTTCGATCAGCTTGTTGGCAAAGTCTTTCTTGTTGCCATACCAGTTAGATTCCCATCCACGGATGATACCTAAGCGGTTACCAATCGGATTTGCTTTTTGACCCATGTTTATTGGTTGATACGATTATTGATTAGTTGATTTTGCGTCTACGATAACAGTAACGTGGTTGGAACGCTTGCGGATCTTGTAACCACGACCCTGGGGAGCCGGACGCATACGCTTCAGGGTGCGGGCGCCATCGACGAAGATGGTCTTCACAACCAGAGCGCCTTCATCACCACCTTCGTTCTTCTGCTTCCAGTTGGAGATGGCGCTGAGCACGAGCTTGCGCAGGGGTACGGCGTTGTGCTTCGGATGGTGCTCCAGCACGGCGATCGCCTTCTCTACCTGCATGCCGCGGATCAGGTCCGCCAGCAGGCGCATCTTGCGGGGCGAAGTGGGATAATTTCTCAGTTTTGCTACTGCTTCCATTGTATTATTTTTTTACAGCAAGGTGCGCTTAGCCCTTCTTGCTTGCGTGTCCTTTAAAGTTGCGGGTCGGGGCAAATTCACCGAGCTTGTGACCAACCATGAATTCGGTTACGTACACGGGGATGAACTTGTTGCCATTGTGCACGGCGAAGGTGTGACCGACAAAGTCCGGGGTGATGGTCGAACGGCGGCTCCAGGTTTTGATGACACCTTTTTTCGCCTTGCCATCGTTCATGCCAAACACCTTTTCTTCGAGGTGCTGCGCCACGTAAGGACCTTTTTTAATTGAACGAGCCATATTCAGTTTCTGATTTCTGTTTTTTGAATGGGATTACTCGGTACGCTTATTTGGCGAGCTTCTTACCGTTTTTACGCTGGATGATCAGCTTATCGCTGCTCTTGCCCTTCGTACGGGTCTTGAGGCCCTTGGCGATCTTGCCGGTACGGCTGCGGGGGTGACCACCCGAAGCGCGACCCTCACCACCACCCATCGGGTGATCGACAGGGTTCATCGCTACACCACGGTTGCGGGGCTTCACACCCTTCCAGCGGTTGCGGCCGGCCTTACCGAGCGACTCGAGGCTGTGGTCGCTGTTGGAGGCTACACCTACCGTGGCGATGCAGTTGATCAGCACCTTGCGGAGCTCACCGGTCGGCATCTTCAGCACGGCGTACTTTTCTTCCTTGTTCGACAGCTGGGCAGAAGCACCGGCGGAGCGGGCGATCTTGCCACCCTGGCCGGGCTGCAGCTCGATGTTGTGCACCACGGTACCGAGGGGCATGTTCTTCAGCTGGAGCGCGTTACCGAGCTCGGGAGCCACAGACAGACCGCTGATGACCGAAGCACCTACTACCAGGCCCTGGGGGGCGATGATGTAGCGCTTCTCACCGTCGGCATAATTCAGCAGGGCGATGAAAGACGTACGGTTCGGGTCATACTCGATCGTAGCAACGGTTGCGGGGATGTCGAACTTATCGCGCTTGAAGTCAATAAGACGGTACATCTGCTTGTGTCCGCCACCAATGTAGCGCATCGAGCGACGGCCGGAGGAGTTACGGCCACCCGTGCCTTTCTTGGATTCCACCAGCGACTTCTCGGGAACGTTGGTGGTTACTTCTGCATACGCGTTACCAATACGCCAGCGCGTACCTGCGGTAATCGGTTTATACTTTTTAACTGCCATGACTTATTTTCTTTTTCAACATTTGCGGCTGTTGCAGCCTTACTTGATTTAATTAGATCGACGCCGTGTAGAGGTCGATGGTTTCGCCTTCAGCCACCGTTACCAGGGCCTTCTTGAAAGCGGGCTTCACACCGGAGATAAAACCCTTCTTGGTGAAACGGGTCTTGTTCTTGCCGGGCGATACCGACGTATTCACGTCGATCACGTTCACGCCGTAGAATTCCTCAACGGCCTTCTTGATCTCCAGCTTGTTGGCCTTGCGGGCAACCTTGAAGGCAAAGCGGCGCAGCGATTCCTGCTGGGCGTTTGCTTTTTCGGTCAGGATCGGCTTTATCAGTACTTCAGAGAGTTTCATCTGAATTAGTTTGTTACGTTATCAATGTTTTGTGCTCCTCTTGCTGCGCTGAGCGCAGCCTAAGGATTAAGCAGCGGCTTCTTCTTCGGCAGCCACGAACATCTTGGCAGCGCTCTCGGTGAGAACGATCGCTTCGGAGTTCATGATGTCGTAGGTGTTCATGTCGCTCAGCAGCACACCCAGTACGGAGGGTACGTTGCGTACGCTCTTGTACAGGTTGTCGTTGTACTCGGGGGTGATGAGCATCAGCTTCTTGTCGCCGACTTTCATGCTGTTGAAAGCACCGAGAACGGTCTTCGTCTTGGGAGCATCCAGGTTGATGTCCTCGATTACGAAGATGGCGTTGGCTTGCGCCTTGTACGTGAGGGCCGACATTTTCGCCAGGTCTTTCACCTTGCGGTTCAGCTTGATATCATATTTGTGGGGCTTGGGGCCGAAGATCGTACCACCACCTTTGAAGATAGGGTTACGGATGTTGCCTTTACGCGAGCCACCAGTGCCTTTTTGCTTGTGCAGCTTCTTGCTGGAGCCTTTTACCTCGGCGCGGGTCTTTACCTTGTGGGTACCCTGGCGCTGGGCGGCGAGGTACTGCTTGACAGCCAGGTAGACTGCGTGGTTGTTGGGCTCGATACCAAAGATTTCTTCGGGGAGCTCCACCGTGCGACCGGTCTCCTGACCTTGTATGTTTAATACTTTCAGTTCCATGATTACTTCTGGATTAATACGATTGAACCAATATGGCCCGGGACGGAGCCGCTTACGAGGATGTAGTTTTGCTCAGGGAAAACCTTCACTACTTTGAGGCCTTTCACCTTCACGCGGTCGGTACCCATACGGCCGGCCATGCGCATACCCTTCATTACGCGGGCAGCAAACGACGAGTTACCGATGGAACCGGGAGCGCGCTGACGGTCGTGCTGACCGTGCGAAGCCTCGCCCACACCGGAAAAGCCGTGGCGCTTAACGACGCCCTGGAAGCCTTTACCTTTCGTGGTGCCGACTACTTCTACTTTCTCGCCTTCTTCAAAAATGTCTACTGTGATGGTTTCGCCGAGTGCCTTTGTGAGGGAGGTGTTGCGGAGCTCCTTAACTACTTTCTTAGGAGAAGTAGAGGCTTTTGCGAAGTGATTTGTCTCGGCTTTGATGGAATGCTTCTCTTTCTTGTCGCCGAAAGCGATCTGGAGTGCATTGTAACCGTCGGAGTCGACGGTCTTAACCTGCGTTACAACGCAGGGACCAGCCTCGATGATCGTGCAGGCGGTTTGCTTTCCGCTTGCATCGAAGATGCTGGTCATCCCGATTTTTTTACCAATGATACCTTTCATGTTTGAGGGTTTACCCCCCCAAGGTTCTGCAAGACAGACCCATATGGTATCACGGGTCTTCAATCCTGGTTCATCGCCAACCTTTTCCTTTATCCGTTCCTTGCGAACGGTCCCGGTAACCGGGATTCAGAAGTACTGGCGACAAACAAACCTCGAAGGGCTTGTTTATATGTAAGCGCAGATTTGAGTTGGGAAAGTCCGCCCTCCTATCTGCAGTATAGTGATCAGAGCTCTTTTCTCGTCGTCGGGCCGGAGCGGGACGATCGGTTGAGAGATGATTCTTATTTCAAGTTGTCGGTCTTCTTCAGACCAGCACCGCTTCCTGTGAAGGGTACTTCGTTCGCTGCGCGGTTCCGGCATTTACCCGGCCGGACATTGCTGTCCGCCCCGGCTGGCCGGAGCATCGTCAGGCTTTGATTTCTACCTCTACACCGGAGGGCAGGTCCAGCTTCGACAGCGCGTCAACGGTGCGCGAAGAGGAAGTGTAGATGTCCAGCAGGCGCTTGTGGGTAGCCAGTTGGAACTGCTCGCGGCTCTTCTTGTTCACGTGGGGCGAGCGCAATACGGTAAAGATCTTCTTGCGGGTAGGCAGGGGAATGGGTCCTGTTACTACGGCGCCGGTGCTGCGTACAGTCTTCACAATTTTCTCGGCAGATTTATCTACCAGGTTGTGGTCGTAAGACTGCAATTTGATTCTGATACGCTGGGACATATTTCAAATAGCCATTTTAGAATGGGAGTGCAAAGGTAACGGCCCTGATGCATCTTTCCAACTTATCCGCGCCTTTTTTTCTGAAATAAATGCCTAAAATGGCCCTATTGGGGGGCGATCGGGCGCTTTTGCCGGTCCAACGGCCCCCACCGCCGGGCATAAAAAAGGCCGGCCCAAAAAGGCCGGCCTGTCGTGATGCTACCCGACAAAAAACATCGTTTATTGAAGACGTACGGTATCCACCACCGTTACATTCCCGGTGGTTACGGCCACCCCTGTGCGGGTTGCTGCCGAATAAGTGGAATCCGACGGAACAAAGCTGAGGTTATACGAGCCGGCATTCAGACCCTGGAACGACCAGGCGCCATTGCTCGTGTAGGTCCCGGCCACGGTATCGGCGCCCTGCAGCGCATAGATGGCGGTCCGCACCGTCGACGGGAGCACATAGCCGCGAAGCGAGCCGCCGGCAGCCTCCAGGCTTGTGCGGATCACGGGCTTCAGCATGTAGCGGCCGTTGCCGGTTTGATGAATCGAGCGGCCGGCGTCGAAATCAAGCACAAGGCGGTAGGTCACGCCTTCGGTCACATCCTGGTGGATGTTCAGTTTGAGACCCGATTGCTGCGCGCTCGGTGTTTCGAGGTCGTAGCGACGGCCTCCCACGACCACATAGTTGTTCGGGCCGAGAAGGAGACGCAGCTGCTCGATGCGGCCCGAGGCCAGGTCGGCGGATCCGAGCATCGTGTCGCGGTCGTTCACGAGCTGCAGCAGGTTGATGGGCCCGCGGGTAACGTTGGCGAGGCTTTGCCATCCGTTGGCCGAGTCGGAGCCGTAGTTGACGCGCACATCCTGCACATCGATTACTACCGAGTCGTAGTTGCCGGGGGCGTCGGTCAGGAAGACCTCGAGACGGCCGGAGCCGGCGGCGGCTGAGTTTTCAGTTTTCGAACAAGCGAATAGGAGTGTTCCAAGGCTGGCAACGGCCAGTGTAGTCAGGGCGGTTTTATTCATGGGTTCGTTCTTTGCCGCGCCAAAGACAAGAACGGTGCCAGAATGTTAACGAAACCCAAACGGAACCGCATTCTAGGGGTTAACATGCAGGTTCCCTTACATCGATATTCGATATTCGATATTCGATATTCTCCAAAACAAAGAGCCCCCATCCTTTCGGACGGGGGCTCACTCACTATAAGCAAAAGCGATTATTCGTCGATCTTCACCTTGCCCTTGTTCTTCGCGATCACCTCTTCGGCGATGTTGGTCGGGGCGGGTGCGTAGTGCGAGAATTCCATGGTCGAAGAAGCGCGACCCGACGACAGCGAGCGGAGCTGCGTCACGTAGCCGAACATTTCGCTCAGGGGAACCTTCGCCTTGATCACCTCGGCGCCGGCACGGCTGTCCATGCCTTCCATCATACCGCGGCGGCGGTTGAGGTCACCGGTAACGTCACCCATGTACTGGGCGGGGGTGATCACTTCCACTTTCATGATCGGCTCGAGCAGTACGGGCTTGCACTTGCGGCCGGCCTCACGGAAGCCTTGCTTGGCGCAGAGTTCGAACGACATGGCGTCGGAGTCAACTGCGTGGAAGGAACCGTCGTACACACGAACTTTCATGTTGTCGAGCGGGTAGCCGGCGAGAACACCGGTGCCCATGGCGCTTTCGAAACCCTTCTGGATCGAAGGAACGAATTCGCGGGGGATCGAGCCACCGAACAGGTCGTTCACGAACTGGTACTTCTTGTCGGGGTTCTCTTTTGCGAACTCCTCGTCGATCGGTCCGAGCTCGAAGATGATGTCGGCGAACTTACCACGACCACCGGTCTGCTTCTTCAGCGTCTCACGGTGCTCAACGTTCTTGGTGAAGGCCTCTTTGTAAGCAACCTGGGGCGCACCCTGGTTTACTTCCACCTTGAACTCACGACGCATACGGTCAACGATGATCTCGAGGTGCAGCTCACCCATTCCGCGAAGGATGGTCTGGCCGGTATCTTCATCCGTATTTACACGGAGTGTGGGATCTTCTTCAATGAGCTTCGAGATGGCCATACCCATCTTGTCCACGTCGGCCTGGGTTTTCGGCTCGATGGCGATGGCGATTACCGGCTCGGGGATGAACATGTTCTCGAGGGTGATCGGGTGATCTTCGTGGCAGAGGGTATCACCGGTCTTGATTTCCTTGAAACCAACGGCGGCACCGATATCACCGGCTTCGATGAAGTCGATCGGGTTCTGCTTGTTGGCGAACATCTTCATGATACGCGAGATACGCTCTTTCTTGCCGCTGCGTACGTTGAGCACATAAGAACCTGCGTCCAGATGGCCCGAGTAAACCCGGAAGAAGGCGAGACGGCCCACGAAGGGATCGGTCATGATTTTGAAGGCAAGGGCCGCGAAAGGCTCGGTAGCGAGCGGCTTGCGAACCTCTTCTTCACCCGTATCGGGGTTGGTACCTTTTACGGCTTCGATGTCAACCGGCGAAGGCAGGTAGCGGCAAACGGCGTCGAGGGCCGTCTGTACACCCTTGTTCTTGAACGAGGAACCGCACATCATCGGAACGATGCTCAGGTCGATCGTCGCCTTGCGGATGGCTTCGTGCATCTCGTCTTCCGTGATGGAATTCGGGTCGTCGAAGAATTTCTCCATCAGCTTATCGTCGTATTCGGCAACAGCCTCCACGAGGGCAGCGCGCCACTCGTTGGCTTCGTCGATCATATCAGCCGGCACTTCGATCTCGTCGAAGGTCATGCCTTCGGTCTCCATGTGCCAGATGATGCCTTTCATTTTGATCAGGTCCACAACGCCTTTGAAGTCGTCTTCGGCACCGATGGGGAGCTGCAGGGGAACGGCTTTCGAACCCAGCATTTCGCGCACCTGCTTCACGACCATGAGGAAGTCGGCACCCGAGCGGTCCATCTTGTTGACGAAGCCGATACGGGGAACGTTGTAACGGTTGGCCTGGCGCCATACGGTTTCCGACTGGGGCTCAACGCCGTCCACTGCGGAAAACAGGGCGATCAGACCGTCGAGTACACGCATGGAGCGCTCCACCTCTACGGTGAAGTCCACGTGACCCGGGGTATCGATGATGTTGAAGTAGTACTTTTTGGTGTTGGCGTCGGCCTTACCTTTTACGGTCGGGAAGTTCCACTGGCAGCTTACGGCGGCCGAAGTAATGGTGATACCGCGCTCTTTTTCCTGCTCCATCCAGTCGGTGGTAGCGGCGCCATCGTGTACTTCACCAATCTTGTGGATCATACCGGTGTAGCGCAGGATACGCTCGGTTGTGGTGGTCTTACCGGCATCGATGTGCGCGGCAATACCAAAGTTGCGTTGAAATCTTAAGTCTGCCATTTTTATTGAATTGAAAGAATTTTTTTCTGAAACCTCTTTTCGGGTTCGCAAAGTTAGTGAAAAAGAGCGCACGGGCCACATGTGGATAAACAATGTTTGGTTAAACCGGCCGGGGCTCAGCGCCCTGTTTTGGCCTCCTGATCCACAGCGCATGGCTGTGCATAATTTTTGCAAATCATTTACACTGTTGTAATTTTCGATCAGGAAATTGTTCACCCCACTTCAAAACCCATTAAACATGGCAAAAGCAAGCAAGAAAGCTGCTCCCAAAAAAGCCGCGGCCAAGAAGGGCGCGGCCAAGAAAGCCGCTCCGAAAAAAGCAGCCGCTTCCCGAGGCGGACGCTCAACCGCCAAGAAGGCCGCCCCGAAGAAGGCAGCGAAAAAAGCCGCTCCGAAAAAGGCAGCCAAGAAGGCCGCTCCGAAAAAAGCAGCTTCCAAAAAATCAGCCATCAAAAAATCCGTAGCCAAGAAAGCAGCCCCCAAGAAGGCAGCGAAAAAAGCAGCCCCCAAAAAGGCCGCCCCGGCTAAAAAAGGCGCCGCCAAGAAAGCAGCTCCCGTAAAAAAAGCCGCAGCAAAAAAAGCAGCACCCAAAAAGGCCGCGAAAAAAGCAGCCCCCAAAAAGGCCGCCCCGGCTAAAAAAGGCGCCGCCAAGAAAGCAGCTCCCGCAAAAAAGGCCGCCCCGGCTAAGAAGGCAGCCGCCAAAAAAAGCGGACAGTCCGCAGCTGCGAAAAGCGCGCCCCGCAAGGCAGCCACATCCGGCCGCAGCAGCACCGGTGGCAGCAGCCGCAGCAATGCCGGCTCGCGCAGCAACCAGCGCTACAGCAGCGGCAGCAACGGCCGGAGCAGCAACTCAAGCGCGTTCAACGACTCCGAACAAACACGCAGTGTAAATAGCGACGGCCTGGAGAGCAGCACATCGTCCTCCTCGATGACAACCGACCAGTCGACCGATATCCTGGGCGGAGACGCCACGGGCACCCGCTCGAGCGACGTTGGCGGCGGTGGTGGCTCCACGGATACCGCCGAGGAAATGTAAGAACGCTTCCCTGCATACGAAAGGCCCGCAACGCGGGCCTTTTTTATTGGCTTCTGCAGCCAGGCCGGAAATAGAAAGGCCCCGCGATGCGGAGCCTTTCCTGTTCGTATATCGAATGCCTTACGTTATACTTTGAAGTGAGCGAAAGCCTTGTTGGCTTCGGCCATACGGTGGGTGTCTTCTTTCTTCTTGAAAGCGGCACCTTCACCCTTGGCAGCGGCTACGATCTCGTTGGCCAGCTTGTCGGCCATCGAACGGCCGTTGCGCTCGCGGCTGTAGCGGATCAGCCACTTCATGGAGAGGGAGATCTTACGGTCGGGACGTACTTCCGAAGGAATCTGGAAGGTAGCGCCACCGATACGGCGGCTGCGCACCTCTACGGCCGGGGTAACGTTCTGGAGGGCTTTCTTCCAGATCTCGTAACCGTCTTCACCGGTGGATTTGCCCACCTTTTCCATGGCGTCGTAGAAAATTTCGAAAGCGACGCTCTTCTTGCCTTCCCACATGATGTTGTTGACAAAACGGGTGACCAGCTTGTCGTTGTAACGCGGGTCCGGAGCGAGCGGGAGTTTTTTGGCTTGTGCTTTACGCATAGTATGTTGATTGGTCGACCAGCAGGTTCTCAGGCGCGGTGCTGAGCTTCTTGATCGGATTTAAATCGTGACAGGTTATTTCTTACCAGCGGGCTTTGCGCCGGCTTTTTCTTTCTTCGTACCGTACTTGGAACGGCTCTTCTTACGGTCTTTAACACCGGCAGTATCGAGCGAACCGCGAACGATATGGTAACGTACACCCGGCAGGTCTTTTACACGACCGCCGCGGATCAGTACGATGGAGTGCTCCTGGAGGTTGTGGCCTTCACCCGGGATGTAGGCGATAACTTCCACCTTGTTGGTCAGGCGCACTTTGGCAACCTTACGGAGGGCCGAGTTCGGCTTCTTGGGGGTTGTCGTATAAACACGCGTGCAAACGCCGCGGCGCTGGGGACAGCTGTCCAGAGCACGGGATTTGCTCTTGGCGCGGATGATCTCTCTTCCTTTACGAACTAATTGCTGAATAGTAGGCATTACGAACTTCTGTTTATTCCCAATTTTTGGGAGGGCAAAGGTAGGGAAAAAAGTTTTGAAGTCGGAAGTCGGAAGCGGGAAATTTTTCGATTGACCCAGAGAAAGGCGGGAAAAAACTGAAAATTTTGATTTTTCCTGCCAATTAACACCCGGATTCCAGGCAGCAACCGGGGCGCCGGGAAGCAAAAAGGTCGCTTCCGCGACCTTTTTTTATTTCCTGTTTCCGTGTCCCGGAGACCCGGGATCCGGTTGCTTATTTCACATGCATCATCCAGCCGTACTTGTCTTCGCGGCGGCCTTCGCGGATGTCGGTGAGCCACTTCTTGATGGTCGGAGCGGTCTTCCACTGGTCTACGTTGAAGGTCATTACGAAGTCTTTGTAGCGCAGCTCCTTGATGTAGGAGATGGTGGCCGCGGTGCCCGTTCCGAATACCTCGAACAGGTGGCCGGCCTTGTAGGCTTCGATGAGCTCGTCGATGGAGATGGCGCGCTCCTCGATCTCGAAGCCGGCTTCGCGGAGCAACGTGAGAGCCGAGTCGCGGGTAACACCGGCGAGGATGGTGCCGGCGCCCAGGTCGGGCGTAACGGCCTTATTGCCGATGATGAAGATCACGTTCATGGTGCCGATCTCCTGCACGTACTTATGCTCGAAGGCGTCGGTCCACAGCACCTGGTCGTAGCCCTTTTTCTTGGCTTCGGCCGTAGCGAACATCGACGCACCGTAGTTTCCGGCCGCCTTGGCGTAGCCGATACCGCCGGGCACGGCGCGCACATATTGCTCCTCCACGTAGATCCGCATCGGCGCGTTGTAGTACGGGCCGGTGGGGCTCAGCAGGATCATGAACTTATAAGTTTCCGAGGGACGCACGCCGATCAGCTCGTCCGAGGAAAACATGAAGGGGCGGATATAGAGGGAGTGGTCTTCCTTGTTGGGAATCCAGCTGCTGTCGAGGGCTACGAGCTGCTTCATGCCTTCCATGAAGATGTCCTCGGGAACGTGCGGCATCTGCATTCGCTCGGCCGATACGTTGAAGCGGCGGAAGTTGTCCTGCGGACGGAAGATGAAGGCCTCGCCGTTGGCATCCTTGTAGGCTTTTACGCCTTCGAAGATGGCCTGGCCGTAGTGCAGGGCCGCGATGGACGGGCTCAGCAGCAGGGGCTGGTAGGGCTTGATCTCGACGTTTTTCCACTCGCCGTTCTCGTAGTCCGCTTCCAGCATATGGTCGGAGAAATATTTACCAAAGGGAATGTTCTCGAGGTTGAGGTCGTTGAGCTTGGTGTGCTCGGCCTTGTGAATCGTAATGTCCATAGTAGTTGAAGCAAGCATATCGTTTGTGTTTAGAATCGAGGGGCACTTGCCGGGACTAAGAAACCTTTGGGCGAAGACGCGCAGCGACCCGGAAGGATGACTTAATTTAGCGCTGCAAAGAAACGAAAAAAACCGCCGGAATCGGCGCTTCCTAAATATTTCCGATGGACCTCAACCATATCCAGCTCAGCGGCGCCCAGCTGGCCGAATTATACCCGAATAGCCTTGTCGAGCTGGCCTCCCCGGGCACAGCCGCAGGGCACGGCCCGCCAGCCCCCGCGGCCCCGAAATCGGCGCCCGCAGCCGCCCCCGCAGCGGCCGCACCGGCTGCCGCAGCAACAGCCCTTCCCTCCTACCTCGGCCAGAACGGCAAGGGTATCCTGGTGGTTACTGCCGACCGGGACGCACCCTACCTGGGCGATGCAGACCTCGCGTTTTTAACGAATGTTTTGGGCGCCTGCAGCCTCGGCATGGGCGACGTGGCCATCGTGAACTGGCGGCGCCTCGAAGCCCCGGACGGCCCCGCTTTGAGCGCGGCGCTGCAGGCAAGGCAAGTGCTTCTCTTCGACCTGACACCCGCTGATTTCGGGCTTCCCGCCAACTTCCCGCCCTTCCAGGTGCAGGCCCTCGCCGGCCGCACCTACCTGCACGCCCCGGCGCTCGGCCCCATTGCCGCCGACAAGGAGCTCAAGAAAGCGCTCTGGCTCGCGCTGAAAAAGATGTTTGGCGTATAACATCAAAACATCTGACGTTTTCGGTTTTACGTTTTAGGTTGCCGCCGTCAATGCCCTTACCAGCGCCCAGACCGTTGATTTTCAACGCATCAGCTACCACCCAAACGTAAAACCCAGACCCAAAACCTAAAACGTAAAACGTGAAAAACGTGGACCTGATTTTCGCTACCAACAACGCCCATAAAGTGGCCGAACTGCGCGCTGCGTTGCCCGCCGGTTTCCGGATTCTCTCGCTGCAGGAAGCCGGCATCGACAGGGATATTCCCGAGCCGTACGATACGCTCGAGGCCAACGCCCGGGAGAAAGCCATGGTGATCCACGAGCTCAGCGGCGGGGATTGCTTCAGCGAGGACACCGGGCTGGAAGTGACCGCGCTTGGCGGCGCCCCGGGCGTCCACAGCGCCCGCTATGCCGGCGACGACCGCTCCCCGTCGGCCAATACCGATAAACTGCTCCGCGAGCTGGCCGGGAGCCCCGACCGCTCGGCCCGCTTCCGAACCATTATTTGCTTATGTTTGAAGGGCGCCTACCACAGCTTTGAAGGCATTTGCCCGGGCCGGATCGCCGGGCGCCCGAGCGGAAGCGGCGGCTTTGGCTACGACCCGGTCTTTGTTCCGGAAGGCGGCGATGGACGCTGCTTCGCCGAAATGACCCTGGCGGAAAAGAACCTTTTCAGCCATCGACGCAAGGCCCTTGATAAACTGGTAGCATTTTTGACAACAACCCAATAAAATACCGCACGGCTGAGCCGTCCGACGCAACCAAATGATCACCGAAAGCGACTTAGTAGAGGGATGCCGCAACGGCGACCGGAAGCTCCAGAAGGAGTTGTACGAGCGCTATGCGCCGAAGATGTACGGTGTTTGCCTGCGCTATGCCGGCACATCCGAGGAGGCCGAGGACATCCTGCAGGAAGGCTTTGTGAAGGTATTCAGCAAGATCACCTCCTTCCGGGGTGACGGCTCTTTCGAGGGCTGGATCCGCCGGATCATCGTGAACACCGCCATCGAGCACTTCCGCCGCAAAACCTACCTCCAACCGGTTGGCGAGCGCGAGGAAGAGACCGTAGAGTCGGACTACCTCACGGTGCTTGACAGTCTGGCGGAAAAAGACATCATCGGCCTCGTACAGCAGTTGTCGCCCGGCTACCGCTCGGTATTCAACATGTACGTCGTCGAGGGCTACACCCACAAGCAGATCGGCGAGCTGCTCGGCATTTCCGAAGGCACGAGCAAATCGCAGCTGTCGCGGGCCAAGGCCATTTTACAGGATCTCGTGCGCACGCACCTGGATCACAAACAAAAACAGGCTCCCTGAGTATGAAAGAAAGCTGGCAAGAACGGTTAAAGCGATTCGAGGCAACGCCTCCCCCGCAGGTATGGAACCGCGTGGAAGAATCCCTGGAGCAGGATCCTGCTTCGGTGGCCGAGCGCCTGCAAGCCTATACGGCGCCCCCGCCCGCCGGCCTCTGGGACCGCATCGAGCAACAGCTCGACGCCGCCGTCCCCGCAGAGGAAAGCGCGCCGGTCGTAGTTATGCCGCGCCGCCGCAGCACCTTTTACACCTATATGGCCGCCGCAGCGGTACTGATCGCGGTGCTTGTCGGTACCGCGCTCCTGCTCAACCGCAAGCCCAATGAAGTGCCGGTTGCGGTACGCACGGAAACCCCGGCGGCGCCCGTTACCGAGCCAACCCCGGCTCCCCTGCACAGCGCCGAGGCGTCCGCCCCAGGCAACGATATGGCATCGGTACCGGTAACAGCACCTGATGAGGCCGCCGCCGCCCGGCGTGGCCAGGTGACCGCCACCCGAAGCGCCAACCCGACCGGCCGATCGGGCTTCGCGGCACCTGTGGGAGTCAATCGCAACGTCTATGCCTCGGCCCATCCCGGCGCCGGGCAAGCAGCCGCTGCCACCGCATCCCTTGACGAAGACCGCTACCTGGTACGCTCCTACAACAACGGCAGTACGGTGCGCTTTTCCAAAAAAGTATCGGCCGTGGTCGATTGTGCCGAGCATGCCACGGGCTTCACGCAAAGCCTTTGCAAGGTGAGCATCGGCGCCGTCCAGGAAAAGCTGGCCTCCTCCGTCACCACCGATTTCGGCGGCCTCATCGAGCGCCTGCAGGATCTTGAAAAAACCAAGTAAGGCATGGCCCGTCTCCGTCTCGAGCTCCCCGACCAGTTTACGTTTTCCACCACTATCCCCGTCCGCGTCACCGACCTCAATTACGGCAATCACCTCGGCAACGACGCGCTGCTCGGGCTGCTTCACGAGGCCCGGATGCAGTACCTGGCGGCCGCCGGCGCCACCGAGCTCGCGTTCTTCGGCGCCTCCCTCATCATGAGCGACTCGGCGATCGAATACAAGGGCGAAGCGTTCTTTGGCGATGCGCTGCGCATAGAGGTCACTGCCTCCGAATGGACCCGCGTTGGCTTCGAGTTGTATTACCGCGTCAGCAAAGACGAGGGAAAGACCCTGATCGCGCGGGCAAAAACCGGGATGGTCTGCTTCGACTACAGTACGCGCAAGGTGGTGGCGGTGCCGGAAGCGGCGTTAAAAAGTTTGTAGCTTGGAGTTCGTGGCGTGAAGTTGGCTGGCGCGCGCATACCTTACCCGGTAACCTTTTATTACCCCTTACCCCATCCTTCGACAAGCTCAGGATGACAATGCGCCATTACCTGTTCCAGATCTCCCAGGAAGCCTCAGCCTGGTTGACGAGCATCTCATAACCATTCTTCGTACGGGCGCCCCGCTCCTGCCCTTTCCGTAGAAATTCGGTAAGCGCGGGATTGTACACAAGGTCGTACAGCAGGTGCACCGTGGTCAGCGCCTCGTAGGGAAGCGGCGGGTAGGTGGCTATGTCGGGAAAGGTCCCGAGCGGTGTGGTATTGATAATCAGCCGATGCTCCGACAGGATGGATTCATCGAGGTCGGCATAAGAAAGTTTCTCGGCTGTGCGTTCCCGTGACACCGATTTGTAGGCGATGCCCATCTGCTGCAGGGCGTATTGAACCGCCGCCGCCGCGCCGCCGGTGCCCAGAACGAGCGCCCGGGGCAGGCTGTTGCCAAGAAGCGGCGCCAGCGAGTCGCGAAACCCGACCCAGTCGGTATTGTAGCCCTCGAGGCGGCCGCTCTGGAGGCGGATCGTATTGGCCGCGCCGATGGCCCGGACGTCGGGATGAAGCCAGTCGAGGAAAGGCAGGATCTCCTTCTTGTACGGGATCGTTACGTTGAGCCCGGCGAGATCGGGATGCTTCCGGATAAGAAACGGAAACGCAGCGATCGTGTCGAGCTCGTAAAGCTCATAGACATGATCGCTGCGTCCTTCCTGTAGAAATTTATCGGTAAAGTATCCCTTCGAAAAGGAATGCTTCAGCGTCCGGCCGATGAGACCGAAGCGCCGCATCAGGCGTTTTCTTTGTTGAGATAGAGGTGAAAGGTATCGCCACGGAGACCGATGCGCATCGCTTCAAGCGGAAGCACCTCGTTGGGGGCGATGTTACCGAGGTTAACGTTGCAGCCGATCAGCTCGATGAAATACAGCTGCTGCGCTTTTTGCGGAGCCTCCCAAAGGATCTTCTCGGCAGGGATCTGCGTTAGGATCTCCTGGACGAGACCTTCGCGTACCTCGCCCGAGCCGCGGTAGATGCCCACGTTGCCGGCCTCGCGGGCTTCGGCGATCACGTAGGTGGCACCTGCCTCGAGCTCGGCGCGCATCAGCTCGATCCACTTGTAGGGCGGAATGATATGGGCCGCGTCCTTCGAACCGACCTCACTGAGTACGGTGCCGTGCGCGGTGAGCTTCTCGATGTAGCCGCATTTCTCGGCATGCGGGATCTCGATGGAACCGTCGCTGACCTCCATGTAGGAGATGCTGTAGTTCTTGCAAACGGCGATATAGTCTTCAAACTGGTTGCGGATCAGGAACGCTTCGAACAGCGTGCCGCCGAAATAAATCGGCATGCCGTAATCGGCATATACTTTCAGCTTCGCTTCGAGGTTGGGGGTCACGAAGGAGGTGCCGAAGCCCAGCTTCACGATATCGACATGAGGTCCCGATACACTCAGGAAATTCTTTACTTCTTCAATGCTCAGGCCCTTGTCCATGACCATGGTCAGGCCGGAGGCGCGGGGTTTGGTGATACGCTCGGGGATCTGCGAAAGGTTGAAATTCATGTGACCCTGTTTTGGTGGATTGCGCGCAAAAGTAAGAAAGTGCGCGCAAGCATGCCCGAAAAGCTGGCGGTGAAACTGGGATGGCCAAGCCCCTGTCGCCGGAAAGTTCACCTTACTAGGCGCAGTTACTTTCTGCCTGAGACAGGCCTTACTGCGATAATTTTCAATTTTCAATAGTCAATGCTCAATAGTCAAGTGCAATAGCGTACCGCTTCACTTCCTGCCTTCCTGATTATTGAAAATTGACTATTGAACGGTGACTATTTTACAATAGAAAGCCCCGCCGATCGCGGGGCTTTAAAATCAAACAACGTTCGGATTATTTCAGAACTAAGGAATCTTCTACCAAAGTGCCCCCTTCGGGGGACCGGGGGCTACTTCTTCTTGCTTCGCTTGTTGCGGGCGATGACATCCACTACGAGCTGGTTTTGCAGCAGCTCGGGGCAAAGCGCCACGAAGCGGTTGAGCAGCTTGGGCCCGGCCTGCAGGGCCATCTCGAGGGTGATCAGCGCTTCCTTGCTTTGACCCAAAGCCATCTGCACGGCGGCGAGGTAGTAGATGAAAAGCGGCTTGCGTTCCGTTTGCTCGAGGGCGGCGTAGGTCTGCACCAGTGCCTCGTCGTAAAACTCCGCCTGGTAAAGGCAGCGGATCAGCGCTTCCCAGCCGCTCTTGTTGCGCGGCTTGTTGCCCACCACGATGGAGAAGTAATGGATCGCTTCCTTGTAGGCGCCCAGCTGCAGCTGGCACTCGCCCATGAGGAGGTTGTATTCGTTTTGCTGGCGGTTGAGGCGCAGCGCGGCTTCGAGCTGCTTGGCGGCGGAGGCCCACTGCTGCTCGTTGTAGTACGTACAGGCGATCTTGTAATGCACGCGGCTGTCCTCGGGATTAAGGTGCACGGCCTTCCGGTAGTTGAAGCGCGCCTGGGCCCAGTTGCGGAGCTTGTCGTAGCAGTGGCCGATCGCCTCGTAAATAACATCTTCGGGCTTCGACAGCTCGAGCACTTTCTCAAGGGCTTCGATGGCCTCGCGGTACTTACGCAGGCGGATATAGGCATCGCCCATGTTGCGGTAGGCGAAGTCGAATTTTTCGTCGATCACGAGCGCATACTGGTACGCGTCGATGGCTTTTTCGTACAGCTTGAGGCCCTGGTAGGCGGCCGCGAGGTTGAACCAGGCCAGCTCGCTGTAGGGATGCTCGTCGATGATGCCGGTGTGGAGGCGGATGCTTTCCTCGTAGCGGCCGGTAAAGTCGGCCCAGAAGCAGATCTTGTAGAGGGCCTCCTCGTTGAGCGGGTCTTCCTGGAGCAGGAGCTTGAGGCAGTCGAAGACCTTCTCGAATTCCTCGTAGTCGTCGTACACATCGGCCAGTTCGAAGAGGAGCTCGATCTTGTCCTCCCCTTCAAAGTGCTCGATGGCTTCCTCGAGGAGCTCGGCGGCGCGGCCTGGCTGGTCGAGGGCCAGGTAAGCATCGGTCTTTAGGATAAAGAGGTTGATATCGTTGGCGTCGAGGAGCTCTACTTTTTCCAGGACGTCGAGGGCCTGGTGGTACTTGCGCGTGGAAAGCAGCACATCGGCCTTCCGGAGCAACAGGGATGCGGAAAAGGGGAAATAGTCGATCGAGATCTCCGCGGCTTCCAGGGCCTTCGGGAAGTCTTCGAGGTCGTCGAAGTAGTCGATGATCTTTTCGAACGATTCTTCCTCGAGGAAAGTGGAGCTGCGGCCGGAGCGCAGGTTGTCGTAGTGCTTCAGCAGCTCCTTGAGCGTTTCCTTATCGTTTTCCAGGGGATCTGTATTCATACTGGGTATCAGGTACAATATAGAGTATTGCAGAAAAGGGACCAAGTTTTTATCTCTGCCATAACGACCGCCGCGGATGGGCTGGGGAAAGTATTTCCCGGATTATTTTCGATCTGGCACCATAAATGTTAATATTTTTCGTTATCTTTGTTAAGCAAATGGCAAAAACTCCTTCCATATTCGCTCATAAACGCAAAAAAGCGCTGACGCTGCTCTTCGTAGCCCTGTCTGCTGCTGCTTTTGCTACGTTGGGCGATGGTAAGGCGCACCCCCTGCAAATGGGTGGCACGGCCACGCACCGCCTCCTGTCGGTAACGCCGCAGGCCGGTAGCGGCCGTTTCTCGCTCCGCAGCGGCATCACCTATTCTTCCGACCGCCTGCTCGAGCAAACGGCGCAGCCTTTCCAGCTGATGACCACGACGGTCACCTACCAGAAAGGCAACACCACCTACATCATTCCCCTCAAGAAGAAGCCGGTGCTTCTCGAGAAGGTGAAGTTCAACCCCTACTAAGAAGGTCGCTGATCTCGGATGTAGGATGTCTGATTTGTTTCCCCGTCGAGGGGATTTTTTTATGCCCGTCCTCTCCTAGCCTATACATCCGACTCGACATCCGAGATCCGAGATCCGAGATCCGAGATCCGACATCCGAGATCCGACATCCGAGATCCGAGATCAGAGATCAGAGATCAGACATCCGACTTTCCGACTTCCGACTTCCGACTTCCGACTTCAAAACTTACGAAAAAGGCCCCTTGCGGGGCCCTATCGGTGGGTATAGGCTTATCGTTACTGGCCCTTGCTTTCCTCGTAGGAAACCACGCGGAAGCCGGATTTGGGCAGCTCGAACTTGGCGGCCGGAACGGGACCTGTGCTGATCTTCGACACGGTATAGGTCACTTTCAGCGAGCCGACGTTCGATTCATACTCCATGGCAAGACCCGGCAGGCCGCGGTTGACGTACTGGAAGGTCCTGTTTTCGGGTACGAGGTCGGGCGTATACCAGACCACGAAAGAGGACCCGTCGGAAAGGCGACCGATCGCCTTCAGGCACTTGTAGCCCAGGATGGTCTTCGTTTCGTTCGTAAAGCTGAACTGTACATCCTCGTAGCGGCGGTTAGCCTCTTTCCAGTTGGCCTCCGTCATCCTGATGATGTATTTCTGGGCGCCGTACTCCTTGATGTTGTAATACATCCGGGCGCCGTCGTCGAGGATGCTCGATTCGGTGCCGAGGGAGGATACCATTTCGGTACGGCTGCGGTTGCCTTTGAGGTACACCGTGTTGGTGGCCCCGTCGAGGAAGTCGGCCGCGCGCGGGCGCTCGGTGCCGGTGTTGATCACGATATCATAGGAGATCGTGGCCTCCGAAAGTTTCTTCTGAGCCTGCACCGCGGTGCCGAAAAGCAATAAGGTAAGGAATGCGTAAACAGTTTTCATAATCGTAGTTCTCCACAGTTAGACGAGAGGATGGTACAAGTTAGTTGCTTTTGCGGATGAGCGTTATCGGCCGCGGAAAATGTTAATAAAAACCAATAGAAGGTTCAGGGAACGTTTAGATAAGGTTCAGGAGGTTCAGAGAGGTTCAGGACGTTTAGAAACGTTCAGAAAAGTCCAGGAAGGTTGGTAAACAGGAAGAGGCCCCTTCCGGAGCCCCTTCACTTCTCGTTATTCGATATTCGTTATTCGATATTCGTTATTCGATATTCTCTTATCCTTTCTTATTCCGATCGCGCTGATCCTGCATCCGCTTCTGCTGTTCCTGCATTTGCGCCATCTTTTCGGCCCAGCCGCCGGTTTTCTTGGGCTTGCGGCGGTTGGCCTCGATCTGTGCGAGGATCTTTTCGTGGTTGATGATGAAATTCTGAATGAGGTACTGCAGCAGCAGCGTCACGATGTTGGACACGGTATAGTACCAGGTGAGGGCCGCGGGCAGCTTGTTGAAGAAGAAGAGCATCACCACCGGGAAGATGTAGGGCATGTACTTCATCATCGGGTTGTCTTGGGTCGGTGTCATGCTCATGCTGTACAGCGAGATGGCCAGCGACGTCAGTACCGCGGTGATGGTGAAGAGACTCAGGTGGTCGCCCAGCAGCGGAATGTGGAAGCCGAAGTTGACGATGCTGTCGTAGCGCGAGAGGTCTTCCGCCCACAGGAAGCTTTTGCCGCGTACCGCGATGTTCGAGTTGAAGAAGTTATACAGCGCGATGAAGATCGGCATCTGCACCAGCGCCGGGAGACAGCCCCCGAGCGGGCTTACGCCGGCCTCGCGGAACAGCTGCATCTGCGCCATGCTCTGGGCCTGCTGGTCGCCGGGGTTCTTTTCCTTCAGCTTGTCGATCTCGGGCTTCAGGGCCTTCATCTTGGCGCTGCTCACGTAGCTTTTGTAGGTCAGCGGCGAGATGACGAGGCGGATGAAGAGCGTCAGCAAGAGGATCGCGATGCCGATGTTGGACGTGAGCTTCTGGAACAGGTCGAACACCGGGAGGATCACCCAGCGGTTCAGGTATTTAACGAAGGCAAACATGCCGCCGCCAAGGTTCACCATGCTCGACATGCCATTGTCGTAGCGCTTGAGGAGCTTGTAATCGTTTGGACCGTAGTAGAGCGCGAGGGCGGCCTTGCCGTCCTGTACGGGCAGCTGCAGGGCAGCCGTGGCCTTCACGATGCTGTGGTTGCCGGGCGTGACTTCGGAGGGAGGAGGCGTCCAGCTGACAGAGCCGGAAGCGAAATTGTTGCGGGCGATGAGCGCGCTGTTGAAGAACTGCTGCTTCACGGCGATCCAGCCAACAGGCTTGCTGAAGGCATGCGGGCCTTCCTTGAATACATTATAGTCGTCATAATCGCCGCCCTCGCGGTAGGCGATCGTAGACTGCTGGCGCTCGTAGGTCAGGTCTTTCTGCACCTGCACGGCTTCCTCGGTCCACTCCACCGGTAGCATACCGTCCTTGGTCAGGTCCTGCGGCACCTGCAGGTTGAAGTCGATCAGGTAATCATCCTTGGGGATCACAAACTGGTGCACGACGGGGCCGCGGGGCGTATTGAGCCGGAAGCTTACCTGCTGGCTGCCGTCGGCGGCCGTGGTAACGGGGCTTGCCGTGTAATTGAGCTCCGTATTGGGTGCGGGCTGTCCGCCGCTCGTGATCTTGTATTGGAAGTGGTCGCCGGGCTGGCCACCAAGGCGTACCAGCGATGAGTCGAACGACTTGAACTTCTTGAGCTCCACGAGCTTGGGTTGTCCGCCGTGGGTGGAGAAGGTAACGCGGATCACGCTGTTCTCGACCACGAAGGTTTGCTCGGGTCCACGCACCTGGCTGTCGAGGCCCACAGTCTGGGCGATTCGGTTCATCGAGTCGGCGCGGAGTGAATCGAGGCGGGCCTGCGCCGGGTCGATCTTCGGACGCTTGGAGAAGGCGATGGAGTCCTGGATGCGCTTCTGCTCCTGGTAGGCCTTCTGCTCGCGGTTGGTGTATAGGAACATACCGAGAAACAGCAGTCCCAGGCATACAAAGCCAATTATCGTATTGCGGTCAAAATTCATTCGAACCTTCGTTTATGGGCGGCAAAGGTAAGCAACCGGGTCCATGCGACACCGGGTAATCCGGGAAACCGGTGGGTTTTCGGTGAACGGCGGAGAAAATGTGGTACTGGCGCTCCGGGTGCGCCAAGCGTAACCAAAGCCCTCCCTTCCCGGGCTGGGCGAACGATGGAGTAATGGCCCTGGCCTGGTTCGCCCCACGCAAAGCCTGAGCGCAATGAAAAATGCCGAAGCACACCCGCCCCGGCATTCCCTGTTTTATGTTCCTTGTTCAATATCCCTTGTTCCTTGTTCGCTATTCCCTAAATCATCTCGCTTTGCAGCAGCGGGTTCTTCAAGCTTTGGCGGTTTTCGTTGTATTGGCGCGCTGCGGCCACGAAGTGCACGAAGATCGGCTGCGGAGACTCGACGGTGCTTTTGAGCTCCGGGTGGTATTGCACGCCGATAAAGAACGGGTGGTCGGGCAGCTCCACGATCTCCACGAGGCCCGTTTGCGGGTTGCGGCCGCTCATGACCATCCCGCCCTGCTCGTATTGCTCGAGGAATTCGTTGTTGAATTCATAGCGGTGGCGGTGGCGCTCCGAAATGTCGGTGCTTCCGTAGATCCGGTGGGCCAGCGTGCCGGGCTGGATCTGGCAGGGATAGGCGCCGAGACGCATCGTCCCGCCCTTCATCGTCACGGCCTTCTGCTCCTCCATCATATTGATGACGGCGTCGGTAGCGTCGGGGTCCATCTCGGTGGAGTGGGCGCCGGAAATTCCCAGCTTGTTGCGTCCGTACTCGATCACGGCCATCTGCATGCCGAGGCAGATACCGAAGAACGGCAGGCCGCTCTCACGGGCATACTTAACTGCCGTGATCTTTCCTTCGATGCCGCGGTTGCCGAAGCCCGGTGCCACGAGGAGGCCGTCGAGGTTGGCGAGCTTCTCGGCCACGTTGTCATCCTGTATAAATTCGGAATGGATCGGCAGCACCGTCACCTTGCATTCGTTCATGGCGCCGGCGTGCACAAACGATTCGAGGATCGATTTGTAGGCATCCTGGAGCTCCACGTATTTGCCGATAAGGCCGATGTTGAGCCGGGCCTTCGGGTATTTCAATTTGTTCAGGAAGCCTTTCCACTTTTCGAGGTCGGGCTCGCCATAGCCTGAGATATTCAGCTTCTTCAGCACGATCTCATCGAGCTTCTCATTCTGCATCAGCAGCGGCACTTCGTAGATGGTGCTCGCGTCGGGGGCTTCGATAACGGCCTCGGGCTTCACGTTGCAGAACTGCGCGATCTTTCGTTTGATGTCGTTGTTGAGCGGCTCCTCGGTGCGGCACACGAGGATGTCGGGAAAGACGCCGTTTTCGGACATCATTTTCACCGAGTGCTGCGTGGGCTTTGTCTTGAGCTCCTTCGCTGCTTTCAGGTATGGGATCAGTGTCAGGTGCACCACGAGCAGATCTTCCTCGGGAAGATCCCACTGCAGCTGGCGTACGGCCTCGATATAAGGAAGTGATTCGATGTCGCCGACGGTTCCACCGAGCTCGGTGATCACGATGTCGTAATCGCTGGTCTGGCCCAGCGCGAGCATGCGGCGCTTGATCTCGTCGGTAATATGCGGAACCACCTGGACGGTCTTGCCGAGGTAGGCGCCCTCGCGCTCCTTGTTGATCACGGTCTGGTAGATGCGTCCCGTGGTTACGTTATTGGCCTGCGTCGTAAAAATGTTGAGGAAGCGCTCGTAGTGACCGAGGTCGAGGTCGGTTTCGGCGCCGTCTTCGGTGACATAGCACTCGCCGTGCTCATAGGGATTGAGCGTACCCGGATCCACGTTGATGTAAGGATCGAATTTCTGGATGGTTACACGGAGGCCGCGGGCCTGAAGCAGCTTGGCCAGCGAGGCCGCAATGATGCCCTTGCCCAGAGAAGAGGTAACGCCGCCTGTAACAAAAATATACTTCGCCATCGTTCAGATAGTTGTCGCTGTTTTCAAGAATGTGTCAGAAGAAAGGAGCCGGGTGACCAGCAGGGAAAAGAATCTTTCCGGGAGGTCATGCAAACCTACGGCAAAAACAGGGCTGAAAACGGGGTTTTAACAGAGCTGTGGACAGGAAGTTTATAAGTCGGAAGCGGGAAGTCGGATTTATGGCCTGCTTCCCACTTCCGACTTCCCACTTACTTACTTTCTTACAGCAGTCCCAGCGCTCCGTCGCTTTCCACATGGCCGGCCAGCAGCGATTCGATGGCGCCGTCGTAGCGGTCGCGCCAGGAGCTGATAGTGCCCCAGTCTTCGCCATCGATCAGCAGCTCACCACCAGTAACGGTGCCGAGGCGCTCGAAGGGCACAGCGCCCAGGGCCGCCTCGAAGACCGCGGCCTGCGCCGGCAGCACGCTCATAAGCACGCGGCTTTGCGCCTCGCCGAAGAGGAAGGCGTCGGGGCGTACAAAAGGATGCGACGTGATATCGAAGCCAAGATTGTTGCGGAAGCCACTCTCGCAAAGGGCCACGAAAAGCCCGCCCTCGCTGAGGTCGTGGATCGATACGGCGAGCCGCTGCTGCGTGATGGAAGCCACAGCCTGCTGCAGCGCAAACTCCTCTTCGAGGTCGAAGTGCGGTGCCGGGCTGAAGGCGACACCGGCAACCTGGTGCAGGTATTCCGAGCAGCCGATATCGCTGCGCGAGGTACCTACGAGGTACAGCAGGTCGCCGGCGGCGGAAAAGGACAGTGTTGTTTTCTTTGAAAGATCCTCCACGAGGCCCACCATGCCGATCGTCGGCGTCGGGAATACAGGCCCATCCGGATTCTGGTTATAGAACGATACGTTGCCCCCCGTCACCGGTGTATCGAAGCGGCGGCAGGCATCGCCCATGCCTTTGATGGCGTTTACAAACTGGTAGTACACCTCGGGATCGAAGGGATTGCCGAAGTTGAGGCAGTTGGTGACACCCAGGGGCTGACCACCGCTGCACACGATATTGCGCGCGGCCTCTGCCACCGCGATCTGCGCGCCCTTATAGGGATCGGCATACACGTAGCGGCTGTTGCAGTCGACGGTAACGGCAAGGCCTTTGCCCGTTTCTTTCACGAGCACCACCGCAGCGTCGGAAGGCGCGTTGGTGGAGGCATTGTTGGTACCAACCATCGAATCGTACTGGTTGTAGATCCAGCGCTTGCTGGCGATGGTCGGGAGCGTGATGAGTTGTTCCGCGACCGATTTCAGGTCTTCCGGAACGGCCACAGTCGCGGCATCGAAGGCGCGGATCTTTTCAAAGTAGGCCGGCTCGCGGTATTCGCGGTCGTATTGCGGGGCACCGCCGCCCAGCACCAGCTCCTGCGCGGGAATCTCGGCTTCGAGCTGCCCGTGCATGTAGAATTTCAGGAGGCCATCGTCCGTGACCTCGCCGATGACGGCGCTCTCGAGGTCCCACTTGCGGAACACCGCGTTCACTTCGGCCTCGCGGCCCTGCTCCACCACCAGCAGCATCCGCTCCTGGCTTTCGGAGAGCAGCAGCTCCCAGGCCTTCATGTTCGACTGGCGCATCGGCACTTTGTCCAGGTCGATCCGCATGCCCACTTCGCCCTTCGCGCTCATTTCGGCGGTGGAGCAAATAATGCCCGCGGCACCCATATCCTGCATGCCGACTACTGCGCCGGTGGCCAGTACCTCGAGACAGGCCTCGAGTAATTTCTTTTCCTGGAAGGGATCGCCCACCTGCACGGCGGGGAGTTCCTGCACACTGTCGGATGTAATGTCGGCAGAGGCAAATGAAGCGCCGCCGATGCCGTCCTTGCCCGTTGCCGAGCCGACGTACATCACGGGGTTACCGGTTCCAAGCGCTGTTGCCGAAACGGTCTTGCCGGCGGGGACGATGCCTACGCTCATCGCGTTGACCAGCGGGTTGGTATGATAGCACTGCTCGAAATAAATTTCGCCGCCCACGGTAGGCACGCCGAAGCAGTTGCCGTAGTGGCCGATGCCGTGTACAACGCCGGCAAGGAGGTGCTGGGTCTTCTCTTCTTCGAGACGGCCGAAGCGCAGCGAGTTGAGGGCCGCAATGGGCCGCGCGCCCATGGTAAAGATGTCGCGGTGAATTCCGCCGACGCCGGTGGCTGCGCCCTGGAAGGGCTCGATGGCCGAGGGGTGGTTGTGGCTTTCGATCTTGAACACCACGCCGTAGCCGTCGCCGATGTCCATGAGGCCCGCGTTTTCCTCGCCTGCTTTTACGAGCATCCGTCCGCCCTCGCGGGGCAGTGTCTTGAGCCACTTGATGGAGTTCTTGTAGCTGCAGTGCTCGCTCCACATTCCTGAAAATGCGCAGAGCTCGCTGAAGTTGGGCGTGCGCCCGAGCTTTTGGCAAATGAGGTTGAATTCGTCTTCGGTGAGGCGGAGCTGCGCGGCGGTTTGTGCGGTGATCTGCATGGTGCTGGGGAGTGAGGTCACAAAACTAAGGAACGGCAATCGGCTATCGGCATTCAGAGCGAGAGAAAGAACGCAGATCTTCTATGATTGATAGGATCGACGCGGCCGGAACAGCTTGAAAAATCATAACCAATCTTAAAAATCTGCGTGTCCCGTTTACGGGATCTGCGTTCTTTGGCTCAATCCCGACTACTTTCGCGGAAATTGCCGGGCTTGACCTACCTGCTGTTCGTGTTATACCTGCTTGCGTTCATGTGGCTGCTGCGGAAGATTCGCTTCTTCCGCAATTCGGGCTTGTCGCAAACGCAGGTACAGATCGTGTTCCTGTTGAAGGTGTTTGCGGGCATCCTCTACGGCTGGGTAGGTATTTATTACAGCAGCCACGGACAGATCGTCGATACCTGGTGGCTGCACTACCAGGGCCTGAAGGAGCAGCAGCTCCTGCACCACGACCCAAAAACTTTTGTCACCGACATTTTCCGCAACAACTACCGCCATGGCTTCGGGCGCTTTTTGTCGAGCCGCGACTCCTGGTGGAACGACCTGCACACGAACCTGTTCCTGAAATGCCTGGCGCTGCTCGATGAGATCACGGCGGGCCGCTATTTCGTGAACGTACTGTTCTTCGCCTTCGCCACGATGGCCGGCTCCGTAGGACTGTTTCGCATTTTCAACGCGCTCTACCCCGGGCGAAGGACGCTGCTCTTTGCCGGCACCTTCCTCGTTCCCTCCTACCTGTTCTGGACAAGCGGCATCTTCCGCGACGCGCCCGTTGCGCTGGCGCTCGGGATGATCCTGTACTGCTTTTACCAGGGACTGCGCAACGGCTGGAAACCCCGCTATGTCGGTACGATCGTGGCCGGCCTGCTGGTGCTACTCCTGTTCCGGAATTACCTCGTGGTGGTGCTCCTGCCCGCCCTGCTGGCCTGGTGGCTGGCGGCACGAAGCCGGTATCAGCCCGTACTTGTGTTCGGGATCATCTATTCTGTTTACGGTCTCCTCTTTTTCGGCACGCGCTACATCGTGCCCGGGCTCGACTTTCCGCAGATGGCGGTGGAGAAGCAGGAGGACTTTTTTACGCTGGTCGGCAACTCGATGATCGTGGCGCCAAAACTCCAGCCGACCGCGGCCTCCTTTGCCGCCAACACGCCGCATGCCCTGTCGCTGCTCCTGCTGCGCCCCTGGCCCGGCGATGTGTACAACAGCTTTATCCTACTGGCCTGTATCGAAACCTACGCGCTGCTGGCGCTGTTTGTCTACTGGCTCCTGCGGCACCGTCGCGGTGGCCCGATTGATCCCTTCGTGGCCTTTTGCCTCTTCTTCGCCCTGACGCTATTCCTGATGATCGGGTTTACGGTCAATTTCCTCGGGGCAATGGTGCGGTACCGGAGCCTGGTGCTGCCCCTGCTCGTGACGCCGATGCTGGGCACGATCATCCTGCCCCGCTGGCGCAAAAACACATAATAATTTTTTCTATATTTATTTTTTCGAAGGACTCATCCCTGTTTTTTAGCTCTTCCGTCAATTTTTATGCACTTTTTTAGTGGATTTGTCGTTTTTTTGCGCCAAATCTATCCCTTACTATGTCCTCACTTCGACTTGAAGCGCTGAAAAATGTTCGCGCAACTGCTCCGGAGATCTCCGCGACGCCCAAAGTGACCGCCATTTTTGCCGAGAACGTCTTCACGCACCAGACGGCCCGACAATTCCTGGCCGACGAGGCTTATAAAAGCCTGATGGCTTCCGTGAAGAACGGCCACAAGATCGACCGCTCGATGGCCAACCAGATCGCCAACGGCATCCGCGCCTGGGCCGAAAGCAAGGGCGTAACCCACTACACACACTGGTTCCAGCCCCTCACCGGCACCACCGCCGAGAAGCATGACTCCTTCTTTACGCTGAAGAGCGACGGCACGGCCATCGAAACCTTCGACGGCGACGCCCTCATCCAGCAGGAGCCGGATGCCTCCTCGTTCCCCAACGGCGGCCTCCGCGCCACCTTCGAGGCCCGCGGCTACACCGCCTGGGATCCCTCCTCTCCTGCCTTTATCATGGACATCGGAACGGGCCGCACCCTCTGCATCCCCACGATCTTCATCTCCTATACCGGCGAATCGCTCGACTACAAGGCGCCCCTGGTGAAAGCCCTCGAGGCCCTCAACCGCGCCGCCGTCGACGTATGCAACTACTTCGACAAGAACGTTACCCGCGTAACGCCGACCCTCGGCTGGGAGCAGGAATACTTCGTGGTGGATGAAGGCCTCTTCAACGCCCGCCCCGACCTGCTGCTCTGCGGCCGCACGGTGTTCGGCCACTCGCCCGCCAAGGGCCAGCAGCTCGAAGACCACTACTTCGGCTCCATCCCCGAGCGCGTGTACGCGTTTATGCGCGACTACGAGCAGGAGTCGTACAAGCTCGGTATCCCGCTGCGCACCCGCCACAACGAGGTGGCCCCCGCGCAGTTCGAATGCGCGCCCATCTTCGAAGAGGTGAACATCGCCGTGGACCACAACACGCTCCTCATGGACGTGATGACCCGCGTGGCTACCCGTCACGGCCTCCGTGTACTGCTACATGAAAAGCCCTTCGCCGGCATCAACGGCTCGGGCAAGCACAATAACTGGAGCATGGCCACCGACACCGGTGTGAACCTGCTGGCTCCCGGCAAGACGCCGAAGACCAACCTCATGTTCCTGACCTTCTTCGTCAACACGATCAAGGCGGTGCATGATTATGCCGACCTGCTGCGTGCTTCGATTGCATCGGCTTCGAACGACTTCCGCCTCGGCGCCAACGAAGCGCCCCCGGCCATCATCTCGGTGTTCGTGGGACAGTACCTCGCCAAGGTGCTCAACGACGTCAAGGAGCGCGTAGGCGACAAATTCGACGAGCAGGATGAAAGCATGCTGAAGATGGACATCCACCGCTCCATCCCCGAGCTGCTGCTCGACAACACCGACCGCAACCGCACCTCGCCCTTTGCCTTCACCGGCAACAAGTTCGAGTTCCGCGCCGTGGGCTCCACCGCCAACTGCGCCAACCCGATGACCGTGCTCAATACGATCATGGCCGAAACGCTGAAGAACTTCAAGCGCGACGTCGACGGCCTCATCGAAAAAGGCGAGAAGAAAGAGATCGCCATCCTGCACACGATCCGCGAGTACATCGTATCCTCGGAGCGCGTGCTGTTTGAAGGCGACGGCTACAGCGAAGAGTGGGCGCAGGAAGCAGAGCGCCGCGGGCTGCCGAACGTGAAGACCACGCCCCTGGCCCTCGACGCCATGGTGACTGAAAAGGCCCTGAAGCTTTTTGAAGACAACAACATCTACACGCACGCCGAGCTGGAAGCCCGCCACGAGATCGAGCTCGAGAAGTACATCAAGAAAGTACAGATCGAAAGCCGCCTCATGGTGGAACTGGCAACGACCCATATCATCCCTGCCGCCGTTCGCTACCAGGGCACGCTGATCAACAACCTGCGCGGGCTGAAGGAAGTGGGCCTCGAGGCCTCCGGCGCCTGCACCCGCACGATGCTCGAGAAGCTCTCGGGCCATATCGAGGAAGCCACCAAGGCCGTGGAAGGCATGGTGGAAGCCCGCAAGAAGTGCAACAACATCGCTGACACCCGCGGCAAAGCCATCGCTTACTGCACCGACGTGAAGGAAGCCTGGTTCGACAAGCTGCGCTACCATGCCGACAAGCTGGAGCAGCTCGTGGACGACAGCACCTGGACGCTCCCGAAATACCGTGAGCTCCTCTTTGTACGCTAAGACATCAAGCAATCGATACAAGACGAAGGCCCCTTTCCAGGGGCCTTTTTTTTTGATTACTTGAGTAACCGAGTACATGATTAATAGAATACCTGGGGGAGTGGGCGATGGAGCGACCACCTGACAACTCATGTAATCATGTATTCATGTATTCATGTATTCTTCTTTCTCAGCCCGGCCTTCTTTCCCTTGCCCAATGCGCCCAAAAATATCTGCTCATAACTGATCATCAGCTGCCCGCGGGAGAGCCGGTAGATGTCGCTCGCGAGCTCGAAGCGGTAGCCCACATTGAGCTTGCCCGTACTGTTGAAAATGAGTTGCAGCGCGGGTGCGAGGTCAACGTAGTACTTCTCGCGCGGGTAGTCGAGGTTGCGGTGACCCAGTAGTTCTACGTACAGGTTCAGGTTCGTCTGGTTGTAATCGGTGTAGATGCGCGGGAGTACGAGCACGCCTACCGACAGCGAATATTCGAGCGCCGAATACGCATAAGCATTCCCGGCTTCTTTCTGCCAGCGCTCCCTGCGCAGCAGCTGCACCGTGCTGGCGCTCGCCGAAAAGGCCCACCGGTCGAGGAGTTGTGTGGCGATGAGGCCGCCCTGCAGGCCGCTGTAGTCGCCCATAAGTCCCATGTCGTTGTGGTCGGGATGGTTGCGGCTCCAGGCGGCGGCGCCGAAGGCGGCCATACGGAAGTGCCGGTGCACATCGTCGTTGCTGAGGAAGCGGTATTTCGCGTAGGCCCGCGCTCCTTCCCAGACGAAGCGCTCGTTGTGCATATCTGAAAAGAGCAGGGCGCCGTGCACCATCCACTTCTTGTTAAGCCCCAGCATCACCTCGGGGATGTAGCGCTGCTTCACCCGGTTGTCGTGAACCGAGCGCATATACATCCCGGTGAGCTTGGCGCTGACTGAGTGCGAGGGCATGTTGGAGGCCGGCTCGGTAAAGGGGTACAGCTCCTGCGCCGAAGCGGAAAAAAAGGCGCCGGCAAAAGCCAGCGCCAGCGCGTATTTCTTCATGAGTTAAATGATCGCGTGATAAATGCGGGTGGCGCTGCCCTTGCTGCAGCAGGCCGCCATCCGGCCCGTTTTAACGCAGGGCATCGACGATTTCGCCGTCCACTTTTTGAACTCCTTTGCCGAAACAAAAGATTTGTCTACCAACTGGAAGGTCACCTCCCCGGAAAGCGGCTGGCCATCGGCGTTGAGGAAGTGAAAGGTTTGCGGCCCAATCTGCAGGTGCTCGTCTTTCTGCAGTGTGGCCGCTGCGGGGAGTTGCGCGGTCACCTTGAGCGAGGCGATAGCGAAGCCTGCATCTTCCACGGCAGCGGAGAGCGCGTCGAAATCAACGTTCTGGCCTTCCTTAAACGTGAGGTTGTATTGCTGGTTCTTGATATCAACCTGCACCTTGTCAACAAAGGGAACTTTCTCGAGCGCATTCTTCACGGCACGCGAGCACATGGAGCAGGTAAGTCCACTCGCCTGGAGACTCACGCGGCGCACCTGTGCGGAGGCGGCGCTGCCGAGCAGCAGGGCGAGCAGGAAAACATAGATCGTTTTCATGTTCGTTTGTTTGCGGTAAATGGATCAGTAGTTACGACCTGGCGCAGCAGGCGGCCTTGGGTGCGCAGCAGGCGGCGGCAGGCGCGCAGCAACCTTTTTGCGGAGCAGCGGCGGCATGACGCTCGTCTTTCTTGCAGCAATCCTTTTCGGCACAACCGCCCTCTTTGCAGCAGCTCATGTCGGGGGCACACTTGCCGTCTTTCATACAGGCCGTTTGCTTGCACTTGCCGCTGTCACAGCAGGAAGCAGGTGCGGCGGCGCCGGCGCGCTCATACTGGCAGCAGGCGTGGAGCTTGTTGTAAGCTTCGTCGGATGCGCGGTAGCCGGGGCTGTCGTAGCCGGCGGCGGCAACCGATTGCTGGATCTTCGCGGTGTTCGAGGATTTCGCATCGTAACGAACCGTCAACACTTTCGTGTCGACGTTCCAGGACGCGAAGGAAGCGCCTCCTTTTTTAGCGGCGGCTTCGATGGTTTTCTTGCACATGCCGCATTCACCGGACACGTTGATGGTTTCTTTCTTCACCTGCGCGAAAGCGGCACTGGCAAAGCATACGAGGATAAGAATGGCGAGGAAGGAAAATACCTTTTTCATGATTTGTGTTTTTTAGATAAAGACAAGGAGATACAGCGGCTCATGGCCGATTGAAATAGCGATCCTCGTCTAAATCCGAAAAACAGCATTGCGCAGGTAGGTATCCTGCTTGCTGAGCAACGGCGGCCCGTGGATGGGCGTCGCCGGGCGCGGCAGCGTGACCGCAAGCGGGGCGGGCATCCAGTGCTGCAGGGTTGGTACGTTGGCAGGTGCAGCAAAGGCGGCGAGGAAGTAATACGCGCCGGGCGCATCCTGCTGCAGCTTCAGCACTTTCACCTGGTCGTGGCAGCACTTGTTCTTTTTTACCGACATCCCGCAGGTAGCGCACTTGTCGCTGTCCGTGCTGCCGAGCTGCCAGGAGTGAAAACGGTCCATGCAGTAGTGCATGTTCACCACGAAACCGGTGCTTACCGTAAAGTAAGACACAAGGATCAATATGGAAAGGAACCGTTTCACAAGCACAAAGATAAGGCCCCCTGTCCCCCGAAGGGGGCATTGAGATCGACATTTCCTATGACTTTTGTTAGGAAGGTCCTAAAGAAAGCTTGCAAGCATAAGCATACATCCACGTAAGTGCCCCCTTGGGGGGACAGGGGCGCTACCCGACAAAGCTCCAATAAATGCCAAACCGGATGATCAATCCCGGGTAGGGATAGCGCGGCGCGGCCAGGTTGTGCTGCTTGAACCCGGCAGGGCTGCTGAAGCGTAGGGTGTTGAGATTTTCGGCGCGGATGAAGGCCTTGAAGCCGCGGATGCGGAAATGCAGGAAGGCGTTGATATCGGGACGATTCCGGATCTGAGTCGTGTCCTGGTAGGTAAACTGCCCGATCAGCGGCGAATAGCTGTCGGCCTTGTACGGCGATGCATAGCGGGCTTCAATGCCGGCTACGAGATTGAGGTTGCGGAAACCGAGGTTGCCCTGGTAGGCGAGCCGGCCAATGCCGAAGAGCAGGGGCACATGCACGGCCGCAGTACCGGCCTGTTGCTGCAGGTACACTTCGGCGTCGAGGCCGATCTTGCGGTATACGCGGAACGATTTCTTCGCCTGGAGGCGCAGCAGGTTGAACACCGCGTTCTCCTGCTGCAGCGTGTACCAGTTCGTTACGTAGAGGTAGTTGGTCACGAAGAAATAGTCGGCGCCAAGCTGCACGCGGAAGCGCGGGTTGTATACGCTGGCCGAAAAGCGGCTGCTGTTTTCCTTGAAGAAGGTTTTGGGCGCGTCGAGGTAGAACTGGCTGCGGGCATCGTAAATGAACGAAGGCGTGCGGTTGTTGTTTTCGAAGCCCACCTGCAGGCTTCCCAACCGGGAGCCAAGGAGCCGCTGCAGGCGTACCTGCACGCGGAAGTCGCCGCGGTTGTAGCCCGTGAGGTACAGCTCGCCCGCGGCCAGCATATCCCATTTCTGGTTGCGCGTGCGGTTGCGGTATTCGCCGTGCGTCCAGATATTGCTGTAGTGTAGGTTCTCGCGACCAGTGATGCTGAGCAGCTGGTATGCCGCCCCGAGCTTGATAAACTGGTTGAGGTTGTCGGCAACCGGGAAGGTGTAGAACGAGAAATCGTTGGTCAGCTCACGCCAGCTGTCGCGGAACAGGAAGCTCGTATCCTTCGCAACAAAATGCAGCCCGAAGACGCTGTCGTAGATCGCCGAGTCGGGGCGCGCATCGGCAAACGCGTATTTGTATTCGCCATAGCTGATCGTGTGCTCCAGGCGAAGGCGCGGGAAAAACAGCGGGATCACCGTGGAGTCGGTCACCAGCGAGTCTTTGCGGCCGAGGTCGTACTGCTGGCGCATAACGGCGCGGAACTCGCTGTACTTGTTGCCCGTGTTGATCCGCGTGCTGCCAAGCAGGCCACCGCGCCCGTCGGAGGCACTGGTGGCCAGCAGTGTCGGGATCGCGAGGCGGTCGGCGAAGACGGGGTCGTTGAGGTAATCGCGGTCGCCGCGGATACCGCCGTTCTCGGAGGCCTGCAGGCGGTTGCCGACGAACACGATGTAGTTATTGTACCGGCGGCCCGGCGACTGGTACCAGCTGGTAACTAGGTAGTTGTTGTGATTCGTGTTCTGATTGTTGAAGACACCCGTAGCGTTGATGAGGCGGTAGTTGACCGCCACGTTCCAGGAAGGCTTCAGGTTTTGCGTGTGCAGCAGCTCAATCACCTGCTGGCCGCTCGTGCCGATGGCGTAGGCCAGCTCGGTGTAGGGCCGCGTCGTGGTGTAGAAGCGCGCCCGGTCGACCGTCCACTTGTAGGCATCGAAGGCATGCAGGCCGGGATCAAACCCCGTGGCCGGCTTCGGCGTAAAGAGCAGCGGCTGCGCCGGCGCACCCAGGTTGCCGGTATACTGCTGCGTGAAGGGCAGCGGGAAGCGGCGGTAAAAGTCGACAAGCGAGGAGTCGATCCGAAAGCGGCCGGCCGTGTCGAGGTAGCGGTAGGTGATGGTGAGGCTGTCCTCGTTCTTGTCGCGGTGGTGAATGCTGTCGCTCACCGGCCCGCCGCTTTGGGGTAGGCCGTTCTGCACCGTCCCGAGGAGACCGCGCTGCGCGCGCAGGTCGCTGCCGGCAAGGAGCGCGGCACCCAGCAACAGGAGGCAGAGGATCGTGGGCCGCAGGCGCATCAGAGTTCGCGGATGATTTCGCGGAAGATGAGAGTCAGCTTCGGCTCGGCGGCGTGTGCGGCCTCCAGCACTTCCTCGTGGGTGATGGTATTTTCTTCCTCGCGGATACCGATATCGGTGATAACGCTCATGGCGAACACGTCCATCCCCATGTGGCGGGCGGCGATCACTTCCTGCACGGTGCTCATGCCAACGGCGTTGCCACCAAGGGTATGAATCAGCTGGTACTCGGCGCGTGTTTCGAAGGTGGGACCGGTTACCCCGAAGTAGACACCCTCGCGGAGCTCGATGCCGTTGGCGGCCGCGATGGTCTTGGCTTTGGCGATAAGCGACTTTTTGTAGGGCTCGCTCATATCAGGGAAGCGGGGGCCAAAGCGCTCGTCGTTGCGCCCGAGCAGCGGGTTGATGGCAAAGAAGGAAATATGGTCGGTGATGAGCATGAGATCGCCCACCTTCCACTTCGGGTTGGTGCCGCCGGCGGCATTGGAGATGCACATCGTTTGCACACCGAGGGCCTTCATCACGCGGATGGGGAACACGACTTCCTCGGGACCGTAGCCTTCGTAAAAGTGGAAGCGTCCGGCCATGGCGATCACGGGCTTGCCGGCAATCGTGCCGAAGATCAGCTTGCCCGAATGGCCTTCCACCGTAGATACCGGGAAGTGCGGGATGTCGGCATAGGGAACGGCCGTGGTTACTTCGATCTCGTTGGTAAAATTGCCGAGACCCGAGCCGAGAACGATGCCGATGGTTGCCCCGGCGCTATTGTGTTGCTGCAGGAAGCGGGCGGCTTCCTGGATCTTATCATATTGATTCATCGCGGCAAAGATGGGAATGAATAATGAATATCGAATAACGAATATCGAATAGCGAATATCGGATCACGAATGTCGAATAGCATGGGTTTGACCAGGGCGATCGCCCAATACAGCTCGCCGGACAGTAGGTTAATTGGTGCACGAGTGCCACGATGCGCGTCACCCTGATAAATGTATCCGTCAGCAACACGCGACGCTGCGGTCTCTTACGACGGCAGCGCTTTCCACTCCGCCTGCAGCAGCCTGTAGTTCTCTTCGTCGAAGCAAACGAACAGCACCTCCATCGGCTCCTCCATAGCCTTCAGCTCGCCGACAACCGTATGCAGGGCGATCCGCGCGGCCTCGGGCTTCGGGAATCCGTATACCCCGGTGCTGATGTTGGGAAAAGCAATGGACCGGCAACCATGTTCGGCAGCCAGCTCGAGGCTGTTGCGGTAGCAGCGCGCGAGCAGTTCCGCCTCGCCGTTCCGCCCACCCTTCCATACGGGCCCAACGGTATGGATCACGTATTTCGCCGGCAGGTTACCGCCCGAGGTGATCACCGCTTCGCCTGTGGGGCAGCTGCCCTGCCGGGCAACGATGGCGCGGCATTCTTCGAGTATCCGCGGGCCGCCGGCTCGGTGAATGGCCCCATCGACACCGCCGCCGCCCATCAGCGAGCTGTTGGCCGCATTCACGATCGCATCGACACTGACCTTTGTGATGTCTCCCTGGATGATCTGCACATTCATGGTAAACGCTTTTCGGTTCTCCATCCAATTTACGACCCTTTCACCCGTTACTTCTAAAGTTGCCCCGCTTCATTTTCCGGGAAACCTTCCACCCTGCCTGAACCTCCGCCCGCTCCCCCAAACCTTAAAAACCCGAAGAACCTTCAAAACCTTAAAAACCTTCAGAACCCTAAAGACTTCCCCGGAACTTTCTCATCTTCCCGAACCCTTCCAAACCTTCCTAAACCGTGCTGAACCCTTTTCCTTTATTTTTGCGACACTAAAATTTCTCCTCCATGAATTTGCACGAGTACCAGGCCAAAGAGCTGCTCAAGAAATACAACGTGCCGGTGCAGGAAGGCTTTGCCTGCAGCACCGTCCACGAGGCCGAAGAGGCCTACCGCCAGATCAAGACCACGTACGGATCGCCCTTCGCCGTGCTGAAGGCACAGATCCACGCCGGCGGCCGCGGGAAAGGCAAGATCAAGGAAACCGGCATCAACGGCGTGAAGGTGGCCAAGTCGCTCGAAGACATCACCGACTTCGCTTCCAAGATCCTCAACGGTACGCTCGTCACCATCCAGACCGGCGAGGCCGGCAAGCTCGTGAGCAAGGTGTATGTTGCGCAGGACATGTACTACGACGGTCCTTCGGAGCGCAAGGAGTTCTATCTCTCGATCCTCCTCGACCGCGGCACGGGCATGAACGTCATCATGTACTCCACAGAAGGCGGTATGGACATCGAGGAAGTGGCCCACAACACCCCCGAAAAGATCTTCAAGGAGTGGGTACACCCCGGTGGCGCGCTGCAAGGCTTCCAGGCCCGCAAGATCGCCTTCAACCTGGGTCTCAAGGGCGATGCCTTCAAGAACATGATCAAGTTCGTGACGAACCTCTATAACGCATACGTTGGCCTCGACGCCGCGATGATGGAGATCAACCCGCTGTTCAAGGCCGCCGACGACAAGATCGTGGCTGTTGACTGCAAGCTCTCCCTCGACGACAACGCACTCATGCGCCACCCCGACCTGGCCTCCCTCCGCGACACGAGCGAGGAAGACCCCACGGAAGTGGAAGCCGGCAAGTACAACCTCAACTTCGTGAAGCTCGATGGCAACGTGGGCTGCATGGTGAACGGCGCCGGCCTGGCCATGGCTACCATGGACATGATCAAGCTCTCCGGCGGCGAGCCCGCCAACTTCCTCGACGTCGGCGGCACTGCCAACGCACAGACCGTGGAAGCGGGCTTCCGTATCATCATGAAAGACCCGAAGGTGAAGGCCATCCTGATCAACATCTTCGGCGGTATCGTTCGCTGCGACCGTGTGGCGCAGGGCGTCATCGATGCCTACAAGAACATGGGCAACATCAACATCCCGATCATCGTACGCCTCCAGGGCACCAACGCCGAGGAAGCCAAGAAGCTGATCGACGAAAGCGGCCTGCAGGTGCAATCCGCCATCCTCCTCAGCGAAGCCGCGGACCTCGTGGCCAAGGCGGTTGCATAGCCCCCTGTCCCCCTAAGGGGGCACGTAGGTGGCACATACTTAACTCGCTTGATGTTTTTCTGAAACCCAAGCAATTAATAAAGGCCCCGGCGAATCGTCGGGGCCTTTTACTTTTTTCATTCTTTTCGAATGAGGATTTTCCCATTGTGTCCTGGCCTTTTTCACCTTGCGCTCCGGAAGGGAGTTGGGAGTTTCAGGGTATGGAAAACACTACTCCCAACACCGGCAACCATTATGGTTACCAACTGGCCGATCCGTATTATTACGGATACTTGAAGAAACTGGCTGAAGAAATGCGTGCTGTGCCGACGCACGCGGAAATGCTGTTGTGGAATTGCGTCAGGGGCAAGAAGCTGGATGGACACAAATTCCGGCGGCAGCACATCATCGGCAGGTATATTGCTGATATTGTTTGCCTGCGAAAACGGCTCCTAATTGAAATAGATGGATTGGTTCACCAACTCCCTGATAATATCCAAAGCGATAAAGAGCGACAGGAAGCACTTGAAGCGATGGGGTTTACTGTCATTCGATTCAGCAATAAAGAAGTCGAAACCCGCCTGGAGCAAGTGTTGATCCGCCTCAGGGAAACTCTTCGCTCAATTCCAGGGATTGCGGATAAAGACTGACCCTAAAAAAAAAGAAAGCCCGACCTACGTGCCCCCTTTGGGGGACAGGGGGCCGGGCTTCTTTTAGGCTTTTGTTGTCGGAAACAGTCGCCAAGTTTTCAAGAGGATAAGGATAAAAACAGGCGGATAGGTTTCAAATCTGGGAACGGATACGATCAAATATATTTGTTCCCCCAAATGGGGGATGACACACAAGGAGCGAATTGGCCGCAATACTAGTAATTTTTAAAGCTCCCTAGTAGTTATCACTTATATTTTTTGTTTATGACTGCTATTTCGCCGGTTTCCCTTCGTCCCATTGCCCCAGCCGATAACGCCGCGATCGCCCGGATCATCCGCGCGGCACTGGAAGAATTCGGCGCGGCACGCCCCGGCACCGTGTATTTCGACGAGAGCACCGACCACCTGTACGAGCTGTTCCGCAAAGCCGGCTCCGCCTACTTCGTTGCCGTACAGGGCGACCAGGTCCTTGGCGGCGGCGGGATCTACCCCACCGAAGGGTTGCCCGAAGGCACCTGCGAGCTGGTAAAGATGTACCTGCGCCCCGAAGCCCGCGGCCTGGGCCTCGGCGGGCGTCTCATTCAGCAAGCCCTCGACTTCGCCCGCGATGCCGGCTACACGCAGGTGTACCTCGAATCGATGCCGGAGCTGCAGGCTGCGCTGAGCGTATACGAGCGCTTCGGCTTCCGCTACCTCCGCGCGCCGCTGGGCAACAGCGGCCATCATGGCTGCCCGTTGTGGATGTTGCGGGAATTGTAGGTTGTCTGCGATCGCGAGCCCTATCCTTCCTTCCGTTTCACCTCGTACACCGGGCTGAACAAATAGACCCGCCCCGTTCCTACTTCCGTACCGCGGTGCCGCTTGCGCACTTTTTCGCCTTTCTGGAACACGCGCCCGTCGGCTGTTTCAAAGAGCGCTCCTGCGGGCAGGCTTTCGATCAGCACTACATCGGAGGGACGCTCGTCGTAGCGCCGCAGGGTGCGGAGCAGCACTTCGTCGGCGCAGGACGAAGCGGCGGGGTTATGCAGCGTTCGCTCGAGTGCCGAGCGGATGTCTTCGGGAAAAACGTTGTGCTGGATGAATTGCGCCAGCAGCTCACCGAAGGACCGCTTCCACTCAGCGCCATGAGGCGCGACGCGGTTGCCGAATGCTTCGAACGTAAGCAGGTGGGCGAGCTCGTGGAGCAGCGTGATCAGGAAAGCGTAGCGATTGAGGTCGCCGTTGACCGAAATGCGGTGCGCTTCGCCGCGGTGCCGGTGCCGGTAATCGCCGAGTACGCTTTTGCGCGTACGCGCCACCGTGAGGTGCACCTTGTGCTGGTTGAGATAATGGGCAACCGGTTCAAAGGTACCGGGCGGCAAAAAGTTGGCGAGGGCGGCGAGCGGCGCTTCTTTCTTGCTCATAGGGCTACGACAAGGGCGAACGCTGGCGCAGCTGACGCGTCAGGGCCCCTACTTCGATGAACGTATAGACCAGGTACAGGCCCATGAGCGTGAAGAACGCGGGCTTGTTGAGGGCCTTCTTCTGGGTGGCAATGTATATAAAGGCTACGATGAGGCACAGGAACAGCTTCATCATGATGGAGCCGTACACGGCCCGCACAAAGGCATGGGTATTGGGACTGCGGAGACCGCGCTGCGCAATGAGAAAGGAGCCGATGGTGAGCAGGAACAGGAACACATTTCCCAGCAGGAGCACATCCTGACTGAAGCCATAGCGCTGAAGCAGGCCGCGGCCGGCGATGAAAAAGGCATTGAGACTAACGAAAACGAGGATCAGCGGGAAGAAAGGCTTGCGGGGGCGGTTCATTTCGGCTTGGAGGTTTCTTTGACCAGTTTGTAGATCAGCAGGGCCACCGCCACAAGGGGCAGCAGCCACACGAGCAAAGGTAGGGGTATATGGAGCCACTTGTCGGCCTTGAGGCCGGCAAATACCGCGATGCCGATGGTCACGAAGATCTGCGCGCCGAGTCCGGCGTACCGCATCAGGTCTGAACTGTCGCTCTTAGGCTTCGGCCGTTGTTCGCTCATGGGATTTCAGTTGGAGCACCGTCACGGAGGCGCCCATCTGGCACTGCCCGTTGAAGGTAGCCGTGGGCTCCACCTGCAATTTGCCGGCCGCGATATTGCCTTCCACGACGCAATCGCCACGCAGCTGCACGAGTTCCTGCACCCGGATGTCGCCGGTAACGCGGCCCGTGATGTCGGCCTGCTGGCTTTCGATGTCGCCGTTGACGGTTCCTTGCGGGCCCACCACGATACGCGCGGAGCTCGTTACGTTGCCGTCGACGCGGCCGTCGATGCGGAGGTCATGGTCGGAATGGAGATCGCCGCGCAGCTCGGTGCCGGCGGAGATCAGCGTTGCCTTGTTGCTGGGGCTGTCGGTGGAGGATTTGTCTCGGTTGAACATAGGAGGATCGGTTAAGAAGTCAGGCGGTCTATGGATTTCGGAACGGATGATACCGGTGCATTACGGAAGGCCGGAATGACACCCGACGCGAAAGTTAGCAAACTCTTCGGTAAAACGCTCGCCTGCGGGCGAAAAGCGGGAATGACCTTAGCCGGGATTACCCGGAAACCAATAGCGGGGAGGGAGTAAGGGTCTTCAGCTAGTCGTTGGAGACTTCCGGGTTCGGCACATTCATCGACGTGGTATCGAGCTGCAGCGGCTCGCCGGCCACCACGCGGCGCAGGCTTTCAATATACTGGCCCTGGTAGCGAACCTGCTTCTCCAGCGAATCCGTTTTGTATTTGAGCTGCCGGTAAGCGCCCCCCGCAGCCGAGTTGCCGTAGCCGGGAATGTAGTATTTGAGCGGTGTAAACACGATGAGGGCCACCGTAAGACCGATCAGCAGCACGAACACGGAACTGAGCAGCACGTACACGCTCCGCCGCGACAGGCGGAAGGTAACGACCTCCTCGTAGGTGTCTTCGTTCATCACCACCAGCCGGTACCGGTTCTGGAGGCGCTTCAGGGTGGGGCCGGGAGCGAGTTTCGACATAAATAAATCTCTGATCTCGGATGTAGGATGTCGGATCTGGTAATCAACCACCCCGATCAGACATCAGCGATCCTACTTCAGCCATCGCAAAGTAGCTTTATTTGGCGTTTTCCCCGGCTTTTATCGGCTCTTTTATACTATTTTGGCCCGAAATCAGTTAAAGGTTACTACTAGTGTCGTTCATGAACCGCCGAATCCACCTGCTCCTTTGTTTCCTGCTCGGGGTGGCGGGAAGCCTTTTTGTGCTGCCGGCCCATGCCCAGCTTGGTTATGACCTCGAAATCAAGAAACCCGAGCCCTACGACAACCGCAGCGTCAAGGCGGAAAAAACGCCCGACAAACCGATCAAAGGGCCGAAGCGGATCTCGCAAAACCTGGTGACCCACTTCAACTACTACTTCAACGCCAACAACACGCTCAACGAGGTGCTGGAAGCCGCCAAGCAGCAGCACCGTGACAACTACACCCGCCTCCTCCCCTTCTACAACTTCAGCCTCGACGCCACCGCGGCCCAGACCCAGGCGCTCGATTCGATCATCATCAAGTCGAAGACCGGCATCGTGCTCCACGACCTGCGCAACGACTGGATCGACAACATGTATTTCCTCTGGGGCTCGGCCTACTACTTCCGCAAGCAGTTCGATTCGGCCTATACGATGTTCCAGTTCATCAACTGGTCGTTTGCACCGAAGGAAAAAGACGGCTACTACCGCTATATCGGCTCGCGGATGGATGGCAACAACGCCCTCCAGGTTGCGACGAAGGAAAAGAGGCAAAGCTTTCCGCGCCGCGTGTTCACCGAGCCGCCCTCGCGCAACGACGCGCTGCTGTGGCAGGTGCGCACCCTCCTGGAGCAGGACGCTTACGTGGAAGCCGGCTCCCTCCTCACTACCCTCCGCAACGACCCTACGTTCCCCGCCCGCCTTCGCGACGATCTCGAGGAAGTGCAGGCGTACTGGTTTTACCGTCAGGGACAATGGGACTCATCGGCGCGGCACCTGGTGCTGGCCCTCGGCACCGCCGGCACACGGCAGGAAAAGGCACGCTGGGAATACCTTGCGGGCCAGCTGTTCGAGCGCACCGGGCATTACGACGATGCCCGCACCTGGTACAGCAAATCCATCGACCACACCGACGACCCGGTGATGGACGTATACGCCCGCCTCAACCTCATTCGCATCAACAAGGAAGGCGGTGACAACTACATCGACCGCAATATCGCCACGCTGCTGAAGATGGCACGCCGCGACAGGTACGAGGAATACCGCGACGTTATTTACTCGATGCTGGCGCAGATGGAACTCGAGCGCGGCAACCTGGCCATGGCGCAGGAATACCTCCGTCGCTCGGGCAAGTACCGCAGCGACAACCTGACCGTCAGCAACGATGCATACCTCGCGCTCGCCGACCGCTCCTTCGACCAGAAACAATACGGACCTGCTGCCCGCTTCTACGACAGCGTGAAGCTGGTGGGCCTGCAGGCCGACGACTCGCTCCGCGTGCTCGGGCGCAAGCCGCTGCTCACGAAGCTCATATTCTTCACCGGTACCGTGGAGCGCCAGGACAGCCTCCAGCGTATCGCCGCCATGAGCAACGACGAGCGGAAAGAATTTATCCGGAAACTCGCCCGCCAGATGCGCCGCGCGCAGGGGCTCAAGGAAGAAGTCGACAATGCCGCAGGCCGCGACCTGCCGGCAACAGACCCCTTTGGCGCCGCCGCCGGAAACAACCGCGGCGAATGGTATTTCTACAATGAAACGGCCCGCCGCTCCGGCACCGCTTCTTTCCGCCAGGCCTGGGGCGACCGTCCGAACGTCGACAACTGGCGCCGCCTCACCGATGTGGCGACACAGCTGCGCAACAAGGTGCCCGAGCCCACGCGCAACGTGGCAAAGGGAGGCAATAACCCGGCGCGCAACGATGATCCCCTCTCCTTCGAATCGCTGGTGGCCAACGTTCCGCTGTCACCCGACGCGCTCCGTATTTCGCACGACAGTATCCAATACGCGCTTCGCGGGCTTGCCAAGCTTTACGCAGCCGACATGGAAGATTACAATTCCTCCATCCAGACCCTCGAGGAGCTGCGCCGCCGCTACCCGCGCCCCGACTCGCTGGAGCAGGTGCTGTTCGGATTGTATTTCGCATACCGCCATGCGGGTAATGCCGCGAAGGCTGACGAAATGAAGCGTCTCCTGCAAAGCAACTTCCCGAACGGGCGCTATACAACCATTGCGAGCACTGGCACCGATCCCAACTCAACTGCCACGGCAACGCTCGCCGCAACAAAAGATTACGAAGCCGTTTACGATCTCTACCTCTCGGGCAACTTTGCCGAAGCGGAAGCCGCCAAACTGCGGGCCGACAGCCTCTACCGCAGCAATAGCTGGAACCCGCAGCTGCTTTATATCCAGGCCGTGGCCCAGGTGAAGCAGCAACAGGACAGCAACGCGGTGCGTACGCTGCAAACGCTGATCGCGCAGTCGCCCGGCTCGGTGCTTGCCGCCCGCGCGCGAACGCTGATAGACGTCCTGGGCCGTCGCCAGCAGATCGAGGAAGAACTCCGTAACCTGCAGGTGGAGCGTCCTGCCGAAGACAGTGCAACACGGGTGTCGCCGGTAGTACCCCAGCAGCCAGCTCCCGTTGTGCAGCAACCGAAGCCCCAGTTGCCCGTTGTAACCGCACCTACATCGCGCGACACGGTGATCACAACAAAGCCTGCCGCACCGAAGCCGCAGCCCGCGCGGCCGCGCACCGACACTGTTGTTGTAAAGCCGGTCGCCGCGCCGCCGGTAACAGCCGGCCCCTACCGCTTCTCTGCCGACTCCGGCCACTACGCGGTGGTGATCCTCAACAAGGTGGATATCGTATTTGTAAACGAAGCGCGTAATGCCTTCAGCCGCTACAATGCCACTGCAGGCACGACCACCGACAGCCGGATTGAAACACTCAACAACGACGTGAAGCTCCTGCTGATCGGTCCGTTTGTAACCGCGAAAGCTGCGATCGATTATGTACAAAGCGTAAAGCCGATAGCACCCTCGCAGATCGTGCCCTGGCTCAAGGCCAGCAGCTACAGCTACACCATTCTTTCGCAGGCCAATTTCAATGCCGTGATGAATGCGAAGTCGCTCGATGCGTACCTGAAGTTCATCGAGCCGAAGCTGCCGGTGAAACTGTGAGAACAGAAGAACAAGGAACAAGGAACAGCAGAACAAGGAATAACAAGTCGGAATTCCGGGTTCCTTGTTCCTTGTTCAATATTCATCTAGCTTTACAGCGATGACAAAGGCATAGTCTTTGCTCATCCATAAGCTCCACTATGAAAAAGGAAATCAACCCTCACGCCGGGTATCCGCAGACAGGGAAACCAAAGCGGCCGGCGTCGCGCCGCGGCGTACGCATTTTCTGGCGGGTATTTTTCGGCGGTATCGGATTTTTCTTACTCGTTATCGTTCTGGCGCTAATGGGTGTATTCGGTAAGATGCCGTCGCTGAAGCAACTCGAAAACCCGACGCTCCTGCAGTCTTCGGAGATCTATGCGGCCGACGGAACGCTGATGGGCAAATACTACCGCGAGCGCGGCAACCGCAGCAACGTCAACTACAGCGATATCTCACCCCACGTGATCCATGCGCTGGTAGCTACCGAAGATGTGCGCTTTTACAGCCACTCGGGTATCGACTGGTACCGCACCGGCAAGGCCATCGCTACCCTCGGCGGCAACGGTGGCGGCTCCACGGTTTCGCAGCAGCTCGCGAAGGCACTCCTTGGCCAGGGCAACAAGAATTTCTTGCTGCGTATCATCGAGAAGCTGAAGGAATACATCATCGCCATCCGCCTCGAGCGCAACTTCACCAAGGAAGAAATCCTCGCCCTTTATCTCAACGCCGTTCCTTACGGCGACAACGTGTACGGCATCCGCAACGCGGCCCGCACCTTTTTCTCCAAAGAGCCCGATCGCCTCGACATCAACGAGTCGGCGGTGCTGGTGGGCATGCTCCGCGGCAACTCCATCTACAACCCGCGTACCCACATGCTTGCCGCCTTCAACCGCAAGAACGTGGTGCTCGGGCAAATGGAGAAAGCCGGCTACCTCACAGCTGTCGAAGCGTCTACGCTGAAGGCAACACCTATCACGCTCCATTACCAGAAGCTCGATGAGAATACCGGCTATGCGCCGTACTTCCGCGAGGTGCTGAAGGACGAGCTCAAGGATGCCCTGAAAGGACTCACGAATTCCGATGGCGACCCTTATGATATTTACGACGATGGCCTGAAGGTGTATACCACCATCAACACCAAGATGCAGCAATATGCCGAAGAGGCCGTGGCTGCGCAGATGCCGATGCTGCAGCGCTCGCTCAACGCACAGTCGAACGTACGCAACGGCTCCGTATGGAAGGGACACGAGAATGTGCTCGATGCGGCGATGAAAGCCTCCGACCGCTGGCGCAACCTTAAGGAAGAAGGACTCAACGACACCCAGATCCGCGCATCGTTCCGCGAGCGCGTTCCGATGAAAGTATTTGCCTGGAACACGAAGCGCGAGAAGGATACGACGATGACGCCGCTCGACTCCATCAAGTACCACAGGCAGATGATGCAAACGGCCTTCATGGTCATGGACCCCATCACCGGCGAGGTGCGTGCCTGGGTCGGCGGTATTTCTTTCAAAACCTGGAAGTACGACCACGCCAACCTCGATACGAAGCGGCAGGTCGGATCGTCGATCAAGCCGTTCCTGTACGCGCAGGCGATGGAAGAGCGCGGCTTCACACCGGAAACGCCGGTGGAAGACGTGCAGCAAACCTTCGGTAAAGACCAGAAGGTTCCCGCCACCACGAAAAGCTGCAGCGGCCGCACGATGACGATGGCCTCGGCGCTTGCCTGGTCGAAGAACTGCGCCACCGCCTACATCATGAAGCAGGTAGGTCCGGAGCAGTTTGCCTCCTTCCTCTCCGACAAGATCCACATCCCGACGAAGGTGGAACCCTTCCCTTCGATCGCGCTCGGCACCTGCGACCTTTCCCTGTACGAGATGATGTGGGGCTATACCGTATTCCCGGGACATGGCTACAGCACCAAGCCCAAGCTCATTGCCCGCATCGAGGACCGCAACGGCAACGTGATCAAACGAATCGATATGACGGCCGACCGCCAGGAAGCCATCAGCGAAGTAACCGCCTACAACATGACACGCCTCATGGAAGGCCCTGTCACGAAGGGCACGGCAGCAGGACTGATGCAGGCGCTCGGCGCCTCCGAGATGGGCGGCAAGACGGGTACCACCAACGACAACGCCGATGCCTGGTTCATGGGTTATGTGCCCCAGCTCGTAGCCGGTGTATGGGTGGGCTGCGACGACCGCTTTATCCACATCGAAAGCGCGCAGGGCTACGGTGGCACCGCCGCGCGGCCGATATGGCAAAGCTTCTTCCAGAAAGTTTATAACGATGCCTCGCTTGGCATCGACAAAGGCCGCACTTTCGACAAGCCGGCCGATATGGATCACTCGGCTTTCCAGGGCGACGTGGAGAGCATCATCCCCGACTCTCTTGAAAATGCCGAAGGCGTTGACGTGGGCGCCGGCACCGCCGACGACTACAGCAACATGAGCGGCGATACGATCCCCGCCGAGTCGCAGCGCCCCATCGACGAAGGCGACAAGGGCTCGCAGCAGGCGCCGCAAAACCAGCGTCCGAAGCGCGATACGGGCAAGACGGCCGCACCCAGGATCGGAGAGGCCGCACCGCCGCCGAAGGAAGAAAAGAAAGGCCTTTTCCGCAAGCTTTTTGGGGGAAAGAAAGACAAGGATAAAGACAAGCCCGAAAATGAATACTGATAAAAGAGCCTCCGTTAGGGAGGCTTTTTTTGCGACGTTAACGAAGCATTAAAGCAGTTTGCGGATGCAGCGAAGAGGTTGGTTTTGGAGTCCTTATAAAAACACCGCGCTATGAAACGCACTACCTTCCTCCTCCCCCTGCCCGACGCAAGCTGGCGCGATAAGTTGCGGCAACTGCTGCTGCGGCTGCTCCCGGCTTCCCCAAGCGAAGTGTTGCTCCGCGGCCGCGCGCTTGACGAAGCCGGCGACCCCGTTGCCTTTGCCCGCGTTGAGCTCGGCGGAACGCCCTACGCTACCGAAGCCAATGCAGCCGGGCATTTCGTACTTCATGTTCCGGAAGCGCAATTCAGGCACCCGCTTTCGCTCTTTGTGCAGGCGCCCGGTTTTGCCCGCTTCGAACAGCGCCTTGAGGGCGCTCCTGCCACCGCCATTGCCTGCAGCCTGTACCATGCAGGCGGCGCCAAAGTAGTCCGGCTCCCGGGTCATCGCGGCCAGTAAAGACCGAAAAGCAACGCGGCTCAGCAGCGTTGAGCTGCCCGCTTCACGGCATGTTTTGTGTGGGTGATCGGGGTACGATTGTTCACGCAAAACCACCCGAAATGGCAGAACTACACGTGCAGCCGAAAAAGAGCAACCGGCTACCCTGGCTGTTGCTGGGTCTCGGCGTCATCGCCCTCATCTTCTTCCTCGCACGTGGTTGCCACCACAATAAGATGGACACGACACCCGTGACCGACAGCATACCAACCAACGGCATAACCACTACCACAACAACAACGACGACAACCACTACGCAGGCAACGGCTGACACCGGCTGGAGCCGCGTGGATTTCAATGCGCCCCCCGCCCGGTACGACGAGATCAGCGACAGGAATATCGACGTGCGCGGCAATAACGACTATTCAATTTATGGAGTCGGTGAAGAGCTGCTCTTCGACAAAGGCTCCGCTTCCCTCCGCCCCGATGCAGAGCAGCACCTGCAACAAATTGCCGCTTCCATTCAAAAGCGCCACAGCTCTGGCGCAGTGCGTATTTACGGCGTTACAGACGCCACGGGCAATGCGGGCGCCAACCACGCGCTGTCCGAACGGCGTGCCGAAGCTGTCCGCGACTGGCTGATCAATACGGGCAACATCAGCGGCGAACGCGTGTCGCTGCAGCCGCAGGGAGAATCCGGTGCCATTGCCGGTAGTGCTCGCGAAAGCGGGCGCCAGCAGAACCGGCGCGTAATGATCGTCGCCCGCGGCTGATAATCCGCATCACCTACACGTAAACAAGGGAACTCCCGAAAACAGCATACCATGGAAGACAAGAACCGCAAATACCGCCTGCATGAACTGGGAGGAAGCAAATTCGAAATCCAGGAGGGCGAGCCCGATATCCGCGGCTGGGACGTCAAAGATGTCAATGGCCGCCATATCGGTGAAGTGAAGGAGCTCCTCTTCGATCCGGAGTCGCGCCGCGTGCGTTACCTCATTGTCGATCTCGGCGACAACGACCTGGGTCTTGACGAACGGACCGTACTGGTGCCCATCGGACTGGCGCAGCTGCACGAGGTAGACGATGACGTGGTACTGCCGCGCGCCACGGCCGGGCAGCTGCAGGCGCTTCCCGAATACGACAAGCACCACTTCGGAAGCGAGCATGAGCATCACGTGCGCCACGCGTTCCTGGGGCGGCCTTCGGAAGAGCGCGCATCGACAGAAAGCGACGAGGATTTCTACAACCACGAGCATTTCAACGAGGAGCACCTGTACAGCGCCCGCGCACAGCGCTTGTCCGAAACGCCCGGCTCACAGGCGCAGCGCGAACGGACAACACCCCTTCTTCGCGAGCGCAAGGACGACACGGTGGATCCAAGCACGGACATCAATCCGCGGTCGAACAATACCGATCTACGGGTCTGAGCGCAGATCGCCTGGCCGCAACGATCGCGCACGAAGAGAAACGTACATCAGCGGTTGATGCGCCGATTCAGGCAGTTCATACAGCGAACGAGACACGCATGCAACGCCGGTGGAACGCTTGCTGTCAGTGGGCGAAAAGAAGGACTATGAAAAAGCTCCTGCTCCCGCTCCTCCTGCTCCTCGCAGCCTGCCGCAAGAATCCGGCACCCGCGCCCCCTCCCGCCGGCAACGTTACACTTCCGGCCATGCGCGTCATTGACCTCCACAATGCCCCGGTACGTTATCGCCAGGTACATACGGTTGACCTGGACGGCGATGGCGCACACGATCTTGTCTTCAAGTGCCAGCTTGTTGGTTCCCCCTCGCAGCAGGCCGACCGCTACCAGTTTTGCGTTCAATCCAGCATCCGGCGCAACCTGCTGGTCAACGACCGGGATGAAACACCGCCGTTTACGGAAGGCGCCTCCATTGGCATCGGGCATCCGGGCTTCAACTGGTGGGAAGTAAGCCACTCGGTGCTGGCCGAAAAAATTGTATCGGATAACGAAACCCGCTGGGACGGCCTATGGAAGACGGCGCAGCACCGCTTCCTGGCCGTGCAGGTGCAGCGAGGCGCAGACCGCTACAATGGTTTCGTCGAGATTTCCATGGACCAGGCAGGCAACACGCTGCTGCTGCATCGCGCGGCCCTCAACCTTTCGCCCGATGTGCCGATAATCGCCGGTCGCTAGGCTCAGGCAGGCTGGCGGCTCTTGAGTATCTGGGCGGCCACCTGTAGATCTACGGGACGCGTGATCTTGATATTGTCCTCCTCGCCTTCCACGAGCTGGATCTTCAGCCCGAAGGCTTCCACCACCGAAGCTTCGTCGGTAAAGCGCTCCTTGTAGTCGATGGCGAAGGCAGGCTGCAGGATGCGGCTGTGAAAGGTCTGCGGCGTCTGCACGAGCACCACGCGGCTGCGCTCCACGGCTTCGTTGTCTTCACCGCTCAGGAGGCGCACGCTGTCGCGGCAGGGCACCACCGGGATGGCACTGCCGTTCTCCAGCGCCTTGTCGTGGCAGCGGTGAATAAGCTCTTTCGAAAGAAGGCAACGGACGCCGTCGTGTACGAAGACGATGCCATCCTCGCCTACCAGCTGCAATCCGTTCTGCACCGAATGAAAACGTGTTTCACCGCCCGCGGTAACGCGGATGCGGCCATAGTCGAAGTAGGCATCGATGATCTCGCGGCCCATGTCTGTATAGTCTTCCGGCAGCACCAGGATGATATCGAGGTCTTCGTAGGCTTCCAGGAAGGTGCGGATGGTATAATACAGCACGGGCTTATCGCCCAGCAGCAAAAACTGCTTGGGGGTTGCGCTCCCCATACGGGTGCCGGTGCCCCCGGCCACAATGATCGCGTACTTCTTCATAAAACGGGAATAAGGAGGCGAAGGTAATTCAATCCGAAACGTCATTGGGGGTATAGCGAAGCAATCTGGCGCACGTGCAGCCGGTTGCTTCGTTGCGCTGCGGCGCCGCGCAATGACGGTTAATGCGGCTACTTATAAATGCCGACCTCATTTACGCCGCGGCTGTTGCGGACGGCGCGGTACATGCCTTCGCTATTGAAGAGCAACGCATGATTCCCCTGCGCGTCGACGCCGATCATGCCGCCTTCGCCGCCGATGCGGGGAAGCTTGCGGTGCACCACCTCGTCCATGGCCTCCTGCAGGCTAAGCCCCCTGTATTCCATCAGGCAACTGACGTCATAGGCCGCTACGGCTTTGATGAAGGGCTCGCCATGCCCCGTGCAGGAAATGGCGCAGGTGGCATTGCGGGCATAGGTGCCGGCGCCGATGACGGGACTGTCGCCGATGCGCCCCCACTGCTTGTTGGTCATGCCGCCCGTTGAGGTAGCCGCGGCGATATTTCCCTGGCCATCGCAGGCGACGGCGCCAACGGTGCCGAACTTCTTATCGGGCAGCACGTCCTTGTATTCGTTGCTGTGATCGATCAGCACCCGGTCGGTATTACGAACGCTTTGCCACTGGTCGTAGCGCGTCTGCGAGAAAAAGTATTCATCCGGCTCGAACGACAGTCCCTGCTCACGGGCAAACTCCAGGGCGCCCTCGCCGCTGAGAAACACGTGCTGGGTTTCGAGCATCACCCGCTGCGCGAGCACGATGGGGTTGCGCAGGTTGCGGATCCCGGTAACAGCGCCGGCACCCAGCGTGCGTCCGTCCATCAGCGCCGCATCCATCTCGTGGCGGCCATCGCGCGAAAACACGGAGCCGCGGCCCGCGTTGAAGAGCACGTGGTCTTCGAGCACGACGGTGGCGGCGACAACGGCGTCGATGGCACTACCCCCCGTTTCGAGGAGCGCGTAGCCCGCGCGGAGTGCGGCATCCAGCGCAGCGATATATTCCTGCTCCAGCTCCGGGGTCATATCCGAGCGCAGGATGGTTCCTGCCCCGCCGTGAATGGCAATGGTAATAAGCGACATAGGGTTATCCTTTCAACAAGTGTTCCGTTTCGAGCAATAGCTGCTTGACGTTGATGGCGGCAGTGCCCACCACTTCGCACACAAGACCTCCCGCGATATTGGCGATCTCGGCCATGAGGCGCACGTCGCGCGTTGCGGCATATACAAGCGCCGCCACCGCCACAACGGTATCGCCTGCGCCCGACACATCGGCAATGTTTCGGAAATGCGAGGGAATGACATTGGCCGCTTCGCCCTGCTGGTAAAAAACACCTTTCTCCGACAGGGTGATAAAGGAGATCTGGTGCTGCAGGTGGCGGTACAGTTCGTAGTGAATGTTTTGCAATTGCTGCTTCGTCGCGTCGACGCTGAGCAGGTTGAGCGCCTCGCGCACTTCGCCCAGGTTAGGCTTGAAGATGTCGACGCCGCGGTACGTAAAAAAGTTCTTTCGCTTCGGGTCCACCGCGGTGAGCACACCCGCCGCGCGGCAGCCATCGATCACGTGGCGGATCACGCGCTCGGTCAGTACCCCCTTGTTGTAATCCTCGAGTATCACCACGTCGGGGCGCACCTCGCTCAGGAAGCGATCAAAGGCAGCCGTGATGCTTTCTTCGTCGGCAACGGTGAGGTCGCGCGTGATCTCGGTATCGAGCCGCATCATCTGCTGGTTGCGGCTGATGATACGTGTCTTGTTCGTGGTGATGCGGTCGCGGCTGCGGATGCTGTAGGCCGAGTTGACGCCGAGGCCGCTGAACAGCTGCACGAGGCGGAGCGCGTCCTCATCGTCGCCGGTAACTGTCAGCACAAACGGCTGCGCACCGAGCGCCTGCAGGTTGTAGGCGACGTTGCCGGCACCACCGATCCGGAACTCCTTTTTGTCGAGCGACACGACCGGCACGGGCGCCTCCGGGGAGATACGCTCCACATGCCCCCACATATAGGTATCCAGCATCACATCGCCCACCACGCCTACTTTGAGGCTTGGAAAGCGGCTAAACAATTCAGCGAAATTGGGCATATCAGGCTGTGCGTTTTTTGCGCGACAAAGCAACGAAATAAATGGGAATACCGAGCAGCACAATCAGCAGGCCGGGCCAGGTATACTGGGGCTTGTAGCGGATCAGCAGCAGGCAGAACGCGGTTCCCATCAGGATATAAATGATCGGCAGCACGGGGTATCCGAAGGCCTTGTAGGGCCGCTCGGCATCGGGGCGCGTGCGGCGGAGGATGAAAATACCGATGATGGTGAGCACGTAAAAAAGTACCACCACGAAAGAAACCATGTCGAGCAGGTCGCCATACTTTCCGCTCAGGCACAGCAGGCAGGCCATTGCACATTGGATCCAAAGCGCGTATTCCGGAACGGCGTGGCGGTTCAGCGAACCGGTCTGGCGGAAGAAGAGGCCATCCTTGGCCATCGTGTAATAAACGCGGGCGCCGGCCAGGATAAGGCCATTGTTGCAACCGAAGGTCGACACCATGATAAGCAATGCCAGGATAACGGTGCCGATGTTACCGAAAACGACGTTCGATACCGACAGGGCCACCCGGTTGTCTTTCGCGAAGGCAAGCTGCTCTACCGGGAGCACCGACACGTACATGAGGTTGGCCGATACATAGATGAGTGTTACGATGAGCGTACCGAGGAAGAGGCTGAGCCCGATGTTGCGCTGGGGATTTTTCATTTCGCCGGCTATGAACGTCACGTTGTTCCAGGCATCGGAAGAAAAGATCGACCCCACCATCGCAGCCGCGATAGCCCCGAGTGCGGCCATGCCGGTGATTGGCACCCAGCTGTCGCCGCTGGCGCCTGCGATGCGGCTGGAGTGCTGGCGCATCGACCAGGCATGGGCCCAGTTCTCGTGCCAGATATTGCTTTTGGCCGCAAGGAATCCGAAGATGATCAGGCCGAAAAGCGCCAGCAGCTTGGCCGAGGTAAACGTTGTCTGGATCAGCTTTCCGCCCTTGACGCCCTTCGTGTTGATAAAGGTGAGTAAAATTACAAGCGCCATTCCCACTACCTGTGCAGCAGTGATCTTGAATCCATGGGCATCGCCAAACAGGATGTTGCCATCGCCCAGGCTGGGCACCAGGTAACCGAGAAATTTACCAAAGGCCACGCCCACGGCGGCGATGGTGCCCGTCTGGATAACGGCAAAAAAGCTCCAGCCGTACAGGAAGCCGATGAAGGGGTTATAGGCCTCCCGTAGATATACGTATTGACCACCCGCCTTCGGGAACATGGCGCTCAGCTCGCCATAGCTCAGGGCCGCGGTCAGCGTCATAAATCCGGTGATGAGCCAGGCGGCGATGAGCCAGCCCGCAGAGCCAAGGTCTTTGAGCATGTCGGCGCTTACGATAAAGATCCCCGACCCGATCATCGAGCCGGCAACGATCATCGTGCCGTCGAGCAGTCCCAGCGAGCGTTTGAACCCTTTGTCGGTTCCGGTTGCAGACGGTTTTTCAACAAGCAATTCGGCCATAAGAAAGATTTGCCGTCAAGATACAATGTTAATCTGCTAATCTGCTAGTCTGCTAATTGCCAGCAGAGTGCCGATTCAAAATAAAAGAGCGATGCCCCAGGCATCGCTCTTTTATCTATTGTGGTTATTATACTTATCAGCAGATTAGCAGACTAACGCATTAGCAGACTACTTCTTCGCAGCCGCCTTGTAATCGGCATTCAGACCTTTGATGAGGTCGCCGGTGATGTTGTAAGCGGAGTCTTTGTAAAAGAAAAGACCGGGCTCATACGACATGATGTACGTGTAGGTGCCGTTGGCGTTATAGGTCTTCAGGTAGTCTTCGATTTTCTTGCGCACTTCCTGCTGCTTGTTGGCCTGCAGCACCTGGTATTCCTGGCGCAGCTGGGCTTCACGGGCCTGCAGCGATTGCTGGCGTTGTTGCATGTCACGCTGGGCCATTTCCGATTGCGTCTGGTTCATGTTGACGGCCTGGGCCTGGTATTCGGCGGCTTTGCTGCGGAAGTCGCGCTCCATGCGGGCGAGCTCGCTGGTGATTTCCTCCTCGCGGCGGTTCAGCACAGCCTTGACATCCTTTACCATCGAGTACGCGCCTTCGATGGAATCCATCTCGAAATACGCGATCCGGCACTGGCCGGGTTCAACCGTACCGTTGGCCTTCACTACGGGAGCCGCGGCCACCTGCTTGGGACGGCCTGAGAAATACAGGAAAAACAAGACGCCGACAGCAACGAGCAGCACAACATTCAGGGCAAGCAGGCCATTCTTCATCAGGGGAATTTTGTGCAAATTAACGGGCAAAAGCCGGTTCCGGGGATGAGGTTGGCAACTTTTTCAAACGATTAACAGCGGGTATGGCCTTTGCTGCCCTGCTGCCAAAAGCAACTACTATGGGTATCTTATCCTGGATTCTCCTGGGCCTCGTGGCAGGTGCCATCGCGAAGGCGCTCACACCCGGCCGCGATCCCGGCGGCTGCATCGTTACAATGGTCATCGGCGTTATCGGCGCGGTCATCGGCGGCTACATCGCCAAGATGCTGGGCTGGAACGGTGTCAGTGGCTTCAACCTCTACAGCATTCTTATCGCTACAGGTGGTGCCGTGCTTGCACTCGTTATCTGGGCCGCGCTTTCGGGACGCAACCGGCGGTATTAGACAGCCACCTGGGCAGGTCTGTAATCAATCCGCGTAAGGAGCATCTTGCGCAGCGAAGTCAAACAAAAAAGGCCGCCTCTTTCGAGTGCGGCCTTACTTCCTTATTCTGTGGTTCGACAGGCTCACCATGACAACACTGTCATCCTGAGCACGGCCGAAGGATTACTCTTCCTCGTCGAAGCTCATGGCCTCGCGGGTAGTCTGGAGGAGTTCGTACTCTTCCTTGCTGCCCACGATCATGTTCTCGAACTCGCGCAGACCGGTACCGGCCGGGATCAGGTGACCCGTGATCACGTTCTCCTTCAGGCCCAGCATGTCGTCGGTCTTGCCCTGGATGGCGGCCGAAGACAGTACCTTGGTAGTCTCCTGGAACGATGCGGCGGAGATCCAGCTCGTTACTCCGAGCGAGGCTTTCGTGATACCGAGCAGCGTCGGGGCCGAGGTGGCCGGCTTCGCGTCGCGGTAATCAACCAGCTTCTTGTCGTTGCGGCGGAGCGTCGAGTTTTCCTCGCGCAGCTCACGCAGGCTCACGATCTGGCCGGCACGCATCTTCGTCGATTCGCCGGAGTCGGTAACTACCTTCTTGTCGAAGATGTAGTCGTTCTCTTCCAGGAACTCGAACTTGTCCACCAGGTCCTCCTCGAGGAACTTCGTATCGCCCGGGTCAACGATCGACACCTTGCGCATCATCTGGCGAACGATCACCTCGATGTGCTTGTCGTTGATCTTTACACCTTGGAGGCGGTACACTTCCTGGATCTCGTTCACCACGTACTGCTGTACGGCGAAGGGACCCTGGATGTTGAGGATGTCCTGCGGGGCGATCTGTCCGTCGGAAAGCGGCGAGCCGGCTTTCACGAAGTCACCGTCCTGCGCCAGGATCTGGCGGGTCAGCGGCACGAGATACTTGCGGGTCACACCGTCTTTTGCTTCGATGATGATCTCGCGGTTACCGCGCTTCACGGCACCCATCGTTACCACACCATCGATCTCGGATACGATCGCGGGGTTGCTCGGGTTACGGGCTTCAAAGAGTTCCGTAACACGGGGCAGACCACCGGTGATGTCGCGGAGCTTGCCGAGCACGCGGGGGATCTTCACGATCACCTGGCCGGCCTTCACTTCCTCGGCATCGTCGATCACGATATGCGAGCCCGTGGGGAGGTTGTACGATTTGTTTTCCTTGCCCGTCACCAGGATCGAAGGGATCTTCGTCTTGTCGCGGGTTTCGATGACAACCTTCTCGCGGTGGCCGGTCTGTTCGTCCGACTCTTCGCGGTAGGTAACGCCTTCGATGATATTTTCAAACTTGATGGCACCGTTGATCTCGGCGATGATAACGTTGTTGAAGGGGTCCCAGGTGCAGATCACGTCGCCCTTCTTCACTTTCTGACCATCCTTGATGTTCAGCGTAGCGCCGTAAGGAACGTTGTTGGTGATCAGCAGGCGGTCGTTCTTCTCGTCAACGATACGCACTTCACCCGTACGGCCGATCACGACCTGTACTTTCTCGCCTTCGTTGTTCGTGGTCGTAACCGAGCGAACACCGTCGAACTGGATGGTACCGTCAAACTTGGCCTGGAGGGTCGATTCTACCGAGGCAGAGCCGGCCACACCACCCACGTGGAAGGTACGGAGGGTAAGCTGGGTACCGGGTTCACCGATCGACTGGGCGGCGATGATACCGACCGCGTCGCCGCGCTGGGCCACCGCGCCGGTGGCGAGGTTGCGGCCGTAGCACTTCACGCAGGTACCGCGCTTCGCTTCGCAGGTGAGCACCGAGCGGATTTCGACCGTCTCGATACCGCGCTCCTCGATCTTCTCGGCGATGTCGGCCGTGATCTCGGAGCCGGCTTCCACCAGCGTTTCGTCGGTTACAGGATCGTATACATTGTGCAGCGAGGTACGACCTTCGATACGGTCGGCCAGCGGCTCGATCACGTCTTCGTTGTCCTTCAGCGCCGATGTGGCGATACCACGGAGCGTTCCGCAATCTTCTTCAGTTACAACCACGTCCTGGGCCACGTCTACGAGACGGCGGGTGAGGTAACCGGCGTCGGCCGTCTTGAGGGCCGTATCCGCCAGACCCTTACGGGCACCGTGGGTAGAGATGAAGTAATCCAGTACGTTCAGGCCGCCTTTGAAGTTGGAGAGGATCGGGTTTTCGATGATCTCCGAACCGGTGGAGCCCGACTTACGCGGCTTGGCCATCAGTCCGCGAATACCGGCGAGCTGCTTGATCTGCTGCTTCGAGCCACGGGCGCCCGAGTCAAGCATCATGTATACCGAGTTGAAACCCTGCTTGTCGGTGGCGAGCTCGCGGATCAGCGTTTCCGTGATGCGGGTATCGACGCGCGACCAGATGTCAACTGTTTGGTTATAGCGTTCGTTGTTGGTGATGAGACCCATGTTGTAGTTCTCCCACACTTCGTCCACTTCCACCTTGGCGTTGGCTACGAGTTCTTCCTTGATGTCCGGGATGATCAGGTCATTGATGGAGAACGAGAGGCCACCCTGGAAGGCGGTGCGGAAACCGAGCTGCTTGATGTCGTCGAGGAACTTGGCGGTCTTCGGCACATTCGTGATGCGAATGATGTCGCCGATGATCTCGCGGAGGTTCTTCTTCGTCAGCAGGGCGTTCACGAAGCCTACTTCCTTCGGCACGTGCTGGTTGAAGATCACGCGGCCCACGGTGGTGTCGAGGAGCTTCTTCACGAGCTGGCCGTCTTCACGAACCATCGTGCGCACCTTGATGTGGGCATGCATGTCGACTACGCCTTCGTTGTAGGCGATGATCACCTCTTCGGCGCTGTAGAAGGCCTTGCCTTCGCCGCGCACGACTTCGGTCTCGGTCGACTTCTTGCCCTTGGAGATATAGTACAGACCCAGAACCATGTCCTGCGAAGGCAGGGTGATCGGGGTACCGTTCTGCGGGTTGAGGATGTTGTGGGCGGCCAGCATCAGGAGCTGCGCTTCCAGTACGGCAGCGTTGCTCAGGGGCACGTGAACGGCCATCTGGTCACCGTCGAAGTCGGCGTTGAAGGCGGTCGTTACGAGCGGGTGCAGCTGGATGGCCTTGCCTTCCACGAGCTTCGGCTGGAACGCCTGGATCGAGAGGCGGTGCAGCGTCGGGGCGCGGTTGAGCATCACCGGGTGACCTTTCAGGATGTTCTCCAGGATATCCCAGATCACGGCTTCCTTCTTGTCAACAAGCTTGCGGGCGCTCTTCACCGTCTTCACGATACCGCGCTCAATGAGCTTGCGGATGATGAACGGCTTGAACAGCTCGGCGGCCATATCTTTCGGCAGACCGCACTCGTGGATCTTCAGCTCGGGGCCTACCACGATAACCGAACGACCGGAGTAGTCGACACGCTTACCGAGGAGGTTCTGGCGGAAGCGGCCCTGCTTGCCTTTCAGCACGTCGGAGAGCGACTTCAGCGCGCGACCGCCCTCGGCCTTGACGGCGTTGGACTTACGGCTGTTGTCGAACAGGCTGTCCACGGCTTCCTGCAGCATACGCTTTTCGTTACGCAGGATCACCTCGGGGGCCTTGATCTCCAGCAGGCGCTTGAGACGGTTGTTGCGGATGATCACGCGGCGGTAGAGGTCGTTCAGGTCAGACGACGCGAAACGGCCACCATCCAGCGGAACGAGCGGGCGCAGTTCCGGCGGGATCACGGGAATGTATTGCATCACCATCCACTCGGGACGGTTCGAAATGCGGGTCTGGGCATCGCGGAAGCTTTCCACCACCGACAGGCGTTTGAGGGCGTCGGCCTTACGCTGCTGCGACGTTTCGGTAGCAGCGGCGTTGCGGAGGTCGAAGGAAAGCTGGTCGAGATCGATGCGGCCGAGCAGGTCGTGCACGGCTTCAGCACCCATCTTCGCGATGAACTTGTTGGGGTCCTCGTCGGGGAGGTATTGGTTGTCCTTCGGCAGGGCATCCAGGATGTCGAGGTATTCTTCTTCCGTGAGCAGGTCGCCGTAGTTCTGACCCTTGTCGGCGCGGAGGCCGGCCTGGATCACCACGAAGCGCTCGTAGTAGATGATGCTTTCGAGCTTCTTGGAGCTCATGCCGAGCAGGTAGCCGATCTTGTTGGGGAGCGACTTGAAGTACCAGATGTGCACAACGGGTACCACCAGCTTGATGTGGCCCATGCGCTCGCGGCGGACCTTCTTCTCGGTCACTTCCACGCCGCAACGGTCGCACACGATGCCTTTGTAACGGATGCGCTTGTACTTGCCGCAGGCGCATTCGTAATCCTTTACGGGACCGAAGATCCGCTCGCAGAACAGGCCGTCACGCTCGGGCTTGTACGTACGGTAGTTGATGGTCTCCGGCTTGAGCACCTCACCGAAGCTTTTCTCGAGGATGCTGTCGGGCGAGGCCAGTCCGATCGTAATCTTGGAGAATTGCGGTCTCGGACGATTGTCTTTTTTATTAAAAGCCATAATGGACAAATTCAAATGGTGATGTCTGATGTCTGATGTCTGATCTCGGATGTCTGATTTCAGATCCCAGATTTCAGATCAGCCTCCGGCACGTTACCGCACCGGAGGCTACCTGAAGATTATTTCAAAAGAACTGTTTCAAAAATGCGTGCGTCAGCCATTCACGATTGACGATTCACGATTCACGTCCTTAGTCGTGGAAGTTCAGGTCCAGACCGAGGCCGCGCAGTTCGTGCACGAGTACGTTGAACGACTCCGGCAGACCGGCACGCGGGATGTTCTCGCCCTTCACGATCGCCTCGTAGGTCTTCGCGCGGCCGATGATGTCATCCGACTTAATCGTGAGCAGCTCCTGCAGGATGTTGGCAGCACCGTACGCCTCGAGTGCCCACACCTCCATCTCACCGAAACGCTGACCACCGAACTGGGCTTTACCACCGAGCGGCTGCTGCGTAATGAGGGAGTAGGGTCCGATCGAACGGGCGTGCATCTTGTCGTCCACCATGTGGTGCAGCTTGATCACGTAGATGATACCCACGGTAGCCTTCTGGTGGAAGCGCTCACCGGTTTCACCGTCGTACAGGTGCGTGTGACCGAAGGTCGGGAGGCCAGCCTGCTCGATGTATCCGGCGATGTCGTCTGTCGACGCACCGTCGAAGATCGGCGTGGCAAAGCGCAGCCCCAGCTTCTCACCGGCCCAGCCGAGAACGGTCTCGTAGATCTGGCCCAGGTTCATACGCGAGGGTACACCCAGCGGGTTCAGCACGATGTCCACCGGTGTGCCGTCTTCGAGGAACGGCATGTCTTCGTGGCGAACGATCTTGGCAACGATACCCTTGTTACCGTGGCGACCGGCCATCTTATCACCCACCTTCAGCTTGCGCTTCACGGCGATGTATACCTTGGCCAGCTTCAGTACGCCCGCGGGCAGTTCGTCACCGATGCTGATATTGAATTTCTCGCGCTTGTAGCGACCGAGTTCTTCGTTGTACTTGATGCTGTAGTTGTGCAGCAGGATGTTGATCTGCTCGTCTACCTTGGCGTCGCCGGTCCAGCCGAGCGGGTTCACGTTCTGGTAGTCGAGGCCGCTCAGGTTCTTTTGCGTGAACTTGGCGCCTTTGCCGATCAGCATTTCACCGAAGTTGTTGCTGACACCCGTCGACGGGCGGTCTTTCAGCAGCGTCAGGAGCTTATCCATCAGCACTTCCTTCAGGTCGCTCTCGTTCTTCTCGTGAACTTTCTCAAGCTTCTCGAGGGCGGCCTTCTCGCGCACCTTGGCGTTCTTGTCTTTCTTGGCGCGCTGGAACAGCTTCTTGCCGATCACCACACCTTCCACACCGTTGGGTGCTTTCAGCGAGGCGTCTTTCGCATCACCGGCCTTGTCGCCGAAGATGGCGCGGAGGAGCTTCTCTTCCGGCGTCGGGTCGCTCTCGCCTTTCGGCGTGATCTTACCGATCAGGATGTCGCCTTCTTTGATGTGGGCGCCGATGCGGATGATACCGTTCTCGTCGAGGTCTTTGGTGGCCTCTTCCGATACGTTCGGGATATCCGGCGTCAGCTCTTCCTCACCCAGCTTGGTGTCGCGCACTTCGAGCTCGTATTCGGAGATGTGCACCGAGGTGAACATGTCTTCTTTTACTACGCGCTCGGAGATTACGATGGCATCCTCGAAGTTGTAACCCTTCCAAGGCATGAAGGCCACCTTCAGGTTTTTACCGAGTGCCAGCTCACCATTCTTGGTGGCGTAGCCTTCGGTGAGGAAGTCGCCCTCTTTCACCTTCTGGCCTTTCTTTACGGCGGGCTTCAGGTTGATTGAAGTCTCCTGGTTGGTCTTGATGAACTTCGTGAGGTTGTATACTTTGAGATCTTCTTCAAACGAAACAAGACGCTGGTCTTCGTTACGGTTGTAGCGAACGTGGATCTCGTTGGCATCCACGAATTCGACAACACCGTCACCCTCGGAGTGGATCTGGATCCGCGCGTCGCGGGCGGCCTTGCCTTCGAGACCCGTACCTACGGTCGGGACGTCGGGGCGCAGCAGCGGTACGGCCTGGCGTTGCATGTTCGATCCCATGAGCGCACGGTTGGCGTCATCGTGCTCAAGGAACGGAATGAGCGATGCGGACAGACCCACGATCTGGTTCGGGGCCACGTCCATGTATTGTACTTCGTTGCGGTCGAGGATCGGGAAGTCACCAGTTTCGCGGCTCACGATACGCTCCTCGGCGAAGTGGTTGTTCTTGTCGAGGGGCACGTTGGCCTGGGCGATCTTGGCGCTGTCTTCTTCTTCGGCGCTCAGGAAGGTCAGTTCCTTCATGTTCACCTTGCCATTATCCACCTTGCGGTAGGGCGTTTCGATAAAGCCCATCTCGTTGATCTTCGCGTGAACGCAAAGCGTCGAGATAAGACCGATGTTCGGACCTTCCGGCGTTTCGATCGTGCAAAGACGACCGTAGTGCGAGTAGTGTACGTCACGAACTTCGAAGCCGGCGCGCTCGCGGCTCAGGCCACCAGGTCCAAGTGCCGAGATACGACGCTTGTGCGTGATCTCCGACAGCGGGTTGGTCTGGTCGAGGAACTGCGACAGCTGCGAGGTACCGAAGAAGGAGTTAATAACCGAGGAGAGCGTACGGGCATTGATAAGATCCACCGGGGTGAACACTTCATTGTCACGCACGTTCATACGCTCGCGGATGGTGCGGGCCATACGGGCCAGGCCCACGCCGAACTGGGCGTAGAGCTGCTCACCCACGGTACGCACACGGCGGTTCGACAGGTGATCGATGTCATCGATCTCGGCCTTGCCGTTGGTAAGACGCACGAGGTACTTGATGATCTCGATGATGTCTTCCTTCGTCAGGGTCTTCTGCTCCATCGACGCATTCAGACCAAGCTTGCGGTTGATCTTGTAGCGGCCAACCTCGCCGAGGTCGTAGCGCTTGTCGGAGAAGAACAGCTTGTCGATGATACCGCGGGCGGTCTCGTTGTCCGGCGCATCGGCACCACGCAGCTGACGGTAGATCACCTGCACGGCCTCGAGCTCGGAGTTCGAGGTATCCTTGTTAAGCGTGTTGTAGATAATTGCGTAATCGCCACCTACGTCTTCCTTCTGAACGAACACCGACTTGATGTCCATTTCAGAGATGGTGTCGATGGCTTCTTCGTCGAGGATGGAGTCGCGCTCGAGGATCACCTCGTTACGCTCGATGGAGACCACCTCACCGGTGTCCTCGTCAACGAAGTCTTCCACCCAGCTGCGGAGTACACGGGCGGCCAGGCGGCGGCCCAGGTAACCGGCGAGGGCTTTCTTCTCACCCTTCACCTCGTCGGCCATGCCGAAGAGCTCAAGGATGTCTTTATCGGTTTCAAAGCCGATCGAGCGAAGAAGGGTCGTTACAGGGAACTTCTTCTTACGGTCGATGTAGGCATACATCACGTTGTTGATGTCGGTGGCGAATTCCATCCACGCACCCTTGAAGGGGATCACGCGGGCGGAGTAGATCTTCGTGCCGTTGGGGTGAACCGACTGGCCGAAGAATACGCCGGGGGAGCGGTGCAGCTGGGATACCACGACGCGCTCGGCACCATTGATTACAAAGGTGCCGCGGGGGGTCATGTAGGGGATGTTGCCCAGGAACACATCCTGCACAATGGTCTGGAAGTCGATATGCTCCTCGTCGTTACAGGAAAGGCGCAGCTTGGCCTTCAGCGGAACGGCATAGGTGAGGCCGCGCTCCATACATTCTTCGATCGTGTAGCGCGGGGGATCAATAAAATAATCCAGGAATTCCAGTACGAAAATGTTGCGGGTGTCTGTGATCGGGAAATTTTCCTTGAACACGCGGAAGAGGCCTTCTACGTTACGCTTGTCCGGCGTGGTCTCTAACTGGAAAAACTCTTTGAACGACTGGATCTGAACGGCGAGCAAATCCGGGGTATCGGCCAGGTTGCCAATTTTCCCGAAATTGATCCGTTGATTCGTTGTTGCTGCGGGCATAGGTAAATAACCGGTTTAATGAGTTTTAGACGCGGGCAATGAGCTACCAGGCCTCTTTCTTGGAAAAGAAAAAAGCGATGATTTTCAATGAATTAAGCTCGAATTACCGACGTCAAAATTGTTTTTGGCCAAAACTTAAGGAGGGCAAAAGTACGGAAAAAGCGTTTAAGAAAAAGTTTTTCGCGTCCGCAAAGAGTGTGCCTGAGTTTTTTTTGACTATTTTGTGAGAATCGTTCCAGCCGGGGAAAAAACCAGCGATTCCTGTTCTTTTTCCCATGGCCGCTCCGGGCGGCCCGGCTAGCTTTCCGGGATGAACCCGAAGCGCGTCCTTGCCGACTATTTTACCTTCGCCAAAAAAGACCGCCTGGCGGCGATCCTGCTCGCCGCGGTCGTGGGTGCCCTGCTGGCAGCCCCTTCCTTTTTCCCGGATCGTCCCCTGTCGCTGCAGCCCCTTCCTGACTCCTTATTGCGTCGCCCGGCCGACAGTCTCCGCTCCGACGGTTACCGGCAGGATGATCCGGAGCGACGGTACCGGTCCCGGTACCCGAAAACGGAGGGGGACCGTGACGCCTGGCAACGGGCGCCGCTTTTTGCCTTCGACCCCAACAGCCTCGATGCCGCCGGCTGGGCCCGGCTCGGTTTGCCCGCCCGGACCGTGCAGACCATCCTGAAGTACCGGGATCGGGGTGGACGCTTCCGCCAGCCCGACGACCTCCGGAAGATCTGGAGCCTGCCGCCCGGCTTCGTCGACCGGGTGCTGCCCTTTATCCGGCTGCCGGAAAAAGACGCCGCCGGGTTTGCCGCCACCGCCGGCGGCCCCCGGTCCTACCCCCAAGCCGGCGACCGGGCCGGGCCCCGGAAGCGCTGGGCGCCTGCCCCCATTTCCATCAACGAAGCCGACTCGGCTGCCTGGGAAGCCCTCCCCGGAATAGGTGCCAAACTGGCAGGCAGGATCGTCCGATACCGGGAACGGCTCGGTGGTTTCGGGTCGGTGGAACAGGTGGGGGAGACCTGGGGTGTACCCGACTCCACTTTTCAGAAAATAAAACCGCTTCTCAAAGCAGATGGAGGTGCTGCCGGCGTCCGCAAGTTAAACTTGAACAGCGCGAGCAAGGACGAACTCAAAAATCACCCATACATCCGCTGGAAGTACGCCAATGCCATTGTGGAATACCGCGAGCGGCACGGAAAATTCGGATCGGTGGAGGAGCTGCGCCGCCTGCTCATTTTGCCCGATTCAACCCTAAAAAGGCTTCTTCCGTATCTAAGCGTAGAATGACACCTATTATTTGGCTTTCAATTAAATATAAGGACCAACTAAACCATTTTCTAGCACTTTTCCGATGGGTCGTGGAACATTTTTTGTCATTTTGTCATTTATTTTCTGTAGTACCATCATTTATAATTGATTATTGTATTTTCCTTACATTAATTGGCTAAGAGTAGGATGATGTTCGTACTCTAATAAAAGTTGAGATGTTTTCCACATCGTTGATGGGCAGCTTCAGCTTCGTTACTGGATCGTCGCTCAGTACCAGGTCCGAGGAGCCAAGGACGTGTCTTTACATTTATCTATTCTATAATTTGACGTACTACCATATTGGTTTCTTGTTGATTATCTATTTAGACGAGAATGTTAGAAGATGTTTCACGTTCATCCTTTTATTTTCGAAATAGTGTCTATAATATCCTAACTAATATTACGTTACGTGGTTTTAAGGACAATTATGGCTCTTCTTCGGCACCTTGCTCCACTTAAAGTTGAAAACCCATGTTGGATTACCCGAAAATTGCTTCTAAGCGCTCCCCTACCCCACCTTCGGCAAGGAGGTTTAGATGCGCAATACAGCCCTCTGTCGGCCGGGCAGCTCTTGCTATTCGGGCTGATCAGACCGCCTAAAACAGGCTGTAAATGCCGTTCAAAGCGATCGCCCGGGATCGCCAGTTCGCCTGCAATATTGGCACTTTTTGCTGCCTGGACGAGTTTAATTTCACTGGGAAGACCCGATCCCAACAGCTCATTACCCTTACTTTTTACCTGGGTTATTCATGGCTGCCCGTGACCAATCCGGGTCAAAAAGCCTTTTCTGAAGCCGCCCCTCCTCCTGGAAATGCGGGTTTTTTATCACCTGGAGGGATGTTGGCTACCGCCCCGGTACCGGGCAAAAACGCGAAGACTCCTACCTCCTTCCGACGCGTTTTCGGGCACTTTTTCCAGGCCCGTCCGGGACGGAGCCGACATGCCCGGGAGCCTGTTTTAGGGGGCAGGCGGGAAGCAGGTACCCCGCACAAATCCGGTTGATCCGGGTTGAGAAACTGCGGAAACCGGGCGGCCACTTCCCTTTTTTCTGAGCCCGACCAGGTAGTTTGGGTGCGCTGCTTCCGATCCCGTTGTTCCTAAAAAGCAGCCCTCCGAGGTACGTTCGTGACGATGGAAGTCGCAGCCGATCCGGGCAGTCGGGCCACCTTTTTGTGATAGTGATGCTGCGAATCGTCGTGAAAATATGGGGGCACCGGAGCCCGGGGGGCGTGAAAAACCGCCGGCAAATTGGAAGGAATGGAACCTGGGTAGCCCGATGCAGGTCGAAGCTTATGCTGCGGAATTGGGGGGCGCTGGACGGCTTATTTTCCATTTGTTGGAGACGCAGCTCCTGCAGGAGACAGGACATATTAGCCCCGGATGGCACGCTTGGGAACAAACGATCCTGCTGTTCGCCGGGCGGACGGCAGAGGGAATTCGGTGGGTCCGGTGGGCCGCAAGAGGATCGTTCCGGGGTTGCGAACGGCAGCTCCGACGACCGGGCCCGCCCCTACCGGACCCCGGGGCGTTCGTCACGCCAGGTGCTGGTTGTAGCGGGGTAAGCGTCGTAGAGAGACTCCGGATCAGGGGATGGGTGGTGCCTGTCTGGTGAACCGGCCATTCCCCCCGCCGCCTCCCGATGGGATGCAAGCTTGGTGGCCGGGAAGCTGCTCTATGTGGTTGCTGGCCTTCAGGGACACAAAAAAGCCCCCACCTTACGGCGGGGGCCCTTTATCGTTACGATGCAGGATGCAATTAAGCGATCTCTACGTCGGCACCAGCTTCTTTCAGCTTGGCGGCGATGTCTTCGGCAGTAGCCTTGTCAACGCCTTCTTTAACGGGCTTCGGAGCGCCGTCTACGAGGTCTTTGGCTTCTTTCAGACCGAGACCGGTGAGGTCTTTAACGATCTTAACCACGTTGAGCTTGGAAGCACCACCGCTCTTCAGGATTACGTTGAAGGAAGTCTTCTCTTCAACAGCTGCAGCGCCACCACCAGCGTCGCCGCTTACTACGACAGCAGCAGCTGCGGGCTCAATGCCGTACTCGGATTTCAGGAAATCAGCCAGCTCTTGAACCTCTTTAACGGTCAGGCCAACCAGTTGCTCTGCAAGATTTTTTACGTCTGCCATGTTGTTTAAATTTTTTCCGGCTTCATCTCCCCGGTTTAAGGAGGGGATCCGTCGGAGGATTAAAAAAATTTGCCTCTGTTGAACCCCAGAGACAGGGGACCCCTCCCCGGCCCTCCCCGGAGCGGGGAGGGAGCGGTTCAGGAGTTATGTGCGCCCCTCTCCGTTGCGGAGAGGGGTTGGGGGTAAGGTTTACTCAGCGGCCGGAGCTTCACCTTCGGCAGCGGGTGCCTCGGGAGCGGAAGCTTCGGGAGCGGCGGGCGCTTCAGCAGCAGGAGCGGCTTCAGCTGCGGGGGCAGCGGCTTCCGTACCAGGCTTGTTGATCACGCCACCTTGCTCGTGGAAGTTCTGCAGGGCAGCCAGCACGCGCGAAGCGGGCGACTGCAGCAGGCCGATAACCTCGCCAATGAGCTCGTTCTTGGTCTTGATCTTCGTGAGGGCCTTCAGGTTGTTGTCGCCGGTGTAGATGTCACCGTTGATGAAGGCAGCCTTCAGCTCCGGCTTCTCGCCTTTGGCGGCGTCGCGGAACGAGGAGATGATCAGGGCCGGCTCCTTGGGGTTCTCGGAGAACAGGAGGGCGGTTACGTTGTTGAGGGACTCGAACATGCCGCTGTAACGCTGCTCGTCGAGACCTTCGAGGGCCTTGCGGATGAGGGTGTTCTTGGCCACCTTCATTTCCACGTTCTTGTTGAAGCAAGCACGGCGCAGGTTCGAAACCTGGGCCACGGACAGGCTCTCGGTATTGGTTACATAGAAGTTGTCGTACTGGGAGAATTTCTCCTTCAGTGCGGCAATGACTTCATTTTTTTGCTCTTTGGTCATGTTAAACGCTTTTGAGTGTTATGGATTACACTCCTCAAAGCCCCCATCCTTTCGGCTGAGGCCTGCGGAGGGGCTTTTAGTGAACGAACGATTTGGTGTCGACGGGGATACCGGGGCTCATCGTGGACGCCATGGTGAGGCCTTTCAGGTAGGTACCTTTTGCCGTGGCGGGCTTGGCCTTGATGATGGCGTTGATCAGCTCCTGGGCGTTTCCGGCGATCTTGTCGGCGGAGAACGACACACGGCCGATCGAAGCGTGGATGATACCGGCCTTGTCAACCTTGAAGGCGATCTTACCACCTTTAACCTCGTTCACCGCGCCGGCTACGTCGTTGGTAACGGTACCGGTCTTGGGGTTGGGCATCAGGTTGCGGGGGCCGAGGATCTTACCGAGACGACCGATCTTGGGCATTACCGCGGGGGTAGCCACGATCACGTCTACGTCGGTCCAGCCGCCGTCGATCTTCTGGATGAACTCGTCGAGACCTACGTAGTCAGCGCCGGCTGCCTTGGCAGCAGCTTCCTGGTCGGGGCCGCAGAGAACGAGAACGCGCTTCGTTTTACCGGTGCCGTGGGGCAGGGTAACGGTACCGCGGATAGCCTGGTCGGCTTTCTTGGGGTCAACGCCGAGACGGATGTGGATGTCCACGGAAGCGTCGAACTTGCAGGTGCTTACTTCTTTCACCAGCGTAGAGGCCGCCTGGAGCGAGTAGGCTTTATTGGCGTCAACTTTACCGTTGACGGCTTTTCTTTTCTTGGGAACAAATGCCATTGTAAATTCTTTTAAGTAGTTCGGACTTTAGATTACTTCTCCCAGGGGGCGGTACCTTCTACGGTGAGGCCCATCGAGCGGGCCGTACCGGCCACCATGCTCATGGCGCTGTCGAGGGTGAAGGCGTTCAGGTCGGCCATCTTGTCTTCGGCGATGGCTTTCACCTGGTCCCAGGTTACTTTACCCACCTTCTGGCGGTTCGGCTCTTTGGAACCGCTCTGGATCTTGGCGGCGTCCTTCAGCTGAACGGCTGCGGGAGGAGTCTTGATGATAAAGTCGAACGACTTGTCGGAGTAAACGGTCAGCAGGACGGGGAGTACCTTGCCTTGCTTGTCCTGGGTGCGCGCATTGAACTGCTTGCAGAATTCCATGATGTTGACACCTTTGGAACCCAGGGCCGGACCGATCGGGGGAGCAGGGTTGGCCTGGCCACCCTTGCACTGGAGCTTTACATAGCCCGTGATTTCTTTTGCCATTTTTCTTGTGATTTATTGGTTCAAGCGACCCGTCCATCTCCGCGACGGAAGGGTCTCCCAAGTTGATCATTCCTGCTGCCTCGGGAGGCAGCGCTTCAATTTTCCCGCGTTAGCCTGGCAGCTGCGGCGGTCGATAGAAAGAACTTTTGGGAGCGCAAAGGTATGGATTCAGGCGGAATGTGGCGTTGTTGAACGCAACTTTTTTGTTAAGCCCCCGATGGTCAGCGCCCACATAGATCGTCATCGGGTCCGGGGACCCTGAATCCCTTCGGGGCGCGGGGCAAGGCCCCTCCTTTTGCCTGCGGGCGTGCCGCCCGCAGGCTACCAAACGGGCATCCCTGCGGGATGCGTCCGTACAGGATGGAATGGTAGCGATGCTGTTGCGTGCTACAAGGATGGAAACCCGATTGACCTGGTTTGCTACACGTTTCACCTCCCGCGACGCCCCGGGCGATCCGTTTCAATGCCGCCTGGCCAAATCATTCGGTAGCTCCGCATCCCCAAGGGAGGCCCGCTTGGTTGAATGGGCAATTCGAAAATACCCCCCGCATCCCGGAGGGATGCCACACTCCCCTTCCCACCGGGAAGGAGCCGGGGGATGGGTCTCCCTTCCCTTAGGGAAGGGCCGGGGATGGGTCAACAACCCGTTTCTGCAACCCGACGCTCTGTTTCTGCAACATGACAAGCTGTTTCTGCAACATGACAAGCTGTTTCTGCAACGGGACAACCCGTTTCTGCAACAGGACAACCCGTTTCTGCAACCATACAAGCTGTTTCCGACAGCCTACAACCCGTTTCCGCCAGCCGGCAAGCTGTTTTTGCATCAGGACGACTTGTTTTTGCAACGGGCCCTGCTGTATGTCAATACGTTCCGGGGCGCGGCAGGCCCGGGCGGCGGCGAGGAGCGACCCTACCTCTTGCAGGCGGGTTGGCCCTGCCGTAACTTAATGTCTTACCAAATCCTTTGCTATATGTCCCTACGTCTACGCAATCGTTACAACATGCAGATGGCCGTGAAGAGCTGTATGCAAAAGTTCAGGTCCAAATGGGAAGGCAATGAGCACATCGCCGAGTCCATGAACTACATCGAGCCCCGCCTGCAGCGGGCACAGGGGCTTTTCGATGCCCGCGAAAGCACCTACACCGAAGGGCACACCGACGCCAAGAACGCGCTGCTCGACAGCATCAGTGCCCGCGCGGCCCTCATGTCGAAACGCCTGACCGTCTTTGCGCGCAAGCGCGGCCTGCGTGTGCTGCTCGTGGAGGTCGATCACCCGAAACGCTACTACGAGAACGGCCCCGAGCTGGAGCGCATCAGCCGCTGCGCCGCCATCACCGAGCGCGCCGAGCATTACCTCCCCCAGCTCGAGCCCTACAAGATCCGCCTCGCCGATGTGGCCGCCCTCAACGCCGACATCGAGGAGCTGCGCCCGCTGTCCAGCCAGCGCGACGCCCTGGGCGATGAAAAACAAACCATCACCCAATCGCTTCCGCGCCTGCTCCAGGAGATCCAGGAAAAGCTCTACGAGCTCGACGACGAGATCTCGGCCTTCATGGACGATGACCCCGACTTCCAGGAGACCTACTTCAACGCCCGCAAGATCACCGACCGCAAAGCCACCCGCAGCGAGCAGGAGTAGCGCGATGAACAATGAGTAATGAGTAATTAGTAATGAGTAAGGCCGCTGCGATGCAGCGGCCTTTTACGTCGAGACGTTCTTACATCATCGTCTCACCTATGCATGAAAAAGGCGGCCAACCGGCCGCCCCTTCGCTCTTCGTTATTCGATATTCGATATTCGTTATTCGATATTCGCTATTCGATATTCTCCCTACTTCTTCCCCCACTTCCGGAACGTCAGGTAATCCAGGTAGTAGATCACTTTCACCGAGAAGTTGTTCAGCATCGGCGCATCGAGCGTGCGCGTCAGGTTCTTGCCGTAGCGGCTCATGTAGTCCTGGTAGTCGAAATCCTGCGTCTGGTTCTTCCACATGATGTTGAGGAAGGAGCCCGGCGCAAACTGCAGCGTATACGTGGCATCGACATTGAAGAAGTTGATGTTCTGGTTATTGAGCGCCATGCCCGTGTGCTTCGTCGGTGCCAGCGTGCCGTCCGATTGCAGGTCGTAGAGCTCTTTCACCTCCACATCGGTCCAGTAGTGACGCGCCCGGAGGTTGATGAAGGCACGGTTGGAGAAGCTGTACTTCACGCTGAACGTGTTCTCGATCGTGTTGCGGTTGCGGCGCGAGAGGAGCACGTCGGTGTAAGGACCATTCGCCACGGGACGGAAGTAGTCGTAGAATCCGGCGTTGTCGATCCAAGGGCTGTAATAGATATTGTAATCCACCGACACCTTGTCGTTGAAGCGGTAGCGCTGGTACACGGAGAAGTCGTAGCGGTGGCCGGCGAACTGTTCGTTGAAGTCGACACCGGCGTTGATGTTGACCTTGTACTTCTTGGCGTTGTTGGTCTCCACCCAGAAGTTGGTCATCAGCTTGCTCTGCGCAACGAAGTACTGCGGGTTGGCGCCGCCCTGGTAGTCGCGGGCTTCGTAGTAGTCGTGGCCATCGGCATTGTAGCCCACGTAGAAACCGGCATACCAAAGGTTCTTCAACTGGCCGTTGGCATTCACGTTCACCCAGTACTGCTGGTACGACATCGGCTTGAAGCGCATGCTGTAGCCCTGGTTGAAGTTCAGGTAGAGGCTGTTGAAATGCTTCGTGGGGCTCGTCCACTTGTACCCGACCCACATGTAGTGATCGAGGTAGTTGTTGTTGTTCATGAACCCGAGGTCGGTCTTGTCGTACTTGTCGTCGTACAGTTCCTCGCTGACGTTGAAGTTGAACCGGCCGCCGGTCTTGCCGAAGCCAAGTACGTGCGCATAGCCCGTCGTGTTCTTGCCGCCGGCGAAGATCTGGCTTACCGATACGTTGCCGTTCCAGTTGTACGTATTCTTCTTGTTGTTGATGTCGAAGAGGAAGGCGCTCACGTTGGCATCGGGGTCTTCGCCGTCGCGGAGCACGTTGGTGTTGATGAACGACACCGACGAATTGTTCTTCATTGTCTGGTCGAACACCAGCACGTTGTAGTTGGTGAGGTTGCCCGTCTTCACCTTCTCACGGTACTTGCCTGAGGAGTCGGACACGGTAGCGTACATAGCACGCTGCACGGCGTTGAATACACCGATGCCGAGGCCTTTGGTGGTGCGGCCGGAGAACTTGGTGGCGTTAATCAGTTTCGCCTGCGCGGGGTTGTCGATCACTTCGCCCTTCAGTTCGGCGGCGCGGGCGTAGGCGGCACCCATGTGCATCGGCGCATCGAGGCCGATACGGCGCGAGTAAAAGAGGTTGCCCTTGTTGAACAGCTCGGTGCCCTCGGTAAAGAAGGGGCGGTTTTCCTGGTAGCGCTGCTCAAACGGGGAGAGATTGAGCACGAGGTTGTCGGAGCGCACCTGGCCGAAGTCGGGGATCAGCGTCATGTCGAGCGTGAACGCATCCGACACGCCCCACTTCACGTCCATACCACCGGTAACCGAGCTGTTCCAGGCTTTCTTGCCGGCTTCGGGCTTCGAGTTGTTGGTGGCGTATACACCGAGGTAGGGCGAGAGCGAGAGACGCAGCGGCGGCTCGATCTTTTCGATCCCGGTCCACTCCCCTTCCTGGTTGATGAATCCGTTCTTCTGCGGGTCGACCGGGTTCCACATAAACTGCTGGCCGGTCTTGTTGCGGCGGCGCGTGATGTTGATGCCCCAGGTTTGGTTGGGCTTGCTCACGAAGCGCAGCGCCGAGTACGGGATCTCCATCTCGAAGCTCCAGCCGTCGTTGTGAATTTTCGCGGCACTGTTCCAGACGCCGCTCCAGGATCCGTCTTCACCGTTGGTGCTCGAGTACTTCGCATCAAACTGCTCGCCATGCGGCGTTACGTAAAAGCCGAAGGCGTTGATCTTGTCGTTGTAGGTATCGAAGATGACGCCTACGAAATCGTTCACGCCCACCACGTCGCGGCCTACGAGCTCGCGCGACACCGAATCACGTGTCCGCTCGTGGCAGTAGCCGCCAATGTAGATGGAAGTATTGCTGTAGAGGATGTACACTTCAGTGCCGGTGGCAGGATTCTCGGGCTTGCCGGAGGTAGGGCGCCACTCGATAAAATTGCTGGCGGGCTGCGCTTCCTTCCAGGCGGCCTCGCTCAGCTCACCATCGATTTTGAAGGCGGCCGTTGTGCGTTTCGCGGGAAGTTGCCGGGCTGTTTGAGCGGTAGCGGCAAGCGAGGAAAGGGTCAGGAGGAAAGCAAACGCGTGTCTGAGCATTGGTGTTCGGTTTGGTTCTGATCAGGAAAAACAGTTTGACGAAATTAGATGCTACGAATCCGTTCGGAGTTACCGCTTATCACAGCGGGCCGTCTTTTGGATTTCGTTAACGAATGTTATGCATTGTTACTGAACCTATACGTGCTGGGTTGCGCGAACGTTACAGGGAGCTTCGGATTTTGTTTGAGCGGCAGCGTTGTACATGCTACTTGTCGAGGTAATCCTGGTAGGTCAGCTGCTGCAGGGCCTGACCCGCGCGGATCATCCGCGGCGATGCGCCGGCGCTTTGCTCGAGCAGCTGCCGGCCAACGTTGTCGTAGAGAATGTAGCTACTGTCCTGGACATATCCGAAGCCGTTGTTGAACGAGAAGAAGGCCCGGCCGGAGGGACGGAGCAACGTGTGGCTGAACGGGAAGGCCGTTGAAGCGGTTCCGGGTGGTGCGAGCGTAGCGGCGATATCGAGCTGCGATACGTTTTGCAACACGGTTTGCGGTTGGATGCTGCCGCCAAGAAATAGTATGGGAATACGGAAGTTGTTGATCCGGCGGTCGCCCTCGGGGAGCGGGTGGCCGTGGTCGGCAACAATCACGAGTACCGTGTTCGCCCACCAGGGCTGTGCCTGGCAGCGGCGCACAAAGTGGTACAGCACGCTGTCGGTATAGTGCAGCGAGTTGAGAAACTGGTGCGTGTCGTCGTTGCCCGCGATCACCGTGGGCACGGGTGTTTCGAAGGGCTCGTGCGAGCTCAGCGTCAGCCAGGTGCGGAAGAAGGGATGGCCGCCCGCCGCGGTCTTCGTCACTTCATCGAACAATCGGTCGGCAACGACGCCGTCGTGCGCGCCCCACTTCGAGTTCTGGTCCTTCGCGGCGAAGTCGCTCTTCTCGATCAGCGGGTCGAAGCCTGCAGCCAGGAGGTACGATTTGATGTTGGCAAACTCGGGCTCGCCGCCGTAGTAAAATGAGGTACCGTAGCCAGCCGCCTTGTAAAGCGCGGGCAGGCTTTGCAGCTTGCGGGCCTTGTTGGGCAGTCGGATCACCGACGACTGCGGAAGGGCCGGGTAGCCACTGAGGACGGCGGGCAATCCTTTGTCGGTGCGGTCGCCGGAGGCCCAGGCGTTGGCGAACCAGAGTCCCTCCTGCTTCAATTGGTTGATGCCGGGTGTAACGGTTGTGCCCTCAAACACCTTGTCGATCACTTTCGCCGTACCGCTTTCCCAGATCACGACGAGCACATTGGGCCGGTTGCCAAGGTTGACGGGTAGATGGAGAGTGCCGGCCTGCGGCAGGCTGTCGACAACGCGCTGCGCTTCCGCCGCGGGCATATAGTTGTACGGGTTGACTTCGGAGCCGGCGGCCGTTTCGCTCAGCACGCCGAAGAGGAAGTTCCAGGGCACGTTGAGCGCTGCCTGGTTGGCGAAGTTGTTGGACGAAAAGTAAACCGAGCTTTGGTTGAGCGGGGTTTGCTGCAGGCCGCCGCGGGCGGGGATGATGAGCAGCGCCGTTGCGAGCAGCAGCAGCGGTACTCCGATGTACCAGCGCTCGGGGCGCTGCAGCCGCGTACAGAGGCGGCGGAGCAGCTTCACAGCACCGATACCGAGCAGCACGCAAAGCAGCAGGAACAGCAGCGTGTAGCGTACCACCGGCAGGTGGGAGATCGAAGCCCAGGCTTCGGCCGGTGCCGATAGGTACTTGAGCGGGGTGGCGTCGAGGCGGAAGCCCCACTGCCTGTACACCTCGATATCGCACACGATGAGCAGCAGTGCGGGTACGGCAACAACGATCGTGTAGACCTGGTAGATGAGTGGCTTTCGGAAGAAGGGCACAAAAAACGAAAGCAGTAGAAATACGGTCAGCGGGAGCGAGAGGTAGGCGGCCATCGAAGCGTCCATCCGCGCGCCGTACCAGAAGCTGGCGAGCGCCGTGGCCCCGGGCGTGTGCCGGAGCGCCCCCCATTGCCCGAGCAGGAAGAGCGCGCGCCCCGCTTCGAAGAAGAGGAGCCAGAGCAGGAAATACTGCAGGAGAAAGCGGAGGCGGGCGGGCATGGGGGCAAAAGTAAAAAAGCCACTCCGGAGAATGGCTTTTGAAAAATATTATGGCTTGATCTTAACCGATCTTCTCGACCTGCATGTAGTTGAGCTCGACCGGAGTGGAGCGACCGAAGATCTTTACCGTCACCTTGAGTTTCTTCTTCTCGTCGTTCACTTCCTCGATCGTACCGTTGAAGTCGTTGAACGGACCTTCGATGATCTTGATGGTTTCGCCTACGATAAACGGCTCGCTCATGGAGGCGCCACCGGCTTCGGCCATCTCGTCCATCTTGCCCAGCATCTTGTTCACTTCCGACTTGCGGAGGGCGATCGGGTTGTCCTTGCCCAGGAAGTGAATGACATTGGTGATGCCGGAGATCGTTTCGCGGAGCTCGTCGTGGAGCTTGCCGTCGGCCACTTCGATCATAACGTAGCCAGGATAGTAGTTGCGCTCGCGCATTACCTTCTTGCCGTTCTGGACCTTGTATACCTTTTCTACGGGGAGGAACACCTGCTTGACCACATTGCCCCATCCGCCGCGCGATACTTCCTTATCGAGGTATTCCTTGACCTTGCGCTCTTTACCGCTTACCACGCGCAGCACGTACCATTTGGTTTCGGGCTGGGGGGCGGATTCCGTTTCGGTCGTATTCGTCTTATTTTCTTCCATGGTAGTTCCGCTCGGTTATTTGTAGATAAAGCCCAGGCCGGTGCCGGCGATGAGGTCCATCAGGGCCACGAGGGCGGTGATGAGCAGGGTAGCAACCAGGACGATCATCGTGGACTGCTGGAGCTGCTGCCAGGTGGGCCAGGTTACCTTCTGCGTCAGTTCGCGGAAGGACTCGCTGAAGTAGTTGGATACTTTGTTCATAGAATCTTTTTAAAACGGCGAATGGCCCGGGGGAGCCATTTTGCCTCTGTTGGCACGGGCGGAGAGATTCGAACTCCCATCAAAGGTTTTGGAGACCTCTATTCTGCCATTGAACTACGCCCGTAGAAAGCTAAGAGCTATTAGCGCGGGGGCTAATAGCTCTTAGCATTATGTTGCGAAGATAAGAAATCTTGCGAATCAACAAGCTAAAAGCGGGAAGCTTACTTGATGATTTCCGTAACCTGACCGGCACCTACGGTACGGCCACCTTCACGGATAGCGAACTTGAGACCTTTTTCCATGGCGATCGGCTGAATCAGCTTCACGGTGATGGAGGTGTTGTCGCCAGGCATGATCATCTCGGTTCCTTCGGGGAGTACGCACTCGCCGGTTACGTCCGTAGTACGGAAGTAGAACTGGGGGCGGTACTTGTTGAAGAACGGCGTGTGACGGCCACCTTCCTCTTTCGAAAGAACGTAAACTTCGGCCTTGAATTCGGTGTGCGGCGTGATCGAACCGGGCTTGCAGATTACCATACCACGACGGATCTGGGTCTTTTCAATACCACGGAGGAGCAGACCGGCGTTGTCACCAGCTTCACCTTCGTCGAGGAGCTTGCGGAACATTTCAACACCTGTGCAGGTAGAAGTCAGGGGGTGCTCGATGAGACCTACGATCTCTACGGGCTCACCAACCTTGATACGACCGCGCTCGATACGACCGGTAGCAACCGTACCACGACCTGTGATCGAGAATACGTCTTCCACCGACATGAGGAACGGCTGGTCAACGGGGCGGGGAGGCAGGGGGATATAGCTATCCACGGCGTCCATCAGCTCGTTGATCTTGGCCACCCACTTCTCGTCACCAGCAAGAGCGCCGGTAGCCGAACCCTGGATGATGGGTGTATTGTCGCCGTCGAAGCCATAGGAGCTCAGGAGGTCGCGGACTTCCATCTCAACGAGTTCCAGCAGCTCGGGGTCTTCCACGAGGTCAACTTTGTTCATGAAAACAACGAGACGGGGAACACCTACCTGGCGGGCGAGCAGGATGTGCTCTTTCGTCTGGGGCATCGGACCGTCGGTTGCAGCCACAACTAGGATAGCACCGTCCATCTGGGCGGCACCGGTGATCATGTTCTTAACGTAGTCGGCGTGACCAGGGCAATCCACGTGCGCATAGTGACGGGTAGCCGTTTGGTATTCAACGTGAGCCGTGTTGATGGTGATACCGCGCTCTTTTTCTTCGGGAGCACCGTCGATATCATCATAGTTCTTTTTTTCCGCCAGACCTCTTTTTGACAAAACGTCGGTGATGGCGGCCGTCAAGGTTGTCTTACCGTGGTCAACGTGACCAATGGTACCAACGTTAACGTGGGGTTTATCCCGCTTAAAGTTCTCTTTTGCCATTGTATTTGTTTTTAGTTGTGGACTACAAATTTACGATTCCAAAAAAACCTTCGCTCTAATCAGAGGAAGGGACTCATACCAGGGCGCCCGCAACTTCCGGAAAAGCTGTTCCGCCTCAACATCATCGACCAGCCGGAGCCAGTTGTTTTGGTTGAGCCGTTGATGAGAATTGAACTCACGACCTCTTCCTTACCAAGGAAGTGCTCTACCCCTGAGCTACAACGGCTTGCTCTCTTCTGCCCGGGGGCTTACGAGAAAAACGTTCGGAGCGCCTTCGCCGAAGCTACGGCGCTCAGTGAGCGGGAGACGAGGCTCGAACTCGCCACCTATAGCTTGGAAGGCTATCGCTCTACCAAATGAGCTACTCCCGCAATTCCAATGTGCTAATGTGCTGGCCTGCTAATCTGCTAATAAACGCAGGCAACACGTAAGAACATCATCAAAGAACAGACTCAATCAGCAGACTAGCAGACTTACTAATCAGCAGATTAAGTTTGTGGGCAGGAGTGGATTCGAACCACTGAAGTCGAAGACAGCGGATTTACAGTCCGCCCCATTTGGCCGCTCTGGAACCTGCCCGTTTAACTAGGAGCCGCTTGTCGGAGTCGAACCAACGACCTACTGATTACAAATCAGTTGCTCTACCAACTGAGCTAAAGCGGCTTATTTCCTGATCGCAGGTGATGCAATCCGGCAGCCCTTCAGCCGTTCGGAGACGCGTTGACACTCAGCAATCTAGTTTTAAAAGAACTCCCTTTGTTTTCGGGATGGCAAAGGTAACGGAATTACCCATTCCACAAAAAAAAGCAGAATTTTTTATTTAGGATTTTTTTGAGCTTGCCTCCCCTTTACCGATGCCTTTGCCAAAGGCGCCATGTCCGCTGCCGTATGGGCAAAAAAAAGACCTCCCGCGGGAGGTCTCTGAATTCAGTGGGCAGGGCTAAGCAGCGAGCTTTTCTTTTTTACGCTTTATCTGGTTAACGAGCGACTCAAAAGCTTCGTCGAATGAGGCTTCGAACGACTTGCTGGTGGCCTTCACGAAAAAGTCGGCTTTCGGAACATGCACCCGTATCTCGGCGACCTTGTCTTTGATGTTATGGACGATATTATCCAGTTTCAGAAAGACATCCACTTTGATGATGCGGTCGTGAAACTGGGGGAGCTTCTCAATCTTAGCTTGTACGAATTCGATCAGTTTCCGATCAGCATCAAAGTGCACCGTTTGGATGTGAAGGTTCATAGAATCAGTATTTAGACGATGAAACAATATGTAAAAGAGCAGTTGTAACTACACCCGGGGGCTTGCCATGAAGTTAGGGCAAATGCATTGTACCCGAAAGCAATTTTTCCTGAAAATAATCAGCTCCGCAGCAGAGTTTTAACACTTCCCCCCGCGCGCCGCCTCAGGCCTTCGGATGAAAATTTTTGTGGACGTTTTTGAGCTTTTCGATGGTATTGTGCGTATACACCTGCGTCGCCGCCAGCGAACTGTGTCCCAGCAACTCCTTTACGGCGTTGAGCTCCGCGCCGGCACCCGTCAGGTGCGTGGCGAAGCTATGGCGCAGCACGTGCGGGCTTCGCTTGTCAATGGTGGTGACAAGGGTCAGGTACTGCCGCACAAAGCGGTAGACGTAGCGGGGTTGCAGCGGCGCGCCCTTTTCGCTCACGAGCAGCACGTTGCGGTCGGCAGCGGGTTGCGAGGCCTTTTCGCCGAGGTAGGCACTGATCTGCGCCAGCACAGCGTCGCTGATGGGGATGATCCGCTCCTTGTTGCCCTTACCCAGCACCTTGAGCGAGTAGGCCGACGCGTTGACGGCGCTTTCCCTGAGCCCGGTGAGCTCGCTGAGACGCATCCCGGTGTTGTAGAAAAGCAGCAGGGCCAGGCGCTCCGTGCGGCCGCGGAAGGAATCGGGAAACTCCACGTAGTCGAACAGCGTGCGGATGTCTTTTTCGGCCACGAATTGCGGGAGACGCTTTTCATTCTTGGGCGCTACCACCTTCGCCATCGGGCTTTGAGTGATGAGTCCCGTTTTCTGGCAATGCTTGAAAAAAGACCGCAGCGCGGAGATCTTCCGGTTGAGGGTCTTGGCGCTGAGGCCGGCGTCTTTGAGGGAGGCGAGCCAGCTGCGGATAAAGCTGTGGGTGATCTCGCCGGTCGGTACGGGCCCGAACTGCATTTCGAGAAAGTCGAGAAAGCCGGTCAGGTCGTTTTCGTACGACAGGAGGGTATGCCGCGAGTAGCGCTTCTCGAACTTGAGGTAATCCAGGAACGGCTGGAGCCGGGGGTGGGCTACGGGCATAAAAAAAGAATAGCTGCAAGGTACGAAACCCTGCAGCTATAAAGTATCGGCTCCAGTAGAGGTATTAAGCTTCGATCTTGCCGCTGGCAATCTGTTGCTTGTAGACAGCCTTCAGCACCTGGCCACGACGGCGAACCGACGGCTTGGTGAAGGACTGGCGCTCCCGAAGCTGCAATAAGATCTTGGCCTTTTCGAATTTCTTCTTGTACTTCTTAAGGGCCTTGTCGATGTTCTCGCAGTCTTTAGAATCGATGATTAACATGCGTTATACCTCCTTTAGTGTTTTTTAATTTCGAAGCGCGAAGATAGCCTCTTTTGGAGTTACCGGCCAAAATAAATTGCAAAAAGACGAAGTTTGCGGCATGTTTACAGGGATCATCGAAGCTTTTGGCACCGTCCGCGACGTGGCCCAGCAGGGCGCGAACAAGACTTTCTGGCTCCAATCGCCGCTCGCCGGTGAGCTGAAGGTAGACCAGAGCCTGGCCCACAACGGTGTTTGCCTGACCGTGGAAGAGGTGCACAACGAGCACTACCGCGTAACGGCCGTGGAAGAAACCCTTGAAAAGACCAACCTCCACGAGTGGGGCCCGGGCACCCTGGTGAACCTCGAGCGCTCGCTCCTCCCCTCCAGCCGCCTCGACGGGCACTTCGTGCAGGGCCATGTAGACAGCACCGGCATCTGCGAGCAGATCGACGACCGCGAAGGCTCCTGGGAAATGCGCTTCTGGTTTCCGAAGAAATTTGCGCCGCTGGTGATCGAAAAAGGCTCCATTGCGCTCAACGGCGTCAGCCTTACCATATTTGACGTCCGCAAAAAGCATTTTACGGTGGCCGTCATTCCCTACACCTTCTCGCATACCAACCTCCACGCGCTCAACGAAGGCTCGCTTGTCAACCTGGAGTTTGACCTGCTCGGCAAATACCTGCAGCGCCGCGCGTCCCTGAAAACGTCGGGCCGATGAGCGGGCGCCGCCGCGACGGCCTCCTGCTCCTCCTGCTCTTCGTGGCAGCGCACGTGCTGCTCTACCGGTCGTCGGGTATCGTGTCGACGCTTGAGGCGGAGAAATATGTACGCCAGGCTGACCTGCTGCTCAAGGGCAGTTTCCCCGGCTCTCCCAAATATTATTACTACCTGCCGATCATTTACCTGATCGCCTTTGCGCAGAAGTTCGGCCTGGGCTACTCCTTTGTTGTCGGCGTGCAAACCGCGCTGTCGCTCGCTTCGCTGCTGGCCTTCTACCGCGCCACAGAGCGGATCTTCTCCCGCGCCGCCGCGCTGGTTGGTGGTATCCTGCTGTGCGTGTTCCTCCCCTATTTCTCCTGGGACTTTTACCTCTATTCCGAGTCGCTTTTTTTCAGCGGGGCGATGCTCCTGTACTACTGCATCGCGCGGCTCGACGTGCTCCGCGCCCGCCAGGTGCTCCCTGTTTTCGGGCTGCTGGCTGCGCTGCTTTTTACGCGGCCTTTCGGGGTGCTGTTCATCCCGCCGGTATTCGTGTACCTGCTCGCCGCCCGCTACCGGAGCCGCGCCGACCGGTTTATCGCCTGGGGTTTTTCACTGGCCTTCGGGCTCGTGATGCTGCTGGTAATCAACCGGATCTTTCACGGCGGCGAAGACATGGATGCGATGAAGCCGTTTGTAGAGGAGCACGTCGTTTGCTTTGTGCCGCAGAAGCCCCAGGGCGCCGCGCTCGACCTGCACTACTACGACAACGGCCTGCGCGACATCGGCTATTATATCGTTCATAACCCCGGCCATTTTGCCCGTCTTATGGCGCTGCGCCTCTGGTCGTTTTTCAGCATGACCCGGCCCTGGTATTCGCGCGCGCACAACGTGGCGCTGGCGGCTTTTCTCATACCGGTCTATGCGTTCTTTTTCGTTGGGATCGCCCTGGCCATCAAGCGCTGGAAACGGGCCTATAACTACCTCGTGGCCCTGCTGATCCTCTACCCGCTTGCCGTTACCTTCCAGTGCGACGACTGGCATGCCCGCTTTACGATGCCGGTTCTCGTTCCGGTGTTTGCGTTTGCTGCGTTTGCGGCGACGGAGTGCTTCCGGAAGCTTCGGCAACGGCCTGTTGCGGGTTGATCCGCTTGAAGCGGTCTTTTAATCGCAAGAAAGGTGTTTCCACCCAGCGATACGACAGCCAGCCAAGGCCGGTAGCATAGCCTGCCGCCAGCAGCAGCAGTACGCCGAAGCGAATCGATCCGCTGAGCGGCAACAGCGCCACCGTGCGGACTGCCAGAAGCAGCGCAATAATGTGAAAGAGGTAAATCCCGTACGACCGGTTACCCAGGTACACAAGCCAGCGGCTATGGTACCGGACAAGGCTTCTTGCCGGGAAAGAGGCGACGAGCATAAGCCCGCCGGCAAGTAGCGCCAGTAGCTCCAGGTGCACAACGGGCAGCACAACCTGCGTTGCCACGACGGCAAGCAGCAGCGCATAAAGCAACAGCTGCACATCGGTACGCTTGAAGATGCCGAGCCAGCGTCTCCCGCAGAAATACGAGTATCCCAAAAAGGACCCGATCGCGAAAGTCGAGAAGCGGCTGTATTGCAGGTAGGTGATCGCTTTCAGTGCATAGGCGAACGCGGTGCCCGAGTACTGGAGCGCCGGGTTGCGGGCATAAGCCCAATCGTGCAGAAGCCCGAGCAGCGGCATGCCGATGGCGATGGCCAGGAAGACCCCGGCCCGCCGGCGACGCACGAGCAGGAAGAGCAGGCCCCAGAGGAAGTAGAATTGCTCTTCAATCCCGATCGTGTAGGTGTGGTGCAGGTAAGGCACCATCGCGTGGTAGAAGGGAACGATGTGCGGCAGAAAGGAAAAGTAAAGCGCGTAGCAGCGGGCCGGGTCTGCGGCAAAAAAGGCGTCGCTGACATGCGGGATGTTGAAGAAGGCCGTGCGGTTGACGAAGCCCCAGACGATCAGCAGAAGGAGGAAGTAGGCCGGCCAGATCCGCAGAATACGGCGGAGAAAGAAGTTGCGCAGGCTGAGCCGCCCGAGCTTGCGCTCCTCGGCGAGCAGCAGGAAGGTGATGAGGAAGCTGCTTGCCACGAAGAAAAACTGCAGCGCCACGTTGCCGAGCGCCTGCAGGTAGCCATAGCCGGCGTGGCATTGGCCGAAATCGCAGTCCGTCATGAACAGGTGCGCCAGCAGGATCACAAGGATACTGAGGTAGCGCAGCCCGTAGAAGCCATCGAAATCGCGTTCGTGGGAATTGGAGGTCGGCATGGTGCCCGATGAAGTTACCGGTTTTGGACGCAACCTCAGATCTTCTTCCCTTTCATCGCCTCACCGATGGCGTTGTCCATCAGGCGCTCGGCATAGGGCCGCGAAATGTTATTGAGGGCCTCGATGCCGCCCTGGATCGCATCCTTGTCGGTGCCGGCGATACGGGTTTCGAGTTCCTGCATGGCGCTGCGTGTCGCAGCCAGTTCCTCCGCCGTTACAAAGCCTTCATTTTTCCGTAAAAAGTTTTCCGTGGTTTCGAGCAGCAGGCGGGCTTCGGTCTGGGCCTCCACCAGCGCGCGTGTTTCCATGTCGGCACGCGCATTCTGCAGCGAATCGAGCAGCATCGACTCCACCTCGCTGTCGGTAAGGCCGTACTGCGGGCGCACTTCCACCGATTGCTCCACGCCGCTGCGCAGCTCGCGTGCTTTCACGAGCAGGATGCCGTCGGCGTTGATCAGGAAGGACACCTCCACTTTCGGCAACCCCGCCGGCATCGATGGAATGCCGGTCAGGTTGAACTCGGCGAGCTTGCGGTTGTCCTGCACGAGGTCGCGCTCGCCCTGGTATACGGAGATGCGCATCCCGCTCTGCCCGTCTTTCTGTGTCGTGTACTGGCGGCCGGCCTTCGTGGGGATTTTTGCGTTACGCGGAATCAGCACGTCCATCAGACCTCCCATCGTTTCGATGCCGAGCGACAGCGGCGTTACATCGAGCAGGAGCACATCCTTGTTTTTACCGGCAAGGATATCGGCCTGGATCGCGGCGCCGAGGGCCACCACTTCGTCGGGATCCACTTCGTCGTGTACGGCACGCCCGAAAAAGGAAGCGACACTGTTCTTCACCAGCGGCACGCGCGTGGAACCGCCTACGAGCACTACTTCCTGGATATCGCCCACCGTCAGTTCCGCGTCGGCAAGTGCCTGGCGGCAGGAAGCGATGGTACGGTCAACAAGCGGCTGAACAAGGCTCTCAAAGCGGGCGCGGCTCAGCGTCAGAGTATGCCCGGCTATGCTGCGGGTGAAGCTGTCCTCGCTGCCCAATGCCTTCTTGGCTTCTTCGGCCAGCAGGCGCAGCTCCTGCGCAAGCGATTTGTCCTTTTCAAGCTGTGCGTCGCTGATGCCGGCCTCTCCCATCCAATGCTGCAGGATCGCGCGGTCGAAGTCGTCGCCGCCGAGGTAGGTATCGCCATTGGTGGAAAGCACTTCAAATACGCCACCTGAAATGCGCAGGATAGAAATATCGAAGGTGCCGCCACCGAGATCGTACACGGCTACCGTTTTTTCCTCGTTGCGGTCGATGCCGATGCCATAGGCGAGCGAGGCCGCCGTGGGCTCGTTGACGATCCGCAGCACGTCGAGACCGGCGAGGCGGCCCGCATCGCGTGTTGCCTGGCGCTGGGCGTCGTTGAAATAAGCCGGCACGGTGATCACGGCCTTATTGACCGGTGTTTTCAGGATGTGCTCGGCGCGTTCCTTCAGCGCTTTCAGGATATACGAAGACAGCTCGATCGGCGTATAGAACTTCCCGTTGACTTCTACTTTCACCAGGTTATCGCTGCCATCGTCGATGACGTTATACGTAACGTATTGAGCGGCCGTGGCGACATCCTTATAGGATTTGCCCATCAGGCGCTTTACAGAAAAGATGGTGTTGTGCGGCTCGGTCACGAGGTGGCCGCGCGCTTCTTCACCCACCGATATCGTTCCACCCGGTCCGAAATGAACGATCGAGGGCACGAGCCGCGAGTTATCGAATTCGCGGAGAACGGTGGGCTTACCGGTTTCCGGGTGAATGATGGCAATCAGGCTGTTGGTGGTGCCCAGGTCGATGCCCACGATTATTTCCTCCTGCTGCAGGGTACCGGTAGTGAGATTGATGCTGATCTTCGCCATGAGAGAAAGAAGTATTTACGGTTTATTGCGTGGTGGAAGGCGCCCTGCGGCGCTGCGCCACGCTTAAGATTTGCGTACGATCCAGGTGTCCTGCTCCGGACCCCAGTCGTGGACTTTTCCGGCCGCAAAGTTCAGCACCTGCCAGTCACCGGAAAAAAGAGTTTGCATGAAGGCCTCGGGTTGGTAAGCGCTGTAGGAACGGTGGCCTTCTTTTTCAACCGCATGAACCACGGCTGCGCCGCTGTCGAAGCGGGCCCGCTCGGGGGCCGTGAGCTTGCCCCGGAAGGCGTGGCCATGGGTCGTCAGCAGCAGCAGGCCGCCGGGGCGAAGCACGCGTTGCAACTCGCGGAGCCAGCGTGCATGGTTTTCCTCGGAGAGATGCGTCAGCACGGACAGCGCGTAGGCGGCGTCGAAGGATGCGTCGGCGAAGTCGAGTGGCGGCAGCACGCCGTTGCGGCGGAAGTCGATACCCGACAGGTGCGTGCGGCACCAGGCGATGGTGGAGGCATTGTAGTCGGACCCGGCAAAGGCGGCCGACGGCAGCAGCGCCGGCAGGTGGCGCAGCACCCGCGCGGGTCCGCAACCCCAGTCCAGGATGTGGGCGCTTTCGAGCGGCGCGTACGCCGACAATTGCTCCAGCACCCATTGGGCGGTAGCACGGCCATCGTGGTAGTAAAGCTCCTGGTCCATCCGGTACGACTCATACAGCATGTAATCGGGCGGCAACGCGAGCCCGGGGTGCGCGGCCCGGAAGCGGCGGTTGCGCCCGCGGAAACGCAGGCGATTGACGCCGAACCAGATCCGGTCAACGAGGGGCATGAGGCCGGCGGCGCGCACGCCGCGCAGGAAAAGGCTTTTCAGCATAGTACCGGCGCAAAAGTGCCGATTAATCGGGACTCGCGGAAAGAAAAAAGCAGCAGCCCGGGAGGACTGCTGCTTTCGAAAAGTATCGGGGCTGATCAACGCATCAGGTACATCTTGCCGTAGCCCTTGTTGAAGTACTTGTCGGTCTTTTCGCCCTGCGCCTTGTTGGTGAACTTCTCGAGCGATTGCCCGTTGAGGTTCGTGATCACGCGGTACAGGTAAACGCCGTTGGCCAGCTTGCCGCCGTACTGATCGGTGCCGTCCCACTTGAACTCGGTGATGTTGGTGCCGATATGCAGCGGGCCCAGTTCTTCCTTCGTGATCTCGCGCACCACTTTACCGGTGATGGTCAGGATCTGGATCCGGATATTCTGCGGCACCTCCGAGCCCGTGATGGTAAACACGAAGGCGGTCGACGTTGTAAAGGGATTGGGATAGTTGAGCATGTTGGAGATCATCGGCTTGTTGATCACCTGGAAGCCGATCTTGTACTCCATGCGCCCGGCGCCGTTGCCGCTCTTGTCCTTACCCGATACGACCAGCTGGTAATCGCCGTCGAGGAGGAAGTTGGGATGGAAGCGCACCGTTGCCTGGTTGTTCGATCCGCTGGTAGCCGGCTCGAAGCGGAGCGTGTCGTTGTCGAAACCATAGCTGTGGCTGACGCCGTCGGGATCGATCACCTGCAGCGACACCAGCGACGTGTCGTCGAGAAGGCGCCACTTGGCTTCGTCCTTCAAGCGGATGTCGATCGAAGGCCGCGCCGATACGATATCGCCGTTGAGGATATGGCGGTTGTCGAAGGTCACGTCGAGCAGCGGGTTGAGTGTATCACCGCGGACGTAGAAATTCTTGTAGATAAAGTTGTTGAAGTGATAGAGCTCCGGCTGGTCGTTGTCGGGGTTGACATCGACATACAGGGTGTTGAGTCCCACGAGGCGACGCGAGTCGATGGGGAAGCGCACATTCAGCGTATCACCTGCCGGCAGCGGCTTGAAGCGTCCGAGCTGGATCACCGTCGCCACGTTGTTGCGGTCGGTGACGATGGCCTTCACGCGGAGGCTGTCGAAGCCCACCTCGCTGACGTTCTTGAAGGCAAGTCGGAAGTTGATCGGCTCACCCACATCGAAGGTGTCGCGCATCTCGAACAGCAGGTTCGGCGCTACGGCGCCCTCTGCCCGCGGCGAGTAATAGATCCGCCAGTAATCGAGTTGCTGGGGCGTGTAATTGGCCGTATCCGACGTAACCATCCGAAGCTTCAGGTACGGGTATACCGAGGCATCGATGCCCGATACGTCCACGCTGTTCTGACCGGGGCGAATATCCCGGATAAGGGTATCGACCGTATTGTTGAGGCGTACGCCGAGGACGCTGACCAATACCGAATCGGGGCGCGAAGGCTCGAGATTGCTGCCGCTCCACTGCATCGTTTTCCAGCGGGCCGCGGGTCCGAAGAGCGGGCTCGTGATGCTGCCCGTAGAGTCGCTTGCCGGCGCCAGCGCAGTGAGGCTCATGACGTCGAAGCCACCTGCTGAAAGGCCTTGAACGGGTATGAAGTTGCTGTTGCCTTTCTGGAACACGAAGGCAAATACGCGCTTGCGGTTCATCGAGTCAATGAGCGTGAAGCCGGCGTTTTTCAGCACGTCGTAGAAGGTGTTGCCGGCGCCCTGGATGGCGGCGTCGGAAGCCCAGTTAGCGGCGTAGTTGGCGCTGGGGCTCACATCGCGGAGGATGTAGCGTACCACGATAAAGTCGCCATTGGGAATGCCGCGGATGAAATCGCGTGCCTTCCGGCGGCCCGACGTATCGTCGTTATACTGGAAGGTATACATCCGCTTGGGGCTGCCGCAAACGGTATTGCTTCCGTAACTGCCGGCGCTGTTGGGCAGCGCGTTGAACATCGGGTGGAAGGTGCGCCCGCTGAACACGTTGATGGCAAAGCCCACCTGGCATACGTTGCGGATATACGAATCACCATCTACGTTCACGACCATATCGCCCTCCTGCGTGGTGGCGCCGGCCGAGCCGAACGCGCCATTACGCACATAGAGCTCGTGCTGCACCTGGTTGTACAGGAAGCGGCGCGACGCCGAATCGAGGTGAATGCGCTCGTAATCGGAGTAGCGGTGCTGGTAGTAGTGCGACTGGTTGAAGCCGGTGTCGGAGCCCGCTTTGTACAGGAACGAGGACTTGGTCCAGTTGGGAATGCTGGTGCCCGTGATCTCGGCCACACGCCAGTAGTATACCTGGTTGTCGAGGAAGGTGATGGCGGGGTTGAATTCGAGCACGCCACCAGGGCCCGTCAGGTTCGTGGTCGTCTTCAGCGGCGAGTTGAACAGCTCGGTGGTATCGAGCTCCATCCGGTAGTTGCGCGTTGCAGCGAAAGGATTGGCCGTCGAGGCAACGAAGCGGATGTTCTGGCGCGATACGATGGCGTAGTTATACGGGTACACCGGGCGTGCCTCATCCTCGTAAATAAATACGTCCTTGCTGATGCTGTTGTTGGTCTCGAATTTCTCGGCGATCTCGTTGTCGGGGTCGATCGTGACCGTGATGCGGTTCAGGCCCTTGTCGCGGTTCGGGTCGATGGGGATGTCGAGGCCGATGGAGTCGATATAGCGGATGCCTGGCAGTGTATCGCGGAGCACCAGCGCGGTGCTGCCGTTGGGATACTGGCGCGTTACTTCCACCACTACCGGGTGGTCGATGGCGCGGCCCATGTTGATCATCTGCGCGGTAAGGTGAAAGTCGTTGTCGGCTACGGATACAAAGCCCGGAGACACGCGCACCAGCTGGTCTTCGATCACGTAATCGGGCTTGGCGTGCGGGTTGATGCGGAGCACAGGGTCGCCGTCGAGGTTGGCTTCTTCGGCCGTTGCGCGGGCGTAGAAGTCGCCTTCCGTATACACCGAGAACATATCGGCCACCGATCGGTTCATGATGGCGCCGATCGTTTCGCCGTACATCTTCGCGCTCAGGTTGGCGTAGAAGGGCCGCGAAAGGTTCTGCAGGTAATCGGTGATGCCGAAGTGGCTCGAGGCGATAAAGCCGATGGAGCCGCGGTTGGGCGCAAGCGTGTACTGCTCCGAGATCGTCTCGAGCGCGTTGAGGCGCGTTCCATTCAGGTTATACACGTTGCCCACGTTGCAACCCAGCGCCACGAACAGCGGGTACTTGCCCGGGTTGTTGTACTGATCGGGGTTATTGAGGTTGTATTCGAGGTGGCTGGAAGCCGAGTGACCGAAATAGGTAATCAGCGACAGGCCTTCGGCAAAGAGTCGGTCGAGCTCTCCGTTGTTGATCTGCTCGATGGTGTTGGGACTGTTCTTGATAAAGGTAGTGACCTTGGCGCCAAAGAGTGTATCGGAGATCGTTTGCTTGAGCTGGTCGAGGTACACCGACAGCGTGTTGATCAGCGCGGGCTCCGTGGAGCCGGCCAGGTGCACGACGTTCTTCATCCAGGCCTTGTCGGCGATCAGCGGCGACTGGAACTGCTGCGCCGCTTCGAACTGCCGCACCTTGGCGAGGTAGTTGGCCACCTCGTAGGGCCAGACCACCGACAGGCGGCCGATGGGCGTCTTGGGCTGGCTGGAGCCGGCGTCTGCCGTCAGCAGGTTGTCGGAAGCGGGGTAGCCCCAGGTCGGCACCAGGTTGAGCTGGTAGACCACCGGGTTGTTCTCGCCCACGCGTGCCTGGTTGTATACTACGCCCTTGCCGATGATGAAGACGCCCTGCGGCGCTGTCGGGAAGCGGTTGCGCGCATAGCGGATGAAGTTGGCGATGCCGAGCGGGTGCATCTTGATACCGAAGGCAAACTGGTCGATCAGGTCTTCGGTATAAAACGTCTTGGCGTTATAGCTGCCGCCGGCGCTCGAGGCGCGGTAGGCGCGGTACTCTTCTACCGGGTTGCTGCCGTTGGCGCCCTGCGTCATCGACGGGTGGGTGATGATCAGGTAGTCGCCGGCATTTTGCGCGAGCGCATAGTCGGTGAAGGTGCGCGACTGCAGCGCGGTTACGGGTGTCACCTGGGTACCGTCGGCGCGCACGAGCACCAGCCTGCGGCTGTCGGCCGAAGGAGGCAGCACAAAGCGGAACTGGCCGTTGACGTCGGTATTGGCAACGAGGCGAAGGCCGTTGGTAAGGTCGTAAAGAACGGGGGCGGCGCCTCCGTTGCTGAAGTTGGTCACTTGGATGTATTGTCCTGTGGCCGTCGCGGGCAGGCTGAATTCAAAAGAGCTGGCGCCGCCGAAGTTGAACTGCCGCGGGTAGGTGATCTCGTAGCGGTGGATCGCAAGGCGGTCGCTGCTGTACGTGGTATTGTTGAAAACAGTAACAGCAGCATTGCCCGTAGCCAGCCGGCTGATTGGGAACGTGGTGCTGTCGGTGAGCTCGTTGAAATAGTTCACCGGCCCGCCGATGGTGCTGTCGCCGTTGATGGTAACGCGGTAGCTCCGCGGGTTGGTAGCGCTGCCCGAGAGGGCGATGACGAATTTCGGCAGCGGAGCTGCGCCGGTATAGGGAAAGAGGTTGCTGAAGGTGGAACTGTTGGAGCCGTTGGTCGGAATGTACGCCGATGTCCAGCCCTCGCCGCGGTCGTAGCTCGACGAGTACATGTAGTCCCCCACGTTCACCGCGTAGCCGTTGTTGATCTGGTCTTTGAAATACCGGCCGGCCGTATAGAGGAAATAAGGCTCCGGCGAGAGGGCGGTGCCCGTAACGTTGTTGGCGGTCGTGGCGAGGCGCAGGTTCGGACCGTTGTTGACGGTAAGGAAATAGACGGCCGTATCGGTCTGCAGGCTCCAGCGGTTGGCCAGCTGGTAGTCGTGCTCGCGGTACAGCAGCGAGTCGGGGGCGCCGTCGTTCATCTCGCCCCAGAATTCGATATAGTCGGAAGCACCGAGCGTGCCCGAGGTCACGGTCGTATACAGGGGCACCTCGCGGCCATTGCGCCACAGCTGGAATCCCTGTGCGGGCGCCGCGCCGAGGCCGGCAGCCTGGAGCGTTGCCTGCGGAATGCGGTACAGGCCCGTAGCACCTACCTTGAACTTGTAGTAGGTCTTGCTATAGTCGATCCACTCGTTGTAATACGGCTGCGCGAAGGCCGACAGGCCCAGGAGCATCAGTAAACCCAGCAGAACTTTTTTCATAATGATGCAGTTTGGAGGATATGGGATTAGCGGGTTTTGCGTTTCTTATCATTCACCAGGTCCAGCTGCAGCGAAAAAACGTGGGTGTACAGGGCACTGCTCTGGTTGGCAAGGTTGGTAAAGGCGTAGTCGATGCGCACGTTCTGGAGCTTGAATCCGGCGCCGATGCTGGGCTGGTAGATCCAGACGCGCTGCTGGTTGGTCGTATCCTTGTCGGAAAGGGCACGCTGGAAGTTGTTGATACCGGCGCGGAGAAAAACCACCTGGTTCAGGTTGGCCTCGATGCCCAGGCGCGGGTCGATGTTGATGCTGCTCGAAGATACTACGGTGTTGCGCTGGCCGTCGAAGCTGAGGTCGAAGTTGGCCTCGGTCAGCAGGCCCGCTTTTTTGCCCAGCGGGAAGTAGCGGCCGACACCGAGCACCACGCGCGGCGCGGTCATTTCGGTGGAGCGTACGGGAATGTCGTTGTTGGTAAGGTAGAGGGCTTCCTTCTCGCGCTCGGTGAACGAGAACGACCAGGTATTGAAGGTGGTCGTGATGTCTCGGCCGGCAATCCCGAAGCGCCAGTTTTTGACCTGCATCTGCAGGCCCGCGTCGATGCCGAAGCCCCAGGCCTTGGCAAAGGACCCAACGGAGCGGTGGATCACCTTGGCGTTGACGCCAAACTGCATCTTGCGGTTGCCGCGGTCTTTGAGCTTCTGCGCCAGCGAAAAGAGGAAGGCATAGTCGGCCGACGAGAAGGAGCGGATGTTATTATAGTTGATGCTGCCATCGGGCTCCACCAGGAAAAGCGTGTTGGGAATGTCGTCGACACCGAAGCGGAGGGCCGTGAAGCCGAGCACCCGCTTGCCGCCCTGCATGGGAAGGGCGAGCGAGGCGTAATCAAACTTGCCGATGCCCGAAAAATACTCGGCGTGCATGGCGTTGATGTTGGTATGCTCCACGTGGGCAAGGCCGGCGGGGTTCCAGTAGCCGGCGGTTCCGTCGGAAACGGAAGCAACCTGGGCACTGCCCATGGCGAGGCCCCGCGCACCGACACCGATGTTGAGGAATTCATTGGAATACTTGCGGAACTGCGCTCCCGCGGAAACAGAACACAGCAGGGCGCCGCACAGCAGCATACGGAAGGGATTCATTCGGACGATTTTCAGGTCTTCAATAGTTTTGGAGGCGTTCTTCCAAAGGCAGAGTTAGCAAACAAATGTACTCTTTTTCGCCCCGAATAAGGTAAACCCCTAGCCGAATTCCCCCAAAAGCTCGGTAGTAGCAAACAAACGGCATGCCTAACAGTACAGTTTGTAGTTTGGGGTCTGTAGTTTGAAGTTGGCTGGCGCCGGCAGCCTGCTGAACCCCCTTACCCCCTAAACCTCCTGAACCTCCCGAACCCCTATTTTTGCCGCATGAATCTCATCGAGGAACTGCGCTGGCGGGGTATGATCCAGGACATTATGCCGGGAACCGAAGAACAACTGCTCAAGGAGCCGACGGCCGGCTATGTGGGCTTCGACCCGACGGCCGACTCGCTGCACATCGGCTCACTGGTACCGATCCTGCTGCTGGTGCACATGCAGCGCGCCGGTCACAAGCCCGTTGCCCTCGTCGGCGGCGCGACCGGGATGGTCGGCGATCCCTCGGGCAAAAGCTCCGAGCGCAACCTCCTTGACGAGGCCACCCTCGAAAAAAACGTCGCCGGCATCAAGGCGCAACTCTCCCGCTTCCTCGACTTCAGCGGCAGCGACGCCAACAGCGCCGAGCTGGTCAACAACTACGACTGGTTCAAGGGGCTTGAATTCCTCACGTTCATCCGCGATGTGGGCAAGCATATCTCCGTCAACTACATGATGGCGAAGGACAGCGTCCGCAAGCGCCTCGAGGGCGAGTCGGGGATTTCCTTCACGGAGTTTACCTACCAGTTGATCCAGGGCTACGACTTCTACTGGCTCTATAAAAACAAGAATTGCAAGCTGCAGGCCGGCGGCTCCGACCAGTGGGGCAACATTACCACCGGTACCGAGCTCGTTCGCCGCAAGGCCGGCGGCGAAGCGTTTGCCTTTACCTGCCCGCTCATCAAGAAGGCCGACGGCACCAAGTTCGGCAAGTCGGAAGGCGGCAACGTGTGGCTCGATGCGTCCAAAACAACGCCTTACCAGTTCTACCAGTTCTGGCTCAACGCCTCCGACACGGATGCCGAAAGCTGGATCAGGATCTTCACCTTCCTCGACCAGGCCACCATCAACAACCTGGTCGACGAGCACCGCGCCGACCCGGCCAAGCGCGTCTTGCAAAAGCGGCTCGCCGAGGAGCTGACGGTATTCGTACACAGCAGGGAGGAACTGGAGAAAGCGCTCGAAACAACGCAGAAGCTGTTCGCCAACGCCAGCGCGCCCGCCGAAAGCCTCAGCGAGCAGGACCTCGAAAGCCTTGAAGGCATCGTGACCATTTCGTATGAGCGCGGCAAGATCGACTCGGGTGTCGACGTGGTGAGCTTCCTTGCCGAAACCGGCATCTTTCCCAGCAAGGGCGAGGCCCGCAAGATGGTCCAGGGCGGCGGCGTGAGCCTGAACCGCAACAAGGTGACCGACGTGGCGCAGCCCGTTGATGCCTCCCTCCTGCTGCACGGCAAATACCTGCTCGTGAACAAGGGGAAGAAGAACACCTACCTCGTGCGTTGCTGAAGGTTGTAGCTTAGCGGCATGCAGAAGATCTTTCGTGTGCTGGCGTTGCTGCTGACCGCCGCTTCCTCCGCCTCCGCGCAGGCGCCGCTTACCCTCTTTGTCGGTACCTATACCCGCACGCCCGGCGCCGCCGGCCTGTTCGTGTACCGCTTCAACCCCGTCAGCCTCGAGGCCACGCTCCTCGACTCGGCGATCGCCGTAAATCCGTCCTACCTGGCGCCCAGCGCCGATGGGAAATTCCTGTACGCCGTCAGCGAACAGGGCAAGGGTCTCGGCAGCGTCCGCTCCTACCGCGTGCGCGGCGGCAAACTCGAGTTTATCAACGAGGTGTCGTCGGAAGGCGACGATCCCTGCTACGTAACCGTCGACCATAAGGGCCGCAACGTATTTGCCGGCAACTACAGCGGTGGCTCGCTGGCCCTCTTTGCAATTGCACCCGATGGCGGCCTCGCGCCGGCCGGAACGGTGTACCGGCTCACCGGCTCCGGGCCCAACCGCGAGCGGCAGGCTTCGCCGCATGTGCACAGCACCGTGCTGAGCCCCGGCGAAGACTACCTGCTGGCCGCCGACCTCGGCACCGACCAGGTGATCACCTATTCGTTTTCGCCGAAGAAGCACCGGCTTTCCGAAACGGGCCACGTTGCGCAGCTGCCCCCGGGCTCGGGACCGCGGCACCTCGAATTTCACCGCAACGGCAAGTGGGTGTACGTGATCCAGGAGCTGCGGGGGGCCATCAGTGCCTGCACCTTTGAGAAAGGCAAGCTCACGCCGTTCCAGGACATCAGCCTTATGCCCGAAGGCGCCAGCGCGCCGCCGCACAGCGCCGACATCCACCTCTCGCCCGACGGGAAATTCCTGTACGCCTCCAACCGCGCCCCGACGAACCATATCGCCATCTTCCGCATCGACGCCGCCACCGGCATCCTGGAGCGCATCGGCACGCAATCCACGGGCGGCGCCGTGCCCCGCAACTTCACCCTCGACCCAACCGGCAGCTTCCTCCTCGTCGCCAACCAGGACAGCGACCGCATCAACATCTTCAAAATAGACAAGGCCACCGGCCTCCTCAGCGACACGGGAAAGAGTATCGCCGTGCCGGCGCCGGTGTGTTTGAAGTGGCTCCGGTAGGAAGGGTTTTTGAGAAAGGTTTTGGAAGGTTTTGGAGGGTTTTGGAAGGTTTTGAAAGGCAGGAGATTTAGAAAGGTTCAGTGAGGTTTAAAAAGGTTGGGACAGATCGTCCGCGCCGGGCCCATGTGCAGCGATCGTGATTCATGTGGCTTTCCTTGTATCAACGAACCGCCCATCGGGGCGGCATGTCTGTAGCCCCGGGTGCAACCCGGGGAATAAATGTGGGATAGGCCCGATCTCCCCTCTCCTTAGGAGAGGGGCCGGGGCTGAGGTCGAGAGGGGCCGGGGTTATGGTCTACGCCCCCGGTATATCCTCCTCCGATACGAAAATCGATTTCCCCTGCGCCCGTCCCTGCGCAACCATTTCGTCGGCGCCGGCCGATGGACCGCCGATACGGAGCACGGCATCGCAATGCCCGATAAGACGGATGGCAACGGGGTGGAATAGTTCATTGAACGCATCATCCCCGATGGCCTTGGAGCCCGCCGCTTCGATCAGCGGGAGCGCAAACCATTCGCCCAGCACGGGCAGGTGGCCACGGCGATACAGCCGCAGCGCACAGTCGGTCATCGCCTGTACGTTGGCGTGGATCTTTACAGGGTCGTCGTTGGTGCCGGAGCGGTAAGGCCCGGCGACTAGGATCATCATAAGGAAAGTTTGTAGTTTGAAGTTTGGCTCTGCCCGCCGAAGCTTAGCGAAGGCGGGAGTTTGTAGTTTATAGTTTGTAGTTGGCTCCGCACGCCGAAGCTTTAGCGTAGGCGGGAGTTTGTAGTTGGCTGACGAACGCCATTGACCTGAGCATCCCTTTCTGCTCACCGCTCACCGTTCACTGCTCACCGCTCACCGCTCACTGCTCATTACTCATTACTCATTACTCATTACTCATCGCTCATCACGCCGTTCAGCGCAGCCCATTGGAGGAGCATGATCGTCTTGCCGTCCTGGATGGCGCCGGTTGTGATCATCGAAAGGGCTTCGCGGAAGGGCAGCTCGATCACTTCGATCTCTTCCTGCTCGTGGGCAAGCCCGCCGCCGTGCGCCACCTTCATCGAGTCGTCGTATTCGGCGGCGTAGAAATACACCAGCTCGGTGAGCGATCCCGGCGACATATACGCGGAGAAAAGTTGCTTCACTTCCCCTACCCGGTAGCCGGTCTCTTCCTCGGTTTCACGGCGGATGCCTTCATCGGGATGCTCCTGGTCGAGGAGGCCGGCGGGCACTTCGAGGATGCTGCCTTCGGCATTACCATGTAGGTAGGAAACGATGCGGAACTGGCGCGTCAGCAGCACGGTACCGCGGCCGGGGTGGTACAATAGAATCGCGGCGCCGTTGCCGTGGTCGTAGGTCTCGCGCTGCTGCCGCTCCCAGCTGCCATCGCGGCGCCGGTAATCGTAGGAAACGCGGCTTAGCGTCGACCAGCCGCGGGAGAGCAGCTCGGTGCTCATATTTCGGATACGTTCGTTCATGGGTTGCATTGCCCGTCAAGATACGTTGCGGGCCGCGGGCGGCGCGTTATTCCGGAAGAAACGTTGGCGCAACTGCATGAACCCGCCCAAAAGCCGGCGAAAGCATCACCAGCCGCCCATGACGGCGTGAAGCTTCGTCCACAGCTCATTGTCAAAGCCGGAGGAAGCCGACGTGGATGCACCTGCTGCATCGCCCAACCGTATAACTACAAGTCCCTGCGCGCGCGACACGTAGATCTTCTGGTCGTTCTTGCCAAGCGCCGCGAACAGATCCGCCGGCGCCTGCGGGATCAGCGAGGTCGGGAACACCTGCTGCGAGCCGGGGATCATCGCACTAGCCTTGCCATTGAGCCAGGTAAGATAGCCGTACGAAAGATTTATATTCTGCGAGGTCGCCACCTGCGTGTTCCACCAGGCTTCGTTGACGATCGCGGTTCCATTCCAGTTGCCCTTGTTGTACAGCAGCAGCCCGAACCGGGCAGCGCTCCGCGCGGTGCTGTAATACACTTCGTTGTAGCCGCCCGTCAGCCAGGTGCCATTCATCCCGATGCGGTCGCGCACACGGGCCGCGAAGGCGGCATTGTACGTCTGCCCGGTCGCTGCTTCGATCACCGCGTGGAGCTTCGTATGCGCGCCGTTGTGGTAGGCCCAGCGCGTACCCGCATCCGCCTTGTATTGCAGGCAGGACGGCGCCGTGCAGTCGTTGTCGGGCACCGCGTCGTCGAGGCCGGAAGTCATCGTGAGGAGATGCCGCACCGTGACCAGGTTTTCCTTCGCCAGCGGCTCCGAGGTCCAGCCCGTACCGATGTATTGCGCCACCTTGTTGCTGATATCCACGCGGCCTTCCTGCACTACTATTCCCGTCAGCAGCGCCGTCGCCGTTTTGCCGGCGGAGGCCCAGTACCAGTTGGAGTCGGCGGTAAAGCTGCCGAAGTATTTCTCGTAGGCGATCCGCCCGTTTTTGAGGATGATGAACGCCTTCGTGTTTTGCTGCTGCAGCCAGGGGGCCAGCGCATCGAGCTCCGTCCCGTTCCAGCCGAGGGAAGCCGGCGTCACGGTTTCCCAGCTGCTGCTCCCGGTGGGCGGGAAATAAAGCGTTGCCGGTGCGGGTTGCGGCGCCGGTGCGGGTGCCGGAGCCGGGTCGCTGGATGTATTCTTTTTACAGGACAGGAGCGCGGCGAGAAGGACGACGGGAAGCAGTAATCGGGGTTGCATGCAGGTAGGACGAATGGTTAGCCAGTTAGTTTAAACGATCGGGATTTACGGGGTTGCGGTGAATTTCCAAACTTCCTGCCTGCTGCCGCGGACCAGCACGAGCTCCGAAGCGGTTACGCGGCTGATGGTCCAGAACTGCTGGTCTTTGCCCGTGCTGACGACGATGCTGCGGTTGCCCTCGCCGAAGGTCCAGGTTCCGTCCACTTCGAGCTGGCCGATCTTTCCTTTGTAGCCGCCGTCGGGGCGGAACTCGAGGTAAGAGCCGGCCACGAGCTCGCTCAGCATGCGGATCTGCTCCTCGGTTCGGTCCGGCACCTCGCGCCGTTTCAGGTACCAGCGTTTGGCCACTTCCGCCTTTGTCGCCACTACGGAGGGGGGCTGCTTGTACGCAGCTGTGGGAACGAGGCTGCTGTCGCCGGGCACGCGCTTCAGGGCGTAGCCGCCCTTGCTGTCCATCCGGAGCAGCAGGCTGCTGTCTGTAAGGGCCAGTACGCGCAGCTCCGAGGTACCCGAACCGTCGATGCGTATCGTCAGGATTGGCGGGGCGTAGGTCCAGCTGCCGTCCTCCGGCCGCCCTGTCAGCGAGGCCCGGTAGCGGCCATTTTCCGCGAATACAAATACCAGGTCGGCAAACATCTTCCCGGCGCTGCGGAGGTCTTCGCGCTCACGGCCGCTGCTGTCGACGAGGTACCGGAATTTCCACGTACCCACGAGCGAGGGCTGCTGGGCGATAGCCGGCACGGCGAGTGCGAGCAACAGGGCGAACAGGAGGATGCGCATGACACAAAAATAAGCGGCCCGGCGAACCGGCAAGGGGCACTTTCCCGGCGCGACAGAAGGCTCCTTTCCCGAGACGGCCGCCAGCGGCGTTAAGACGTCCGCCAGCGTCATTAAGAAGACCGGCAGCGAAGCTGAGACCATTGCCAGCGAGGCTGAGACGACCGGCAGCGACGCCGGGAGCACCGGCAGCGGTTTCGAGACGACCGCCAGTTGGACAAAGAGTCAGTTCAGCGGCTTCGAGACGACCGCCAGCGGACCAAAGAGTCAGGTCAGCGGCCTCGAGACGACCGCCACTGTCGCAAAGAACCCGGTCAGGGCGCTGTTTTGCATATTATCCCGTCCCGCGTCCAAAGAAAAATCCCGGCGGGGAGGCCGGGACTTACTTATCCAATATTCAATAATCAAAATTCAATGCTCAGGGCTTATTCCACATGCACCTGCTTGCGGATCAGCGCGCCTTCCGATGCTTCCTGCAGGAAGGTCCGCTCGCGGAGCAGGTAGCCGTTGCCCAGCTCGCAGAGGTGCACCTTGAGGTTTTCGATGGAGATGGGGTTGCCGTCGGGGATGTCGGCGATGTTGGAGTGGCGGATGTCGTGGCCGTCGAGGATCATCACGAGACCCGAGCCGATGGCTTCCATCTTGTTGCCGCCGGTGATGAGCATCCCGGTGTCTTCACCGAGGCCGATACCGATGCAGCTCGGGTTGCCCGCGATCGCCTGGGCGAGGCGCCCGAAGCGGCCGCGTTTTTCGAAGTGCGAATCGATGATCACCGAGTCGACAAAGCCAAGACCGCTGGTCATTTTCACTTCGCCTTTGAGGTGGGCCTGTGCGGCATTTCCCTCGTAGATCATCGTGCCGCTCATAGCCATGGCGCCCGCGGAGGTGCCGGCGATGACGAAGTTCTCGTGGCGGTAGCGGTTCTGCAGGATGTTTAGGAATTGCGTGCCGCCAAAGGTGGCGCTGAGGCGCAGCTGGTTGCCGCCGCTGATCATCACCGCGTCGCAGTTGAGGAGGCGGTCGATGTACTCGGGCTGCACGGCGTCGGCGCGGTCGCGGATCCGCATCACACCCACGTTGGTGCAGCCGATCTTACCAAAGGCATGGAGGTAGTTGGCGCCCACTTCGTCGGGGATCATCGAGGCCGTGGTGACGACTTCGATGCGGGCGTCGGTGCCGCCGGCTTCTTCCACGATGCGGCGGAGAATGCCGAGGGCAAAAAAGTTGAGGTTGTTGCGCTTGATCTCGCCCTTTTCGAGGTCGGTGCCTTTGTCTTCGGCGCCGCCGACGGCGATGAGTTTTCCTTGGGGATATTGTTGGGTCATGTGGATGGCTTGCTTCGGAGACCCATCCCCTAACCCCTTCCCAAAGGGAAGGGGAACAGCCGCGGCTCCAAACTCCTCCTTCCCTTAGGGAAGGAGGCTGGGAGGATGGGTCTCGCGCAAAGCTACCGTTTCAGCCCATCCGCGCCGCCACTTTTCTGTTAAATAGAACACCAGCACGCCGAGCAGGGCGATTCCCGTGCCCCAGAGCGCGAAGCGGCCGGTGGAATAGAGCACAAAGAGCCAGATCGCCACCGATACGATCACCGGGAGCGGGTGGAGCGGCATCCGGAAGGGCAGCTGCTCCGCCCCCCGCCGCGACCGCAGCAGCACGACGCCGATCGCCTGGGCTACGAACTGCACCAGGATCCGCATCGCGAGGATGGCGCTGATCACTTCCTTCAGCGAAAACGTGAACAGGAACAGGAGCCCCAGCGCCAGGATGAAGAGCAGCGACACGTAGGGGAAATCGCGCTTCGGGTGCAGGCGTGCGAAGACCGGGAAGAAGGCGCCGTCGGCCGCAGCCGCATAGGGCACACGCGAGTAGCCAAGCACCACGGCGAAGAGCGAGGCGAAGGCGATCCAGAGCACGAGCACCGTAGCCACCTGCCCCGCCGCCGGCCCGTACACCCGCTCGATGGCCACCGACGCTATGTATTTATACTGGCCCGCTTCCTGCCAGGGCACCACGCCGGCCACCGCCCAATTGAGGCCGAAATACAGGAGGCTGATGCCCGCGATCGACAGGAAGATGCTCCGCGGGATGTTGCGCCCCGGGTTGCGGATCTCGCCACCGAGATGGCACACGTTGTAGTAGCCCAGGAAGCTGTAGATCGTTTTGACCGAGGCGCTGCCAAGTGCGGCCCAGAAGGCGACGCTCAGGAAATCGCCGCCTTCTGTCGGGAAGAGGCGCACGGGCAATCGCGGGTGCGTGAGGCCGCCGATGATGATCCAGCCGATGGTGCCGATCACACCGATCCACAGGGCCACCGACAGCTTGCCGATCGACTCGATGCGGCGGTACAGCAGCACGCCGATGCAGGCGATCAGGATCGTACCGATCGCCTTCTGTTCCCACCAGCCCAGCCCGTGATGAAAGTATTTGACGTACTCGATAAAGCCCAGCGCGCCCGAGGCCACCACGAGCGGCGCCTGTATGGAGGTTTGCCACACGAAGAGAAAGGACATGAGCTGTCCCCAGCGCCCGGGATAGGCCACCTTGTGAAAGTTGTAGGTGCCGCCGGCGAGCGGGAAGGCCGCGCCGAGCTCGCTCCAGATACAGCCATCGAGGAAGGCGATGACCGCGCCGAGCACCCAGGCCCATATATAAAAGGGGGAGTTGAAAATGCCCATCACCAGCGGCAGCGTTACAAAGGGCCCGATACCCACCATATCGATCATGTTGATAGCGGTGGCCTGTATCAGCGTCAAGCGGCGGTGGAGCGACATGGATGCAAGATAGGGAGGGGTACCGCGAGAATGGAAAACGGACACGAATAGCCAGGTCAGTCGCGGGCTTCCGGTAATGGACAGCCGCTCCCTCAACAGGCGGCATCATCGAAGATCCCGGCGCGGGCGCCGGGATGACGGGCTCCCGTTGGGGGGGGATGAACGGCGCGGCCACGAGCTGCAGTGTGTTGGCCAGCCCTGAGAGGTCCCCGCATGGGCCCTTGACCCAGAGTAGCGGGCAGCCCTTTAAGATCCCGGCGCAGGCGCCGGGATGACGGGCTGCCGTTGGGGCGGATGAACGGCGCGGCCACGAGCATGTCCCGCACGACGACTGCAGCCGAGGCCGCGCCGCCGTACTTCTCCTTCGCCTGCATCGTCATCCCGTACGCTTGCGTACGGGATCTTCTCGCCGCGTCATTCGGCGCTCAGGCGGAATCCGCCGCAGCCCCCACGCGTTTCTTCAGCACCTTATCAGCGCATTACCACATCACCACATTACCACATCAGCACATTATCCCTGCTGTTTCAGGTAACTACGTATCCCCTCCACCAACACATCAAGATCCCGCGTAAGGGTGTACACATTCGGCGTGATGCGCACACCGCTGATGCCGCCCCAATCGGTAACGGTGCTGTGCACGCGGAATTTGTTGTACAGGAAGCTTTCGAGCTCGAGCGGCTTCCTGCCGTCGATGGAGAGGAGGCCGATGGCGCAGCCCCACTTCGGGTCGGGGGAGGAATGCAGGCGCAGGCCGGGGAGGTCGCGCACCTTATCCATCCAGTAATTCTTGAGAAAGTTGAGGCGCTGCTGCTTGCGCTCCAGGCCGATCATCTCGTTGAAGTCGAGGGCGCGGCCCGTTGCCTGCTCGATATAGAACGGGCGCGTGCCGAGGCTCTCGAATTTGCGGATGTCGGCGCTCTGCGCGTCGCTGCTCCCGTGCAGCGGATACAGCTTCGCGATCTTTTCCTTCCGCACCCAGAGCATGCCCACACCGATCGGTGCGTAGGTCCACTTGTGCAGCGAGCTTACGAAGTAATCGGCATGCAGTCCCGGTATCGTGAAGGGAAACTGGTTGAACGAATGCGCGCCATCGACCAGCACCTCGATGCCGCGCTTTTGCGCTTCCGCAGCGATGGCGGCCACCGGCAGCACTTGCCCGTTCCAGTTGATGACGTGCGTGAGCAGCACCAGTTTCGTCTTCGGCGTGAAGGCTTGCACGTATTGCCGCACGAAGTATTGCTCGTCTTCGGAAGGAAGCTTCAGGTCGACCCAGTTGACCTTGATGCCGTCGCGGCGCTCGCGTTGCTGCAGCGTGAAGATGGCGTGGTTGTAATCCTGCCGCGCCGCTACAATTTCGTCGCCGGCTTGCAGCGGCAGGCCGAGGAGCACGGTATCGAGCCCTTCGGAAGCATTGCGGTTGATGGCCACTTCGTCGGCGCTGCAGCCGGCAACGGCCGCAAGGCGCTTGCGGAGCGGCTCGCGGCCCTGGTCGAGGATGCGCCACATGTACAGGCTCGGCGCCTCGTTGATGAAATCGAAATTTTGCTTCATCGCCTCGGCCACGATCCGCGGCGCCGGCGACACGCCGCCGTTATTCAGGTTGATGATGTTGGGTCCGCTGGTAAATGCCTGCTGCACGGTGTACCAGAAGTCCTCGTCGCCCGCAAGATCGACCGGCGAAAGCCCGGCCCCGCGTTTCAGCGAATGATCGAGGTTGCGGCTCCAGGCGGGCTGCCACAGGCCACCGAAAACGGCACCGGAAAGGAGCGATACATCACGGAGAAAGGAACGACGTTGCACGTGGTAGGAAGTTTGGGGTTTGCAGTCTGGAGCTTTGGTTTTAGGCTTACGCTAACAATGCTTAAGCTACAAACTATGCTTCACACACAACAAACTTTTCCGGCGGCTCCCGCTTTGCACAAGATGGACGGCTAAAATGCTATATTGCTGCAGACTAATTATCGCCCATGAAGATTCTTGAATTGAAGGTGCTCCGGGGTCCGAATTACTGGAGCGTGCGCCGGCCCAAATTGATCCAGATGAAGCTCGATCTCGAAGAGCTCGAGCAACGCCCCACGAACAAGATCGAGGGATTCCGGGAAAGGATCGAGGCGATGCTTCCTTCCATGATCGCGCACCGCTGCAGCGAAGGCGTGCGCGGCGGCTTTTTTCACCGCGTGGAGGAAGGCACCTGGATGGGACATGTGGTGGAGCATATCGCCCTGGAGCTTCAATCGCTGGCGGGTATGAACACCGGCTTCGGCCGCACCCGCGGCACGGGCGAGCGCGAAGGCGTTTATTATGTCGTATTCAATTACGAGGAAGAAGAAGCGGGCGTATATGCCGCGAAGGCGGCCGTGCGTGTAGCCGAAGCGCTTACCGCCGGCGAAGCCTACGACGTCGAAAAAGACATCCAGGAGCTCCGCGAGATCCGCGAGGAAACGCGTCTCGGGCCTTCCACCGGATCTATCGTGGCGGAAGCCGCGAAGCGCAACATTCCCTTTATCCGGCTCAACAAGCACTCGCTCGTGCAGCTTGGCTACGGCGTGCACCAGAAGCGCATCCGCGCCACCATCGCCTCCACCACATCGAGCATCGCCGTGGACCTCGCCGGCGACAAGGAAGACACGAAGAACCTGCTCGGCGCCGCCGAAGTGCCGGTGCCGAAAGGGGTCATCATCCGCAACGAGGAAGAACTGAAGGAGGCCATCGACGAAGTAGGCTACCCGCTGGTGCTGAAGCCCGTCGACGGCAACCACGGCAAGGGTGCTACCACCAATATTACTTCCTGGGAAGGCGCGCTCAACGCGCTTGCCGAAGCGCAGCGCTACGGCCGCTCCGTCATCTGCGAAAAGTTCATAACAGGCTTCGACTTCCGCCTGCTGGTGATCAACTACAAATTCATCTGCGCCGCGCGCCGCACGCCGGCCGCCGTTACCGGCAACGGCCGCAGCACGATCCAGGAGCTGATCGACGAGACCAACAAGGACCCGCGCCGCGGCTACGGCCACGAGAAGGTGCTGACGCAGATCACTGTCGACAACTTTACCTGGAAGATGCTCAACGATAAAGGCTACACGCTCGAAACGGTGCCCGCCGCCGGCGAGCTCGTGCTGCTGAAGCCGACCGCCAACCTGAGCACCGGTGGCACCTCCACCGACGTCACCGAGGAAGTGCACCCCGCCAACATCTTCATGGCCGAGCGGATCGCGCAGATCATCGGCCTCGACATCTGCGGTATCGACATCATGGCCGAAACGCTCTCCGAGCCGCTCAGCGAAAGCGGCGGCGCCGTGCTCGAAGTCAACGCGGCACCCGGCTTCCGGATGCACGTGGAGCCTTCCGAAGGCATCGCCCGCAACGTGGCCGAGCCCGTGGTCGACATGCTCTTCCCGCAGGGCGGCGACGGGCGCATCCCGATCATCGCCATCACCGGCACCAACGGCAAGACAACCACTACGCGCATCACCGCCGCCATCGTGCGCGCAGCAGGCCGCAAGGTGGGCTACACCACGTCCGACGGCATCTATATCCAGAACCAGAAGATGATGGACGGCGATACCACCGGGCCTGTGTCGGCGCAGTTTGTGCTGAAAGATCCGGCGGTTGATTTCGCGGTGCTCGAATGCGCCCGCGGCGGTATCCTCCGCGGCGGCCTCGGCTTCCAGCAGTGCGACGTGGCCATCGTTACCAACATCGCCGAAGACCACCTTGGCCTCGGCGGGATCAATACCATCGAGCAGATGGCGCGCGTGAAGCAGGTGGTGCCCGAAACCGTGTCGCGCCGCGGCTACGCCATCCTCAACGCCGACGACGACCTGGTGTATAAAATGAAGAATGACCTCGATTGCCATATCGGCCTTTTCTCGATGCGCGAGGACAACCCGCGGGTGCTCGAGCACTGCGCCAAAGGCGGCAAGGCCTGCATCCTTGAGAACGGCTATGTAACGATCATGAAGGAGAACTGGAAGGTGCGCGTGCTGCCGTTGAAAGACATTCCCGTTACCTACTTCGGTAAGGCGGCGCACAACATCGCCAACGTGCTGCCGGCGGTGCTGGCCACCTACCTGTTCAAGGCGGTGAGCATCGAAGACATCCGTCATGCGCTGCGCACCTTCGAGCCCTCGAGCGTGCTCACCCCGGGACGCCTCAACTTCTTCCACCTCCGCAAGTGCACCTTCCTCGCCGACTTTGCCCACAACCCGGCCGGCGTGCAGCTGCTTTGCGATTTTGTAAGCCAGCTCGATTACCCCGAGAAGATCGGCATCATCACCGGCACCGGCGACCGCCGCGACGAGGACATCCGCAACATCGGCGCCACCGCGGCGCGCTATTTCGACAGCATTATCGTGCGTATGGATAAGAACCTCCGTGGCCGCAGCGCGAGCGAGATCGAAGGACTCCTGCTCGACGGGATCGGCTTGGTAAACCCGGCCCTCCCTGTTACGGTCATCGCCGACGAAGCCGAGGCCCTGCGCCATGCTTACGAGCATTGCCAGCGCGGCGCACTGGTGACCGCCCTCTGCGACAAGGTGGAGGGTACGCTGGCCAAGATCCGCGCCCTCCAGGAGCAGGAGGAACTCGGCGGGAAAATGCAGTTTGCCTAGCAACCGCCCTTCTCCCTCAATGGATTAGAACATTTTTTTAAAAATTATTTTTGACGAAAACATCTCGACCCTTATTTTTGCACTCCTTTACGGATTGAGCTATGGTGTAACGGTAGCACTACAGATTTTGGTTCTGTCTGTCTAGGTTCGAATCCTAGTAGCTCAACAAAAAGCAAAGGCCTCCATTCGGAGGCCTTTGCTTTTTGAACAGCAGAACAGAGAACAGCAGAACAATAGAACAACAGAATGTTGAAATGGGGTCAGCCTGAGGGGGCAGTGGGCAGTTTGGGAACGTTTTTCGCCTGAGCGGTTTTGATGCTTTTCACGAATATGGAAATGAGCTCATTATTTTCTTTTACCAGCGCAGGTACTTCTCCATCATTCATCCATCCACACTTCGCAATAATCCGGAGCGCATTATAGGTTTCCCGTAGTTCCTTGAGCGCAACTTTCATTTTATGAACAAAATCGGCGCGGCTCTCGGCAGCTTGCGCCTCGCCGTACTGCAGTGCCGGTGCGGTTCCGCTCCGAGTAATTTGCCCGGCCATGTAATTACCCGCAAGCGTTGCCGGGAGCCGTTCTGCCAGCTTGATAATCCGAGCTGAAAAATCAATCAATCGCTCATCAAGGTCGAATGCTTTGCTGTAGTTCACAAATACGTTTTCGCAAAGCTTATCGTTCCCGACTTTCTGTCCATGTGATTTTCACCAATCTCCCACGCTGTTTTTCTCCCCTTATTCTGTTGTTCTGCTGTTCGATTGCTCTGTTGTTCTGCTGTTCGTTATGCGGGCAGCCACACAAAAAACGCCGCTCCTTCACCCGGGCGGCCTTCGGCGCGAACGACGCCGCGGTGCTGGTCGACGACCTTCTTGACGATGGCGAGGCCGATACCGGTGCCCTGGTAGCTGTGGTTGGGATGAAGCCGCTGGAAGATCTCGAAGATCTTTTCGGAGTAGGCCGGGTCGAAGCCGATGCCGTTGTCGCGCACGCAGAGCTCCACCCATTGCTGCGGCAGGCGTCCGCCAAAGCGGGCATGGTCGCGGCTGACAGTGGCCCGGACGGCCTCGGGGAGCTCCGCCTCCGCCAGCCGGCGGCAGCGTACCTCGATCAGCGGCGGCACGCCGGGACGCTGAAACCGGAGTGCGTTGCGCAGCAGGTTCTGCAGCAGCTGCCCCATTTGCGCGGGCACCGCGCGGATCACCGGGAGCGGGTCGGCCTCGATGCGCGCACCGCTCTCGCGGATGCTGATCGCGAGCTCCTTCAGCTCCTGCTGCAGGAGCCGGTCAAGGTCGGTATCGACGAAAGCGGCATCATTGTTCTGCAAGCGGGAGAAGCGAAGGATGTCGTCGATCAGCACCTGCATCCGCTCGGCGGAGCTGCTGATCTTTTCAAAATAGGAACCACCCGCCGAGCCAACGACACCCGGCTGCTGCTCGAGCAACGAGATGAACGTGCGGATCTTGCGCAGCGGCTCCTGCAGGTCGTGCGACGCCAGGTAGGCAAACTTGCGCAGTTCGGCGTTAGACGCCTCGAGCTGCGCGGCGTTCTCGAGGAGCGCGCGCTGCACCTCGCTCTGCTCGGTGATGTCCTGCGAGGTTCCGATCATCCCGGTAACGGTCCCCGCGGCATCAACAAGCACTTCACCGCGCGACTGCACAATGCGCAGAGCGCCCGAGGGCGTAATGGTCCGGTAGGTGAACGACTCGAAGCGCTTCTTGGCCATCGCTTCGCGGATCGTTGCATCCACAAAGGAACGGTCCTCGGGATGCAGCCGCGCAAGGAACTCCTCGTAATGGCCAACGGGCTCCGAAGGACCGATACCGAACACACGGTACATCCCCGGCGACCAGGATACGATATTGCTCCGCACATCCCACTGCCAGTGACCGAGCCGCGCGATCTCCTGGGCGACGGTGAGCTGGCTGACCGCCACGCGCAACTGCTCCTCGGCCTTCTCGCGCTCCTGCACCTCCCGCTCGAGCTCCTCGGCGGAGCGAAGGCTGAGGGCCAGGGGCATATAACGCACCAGGTAGAAAACAGTGATCCAGCTGATGATGCCCGTGATGAGCCGCACCAGCGCGCTGAGCCGGTAGGCCGGGAACCAGAAGACGAGGGCATCGAGCAGGTGCGTGGATCCGCAGGCCAGGATGAAAGCGGCAAACAGGAAGTAGATCCGCATAAACCGGGCATGCGCCCTGCGCGACGCGTAGCGGAGGATGGCCAGCGGGATGGCGAAATAAGCCGACCAGATCAGCAGGTCGCTGATGATGTACAGCCATCCATGAAATTCAGTCCAATTGCCGCAATGCCAGCGGGGCGGCCAATCGGATGTATCAAACAGTTTGCGGAAAAAGTCTACAACCTCGTTCATGCAGTAGCCAGCGGGTACATCTTAAAGATAGGAAAGACCGGCCTATCTGTAAAGTCCCGGTGCTTCTCTCCCGGCCTGGCGCACACGAAAGTGCCCTTCGGTACGGAGGGCGTCACCAAAGGGCGCTACACGCCGAAAGGATTCGGGGGATGGGTCAGGCTTCCGGCAGCGCGCCGAGCTTCCGCAGGCATTCGTCCAGGCACTCCTGCCAGGGGCGTATGCGGAGGCCCCAGGTGGCGCGGATCTTCGCGGTGTCGAGCACCGAGTAGGCCGGGCGCTTGGCCGCGGTCGGGTACTGGTCGGTCGTGATGGGCTGCACGGTGCAGGCAAAGCCGCAGCGCGCCCGGATCGCCTCGGCGAAATCGTACCAGGTGGTCGGGCCCTCGTTGTTAAAATGGTAGATGCCCGGCTCCCATTTGCCGGAGTCGACGATATGGAGGATGGCCGCGGCGAGGTCGGCGGCGTAGGTGGGACATCCCTGCTGGTCGTTGACCACCGAGATCTGCTCGCGTTCGGGCATCAGCCGAAGCATCGTCTTTACGAAGTTGTGGCCGAAAGAAGAATACACCCAGGCAGTGCGGAGTACGATCGCATCGGGATTCGCTTCGAAGCAAAGCTCCTCCCCTTTTCGCTTGGAGGCGCCGTAGATACCAACCGGTGCCGCCGGGTCTTCCTCGCGGTAAGGTCGCGTGCCGTTGCCGTCGAAAACGTAATCGGTCGACACGTGAAGGAAGCGCACGCCGCGCGCGGCGCAGGCTGCGGCCAGGAAATGCGTGCCCTCGGCGTTGACACGAAAAGCAGTGTCAGCGTCGGATTCAGCTTTATCGACAGCTGTATACGCTGCTGCGTTAATGCAATACTGGGCACCCGAATCGGCAATGGCTTTCCACACTGCTTCGCCATCCGTGATGTCGAGATCAATCACGGAAAGGAATTCGAAAAGATCGCCGGGACGGCCCGCAGCAAGCACTTCAAGCTCGGAGGCGAGTTGCCCGCCGGCGCCGGTCACGAGGAACTTCATCCTTCAAAAGTAAAATTGTGAATGCAATCGGCGAGCAGCGGCAGCGAGCGGTCGCGATCGGAAGTTATGGCTTCCGACAGGCTTACGCCCCAATCGATACCCAGGGCGGGATCGTCGAAGCGGATGCCGCCTTCGCTTTCCTTATGATACAGCTGGTCGCACTTGTAGAGAATAACCGCGGTGGGCGACAGTACCGAAAAGCCATGGGCAAAGCCGGCAGGGATAAAAAGCTGCAGGCGGTTCGCTGCCGACAGCTCCAGCGCGTAGTGCTGCCCGTACGTCGGCGACCCCTTGCGGATATCCACCACCACGTCACGGATCGTTCCCTCGAGGGCGCGGATCAGTTTCGCCTGCCCGTACGGTTGCTGCTGGAAGTGCAGGCCGCGGATGACGCCGTAGGATGATTGCGACTGGTTGTCCTGGACGAAGCGGTTCGGCAGCCCGTTGGCGCCGAAGACCGCTTCGTTGTAGGACTCAAAGAAATAGCCGCGGCTGTCCTCGAACACACGGGGCTCGATGATGAACAATCCGGGGAGTGGCGTTGCTGTTACAGTCATGGTTAGAAGCTCCAGTACTGGCGGCTTTTAATGCTCTTGCGGAAAACACCTTTGATATCGGCGATGATCGCGTTCGGCTTCGTGATCGATGCGAAGTATTTGTCGTCGTAGGCGGCGTAGGGCTCATGGCAAACCGTTACGATCACGGCGTCGTAGTCCTTGCCGATCTCCGGGGTGAGGCCAAAGCCATATTCGTGGCGCAGCTCTTCGTCTTCGGCATACGGGTCGTGCACGTCAACGTTGAGGAAGAACGACTGCAGCTCTTTCACCACGTCGGCAACCTTCGAGTTGCGGATGTCGCTCACGTTCTCCTTGAAAGTGGCACCCAGCACCAGCACGCGGGCCGACTTCACGTCGCTTACGTTCTTGATGATGTGCTGCACCACCTTGCGGGCGAGGTAGAGCGACATGTTGTCGTTGATATAGCGGCCGGCGAGGATCACACGGCTGTTGTAGCCCAGCTCGGATGCTTTGTAGGTAAGGTAGTATGGGTCGACGCCGATGCAGTGACCGCCCACGAGGCCCGGGGAGAACTTGAGAAAGTTCCACTTCGTGCCGGCGGCCTCGAGCACCTCGTAGGTGTTGATGCCCATCTTGTCGAAGATGATGGATAGCTCGTTCATCAGGGCGATGTTGAGGTCGCGCTGCGTGTTCTCGATGATCTTGGCGGCTTCTGCTACCTTGATCGAAGAGGCGCGGTGCACACCGGCATCCACCACGAGCTCGTAGGTCTTCGCGATCTCCTCGAGCGATTCGGCGTCGCAGCCGGCGGCCACTTTCACCACCGTGCGGATCGTGTGCTTCTTGTCGCCCGGGTTGATGCGCTCGGGCGAGTAACCCAGCTTGAAATCAACACCCATCTTGAGGCCCGAGAGCTTCTCGATGATGGGGAGGCAGTCTTCCTCGGTGCAACCGGGGTATACGGTCGATTCGAAAACGACATAGTCGCCTTTCTTGATCACCTTGCCGATCGTTTCGGAGGCTTTCTTTACCGGCGTCAGGTCGGGCACGTTGTGCTCGTCGACGGGTGTGGGCACGGCCACCACGAAGAAGTTGGCTTCGCGCAGCTCGTCGATCGAGGCGGTGAACTGGATGTCGGTGCCTTCGAAGGCGGTTTTATCGAGCTCGTTGCTGGGGTCGATGCCCTGCTTCATCAGCTCCACGCGCTTGGCGTTGATGTCGAAGCCGATCACGGAAATGCGGCGCGCGAATTCAAGGGCGATGGGAAGACCCACATAGCCGAGGCCAACTACGGCCAGCTTGGCCTTCTTATCGAGAAGTTCCTGATACATGATCTTGGTTTGTGCTTAATGCGATTTCGTGAATTCCTTGGGTTGCTTGCTCCATTCCTCGCGGGGGAGGCTCTTGAAATAATCGTAGGTGATGCGGAGGCCTTCGCTGCGGTGCACTTTCGGCTCCCAGCCCAGCAGCTGCCGCGCCTTCGTGATATCGGGCTTGCGCTGCTTCGGATCGTCCTGCGGCAGCGGCTTGTACACGATCTTAACGTTGTCGCCGGTAAGCTTGAGCACTTCTTCGGCAAAGTCTTTCAGCGAGATCTCGTCGGGGTTGCCCACGTTGACGGGGTACGAGTAGTCGCTGAGGAGGAGGCGGTAGATGCCTTCAACCAGGTCGTCGACATAGCAGAAGGAGCGCGTTTGCGAGCCGTCGCCGAACACGGTGAGGTCTTCGCCGCGGAGAGCCTGGCCGATGAACGCCGGGAGGGCGCGACCGTCGTTGAGTCGCATCCGCGGACCGTATGTATTGAAGATGCGGACGATGCGCGTTTCCACGCCGTGGAAGGTGTGGTACGCCATCGTGATCGACTCCATGTAGCGCTTCGCTTCGTCGTATACACCGCGCGGCCCTACGGGATTCACATTGCCCCAGTATTCTTCTGTCTGCGGGTGCACCAGCGGGTCTCCATACACTTCGGAGGTCGAAGCCACCAGCATGCGGGCGCCCTTGGCCTTTGCCAGGCCGAGGCAGTTGTGCGTGCCCATGGCGCCGACCTTCAGCGTCTGGATCGGGATCTTGAGGTAGTCGATCGGCGAGGCGGGCGAGGCGAAGTGCAGGATATAATCGAGGCGGCCCGGCACGTGAATGAACTTCGTCACATCGTGGTGGTAAAATTCAAACTGCGGCAGCGGGAACAGGTGCTCGATATTTTTAAGGTCGCCGGTAATGAGGTTGTCCATCCCCACCACATGGTAGCCTTCCTTGATAAAGCGGTCGCAGAGATGCGAGCCGAGAAAGCCGGCGGCGCCGGTAATGAGTACGCGTTTCGATTCCATGGTTACAGGTTGATGGGTTTACGGCCGACGCTTTCGTAATGGAAACCGAGCTTGTTCATTTCGGCGAGGTCGAAGAGGTTGCGGCCGTCGAAAACGACCTTGTTCTTCAGCAGCGACGCGATCTTGTCGAAGTCGGGCGTCCGGAACTCGTTCCACTCCGTGGCGATGATCAGCGCATCGGCGTCCTTGAGCGCGTCGTACTGGCTCTCGGCATAATCGATGGTGCTGTCCATTTGGCCGCGCACATTGGCCATCGCTTCGGGGTCGAACACGCAAACGGTTGCGCCTTCACCGAGCAGCGCCTTGATGATGTAGAGGGCCGGTGCCTCGCGGATATCGTCGGTATTGGGCTTGAAGGCCAGTCCCCACAGCGCGAAGCGCTTGCCGATCAGGTTGCCTTCGAAGTAATTCTTGATCTTGGGTACGAGGAAGGTCTTCTGGTCTTCATTCACGGCCATCACGGCTTCGAGGATCCGGAAATCATACTGCACCTCGTGGGCGGAGTGAACAAGCGCCTGCACATCTTTCGGAAAGCAGGAGCCGCCGTAGCCGATACCGGGGAAGAGGAAGCGCTTGCCGATGCGGTCGTCGGAGCCGATGCCGCGGCGCACCATGTCGACGTCGGCGCCGAGCTTCTCGCAGAGGCGGGCGACCTCGTTCATGAAGGAGATCTTGGTGGCGAGGAAGGAGTTGGCGGCGTACTTCGTGAGCTCGGCGGAGGCCTCGTCCATGAAGATCACCGGGTTGCCCTGGCGTACAAAGGGCGCGTAGAGATCGCTCATCACCTTGCGGGCGCGCTCGGAGGTAGTGCCGATCACGACGCGGTCGGGCTTCATGAAGTCTTCAACGGCCACGCCTTCGCGGAGGAACTCGGGGTTGGAGATGACGTCGTATTCGCCGCTGTAGTTCTGGGCGATGGCGTCGCGTACCTTCTTGGCGGTGCCCACCGGTACGGTGCTCTTGTTGATGATGACCTTGTAATCGTTGAGCAGCTTTCCGATCTCGCCGGCAACGCCAAGCACGTATTTAAGGTCGGCCGAGCCGTCTTCGCCGGGAGGCGTCGGGAGGGCGAGGAACACGATCTCCGCGTCGCGGATGCCATCGGCAAGGTTGGTGGTAAACTGGAGGCGCTCCTCCTTGAGGTTGCGCTGGAATATCTTTTCCAGACCCGGCTCATAAATGGTGATGCGGCCGCTCTGGAGCTTGTTGACTTTTTCCTGGTCTATATCGACGCAGGTTACCTTGTTTCCCGTTTCGGCAAAGCAGGTGCCGGTAACGAGGCCCACGTAGCCTGTTCCTACTACAGCAATTTTCATGTCAGTGGTTTATTGGTTTATATAGTTAAGGACAGATTTGATGATGTGCTGCTGCTGCTCCGCTTCCATTTCGGTGTGGATGGGCAGCGACACTACGCGCTCGGTAAGCCAGTCGGTAACGGGCAGGTCGAGCTCGCCGATGTTGAACGAAGAGAACATCTTCTGCCGGTGTGCCGGCACAGGGTAGTAGATCATCGCCGGAACGCCCTGCGTGGCAAGGTATTCCACGAGGCCGTTGCGGTCAACGCCTTCGAGTACGAGCGTGTACTGGTGAAACACGTGCTTGTTGTTGGCGGCGCGGAAGGGCGTCGTAATCTTCGGGTGATTTGCGAAGGCGGCATCGTAGGTATCGGCCACTTTGATACGCGCGTCGATATAGGCATCGAGGTGCTTCAGCTTGATCTCGAGGATCGCGGCCTGGATGGTATCGAGGCGGCTGTTGCAGCCCACTACGTCGTGGTAGTAGCGCTTGCTCTGCCCGTGGTTGGCCACCATCTTGAGCTGCTCGGAGAGCGCGTCGTCGTTGGTCATGATGGCGCCGCCGTCGCCGTAGCAACCGAGGTTCTTGGAGGGGAAGAACGAGGTGCCGCTCACGTTGCCGATGGTGCCGGTCTTCACCGTGCGGCCGTCGGAGAAATGGTAGTCGCCGCCGATGGCCTGCGCGTTGTCTTCGATCACGAAGAGGTTATGCTTTTCGGCGATCTTCATGATGGCCTCCATGTCGGCCGACTGGCCATAGAGGTGCACCGGTACGATGGCTTTTGTTTTGGGCGTAATGGCGGCTTCGATCTTCGCCGGGTCGATGTTGAATGTTTTGGGATCCACGTCCACGAACACGGGGCGGAGGCGCAGCAGCGCGATTACCTCGGTGGTGGCGATATAGGTAAAGGAAGGCGTGATCACTTCGTCGCCCGGCTCGAGACCGAGGGCCATCATGGCGATCTGGAGGGCATCGGTACCATTGGCGCAGGGAATCACGTGCTTGTTACCGTTATAGGCGGCGAGGGCCGCGGCGAAGCGGGCTACCTGCGGGCCGTTGATAAAGGCGGTGCTCTCGAGCACACCCAGCACGGCTGCATCGATTTCCGATTTGATCTTCTGGTACTGTAGCTTCAGGTCGACCATCTGGATGGGGCGCATATCTCGTAAAGGGGGTTTGGTAAAAGTGGCGCAAAAATAGGTAAAAGGCGAGTTGGAAGGGCGGCAGCACCTACATTTGTCCCCTACACTTCCCTGTCGACCCACCGTGCTTTTCTACAACCTCATCATCCTTCTTTATGGCTTCCTGCTGCGGCTGGCGGCTCTTTTCGTGCCGAAGGCAAAAGCCTGGCGCGCGGGCCGGCGTCAGTGGGCAACCCGCCTGGAGGCCCAATGTGCCGAAGGCCGCTGGATCTGGATGCACTGCGCGTCGGCCGGTGAGTTTGAGCAGGGAAAGCCGCTGCTGGAAGCCCTACGCAAGCAATACCCGGGCCACCGCCTGCTGTTGTCGTTCTTTTCGCCTTCGGGCTACGAGGTGGGCGTGAAGTACAAGGGCGTCGACGCCGTGACCTACCTGCCCCTCGATACGGCGGCCAATGCGCGGCGCTTCGTATCGATCGTGAAGCCCGAACTCGTCGTCTTTATCAAGTATGATTACTGGTACCAGCACCTGAAGGCCATCGCCGACCGGAAGACGCCGCTGCTGCTGGTGTCGGCCATCTTCCGGCCGCAGCAGGCCTTCTTCCGCCCCTGGGGCGCCGTGTACCGCCGCCTGCTGCATTTCTTTACCTGGCTTTTTGTACAGGATGATGAGTCAGTGGCGCTGCTCGAAACCATCGGGGTGCGGCACTGCAGTGCCAACGGCGATACCCGCTTCGACCGCGTGGCCAATATCACCAACAACCCCGCCCCGCTACCCCTCGTCGAGGAGTTCGTAAAGGGTGCCGCGGGTGTGCTCGTGGCGGGCAGCACCTGGAAAGAAGACGAGGACCTGCTGTCGGGTGTGATGGGGCTTGACCTGCGGTTTATCATTGCGCCCCACGAGATCGGGGCCTACAACGTGGCGCGTATCCGCGGCCTTTTCCCGGCCGAGTCGGTCACGTATTCGGAGCTGGAGCGGAAGGGCGAGCGCCCCCCCGATGCGCGGGTGCTCATTATCGATAATTTCGGAATGCTCTCGCGGCTGTACCGCTATGCTACGATCACTTATATCGGCGGCGGATTCAACAAGAGCGGGATTCACAATACGCTGGAAGCGGCTGCCTGGGGCAAGCCCGTTTTCTTTGGACCCAACTACCAGAAATTCCGCGAGGCCAAAGGGCTGATCGCTTGCGGCGCGGGCCAGTCGGTGCAGGATCCCGACAAGCTGGCCTACCTGGTCGACAGTCTGCTCGGGCACCCCAATGCGTGCCTGGCCGCAGGAGCCGCTGCGGCGCAGTACGTGCGCGACAACCTCGGCGCTACCGGCCGCATTATGGCATTCATTCAGGAAAAGCGCCTTCTCACCAGCTGATCGAAGTGGCGCACGGTGGGCCCGTCGTCCCAGCCCAATTTCACCTTCAGCTCGCGATTGATCCAGTACTCGGCTTCCGGGAGGATATGAAAGGCGTTGATCGTCTTGATGCTCCGCTCGTACATCGACTCGTCGCCGCGGAACAGCTCACTGATAAACAGGTAGCGGTCGTTGATGCCGATGCCTTTGCGCAGGTCTTTGATCGGCGTGTCGACCAGCTTGTGGGCGAGCTCGGTTTCTTCGCGCTTGAGCCGGTCGTTGAGCGACTCGCCGGGTGTATGCAGCTCGAAGACTTCCTTCGACGGAGGCGGCGGTGTTTGCTGCGCGAGCGTGGGTACTTCGGCAAGTGCGTCGAAATGCGGAGTCGCCGGGGGGCGGATGGAATACGTTTCGGGTTGACGGTTTTCGGTTTCCGATTTTCGGTTTTCCGTTTCCGGTTGCCGGTTTTCGGTTTCCGGTGCGGGAGTGGCGGACGCCTCGACGGAGACCTCGGGCGCGGGGGTTGGCTGCGGCTCGGGAATCGGGGCGGGTGGCTCCGGCACGGGCGCCGGCTCGGGTTGCGGGGCCGGCCGGCCGGGAAGATTGGAGGACGGGAGCGGCGTGCCGGAAGCCGCGCCGGCTGTGTGCAGCGGGGCGGGCATCAGCACGGTTACGCGTCCGCCCGGGGAGACGGGGCGCGGCAGGAGGGCGTCGAGTTCGGCGGCCAGCGCCCGCACTGTAGCCAGGAGCGCTGCGGGCGCTTCACCGGCGGCTTCCTGCACACTCAATTTGTGGATTAAATCACGAACTCGTTCCATTTGTTTACCCTAGTTTTGGCAGCCTTCGCAGCACCCGAACGGGGCTGCTGTGGCGCGCGGGCTTAAAAGTACGTACCGCTGCACAATTTACCGGCACAAAGCACCGACATGTTTATTGAACCCCATATTAAAGGCGAATACGGCGGCTGGATCGAAGTGGTTTGCGGCTCGATGTTCTCCGGCAAGACCGAAGAGCTTATCCGCCGCCTCAAGCGCGCCAAGATCGCCAACCTCAAGGTCGAGATCTTCAAGCCTTCCATCGATACACGCTACGATGAGGTCAACATCGTATCGCACAACGAAAACCATATTCACTCCACGCCCGTCGATCACTCCAACAAGATCCTGCTCATGGCGCAGGACTGCGACGTGGTGGGCATCGACGAGGCGCAGTTCTTCGACGACGGACTTCCCAACGTGTGCGACATGCTGGCCCAGAAAGGCATCCGCGTGATCGTGGCCGGACTCGACATGGACTTCCTCGGCAAGCCCTTCGGGCAGATGCCGTTCCTGCTGGCCAAGGCCGACTATATCACGAAGCTGCACGCCATCTGCATGAAGTGCGGCAACATCGCCTCCTACTCCTACCGCAAGATTCCCAACGAAGACCGGATCATGCTCGGCGAGAAAGACGTGTACGAGCCGCGCTGCCGCCGCTGCTACACCCTCGACGGGGAGATCGAATAAGCTGCAAATCGCTAAAAAAAAGCCGGCACGATGCCGGCTTTTTTTTTATTTCTCGCGACCCGAGTAGGTCACCTTGTTGTCTATCCTGGCAGCACCCTCGAAATGCTGGAGCATATTGCCACTGATGATAAGACCCGTGGCCTGTTCGATGAGCAGGGTGCCGGTCTGCGTTCCTTTTACCGAATCGTTGCCGATATCGCCCTTGACATCCAGCGTTACCTTGCCGCCTTCTACCGAGCGGACGGTGTAGGTGTTGCGCATGTTCACACCCGACGCCGTGGATTCGCGCACCCAGCTGTCGCCCACCTTCACGGCCTTGTCGGGGTAGATGTAATAGGCCTGGAAGGTCTGCATCATCTTTGTTTCGTCGAACTGGCTGCTGAACGACTGCTGCACCGCGCCTTTGAGCTCGTCGGCTACGTTCATGCCGTTGGCCATATCATCGGCCAGCGCCTGCATGCCTTCCACCGCCAGCACCTTGCCTTCGCGGTTCATCTTCATGGTGAAGCTCTTGCCTTTCATGGCGCGGAACATCCCGCCCATCATCGACTGCATCGCCTTCCCGGGGTCGTCGCCCATCGCTTCCATATTTAGCTTGGCGCCGCCGCTGCTGTCGGGCTCCTCCGAATCAATGTGCAGCTGCATCCCGGGCATGTTCATGTCCATCCCGATATGATCGAAGGTGGTGCGTATCGTTTTGAGCGAGTCCTGCTCGCCGGTCACTTCCATCAGGTAGGCCGCCTTCATGGAGGTCGTGCCTTTTTGCCCCTGCGCTTCCTGGGTCATATCCATCGTCATATTGTATTCATACACCTTTCCCTTGGGGAAGTTGAACGCGAGACGCGTGCTGTTCTTCGCGGTGTTACAGGAAAGGAGCGTGACGAGGGCGAGTGCGGACAGTATTCGTTTTGACATAGCGTTGGTTTTGCTGGTCGCCAAAATAGTCTTTTTTCACGGGCGCCCCGGCTGCCGTACTTTCGCGGCAGTACGCATTGTGCAAAACTTTAAGTACCCCCGGAACGTTAAGAACCCTTCAATTCTATCAAAAGCCTGTCCACCATAACGTCGCTGTTCAAAAAAGACCTGCTGCTGGAGATCCGCCAGCAATACAGCTTCTACGGCATCGTGCTGTATATCGGCGCTACCATCTTCGTGCTGTTCATGGCGATGGAAACGCCCGACAGCCCCGTGTGGAACGGACTCTTCTGGGTAGTGCAGCTTTTTATCTGTATCAATGCGGTGGCCAAAAGTTTTTTGCAGGAAGCGCCGGGGCGGATGCTGTATTACCAGACGCTGGTGAGCCCGCTGGAGTTTGTGCTCTCGAAGCTGCTGTTCAACGCGCTGCTGATGCTGCTGATGAGCAGCCTGAGCTACGGGCTCTTCGCGCTGCTGCTCGATCACCCGGTGCTGCGGCCCGGGCCTTTCTTCGGGCTCGTGCTGCTTGGCGGGGTAAGCCTGTCGCTGGTGTTCACCTTCCTGGCGGCCATCGCGGCGCGGGCGCAGCAGAATGCCGCCATCATGGCCATTCTCGGGTTCCCCATCATCATCCCGCAGCTCGTGCTGCTGATGAAGATCTCGTCGGCGGCCTTCAGCACCGTCGGCGCTTTCCCCCTCGCCCCTATGGCCCTCCTCGGCGTCATGGATATTCTGGTGATCCTGCTGGCCGGGATCCTGTTCCCGTTTCTCTGGAAAGATTGAATTTTTAAGGTACGTCATTGCGAGCGTAGCGAAGCAATCGGCTTCCGGTAAGCAGAATGGACGGACATGGCCCAAACCCGGAACAGATTGCTTCGGGGCGCTCCGCCTGCGGCGTCCTGCCCCTCGCAATGACGGCCTCCAGCCGACTTCCGACTTCCAACTTCCGACTTACCAAGTTATTCTCCCTATTTTTGCGCCATCATTTACAAACGGCCGCCTTTTATGCGCAAACGTTGGTGGAAAATTCTGTGCGTCTTTTTATTGCTGTACACGCTTACGGCCGGCCTGAATGTGTTTAACCTGTCGCTTTTCCGGGTGCCGGCGCGGCCCATCATCCACGAAACGATCCGCAACCTTTATTTCCACGTGTGTATGTGGTTCGGGATGATGATCCTCTTTATCATCTCCGTGGTGCACGCGGTGCAATACCTCCGCAAGGGGCAGCTGCGCTACGACATCCTCTCCCGCCAATACGCGGTGGTGGGGATGGTCTACGGCGTGCTGGGCTACAGCACCGGGATGATCTGGGCCTCCTACACCTGGACGGATCCGAACCAGCAGTCGGCGGCTTCCTTCAGCGCCCTGGCGCGCGAGCCCAAGCTGATCGGCGCGGCCATCGCCCTGCTCATCTACGCGGCCTACCTCGTGCTCCGCGACTCCATCAACGACATCGACAAGAAGGCGCGTATCTCCGCGGTCTACAACATCTTCGCGTTTGCCTTCCTGTTCCCCTCCATCTGGATCATCCCGCGCCTCCTGCCCAGCCTCCACCCAGGTGGCGACGGCAACCCGGCACTGAACTATAAAGACATCGACGCGCGGATGCGTCTCGTGTTCTACCCCGCCGTTGCCGGCTGGACCCTCCTGGGTGTCTGGATCGCCACGCTCAAGGTGCGCCTGCAGTTTCTGAAGCAGCGTTCCCTCCTCGAACACGACCCCGTAAACGACTTAATCAACGACTGATGAAAAAAGCTTTCTTCGCGCTGCTGCTCACGCTTGCCTGCGGCTTTGCCCGGGCCCAGGGCGGCACTCCCGAAATGGCGGATGCCTTCCGCAGCAATGGAAAAATTTATGTCGTTTTTGCCGTCATCCTCACCATCTTTGCCGGGATCATTTTGTACCTGGTACGGCTGGACCGGAAGATCAGCAAGCTGGAACGCAACCCGGGCCTCTAACAACAAGAAACAATCCTTTCAATAAACGATTCGCTTATGTCTACTACCGGCTACAGCTTCTTCGAAAGCGTCGTCAAAAGCTTCGATAAGGCTGCCAAATTCACCAAATGGGATCCGGGTATCCTCGAACAAATCAAAGAATGTAACTCCGTGTACCAGATGCGCTTCCCCGTTCGTATGGACGATGGCCGCATCGAGGTAATTGAGGCCTACCGTGTGCAGCACTCGCAGCACAAGACGCCCACCAAGGGTGGCATCCGCTTCGCAGCCGAAGTAAACCAGGACGAAGTAATGGCCCTCGCCGCCCTCATGACCTACAAGTGCGCCATCGTGAACGTTCCCTTCGGCGGCGGCAAAGGCGGTATCAAAATCTCCCCGAAAAAATACACCGTATACGAGCTCGAGAAGATCACGCGCCGCTATACCGCCGAACTGGTGAAGAAGAACTTCATCGGCCCCGGCACCGACGTACCGGCACCTGACTACGGCACCGGCCCCCGCGAGATGGCCTGGATCGTAGACACCTACCAGAGCCTGCGCCCAGGCGAGATCGACGCTGCCGGCTGCGTTACCGGTAAGCCCGTTACCCAGGGCGGCGTACGCGGCCGCACCGAAGCCACCGGTCTCGGTATCTTCTACGGTATCCGCGAAGTGTGCTCGATGCCCGACGTGATGGACAAGCTTGGTCTGCCCACCGGCATTGAAGGCAAGCGCATCATCGTGCAGGGCCTCGGCAACGTGGGTTACCACGCCGCCAAGTACTTCCAACAGGCTGGCGGCAAGATCGTGGCCCTCGCTGAATACGAAGGCTCCATCTACAACGACGCAGGTCTTGACGTTGAAGCTGTATTCAACCACCGCAAATCGACCGGCTCGATCCTTAACTACCCTGGCGCGCAGAACTTCGCCAAGAACACCGATGCCCTCGAGCACGACTGCGACATCCTCATCCCCGCCGCCCTCGAAAACGTGATCAACGGCGAGAACGCCCTGCGCGTGAAGGCCCGCATCATCGGCGAAGGCGCCAACGGTCCCCTCACCCCCGAGGCCGACGAGGTATTCATCACCAAGGGCACCCTCGTGGTTCCCGATATGTACCTCAACGCAGGTGGCGTTACCGTATCGTACTTCGAGTGGCTGAAGAACCTGAGCCACGTTCGCTACGGCCGTATGGAGAAGCGCTTTACCGAGAACATGAACCATCATATCCTCGGCCAGATCGAGGAGCTTACCAGCAAGAAGGTGAGCGATACGGAGCGCAAGTTCATCATGCACGGACCCGAGGAAGTGGACCTGGTGTACAGCGGCCTCGAGGAAACGATGATCACCGCCACCCGCGAGATCATGGAGGCCTGGAAAGCCAACCCGCAGATCCCCGACATGCGCACCGCGGCCTTCGTGGTAGCCATCAACAAGGTGGGTACGGCCTACGCCGAGCTGGGTATCTTCCCGTAATCCTTCGACTGCGCTCAGGATGACAAGTCCTGATTCAGCATACTCCAAAAGCCCTGCAGCAATGCGGGGCTTTTGCTTTTGATCGATAAAGTGGCGGATGCCGCAACTGAAACCAACGACCCAAAACCTTTTTCAAAACCCTCCAAAACCTTCCTGAACCTTCCTGAACCTTCCTGAACCTTCCTGAACCTATTCCGAACCTATCTTTATCCGATGACAGCCGACGAAATGCGCCAGCGTTTACAGGAATTGCAGGAAGAGTGGAAGCAGTACGAGTACCTCGTGAAGGCGCAGTTCCCCACGGAGACGGAATGGAAAGCGTTCCAGGCTGCCAACCGCAGCCAGCTGGAGCGGGCGCGGGCCTTGAAGGAAGAGCTCATCCGCCTCCGCTGGTCGCTGCTCAGCGAAGAGGATAAGAAAAAGGCGCAGGACATCAACCGCGCTATTAATGAGGATGACGCGACAAAGGAGTGAGAACCTGCGGTTCTCTTATTCACAAAGAAAGGAAGGCACAAAGGCACAACGAACCCATATTCGTTTCAGGATCGGATTTTCGTCGTGCTGTCGTGCCGTTGTGCTGTAGTGCGCTGAAGCCGCCTGCGGCTTGCTGCAGGTTTGGCAATTGACTTCCGCTACCAACTGCTTTTGACCCGCCAGTAACTTTACCCGGCACAATCCGTGCACTCCAGACCCATGCCCAATCAATTAAACAACGCTACGTACAAGCAGGACTTTACCGCGCAGTTTCCCGGTGACGATTCCGGCGACCTTCGACCCAGGCAGACACCCGGGAAGTTCTGGGCAAAGGCGGGGCCAACGCCCGTTCCGGAGCCGAAGCTGCTCGCGTGGTCCGACGAGCTCGCCACGGAGCTCGGCATCGAACGCCCCGATGCGACATCCGTAGAAATACTGGGCGGCAACGCGCTGGCAACAGGCATGCGTCCGTACGCCGCCTGCTACGCGGGGCACCAGTTTGGCAACTGGGCCGGGCAGCTTGGCGACGGCCGCGCGATCACGCTGGGTGAGCTCGTTACACCCACGGGCACCGTACAGGAACTGCAGCTGAAGGGCGCCGGCCCCACGGCCTACTCCCGCCGGGCCGACGGCCGTGCGGTGCTCCGCTCCTCGCTGCGCGAATACCTCATGAGCGAGGCGATGCACTACCTGCGCGTGCCCACAACGAGGGCGCTCAGCCTCGTGACCACCGGCGAGCCCGTACTCCGCGATATGTTTTACGACGGCCATCCCGCCCACGAGCCCGGTGCTATCGTGGCCCGCGTGGCGCCAAGCTTCCTGCGCTTCGGCTCCTTCGAAATGCCCGCCGCGCGGGGCGAGAAAGAGGGACTGCAGTCGCTTGTCGACTGGACGATCGCGCGGTATTTTCCCGAATACAACAGCAGCGAGGAGAAGATCCTTCTTTGGTTTGGCGAGGTCGTGCGGCGCACCGCGTTCCTGATGGCCGAATGGCAGCGCGTGGGCTTCGTGCATGGCGTGATGAATACCGACAACATGTCGATCCTCGGGCTAACGATCGACTATGGACCGTACTCGTTTGTGGATGCCTTCGAGCCCAACTTCACACCGAACACCACCGACCTGCCGGGGCGCCGCTATGCCTTTGCGAAGCAGCCTGCCGTGGCCAAGTGGAATCTCGGTTGCCTCGCCGGTGCGCTCCTGCCGCTGGTCGAAAGCCAGGAGCCGCTGGTGGCCCTGCTCGACACGTACGATGGCGCGTACTGGAAATACTGGTTCCGGATGATGGGCGACAAGCTTGGGCTCAGCGAGCTCACGGGCGACGACCAGGCGCTGATCGAGCAGTGCGAGCTGATGCTGGCGACGCTGCAGCCCGATTACACGATCTTCTTCCAGTTACTGGCAACCTGGCTCGGGAGCGAGGAAGACGCGCTGGCACACTTTACACCCTCCTTCTACGGCACGCCCACCGACGACCAGGAAAGCCTGCTCCTGGAATTTTTGCAAAACTGGCGCGAGCGCGCCGCCGCTGAAGATGCGGCCTCGGTGCGGGCCCGGATGCAGGGCGCCAACCCGCGCTTTGTGCTCCGCAACTACCTGCTTTCGCAGGCGATCGAAGGCCTCGAAAAAGGGAATGAAACGATGCTCCGCGAGCTCGAGGCAGCGCTCAGAGAACCCTACAGCGACAAGCATGATAAGTTCCTGGAAAAACGGCCCGACTGGGCCAATGCAAGGGCGGGATGCTCGATGTTGAGCTGCAGCTCGTAGTCAGGAGAGATAGAACGCAGATCGCGCAAGCGCGATACGCAGATTTATTACGATTGATTATGATTTGCTGACGCACGGCGTCAGGCTGACCAGTTCGGCTATGCTCACTGTGACACTGTCATCCTGAGCGCAGACGAAGGATGTCATGGTGAGCTTGTCGAACCCATGCGCTGATCGAATAAATCATAGAAAACCTGCGTTCTTTCTCTCCCTGCCGCCCATTACTCCGCCACCAAGCCATCCACCAACGCTTTCCACTGCAGCTTCGAGGCACCGGCGATGGCACCGCTGCCGACGACGGTATTGCGGGCTTTGTCTACCAGGCTGTCCGCACCGGAATTGGGCTTTTCATTGCGGCCATATACGGAGGCCGTAACGCTGCTGCCATCGCGGCGCACGAGGAAATTGGAGGTCGCATCTCCGGAGAAGAAATGCGCGACGTCCGATTTATCATTCGTGGGATTTGTTGCGGGGCGCACACGGATGAGCGTAAACGGCGAGCCATCTTTCTCGCCTTCCTCCACCGCTTCGACCTGCACCCAATCAAAGCCTTCGCCGCTGGCGTTGCCGGGACCGGGAATATCGATCTTGACGTGGTCGCCCGGCCGAACGCCGCGGTCGACGTCCTGGCCGGATGCATCAGTTAGCTGGAAGCGTGCCGTGCCCGAACCGGCCAGCCCCTGCCAGCCGTTGACGTGCAGCAATCGCTTGCGCAGCGTTTCATAAAAATTTTCGGCCTCCGCTTCGCTCGCGAAGCTGCGGCTTGCTTCCGTGTTACTCTGGCCTCCCGTTTCCTGCGGGGGGAGCAGATCATGTTGCTCGGGATCCATACATTATTCAAACGAAAAGTCGTGCCGGAGGAAACTCGACACGACTTTTCTGTTCGCCAAACAAAAGGAATTTATCGTCAATCGTCCTTGCAGGAGAAGCGAAGCAATCTCTTCCAATCTCTTCCAACTACTATCGAAGAGGCTTTGCTGCCAACCTCCAGCAGATCGCTTCCTCAGCCAGCGCTTCACGCTGTCCTCCTCGCAATGACGCTTCGAATGAATTTTAGAGCTGACATCCGGGATCAGATCGCCAGCTTGCCTTCCGTTCCGTCCGAAATCTTCGGGTTGCCGGTAACGGCGCCGACGGCCATCTTGAAGAACTGGACCATCTTGCCCGTTTCGGCATCCCAATAGTAGCAACGCTCGGGGTGTACGTGCAGCAGCGCCACGTTGGGGTCTTCCACCCCTCCCGGGAACCAGGCTTTCACCATCGGGCTCCACTTTTCCTTGATCAGCTCGCGGTCGGTCACCACGTGGGCCATGCCCCATAGGTCGAGGTAGCTTTCCTTGCCGGGGTGCGCGAAGGTGAGGTGCACCTTGCGGGCCTTGCTGACTTCCTCCACCTTGATGGAGCGGATATCGGTAAAGAACCAGAGCTTTCCGTCTGCGTCGATCGAGGCGACCGACATGGGGCGTGTGTGATCCACCGCATCGTCGGCGTTGGTGATGAACATACACACGCGGATCTCCTCGGCCAGCTTCTTGAGCTTGGACAGGGCCTCTTCATTCTGCAAATGCTTTTCCATACTGGGGGAATTTTTTAATCTGCCGATAGGGGCAAAAACATCGTGCCACAAGTCGCACGGGGAGCGGAACTAATCCGTTTTCTTTTCGCTGCCGGACCGCAGTTCGGGCAGGCTGGCCGCATCATCTTCCTCCCCGTCATCACGACCAAGCTCAACCGAGGAAATCGCTTCCTGCGCGATCAGGCCGACCTTGATGGAGTGAAGGATGGCGTCGGCGCTGTGCTTGAAGAAACAGCAGGGAACACCGTGTCCCTCGATGCTCGTGAGAACGGTCGCTACCTTGTCGTAATTCGCGGCATGGACGTCGCGGATGTATACCGCGTGGATGCGCCCCGGAAAGTGCTTCACGATCGACTCGTAGATATACGGGTCGTGCTGCGAGGAGTCGCCGAGGAGCACGAAGCGCTGCTTCGGGAAACCCTCGATGATACGCACGATCCGCGCGAACTTTCCCTGGTGGTTGTTCTGCCCCGTCTTCAGCAGCTCGCGCGCCTGCTTGAGCACGTTCAGGAGGAACACGCCGCCCGGCATTCCCTGCACCCGCGTGAATTCAACGAGGTAATCATACAGGTTCCACTCCGAGCTCGACACGTAAAAGAACGGATTGGGCGCGTCGGGCGAGGTGTTGCCCAGCGAGAGGAGCCGGTAGTGGCGCACGACGCCTTCGAAAGGCTGGCGGCTGCGGGCGTTCTGCGTAAACAGCACAAAGAGGCGCTTCCGCATATTCGCCGAGTGCGATATCAGGAAGGTATCGTCCACATCCGAGATAAAGCCGTACTGGGTGGGGTAGGGAATATACAGCGACCCTTTCCCGGTGGCGAGCACCTTGTGGTCATCGTCGATGAGCTCGACGCTGATCTCGTTCCAGCCCTGCTCCAGCGGCGGCTGGTCTTTCCATTCGAATTTGAAGAAGCCGGCGTTATCGGCCTGGGCGTAAATCACCTGCCCGCCCCAGTGCGTACGTACGCGGGCGCAGGGCCAGGGCTTCACGAGGAACAGCCGCAGCAGCGCCCAGCTATTGTGGATGAACCGCTGCCGGTAGCGCCGCCTCGGGAGCGCGCTCTGCCGGAATACATGCCCGTAGATCACGAGTTGCTCTGCGTGCCCGTACCCATGGTACACTTTTATTACGGTATGCCGCGTAAGGCCCAGCCTGTGGAAGGCCCAGTTCTTCAGCCGGTGGTAAAGCCCCAATAATGCCATACATCCCATCTATGCAGAAAGAAGGCCAACTCCGTATCCTGTTTATCATTAACCCCGTGTCGGGGGGCAAAGCCAAGACCAACTGGGAAGAACAGATCCGCAGCACCATCAAAGACTCGGTGCACGAGATGGAATTCTTCCTGCTGACGGGCGAAGAAGACGAGAGCTCCGTGCGTAACCATATTGAGCGGGTGAAGCCTGACCGGGTGGTGGCGGTGGGCGGCGACGGCACCGTGAAGCTGCTGGCAGGTCTTCTTCGCGGCCGCAACATCCCGCTGGGGATCCTGCCCGCCGGCTCGGCGAACGGCATGGCCCGCGAGCTCGAGATCCCGCTCGACGCCGAAGGCGCGCTCCGCGTGGTGCTCGAAGGAACACCCCGCGCCATCGACCTGCTCCTCGTTAACGACGACGACACGTGCATCCACCTCTCCGACCTGGGGCTCAACGCCATGCTGGTCAAATATTTCGAAGGCTCCGAGAAGCGGGGGATGTGGGGCTACGGCCGTGCTGTGCTCCGCGTGCTGTGGCAAAAACAGAAGATGCACGCGACGATCCAGACCGAAAAAGATACCGTGCGGCGCGGGGCGTATATGATTGTGCTGGCCAATGCGCGCAAGTACGGCACCGGCGCCAACATCAACCCGGAGGGCGATCTGTCGGACGGCTATTTTGAAGTGGTCATCGTACGCAAGCTCAACCTCGTGGAGATCCTGAAGGCGCTGTTTACCAACCGGTCGTTCCGCCCCGAAAAGATCGAGGTGCTCCATGCAAAGGCAGCGACCATCGAAACCCGCAAGAGTGCCTACTTCCAGGTGGACGGCGAATACCGCGGAAAGACCCGGCGCGTTACGGCGCAGGTATTGCCCGGTGCCATCCAGGTGCTCGTGCCAAAGCCGGTCGCTCCCACTAAATAGTCCGACGGAGAAAGTGCCTCCGGGTTTGTCGTTGCCCCGCCTTGTGCTGGCTTACAGCGGCGCTTGCGCCGGGCAGCTGCCGACCCGTTTTTCGTAAAAGAAGCGGCCGCCGGATAGCGTATTGGCACAATTCTTTTCACTATCCGGAAAACGACTACCATGGACAGACTAGAACTCAAAGGCAAATGGAATGAGTTGAAGGGCAAAGTCAAGCAGGAACGTGGTGACCTCACCGATGACGACCTCGACTACCAGGAGGGCAAGGAAGATGAGCTCTACGGTCGCCTGCAACAGAAGCTTGGCAAGACCCGCGACGAGGTCATCAGCTGGCTCCGTGGCCTTGGCTGATACACCCCGGCGACTTGTATTTGTTTACCGCCCGCGCCCTGCGCGGGCGTTTCTGTACCGGTAGGCCCGCCCATGGATTGTACCGGTCGATCGAGGAAGCAAGCCAGTAGCTTCGTGGCAAACACATCCTGCCATGAACTTTTCCACCGACCGATCGATCGAATTGCTGGAGCGCACGCCTGCCGTGTTGCGCAGCCTGCTCCGGCAACTTTCCGAAAACTGGACGAGCGTCAACGAAGGACCCGACACCTGGAGCGCCTTCGATGTTGTGGGCCATCTCGTGCACCTCGAGCGAACCGGCTGGATACAACGTGCGCAAATCATCCTGTCGGATGGCCCCGACAAAAACTTTCCCTCGATCGATCGCTTCGCGCAGTTTGAAGAGAGTAAGGGCAAATCGATGGAGCAGCTGCTCGACGAATTTGACGCACTGCGCTCGGCCAACCTCGAAGCGTTGCGACAACTGCCTGCCGACGATGCCGGCTTGCAACGAACCGGCATTCACCCGCAATTCGGCAACGTGACCCTGGCGCAATTACTCGCAACATGGACCGTGCACGACCTCGATCATTTGAGCCAGATACTGCGTGTGCTTGCGAAGCAATACAGCGATGCCGTGGGTCCGTGGAAGGAATACCTGCGCATACTCCGTTGACCGATGGCTGTGCGCGATGACGACGCTTCACCCGTTCAAGAAAGCGCTGTATAAACCGGAAAGAAAGCAGTAGATATACCTGTCTGCCCGTGTAGTACAAAAGCTACAGAACCCTTGCCCCGCCTGCGTTTGCGCGTACGCACACTTGTTAGTTTTTCGCTGCAAGCAACAAGAATGCCCCGGCCAAAACAGCGCCCGTAGGTGGAACTCCTGCCACAAAACGGAAGGCATGTAACAGCGCCCGCAGATCCATTCAGAAGCGATCGCGAAAACTAGCGGGCTGTGAATCATCCTGTTAGTGTGCCAGTACCCGTTCCTGGTCCTTTCGCTAGTCATATTGATTTTAGAGGGAATGGTTTTTTTGTGTTCCTGTATACCAGCAGGCACGGTTCACTGCACCGTGCTTTACCGAAACAACTTACATACACCTTCAGACCAACAAAGAGTAGACTACTGCAAAGCCGTCCCCCGGCTACAGCATACTTCTTTTAGTAAACCATAAACCGTTCAATCATGGAACACAATTCCCGTAAGTACCAGTACTGCATCGAAGCTTGTCTCCGCACCGCCACGCTCTGCCAGCAATGCGCCAGTGCCTGCACGAAAGATCAGAACATTGCGCAGATGGCCCGCTGCATCCAGCTCACGATGGAGTGCGCTGCCCTTTGCACGGCTACTGCCCAAATGCTTTGTATGAACAGCAGCATGGCCCTGGAGCTGTGCAACCTGTGCAGCGAGCTCTGCGAGCAGTGTTGTGCCGAATGCGCTTCGTGCAACTCGGATTATTGCCGCGCCTGTGCAGAAGCCTGCAAGCGCTGCGCCGAAGAGTGCCGTCAGCTGGCCGCTGTGGCTGCCTGAACCATTCGATGTTCGAAACAACATGCAGGCCCCGTGCCTGCATGTTGTATTGATTGCCACCGATCTTTATCCCACCGAAAAAAGATTCGCCATGCCTTCCTCTTACCTCGAAAGCGTTACGAAGCAATTTGAATACTACAAGCTGCTCGGCGAAAAAACCTTCGCCCAACTGCGCGATGAAGACCTGTTCTGGCGCCCCAACGAAGAAAGCAATTCGATCGCCGCGATCGTCAAGCACCTGTGGGGCAACATGCTGAGCCGCTGGACCGACTTCCTGGATTCGGACGGCGAAAAGGAATGGCGCGACCGCGAGGGCGAGTTTGCCAGCGAGCCCACCGATGCCGCCGACCTGCGCGCCAGGTGGGACGCGGGCTGGAGCCTGCTGCTCCAAACGCTCCGCTCACTTACCGATGAAGACCTCGACCGCATTGTATACATCCGCAACCAGGGCCACACGGTGCTCGAAGCCATCAACCGGCAGCTGGCGCATTACCCCTACCATGTCGGGCAGATCGTATATATCGGGAAGATGCGCGCGCAGCACTGGAGCTCGCTATCGATACCACGCGGCGCCTCGCAGGCCTACAATGCCGACAAGTTCGCGCAGCCCAAAGAGCGCGCCCACTTTACCGACGAAGTGCTGGGCAAGCAGAAAAAATAATGGATAGGTTCATGAGGCAAGGCCGGTCGAAAGGACCGGCTTTGCTATTCTATCCATACAGGAAAATCGACGATTCATGCGCAACGGGATCGGTGTTGCCGGCCGGATAGCGAACCTTCGCTGCCGCAACTGCAACGAAACCGAAAAACACCGATCATGAAAAAAGTCCTGCGCTACCTGCTCTACACGCTGGTTGTAGTGGTAGCCCTTGTGAGCCTTGCCGCCGCCTTTATCGCGGTTCGCGGCATCCCGACCGAAAAAGCCCGGCACATCGACCTCAAAGTGGAAGCAACACCCGCGCGGCTTGCGCGTGGCGAGAAGCTGGCCTCGCTGCTTTGCAAGTCCTGCCACCTCGACCCGAATACCCACAAGTTCACCGGCCGCCGCCTCGACGACGTGCCGCAGTTCGGCACGATCTACTCGGCCAACATCACCCAGCACGAAGAGGCAGGCATCGGCAAGTGGAGCGATGGCGACCTCGCCTACCTGCTCCGCACCGGCGTCAAGCCGGATGGCACGCACCTCCCGCTGATGGTGAAGCTCAAAGAAAGCTCCGACGAAGACCTGTATTCCATCATCGCGTTCCTGCGCTCCGGCCACACCTGGGTGCAGGCCGACAACACGCGGCAACCGAAATCGCAATACTCGTTTCTTACGAAGTTTCTCAGCAACGCGGGCATCCTGATGAAGCCCCTGCCCTACCCGACGGCGCCGATCCCCGGCCCCGATACCAGCAACAAGCCCGCCTGGGGCCGCTATATCGCGCTGCAGCTCGATTGCTGGATGTGCCACTCGAAGGACTTCCTGAAGCTCGATGCCGACCATCCCGAAAAATCGGTTGGCTACTTCGGTGGCGGCAACAAGCTGCAGACAGCCGACGGCAAGGATATCTTCAGCCGCAACCTCACCATGGACACCGAAACGGGCATCGGCAACTGGAGCGACAGCGATTTTATCCAGGCCGTGAAGTTCGGGCAGACACCCAACGGCGGGCCCGGTCTCCGCGACCCGATGCCCAAGTTCTCCAACCTGTCCGACGCCGAGGCCAGGGCGATCTGGGAATACCTGAAGACGCTCCCGAAGATCAGCAACCGCGTCGAGCGTTGAGGCAGCGGAAGCCCCGGGCTTTCTTTGGATGATCAGGATGTGCGCCGATCGCTACCCGGGTGCGATCGGCACGAATCGGCATCCATCTGCGTTCTCGCTCCCCCGCCTGTGCGGCGTATCTTTGCGCCATGCATTATGTGACGGCGCAGGCTTTGGCGAAATCTTACGGTGTAAAGCCGCTTTTTGAAAACCTTACTTTCCATATTTCCGAGGGCGACAAGATCGCGCTCGTGGCCCGCAACGGATCGGGCAAGTCGACCCTGCTGAAAATCGTCGGCGGACAGGATGTGCCCGACTCCGGCACCGTGTGGATCAACAAGGACGTGGACGTCGCCTTCTTCGAGCAGGAGCCGCGTCTTATCGAGGGCGCCAACATCCTCGATAACATCTTTTACCACGACAACCCGGTGCTCAACTGCATCAAAGCTTATGAAGATGCGCTCGATGCCCGCGACGAAGCCCGCAGCAACGAGCTGCTGTCGCAGATGGACGAGCTCGGCGCCTGGGACTTCGAGGCCAAGGTGAAGCAGATCCTCGGCAAGCTCAACATACACAACCTGCAGCAGCCTGTGGGCACCCTCAGCGGCGGCCAGAAGAAGCGTGTCGCCCTTGCCCGCACCCTCATCGATATCGGCTTTGAGCATAAGCACGTGCTGCTGATCATGGACGAGCCCACCAACCACCTCGACGTGGAAATGGTGGAATGGCTCGAGCACTACCTCAACAAGGAGAACACAACCCTCCTCATGGTCACCCACGACCGTTACTTTTTGGACTCTGTGTGTGAGGAAGTGTGGGAGCTCGACAACGGCGTGCTGCACATTCACAAGGGCGACTACGCCAACTTCCTCGAAAAGAAGGCAGCACGCGAAGAAAGCGAGGCGGCCTCGGTGGAGAAAGCCCGCAACCAGTACCGCAAGGAGCTGGAGTGGATGCGCAAGCAGCCGAAAGCACGTTCCAGCAAAAGCAAAAGCCGCCAGGACAATTTTTACGAAGTGGAAAAGCGCGCGAAGCAAAAGATCCAGGAGCAGCAGCTCGAGCTGCAGGCCAAGATGAGCCGTCTCGGCGGCAAGGTGGCCGAGCTCAAGAAAGTCTACAAAAGCTACGGCGAGCGTGTTATCCTCAAAGGGTTCGACTATACTTTCAAGAAGGGCGAGCGCGTTGGTATCGTGGGAAAGAACGGCGCAGGTAAATCGACCTTTGTAAATATCCTGCAGGGGATCGAGCCGTCCGATTCGGGCAAGGTAAATATCGGCGACACCGTGGTGTTCGGCAATTACTCGCAAACCGGTCTCGAGATCAAGAGCGACCTGCGGGTGATCGAGTTCGTGAAGGGCATTGCCGAAAACTTCCCGCTGGCCAACGGGCGATCGCTCAGCGCGGCGCAGTTCCTCGAGCTGTTCCTGTTTACCCCCGACCAGCAATACACCTACATCAGCAAGCTGAGTGGCGGTGAAAAGCGGCGCCTGCACCTGCTTTCCATTCTTTTCCGCAATCCCAACTTCCTGGTGCTCGATGAGCCGACCAATGACCTCGACCTCCCGACGCTGTCGGTGCTGGAGAACTTCCTCCTCGAGTTCAGTGGCTGCCTGCTGATCATCTCCCATGACCGTTATTTCATGGACCGCCTCGTGGATCACTTGTTTGTCTTCGAAGGCGATGGCGTTATCCGCGACTTCCCCGGCAACTTCTCCCAATACCGCGAGCAGCAAAAGCTGGAGCAGGAAGCGGAGGCAGAGGCTCGCAAGGAAGAGCGCGCCGTTTCCGCCGCTGCCCCGTCGGCCTCGACGGCCGCGGTGGAGAAGAAACGCAAGCTTTCGTTCAAGGAGCAGCGCGAATTCCAGCTGCTGGAGCAGGAGCTGGCAGCGCTCGATAAGGAACGCACCGGCCTGACGGAGCAGATGGCAGCGGGCCTCGCCTACGAAGAGCTCCAGAAGGCGGCCGACCGCATCGCCGCCATCAACGCGGCGATCGATGAGAAGGAAATGCGCTGGCTTGAGCTGAGCGAGCTGGCTTGAGAGAAAGAACGCAGATCCACCTGCGGTGGATACGCAGATTATAAGATAGGTTATGATTTGCTGACGCAAACACGCTACCAGTTCTAATCATAAAAATCATAATAGATCTGCGTTCTTTCTCCCTGTCCGTAGGGTAATTTTATCGATGCTCTCCTGGCAACAACTCCTCGGACAACTCCTGATGGTCATCGTAGTCGGTGGCCTCATTGGCGCGGAGCGGGAGTTTCGCAGCAAGTCGGCAGGCTTCCGCACGATGATCCTCATCTGCCTGGGCTCCTGGATCTTTACCACCGTGTCGATGAGCATCGGTCACAGCTCCAACGACCGCATCGCTTCCAACATTGTTACCGGCATCGGCTTCCTGGGTGCCGGGGTTATTTACAAATCCGACAACCGCATCAACGGCATCACCACCGCTACGACCATCTGGGCAACGGCGGCCCTCGGCATGGCCATCGCCGACAAGGCCTACTTACTCGTCGCCTGCAGCACGGTGCTCGTGTTGCTGGTGTTATGGCTGCTTACCCGCCTGGAAGTATGGATGGACCGCGTCAACCAATCGCACACCTACCGCATCGTGTCGGAGTACCGCGACGACCTGCTGAACGAATACGAGGGACTCTTCGACGAATGCCACCTTAGTTACAAACGACTCAGGCGCACCAAGAGCGGCAACAGCATCGTAGGCACCTGGTACGTACAGGGCGCGGAAAAGAACCACAGCCAGATGACGAAGCTGCTGATGCATCATCCGCTGGTAAAAGAATTCGAGTTCTGACCGAACCATGTGGCGGAAGCGTTGTTGATCGGGTAGCCTCCTCTAACAGCCAACCATGAAACAGCGCATTCTCTTCATTCTCTCTCTTTTTCCCTTACTGGCCTTCGCGCAGAACGGACGCATCAACGGTATCGTTAGCGACCGCAGCAGCCAGCGACCGCTTGCGGGAATTACCCTGACACTCGTTCCCGGCGGTAACACGGTGAGCGATACAGCCGGCAATTTCGCGTTTATCAATATGGCACCCGGCACGTACACGGTGCAGGCCGCTGGCGTGGGTTTCGCGCCGCTTGCACTCCGCAACATCGTTCTGACCACGGGGAATGTGCAGACGCTGTCGCTTGAACTCGAACCCGTAGCGAAAGAACTCGAGAATGTAGTCGTCCAGGGCAACCGCGCGAGCGTGCGGGCTGCCACACTCGAAAGCCCCCTGAGCGTGCAGCGGCTCACTACGGAAGAAATCCGCGCCAACCCTGGTGGCAACTTCGATATCAGCCGCGTCATCCAATCGCTTCCCGGTGTTGGCGGCGGCGCCAACGGCGGCTCGTTTCGCAACGACATCATCATCCGCGGCGGTGCGCCGAGCGAGAATGTGTTTTACCTCGACGGGATTGAAGTGCCGGTGATCAACCATTTTTCCACGCAGGGCAGCGGCGGCGGCCCGCAGGGCATCCTCAACGTGAGCTTTATCGAAGATGTGAAATTGACTACATCGGCCTTCGACGCGCGCTACGACAACGCCCTGAGCTCCGTATTCCAGTTTCGCCAGAAAGCCGGCAACCGCGAGCGCCTCCAGGGCAACCTGCGCCTGAGCGGCACCGAGGCGGCCGCCACCTCCGACGGTCCACTCTCCCGGAAAACAACGTTCCTGGCTTCCGCGCGACGCTCCTACCTTCAACTGCTGTTCAAGGCGCTCGACCTTCCGATCCGTCCCAACTACTGGGACTTCCAATTCAAAACCGTAACTAGGATCGATGCGAAAACGACGCTCAGCGTGCTGGGCCTCGGGGCAATCGATGAATTCAGGTTTGCCGCGCCGCGCAAGGCCACACCGGAAAAGCTTTACGCCATTTCCTCGAATCCATCCATCAACCAATGGACCTATACGGTCGGCGCCACGCTGCGCCGCCTGACGGCCCGGGGCTATTGGAATTTGTCGCTAAGCCGAAACACGCTCGACAACCGCGCCGACGGCTATGAAGACAACCTCAACCCCAGCGCCGGAGCGCAAACGCTTTCGATCCGCAGCCGGGAAACGGAGAACAAGCTGCGCTTCGATGCCACCCGCAATTTCAGCAACTGGAAATTCAGCTGGGGCGCCGTGGCCCAATACGTGGAGTTCGGCAACCGCTTTTACCAGCTGTTTCGCCCGCTTGCCACCGACCCGCAAGGCAACAGCCAGCCGGCGCAGGTATTCAGCGGCAACAGCGCCGAAAACTTCCTGCGCTACGGAGCCTTTGTGCAGGCGGGCACACGGCTGCTCCGGCAACGCCTTGCCCTGAGCGGCGGGATCCGGGCCGACGCCAATACGCTCGGCAACAGCGAAGGCAACCCGTTGCGGCAGCTGAGCCCACGGATCAGCGCATCCTATGCGCTCAGCAGCTACTGGAACGTCAGCGCCTCCTTCGGACGCTACTTCCGCCTGCCCGGCTACCCGCAGCTCGCCTTCCGTGACGGCAGGGGGCCCAACCCCGGCGCCTATATCGCCAGCACCCATTGGGTGGGCGGCGCCGAATACCTCCCTTCGGGCAGCACACGCATTACGCTGGAGGGTTTCTGGAAGCAATACAGCCGTTACCCGGTAAGTACCACGGAGGGGATTTCACTGGCCAACAAGGGCACCGAGTTCGGCGCCATCGGTAATGAGCCCGTTACGCAAACGGGACGCGGACGGGCATACGGGATCGAACTGTTTGCCCAGCAGAAATTAAGCAAGCGTTTCTTCGGGGTCTTCAGTTACACATGGTACCGCAGTGAATTCAGTAATCGTGATGGAAACTATGCGCCCGCTTCCTGGGACAACCGCCAGCTGCTGGCCCTTACGGCAGGCTACAAGCTGAAACGCGACTGGGAGCTGGGTGTGAAGTTTCGCTACCAGGGAGCCGCGCCCTATACGCCGTACGACACCGAAGCAAGCCGGCTCAATTATATCCCGCTCGAAAAAGGAGTGCTGGATTATGCACGCATCAACAGCGAACGGCTTCCGGCCTTTCACGCCGCCGACATCCGCATCGACAAGAAATGGAATTTCAGGAAGGTCTCGCTCGACCTGTTTCTCGACATACAGAACCTGTACGCGGCGCCGGCTTCCCAGCCGCCGATCTATACGTTCCAGCGCAATGCCGCCAATACAGCCTTCGCCAGTACCGATGGACAGCCCGTGGAGCGCAACGGAAGCAATGCCATTCCGGTCCTTCTGCAGGACAACGAGGGACGGCCCCTGCCGACGCTCGGTTTCATCGTCGAGTTCTGACCAGCCACGCTGCAGGATCATGCGCGCATTTATGGAGCTGGGATTTGGCTACCGGAACAGGCGCGCTTCCGCTTTCTGTACGAGCTCGTCAATGTTGATATTCTTCATGCATTTGAAATGCCCCTGCGGGCACTTGTCGCGGCCGATCTTGGTGCAGGGCCGGCACCACAGCTTGTGCACCTGCACATCGTCGTAAGGACGGCCTTGCTGGAGCAGGTAGTTGTCGCCGTAGTAAGGAGTCATGCCGAAAGAAGGCGTAGTGCTGCCCCACACGGCAATGACCTGCTTTTTCAGTGCGGCCGCAATATGCATCAGGCCGGTATCGTGCGCGATCACAAGCTTCGATTTCTTTACGAGGTCGACGCTTTCATTGAGCTTGAATTTTCCGCAGGCGTTGTATACCTTGATGGGATGGATGGACGCGATCTCCTCACCCTCGGCCACTTCCTCGGGGCCACCCAGTAGAATTACGGGATACGGGATCTTCCGGCAAAGCTCCTGCAGCTTGTAGATGGGCAGCTTCTTGGTCTTGAACGAAGCCCCGATCACTACGGCTACAAATCCCAGCTGGTGCGAGGTAGGGATATCGGTGTAGGGCACTTCATCTTCCGGCGCCAGGAAATAGTCCATCCCCTTGCCGTCGTTCACCACGCCGAAGGGCTTTACCGTTTCGAGGTAGCGGTCGATGATGTGCACTTTCGGCATCACGTTCCACTTCAGCTTTACGAAGATGAATTTCTCTACATTGAGCTTGTTGAATGAAAACGCCGGCACCTTGAGGCTGCGCTTCAGCCGCAGCGTGCGCAGGTTGTGGTGCAGGTCGATGATATAGTCGAAGCCCTCGGCCTTCAGCTCCCCGGTCATCTTTTCCCAGTCTTCCTGCAGCACGTGGATCTTGTCGATGTAGGGATTGTTCCGGATCACCTGCCGGAACTGTGGCTTCACGAGGTAATGAACCTCGGCCCCGGGCACCTGCGTCTTAAGGCAGCGGATGACCGGCGTCGTCAGCACGATGTCGCCGATGGAGGAAAAGCGGACAATGAGGAATTTGGGCATCGCGCAAAAATAAACCAGGAGAAGGGTTTTGAAGGGTTTTGGAAGGTTTTGGAGGTTCTAAGGGTTTTGGAAAGTTTTGGGAACCTTATGATCCGATGACCCCTCACCACATTACCACATTACCCAATCACCACATTCCTCATTCTTCCACGTAGTTAAGATCCTTGTGAAAGGTTTCTTCGGTGAAGAAGGCGGCGATCACCGTAACCGTCATCACGATGATGCCCGTGACCATGCCGGCGCGGAGAAGCGTCCAGCCCCAGCTGTCCTGGAACACATCCTTGAACAGCATGTTGATGAGCGGAAGGGCGCCGCGTACCATATTGGGGATCGTGGTGGCAGCCGTGGCGCGGAGGTTCGTGCCGAACTGCTCGGCGCCCATCGTTACGAAGATGGCCCAGAAGCCCGTGCTGAAGCCCAGGAAAGCGCAGATGCCGTACATCCGCGTGTCGTTGTGGTTCCAGGGACTGAAGAACAGCACACCGCCCACGATGCACAGCGCGTAGAAAAGAAAAAGCGCCTTTTTCCGGCTGCGGAAGGCCTGGCTCACGAAGCCGATGAGGATATCGCCGATGGCGATGGCTGCGTAGGCATACATAATGGCCTTGCCGCCGACGATCCCGTTATCGCCATAAAGTGCTGTAGCAAAGCGGTTACTCAGGTTTACCAGTACCCCGATCACATACCAGGTCGGCAGGCCGATGAGGATGGCCAGGATGTATTTGCGGAAGCGGCTTGCCTTGTTGAAGAAGAGGAGGAAATTGCCACGGGCCGCGCCGGTTGCCTTGACTTCATGAAACATCCCGCTCTCGGCAACGCGGATGCGGAGCAGTAGTAATACGATACCGAGCCCGCCGCCGATCTTGTAGCAAAGCCGCCAGTTCTCACCGGTAAAGTGGAAGGTGTAGTACGCCGCCACCGCGCCGAAGAGACCCACACCCGCCACGAGCGATGTGCCGATGCCGCGCTTGTTCTTCGGCAGCAGCTCGCTTACCAGCGTGATGCCGGCGCCGAGCTCGCCCGCAAGACCGATACCGGCCACGAAGCGCGCGCTGGCATATTGCCCCACCGTTTGCACGTAGCCCGTAAAGAAGTTGGCCACGGAGTAAAGCAGGATTGATCCGAAGAGTACGCTGAGACGTCCCTTTTTATCGCCCATGATGCCCCAGCCGATACCGCCGATCAGGAGTCCCAGCATCTGCCAGTTGATGATCCGCGTGGACGAGGCGATCACGGCCTTCGCGTTGTTCATATCAACGCCGATGCCGCGGAGCGAGGGTTCGCGAACGATCGTGAACAGCAGCAGGTCGTAGATATCGACAAAGTAGCCCAGGGCGGCCACGATCAGCGCGAGGCTGAAAAGCGATGTTTCTTTGCGCGGCATCATAGCGGTTTATTCGGATCCCGGTTGTCGTCCGCCTTGACGCTTTTTTTTGTGACAAACAGCTTCCAGAGCACGGGCAGCGTCGTGACCATGATGATGCCGATGGCGATCATTTCGATGTGGCGGGCAAGGCTGAAGCCAAAGCGCGACGACACCCAGGTTTCGAGGTAATAGCCGCCGAGCATCATGGTGCTCACCCAAACGATCGAGCCGAGGATGTTGTAGAACAGGAAGCTGCGGCGGTCCATTTTCACAATGCCGGCCACGATCGGCGCGAAGGTGCGGATGATGGGCAGGAACTTGGCCAGGAAAATGGTGCCCTTCCCGTTGCGGTCGTAAAACTCCTGGGCCCGCATCAGGTGCTTTTTGCGGAACAGCCAGGTTTCCTTGCGCTCGTAGATCAGCGGGCCCGTTTTGTAGCCGAACCAATAGCCGACGATGTTGCCCAGCACGGAAGCTACGATCACGAGGCAAATAATCGCGAGTACCTTTTGAAACGAGGGCGTGCCGTCGCCGATCTGCATGCAGAACTTTTCGAGCTTGATGCCGGCGGCGAAAAGAAGCGAGTCGCCGGGCAGGAAGAAGCCGACGAAGAGACCCGTTTCGGCAAAGACGACAAACAGCAGGATGAAGAGCCCGCCGTTTTCAATGATCCAGTCAATAAGATTATTCAGCATTCTAAAAAGTTCTGCGTTTTACGTTTTACGTTTTTACGTTTCGGGTTTCGGGTCATCAACCAACCTTCAGTCTTCCTTCCTTGTTCCTTGTTCCTTGTTCCTTGTTCTTTGTTCTTTGTTCTGTATTCACGCATCTGCCAGCTCTCCTTCCCACTTGCTCACCACGCTTGTGGCGATGCTGTTGCCCACCACGTTGGTCGCCGTGCGGAACATATCGCAGAAGTGGTCGATCGGCAGGATGAGCGCCACGCCTTCGGGCGGTATCTTGAACATGGCGCAGGTAGCCAGCACCACTACCAGCGAGGCACGCGGCACGCCGGCAATGCCCTTGCTGGTCAGCATCAGCACCAGCAGCATCGTAAGCTGCTCGCCCAGCGGCATGTGGATACCGTAGGCCTGCGCGATGGCCAGCGAGGCGAAGGTCATATACATCATCGAGCCATCGAGGTTGAAGGAGTAGCCAAGCGGCAGCACAAAGGCCACGATGCGGTCGCGGCAGCCAAAGCGCTCGAGCTCCTCGGTCAGTTTCGGGAAAACGGCTTCCGACGACGTAGTGCTGAACGCCACCAGCAGCGGCGACCCGATGCGGCGCAGGAGCTCCACGATGCGGCCGCGGAGAATCAGCGCGCCGGCCGACAGCAGCAGGATCCACAGCAGCAATATGCCGAGGAGGAACAGCAGGTAATAGCGCCAGTAGAAGCCTAGGATCTCGGTGCCGTTGGTGGCGATGACGCCGGCAATGGCGCCAAACACCCCGATCGGCGCGAAGCCCATGACGTAGTTGACGATCTTGAGAATGATATGCGACAGGCGCTCGAGCGCAAGAACGACCGGCTTGGCGTAGTCGCCGATGGAGGCCGCCGCGACGCCGAAGAAGATCGAGAATACCACGATCTGCAGGATCTCGTTGTTGGCCATCGCCTCGAGAAAGCTTTTGGGAACGACGTGCTCCACGAAATTCTGGAGCGAGAAGGTCTTGCCTTTCGACACCAGGTCGCTGAGACCGGCGGTATCGCCTTTGCCCAGGTTAATGTACTGGCCCGGCTGGAAATAATTCACCAGCAGCATTCCCAGGAGCAGCGAGGCGAGGGAGGCCGTGATGAACCAAAGGATCGCTTTGCCGCCCACGCGGCCGACGGCCTTGAGGTCGCCGAGCTTGGCGATGCCCACCACCAGCGTGGAGAAAACGAGCGGCGCAATGATCATCTGCACGAGGCGGATGAAAACAGTGCTCAGAAGCTTGATGTTCCTGCCGAAGTCGGAGCGGAATTCGGGTGATCCCGTTTTATATACATAAAGCCCGGTAGCGAAACCAAGCACCATCGCAAGCAAAATAAACAGGGTAAGCCGGGTTCCTTTACTCATAAACAGGCATTCGGAGCGCCGAAAATCGGTAAAAAACAGGAGGCGGCAAACAATCGACACAAATTGACCCGCGCCCCGCTTGTATAAAACCGGCCGGTGCGGTATTGGTTAATTGCTTTATTTTACGACCCGATAGAAAACGCAAAAGCAATTATGAGCATATTTATCAGAAAGCCCATGTCCGTCCTGATGAACGAGGCGGAAGAAACAGGTACACACACCCTTAAACGAACGCTCGGTGCCGGCGGCCTCATTGCACTGGGTATTGGCGCCATCATCGGCGCCGGTCTCTTTTCGATCACGGGTATGGCAGCCGCCAACCACGCCGGGCCGGCCATCACCATTTCGTTTGTTGTGGCAGCCCTCGGTTGCCTTTTCGCAGGATTGTGCTATGCTGAATTCGCATCGATGATACCGGTTGCGGGCAGCGCCTATACTTACAGCTATGCCACGATGGGCGAGTTCATCGCCTGGATCATCGGCTGGGACCTTGTGCTTGAATACGCTGTGGGCGCCGCAACGGTCGGCATCAGCTGGAGCCGCTACCTGATCAAGTTTCTGGAAGGCTTTAATATACATCTCCCCCATGCCCTCACGCTCGGCCCCTGGGATGGCGGCGTGATCAACCTCCCCGCAGTTTTCATCATCGTGCTTATGAGCCTCCTGCTGATCAAGGGAACCAAAGAGAGCGCGCTGGTGAACGGTATCATCGTCGGTCTCAAGATCGCCGTGGTGATCATCTTCATCTTCCTCGGCTGGAAATACATCAACAACGACAACCTCAATCCCTACATTCCTGAGAACACGGGCACCTTCGGCCAGTTTGGCTTCAGCGGCATTATCCGCGCGGCTGCCATCGTGTTCTTTGCCTACATCGGTTTCGACGCGGTGAGCACGGCAGCACAGGAAGCCAAGAACCCGAAGCGCGATATGCCCTGGGGCATCCTCGGCTCGCTGGCGATCTGCACGGTGCTGTATATCCTCTTCGCCCACGTCATGACCGGTGTCACCAGCTACACCACCTTCGCCGGCAAAGACGGCATTGCACCCGTAGCCGTTGCCATCGACCACATGGGAACGAAAGGCCCGGACGGTGTTATCCACGCCGACTATCCCTGGCTTAACCGCGCCATCATTGTAGCGATCCTCGCCGGTTACGCCTCCGTGATCCTCGTGATGCTGATGGGCCAGAGCCGCGTCTTCTTCAGTATGAGTAAGGACGGCCTGATCCCGAAGATCTTCTCGACCGTTAACCCCCGCACGCAGACGCCTGCGAAGAACAACCTGCTCTTCATGGCCTTTGTAAGCGCCTTCGCTGCCTTCGTTCCCGCCCGCGTTGTGGGTGAGATGACCAGCATCGGTACGCTGTTCGCCTTTATCCTGGTTTGCATCGGCATCTGGGTCATGCGCCGCAAAATGCCGGAACTGCCCCGCGCCTTTAAAACACCGCTCGTGCCGCTGGTGCCGTTGCTCGGCATCGCCACCTGCCTGTTCATGATGGTGTTTCTCCCGATGGACACCTGGATCCGTCTGCTGGTCTGGATGCTGATCGGCATGGATGTGTACCTCGCCTACGGAGCGAAGCACAGCACATTCGGCAACGGAACGACCAGCCGCCGCGGAATGCGCATTGCCCGCATCACCGGCATGGGCCTCGCGCTGCTGCTGGTAGTGGTTGGCTTCCTGCACCAATCCATTGAAGGCTTTGATGCCGACCGTACCCTGTTTTACATCTCCCTGATCTTCGCGGCTGTTCACCTCGTGGTGTTCGGCATGCGGATGGGACGCCCCGAGCCGCTCACCGACGGCGAACCGGCGAACCCGATCGAGAACAGGTAATCTTTTTACGACAGACGAGCAAAGCCGCCCCCGGGCGGCTTTTTTCATGGGCCATTAATTCGTAATTTCGCCCGCCTACGCTCACGCTTCGGCGGGCGGTGCCCGCCAACAGCGAAACGCAGGGCAGCGCCGACAGCCAGGTTGCGGCGTCAGCCAACGTCAAACTACAAACAACAAACTACAAACTCGTACTATGGGTCGCATATTTGAAGTACGCAAATCTGCCATGTTCGCCCGCTGGGACAAGATGGCCAAGAACTTTACCCGTATCGGTAAGGAGATCATCATTGCCGTGAAGGCGGGTGGCCCCGATCCCGGCACCAACGCCGCGCTTCGCCGCTGCTTCCAGAATGCCCGCAGCGTGGGCATGCCCAAGGACCGCGTGGAGGCCGCCATCAAGCGCGCACAGGGCAAGGAGCTGATCAACTATGATGAGATCCTCTACGAAGGCTACGGCCCGCACGGCGTCGCCATCCTTGTGGAAACAGCCACCGACAACCACGTGCGCACCGTTGCCAACGTGAAGTCGATCTTCAACAAGGGCGGCGGCACCCTCGGCAACTCGGGCTCCGTAGCCTTCCAGTTCAAGAAGATGGGTGTGTTCAAGCTGAAGCCCGAAGGCCTCAGCCAGGAAGACCTTGAGCTCGAGCTCATCGACTTCGGCCTCGAGGAGCTGGGTGAAGGCACCGGCGAGAACGGCGAAGACGTACTCGTGCTGCGCTGCGCCTTTGCCGACTTCGGCAACCTCCAGAAAGCCCTCGAGGAAAAAGGCATCGCGCCCCTCAGCGCCGAACTGGAGTGGATCCCCGGCACCACGGTGCAGCTCGATGAAGAGCAGGCCCAGGACGTGCTGAAGCTCGTAGACAAGCTCGAGCAGGACGAGGACGTGCAGAAGGTGTTTCATAACCTCCAATAACGATCTAGGATGTCGGATCTCTGATGTCTGACGTAAAAACGGATCGCGTTGCGATCCGTTTTTTTATTACATCCGACATCCTGCATCCGAGATCCTACATAGCGCATCCGGCTTACCTTCATCCAATGGAGCCCCCGGTGATTCTCTTCGATGGTGTGTGCAACTACTGCGACTCGGTGGTCAACTTCCTGATCCGGGCCGACGGGAAGCGCCGCCTGCGCTTCGCCGCGTTGCAGTCCGGTGCCGGCCAGGAGCTGCTTCGCCGCTACGGGCTGCCGCAGGAGCATTTTGATTCCTTTGTGTTCATCGAGAACGGGCAGGCCTGGAACCGGTCGACGGCCATGCTCCGCGTGCTCCGTTACCTGCCCTGGTGGCTGCAGCTGGGCCGGGCCGGCTGGCTTCTCCCCCGCCGCCTCCGCGATGCCTTGTACAACTGGGTCGCCCGGAACCGCTACCGCTGGTTCGGCCGCCGCGATTCGTGTATGATCCCGACATCCGATGTCCGAAGCCGCTTCCTCGGGTAGGCGCGTAGCGAGAGAACGAGCCTTCGACGTGCTCAGGCTGACCGTGCAACACGTTGTCATAGTGAGCAAAACCGAACCATGCGCTCTTTCCCTGTTGCCTGCCTACAGACTGATCTCGCCTTGCAGGAACAGCGCGCATTTACCGCTCATCAGCACCCGGTCGCCGTCCAGACGGCACCAAAGGTCGCCGCCGCGGGCCGAGAGCTGACGGCAGTGCAGCTTTGTTTCGCCCAGCTTCTGCGCCCAGTAGGGCACGATATTGCAATGAGCCGAGCCCGTTACGGGATCTTCGGGGATGCCCGCTCCGGGATAAAAACAGCGCGATACTACATCTGCGGACCGGCCCTTCGCGGTGACAATGACACCAATGGTATCGAGCTCCTTCATCAGTGTATAATCGGGTTCCACCGCCAGCACCGCATCCTCGTCGGGCAGCACCACGAAGTAGTCGCGCGAGCGCAGTACTTCTACGGACGTCGAGAGCCCGAGGCTGGGAAGCAGCTGCGGCGGGAGCTCGCATTCGACGGGCATACGGGCCGGGAAATCGAGCGTATAGAGGCCGTCGGCGGCGCTTGCTTTGAGCACACCGACCTTCTCGGTTGTAAAGTGGATATCCTGCACGTGCGGCTCGAGAAAGTTCTTGATCACATACGCCGAGGCGAGCGTTGCATGACCACAGAGATCGATCTCGTACTCCGGGGTAAACCAGCGGATATGGTACGAGCCTTCGAGTCCGGCCTGCGCGTCCTCGTTCTTGACGAAGAAGACGGTCTCGCTCAGGTTGTTCTCCAGCGCGATCTGTTGCATCAGCGCCGCATCGATCCACTCATTCAGCGGGATAACGGCAGCAGGGTTGCCTTTGAATACCGATTCGGCAAAGGCGTCGATTTGGTACACGGGAAGTTTCATGGCGTAAAAATACAAGGACGCAACCGCGCTTCTCCGGTACAATTATGCACGCGGAACGCCCGTACAGAGCGCCGAAAGGGGCACTCAGGTTGGACGGTTTTTATTTCCTGGAACATTCCAAACGTTGTTTTACACAAAAGCCCCGCCGGTGGCGGGGCTTTCTGCTCCAAATTTTCAATGTTCAATATTCAATGCTCAGGGGAGGGAGGAAGTGCTCCCGACACCAGGAACTACTTCTTCTTGAACACGACCTTCAACTGGCTGAACTTGTAGGCCGGCTCCAGGAAGGCGAGGTAGTTGGGCCAGTTCTCCTTGGGGTCGAAGGTTTTCTTGTACACCTTGTGCGTCGTCACGATCAGCTTGTCGCCTTCCACTTTCGCGGTGCTGATGAACGAGCCGCTCTCGTTGTCGACATTCATATTGAGCTCGTTGAGACCTTCGACCGTGTAGCCAGCAGGGATCGCAACGGTGATCGTGTTGTCGATCGTTCGGGCATTGGGATAATAGATATCGGTGGCGCGGGTCTTTAGCTCCGATTCCTCGAGCTTGATCTGCCCGCCGATAAGCTTGCCGATGTCGAAGAGGAAGTTGCGGCCCGCGCGGCTCGTAAGCTTCTTGAGCGAGAACTGCTCGCGGAACTGCAGGTAGGCCGTATCCCCATAACGGCCATCCTGCATCAGGGTGAAATCGCTGTACTTGTCCAGGTCGAACTCACCTTTCACTTCCTTCTCGAAAAGCTCCCGGCGCTCTTTCACGCGAAGCTCCTTGTCCGGATCGTCGTAGCTCGGCGCCACGCCGTCCTTCTTCTTGCTCTTATCGTAGAAATACTTGCGGAGGTCGGTGTTGAGGTAGTCGCGATCGAGGTTGGCGGCGCCAATAAGCGCGCTCTTCTCGGAGCCGAGGTAGCTGCTCACGCGCTCCACCTTCGAAATGTCAAGGGCATCGTTGAATTGTATCGCGAAATCCTTGCGCTCAACGTTGTCTTCGGGCTTCGAGATCGTTGCCGTAGTGCGGTAGTAGCGCCCGGCCTCGTCGTAGGCAATGCTGTAGCCCTCCACCCCTTCGAGGTACGGGTAGGGTGTGCCGAAGGCGTCGAAGTTGTTGAAGGCTTCGAGGTAATACCAGCGCTTGCGGGTTTTCACCTTCATCACGAAGTCGAGCTCCTCCATGAAGATCGCGTCGCGCCAGGTACCCAGCTTGCGCGGGAGGTACACAAAAAGCTCGGCGGGCAGCTTCTGTGCCGCCAGCGCCGCGCGCAGCGCGGTGGCAAAGGTGAGCGGGCTCATGCGGATCTCGTCCTCGCGCTCCTCGCGTTGCGAGGCGTCCTTGGCCTCCTGCTTCAGCACCTGCTTGTACAGGCGCTTGCCGGTCATGTACTTCTCCAGGTCGGAATGCACCGGCCCCTTGTAATACATCTCCAGGAACGATTTGCGCAGGCAGTAATAAGTTTCCTTCACGATGTCGTCGTCGTTCTTCAGCGTGCCGTCGGCGCGCTTGGCCAGCACGTACTCGGTGGTAAGGGCCACGAGGTTGTTGACTGTGGGTGTGTTGTACACGGCAGCGCCGCCGAAGTAGCGGTACACGTCGTCGGGTTGCAGGCCCGAGCGGTCAACGGTTGCCTCGCCAAGCCCCTTCGAATCGGGGTCGTTGTCGGCCAGGAGCACCACGCGGAACTTCACGCTGGGCGTGCTGCGCAGCTCGTAGCTCCAGCGCTCGTCAACGCTTTTCTCACGGTCCTTGTCGAGGAAATAGTAACTGAGGTAAGAGTTCTTGTCGCCATACACGGAGGCTTTTCCGTCGAAGCGGATCTGCGGGGCCCCGTTGAAGGCGCGGTAGCGAACCTTCATCCCGTTGGCCATCGTGAAGCGGTACTGCTGGTACATCGTAGGGTAGCTGTTGGACAGCGAGAAGATGAACGGCGTAAACTGGATGCCGTCGTTCTTCATGTCCCAGTCGAAGGTGGAGCGCACGGTGTAATCGATGATGTCGCCTACCTCGAGGTTGGGAATGGCGATCTTCATCGACTTCACCTTCAGCTTGTAGTAAATGGGGCGGTACATCGCCGGCACGTCTTTCTCCTCCTCGATGGCGGTCGCCATATCCACATCCACCGACTTGCCGTTTGCCTTCACCACCTTGTAGGCCGCCTTTCCGTCGGCGCCCATCGTAACGTAGAAGAAGGTCGAGAACTTGTCGAGCGCGGCCTTGTCCTGCAGCCGCACGCGCTTGTGGATATACTCCTGGATCCGCACGGCATAGGCGCCGGCGCGGCCGCCGGGGCGCGTAAACAGGTACTCCTGCTTGGAGCCGATGATGACGGCGCTTTCCGTCTTCCACTTATCGGGCACCTCGGAGGACTCAAATTCTTTCTCAACGGTCACCCCGAGCTCGGGGGCCTGGGCGCGGGCCGCAGCGGTCAGCAGCGTGACGCCGAGCAGCAGGCAAAAGGAACGCAGCATAGTATGTGTTTTGGAATCGTATTAATTAGTGAGCACGATCTGGTCGTTGTAAAACTTGCTGATGTCGGCCACAAAGGCGTTCCAGGCAGCGAAGTCGGCCTTGCGCAGCAACGTCTTGTTGATGCTGATGGTCTTGGTATACACGATGGTCTTTCCCTTGACGACGTAGCTTCCTTCGAAGGAGTATGCCGGCGTTGCTTTCTTCAGCGCCGCGGGGAGGTAGTCGACCTTGTAGCCCTCCGGAATGGCCAGCTCCTTGGTTACGCTGATGTAAAATTTCTGGCTGAACTCGTAGTCCTGCACACGGTCGGCGGGGATCTCCATCGAGCCGAATTCTTTTTCCCAGTCGAGCACAACATACAGCTCCTTGCCGGTGCGTGTTACCTGGTTGTTGGCTTTCAGGCTGTACGACACCTGCAGCGGCTTAAGGCGGTCGGTGAATTCGGAGTGCTTGATGTCGGTGATCACGAGGTTGTCGTCGCCCTTCTTGAGGTAGGCAGCGAGCGTCTCGTCTTTCTTGTCGTTGCGCTGTACCGAGTAGCCGCTTTGCAGCCAGCTTTTCGACTCGCCGTTGAACTCCACCGATGCGGTTCCATTCAGCGCGCTCTCGCCGATGGCGAGCTTCATGGCATGCTTCGTTTTATTGTGGTCGGCGCTGAACACCGGTACGCGATCGACGATATAATTCCTGCCGTCTTCGATCAGAACTTCTTTCCCCTGGATCCGCTCGGCGTAGTCATTAAGCGCCATGTAGTATTCGGTGCCGTCGAGGAAGTAGCGCTTGCCCGCGATGATGACGGTGCAGATCATGTGGTTATCGACGGCCAGCGAGGGCAGGCTGTAGTCGTAGGGCAGGTCGGCGGTGCCGATCCACGTTAGGCGCGCGTCGAAGCCGGCAAGCTTGAGCATTTCCTTCAGCAGGTTAGCCTTGCCCTTGCAGTCGCCGTATTTGTTCCTGAGCACGTTCTGCGCCGCGTCGGGCTTGAAGCCCATGATGCCGTTCTCGAAAGCGATGTAACGGATGTTATCCTGCACCCAGTAAAAGATGGATTCAACTTTTTCGAGGTCGGTCTTTTTTCCGGCAATGAGCGCGTCCACCTGCGGCTTCAGCTCTTCGGGCTTGTTGCCGATCTGCGCGGTGAGGCTGCTGTACCAGCCGTAGAGGTCTTTGACGCTTTCAAAAAGCGGCTGCCGGTTGGCCCCGTCCCGGTACGCCTTTGTAACGCACACGAGGTGCGGCAGCGACTGCGCGCGGTTGGGCGCATTCGACTCGCGCGGCAGCGCGGCCACGTCCTTCATCGTGAAGGTTATCGTTTTGCCGTCGCCCTCCTGCTTTACCGATTTTTCCACGCCGGCGCCGGCGAAGTTGAACTCGCGGAGATCCAGCTCCAGCCAGGCGGGGATATGAAACTCGAGTACCCGCTCCACGGCCGGGAAATGGTGGTTGAAATAAAACGAGGTGAGGAACTTGACGTCGCGGTATTGCTCGGTGTAGCTGTAGGTAAAGGGCTTTCCCTTTTCGGCAAGCGGGAACTTCACCACGCACAGCTTGAGATCGCTGTGAAAGATGTCTTCCTCGCGGTAGGAGCCGCAAAGCTTGTCCACAGGCACGTTCTTGCCATCGGCATTGCCCGCCTTGAGGGCATCGATGGTCATCTCGTCGTAGTAGAACAGGCCGTCCTCGAACTTGAGAAAATCCTTGAGCGGCACGAGCTGGAAGGAGGAGGAAACCGAAGCCTGGACCTTGCCCTCGCCCTCCTTCGGCGCCGGGTTGAGGCGGAAGTCGATGACCTCTTTGTACGTGTACGCAACGAGGTCGCGCTTCGGGAACTGGATCTTCCAGCCTTGAACTTTATCGGCAAAGAGGGCTTGTGAAAAGGCGGGCGCTGAACAGAGCGTCAGCAACGCGAGGACATAGGTACGCATGCAGTCAGATTTGGTATCGGTGATCGGTATCAATTAAAGATAGGAAAATCTTCAAATCCAAAAAAGGCTTCAGGACTGCGGATCTCGGTAAAAACGGGGGAGGCCGAGGGCATAGCGAACGGCAACGAAGCGGATGAAAAAGATGAGGAGGATGCAGGCGATCTTGCTCAGGTCTTCATCGAGCGTCGTCTTGCGGAGAAAGTAGTAAGCCAGCGCCCCGCCGATGGAGGCGAGGGCGTAGATCTCGCGGCGGAACAGCAGCGGCACCTTGTTGAGGAGCACATCGCGGAGTACGCCGCCGAAGCAGCCGGTGACGGTGCTCAGCGCGATACAGCTCGAGGCCGGCAGGCCGCTCTTGATGGCGATCTCGAGGCCGATGATGGTGAAGAGCCCGAGCCCGAGCGCATCGAACAGGAAGAGCGCGGTTTGCAGGTGTTTCAGGTACGACCCGAACAGCATCGTGGTCAATGAGGAAAGAAAAATGACAAGGATGGCCGTTTCGTTGTGCAGCCAGCTCACGGGGAGGTTGCCCACGAGCAGGTCGCGGAGCGTACCGCCGCCCACCGCCGTTACGAAGGAGATGATGAGCACGCCAAACGGATCGAGGCGCCGCTCCATGGCGGAAAAGGCCCCGGCAATGGCGAAGGAGGCCGTGCCGAAGATGTCGATGAGGAAAAGGAACTGGTTGTAGTGCATGAAGGAGAGCAGGTGAGCAGTGAGCGGGTGAGCGGTTCTAAATTAGCTAAGTATAGATTGGATGCAAACAAAAAGTGTGGCATTGCCACACGTTTGGTATTGCTTGCGCGCTCACCGGTCACCTGCTCACCGCTCACCCTATTCCGCCATCATCTCCAGCACAACTTCCTGGATCTCCTCGGCATTGGGCTTGGAGAAGTAGTCGCCGTCGGAGCCGTAGGCGGGACGGTGGGCTTTCGCCGTAATGGTGCGCGGGGCCACATCGAGCCAGCGGTAGCCGCCCTGTTCTTCCATGACCTTGGTGAACATGAAGGCCGCGGCGCCACCGGGAACGTCTTCGTCGATAAAGGCGATTCGGTTCGTCTTCTTCAGCGAGTCGAGGATCTTGTGGTTGATGTCGAAAGGCAGCAGCGTCTGTACGTCGACCACCTCGCAGCTAACGCCCTGCTGCTCGAGCAGCGCCGCCGCGTCGAGCACGATGCGGAGGGTGGAGCCGTAGGTTACGAGCGTGATGTCGCTGCCTTCGCGCACCACTTCGGGAACGCCGAGCGGCACGGTGTAGTCGAGCAGGTTGGCCGGCAGCTTTTCCTTCAGGCGGTAACCATTGAGGCACTCGACCACGATGCCGGGGTCGTTGGCGCGGAGCAGCGTGTTGTACATACCCACGGCCTGTGTCATGTTGCGGGGCACGCATACATGCATGCCGCGGAGCGCGTTGAGCACCATGCCCATCGGCGAGCCCGAGTGCCAGATGCCTTCGAGGCGATGGCCGCGCGTCCGCACGATGAGGGGGCAGCTTTGCTGGCCGCGGGTGCGGTAGTGCAGCGTGGCCACGTCGTCGCTGAGGGGTTGGAGGCCGTAAAGCAGGTAGTCGAGGTACTGGATCTCGGCGATGGGGCGCAGGCCACGGAGCGCGAGGCCGATGCCCTGGCCCATGATGGTCAGCTCGCGGATGCCGGTGTCGAAGATGCGCTCGGCGCCGTACTTGGCCTGGAGGCCGGCAAAGCCCTGGTTGACGTCGCCGATGTAGCCGAGGTCCTCGCCGAAGGCGAAGACCTTCGGGTTCGACGCGAACAGCTGGTCGAAGTAGTTATTGAGCACCTCGAAGCCGTTGAGCACCGGTGCGTCGGCGGCGAAACCGGCTTTCACCTCCGCAACGTTCACCGCGCTCTTCGGGCCCTCATTGTATAAATACGTATTGTATAGTTCCTTGTTTTCCTTGCGGAGGTCGTTGTAGTAATCGCGGAGCCAGTAAGCGGCTTCGTTGTTGCCGGTTTGCAGGAGGGCAACGTTGAGCGTGCGGAGCACATCGCGGCGGAGCGGCTCGCGCAGGCCCTTGAGCTCACTGGCAAGGCCCTGGAGGCCTGCTGCGAGGTCGGGCATTTTCGAGGCCACATCCTGGAGCAGGTCGGCGGCGCGGGCCACCTGCGCCTTGATCGGGGCCAGGTAGCCGTCCCAGGCCTTTTGCTTGGAGGCACGTACTTCCTCGCGCACTTCGGTATCGATGGCATCGAGCTCCTCTTCGTTGGCCAACGCATTGGCGAGGATCCACTCGCGCATCTTTACGAGGCCGTCCCACTGGCGCTCCCAGTCGAGGCGCTCGGCGCCTTTGTAGCGCTCGTGCGAACCCGAGGTGGAGTGCCCCTGGGGCTGCGTGATCTCCTCCACGTGGAAGAGAACAGGCGTATGTGTTTCGCGGGCGATGCGGATTCCTTCCTCGAAGGTCTCGCAGAGGGCCGCATAGTCCCAGCCCTTTACCCTGAAGATCTGGAAGCCATTCGTACCGTCTTCTTTCTGGAAGCCGGCGAGCGCCTCGGAGATGGAGGCTTTTGTTGTCTGGTATTTTTTCGGAACCGAGATGCCGTAGCCGTCGTCCCACACAAACACCGCAAGTGGCACCTGGAGCACGCCGGCGGCGTTGACGGTCTCCCAGAACTGGCCTTCGGAGGTGGAGGCATCGCCGATGGTGCAGAAGCAGACCTCGTCGCCGTTGTGGGAAAGGGCCGTTTCGGAGGCGAGCTCGGGTACGTTGCGGAAACACTTCGAGGCGAAGGCGAGGCCGAGGCCGCGGACCATCTGGCCGGCAGTCGGTGCGATATCCGAGGAGATGTTGCAGCGCTCCGCGAGGGGCAGCCAGTTGCCGGCGTCGTCGACGAAGCGGGTGGCGAAGTGACCGTTCATCTGGCGGCCGGCGGAGAAGGGCTCGCGCTCGACGGAGGGGTCGGCGTAGAGCTGGGCGAAAAACTGGTCGACGGTGGCGAGGCCGGTGGCGAACATAAAGGTCTGGTCGCGGTAGTAGCCGGACCGGAAGTCGCCGGGCTGGAAGAACTTGGCCATGGCCACCTGGGCGATCTCCTTGCCGTCGCCGAAGATGCCGAACTTGGCCTTGCCCGTCAGCACCTCCTTGCGACCCAGGAGGCTTGTCTCACGGCTGAGCACGACCCAGCGGTAATCCTGCAGCACTTCTTCACGGAAATTGTCGAAGGACAGTGCCTCCGCAGACTCGTTTCTCGGTTCCATGCGGCAAAAATAAGCGCTTCGGTCCTTGCCGTTAAAAAAAGCCTATCGGTTTGAGGGGTGCTCGGCTTTCCGGCGCAAAGACGTATTTTTGGAGCCATCTCCTTGTTATGAAGCGACTTCTGACCTTTGCCCTCTTCCTGTTGCTGGCCGCTGCCGGCCGGGCACAGACCGCTCCTGCCGCCGACGTGCTCCAGGTGAAGGAAGCGGAATTCAACTTTGGCAAGATCCCCCAGGGGAAGCCGGTATTTCACCTGTTTGAAGTGCAGAACACGGGCACGACTCCGCTGGTGCTGAGCAACGTGCAGGCTTCCTGCGGCTGCACCACGCCGGAATGGGACAAGGAGCACCCGATCGCACCGGGTGCCAAAAGCATCATCAAGGTGGGGTATAACGCCGCTGCCGGTGGCTCCTTCGAAAAATTTATTACGATCTCATACAACGGATCGGAATCGAAAATCATCAAGATAAAAGGGGAAGTGTGGCAGGCTCCGGCCGGCGCCGCCCCCGCAAACGCATCGATCGATTTTTTAAAAGAGCAAATCAGTAATTAAAAACAAATATCGCAAAATGAGAAAGCTCCTCCTCGCCGCCGCCCTGATCGTTGGTGGCTTCGCAGCCAACGCCCAGGACGTAAAAGTTGACCAGGCCGTTAAAATCAACACCGACAAGTATGACTTCGGCAAGATCAAGCAAGGCGTTCCGGTGAACACGGCCTTCGAGATCAAGAACATCTCCGACAAGCCCCTCGTGATCGAAAGCGCTACCGGCTCCTGCGGCTGCACGACGCCGACCGTTCCGAAAGAGCCCATCGCCCCCGGCGCCACGGCCAAGCTTCCCGTTAACTACAACGCCGCCGCTATGGGTGTCTTCACCAAGACGGTAACCGTTAAGTTTGCCGGCATCAACGAGCCCAAGGTGCTCACCATCACCGGTGAAACGGTTGACGCTGCTGCCTGGGATGCTTCCCACGCCGCCAAGCCTGCCACGCCGGCTGCCGCTCCCGCCACGGAAACGAAGACCAAGGTGAAAACAACCGCTACCAAGACAAAGACGAAGTCTTCCAAGAAATAAGCCACGATCCCACAAAAGAAAGGCCCCCGAGACTCGGGGGCTTTTCTTTTGAACAGAAGAACAAGGAACAAGGAATGTTGAACGTTGAAGGGAAGGGCGAATTCTGAATTCGTTGTTCCTTGTTCCTTGTTCTGCGGTTCCCTAGCTTTGCGCCATGCTGCAAATTTCCCAGCGCGGCCAGCAAATGCCGCCCTCTCCCATCCGGAAGCTCGTACCCTATGCCGAAGCGGCCAAGCGCTCCGGCGCACATGTGTTTCACCTCAACATCGGCCAGCCCGACGTGGAGACACCGCCGGCCATCCTGGACGCGGTGCGCCATGCCGACATCCGCGTGCTCGAATACAGCCACAGCGCGGGCAACGAAAGCTACCGCCGCAAGCTCACGCAGTATTATAAGAAAGTCGGCATCGACGTAACACCCGAGGAGATCATCATCACCACGGGCGGCTCGGAAGCGATCCAGTTCGGCTTCTTCACCTGCCTCAACCCCGGCGATGAGGTGATCGTTCCGGAGCCTTATTACGCCAACTACAACGGATTTGCCGTCGCAGCCGGTGTCACGGTGGTGCCCATTACGGCCCGTATCGAGAATGGCTTCGCGCTGCCGCCCATCGCCGACTTTGAAAAGGTGATCACGGAGAAGACGCGCGCCATCATCGTGTGCAATCCCAACAACCCCACCGGCTACCTCTACAGCCGCGAGGAAATGGAGGCGCTCAAAACGATTTGCCTGAAGCACGACCTGTACCTGTTTTCCGATGAGGCCTACCGCGAATTCTGCTACGACGGGGCCTATATCTCCGCGCTGCACCTCGAGGGCATGGACCAGCACGTGGTGCTGATGGACACCGTAAGCAAGCGTTACAGCGCCTGCGGTGCCCGTCTCGGTGCTTTTGTTACGAAGAACAAAGAAGTGCTGGCCGCCGCCATGAAGTTTGCCCAGGCCCGCCTCAGCCCCCCGGGGCTTGCCCAGATCCTGGGTGAAGCCGCCGTGGATCTCCCGGATTCGTATTTCGATGGACCGAAGGCCGAATACATGGCCCGCCGCGACCTGCTTGTGCGCCGCCTCAACGCGATGGAAGGCGTCTTCTGCCCTACGCCCGGCGGCGCCTTTTACGCCATCGCCCGCCTGCCCATCGACGATGCGGACCGCTTTTGCCAGTGGCTGCTGGAGTCGTTCCGCCACAAGGGCAACACGGTGATGCTTGCGCCGGCCACCGGCTTCTACGGCACTCCCGGCCTTGGCAAGAACGAAGTGCGCCTCGCATATGTACTTAACCGCGGCGACCTCGATGCGGCCATGGATTGCCTGGAGGAAGCCCTGAAGGTGTATCCCGGTAAGACAGCTTCGCTTACGACAACGGCATCGACCGTATAACATCCACGCGGATAACGCGGATATTTTTGTGCAAAGGCCTCGCAATGCGAGGCCTTTTTTTCTGCGCGGCCGGCGCTGTCTGCGTGCGGGCCCAGCGCTCAACTGTACAAGGCATAAGAATTGCAAACATCCTGGTATCACTTCATTCTAAAACCCTATTGAGTTATGGCTAATACCGAAAATTACGGCAGCTGGCATGCCGATAACGAGTTCACACCCCAGGAAGGTCAGAGCGGCGTTGTGAACGTGGGACAGACCGAGCGCCTGTTCAGCACAGCCATGGGAGCGTTCCTGCTTTCTTCGGGACTGAGCAACCTGTTTCGTCACCCCGTTAACGGACTGCTGAAGACCGCCATCGGCGGGCTCCTGCTGTACCGCGGCACTTCGGGCCACTGCCCGGTGTACTCCGCCATCGGCAAGCAAGCCGGCGTGGAGCGCACCGATGCGATCAACATCCGCACAAACCTTATCGTGAACAAGCCAAAAGATGAAGTGTACAGCTTCTGGCGCAAGCTTGAAAACCTGCCCCTCTTCATGAAGCACCTCGCCGCCGTTACCGAGATCGACGAGAAACATTCGCATTGGGAAGCCACGATCCCCGGCGGCATCGGCAAGATCAAGTGGAACGCCGAGATCGTGAAGGAAGAAGAAGGCTACATGATCGGCTGGCAGTCGATTCCCAACGCCACGATCTCCAACGCGGGCAAGGTGGTCTTCCACGACGCGCTGGGTGGCCAGGGCACCGAGCTGGAAGTGATCATCTCCTACCATGCGCCCGCCGGCGAGCTGGGTGCGGGCCTGGCCAAAGCGCTGAACCCCGTGTTTGAGCGCATGATCCGCCAGGACGTCATGAACTTCAAGGAATACATTGAAACGAAGCACAACCCCAACGCCGGCCAGGGCAGCAATGCCACGTCGGGCGGTACCACGCAGGGCGCTTCGGCACAGAATACCGGCGCCGGCTCGGGTGCAGCCTACGGCAATACGCCGCAAGACAGCCAGCCCGCGGCCTCGCGCGGCAACAGCGATACGCCCAGCATGCACGCTCCCGGCAGCGGCGACAACAACGGCAACCGCGGCCAGTAAGCCAGCGCAGCGCACTTTAATGGATCCATACGGGTCGCCCCAGGGCGGCCCGTATTTTTTTTGCGGCCAGGAAAGATGAGCGTCGTCATATGCTCCGCTACGCAGAGTTAGGCGCAGGCCGGCGGCGGGTCATAACCGTGGCCGTCGGGAACGAGGAGCTTTGTGGTACAAACAACGCATATGAACCGCATACTTGTACCCACCGATTTTTCGCCCGCCGCACTGGCGGCTCTTGATTACGCCGTGCAGCTTGCTGCCCGCAGCGGCGCCGAAGTGATCGCGCTGCATACCATCGAGCTTCCCCTGCCCGAATACGCCGTGCAGCCCGAGGGGATGCAGGAATACAACCAGTGCCGCGTGGCGGAAGCCCGCCTGCGCCTCGAGGCCTGCTACAGCTGCTACCTCGATGCCAACCTCCGCACCGTGCTGGTGAATGGCGAGCTGCGGGATGCCGTACCCGACAAGGCGCTGCAGTACGACGCCGACCTGGTTGTGATGGGCACCCGCGGAGCCGAAGGGCTGCGGTCGCTGCTCGGCACCAATACCAGCGAGGTGCTGGCCCGCTGCCCGGTGCCGGTGCTGGTCGTACCCGGGGCGTATACCGGCAGTCTGCCCAGGAAAATGGTACTGGCCGTCGAGCATGAAGAAAACGAGTTTCTCCTCGCCCCGCTTTTCCGCCTGCAGGCGCTTTGCGGCGCGTCGCTGAGCACCGTGCATTTCGCCGATGAGGAGCTGCCGACACCCCGCCGCGCAGAGCGCGCCGGCGAGCTGGAGCTGCTGCGCAGCAAATGGCAGCAGGACTTCGGAACAGAGGTGCAGGTGGCTGAGGTCATCAGCGGCAAAGGCTTTCACGAGGCGCTCGACCAATATGTGCGCGAGCAGGGAATCGACCTCGTGGCCATGGTCACCCACCGCAAGTCCGGGCTGGGCGGCGTTTTCCGCAAGAGCGACACCCGTACCCAGGCTATCCATACCCGCGTGCCGCTGCTCTCGCTGCACGTGTGAGGAACGATAAAAGTCAACCGGTTGATTACTTGCTGTATTGATCGGTAAGAGGCGCTACTTGCGCCTTTTCCTTTTGGTCCTTCGACCGGATCAGGCGCTGCAGGCGGCGCGGAGGGCGGCCTCCCCGCCGGCGAGGATCCGGTCTTTTTCGGTTGCCGCAAACTGTTGAAAGGGCACAGGCGGCGGCGGGCTGTCGGGGAAGCCGGCCAGGTCGAGGCGCCACCAGCCCACCTCCTGCCAGTGGCCGAGCTTGAAGCCGATATTCCCGAACACCGTAAAGGGCCGGAAGCCGCAGCGCTCATGGAGCCGCACGCTCGGATCGTTGGGCAGGGTGATCAGCGCAAATACGCTGCGGTAGCCCTGTGTGCGGAGCAGCGTGAACAGCGTCTCGTACAGCGGCCGTGCGATGCCCTTTCCCTTGACATCATCGGCCAGGTACACCGACGAGAGGCAGGCCCACTGGTAGGCCGCGCGCTCATTGTACGGTGCCGCATAGGCATAACCGGCGGCAACGCCATCGATTTCGGCCACAAGCCAGGGATAGCGCCGGAGGCAGGTTTCGATGCGGGCGGCAAAGGCCGCTTCCGTTGGCACCTCTTCCTCGAAGGTGATGGCCGATTGCTCGATATAAGGCCTGTAGATGGCCAGCAGCGCCGCAGCATCAGCGCTGGTAGCCGGTCGGAGACGGATAGCGTTCATGCGGCGAATTTCGGGCTTCGCGCGCGTTGCGGCAAAATCCCGCGGGCTGAAGCATTCACCCCAAACTTGCATAATGAAAAAAGGACACAAAGCTGCCGGCGAGCATGTATGTCGACTACGTGCGGGTGTACCAACTGCAATAAAAAGCCAAATCTTCCCCGGGAAAAAGGACAGTCGGAAAAATAGCGGTAAAATGTAGCCGAAATACGACACCGGTGCTATATTTGTTTGGAACCCTAGCCAACGCCGTTGTTTCCCGACGCCCTTGCCGGCGGTTCCTGCCTTTCGCATCAAGTTTTCAGAGCCTCGCATTCAGACGCCTTATTCGTTCACCACGTTTAAATCATCTTATTATGCTGCTATCTGACTTTTTTGGTTTGTCCGCGGAAGAAAAAATGGTGATTTTACTGCACGACGGTACCGTCGTGGCGCGACGCCGCTCGAAAGAGGGCTTGTGCTTCCTGTTCCAGATGGAGTTTTTTTATGCCGAGGCCTTCTTTCCTGCCGGCAGCTCCGATGTATCGGAATTCCGCTGTTTTACCGGCACCGGCCCCCTCGCACCCTATCTTGAAAGCATCTCTCTCGAAGGAATCCTGGAATAATGGGCTTCCTACCTGTTAAAGCCGCCCCCTCCGGGCGGCTTTTGTTTTTTTAGCAGTTGAGAAGTTGGGGAAAGGAATGCTTTTTGGACCTGGTAGGGTCAATAACCTATTCATGCAGCAAGCACCCGTCGAATTCGACGCCCTCAAACTATTATACCGTCAGGAAGCCAAGAAGCTCTACCAGGGCCTCCGGCAAGGACTGCCCCTTGGCCAGCTCGAGCCGCAGCAGCAGCTTGTGGCGCAGCTCTGGTCGCGGCTCATGGCGCGGCGCGGCGCCGCAAACGGCCAGCCGGCCCTGTGGATGAATTAAGCAGCGCCCCCTACTCGTACAATTCGTCGCTGATCGCGAGCAGGCCGTTCGTCCGGAAATCAGCCAGCGTTCCCTTCCAGCGCCCCGGCAGGGCACGGATATCGGTTTGACGCCCCCGCTTGCTGTCGATCACCTTGATACCCACGTTTGTCTTCCCCGTCACCGCATAGTAGCTGTTGTACAGCACGTACCGGATCCCGTTATTCACGAAGGTCACCTGATCGAGGTCCATGCCTTCGTTGCGGGCTCCGCCACCGCGCAGGTAAAACGAATAGGTGAACTTCTTCCAGCTCTCCCGCTCGCGCGACGGATATTCCCATTCGATCCTGCCCGCTGTGCCGTAGCGGTATACGATATAGTGGTTGCCACTGTCTTTGACGAGGCAGGCCTCGCGCCCGTTCCGCGTAACAAACCCGAAAAGCAGCACTTTGTTCCGGCGTACCATCTGGGCATGCACCGGCTTCGCAGCGATCGCCAGCAGCAGCAACAGGAGAAACCGGCTCATAGGCACAAATGTCTGCACTATCTACCTGAGAACAACAGTGCCGCGGCGAAATGCGCTCATCAGCGCTGCATCAGCCGGAAATAGAAAAAGGGTGCGATGGCCACCCACAGGGGCACCAGCAGCCAGAGCCGTCCGCGGAGGAGGTTGTAGTCGGCCAGCAGGTCGGACCAGCTGTGGCCGCGCCAGCGCCCGAAGCCGAATTCGAAGGCCAGGGTAGCGAGGAGCCAGAGTACCCCGATGCCAAGCGCCTGCGCAGCGGAGGCCGGCGGGTAGCGCCGCAGCACGAACCCGATGTAGAGGGCCAGCAGGAGGAGCAGCGTCAGCGTCGACAGCTGTTGCGCACGCAGCTCGCCGAGCACCCGGCGGTAGCCGAGGTCGCGGAGCGTGCCGTTGAGGATGGCGATGAGCAACAGGGGAAACCAGAGCAGCAGGTAGCGAAACATGGCGGGCATATTTTGTGATGCGTAGGAGCGTAAAACTAGCCGGCACAATAGCTGTCCGGGCTGATTGTCGTCAGCCCGGTCCGCGAGTTGCGTCAGCGCCTGCTGTCGGTGGCAGCGTCAACTTCGCCGACGGCATTTACTCACCCCGCTTTCGCTGGCAATCATGAACTGGCACTTACTTACGACCGAAAAAGTTTTTGAGCTGACCGGTTCCTCCCCTGCCGGGCTGAGCCGCGCCGAAGCGGAAGCGCGCCTGCGTGACCAGGGCCCCAACGAGCTCGTGGAGAAGAAGAAGCGCAGCGTCCTGCTGCTCCTGCTGGACCAGTTCTCCGATTTCATGACCCTCGTGCTGGTGGCCGCGGCGATTGTATCGGGTATCGCCGGCGACCGTACCGACACCTTCATCATCCTTGCCATCGTGCTGCTCAATGCGCTGCTCGGATTCGGGCAGCAGTACCGCGCCGAGAAAGCGATGGACGCCCTGAAGCGCATCGGCGATCCAGCATGCCTGCTATGGCGCGCGGGCGCCGCGGTATCTGTCCCGGTAAAGGACGTAGTGCCCGGTGATATCGTGTTGCTCGAGGCGGGCAACCTGGTTCCCGCCGACATGCGCCTGCTGGACGCTCATTCGCTCACGATCATGGAAGCGTCGCTCACCGGCGAGTCGGTGCCGGTGCAAAAGTCCGCGGGGGAGCTGCCGCACGACGCGCCGGGACTCGGCGACCGCGTTAACATGGCTTACCGCGGCACGCAGGTGACCGGCGGCCGCGGCCGCGGTATCGTGGTGGCTACGGGGATGAACACCGAGATCGGTCTCATCGCGCGGCTGCTGCAGGTGCCCGAGTCGCCGACACCGCTGCAGGTGCGCATGCGCGACTTCGGCAAGAAGCTTAGCTACGGCGTGCTCGCGATCTGCGCCGTGCTTTTCCTCGTTGGCCTGTTGCGCGGCGAAGGCCTGCTGGCGATGCTGCTGCTGTCCATCTCGCTGGCCGTGGCGGCGATACCCGAAGCGCTCCCGGCGCTCATCACCATTGCCCTGTCGCGCGGGGCCTCGGTGCTCGCGCGGCAGAAGGCGCTGATCCGCAAGCTGACGGCCGTGGAAACGCTCGGATCGATCACGTATATCTGCACCGACAAGACCGGCACGCTGACGGAAAACCGCATGCTCGTTACCGATAGTGAAGCCGTCGACACGCCGCTCGACGAGGCGGAAGGCATGCCGCTCCTGCATCTTGCCATGGGCCTCAACCACTCGGTGCGCTGCCAGGGCGAAGAGCTCACGGGCGACCCTACAGAAACGGCCCTGGTGCGCCGTGTGCTCGACACGCATGGCCCCGGCTGCGTGCAGCGGCTTGGCGAAAAATACCCGGTGCTGCGCGAGCTGCCCTTCGACTCGGAGCGCAAGATCATGACGACAGTGCATGGCTGGGGCGCGGGCTACCTTGTGCTGGTGAAGGGGGCCGCCGAATCGGTTGGCGAGCGCCTTGATGCGGACAGCGATGCGGAGGCGGCGACAGAGCGTGTTGCCCAGTGGTCGGACGAAGGGAAACGGGTGCTGGCCTTCGCGTACAAGCTGGTGGAGGCCTTACCCCCGAAGGGCGCCGAGGCCTCGCTCGAAAGCGGCCTTCGACTTGCCGGCCTGGCAGCGCTCCACGATCCGCCGCGCGCCGGCATCGAGCGTTCGATCGCAGCCTGCAAAGCCGCGGGGATAAAGCCCGTGCTCATCACCGGCGACCACCCGCATACCGCCGCCGCCATTGCCCGCCACATCGGCCTGCTTGACGACCAAAGCCGCGTGGTAACGGGGAAGGACATGGCCGCGTGGACGAGCGCCGAATTCGAGGATCAGGTGGAGCGGATCGCGGTGTACGCGCGTGTTTCGCCGGGGCAGAAGCTGACCATCGTCGAGGCGCTGCAGCGGCGCGGCCACTACGTGGCCATGACCGGCGACGGGGTCAACGACGCGCCCGCACTGCGCAAGGCCAATATCGGCATCGCCATGGGCATCAGCGGCACCGATGTGAGCAAGGAAGCCGCGCACATGATCCTGCTCGACGACAACTTCAGCACCATCGTGCGGGCGGTGCGCGAAGGCCGCCGCATCTTCGACAACATCCGCCATTTCGTGAAGTACATCATGACCTGCAACTCGGCGGAGATCTGGACCATCTTCCTGGCACCGCTGCTCGGGCTCCCGCTGCCGCTGCTGCCGGTACACCTGCTCTGGATCAACCTCATCACCGACGGGCTTCCCGGCATCGCGCTGTCGGCCGAGGGAGCCGAGAAAAACGTGATGCAGCGGCCGCCACGTGGCCCGAGCGAAAGCCTCTTCGCGCATGGCACCGGGGCGCATATCATCTGGGTAGGCCTGCTGATGGCCGCGCTCACACTCGGCACGCAGGCCCTCGCGCTCACCCGCGCGCTGCCGCACTGGCAAACGCTGGTGTTCACCGTTCTATCGCTTTCCCAGCTCGGGCATGTCTGGGCCATCCGCAGCGAAGACGAGTTCATCTTCCGCAAAGGCATTTTCTCCAACCCGATGCTTACGATCACGCTGCTGCTTACCGTGGGGCTTCAGCTATGCGTGATCTACCTCCCGGCAGCCAATGCGTTGCTGCGGACACAGCCGCTCACATTCCGCGAGCTCCTGGCCTGCATCGGTATCTCCGCCATTCCCTTCCACGCCGTGGAGCTCGAGAAATGGATCCGGAAATTGCGCGCGCGCCCTGCCCCGGCGGCCCGGTGACGAGCATCACCCATCGGCACAACCGGTATCAGCGGCTGCGGGCGGCTTCGTGTGTAGACTTGTGGGGTACGAAAAAACAACAGCCATGCGCCTGCCCATCCACGATAACCTGTCGATCGCCGACCTGCAGGAACGCTTCCAGAAAGCATTCCCGAACCTTACTATCGAATTTTACAAGAAGCCGCATCGCGCCCGTAAAGGCAGCGCCCTGGAAGATATGCTCGACAAGCAAAAACGAATAGGCGAGATCCGGCGTTCCGGCGAGGAAGGCGAGCTCGAGATCCTGTCGAGCACATCGGTGCGCGAGCTCGAGCAATGCTTTCACGACCAGTACGGGCTGAACGTACAGGTGTTTCGGCGTGAGCCCTCCTGCATGGTGCAGACAACGGCAACCGACCGCCTGACGCTTGCCGAGCAAAATGCGCTGGCGGCGAGCTCCGGCACGACGCTCTTCCCGACGCAGCGCGAGCAGTCGGAAGAATACGACGCGCTTTGAGTGCCGCGGGCTTTCGTAAAAACGTATGTATGGACCAAGAACAGATCCTGACCGCAACCGACCGGAAAGGCCTCAGCTCCAGGGAAGCGGCGCTCCGTCTCGAGCGCACGGGCCCCAACAGCTTCCGCGATACGGGCCCGGGCTTCTGGCGACGTGTTCGCTCCACGCTTTTCGACCCGATGCTGCTGCTGCTCGTCGGCGCGGCGATCCTTTACTTCGTGCTGGGCAAGGGGGGTGAAGGTTTCCTGATGATCGGCGCCATCATCATCATCACATCGGTTTCGTTTTACCAGCAATACCGCAGCGGGCAAGCCCTCAAGGCACTGCGGGCACTCGTGGAGCCGCGTGTGCGCGTGCTCCGCGATGGCAGTGAGACGAACCTTCCTTCCGCGAACCTTGTTCCCGGCGACGTCATCCTGCTGAGCGAAGGCGAAAAGATCCCTGCCGATGCGCGCGTGCTGCAGGCCAACGACCTGTCGGTTAACGAAAGCCTGCTCACCGGTGAGGCCTTTCCGGTAGAAAAGGGCAGCAGCGACGGGCAACTGTTCCAGGGCACGCTGATCAACGCGGGCCAGTGCGTTGCCGAAGTCACCGAGACCGGTATGCAAACCGCGCTGGGCAAGCTCGGAAAGACCGTGACTGATATGCCACAGCAGCAAAGCGCGCTGCAGCAAAGTACGTTTACGGTGGTGCGTCGACTGAGCCTGCTGGGACTCGGTGTTTTCGTGGCCGTATTCGTCATCAACCTGCTGCACAGCCAGGACTTCCTGAGCAGCCTCCTCGCCGGCCTGGCGCTGGCGATGGCCGCCGTGCCCGAGGAAATACCCGTTGCCTTCAGCACGTTTCTGGCACTGGGCGCGGGGCGGCTTTCGCGGCAGGGCATCATCACCCGGCAGCCGCAGACACTCGAGAAGCTAGGCGCCGTCGGCGTGCTCTGCCTCGACAAGACCGGTACGATCACCGAGAACCGCATGGAGCTCCGCTTCGTGTACAATGCCGACGAGGGCCGGCTGCAGGATACGCGGGCACTAACGGGCCCCATGCCGCGTCCGCTGCTGTTCGGCACACTGTCGAGCGAGATCGATCCTTTCGATGAAATGGAAAAAGCCATCTGCCGGCTCTTCCGCGCCTGCGGCGGCGTGCGCACGGCAATGGTGCACGAGTACCCGCTCGCGGGACGGCCGCCGATGATGACGCACGTATACGGCGCCGAAGGAGCGTATACCGCCGCCGCAAAAGGAGCGCCCGAGCGGATACTTCCGCTGTGCGGCCTCAATGAGCAACAACGTATCGAAACCGGTCGCATTGTCGACCAGCTCGCCACGCAGGGATTCCGCGTGCTCGCGGTGGCGAGCGCCGAGAACGTAGCCGCACTGCTGCCCGCACAGGAAGACTACAACTGGCGCTTCGAGGGACTGCTTGCGCTCTATGACCCGCCGAAGGCTGGCGTTGCGGTATTGCTGCAGCAGCTGCGTACGGCGGGCATCCGCATCATGCTCCTTACCGGCGACCACCCGGCAACCGCAGCCTATATCGCCAATGCTACCGGCATCGCCGACGAAAGCGCGCCCTGCACCGGCGAGGAGGTACTGCACGCAGGCAAGAACGAGCTGACGGGCCTGGTACGCTCGAGGCAGGTATTTGCGCGGATGACACCCGAAGCAAAGCGGAGCGTCATCGAAGCCCTGCGCGCCGACGGGACCGTCGTAGGGATGACGGGCGACGGCGTGAACGATGCACCCTCGCTGAAAGCCGCCGATATCGGCATCGCGATGGGGCACCGCGGCACGGAGCTGTCGCGGCAGGCCGCCGACCTCGTGCTCTCGGACGACCGCCTCGAAAAGATCCTGTACTGCATTACCCTTGGCCGCACCATCTTCGAAAACATCCGCAAGGTGGCCCGCTACATCGTGGCCATCCACCTGCCGATCTTCCTCGTCGCCCTCGTGCCGCTGCTGGCAGGCTGGCGCTACCAGAACATCCTCTCGCCGATCCACGTCATTTTCCTCGAGCTGATCATGGGGCCCACCTGCTCGCTATTTTACGAGCGTGAGGAGCCGGCGCGGCTGCAGATGGAAACCCCGCCGAGGCACCCCGAAGAAGGCCTGCTGGCGCGGTCCGACTGGTACAAGAGCATCGGGCTTGGTGTGGCAGTGGGTACCGTACTTCTACTGATGTACTACTGGCTGATGCAGCGCGTATCGATCGGGGAAACGAGGACCTGTGTGTTTGCCGGTATGCTGTTCTGCAACGTGCTGCTCACCTTCTGTAACCGATCCACCGTTGAGCCGCTGTGGCGCACCTGGCCGGCACCGAACCCGCTGAAGTGGCCGGTACTGCTCGGCTCGCTGTCGTTCATCGCAGCGATCCTCGCGCTGCCCCTGCTGCGGCGCCTGTTCGAGCTGGAGCCGATACCACTCTCCTACCTCGCGGGCACTGTGCTCGTGGCGCTGGCCGGCACCCTCTGGCTGGAGCCGCTGAAGCGCGGGGGCACGCAGCCGGCGCACTGACCAACAACAGCGCCTGCCCCTGACCGGCGTCGTTTACAGGACGCTTCGCGCAACCCATATTTACAAACTTCAATTACTCACTTAAAAACCCTTTTTATGGCAACCAATGCATTAACAACCTTCGCCACGCCCTCGTTGTTCGCCGACCTGGTTCGTCCGTGGAACGATTGGTTTCAAAACGACCGGGAATTGTTCCGCAGGAACGTTCCGGCGGTAAACGTCAAGGAAACCGAGCAGCAGTACGAGCTGAGCATGGCCGCACCCGGTCTCAGCAAGGACGACTTCCGCATCGATGTCGACGACAACCTGCTGACGATCCGCTCCGAGAAGGAAGAAAACAAGTCGAAAAAAGAAGAGCGGTTCACCCGCCAGGAATACAGCTACTCGTCGTTCACCCGCAGCTTCAGCCTCCCGAGAGACGTGCAGGCCGATGCCATCAGTGCCACCTACAAAGACGGTATTTTACAGGTCAGCCTGCCGCGCCGCACGGCGAGCAACAACGCCGGCAACGGCAAGCAGATACCGATCAAGTAAGTTGCCGCTACTGGGCCGCAAGGTCTCGCAACGCGTACCGAATCGCAAGCTCCTTATGGCCGGGCAGCTGCTGAGCAACCCAACGAAGGGGTTGCTTTTTTGTGCCCTTCCGGTGACGTTGCAGGCCGCCGGCAATTGGTAACGACGGTCACCATTGGCCGTGCCCGTAGTCATTACAGGAGCGGGGCGCGGCGGATAGCTTTGATCCCATTATGGAAAGAATATTGCTCCTGCTCAACGCCAACCGGCCGGATATATCGTGCATCGATTTTGCCTGCCGCGTAGCCGATTTCCACAAGGCCTTCGTGTCGGGTATCCTGGTGGAGAACATGCTCGAGGAAGAATCGTCGTCGCACGGCAGCCGCCGCGACAGCGACGTGATCAGCATGGACACCGACCAGGCCGTGCGCATCTTCGAAGACACCTGCATCCGCAAGGGCCTGGAGCAGGAAACCCTGCTCATCGATGGCGGACCGCTGCCCTTCGCAGTACGCGAAAGCCACTTTGCCGACCTCATCATCCTGAGCCCGGAGACGACCTTCAGCACCGATGGCAATGGCATACCCTCGACCTTCACGCGCGACCTGCTGCGCTCGGCCGCCTGCCCTGTAATGCTGGCGCCGCGCGAGTTTGACGGCATCAGCGAAACGATCTTCTGTTACGACGGAAGTCCATCGTCGCTGTTCGCCATTAAATTATACACGTATCTCTTCCCGGGTCTTTGCGGCGAAAAGCTGACCATACTCGAAGTAACGCGCAGCGAGGACGCCCTCCTCGATGAAGCCCAGCAAAGCCTGCTCAAGTGGGCGCGCTGTCACTACGAGGATGTGCGGTTTCAAACGCTTGTTGGCGATGCCCGCGAGGAACTGCTGCAATACCTGTTCATGAAGCGCGGGAAGATGGTGGTGCTGGGTGCTTTCGGCCGCTCGCTGCTGTCGATGCTCTTTCACGAAAGCACGGCGGAGCGGCTGACGGAAACCGTCGACCTGCCCATGTTCATCACCCACCTGTAAGTCATGAAAAAGTTCATCGCCGCATTCGACAGCCTGCATTTCTCGGAGAGTACGATGAGCTACGCCATCGACCTGGCCCGCCGTGCCGATGCGCACCTGGTGGGCGCCTTCCTTGAAGATCCGAACCTCCACAGCTACAGCGTGTCGGAGATGATGCAGTACACCGGCGCGAGCTACGACGAGCACCTGGAGGGGCTGAACCGCAAGGACGAAGAAACGCGGCGCACCTGTATCGAAACCTTCCGGCAGGCCTGCCGCTCGGGTCATGTGCCCTGCTCCGTTCACCACGACCGCAACGCGCCGCTCCGCGAATTGCTGCACGAGTCGATCTACGCCGACCTGCTTCTTTTGGGCGCCAGCGAGGCGCCGGGTGAAAAGAGCGGGCCCGTTCCGCCGCCGTTTGTGCGGCACTTGCTGCAGGAAGCGCAGTGCCCGGTAGTGCTGCTCCCGGCGCGCTACCAGCATATCGGGCGCATCGTGCTGCTCTACGACGGCGCGCCTTCGTCGGTGCACGCACTGCGCGCATTCAGCTACCTGTTTGAGAACCTCAAGAATCTTGAAACCGAAGTGATCACGGTCAAGGATCCGGATGCCGACCTGCACGTGCCCGACGGGCGCCTGATGAAGGAATTCGTGAAGCGGCATTTTCCCGGCGCTTGCTATACCGTGCTCAAGGGAAATCCCGACGAGGAGATCCTCCGTCACCTGAAGCACCTCCCGGCACAAGCGATCGTGGTGCTCGGCGCTTACCGGCGCGATGCGCTGTCGCGGCTCTTCCGGCCCAGCACGGCCGATGTGCTGCTGCGCCATGTGAAGGTGCCGCTCTTTATCAGCAACTACTGAAGCATCATCCAAACAACCTAGTTATGGCCACATTCATCAGGAAATTTTCCGAGCTCGGGCTCGACGACCTGCCTGCCGTCGGCGGCAAGAACGCTTCGCTGGGCGAGCTGACACGCGCGCTCGGCACACGGGGTATCCGCGTGCCCGAAGGCTTTGCCATTACCGCGGATGCCTTCTGGCTGTTCCTCGACGCCGGCGACCTGCGGCCCAAGCTGCGGCAGGTGCTCGACAACCTGGACCGGGGCGCATTTACCAACCTGGCCCAAACCGGCGAAGCCGCCCGCGCGCTCCTGCAGCAGGCAAGCTTCCCGGCATCGCTGGCCGAAGAGATCAGGGCCGCTTACGCCGAGCTCTGCGACGGCAATTGCGCCGTGGCCGTGCGCAGCAGCGCCACCGCCGAAGACCTGCCGACGGCCAGCTTCGCCGGACAACATGATTCCTTCCTCAACATCCGCGGCGATGCGGCGCTGCTGGCAGCCGTGCAGGATTGCTTCGTATCGCTGTTTACCGACCGCGCCATCAAGTACCGCGAGGACAAAGGCTATCTCCACGAAAAAGTAGCCTTGTCTGTTGGCGTGCAGCGCATGGTACGCACCGACCGAGGCAGTTCCGGGGTTGCCTTCACGCTCGACCCCGAATCGGGCTTTCGCGACATCGTGCACATCAGCGCCGTCTGGGGCCTTGGCGAGAACATGGTGCAGGGCACGGTAACACCCGACGAATACTGGGTGTTCAAGCCGACACTGAAGCTCGGGTTCAACGCGATCCTTCAAAAGAAACTGGGCGCTAAGGAAAAGACGATGGTGTTCGGTGATCCCGGGAGCAAGACGTATAACGTGGCAACGCCCGAGCACCGCCAATCCCGCTTCGTGCTGCCGGGTGAGCGGGTGCTGGAGCTGGCGCGCTGGTGCCTTAGTATCGAGGAACACTATGGCAAGCCGATGGACATCGAATGGGCGGTAGACGGCACCGATGGCCTGCTGTACATATTGCAGGCCCGGCCGGAGACCGTTCAGTCGGCGCGAAAGCAACAACTCGTTACGGAATATCATCTCGAGCGGAAAGGTCATTTGCTCGCCTCCGGACAGGCCATCGGGATGAAGGCCGTGTGCGGCAAAGCGCGCGTGATGCATTCGGTAAAAGACCGCGAGGCATTGCGGCCCGGGGAGATCATCGTAACCGACCTGACGCAGCCCGACTGGGACCCCGTGCTGAAGCACGCCGCCGCGATCGTTACCAACAAGGGCGGCCGCACGAGCCATGCCTCGATCGTAGCGCGCGAGCTCGGTGTGCCTGCGGTGGTGGGCTGCGGTCATGCCACCGAGACGATCATCGACGGCGAATGGATCACCGTGTCGTGCTGCGAGGGTACAACCGGAAACGTATACCGGGGCCAGCTTCCGTACACCGTAGTGGAGCACGACTTCTCGGACATGAGGCTGCCGCAGAAGACCGAAGTGAAGCTGATCGCCGGCGACCCCGACAGCGCCTTCCGCCTTTCGTTCTATCCCAATGCCGGCGTGGGGCTTATGCGGCTTGAATTCATCATCAGCCATTCGGTTGGCGTGCACCCGATGGCGCTGGTGCGCTTCGGGCAGCCTACCGACAACGACGTCTCCCGGCAGATAGCGGCGCTGACGGCCGGCTATCCCGACAAGAAAGAATTCTTTATCGACAAGCTGTCGCAGGGTATCGCCATGATCGCCGCGGCTTTTTACCCGAAGGAAGTGATCGTGCGGACCAGCGACTTCAAAACAAATGAATACGCCGGTCTTATCGGGGGCATCGAGTTTGAGCCCAAAGAAGAAAACCCGATGCTTGGCTTCCGCGGCGCGGCGCGGTATTACCACCCGCTGTACCAGGAAGGCTTTGCACTCGAGTGCGCGGCCATCGTGCGGGTGCGCCGCGAAATGGGACTGGGCAACGTCAAGGTTATGATCCCGTTTTGCCGCACCGTGGAAGAAGCCGAGAAGGTGGTCAACGTGATGGCCGCGAACGGCCTCGACCGCCGCAGCGACAAGGGACTCGAGCTGTACATGATGGCCGAGATACCGGCCAACGTGCTGCTGGCCCAGAAGTTCGCGCGTTATTTCGACGGCTTCTCGATCGGCTCCAACGACCTCACGCAACTCACACTCGGCATCGACCGCGACTCGACGCTCGTGGCCGACCTGTTCAGCGAGCAGAACGAAGCGGCCCGCATGATGATCGCCAACATGATCGCGGCGGCGCATGCCGCGGGCAAGAAGATCGGTCTCTGCGGCCAGGCGCCCAGCGACGATCCTGCCTTCGCCCGCTTCCTCGTTGAAAAGGGTATCGACAGCATTTCCTTCAACCCCGACAGCCTGCTCAGGGGCATCGAGCAGGTGCTCCGCGCCGAGGGCGGCGGCGGGGCCGAAGGACAAACCGAGCCATCCGTGTCACCAAACATACGGACGGTAAGTTCCCTGACCGAATAGGGGAAATGAGAAGACGGCCCTGCCTTCCGGCGGGGCCTTTTGCTGACGATTACGGGTAGCCGAACTGACAGGCATCATGGGCATGCGGCCCTGCGCCCGGTAGCTTTATGGACTAAACAACGGACTATGAACGTTCTCCGCGGAGCGCTCTTCCTGGCGCTCACCTGCTTTGTTCCGGCCTGCCGGAGCACCCACGTTACAACGACCTGGACGGCGCCGGAACACACGGCAAAAACCTATCATAAGATCATGGTCGCCGGGATCATCCGCGAATCGGACCGGAGCCTGCGCGCCGCTATGGAAGAACACCTCACGGGTGATCTCACGAGCCGCGGCTATACAGCATTTTCCGCCCTGCAGCACTATGGCCCCGGGCGATTCAAGGGGCTCAGCGAGCAGGAGTCGGCGGCGCTGCTGAAAGCCGATGGCGTCGACGCGGTGATGACGATCGTGCTGCTCGACAAAAAACAGGAGCGCTACTACGTGCCGTCGCAGGTAACCTACACGCCCTATGGCCGCTACCAGAACCGCGTGTGGAGCTACTACGGCATTCTCTACGACCGCATCGAAACACCCGGCTACTTTACCGAGTCGACCCGCTATTTCTGGGAAAGCAATTTTTACGACCTCGCGGATAACAAGCTGCTGTACTCGGTGCAGACCGAAAGCTTCGACCCGCCGTCGACGCAAAGCGCTGCGCATGAATACGGGAAGCTGATCGTGGCCAGCCTGATGAAAAGCGGCGTACTCGCACCGGCAGCTGCGGCGGCACACTGACAACCGGGAGGTGCATGAAAAAGAGAGGCACTAACGTTACCTGATAACCGAAAAACCCTGGAAGCAGGCTGCTTCCTCCCTTCGCAGGATCTCATCCCTGCAGACTGGGCGACAGCGTTTCGCGTTCGTAGCGGCCGGAGCGCTCGCGCACCTGGATGCGGAATACCTGGCCGCCGATCTCAGCGAAGTTTTCGGGATGAAAGGGCCAGTGCTCGCCGAGGTGCATCGTGCTGCTCGTGAGCAAGGGCAGGTAGCGCTCCAACAGTTTCCGCATCGCTTCGTTGCGGGCATCCGCATCGGTCACTTCCTCGAACAGTCCCTGCACGATCACGCTTTTCCAATGCCCAAGATCGGTAACGTCGTCGAGCTGAAAGCAGACCCTCGGGTTCTCGCGCATCATGCGGATCTTCTTGCCTTCCTGCGTATGACAGATGATGTACTCGCCATCATACACGTAGCTGATCGGAACCACGTACGTCTCGCCGTCCGCATGGCAGCCGATGCGGCCCACGAGCTGCGCGTACAGCACCGATTCAATTTCCTGGAGCGTTAGTTTACCCAGCATTTTTTTTGGTAAAAATGGCCGGCGCCGGGGCGCGGAAAAATGACCGGCACTGCAAGCCCGCATGATCGCCATCAGCCGCGTCAGGGGCCTGCGTATGAGCTTAGAAACCCGGGATTGATTGAATGTATTGGGCTACCTTTACAGAGAGCAGTTTGAAGCCGGACGGCAACCCAATCATTCTATGAAAAAGATCCTCCTAATCGACGACAACCCGGTGATCCGCGAGAATATCGCGGAGCTGCTCGAACTGTCCCGCTACCAGGTCGTCACGGCCAGCAACGGGCGCCAGGGTGTTGCGGAAGCCATCGCCCAAAAGCCCGACCTGATCCTCTGCGACATCATGATGCCCGAACTCGATGGCTACGGTGTGCTTCACCTGCTCCAGCGCAACCCCGAGCTGCAGCAGATCCCGTTTATCTTCCTCACGGCGAAATCGGACCAGTCGGATATCCGCACCGGCATGTCGCTCGGCGCCGACGACTACATCACGAAACCATTCGACACCACCGACCTGCTGAAGACCGTCGAGAGCCGGCTCCGCAAATCGGAGCTCCTGCACAAAGGCAGGCCCGACAGCGCTGATGTCGCCGCCGATGGCGGGGCCGAGACCGATGCCGAAGAAATCCTGCGGGCCTTCGTGCAGGGCCGGCACCTCGATCACTACAAGAAAAAGCAGCGGATCTTCACCGAAGGCAATCATCCCATCCGGCTTTACTACGTGCAGAAAGGAAAGGTCAAAGTGTACAAGACCAACGACGACGGCAAGGAGCTTATCCTCAAGATCGTTGCCGAGGGCGATTTCTTCGGCTATATCTCGCTGCTCGAGAACACCGTGTACCGCGAGAACGCCGATGCGCTCGAAGACTGCGACATCGCGGCCATCCCGCGCAGCGAATTCGAAGAGCTCATGAATGCGCACCCGCAGGTCACGCGGCGGTTCATCAGCCTTCTTTCCAAAGACGTGCACCAGAAAGAAGAGCAACTGCTCCGGATCGCGTACAACTCGCTTCGCCGCAAGGTGGCCGACGCATTGCTTGCCGCCCAGGAGCGCTTCCGCCACGGCGATGAGCGGCTGCCCATTCACCTCACCCGCGAAAACCTCGCGGCCATGGCCGGCACCGCCACCGAATCGCTCATCCGCACCCTTACCGATTTCAAGACCGAGAAGCTGATCGACATCCACGACGGCAGCATCAGCATCCTTCAATACGACAAGCTCGTACGCATGGTCAACTAACGCGGCGCGCCCCTTTGGCAGCAGGGGGCTGCTGACAACGATCACTCTTCCGGCCATCCACCATCAGCGGCAGCAGCGGCAGCGGCAGCGGACCTTGCAGGCAGGTTCCGGTAAAACATCCGCTATGAAAAAGATCGTCGCCGCCCTTTCCGAAGAAACATTTCCGGAGAACGTGTTCCGGTTTATTTCCGACCTGCAGCAGGAAGGCCCGTTGCAGGTAACGTTCGTCTACGTGTCGGAAGATCCCATCATCACCGCCTGGTCGGTTACGGGGATGCCGCCTGACCCGATGTGGTTCCCGGTGCTGGAGGAGCGCGACCCGCAACTACTGGCGCAAACCCGCCGGCAACTCGTGGAGCGCTGCGCCGCACAGCATATCAGCTACCGCATCCGCGAGCAGGGCGATGAAGGCTCCGTGGCGCAACTGAAAAAAGAATCGCGCTTTGCCGACCTGCTGGTCGTGGGTCATGATCTGTTCTTCGGGTCGCCGGTGGGCGGGATGGACTGGGATCATTTTGCGCGCACCGTGCGCGAGCTCGAATGTCCCACGATCGTGCTGCCCGACGACTACCAGTTTCCGAAGCAGAACATCATCGCCTACGATGGCAGCTCCTCGTCGGTATTTGCGCTGAAGCAATTCTATACCGTGCTGCCCGAGCTGTCCACGCATCCCACCTACCTCGTATACCGCCAGGGCAAGAAGGACGAGGGAATCCCCGACCGCAACTACATCGAGGAGCTCGCCTCGCCGCACTTCCCCGACCTCGTGATCACCGAGCTTACGGGCAGCGACCCCGATGCCTTCAGCAACTGGGTGGGGCAGTACGCAAGCCCCCTGATCATTTGCGGCGCCCTCGGCCGCGGCGCCTTGTCGCGGCTGTTTCACAAAAGCTTTTCGTACCAGCACCTGGCCGACCAGCGTGTGCCGGTATTCATTGCCCACAAATAACCCCCGTGAACAAGGAACTGACAGAGCTGCTGGATACGGAAAACCAGTACATCCTGAAGCTGAACGAGATCGTGCTGCGCTCCATCGAGGAGGAAAAGCTGATCTCGCAAAAGCTGTTTGATTACGACGAGCGCCAGCCAAATTTCCGCGAGCGGATCGAAGACCGAGTGTCGAGTTTCGGCGGGAGCTGGACCTTCATTATTTTTTGCCTGCTGCTGATGGTGGCCTGGATGGGCACCAATTATTTTTTGCTGAAGCGTCCCTTCGACCCCTACCCGTTCATCCTGCTCAACCTCGGATTATCGACCGTAGCAGCCTTGCAGGCGCCGATCATCATGATGAGCCAGAACCGCAAGGAGGACAGGGACCGGAAGCGCGCCGCCAACGACTACATGGTGAACCTCAAATCGGAAATCGAAGTGCGCAACCTGCACCAGAAGCTCGACCTGCTCATTACGGAGCAGATGAAGAACCTGTTTGCCATCCAGAAGGCGCAGGTGGAGCTGATGGAGGATATCCGCATGTGCCTTCCCAACCAATTCCCGGAGCAACCGAACCTATGAAACGGGGCATCCCTGGATACCTGTTTTGGGTGACGCTCTTGCTCTGCACGTCCGCCGCGCGCGCCCAGCTGCTGCTGCCGGAAGAACTGGCCGCGTACCGGAAAAGCGAGCGCTACGCGGGCATCGGGCAATTCTACCGCGTCAACGGGGGCCAAGCGGTGTGGCTCCAAACCGGACGGCAGGAAGCGCTGCGTCGTATGCTGGCCCGCGCCGCGTACTGGGGTCTCTCGCCTTCGGATTATGAAACCGATGCCCTGCGCAACGCGCCCCTTGCCACGCGTGCCGATTCGGTGCGCCTCGAGCTCGCGCTTACCGATGCGGCCCTGCATTTCTTCGGCGACCTCAAGGCCGGCAACAAGCGTCCGCCGCTCGATTATGCCGGCCTCGATTACAAACCCGACCGCTCGCTGGACACGCAACAGCTGGCGCAGCTGCAGCGTGCTGCTTTCTTGGAGCTGGCGGAGAGCCTCGCACCCCGGCTGCCTGCCTACGACACGCTGCTCGCGGCCCTCCGCCGGTTGCTGCAACTGCGGCAAGACAGCGGCTTTCACGAGGAACGCATAACGAGCCTGGCCGCTTCCGCCGGCAACAAACCCCTGCTGCTCCGCCTGCAGCAACTTGGGCTCCTTGCGAAGGGGGCCACGCCCGATCCGAAAACACTGGAGAAAAAAATTGCCGAGGCACAACGGATGTTCGGTCTCTTCAACAGCGGCAAGCCGTCCACGCTCTTTCTCGAGGTGCTCAACGTGCCGTTGGCGCGCCGCGAAACCGAGCTCTCCGCCTCGCTCAACACACTGCGCTGGCTCGAGGGCCTGAAGCGCCGGGGCCGCGTGCTGGCACTCAATATCGCCGCAGCCAGCTTCGTGCTGTACGAAGGATCCGACAGCCTGCTGTATTCGAAGGTTATCGCCGGCAAGCCCGCCACACCCACGCCGACGCTCTCGGGCACGATCACCGAAGTGATCCTCTTTCCCTACTGGAATGTGCCCAACAAGATCGCCACGCGCGAGCTTCTCCCCGAGATCAAAAAGCAACGCTCCTTCCTCGAAGCCGGCAACTACCAGGTGCTCGACCGGAAGGGAAGTGTGCTCGACCCGCGGTCGATCGACTGGAAGGTGCTCGGGCCCGGCAACTTCCCGTATGTCCTCCGCCAGGTAAGCGGTTGCGATAATGCGCTCGGCGTGATCAAATTCAATTTCTACAACCCCTTCACCGTATACCTCCACGACACGCCGGGCAAAAGCCTCTTCCTGCTGGGGCAGCGCTTCTTCAGCCATGGCTGCATGCGCGTGGAGAAGCCGACCGAGCTCGCCGCGTTTGTGCTGGGCAGCAAGCGACGGGCGGTCGACACGCTCACCGCGATCGGCTGCCTGCGCGCAACGGCGCCGAAGACGATCACCGCGGAAGTGCCCCTGCCGATCGTGGTTTTTTACAACACGGCCTGGCTGCGCCCCGACGGAAGGCTCTGCTTCTACCAGGATGTGTACCACAAAAACAGGTTCCTCCAAAACCGCTAGCCGCTTGCTGACAGCTGTTCCCGGAGAACCCTGACCGTCCTCATTGCGGGAGGGCGCCTTTTCGGGTTGCTTTGTCCGTACAAACCAGATTGTCGAACCAAAAATCAGCAGATATGAAAGCGGATGCGCAAATTCAGAAAGACGTGATGGATCAGCTGAAGGCTGATCCGTTCCTGTCGCGCTTCTCCATTGGGGTAGCGGTGAAGAACGGGATCGTGACCCTTTCAGGCGAGGTGGATTCCTACGCCGGAAAGATCGCCGCCGAGCGGGCTGCGCGGGCGGTGTTTGGTGTGAAGGCCATCGCGGAAGACCTGCAGATCGGTGTGTCGCCGGTCAACAACCGCACTGATGCCGACATCGCCGCAAGCGTGGTACAGGCGCTGCGCTGGGATGTTTCGGTACCCGACGAGAAGATCCGTGTCAAGGTGGAGGAGGGTAATGTATTCCTCGAGGGCGAGGTGGACTGGAACTACCAGCGGGTGGCGGCGCGCAGGGCCATTGAGTCGATTGAGGGCGTGCGCTGGGTATACAACGAGCTTGTGCTGCGGCCCAAGGCCACGCCGCAGGATGTGAAGCAACGGATCGACGCGGCCTTTCACCGCTCGGCCAGCATCGACGCCGACCAGATCAGTATTTCGGTCGACGGCAACGTGGTAACGCTCCGCGGCCGCGTGCGCTCCTTTGCCGAAAAGGAAGACGCTGCCAACGCCGCCTGGAAGGTTCCGGGCGTCACCCGCGTCGACGACCAGCTGGAGATCTCCTTCGAGCGCGAGGGTATACTGGACTTCTAGGTAACGGCAAATTGAAGCCATGAAAAATGAAACGGGAACGGCGGGCCTCCTGGCGACGATGGGCGAGCTATCGGCCTTCACGGGTCGCTTTTTCTCGGAGTCGGTGAAGCGGGGTCACGAGTTCCGCGAGCTGGTAAGGCAATGCTACGTGATCGGTTTCCAGTCGCTGCCGCTCATCGGTCTCACCGGCTTTATCATGGGACTGGTGCTGACGATACAGCTGCGGCCTTCGCTGGTCGAATACGGCGTGGAATCGCAGCTGCCTTCGATGATCTCGGTTGCCGTTATCCGTGAGCTGGGCCCGGTGATCACGGCACTCATCTTCGCCGGAAAGATCGGGAGCCGCATCGGCGCGGAGCTTGGCTCCATGCGGGTTACCGAGCAGGTGGATGCGATGGAAGTATCGGGCACCAACCCGTTCAAATACCTGGTATTTACACGGGTGCTCGCCGCAACGCTCATGCTCCCGGTGCTGGCGCTGCTGGCCGATGTGGTAGCCATGTACGGATCCTATATCGGCGTCAACCTTCGCGGCAACACCAGCTTCGCGCTTTATTACCGGCAGGCGATGAACGTATTGAGTTTTGGCGATGTGATCCCGGCGTTCGTGAAAAGCTTCCTGTTCGGATTTGCCGTGGGCATCATCGGCTGCTACCAGGGTTATTATTCGAAGAAGGGAACGGAGGGCGTCGGCCGGTCGGCCAATACGGCGGTGGTGATGGGATCTGTTGCGGTGTTTGTGATCGACCTTGTCTCCGTGCTCGTGACCGACCTGTTAAACCTCAATTGAATGGAACAACGCGTGGCGATACCTGCAGGCAGCGAAACGGCCAACCGGCCGCCAACCGTTGTGCGCGTGCGTGGTTTGTACAAATCGTTCGGCAGCAACGCGGTGCTCAACGGGTTCGACATCGACCTGCACGCCGGCGAGAACGTGGCGGTGATCGGGCGCTCGGGCTCGGGCAAATCGGTGCTGATCAAATGCATCATCGGCCTTATCGAAACCGACAGCGGCCGCATCGAAGTGCTCGACGAGGATATCGCCGGGCTCAGTGCCGACGACATGAACGATCTCCGCGCGCATATCGGCTTCCTCTTTCAAAGCAACGCGCTGTATGATTCGATGACCGTTCGCGAGAACCTGGAGTTCCCGCTGCGCCGGCACCGCGTGCGGCTGAGCGAGCACGAAACGCGGGAGCGCGTGCTGGAGGCACTAAACAACGTGGGCCTCGCGCACACCATCGACATGATGCCCTCGGAGCTTTCCGGCGGCATGTCGAAGCGGGTCGCCCTCGCAAGAACGCTCATCCTGCGGCCGTCGATCATCCTGTACGATGAGCCGACCACCGGCCTCGACCCCGTAACAGCACGCGAGATCAGCGACCTTATCGTTGCGATCCGCAACAAGTACGGCACCGCCGCCCTCATCATCTCGCACGACCTTCGCTGCATCCGCCTCACCTCCGACCGCACCGCGGTGCTCGCGGACGGGAGGTGCCATGCGCAGGGAAGCTACGCAGAGCTCGAGCGATCTGCCGACAAACTCGTCAAACAATTCTTTGAATAGCATGACAGCCCGCAAATACGATACAGTAAAACTCGGTGCCTTCGTTCTTGCGGGACTCGCCTTCCTCATCCTCATGCTGTATATGATCGGGAAGAAGAAAAATCTCTTTGGCCACACGTTCCTGCTGAAGGCGCATTTCCCGGATGCCAGCGGGCTCACCGCGGGCAACAACGTGCGCTACCTTGGTATCGATGCCGGCACGGTGAAGCAGGTGATCGTGCTTAACGACAGCACGGTGGAAGTAACGATGCTGGTCAAAACGTCGCTGCAACGGTATATCCGCGAAAACTGCGTCGCCTCCATCGGCACCGATGGGTTGATGGGCAACAAGCTGCTGAACCTGCAGCCGGCCCAGCCGGCGGGCGCGCCGGTGCACCCGGGCTACATTCTGCACGGCCGGGGCAGCGCCGACGCCGATGCCATCCTCTCTGTGCTGTCGGCAACCGTTGCCGACGTTTCCGCTTCCGCCAAAGCGATCCGGCTTACCACGGCGCGGATCAATGAAAGCAACGGGCTCTGGAAGCTGCTGGGCGACGAATCGCTGCCGGCGGGCCTGCGGCACTCGGTGGAAAGGGTCGATGCGGCCGCCGGGCACCTGCAAGGCCTCATGGCCGATCTGCACGCCGTGAGTGGCGGCCTCAGAGCCGGCCGCGGCTCGCTGGGGGCGCTGCTTACCGATACGAGCTTTGCCGCCGGTCTCCAGGCCGCCGAGGAAAAGCTGCAGCTGCTGATGATCCGCGCCGATACGCTTCTTGGCGAAACGCAGGCCCTCGCGGCAACGGTACACCAGCAGGTGCGGAGCGGCAAGGGCACGGTGCCGGTGCTCCTCAACGACAAGGCGCTCGCCGACAACCTCGCGAAAACGCTGGTCAACCTCGAGAAAGGAACGTCGGCCTTCGAGCAATCCATGATCGCGCTGCAGCACAATTTCCTGCTGCGCGGATATTTCCGGAAGCAGGAAGCGCGGAGACAGAAAGAAAAAGCAGCCGCCGCGCGCGATTCGTCGACGGCGGCCACAAACTTTTAAGTCCGGGTGACGGCGTCGGCTAGGCGGGCAGGGGCCGGTTGCGGAGCACCCACTGGTAGCAGGATTCCACGTCGGGGCGCGTGAACAGTTGTGTGCCTTCATGCTGCGTGGCGGCCGACCCGCAGGCAACGCCGAACGCAACGGCATCCGAAAGGTTGGCGCTGGTACCGAGCTTCCAGGCGAGGCCTGCAAGCAGGCTGTCGCCCGCGCCGGCGCTGCTTTTTACCTGAAGCGGGGGCGCGGCAAAGTGCTGCGTTTCGTTGCGGCTGACGAGTAATGCGCCCGCCGCGCCCAGCGAAACGACAAAAGCCGAGACGTTGTAGCGGGCGATAAGGTCTTTTGCCACCTGCTCCACATCGGCGGCCGTGAGCGAGGGATTGTCGCTCAGCGCGGCGAGTTCCCGCAGGCTTGGTTTGAGCAGGTAGATGCCGGCCCCGAGCAATTCCTCCAACGCCTCGCCGGAAGAATCGCCCAGCACCCGGATGCCGGCCTTGCGGGCCTTCAGCACCCAGCGCCGCAGGTAGCCTCCGGGCAGCCGGGGCGGCATGCTCCCGCTGATGATCAGGGCCGTCGTCTCGGGCGGAAGGTCGGTAGCCAGCAGCTGTTCCAGCACCTCGGGCTCGAGCGGCTCGCCGGGCAGTACGAAGCGGTACTGCTGGCCGTCGTCCTCCGAAAGCACCGAAACGCTTTCCCTTGTTTCGGCGCTGCTCTCCACGCTGCGGACGGGGATTCCGGCTTTTTGCAGCTCCTCGCGGAGGCGCTGCCCGCTGCAGCCACCGGAGGGAAACAGCGCCAGGGTGCTGCCGCCGAGGATGTGTACGGCGCGGCTCACATTGATCCCGCCGCCACCCGCATCAACGCGGAGGCCGCTGCCGCGCAGCTTTTTTTCCGGCAGCAGCTGCGGCACGCGGAACGAGAGGTCCAGCGCCGGGTTCAGCGTGAGGGTCACGATCATGGCAACGTTTTGTGCAAAACTCGGGAGCCGCCTCCGCCTCCCCGCTGACCACCATCAGTGGCGGCGCCCCGGCCCGTCAGGGAGCGGGCTGAAAAAGAAAGTTCTTGCATTTTTACACGAGGCGCCTTATTTTTGCAACCCTTTCCGCGCCTGCCCTGGCATCGCGCGGGAATGCCGAGGTAGCTCAGCTGGTTAGAGCATCGGATTCATAACCCGAAGGTCGGCAGTTCAAGTCTGCTCCTCGGTACAAAGCCCTGACAAGAATGTCAGGGCTTTTACTTTAAACACAATAACGCCAAAAGAGCCAGCCGCCTATTGGTAATCCTGAAAACGCACCTGGCCGAAATCTCTCACGGTACGTACCTCGGATGTCGACTTCCCGTCTTCCCGGCAATTGTAGTCGTTCCGTCCCACCTTGTGCAGGACCCAGTCCTGCTTGCGTGGGTCATACCGGAAGGTGACGATAACCTGGGTCTTATCGCAGTCGCCGAAGAGCTGTTCGAAGGAGCAAAAATTTCCGTTGATGACGATGCCCCGGTAAGGGTCACCTACACCACCGCCTCCGCAGGTCGTGCAGTCGAGCAGGTTCGTATTGGATGCCGCTACCCGGTAGGCGCCGTTTTTCATACCCGTGAGGATGACCGCCATCCGGCAATGCGTATCATGGAGGCCAGTGATTGAATCGCAACTGAAATTACTTTGCAGCACGGCGAGGGCATCTGCGGTTCCGTCCGCATTCAGGTCGGCGATTGCCGAGTCTTCCAGGGAATAATCCGGGAAAGAACTGCCAAGCACCGTCGCGAGATTCGTTGGCTCAACTTCCGCGCTTTGCCCCGAGGCGGGCGGCGGCGGAAGTGTCGTGTCTGCAACGATGGCTGCACTGCGCGTGGCGGTGTTCTGGCCGTTCTCACACGAAGACAGCAGGAACAAAGAAACCAGCAAGATTACAGCAGTTATTCGCATGAGGTTTGCCGAGGGGCGCAGGTCGGTTAATCCTGCTAAAGGTATCGATACCATTGCAAATACTAAGTTGGCAGTTCAAGTCTGCTCCTCGGTACAAAGCCCTCGAAAGAGGGCTTTTACTTTTGGCATCTGCATCGGATTCCTATCCGCCAGCCGGCGGACGGCAGTTCAAGCGGGCTCCTCGCAAGGTGATCTTCAGCAACCATCAATGCGAACGACGTGCTGGCTCACCGCACTATTTGGGTCCGCATATCCCGAGAAACTTCCCCGCCAATGTGCGTATGTTCTCAACGGAAAGGGGCTTTGTGACCATCTCCACGCCGTACTTGTCGCAGAACGCTTTATCCAGCGGGCTGCTGGATGTGGTGAACACGATCACGGGAATATTTTGGTAGTCGGGTTGCTTCTTCATTTCCACCAGCGTATCGCGCCCGTTCATCTTCGGCATGTTCATGTCGAGCACAACCAGGCAGGGTATTGCCTGCTGCCGCTTCGCAACGTTCAGGTAGTCCAGCGCCTCCTGGCCATTGGATGCGGTGTCGACGTCAGTTTCAGGGGCTATCTCCCGCACAATTCGTACAAACAAATCAAGGTCATCAATATCATCGTCTACCCACAGGATCTTATGTTTTTCCATAACGTATGACCATTAATGCATTACTACCAGCAACCGATCCGACAACGATTCCAACGCAGGCAGGCCTCGAATGTACCGGCAAGGCTGCGCAGCGAAAAAGCCCCTTTGCGGGGCTTCCTTCTCATCAGACGCTCGCCTGATGGCGCAATACCGGCAGATGAGAGTCTGTTGGAATTCGTCTTTTCCCTTTACCCGTTGCAAAGGAACAAAAAAGGTGTTTTTCGATAAGTTAGCAATGCTGAAGAATCGATAAACGTGCCAATTCAAAGTGCTGTTGAAAATTTTGACAGGCTACTCCGGAACGATGAAATCCGGTGCCGCGTCGATTGTCGCCCCATACTGCTCGCGGGCGAAGGAAAGGCAGTCGCCGCTGAAAGTGCCGGTAAGCTTGCAATTCTCCACATCAGTAGTGACATGGACGATTTTGCAGGCAATGATAAATTCAGCCATGTCCGCCCGTGACGGAAAGGCTAGTACAACTTTATGCATGGTCCAGTCTAATGGTAAGGGTTCGTCTACCACACAAAGTAGACCTAAAAAACTGCTTCACTGAATAAACATTGGCGGGTAAGGGATTGTCGCAAGCGCTGGCCCTCTACTCAACAGCTTCAAGAGCAACAAGGCGACCTAGTTGAATTCGGGTTCCGCCGACGCACGGTTCTGATTCCCGGCGGGATGGCTGTCCGGCAACCGTACTTTTTTATACAGGGCAATTTCGAGCTCCGTGACAGCATGCCGGTATTCCTGCACGGATTCCCAGGGAGTGCCGTCGAGCAGGGCGTCTTTCAGCTTTACGGCGGCATTGGCGTACATATCTTTCAATGTATCCAGATCAAGGTTAAGGAGCTTATTGTGGTCCACTTTTGCTGGTGTTATGGGTGATTGGCGGCTAACAGAAAACACTTCAACTAGTGTACCGAAGGGCTAAGGGCGGTTGCAAAATAGAAGGTTTTGTGAATTTGCTAACGGTTGAGTTGAACGGCATACGGGAGTTTAAGAAGAAGTACCTAAATCGCGGTAAATGAAACCGAAGCCCCGGCTCTCCCTGGCTACCAACTTGGGCTTTGAACGCCAGCTCCGCGGCTTAGCAAAGGTCCGGCTTCAAAAAGATACTATTGCCCGGCCGGAAGCCACAGACTGGCACCTGTCTACCTTCACTCCTGACCCTTACCGCGTAACGCTCAAATCAAAACCAATGAAAAAGCTACTCCTGCTTGTGCCCGTATTCATTGCGGCCAGCAGACTCTTCGCACAGGATCAAACCGTACAGGATCTGAAGAACGCAAGTGCAAAGGCCATCGCTAAAGATGCCAATGACACGATCCCGAAAACATGGAAAACGGGCGGCCTGTTCAATTTCAACTTCGGGCAAACGTCGCTTTCGAATTGGGCCGCCAGCGGAGACGACTTTCAATTGAATCTAAACGCATTTTTGAACCTGCATGCCTTTTATGCCAGGGACCGGAAAGCCTGGGACAACAGCCTTGACCTTGCTTTCGGATTGATCAGAACCACGTCGCTGGGAAGCCGGAAAAGCGACGACAAGATCGACCTTACTTCAAAATATGGCTACCAGCTAACGCCAACCAGCAAGTGGTACGCCAGTGCCCTGTTCAATTTCCGGACACAGTTTGCACCGGGCTTTACGTACCCCACTCCTACAACCTCCACGAAAATTTCCGACTTCCTCTCGCCCGGCTACGTGTTGCTGTCGCTCGGACTCGATTACAAGCCCAGTAAGAATTTCTCCCTGTTCCTATCGCCCATCACGAGCCGCTGGGTGATCGTTACAGCTACCGGCTTGAATCCGCTTACGCCAACCCAGCAAGGGAACGTATACGGTGTACCGCTCGGCAAAACCGTCAACAACGAGATCGGTGCTTACCTGAATGCCAACTATATGAAAGATCTGGTCAGGAACCTGACTTACAAGGGAAAGCTTGAATTGTTTTCCAATTACAAGCACAATCCCCAAAACATTGATGTCTATATGACCAACCTGCTCAGCGCAGACGTTTTCAAAGGGCTTTCCTTCAATCTTGGCCTCGACCTGATTTATGATGATGATGTAAGAATATTCGGCGAAAACGCGAACGGGGCAAGGACGCAGCTGAGGGAATATATTGGCATCGGCTACCTGAAAAAATTCTGATCGTTGTCCTGGTACAGAAGCTTTGCTTTTCCTTTTTCCATGTCACAACGGTGCGTCGTAGTGCGCGCCGCTCCCATCGCCATGCGAAGGCACCGGAAACAAATGCGCGCTTCAGTCTCCTAGTTCACCAGCCGTGACAGCCCTTCCGGGTCCAGGATCGTGATGCGGCCCTCGTCGATGTCGATCAGCTTTTCCGCCCGGAAATCGGTGAGGGTGCGGATAAGCGACTCGGTGGCGGTGCCGGCCATGCAGGCGAGGTTTTCGCGCGTGAGGCTGATGGGGCCGGCCTCGTTGCCCAGCCGGAAGCGCTCCTGGGCGGCAAGCAAGGCGTCGGCCACCTTGCGGCGAAGCGAGTTGTACGCGATCCGCAGCAGCTGCTCCTCCTTGTTGTGTACATCACGGGCCAGCAGCCGGATAAAGCGGCGGCTAACCTGCGGGTTGACGTGTATCAGCTCCTCGAACTCGCTGCGCGGGATGGCAGCGACCTCGGCGTCTTCAAGGGCGTCGGCATTTTCGCGGTAGAGCGTGTTTTCCAGCAAGGCGATGTAGCCAAAGAACTCACCCTCGTTGACGATCTTCAGAATGAGCTCCTTTCCCTCCTCGTTGGTCTTGTACACCTTCACCTTTCCTTTCTTTAGGTAATACAGGCGCAACGGGTGATTGCCCTCGGAGAAGATGCGTTGCTTCTTCTTGTAGCGATCGATGTGGCGTCCTGCGACGAAGCTGCGAAGCGCTTCCTCGCCACCCGAGGCGCTGATCAGCTCATTCACGCCATCGATGCCCGTACCGCTGGCCCTGCGCAGCAGGTCGGCCTTCCGGAGCCTGCTTTCAACGGTGCGCAGCAGGTCGCCGGTATCAAAGGGCTTGCTGATGTAATCGTCGGCGCCCAGCGACATGCCCTGGCGCAACTCGCTCAGCTCTGATTTGGCCGTAAGGAAGATGAACGGCGTTTGCTGCAGCTGTGCATCGCGCTGGAGCATATGCAGCACACCGTAGCCATCGAGCTCCGGCATCATGATGTCGCAGATGATCAGGTCGGGCCTGCTGTGGAACGCTTCGATGACACCCTCCTTGCCGTTGCGCGCCGTGGTCACTTTGTAATGCGATAATTCGAGTAGTTCGGCCGTATTCTCGAGGATATCAGGATTGTCTTCGATCACGAGGATCTTTTTCATAGCTGGTTCTTTAGTTGGTTGCCCCCGGGGCGCGACACAATTCTTCCGGCACACGAAATTTCCTCTTGTATCCTGCTGCTGCTAATTCTTCTGTTGATTGTTGCTGTTGGAAAAAGCCCATCGGGAAAAGGCCGCGCGTCCGCCAGGTGGGACAGGTAAACTGGCACAAACGGGGTGCCATGGTTACCGGGAACAGCTTTGAAGAAAGTTGAAGCGCATACAACCGCGCTTAGCTGCGCGAACTCAGCGTACGTCCTACGATGGTCAGCAGCTCGGCCGACGAGAAAGGCTTTTTCAGAAAGCCCTGTGCTTTGCTGCTGAGACTTTGCTGGAGCTCCACTCCGGCCGTGCCGGCGGAGAAGAACACGACGGGGATGAACAGCGTGCGGCTGTCTGCCCGCGACATCTCCAGGAAATGCTGGCCGCCCGTTCCGGGCATCATGATGTCGCAGAGCACCAGGTCGGGTTGTGCCTCGCGGGCCATCCGGTAGCCCTCGTGCCCGTTGGCTGCCATCAGCACATCATACTGGTGCATGCTGAGTAGTTCGGCCGTGTTCTCCCGGATCTCAGGGTTGTCTTCGATGATCAGGATCTTTTTCATTGGTATAAACTTCGTGGATGAATGCGGCCACAACTATGAGTGCGGTCAGTCGCGCCGCTGGTTTTGGTTATGTCTCCTTCGAAAGCGGCAGTCGCACACGAAACTCGGTGCCCTCCCGCTCGCTGCTTACAAAATCGATGTGGCCCCGCAGCAGCCGCACATAGCGGCGCACAATGTTGAGCCCAAGCCCCGTACCCTGTATATGCGCCGCGTTTTCGGCCCGGTAGAACATCCCGAACAGGAGCGGCTTCGCAGCCTCGGGAATCCCGATGCCCTCGTCTTTCACCGACAAGGTCATCGAATCGTTGCGCACGGTGGCACGCAGCCACACGCTCGTCTCGGGCGGCGAATATTTGAGCGCATTCGACAGCAGGTTAAGCAGGATGTTGCGGAGGATCTTGCGGTCCTGCCACACCCACTCGTCGCCCTCGTAAATGAGGTGCATATATTGATTTTTCTTTTGCGCGAGAAAGCTCATTTCCTCGAGAAGGTCACGGAGGAATTCGCTCAGGTCGAACCGCGACGCATGGATCGACACGCGGCTGTTCTCCAAGCGGTCGAGCGAAAGGAAGTCATCGAGGATGCCGGTGAGGTCGAACACCGCCGACTTGATCTTTTCGAGATGCTTGGCGCGCTTCGCCTCCTGGTCGGGCCCCTGGTACAGTTCGAGCAGGCCGATGCTCGACAGGATGGTGCTCAGGGGCGTGCGGAACTCGTGCGAGGCCATCGACACGAACTGCGACTTCATGTTGTTCAGCGCCTTTTCGCGCTCCAGCGAAGCCGTCAGCTCAAGTGTGCGCTCGCGCACCAGCTGCTCCAGCTGCTCATTCACCTCCTGGAATTCCTTCTCGGTGTTCTTGCGCTGCGTGATGTCGTAGCGGATCGAAACGTACTGGTACGGCTTACGCTTTTCATCCAGGAAAGGCACAATGGTCGTATCGACCCAGTAGTAGCTTCCATCCTTCGCTCGGTTCTTCAGCTCACCGCGCCACACCTTTCCCTGTGCGATGCTCCGCCAGAGTCCGCGGATAAAATCGCGTGAATGAAAGCCCGAGTTGATAAGGCGATGATCCTGCCCGATGAGCTCCTCGCGGCTGTAACCGGATATCGCGCAGAAATTTTCATTGACAAACCTGATGATCCCGCGCTGGTCGGTGATCGCAACGATCGACGAAGCGTCGAGGGCCTGCTTGTAGTCCTCGATTTCCGACCGCGAGCGCTGCAGCTGCTGCTCCAGCTCGCGGGAGAGCCGCTCACTCGCGGCACCGGGTTCGTCGCTGTTGTTTTCCTCGCGGATGGAAAGGCTGTAACCGCCGGCGGCGCCGCCCGTTTGCTGCAGCGCAGTGAGGGTAACCCACGCGCGGAAGCTGCTCCCGGCAGGGCGGCGGCAACGGCCGCTGCCGCTGTACTTTCCTGCAGTAGCGGCGGCGTCAAGCCATGCCGACGGACGACCGGCGCGGGTTTCAAAAAGGTCGGTGTATGGGCGCCCGGCCAGTTCCTCCGCGCCGAGCTGCGCGGCGCTTCCGCTCCATGCCGTGATGACACCCTGCGGGTCGAGCAGCAGCAAGGCTTCGTCGCTGCTGCCCGCAGCCGGGTGCCGGCCGGTATTGTGTGTTTGCGCGTTGGATGATTTCATGCGGCCACGTTTGTGAAGGCTGCCCGCGTTCGCGGCTAGCGGTGCGCGATGAATACAGGCAGGCGGTGGCTTTGGATAAGGTCGCCGCAGAAGCTGTTGCGGAAAAGCTCCGACAGCCAGTTGCGCGAAAAGGAGCCCGCAACCAGCAGTGTGTCGTGCCGGTTTTCCATCCAGGTGCGCAGCTCTTCGCGGTTGGTGCCGGCAAGCTGCTGGTAGGTCGCGTTTTTAAAATGCACGCCGGCGAGCTCTTCGATCAGTGCGGCTTCCGGTATTGCTTTGTCCGATCCCTTCGCGGCATGAACGATCGTCGTGGGCATACGCGCCAGCTCCGGGAACAGGTAGGCAAACTGCTTCAGCGCGTACACCGACTCGCGGCTTCCGTCGTAGGCCACGAGCACGCTCGCGGGGAGTTCTGCCTTGTTGGGAAGTACCAGCACCGGGCACTCCGTATCGTGCAGCGCCTGCCGCAGGTAATGCGAGGGCCGTGCGAAGAGGATGCCGTTGTAAAAAGCTTCACCGCTCATAACGAGCAGGTCGGCAAAGCGGCTTTCGTGGCGCAGCGCGGGCAGGGCCAGGTCGTTGACGGCCTCGTGCACGCGGTACGGGATGCGGCTCGCCTGGCAAAGCTCTTCGAAGCGCTTTTTGTGCTGCTGCATCTGCTGCTCCTCTTCTTCCTCGAGCAGTGGCGGGATGGCGGCGCTTGTTTCACCGGCAGCCGCGTAGCTCCATACGTTGGCCAGCGATACCACGGGCGCAAAGAAGCCCGTGGCAAGCACCGGCGAGAGCAGGTGCAGGTGCCGCACAAACGCGATGGTTTCTTCGCTGAAATTGAGCCCGTCGAAAAGCAAGAGAACCTTTTTCATGGGAAAGACTTTTTGTAAAGTGCGATCATTCGGGTCACCCGATTACTGACCGCTTCGGCCATTTTTGCTGATGCTTGTCAGGGCGCGGGCGCCCGCCGGGCCTGTAAAGTATCAGCCCCCGGCACTGACGGGTGTCATGGCTGCCGCTACCTGCCCCGGGTACCTTCGCCACGGATTTTTTGGACCAGCTCACCCTCTTAAACTATTGCTGTATGAAACTCTCCATCGACTCCCGCATGCGGCTCTCCGAGCTGCGGCGCATCTTCCGCAAGTACTATCCCTACCTGCAGCCGCAGGTTTCGCTGCAGGAAGTACCGTCCCCGCCCGGCAAGCCTGCAGCGCCTTCGCCCGACCTGCCGCTGGGGCAACTGGGAGGACGCGAATTTGCCGCCGAGCTCGACATCGACCGTAAAACTACGGTCGCCTCCCTCGAAGACAACCTGCGCCAGCTTTGCGGCGTCAGCATCCGCATCTTCCGCCGCGGCCCCTTTTATTGGGAAGACATCCCGCATAAAGACACGCAGTGCCTCGAACGCCAGAATCAGATTGGACGCGTCGTAACGCGGGGCATGTACGACGCGGAGATCCTGCTGTAAGCAGCAGGCATCGCATCAGGCATCCGGCTTCTTGTTGCCACCGATCCGGTTTTGAATCACAATGGTGTCGGCGAGAAAGTCATCGCACAAATATTTCTTCTCCAGGTATTCGCGCTCACTGCTGAACAGCTCCTTGCGAAGGGCCTTCATCCGGTCGACTAGTGCGGGCTGGAGATGATCGTTGTCGACGGGAATATCCTTTTCATAAAGCGAAGGCTCCAGCTGGTCGATCTGCCGCTTCCGCAGCAGCAGGCTTTCGCGCGCCGCCGTGAGGGTACGCAAATGGATTTCGGTAGTTTCTGCCAGGTTCGGCACAGTATTGAGCTCGAGTACTTCCTCGAGCAGCACCTCCGCCTCTTCGATCTCCTCGAGGTAAAACCCGATGAGGGCGCGCCAGTCGGCGATTTCGTGGATATAATATTCGGAGACGGTGGCAGCCATAAGATGTTGTGTTGAAGGGTCATCCAACCATGCAGGGCGACTGGCTGTCGCTCTCGAAGCAGCCGCTTTTCTCCGTCAGCGAAATGCGGAAGAGGATGCCTTCGATCGCTTCGTCGGATGCCGGCTCGAAGGGCCATAGACGGCCCAGGTGCATCGTTTCGCTCGACACGATGGGAAGGTAGCGGTTCACGAGCGCATGTACTGCGGCGTGCACTTCCGTATCGCTGGTAATCTCCTCGAACACACCCTGCGCGATCACGCTTTTCCAGTTCGCGAGCTCGGTGAACTCATCGGTCTGGAAGCAGATATTCGGGTTCTTCCGCATCATGTCGATCTTTCGCCCGGGCGCGCTGTGGCAGTAAATGTAGGAGCCATCGTAGGTGTAGCTGATCGGCACCACGTAGGTGATCCCATCGGCATGACAGCCGATCCTGCCGACGAGCTGCGTTCGCAGGAAGGATTCGATTTCTTCAGGATTCATTCGGCCTAACAAGGTTGTTGGTTTTAGACTGCTGTAAACCTAACACGACGCCTTTCCAATAATGATGACGGTTCGCGTCGCGGAATACTGACAGGCGTCAGTGTTTGGCGCCAGCGCTACCGCTGCCAGAGGATGAGCGGGCACTCGAGCGGCAGCGACAGTGCGGAATGTACCGGGATGATCCGCGCCGTATAATCCGATGCCGGCCGCGTGGCAGGAACAGTGCCGGCATACAGCGCAGGGCCGGCGCCCGAAGCGGGGCCCCGCAGTTCCATCGCCCGGCGGAAGGGTCCCGATCCTTCCAGGGGCTCCGCATATAATTCCACGCGGATATCGGCTGTAGAAATACTGTTCAGGTACACCTCGATGGAGACGCTGTAATCATCAGCCGTTGCCTCGAATGTCGTTGCACCGAAGCGGAGACCGGGCCAGCGCGCACGCATTGCCGTCAGCCATTCGTTGCAGGCCGTCGCAGCGGCGGCGGTACGCGCCCGGACAGCGCTGTCGGCAGGCAGGTAATAATCCGAAACATATTCCTGCAGCGCACGCACCGATGAGAAGCACGGCGTAAGCCGGGCCATGCTTGCCTTCATCTTCCGCACCCAGCCCTCCGGCACGTTGCTGCCGTTGCGTGTATAAAAAAGCGGAACGACCTCGCGCTCGAGCACCTCGTAAATACGGTTCGCATCGTTCTGGTCGTGCTCGGCATCGCTGCGCCAGGGCAAGCGGTCGCCGAAGGTCCAGCCGCAGTCGTCGCGGTAGGCTTCGTCCCACCAGCCATCGAGCTCCGACAGGTTAAGACCGCCATTAACCAGCACCTTCATCCCGCTCGTGCCACAGGCTTCCCAGGGTCGCCGCGGCGTGTTGATCCAAAGGTCCACACCCTGCACCAGCAGCTCGGTGAGCCGCATATCGTAATCGGCCAGGAACACAACACGCTGCTGCAAACCGTTATCGCGGATAAACGTCACCCAGTCCTGGATCACCGCCAGCGCCTGCAAATCGCTGGGATGCGCCTTCCCTGCGATAACGAGCTGTACCGGGCGCTCCGCGTCCAGCAGCAACCGCTTGAGGCGCTCCGGGTCCGACAACAGCAACCCCGGGCGCTTGTAGGCAACAAAGCGGCGCGCGAAGCCGATGGTCAGGCAGGATGGATCGAACAGGGAGGAGCCCGGCTCAGCGCCGCCCGAGATGGCCAGCTGCCGCGTGAAGCGTTCACGCAGCTCATTGATGAAGCGGCCTGCCTTTTCGGTTCGCAGGGCCCAGATGCGTTCACCGGGCAGGTGCAATATCTCTGCGCCCAGTGCGCCGAGCTTGCCGAGCCAGCGGTCTTTGCCGCAGGCCTCGGTCCAGAGGTCGTCGGCCTCCGGAGAATCCCAGGTGGGCACATGAACACCGTTGGTGACATGACCGAGCGGCACCTCATCGAGCGGCCAGCGCGGAAACAAGGGGGCAAAGAGCGCGCGGCTTACTTCGGCATGAAGACGGCTCACGGCGTTGACGCGCCCGCTGCCGCGAAAGGCCAGCGTGGCCGTGTTGAAGCTGTCAGGGCTGCCTGTGGGATCCTCGCAGCCCAACTCCATCAGTTCATCAAAGGAAATTCCCAGCGCGCCGGCGCAATAGGGCGCCAGGTATTTCCCGAGCAGTGCGCGCGGGTAGCGGTCGAAGCCCGCGCCCACGGCGGTATGCGTGGTAAAGACGGTGCCGCTGCGCGTTGCGAGCAGCGCCGTTGTGAAGGGTACCTGCTGCTCCTTCATGAAATCGGCTGCGCGCTCCAGCACCACAAAAGCCGTATGGCTTTCATTGAGGTGGCATACCTGCGGGCGCCGGCCGAGCGCCTTCAGGAGACGCCAGCCACCGATGCCAAGAATAAGCTGCTGCGCCAGCCGCCGCTCAGGGTCGTCGCCATAAAGATCACTGGTAAGTCCGCGGTGCGCCGGCAGGTTGGCGGCATCGTTGCTGTCGAGCAGCAGCAACTCCGTGCGGCCCACGCGAACGCGCCAGCTCCGCAGCCACAGCGTCGTGCCGGGGAGCGCGAGCTCGATGCGCAGCCAGCGGCCGTCGGCACTGCGCAGGGGCGTTACCGGCAGCTGCCCGGGATCGTTGAAGGGCGCCACGTAGCGCTGCGTGCCATCGGGAGCAATTACCTGGCGCGAATAACCTTGCTGGTACAGGAGCCCCACGGCAACCATCGGCACAGCAAGATCACTGGCGGTCTTCAACAGGTCGCCCGAAACATTGCCGAGTCCACCCGAGTAGATCGGGAGCGCCTCGCTGAGCATGTATTCCATGCTGAAGTAGGCAACCGAAAGATCATGTCCGGGGTGCTGGTGCTGAAACCAGGCGGGCGCGTGTGATCGCTGCCGCTGCTGTTCCGACAGCTCGCGGATCGTTGTGCGCACGATCGGGTCTTTCAGCACAGCGCTGATGTGATCTTCGGCGGCGGTTTGCAGCACCACCAGCGGGTTGTGCGTGAGGTTCCAGAGCACCGGGTCAAGCTCCTGCCAGATCTTGTCGGTGGCATGATTCCAGGACCAGTGAAGATCTGTCGCCAGCTCGTACAGCTGGCGGATGGATTCGAAGTTGTCGCGGGGCATGTGCAAATGAAGCAACGGGAAAGGCCGCCCGCAATGAGCGTCATCAAACAAGCCCGCTAATGCCGGTCAGTCGTTCAGCCAGCCGGGCCACCCGCCGGCAGCGGTCGTTTGCCGAGCACCGCCTCCAGCTCTTCGCGGTAGACGGTTTCCTTCTGCAGCAGGAGCCCGGCAAGCCGGTCGAGTGCTTCCCGGTGCTGCCGCGCGAGCTCGCTTGCGTTGCGGTAGGCTTCGCCCAGCAGGAGCCGCACTTCGTCGTCGATCATCTTCGCGGTGTCTTCACTGTAAGGACGGGTGAAGCTGTTTTCGTGCTGCCCCGTTGAATCGTAAAAGCTGAGGGTGCCAACGCGCTTGCTGAAGCCAAGGAAAGCGATCATCGTGTAGGCTTCGCGGGTTACTTTTTCAAGGTCATCGAGCGCACCGGAGGTTGGCTCACCGAACACCAGTTCTTCGGCGGCGCGTCCGCCAAGGGCGGCACACAGATGCTCGCGAAACTCGGTGGCCGTATGCAGCTGCCGCTCTTCGGGAAGGTAGAAAGCCGCGCCCAGTGAGCGCCCGCGCGGAATGATCGACACCTTGATGAGCGGGTCGATATGCGGGAGGAACCAGCCCACTACGGCGTGGCCCGCTTCGTGGTAGGCGATCACGCGCTTTTCATTTCCCGAGATGACCTTGCTTTTTTTCTCGAGTCCGGCAACGATGCGGTCGATCGCCTCGGCGAACTCGGTTCCCGAAATGATGTCGCGTTTCTTGCGTGCTGCGATGAGTGCGGCTTCGTTACAGACGTTGGCGATATCGGCGCCAGAGAAGCCAGGTGTTTGCGCGGCAAGGGTAGCGACATCGATCGCGCTATCGTACTTCAGCGGACGAAGGTGCACGTGAAAGATCGCTTCGCGCTCGCTGCGGTTGGGCAGCTCCAGGTAGATATGCCGGTCGAAGCGCCCCGGCCGCAGCAGCGCGGGATCGAGCATGTCGGCACGGTTGGTGGCCGCGAGCACGATGACGCCGCTGTTCGACTCAAAGCCATCCATCTCCTTGAGCAGCTGGTTAAGGGTGCTTTCGCGCTCGTCGTTGGAACCCGTGTACAGGGCGCTCTTGCCGCGCGAGCGACCGATGGCATCGATCTCATCGATGAAAACAATGCTCGGGGTGCTTTGCTTGGCGAGGCGGAAAAGGTCGCGCACCCGCGAGGCGCCCACGCCCACGAACATCTCCACGAATTCCGATCCCGACATCGAGAAGAACGGAACCCCGGCCTCACCCGCGACGGCCCGCGCCAGCAGCGTCTTGCCCGTGCCCGGCGGTCCTACGAGGATCACGCCCTTGGGGATCTTAGCGCCGAGCTGCGTAAAGCGCCCGGGACTTTTCAGGAAATCGACGATCTCCCGCACCTCCGTTTCCGCCTCCTCGAGCCCGGCCACATCATCGAAGGTGACCTTGACACCGGTGGTTCCATCCACACGTGCCGCACCCGATTTGTTGAAACCAAACCAGGACTTTTCCTGCCCGGCCGCAGCGCCGCGGATGAGAAAGCGCCATGCCAATAGCATCAGTCCGAGGGGAAGGATCCAGTTGAAGATCGACCAGAAGGTATCATCCCGGTGCAGGTAAATGAGCTCCACGCGCTCGGCGGCCGGGCGGCTTTTCTGGATCTCGTCGATCCGGCGCTCGAGCGATTCCACCGAGCCGATCGTCAGCTCGTACTGTGGTCCCGACGATGCAGCGTTTCGATCGCTCTTCTTTGCGCTGCTTTTCGCGGCAACACTGTCGGCATAGCCGGCGCGCAGGTACACAAGCGCCCGCTCCTTGTTGACTACTTCTATCCTGGCTACGGCCCCGCGCTGGAGCAGGTCCGACAGCTCGTTCAGGCTGCTTTGCTTCGGCGCCTCCGAGCCCGACCCGAATAAATACAATACGAGTAAGGTTGCCGCGATGATGCCGTAGTACAGCAGGAGCCGCCCGCGATGCTTTGGCTTTCGGGTATTGTTCTGGCCGGGTTGCTGGGACGACTCGTTGTTCATGGTCATAGGTTGACGGCGGCCGGGGCGCAAAGCTGCGCACCGCTACGCGAGGGCATGCGCCTTCAGGTCGTCGAGGTAGTGCTGCACGGTTTCATCGGAAACCTGCGTGAACTCCTGGTAGAAAGCACCGACACCCCGGAAATACTCGGGTACATCCAGCACGAAGAGCTCGTCGGCTTCGCGCTGGAGCTTTTCAAAAGCCTCCTGCGAGGCCACGGGCGCGGCGATCAGCAGCTTGGCGGGCTCGGCCTTCCGGAGCGTGCGCAGCAGCGCCAGCAGCGTGTTGCCCGTGGCGACGCCGTCGTCGATCACAAGCACCGTGCGCCCCTTCAGGTCCCGGGGCTCGCGGTCGCCCATGAATTTGCGCTTCATCTCTTGCAGACGGTTACGCACCGCAAGGATCTCGCGGTCGATATACGCGTCGCTGACCGACTCGTGCGGAATGACCATGCTGTCGGTAAGACTTACGGCGCCGATCGCATATTCCTTGTTGTTGGGATGCCCGATCTTCTTCACCAGCATCAGCTCCATCGGCCACTGCAGCGCCGTAGCTACCTCGTAAGCTACGGGCACGCCGCCGCGCGGAACGGCGAGGATCACGCCCTGCTGTTTCCGCAGGAAGCCCAGCTCACGGGCCAGCAGCCGGCCTGCCTCTGTTCGGTTCTCAAACATAGTTTTCGTTTTATTGGTTACAACCGGCGCAGGTGATCCGAGAACCAGCCCGCAGCAAGTGCGGCCACCTGCCCGAGCGTGTCGCCTTCCTCGAAGAGATGGCTGGCTCCCGGCACGATCTCGAGTTTCTTTTCACAAGTGAGTTGCTGCAACGCGGCCTCGTTGAGCGTCAGCACATCCTCGTCGAGGCTACCGACAATCAAAAGCGTAGGTGCCGTTACCCGCGGTAATGACGCGCCCGCCAGGTCGGGTCTTCCGCCGCGCGATACGATGGCGCCAACGCTCGGCCATTCGGCAGCAGCCATGAGCGCCGCGGCAGCCCCCGTACTGGCGCCGAAGAATCCGATCGGGATATTCGCCCAGGCGGCCTGACCGGTCATCCAGTCGCTGGCTTCGCGGAGCCTGCGGGCGAGCATCCCGATGTCGAAACGGTTGCGGTATTGGAGGTCTTCTTCCACTGTCATGAGGTCGAACAGCAGCGTGGCCATGCCCTGCGTATTGAGCTGTGCTGCCACCGCCTGGTTGCGCGCGCTGTGCCGGCTGCTCCCGCTGCCGTGCGCAAAGAGCACGAGGGCAAACGGGTCGGGTGGCGTCCAGAGATCACCGGGAAGCAGCCCGGGACCAGCCTTGAGCTGCAGGCTTTTCTTTTCGATAACCGGAGACATATTGCGCGTTTAAACAATTTCGATTTACGTAGCTGACCGGCACCCGGGCGGGCAATTTTTGTCAGCCACCGCGGAGCACGAGCAGCGGCACTGCGATCTCCTCGCTGATGGTCTTTGTATGCCGCGCGCGAAACATCTCGTGCAACAGGCCGTGCGGGTGATGGATCATTACCAGCAGCTCGCAGGGATGGCTGGCGGCAAAGTCAAGGATCCCGCGCTCGACGTCGTCGCTTTCAATGCGGTCGTAGAAATAATCCAGCGAGGCCAGGGCTTCTCCGAGCTGCAGCTTCGCAGCGGTTTCGCCGCTGTTGAGGTCACCACCCTTCTTGTCTATATGAATGACCTGCAGGGACGCATCGAAGACGCTGACGATGTTGCGCAGCGCCGCGATGGTTTGCGGCGATACCAGCTCCAAAAAATCAACGGCCAGCACGATGTGCTTCGGCGGTTGGTACACTAGTCCTTCGGGCACGAGGAGCACGGGTGTTTCGGTTTTCCGGAGCAGGTGCGTGGCCGTGCTTCCGAAGAGGTTGCTTTTCTCCTTCTTCCGCCCGATGACGATGAGGTCGGCCCCGACTTTCTTTGCTTCATCGATGATGCTGCTTTCGGTACCGCCGCCGGCAATGCGGCCATCCACTTCGATCGCGGCATCGGTCCGCAACCGCTTCAGCTCCTGCCGCATCACTACCTCCTGCTCGCGCTCACGGGTACCCACGAGCACCACCCAGGCGCCCGATTCGGTGCCGGGCGGCAGCGGGTCGTTGTATACATTGACGAGGTGGACCCGGGCGCCGAGTGCTTTCGCGAGCTGGGTGGCATGGTAGGTTGCCGCATGGGAAGCCGGGCTGAGGTCGGTCGCCGCGAGGATCGTTTTCATGGAACTTCTATTGACCATGAATGTCGCCGAAACGCCCGCGGCAAAAGAATGATACGTGTCCGGGCAGCGGCTGACGGTAATCACCCGGGCCATTCACGACGATACCGCTGGAAGACTGGAGCTGCTCGCGCGATCAGCTCAGGCGCGGCCGGCAGCGGCCATCTTTCATCTCGATCGGAAACGTGGCGGTCAGCTGCGTGCCGTGCTCGAAGTCACTGGCCAGCTCGAAGCTGCCGTTTAGCAGGTTCACGCGGCTTTTCATGTTGGTGATGCCGATGCCCGATTTCACGGACGACACATCGAAGCCGATACCGTCGTCACTGAGCTGGAACCGCAGCACGTCAGCATCGATGGATACCAGTATCCGCGCCTCGTGCGCATGCGCGTGCTTGAGAATATTGGTGAGCTGCTCCTGCGCAATCCGGTATAGCGTCAGATGCAGGTCTTCGTCCATGGAATCGCAATCGCCGATCGAAAAATCGACACGCACCTGGAGCCGCTTCGTCTGGTTGAACGACTCGGCGAGCTCCTTGAGTGAATCGGAAAAGCTGATGTCGCCGAGCGAGGGGGCCGCCAGCTGCTTCGACAGTGTGCGGATCTCTGAAATGCTTTCCTGCAGAAGCGCGGAGCATTTCTCGAGCGTATGACGCGCATCGCCGACGCCGGAGGCGCACAACTCAACATAGAGCTTGACGGTGGTGAGTATCTGGTTCACGTTGTCGTGGAGCTCGCGGCCAATGCGGCTCCGCTCGGCTTCCTGGCTCTTGAGAACGGCCCGCGTGATCTGCCGGTTCTTCTGCTCGCGCTCTTCTTCAAGGCGCATCCCGAGGATCGTCTTTTCCGTGATGTCATTGGCCATCCCGATGATCCCCGAGATCTTCCCGCCGCTGTCGCGTACCGGTATCACGCGGATCTCGCCGTACTTGGTACCCGCGGGGTGCCGGGCTTCCTCGACATAATCCACGATCCGGCCACTGCGGATCGCCAGGTTGTATTTCTCCCGCACCAGGTAATGCGATGTTTGCGGGAGTACCTCCTCTATCGTGCGGCCCAGCACCTGCTCGGAGCGAAGACCGGTCACCTGTGTAAACGCTTCATTGATCGAGCGAAACACGTACTGCTCCCCTTCCTCCAGGCTCACGAGCCACATCGGGTCGATGGCGTTGCGGTATACCGAGGATATGTCGAAGGGACTTTCCATCATAGCAGATTTAAAAATACAATACCATCAGGAAGAAAAGGACCGCAGGTAGAGCTCTTCCACTTTCTTGCGGGCCCAGGGCGTTTTACGCAGGAAGGTCAGGCTCGACTTGATGCTCGGGTCGCTGCGGAAGCAGTTGATGGAGATGCGCGCAGCGAGCCCGTCCCAGCCGTAGCGTGCCTGCAGCTCGGTGACGATCGCCTCGAGGGTCTTGCCGTGTAGCGGGTCGTTGGATGACATGCGTGCAAGGTAACGCCGATCTTATTTCTTGCGGCCGCCGCGCTTGATCGGCTTGCCGTACTTGGCCATCATCCGCTCCTTGCGCGGGATGACGGTATTGACCTTGCGGTTCTTGGCCTTTTTCTCGTGGAAGGCCGGGCCCCGCTCCTCTTTCGGCGGAAGCTTCATCGACAGCTCTTTCATGTGCACCTTCGGCTGCTCTTCATCAATTAGGATGTCGGAAAGCGGAACGCCTTCGGGAAGTTCCGTGATGTCGAGCGGGCGGCCCAGGAACTCCTCGAGCTCCTTGCGACGGTCGGCCTGGAAGGGTGTCAGCAGGCTGACAGCGATACCCCGCTCACCGGCGCGGCCCGTGCGCCCGATGCGGTGGATATAGTGCTCCGGAGCCTCGGGCAGGTCGAAGTTGACGACGTGCGACACGCCGCTGATATCGATACCGCGCGCTACGATGTCGGTGGCCACGAGCACCCGCAGCTCGCCGGCCTGGAAGCGGCGCACCGTCAGAAAGCGCGCATTCTGGTCTTTGTTGGAATGGATAACGCCCACCTCGCCCGGCAACCCCGGCTCGAGCAGGGCCGCGAGCTCGTCGGCCTGCTTCTTCGAGGCAGTGAACACTACGATCCGCTGCAGCGAGGGGTCCTCGCGGAGCAGCCACTGCAGGAAGCTCACTTTCGAATGGAAGTTGGGCAGCTCGTAGGCAATCTGGGTCACCTGCTCCACGGGCGTGCCCGCGGGCGCCGCTTCCACGCGCTCGAGGCGGTCGAAGTATTCGGAAAACAGCGACTCCACCTCGGGGATCAGCGTGGCCGAGAACAGCAGGTTCTGGCGCCGCTCGGGCAGGAGGTCGAAGATGTTGCGGAGCTGGGCGCGGAAGCCGAGGTTGAGCATCTCGTCCACCTCGTCGATCACGAGCTTCCGGATCGAACGCACCTTGAAGGCGCCGGTCACCGCGAGGTCGTAAAAGCGCCCGGGCGTGGCCACGAGCACATCGGCACCGTCGGCGAACTGCAGGCGCTGTGTGTTGATGTTGACGCCGCCGTACAAGCCGGCTACGGTGGCACCGAGGTATACGGAGAGGCTTGTCACGACGTCCACCACCTGCTGCACGAGCTCGCGGGTTGGAACAAGCACGAGTATCTGCGGCTCGCGGGCCTTGTTGTATTTCCACTGGTTGAGCAGCGGCAGCAGGTAGGCCAGCGTCTTTCCCGTGCCGGTCTGCGCGATGCCGCATACGTCGGCGCCGCTCATGGCAACGGAGAATACCTTCTCCTGGATGGGGGTCGGCGTGGTATAACCCAGGTCGTCGAGCGCCCGGAGCAGGCGTTTATCAAGGTTGAGATCGCGGAACATCGGAACAGGATTGAGCGGCGAAGGTACCATAGAGGCCCCACTTCTCCTTTTTTCACGCGTATCGTTACGGCATGGTGCTTCCGGCACGTCTGGCCGGCGCTTAGTTTTGAGGTCCTCAAACGAAACAACGCATGAAAGATAAAGTTGCCTATATCACCGGTGGCTCGAAAGGAATCGGCTTCGGTATCGCCAAGGCCCTCCTCGACCAGGGCATGAAGGTCGCGATCAGCAGCCGCAGCCAGGAAGCCGCCGAAGCCGCTGCCCGTGAGCTCGGTGGCGGCGACCGCGTGCTGGGCGTCGCCTCGGATGCCGGCTCGCTCCAATCGGAGAAAAAGGCGGTGCAGGCAGTGCTCGACCGCTTCGGCTCGCTCGACGTAGTGATCGCCAATGCCGGCGTAGGCCACTTTGCGTCGATCGAGGACCTGACGGAAGAACAGTGGCACGAAACGATCAACACCAACCTCACCGGTGTGTTCAATACCGTAAAGGCCGGCATCGAGCCGCTCAAGGCCTCGAAGGGCTACCTCATAACCATCGCCTCGCTGGCCGGCGCCAACTTCTTCGAGAAGGCATCCGCCTACAACGCCAGCAAGTTTGGCCTCGTCGGGTTCACGCAGGCGGTGATGCTCGATCTCCGCAGGCACGGCATCAAGGTGACGACCATTATGCCGGGATCTGTTGCCACGCACTTCAACAACCATACACCCAATGAAGCCGATGCCTGGAAGATCCAGCCCGAAGACATTGGCCAGATCGTGGTCGACCTGTTGAAGATGCACCCGCGCACGCTGCCGAGCAAGATCGAGGTTCGGCCGTCGATGCCGAAGTAAGTAACTTGGCTTCATGGAAACCCGCCCCCTCGCCGCCCGCAAGCGCATCGCCCTCGTCGCGCACGACCATAAAAAAACCGACCTGATCGACTGGGCCTGGTACAACCGCGATGCCCTCGCGGAGCACGAGCTTTTTGCCACCGGCACCACCGGAACGCTGCTCGAGAAAAAGCTGGGCGGCACCGTGCACAAGCTGCTCAGCGGGCCGCTCGGCGGCGACCAGCAGATCGGCGCCCTCATCGCCGAGGGACGCATCGACATGATCATCTTCTTCTGGGATCCCATGGAGACGCAGCCCCACGACTCCGACGTCAAGGCGCTGATCCGCCTCGCGGTGGCCTGGAATATTCTCATCGCCTGCAACCGCAGCACCGCCGACTTTATCCTCACTTCGGCGCTGATGCACCGCCCCTACAACGCGCAGCTTACCGACTACTCGGGTTACCTGAAGCGCGACATACCGTAGATATACGGGCGACATACGGCCCTTGCCGGCCGTGCCTACTTCTTCCGGCGAAACAGGCGGTCGGGTATCTCGACAAACCGGCCAAGCGGCGCCTTGTTGTCCCAGCGCAGCCGGTTGATGTATTTCTTCGGGGTCATCCCGGTTGCCTCGTGGCGCGCGTCGAACGTGCGCTCGCTGCGCGGGTTGTCGCGCCCCACCGGCGTGCCCGGCTGCCCGCCGCGGAGGGTGAGTGAGCGGCCCGTTTCGGGGTTGGTGCCCGTTGCCTTCCACGTATGCTTGCCGCTGTCGTCGCGGCTTAGTTTGAATCGTGCCATGACCATTACTTTTTGTGTCCCCAATTATGCTCCATCGCCTCGTAGCTCTCCTTCGAAACCGTCGACTTTCTCCGGGATTTCGAGGTGCCGCTCTTCTTCTTCGCGTTGATGTTGTTGACGAGTGAATTTTTTACCCCGAGCTTGTTCTTTTTCGTTGCGGCCTTCTTCGGCGCTGCCTTCTTCGCTGCTTTTTTGGGAGCCGCCTTTTTCACGCCACGCTTCGGCGCAGCCTTCTTCGCGCTCTTGCGCGGGGCGGCTTTTTTTGCCGCCTTTTTGGGGGCGGCCTTCTTTGCTGTTGCCATGCTTTTTTTGTCGAACCCCCCAAGCACTGTGCCGGTCCACGCTTGTTGAAGGAAAGAAGGAAGGGCCGCGGTATATCTCCGACAAAGGAAGCCGACCCGGGGGCTTGGCGTCAAGCTCAGCGCGGCCGCTGCTCCGGCAGGTACTTCCAGTAGCGCCGCGGCATATGTTGCAGCTGCAGCTTCGTGTTCTTGCGCGAGGGGATGTTGACGCTCCGGAAATATTGCTGCCATAGCTGCTGGTAAAAAGCTTCCTCCGGATCGTATACGGCGGCCAGGTCCTTGCCAGCGCTCACGCTTTCGGAAAACTGTATTTCTACGGTACGCGTTTCCACCCCGTCGTAATGCAGTCCATAACGGCGGCGGCTGTCGTAGATCACCCAGCGCTGGTCGGCATAGCGTCGCTCAAAATGCGGTGCGATAAGCGGGAGCACGTCGTGGTCGGGGTCGATAACAGCGTAGTACAGTCCGTCTGCGGTCTTCTGGAACCGCACAAAGGCTTCCATCCGGTGCTGCTCGCGCCATACGGTGCGCGCCACCTGCGACACCGCAAGCACGTCGGGATGACTGAAATCCTCCTCCACGGATGCGGCACTGGCAAAAACGTAGCGAATGAACCGGAGGAGCGTCGCCTCGATGCCGTCGATCCCGGAAAGAAAGCAGCGGTAAACCTGCTGCAACCCTTCGGGGCTCAGCTTCTTCTGCAGGCCCTTCCACACGCGGCTGCTGTGCCGCGGGTCCATCCGCGCATCGTGCACGTCCGAAAAAATCGAGCCCTGGAAGCGGCGCTCCGCAACGATCTCCGCATCGGCAAGCTTGTAGTCGAACACATCGAATATAGCGCACAGGAAGCCTTCAAACGTACCATCATATCGTACCGGCCGCAGCATCAGAAGATCGACAGTTGGGGCGAGTGATTGGCCGCGAACTTGCTCTGTGCCGTGCCGAGGATGAAGCCGCGGATCTGCTCGGGGCTCCAGTCTTTGCGGAACTCCCCGTCGACCCGGAGGTTGATGAAATAACGCGCCCGGTTGGCTGCGATGTTGAACTTCTTGAGGTGCTCCCAGTCAAGCCGCCGGAAGCGCCGGGCGGCGACGATCTTCTCGGCCGACTTGATCCCGATCCCCGGGATCCGGCGGATCAGCTCCGGTGCCGCCTCGTTGATGTCGACAGGAAATTGCTGCAGGTTGCGCAGCGCCCAGTGCAGCTTCGGGTCGATCTGCTGGTCGAGGAAGGGCATATCGGTGCTGAGCAGCTCGTCGGCCGTAAACCCGTAAAAGCGCAGCAGCCAGTCGGCCTGGTACAGGCGGTTCTCGCGTAACACCGGCACCGGCGTTCCGATGGCCGGCAGGCGGTTGTCTTCGCTGATCGGCACATAGCCCGAATAATACACCCGCTTCAATCCCATGCCGCGGTAAAGACCTTCCGATAGCTGCAGGATCTGCCGGTCGTTTTCGACCGAGGCCCCGACCACGAGCTGCGTGCTTTGTCCGGCAGGGGCAAAGAGCGGTGCTTTCACGAGCGCCTTGCGCTCGTCGCGGTTAGCCGTGATCGATTCCTTGAGAAAATTCATCGGGCGCAACACATCGGCCTGCGTCTTTTCCGGGGCAAGCAGCTGCAGGCTTTCCTCGGTGGGCAGCTCCATATTCACGCTGAGCCGGTCGGCATAGAGGCCTGCTTCGTGCAACAGCTCGGGACTCGCACCGGGAATGGCTTTCAGGTGAATATAGCCGTGAAAGTGCTCCTCCGTCCGCAGCTTCTTCGCGATGCGTACGAGGCGTTCCATCGTATCGTCGGGCGAGCTGAAAATGCCGGAGCTGAGAAAAAGACCCTCGATGTAATTGCGCCGGTAAAAATTGATCGTCAGATCGACCACTTCCTGCACAGTGAAGGCAGCGCGCTTCACCGGGTTGCTTTTGCGGCTCACGCAATAGGCGCAGTCGAAGAGACAATGATTGGTGAGGAGGATCTTGAGCAGCGACACGCAACGGCCGTCCTCGGTATAGGCATGACAGATACCCATCCCCTCCGCGTTGCCGAGACCTTTGTCGGTATTCTTTCGCTTGCTGCCGCTCGAGCTGCAGGAAACATCGTACTTGGCAGCATCCGCCAGGATGGAAAGCTTTTCTAAAACGCGCTCGTTCATAGGGTAGATTACCCCGGCAATTTACTAAATTATTTAGCGCGTCTGGCCTGTATGGAGCGGCTTTAAGACGATGCTAGGCTTTGTTAGAGGAACTGTTGGAAAAGGGCGCGCAGGCTTCCACAATCAGTCGCCGGTTTCATGGTCGGGGGCGTCGACGGGCTTCGATTGCGCGGAGCCTTTCTGCCGTAGAAAAATAGTCAGTACCACCATAGCGAGCACCGAGAGAAACTCGCTTTGCCAGTTCTGAAACGATTCGAACCACAGCTTGCTGTTGCCCAGGTAGACGAAGAAGGTTTCGCCGGGCTTGTGCTCGAGCCACTGGTTCTTGTTGTAATTCGACCAGCTTCCGAGCCAGTGAAGGACAAAGGAGAAGACGAAGAGCGCGAAGAGCGCGATGCTGAGCGAGTTCTCGTATACGCGCAGTACGAAGCCGCCGCGTTTCACAGGCCAGGGCGTATCGTGTGCCGGCGGCCGGTTCTCTACGTCCACGTCCTCTTCATCCTTATCGGGGTCTTTCGATTCGGAAGATCCTTTCTGGTAAAGGAACGCCGTGAGCGCAACGAACAGACCCATCTGGAGAAACTCGCTTTCCCAGTTCTCAAAGGTGGCCTCCACGAAGTGTCCGGTACCGAAGTAATGAAGCAGCGAAATTTTCGCAGCGCCCTTGTTGGCCAGCTCCTTATTGTATTGGAGAAAACCGGTAAAGGCCTGCCCCGTCATGGTGATAACGAACAGCAGCAGCGCCACGATCGACAAGCCGTTATTCCGCCAAAATTTGCTCCGACCTGTTTTCTGTTTCATGAATACGGCTTAAATCCGCTCGTATTTATACAAACGGGGTGCCACGGCCGGGATGGGGGATAAATAGGTACCGTCGTGAGCTTCAGCAGCAAGAAGCGCTCGCTCTCCTGGCAGCTTCCTATTGCCGATTCCCGATTTCGCCTACAGTCCGTAATGCTTGCGGATCATCTTGTCGAAGCGGCCGGCCGGAAGGAGTCGCTTCAGCAGCACCGACAGTTTTTCGATGGGCTTTCCCAATCGGTAGACACGCTTGAGCCGCGGGCTCCGGATGATTTCTTCCAGCAGCCGCGCGAAGACTTCGGGCGGAAGTCCCTGCTCCACGCTTTCGTCGATAAGGCGGTAGGTATACTCGAACGATGCCTGGTAGGGACTTCCTTCCGGCAGCGCCACGCGGATGCGGTTTTTGTTGATGTCGGTGCGCACGCCACCGGGTTGCAGCACGCAGGCCTGGATCCCGAAGGGCGCGAGCTCGGTGCGCAGCGCTTCGGTGAGGCGGTCCACGGCGGCCTTGCTGGCGCTGTAGAGGCCCCGGTACGGCAGGCCGATCTCCGAGCCGATCGAGGAGATGTTGACGATCTTGCCACTCCCCTGCCGGCGCATCTGCGGGAGTATGGCCTGGCAGGTGCGCAGCACGCCTACCACGTTGGTGTCGAGCACGCGCTGCACGTCGTCGATCGCCAGCTGCTCCACCGGGCCCGCGATCCCGAGCCCCGCGTTGTTGACCAGCACATCGATCCGGCCCTCACGCTCCACGATCCGGGCAACGGCCGTAGAAATACTGTCTGCGTCGGTGACGTCCATATTCACCGTATGAAAGGGCTTTTGCTGGCCTTCAATGCGACGCGCGCTGCCGTATACGGTATGGCCGGCAATTGCGAGGTGACGGGCCATTTCTTCGCCGAGGCCGCTGGAGGCGCCGGTTATCAGGATTACTTGTTTCACGATGGGGCTTTTAGTGCCGGCTGCAAAGCTGTGGCAAAATGCCGAAAGCAAATAAAAAACCCCTTGCCAGCGGCAAGGGGCCTTTAAAACACACACAGTGCTTATTGGTACACGCGGACGTAGTCCACAATAAGCCATTGGGGGAAGCGCGTAGTGGCATCGGGATCGCCGGGCCAGTTGCCGCCCACAGCGAAGTTGAAGATGAAGTAAAACTGCTCGTTGAAGGGCCAGTTGTTCGTCCCGATGTCGCTGCGGTTGACCGTCGAATATACGTTGCCGTCAACGAGCCACTTGATCTGGTCCTGCTTCCATTCGAGCGAGAACACGTGAAACTCGTCGTTGAAGGCGGCCCCGTTGGGAAGCGTATAGCTGCGGCTCGTTTGCGTACTGCCGGGGCCGGGTCCGTAATGGATCGTGCCGTAGGCGGTGCCGGCCTGGTGGCCGATCAGCTCCAGCAGGTCGATCTCCCCGCTGCGGGGCCAGCCGCCGTATACATTGTCCTGCGGCAGCAGCCACAGCGCGGGCCAGATGCCTTTGCCGCGGGGCAGCTTCGCACGGATGTCGATGCGGCCGTACTTGAAGGATTTCTTCCCGGCGGTCAGGATCTTCGACGAGGTATAGTTGAAGCCCGAATACGACTCGGGGCGCGCTTCGATAAGGAGCTTGCCGTCCTGGAAGAACAGGTTCTCCGGCCGGTCGGTATAATACTCACGCTCGTTGTTGCCCCAGCCGCACAGGTTCGGGCAGCCGTTGCCGTTCTGGTTGCTCCAGTCGCTGCTGTTCAGCGTGCCGCTGTTGAACTCGTCGGCCCAAGCCAGCGTGTAGCCGGGATAGGCCGTGGGCGCATCGTACCCGGCATTGCTGAAGGCCACGCGCGTGTCGTCGTTAGCAATCGTGACGGTAGCCGTCGCGCGGAAAAGCGATGCCCCCGTGGCGTTGCTCAGCACAACCTGGAAGGTTTCGTCGCCTTCGCGCACGTCGTCGCCCACAATGGTAAGCGTCAGCTGCTTCTCGGTTTCACCCGCGGCAAACGTGAGGCTGCCGCCGCTCACCGCTACGTAGTCTTCCGAGGCCAGCGCCGACCCGTCCTGCGTGCGGTATTGGAGGGTCACGGGGCCGCTGGCAGCACGATCGAGCGAAACACGCACGTTCAGGCTGCTGTTGGCGGCGCCTTCGGCCCGGCTCACGTCGTCGATCGACACCTGCGGCGTGGGTGTCGTGGCCTGGCCACTGTTGCTGCTTTTCTTACAAGCCAGCGCTGCCAGCACTAAGAGGGGGAACAAATTCATTTTCATATCGTCGTTTCCAGTAAATAAAATTACCAAACATATGTAGCTGCCGCTCCGGCTTCGAGGGCGGTGCTCACCCAGCGGCCGTTGTAGCGGATGTTAAATGCCTGCGCTGTGTTGCTTCCGTCGTTGAGAACGAGCAGCACCTTTTTGCCGTCTGGTCGGCGGAACGCTACCGAATACAGGTTGCCGTTGTTGTTGGAGGCGATGCGTACCGAGCCCGTTGGCACGAAGCGCGAAGCCTGGGCAATGATGTAGTACGACACATTGCGGCTCACGCTTCCGCCGCTGATGGTCAGCGCGCCCCTGCACACATCGCAGCCTCCCGGCGTATGCGGACCGTAGGCCGCGTCGTTGGCCAGGTTCCACTCGAGGGCATTGCGGCTCCAGTTGCGCATCGACCCGATCACTACGTTGCGCAGGTGCCAGCGCAGGTCGCCGCCGAAGGACCCGTTGGAGGCCGTGTATTGCTCCGTAAAATAAACGTTGCGGTCGGGGTGCGCGTTGTGCACCTGCGAGAGGGCGCTGATGTCGCCCGCATATAGATGAAAGGCCGATCCATCAATGAAGGCCTTCGCCGCAGGGTCGTTCAAAACCGCCAGCGGGTACTCTGGGTGATCGCAGTTGTGGTCCCATACCAGGATCCTGGTGCTGAGACCGGCAGCCGCAAATGCAGGCCCCATATGGCTTTTCACGAAGTCGGCTTCCTGCGCCGCCGTGAACAGCATGCTCGGGTTGTTGCCGCCATGCTGCGGCTCATTCTGCACAGTAATGGCCTGCACCGGGAGGCCGTGCTGCTGCATCGCCTGCAGGTATTTTACAAAATACTGCGCGTAGGTTGCGTAATACTGCGGCATCAGGCTTCCGCCGATACTGCTGCCGTTGTCTTTCATCCAGGCCGGCGCCGACCAGGGCGACGCGAGCAGCTGCAGCGACGGGTTGATGCTCCGGATCTGCTGCAGCAGCGGGATGAGGCTCGTCTCCTCGGGCGCAATGCTGAAATTTTGCAGGGAAGGATCGGTTTGTCCGGCAGGGTGGTCATCGTACGAATATACCTGCGCGCTGAGGTCGGAGGCACCGATACTGATGCGGAGGTAGCTGATGTTGAGCGCGCCTGCATCCTGCGAGAAGAGCTCGCGCAGCAGGGTCTGCCGCGTGCCGGCGGGAAGACCCATGATCAGGTCGGCGCTGCCGCCGGTGAGCGTATAGCCGAAGCCGTCGACGGTCTGGAAGCTGCTCGCCGAGTCGACATCGATGACCGGGTAGCTGTTGGCAACGGTTCCGAAATTAAGCGGCGTCGTGAGCGGCTCGAGCAGCTGGCTGCCGCTGCTGCTGGTGACCCAGGCCGACACGTCGGACCCGGTTGGGCCGGGGGGCTGGGATGTGCTCCCGCCCCCGTTAGCCGTCCCAGAGCTTTTCTTGGCGCAACCACCCGCCAGGGCCACTGCGCTGCAAAAAGCTATACCGTAATTATACAATCGATTCATAGGAGTGTTTAAGGGAGTGTGACCTTGCCGTTGAGCGGGAGGCTGCGCGAGGAGCCGCCGACCAGGATGTCGTAGGCGCCGGGCTCGCTGACCCACTTGTTCAGCACGTCGTTGTAATACTGGAAAGCGTCTTCGCCCAGTGTGATGGTCACCTGCTTGCTTTCGCCGGGCTGGAGCCATACCTTCTGGAAACCCTTGAGCTCGCGCTCCGGGCGTGGCAGCGAGGAATGCTGCTGGTGCACGTAGAGCTGGGCGGTTTCTGCGCCGGCGACCTTGCCGGTATTCGTGAGGGTAAAGGTCACGGTGGCGCGCTTGCCCTTCACCTCGGTCCTGAGATTGCTGTAGCGGAATGTCGTATACGACAGGCCATGACCGAAGGCGAACTGCGGCTCCACCTTCCACGTATCAAAGTAGCGGTACCCTACATAGATATCGTCGTTGTAATTAACGATACCGTCGTTGCCGGGATATTCGCCAAGCTTGTGGGCCGGGGCTTCGGCCAGCGTTTTCGGAAACGACATCGGCAGCTTGCCCGAGGGGTTCACTTCGCCGAAGAGGATGCGGGCAAGGGCCGTACCGCCTTCCATACCCGGGTACCAGGCCTGCAGAATGGCGGGCGCGCTGTCGACCCAGCGGGTCATGTCCAGGGCACCGCCGCCCATCAGCACAACTACGGTGCGCGGGTTGGCTTTCAGAACCGCGCTGATCAGCGCATCCTGGTTGAAGGGCAGGTTCATATCCGGTTTGTCCACGTCCTCGGCATCGTAGGCGTTATCAGCCCACACGCTGTAGTCGTAGCCATGAAACGAGCCACCCACATAGACCACCACATCGGCAGCGGCGGCCGCGTCGGTTGCTTCCTTGATGGACGCGGCGTCGGCCTGCGCGCCGTGCGCCACGGTATAGCCGGGCACATAGGTGATCTTCGTGCCGGGGCCCACGAGGTTGCGCAGTCCCTGCAGCGGGGTGATCTCGTAAAAAGCTTTCACCTGCGAGGAGCCGCCACCCATTGTTTGCCGGCGGTCGCCGTTGGCGCCAATGACGACGATAGACCGTACCTGGCCCTTCTGCAGGGGGAGCAGCGCATTGCTGTTCTTCAGCAGCACGATGCCTTCTTCGGCAACGCGGCGCGCGGTTTCCTGGTGCGCTTTTGTATTATACTCGCCTTTCTTGCGCTTGCCGTCGATGACGTTGGTCTTCAGCATCACGTAAAGAATGCGGCGCACCTTGTCGTCGATCAGGTATTCGGGCAGCAAGCCGCGGCGCACGAGGCTTACCACGGTATCGGCCATGAAGAATTTGCCATAGTCGGGATGCGGCAGCATCGACAGGTCGGTGCCCATCTCGAGGTCGGTACCGTTCCAGATCGCCTGCTGCGTATGGTGTACAGCGCCCCAGTCGCTCATGAGCACGCCCCTGAAGCCCCACTCTTTTTTCAGGATATCGTTAACGAGGTAGCGGTTCTCCGTGGCCCACTGTCCGCGCACCTTGTTGTACGAGCCCATGATCGTGTTGGCCTTTCCTTCCACGATGGCGGCGCGGAAGCCGGGGAGGTAGATCTCGCGGAGCGCGCGCTCGCTCAGGTGCACGTCGATGGACGTCCGCTTTACTTCCTGGTTGTTGAGCGCGTAATGCTTTACGCAGGCCGAGATGCCCTGGTCCTGCACACCTTTCACATATCCTACCACCATGCGCGATACAAGGAAGGGATCCTCGCTCTGGTATTCGAAGTTGCGACCGTTGAGGGGAGTACGGATGATGTTGATGCCGGGGCCGAGGATGACGTCCTTGCCACGCGCGGCCGCCTCGGAGCCGAGCACCGAGCCAAAGGCATAACCCAGCTGCGGGTTCCAGGTGGCGGCGAGGCAAACGCCCGTAGGCAGCGCGGTGCCCGAGTCGGCAACATCGCGGTCGGGAGTCCAGTCGCGGCCATGCTCCACGCGTACGCCATGGGGACCGTCCGACATCTTCCACTCGGGGATGTTGAGGCGCGGAACGCCACCGGAGGTGAACGAGGAGGAAGCGTGGATCATATGCACTTTCTCCTCGAGGGTCATCTGGCGCAGCAGCGATTCGGCCCGCGCCTCGAGCGAAGTTTCGGTTGGCGGATTGAACTTCGGCGGCGTCTTTTGCTGCGCCGGCGCGGGTACCGATAAGGCGAGGCTGCCGGCCAGCAGCAGGCTTGTGAAGGAAAGTATTGTTTTCATGTAGGTTCTTTTATTAGTGAGAGATCAATGGCTGCCGTTTTCAGGCAGCGCCACAAAACGCACATAGTTCAGCGCGAGCACGTCGCCGGCCGACCCGATGCGGATCCGGTTGCGCCCCGCGGGCAGTTGCACGGGCTCCGAACGGCTGTCCTGCCAGCCGCTTCCCGATGGCCCGCTGAGGGGCACCGCCTGCCCGTTGACCCAGAGCAGCGGGGCGCCGCCTTCGGGAAGAACCCGGAGCTGCAGGGTATAGGTGCCGGCTGTTTGTACCTCCACCGTGTATTGCAGCCACTCCGACGATCCGAGTCCGGCTACGGCATAGCCCATGCTGTTACTGTCGGTGCAGGGCAATATATCTACGGGATCGTTGCGGAAGGCCCAGCCGCGGTTCCACTCGGTCCGCTTTCCGGTCGACACCCAGTAGTTGCCGGAGTCGCGGGCAAAGTAGGCTTCGCCGTTGCGGCCCATGTCGAAGTGAACGGCCCATACCAGCGGCTCGCTGTCGACCACCTGCGGGCGGAAGGGGCGCGTTTCGCGCGAGTCCACCTGGCGGAAGAGCGCGTCCAGCACGTCGGGATGGAGCTGCACACGGTCGCTGCGGCTGTCGCGCGCAAGCTGCATAAGCCCCCGGAAAGCCGCGTCGGCGCTTGGTTTGGGACCCTGGCCCTTGAGCCAGGACTGCAGGGCGCGGAAGTCGTCGTTGTTGCGGATCTCGAAGGGATTGTTCATGCCCATCTTCTTCAGTGGCCACCAGGCCCAGCCAATGCGGTGGCGCTCGAGCAGGGCAACGGCATCGCGAAACCAGGCGTTCGAATTCTCGCCCGACTCACCCATCCAAAGCGGGATGTTGTAGCGCTTCCGCAGCTCGCTGATACCGGCGAGGGCGCCGTCATTGTTGTCGTTCCAGTATTTGTGAAAGCTGAGGGCCATGTTGGCGTCCCAGGGTGGCAGCACCCCGAGGTAGTTATTGCCCCAGCAATTGCCTTCGATGATGATCAGGTGATTCCTGTCGACGCTGCGTACGGCTTTCGTGAGGCGCATGTAGAAGGGACGCAGCCCCGCGTTGGTCGTGTCGTTGCAGCCATGGCTGTCGGCGGGATTCGTAAAGTTCCAGTTCGGCTCGTTCACGAGATCGTAGGCACCGATCCAGGGCTCACGGGCATAGCGGGCGGCGAGCTTCTTCCAGAGCGCAACGGTCTTGTCCTGCGCCGCGCGGCTTTGCCAGAGCGAAGGCTGGCTGCTGTCGCGGTCGGCGATGGGCAGGTCGGCGCCTTGCCCGCCGGGAGCGGCGTGCAGGTCGAGAATGAGGTACATCTTGTTGGCGCTGCACCAGCGCAGGAGCGAATCGGTGAGGGTGAAGCCCTTCTGGATCCAGGTGTTGCGGCCGCGAACGGGCTCCTGCTCCACCGGGAGCGTAAAGAGGTTGTAGTGCATCGGCAGGCGCACCGAGTTGAAGCCCCAGGCCGCCAGCGAATCGATGTCGGCGCGCGTGATGAACTGCTGCAGCCAGGCTTCGTAAAAAGCGTCGGTACGCTCCTTGCCTACGAGGCCTTCGAGGCGCGCGCGGAATTCCTGCTGGTTTACCGGTCCGCCCGAGATCCCGAGCATATAGGGCTCCTGCAGCATCCAGCCGCCAAGTCCCATCCCCCGTAGAAGTACGGGACGGTTGCTGCCGTCGACGATCGTGTCGCCGGAAGCGTGCAGGTAACCCTGTGCTGTTGCGGGCCCCGCTGCGAGCAGCGACAGGCCGAAAGCCAGGAGGAATGGTATCGTTTTTTTCAGGGGCAAGGGCGTAGGATTGGCGCAGCAGGGAAAGAAAGGGGGCTTGGAGCCTGGAAAAGCCCCAAAGACCCGCCTTTGCTTGTGACTGCTTGCTTATGTCAGAGAAAAACTGCCTTGGTTAGGGTTTCGGCTTGAAGGTGAACTTCCACTGGCCCCAGCTGTACATCTTCCGCACTACGAGGCGCGTCGGAGTCAGCTCGAGGATCTCGTAGGTGTTCGATGTCTCGGGCGCGGCGATGGTACCATTTTGCCCGGCCTTGTACAGGCCAAGGTGCGCGCCGGTGCCGATCACCTTCAGCTGGTTGTTGCCGATGACCTGGTAGGTAAAATTGCCCGTGCCCCAGGCGCGGTATTGCGGCTGGATCTGGGTAGCAGGATAGCAGGCAATGGCCGTTCCCGAGCCGGCCATGTCGGCGGGCCAGGGCTGACCGCCTTCATCGTCAACGCGCAGGTCGCCCTTGTCGTCGAAGTTGAAGGAGCCGTCCATCTTGAAGGTATACTCGTCGTTGAAGAGACAGGTACGGTCGGGCGCGCTGACGTCGGAAGCCGAGTTGGCCCACCACTGCGCACCGCCCGGGTCGCCCACGAACAGGGCGCCGCCGCCCGGCTGGTCGAGGATCCAGGTCTTCGAGCTGAAACCCGAGAGGATCTTCTGCGGTGTAATGGCTGCCGGGTCGTCGGTAGCCACGTTGAGGGTCTGTGTGGCGCTGTCCACACCCGCCTGGCCATACACCAGCAGGCGCAGCCTGTAGTTGCCGTGGTCGGGGAAATAGACCGTGTCGACGGACTTGCCCGTTACATAGGCGCCGGTAGACTTATCCCAGTCGTAGCGGAAGGCATCCGTAGAAGTACTGGTAAGGAGGTATTTGTTTACCGAGCCCGACACGGGGGTGACGGTAAAGGAAGCCTTGGGTTTCGGCGCCAGGTCCTTAACGCTGTACTTGCAGGCCGCAAAGCCGATGCAAAGCGTCAGTACTGCCAGGGCCGGGGCGGTATAGATCGATAATTTTTTCATGTACTTGGTTTTTTGAGCAGGTTGGCCGGATTAATAATTGGGGTTTTGTGCGAGGTGACCCGACAGCACGTCGAACTGCGGGATCGGCAGGACCTCGTGCTTGCCGGACACGAAGCCCAGCGAGCCGAATTCGGCCGTGCCGCGGCCCCAGCGCACTACGTCCTGGAAGCGATGGCCCTCAAAGGCAAGCTCCAGCATTCGCTCGGTCATGATGTCGTTCATCGTTACCGTGCCCAGGGCCGGCAGGTTCGTACCCGGGCGCTGGCGCACCATGTTGATGTAGGTAAGTGCCTTCGGCGTGTTGCCGGCGTTGAAGTTCGCTTCAGCGGCCATCAGCAGCACGTCGGCATAGCGAACGAGGCGCCAGTTGGTACCGTAGTTCAGCTCACCCACGGGCGAGCCGGTCTGCGTCTGGAAGGAGCCATACTTGCGCTGGAAGTAACCCGAGAAATCCCAGGCACCGTCGTTGGTCCAGTTGCCGCCCCCGGCGACGAGCTCGGCCTTCGACATCATCGTTGCACGGCGGCGGTTCACGTCGTTGGCAGCCTGGAAGGCGTCCCACAGCTTCTGGCGCGGCAGGTTGAAGCCCCAGCCGGCGAGCAGCGAATCGCTCGGTGCTTTCGTATAGTAATCGGCACGCGGTCCCATCAGCTGGATGTGGATGTTGCTCTCCGGAGCGCCTCCCCAGGGGAAGTTGCCCCAGTCGTAAGCACGCATGTTGGTATAGGAGATCTCGAACAGCGACTCGGAGCCGAATTCACCCGCCTGCGAGAACACTTTGCCGATGCTGGGCTCGAGGCCGTACTGGCCCGAAGTAATTACGCTCTCGAATGCCGTGGCGGCCTCTGCGTATTTCTTTTGGTACAGGAGCGCCTTGCCAAGGATGGCCTGCGCCGACCCTTTCGACATGCGGAAGCGGTCGCCGCTGCCGTACGTGCTCTTCAGCGGAAGATCAGCGATGGCCTCGTTGAGGTCACGCTCGATCTGCGCATAGATATCGGCTTTCGGCGAGCGCGGCGTGTTGGTGAACTGCGAGGGCAGCAGGTCGCCCAGCACCAGCGGAGCGTCGCCCCACAGCGATACCACCTCGAGATAGTTGTAGGCGCGGAGGGCTTTCGCTTCGGCAACGAGGCGCTTGCGCAGCGGGTTGTTCACCTCGGTGCGGCTGATCAGCTTGTTGGCGCGGTAGATCGTGTAATAAAAGAGGCGCCAGGAGTCGCGCACCTTGTCGTTGCTGGCATCGAAGGTGTAGTCGTCGAGCTGCTGATAGCCCGGCTGGTCACCGGCATCGGAGCCGCCGGCGTTGCTTTCGTCCGACAGCATCGTCTTCACTACGTAGGGGCTTGCCCAGTTGTTGTTGTAGTGCGCCTGCATCATGTCGTAGATGGCAATGGTGCCCTGCTGGATCTCGGCGTCGGTCTTGTAGAAATCCTGCTCGGGAAGCGTGCCCTGAACGGGCTGGTCCAGGAACTTCTTGCAGCCGCTGGTCATGAGCCCCAGCCCGAGGCAAAGAAATCCGGTTTTTATAAAAAGCGTCTTCATTGTGTGCAATCGTTTTAGGATTAGAAGGAAATGTTTACACCTACCGTGGCCTTGCGCGGGATGGGATAACCGCCGCGGTCGATGCCGATGCTGTTACCGCCGTTGTTGCCCACCTCGGGGTCAACACCCGGGTACTTCGTGAAGGTGAAGAAGTCGTCGAGCGACACGTAGATGCGCGCATTGGTCATACCGGCGTGGCGGAGCACCGTGGGTGCGAAGTTGTACCCGAGCTGCAGCTGGCGGATGCGCATGAACGATCCGTCGAACACCATCATATCGCCATTGTAGATATACTGGTTGCTGGTGTTGGCCGCAAACCAGGTGTTGGTGCTTCCTTCGCCCGTCCAGCGGTTGTTGAAGAAGAAGGCCGGCTTGTTGGCGGTCGCCCGGTCGGTGCGGTTGAAGCCCATAAGCACCTTGTTGCCCGTCTGGCCCTGTGCGAGGATGTTGAAGTCGAAGCCTTTGAACTCAAGCTTCAGGTGTGCGCCGTAAATGAAGTCGGGGTGCGGCGAGCCGATATAGGTCTGGTCGCCCGAGTTGATCAGGTGGTCGCCGTTAACGTCCACTACGATCGGCTCACCCGGCTTCGGTGTATAGCCGGTCAGGCCGTTCTTCGTGATGTAGTCGGAGATCTGCGCCTGGTTCTGGAAGATGCCGTTTGTCTGGTAGCCCTGGAAGTACCAGATCGGGTAGCCCACCTGCATGGCGGTCGCCGTCCAGCCGGTGCCGATGCCGGCGCCGTTGATGATGGGCGAGTTGGGATCGAGGTAGGTTACCTTGTTGTTCAGCGTGCTGAAGTTGCCGCCGATCTCCCAGCTGAAGCCGCGGAGGCGCTTCGAAGGCTGGCGGAAGTTGACATCCACATCCCAGCCCTTGTTCACTACGTTGCCGGCGTTTACGGTCGAAATGAAGTTTCCGACGTAGAGCGGTACGGTACCCGCGGTGAGGAGGTCCTTGGTGGTTTTCTTGTAGTAGTCAACGGTCACGGTTAGGCGGTTTTGCAGGAAGGCCAGGTCGGCGCCGATGTCAACCTGCTCGCTGGTTTCCCAGGTCAGCTCGGGGTTCGGGAGCGATCCGGGAGCAGCGCCCTGCAGCGGTGCGCCGGTAGCGTCGTAATAGAAGCCCGAAGGAACGATCTTGTTCATCCACTCACCGACACCGAGGGAGCCGACCGAACCGGCCTGGCCCCAGCTGGCGCGCAGCTTACCGTAGTTGACAGCGCGGCGGATGCGCTCGGGGAAGAAGTTCTCGTTGCTGAATACCCAGCCAGCCGAAACACCGGGGTAGGTCTTCCAGAGATTTCCGGGTGCGGCCTTCGAGGTACCGTCGCGGCGCAGCGAGGCCATGAACAGGTACTTGTTCTCGAAGTCGTAGTTGAGGCGACCGAAGAACGAGGCCTGCGAGTAGTCGGTGCGGCCCACGCCGATCGACGCGTTGTTGTTATTATTATAGGAGCCGTACGAAAAGCGCTCTTCCTCGCGGAACAGGCCGGTAAAGCCGCCACCCATATGGAACTCGTGCCACTTCTGGGCCGAGATGCCACCGAGCAGGGTGAAGTTGTGCGAGCCGAACTTGCGGTTGTAGGTAGCGAAGTTCTCCAGCTGCCAGTAGTTCCAGTTGTCGTAGTACGCGTAGCCACCCGATTGCTCAGCGAGGCTCTCGCTGGAGAACCAGAAGCGCGGGTTCCAACCGTTGCCATTCTGGAAGGCGTTGTCGATACCGAAGCGCGACGTGAACTTAAAGCCTTTGAAAGGCGTCAGGTCGATATAGGCCGAGCCCTGGATCTTGCTTTGGATATTCTCGCCGTGCTGGTTGCGGATTCGGGCTACCGGGTTGCCGTACTCACCTTTCAGGTAGTTCGACAGGCCATAGAGGTTGCCGTTGGGATCGTACAGGAGCAGCGACGACACGGGGGTGTTGTTGGCCGTAACGAGGTTGTTGAGCGCATTCTGTACGTGCGCCGGGTAGTTGTTCGGATCGGTATACACAACCGGGGTAGTGGGATCCATCACGAGGGCGCTCGACAGGATGGAGCCGAACTCGTTGTTCTCGGAGATGGCGGCGCGGTGGTGGTTGATGTAGTTGAAGCGGACACCGATGTTCATCCACTCCTTTACTTTATAGTCGCCGTTGAAGCGGGCGGTATAGCGCTTGAAGAAGGAATTCGAGCCGCCTACGATACCATCGGAGGTAAACACGTTACCACCGATGAAATAGTTGCCGCGGTCGTTGCCACCTGATACGGAAAGGCTGTGGTGCTGCTGCGGGGCGTCGACGAGTACCTCGTTGAGCCAGTTGGTGCCGGCACCGAGGTTGGCCACGGAAGCAAAGGTGGGAGCACCGGCAACACCCGCCTCGTTGAGGTACTGGGCATATTGCTGGGCATCCATCATCTTGATGAAGTCCTTCTTGAGCGACTGGACCGTGTACTGGCCCGAGTAGTTGATCACCGGGCGGGCGACGCCTTTGCCGCTCTTGGTGGTGATGAGGATAACCCCGTTACCGGCATCGGAGCCGTAGATGGCAGCCGAGGCGGCATCTTTGAGGATGTCCATCGACTGGATGTCGTTGGGGTCGATCGACTCGAGGCCGCCCATGCGCACCCCGTCGACGATATACACTGGGTCGGTAGCCCGGTTGGAGGCGGTACCGCGGATGCGGACCGACAGGCCGGCACCCGGCTGGCCCGAGGTGGGCAGGACGGTCACACCCGACACGCGGCCCTGGAGGGTCTGCTCGATCCGGGTGTTGGAGACCGACTGGAGCTGCTCGGCCTTGACCGAGGAGATGGAGCCGGTAACGACCGCCTTACGCTGCTGGCCGTAACCCACCACCACCACTTCATTCATGGTGCCGGCGGCGCCCGTCAGCGACACGTTGACCGGTCCGCTTCCGCTGACCAGCACGTCCTGCGCATCCATACCTACATAAGTAAGGTGTAGCGTACTGCCGGCCTTGGGTACCGTAATGGTATACTGGCCCTGGGCGTTCGTGGTGACCGTGGTATTGGAACCGCGGACCGAGACGGTTACTCCGGCGAGAGGCTCATTGCTCGCGTTGGTCACCCTCCCGGTGACCGTTAGCTCCTGGGCATAGACGCCTGAGCTTGTCGCATAGAGCAGTGTACATAGCAAGGCAATTTTCAATTTCATACACAAGCGTTTTGAAGGGTGTAGTTTGATTTGCGGGGCGGCAGCTGGCTGCCCGACCCGGCCGTAAAAGTAGCCTTCCCGGTAAGCAAAGCCCTCATTTTCCACTACATCACTACTACATCAGCCCTGCTACTTTGCAGGAAATCAGGGCTTTTTCACCCCTTCACCACTACATCAATCAAAATTTAGTTAAATTCACATCCACGATTGCCATGAAACCCGGAGCCTTTCTCTTGACTCTCCTGCTGCTGGCCGCCAACCTCTGGAGCCAGAATACCATCGGCCTTCCCGAGATCCGCAATTTCGGGAAGCAGAGCTATCGTGCCGGCACCCAGAGCTGGCAGATCCGGCAGGACAGCCGGGGCATCCTCTACTTCGCGAACAATGACGGACTGCTGAGCTTCGACGGCACCTATTGGCATACCTACCCCCTTCCCAACAAAACCATTGTCCGGTCGATAGAGATGGGCGCCAATGGCCGGATTTACGTGGGCGGGCAGGATGAGCTGGGCTATTTTGCCCCCGAGGCCAACGGCCAGCTGGCCTTTCACTCCCTGAAAACCCTCATTCCGGCCGCCGACCGCTCCTTCGCCGACGTCTGGAACATTGTTTCCTTTGGCAACAGCCTTTTTTTCCGCACCAGCGACAAGATCTTCCAGCTTACCGGCGAGAAAGTGACCGTTTCCCACAGCACCGACTGGCGCTTTATGGCCGAATGCAACGGGCAGCTCCTTGTCCAGGACAACCCACGCGGCCTGCTCCGCTTCCGCGACGGCCTCTGGGAGCCGCTTCTGCCCGGCGCCGAGTACCCGAAAGACTTTCTCAGCACGGGCCTCCTCCCCTACGGTCGCGACACTATGCTGATGACCACCTTCCGCCACGGGTCCTTCCTGCTGGCCGGCGGTCGCCTTATCCCCTTCCGTACAGCCGACCTCGACAAGATCGCCGGACGTCTTATTTATACAGCCACCGTGGCCGACCCGCAGCACTACCTGCTGGCCACCACCCTCGAGGGCTGCTATATCGTGGACCGCAAGGGCAACATCACCCAAAGCTTTACCCGCCGCGAGGGGCTCCAGAACAATAATATTCTCTCCGTTTACTTCGACCGGGAGCGGAACCTATGGCTGGGTCTCGACAACGGCATCGACTTCGTGACCTACGACAGCCCCGTGCGCCATATTTATCCCTCGCTTCAGAACGAGGGCTCGGGATATACGTCGATGATCTATGGCGGCAAGCTGTACATCGGCACTTCCAACGGCCTCTACGAGGTGCCCCTCGACGGCTCGCGCGACCTCAGCTACGCCCGGAGCTCCTTTGTGCCTGTAGCCGGCGCCCAGGGCCAGGTTTGGAACCTGTCGCAGGTGAATGGCCGGCTGCTCATGGGCCACCACGAGGGCGCCTTCGAGGTCAGTGGCGACAGGGTGCGGCAGCTCGCCGGCGGTAGCGGCTACTGGGCGTTCTTCCCCTATTCCAACGTGCTGCCCTCCGAGCTGGTCGTGGCCGGCACCTACAACGGCATCCGCCTGTTCGGGTCGAACGGGCAGGGCTTCCAGCTGCGCGACCAGGCCGCCCCTTTCGAGTCGGCCCGCTTTATCAGCATCGACAACAACGACCGCACGATCTGGGTGGCACACCCCTACAAGGGCATCTACCGCGTCCGCTTCGACGCAGCGCTGCGGCCCGAGGTGCGGCGCTACGCCAGCGGCGACGGCCTGCTGTCGATCAACAACAACTACATCTTCAAGATCCGCAACCGGATCATCGCCACCACCGAGAACGGCGTATTCGAGTACAACCCCGCCCGCGACCGCTTCGAGCCGTCGACCTATTTCAAGGGATTGTACAACCAGCCCAATATCCGCCTCATGAAGGAAGACAGCGAGGGCAACATCTGGTTCGTACGCGACAAGAAGGTGGGCGTGCTGCTCGGCACCGACAAGCCGCAGCTCGTTTACCTCCCCGAGCTGACCGACAAGCTGGTGAACGGTTTTGAATACATCAACCCCATCGACCCCGAAAACGTGCTGATCGGCGCCGAGCGGGGCTTCGTGCACATCAACTTCCGCAAGTACCTGGAGCGCCGCCATCGCCTCGAGGTGCTGCTCCGGAGCATGCGCAGCAGCGGCCGCGGCGATTCGCTCCTCTATGGTGGCTTCGGCCCGCTACCGGAAGGCCTCCAGGTACCGCATCATTCCAACACGGTGCATTTCGAGTTCGCCTCGACCTCCTACGGCGACCAGGAAAACATCGAGTATTCCTGCCGGCTCCGCGGGCTCGACAAGGAATGGTCGGAGTGGTCGAGGCGCGTGGAGCGCGAGTTCCAGCACCTTTCGCCGGGCACCTATTATTTCGAGGTAAAGGCCCGCAACAGCCTCGGCCAGGAATCAGCGCTGCAGTCGTACAAGTTTACCGTGCTCCCGCCCTGGTACCTCAGCTGGTGGGCCTATGTGCTGTATGCCTTGCTGCTGGGCGCCGGCGCCTTCGGCATCGTGCAATACCAGCGGCGCAAGTTCCGCGGGCAGCAGGAACGCCACGAGGAGGAGCAGCGCCGTCTCCTGTACCTGCACCAGCTCGAGCTGGAAAAGACCGAGAAAGAAATTATCCGCCTGCAGAACGAAAAGCTCGAGGCCGAGATCGCCCACAAGAACTCGCAGCTCGCCTCTACGGCGATGCACCTTGTGCAAAAGGGCGAGATGCTCGGCCGCCTGAAAGACGAGCTCTCGCGCATCCGCAAGAAGATCGAAAGCGAGGCCGCCACCGAGGATTTCAAGAAGGTGATCCGCATCCTCCACGAGGAAGAGAAGATCAACGACGAGTGGGATAACTTCAGCCACCACTTCGACAAGGTGCACGGCAACTTCCTGTCGGCCCTGAAGGCCCGCTACCCGGCGCTGACGCCCAATGAGCTGAAGCTCTCGGCCTACCTCCGCATGAACCTGAGCAGCAAGGAGGTGGCGCAGCTGATGAACATCTCGGTCCGCGGTGTGGAGATTAGCCGGTACCGGCTCCGGAAGAAGCTGCAGCTGTCCACCGAGACCAACCTCTTCGAATTCCTCATCGGCATCCAGCCGCTCGACGGAAATTCTTCGGCCAACTAAGAGAACGCCCTTATCCGACAGCATTTTTTTAACGTTGGAAACCTTCCGGCGGTGCTATATTTGCGCTTTCTAATCGATGAATACGGGCACACATAACAAACACTTCATCTTCTTTACACCGGCGCTGACCCGGATGTACGACGTGTGCTTCGACCTTTTCCGCTACCTGTCACGACGCAGATTCTGATAGGCCGAGCCGCTCACCAGGGCCCCTATCAGTGAATGCGCTCCGGAACAGTTTTTTCCTTGGGATTGGTTATCCTTTCAAACTCTAATTTTTTACGGATATCGTGGAGAATCAGCAGATCATTATCAGGGTCGCGACCCCTGCCGATGCAGTCTATGCCGAAACCATCGTTGATGAGATGGCGGCTTCTGCCAAAGCGCGTGGTACCGGTATTGCCCGGCGCAGCCCCGAGTACGTGGCGCAGAAGATGCAGGAAGGCAAGGCCGTCATTGCCCTGACGGGCGATGGCCGCTGGGTCGGCTTTTGCTATATCGAAACCTGGGAAGGTGAGTACGTGGCCAACTCGGGGCTGATCGTATCGCCGGAGTTCCGCAAGGGCGGCGTGGCCAAGGCCATCAAGCAGCGGATCTTCGAGCTGAGCCGCGAGAAGTACCCCGATGCGAAGATCTTCGGCCTCACCACCGGTCTTGCCGTGATGCGCATCAACAGCGAGCTGGGCTACGAGCCGGTGACCTACTCCGAGCTCACGCAGGATGAGAAGTTTTGGGCAGGCTGCAAAAGCTGCGTCAACTACGACATCCTCATGAGCAAGGAGCGCAAGAACTGCCTCTGCACCGCGATGCTCTTCGATCCGAAGGAGCACGTGGTGGCCGAAGAGCAGAAGAAGGAATTCGAAAAGCGCAAGCCCGTTTTCGAGCGCCTCCTCCGCTTCAAGCAGAACCGCTTCCTGAAGCGCCTCAACATCGACCGCAACAGCGGCCGCAAGCTGAAAATGATTTTGTTTAACCTGTTGTCCTGATAGCGAAGGTGCGGAGAGAAAGAACGCAGATCCACCTTGGGTGGATACGCAGATATTTTAAGATTGGTTATGATTTGCTAGGCACAAAAGCATATCTGCGTCAATCTTAACAATCATAAAAAATCTGCGTTCTTTCTCTACCGCGCCACAGGCGCCAAATAAACGACCATGAAGAAAATTGTCCTGGGATTCAGCGGTGGGCTCGACACCTCCTACTGCGTCAAGTACCTCACCGAAGAAAAAGGCTACGAGGTGCACAGCGTCATCGTCAATACCGGCGGCTTCAGCGCCGAAGAACTCAAAGCCGTGGAGGCACATGCCTACAAGCTGGGAGTGAAGACGCATACCACTGTCGACGCCGTTCGCTCCTACTACGAGCGCATTATCAAATACCTTGTCTTCGGCAACGTGCTGAAGAATAATACCTACCCGCTGAGCGTATCGGCGGAGCGCCTCGTGCAGGCCCTGCACATTGCCGAGCACGCGAAAAAGCTGGGCGCCGATGCGGTGGCCCACGGCTCCACGGGCGCCGGCAACGACCAGGTGCGCTTCGACATGATCTTCCACATCCTCGTCCCGGGTCTCGAGATCCTCACGCCCATCCGCGACCTGCGGCTCAGCCGCGAGGAAGAGATCGCCTACCTCAAAAGCAAGGGCGTGGACATGAACTTCGAGAAGGCCATGTACTCCATCAATAAAGGACTTTGGGGTACCTCCGTCGGCGGCCGCGAAACGCTCCGCTCCAACGGCGCCCTCCCCGAGGAAGCCTGGCCCACACAGGTAACCAAGACCGGCTCCGAGAATATCACGCTTCGCTTCGAAAAAGGCGAGCTTACCGCCGTTAACGATACGGTCTACGAGCACCCGGTCGACGCCATCAACGCGCTGCAGGCGCTCGCAGCGCCCTACGGCATCGGCCGCGACATCCACGTGGGCGACACCATCATCGGCATCAAGGGCCGCGTGGGCTTCGAGGCCGCCGCGCCCCTCATCATCATCAAGGCCCACCACGCGCTCGAAAAGCACGTGCTCACCAAGTGGCAGCTGAACTGGAAAGACCAGCTGGCGCTGTTTTACGGCAACTGGCTCCACGAGGGACAGATCCTCGACCCGGTGATGCGCGATATCGAAGCCTTCTTCACGAACAGCCAGGAAAACGTAAGCGGCACCGTATTTATACAACTCCTTCCCTACCGCTTCCAGGTCAATGGAATCGAAAGCCCCTTCGACCTGATGAGCGACCGCTTCGGCAAGTACGGCGAGATGAACACGGGTTTTACCGGCGAAGACGTACGCGGCTTCAGCAAGATCTTCGGCAACCAGACCGCTATTTACCAACAAGTCAAAAAAGCCGGTCATGAAGGTTAGGGCCGGAATCGTAGGCGGCGCCGGCTATACCGGTGGCGAGCTCCTCCGCCTCCTGTTGAACCATCCGGAGGTGGAAATCGCCTTCGTGCACAGCCGCAGCCAGGCCGGGAGCCCGGTAACCTCCATCCACGGCGACCTGCTCGGCGAAACAGACCTTTCGTTTACCGGCGAGCTCTCCGGCGAGATCGACGTGCTGTTTCTCTGCGTCGGCCATGGTGAAGCCCGCAAATTTTTGTCGGAGAACGAAATCCCTCCGGCTGTCCGCGTGATCGACCTGTCGCAGGATTTCCGGCTTTCGGGCCGCGCCACGATCGATGGCCGCAGCTTTGTATACGGTCTCCCGGAGCTCCGGCGCGACAGCATCCGCGGCGCGCAGAATATCGCCAACCCAGGCTGCTTCGCCACCGCCATCCAGCTGGCCCTGCTGCCGCTGGCTAAGGCGGGCAAGCTCGGAGAAGTGTATGCCACGGGCATCACCGGCTCCACCGGCGCGGGCCAGGGTCTCAGCGCGACCTCGCATTTCAGCTGGCGCGCCAACAACATCCAGGCCTATAAAACGCTCAGCCACCAGCACGGCGGCGAGATCGGCCAGTCGGTAGCATCGCTGCAACCCGAAGGCTTTGCGCTCAACTTCGTGCCCTGGCGCGGCGACTTCGCCCGCGGCATCTTCGTCAGTGCTACCATGGACTTCGGGGGCACCCAGGATGAAGCCTTAGCGCTCTTCGACGATTTTTATAAGGAGCATCCCTTCACGGTGGTCAGCAAGAGCGCGATCCACCTGAAGCAGGTGGTTAATACCAACAAATGCCTGCTGCAACCCGAGGTGGCCGGCGGCAAGCTCGTGGTACACAGTGCCATCGACAACCTGCTCAAAGGAGCGTCGGGGCAGGCGGTACAAAATATGAACCTCCTGTTCGGGCTCGATGAGCAGGCAGGCCTTCACCTCAAACCCCTCGCGTTCTGATATGAAAGCAGCCATCATCGGCGCCGGCAACATCGGCAGGGCACTCGCCCAGGGCCTCGTGGAATCGGGCACGGCCGCGGCTTCCGACATACGACTTACGCGCCGCAACGCTTCGTCACTGGAAGCCCTAGCCGCCGAAGGCTTTGCCACCGGCAGCGATAACCGCGCCGCCGTGCAGGATGCCGAGATCATTTTCCTCTGCATTCTCCCGCAACAGCTCAACGCGGTACTCGATGAGATCGCCCCGGTGCTTCAGCCGCAAAAGCAATTGGTCGTATCGGTCGTCACCGGCGCGCACAGCAGCGACTTGCGCACGCATCTTGGTGCCGAGGCCCGGATCATCCGTGCCATGCCCAACACTGCGCTCCGCGTGAAGGCCAGCATGACCTGCCTGGCCGCCTCGGGCGCTACAGCCGGAGACCTGCAGCTCGTACAAAGCATCTTTGCCACGATGGGCACTTCGATCGTAATCAACGAGGAGCTGATGAGCGCGGCCACGGCACTCTGCGCCTGCGGCATCGCCTTCTTCCTCCGCAGCATCCGCGCCGCGGCGCAGGGTGGCGTGGAGATCGGCTTCCATGCGCAGGATGCGATCCGGATCGCCGCACAAACGGCACTCGGAGCCGCACAACTCCTGCTGCAGAACGGCTCGCACCCCGAAGAGGAGATCGACAAAGTGACCTCGCCCAAAGGCTGCACCATCGCAGGACTCAACGAAATGGAGCACCAGGGACTGAGCTCCGCACTGATCAAAGGCATTAAACTGTCGGCCTCCATCGCCGGCGAACTGTATAAGAAATGAAACTATTCGACGTTTACCCGGTCAACGACATTACTATCGCCCGCGCCGAAGGCAGCTATGTTTGGGACGATGCCGGCACCCGCTACCTCGACCTCTATGGCGGCCATGCCGTGATCTCCATCGGTCACACGCACCCGCACTGGGTGAAGCGTATCGAGGAGCAGCTGCACCGCATCGCCTTTTATTCCAACTCGGTAAAGATCCCGGTACAGCAACAGCTGGCCGAGAAGCTGGGCACCGTCAGCGGCCGCCCCGATTACCAGCTGTTCCTCTGCAACAGCGGCGCCGAGGCGAATGAGAACGCGCTCAAGCTTGCTTCCTTTCATACCGGTCGGAAGAAGGTGGTTGCCTTCCGCAAATCCTTCCACGGACGTACCTCGCTGGCCGTTGCCGCCACCGACAATCCTTCGATCGTGGCGCCGGTAAACGAAACCGACAATATTGTATTTCTACCGTATAACGACGAGGCAGCGCTTCGCGACTGGTTCGCCGCTCATGGCTCCGAAACGGCAGCTGTGATCATCGAGGCCATCCAGGGTGTTGGTGGCATTACCGTAGCCACCGACGCGTTCCTCCAGGCGATCCGCTCCCTGTGCAACGAGCACGGCGCCGTATTCATCGCCGACGAGGTGCAGTGCGGCTATGGGCGCAGCGGTCGCTTCTTTGCCACCGACACTGCCGGCGTCGACGCGGATATCTACAGCATGGCCAAGGGCATGGGCAACGGCTTCCCGATCGGGGGCATCCTCATCGCCCCGCACTTCGGCGCGAAGCATGGCCTGCTGGGCACCACCTTCGGCGGTAACCACCTTGCCTGCGCCGCGGCACTGGCCGTGCTCGAAGTGATCGAGCGCGAAGGCCTGATGGCCAATGCGGCCGAAACCGGCAACTGGCTGATGGGCGAGCTCCGCAACATCCCGCAGCTGGAAAACGTACGCGGCAAAGGACTCATGATCGGATTCGACCTGCCGGCGCATCTCAAAACCCTGCGCAGCCGCCTGCTGCAGGAGTACCGTATTTTTACGGGTGAGGCAAAGCCGTCGGTCGTGCGCCTGCTTCCCGCGCTGAGCCTCGGCCGCGCCGAAGCCAACAGCTTCCTTGAAAGCCTGCGCGGGGCCATTGCAGCGCTCGAAGCAACCCCGGTTGCCACCTCCTAATATTTACCTGTATACGAACTACATGAAGAATTTTCTCTCCGCCGATGATGTATCCGATATAGTCGCCCTCGCCGACAGCGCCGCCGCTTTCAAGGCCGCGCCGCGCTCGGCCGAAACGCTGGGCCGGGGACTGCGTATCGGATGCCTGTTTCTCAACCCGAGCCTCCGCACCCGCCTCAGCACGCAGGTGGCCGCGCAGCAACTCGGCATGGAAGCCATCGTATTCAACGTCGGCGCCGAAGGCTGGGCCCTTGAGTTCGAGGAAGGCGCCGTGATGAACGGCACGACTGTAGAGCACGTCAAGGACGCCGCGCCGATCCTGGGACAATATTTCGATATCCTCGCCATCCGCACCTTTCCCGGGCTGAAGGACCGCGCCGAGGACTACAGCGAGCGCTACATCACCCAGTTTGTAAAGTATGCGGGCATTCCGGTGGTTAGCCTCGAAAGCGCCACGCTGCACCCGCTGCAAAGCCTTGCCGACCTCCTTACGATCCGCGAAAGCTTCGGCACGGAGCGTCGCCCGAAAGTGGTGCTCAGCTGGGCACCGCATGTGAAGGCCCTGCCGCAGTGCGTATCCAACAGCTTCGCGCAGTGGATGACGGCCTGGGGCGGCTGCGACTTCGTGGTCACGCACCCCGAAGGCTATGCGCTCGATCCGAAATATACCCGCGGCGCGCAGATCACGCAGAACCAGGACGAGGCGCTCCAGGGTGCCGACTTCGTGTATGTAAAAAACTGGAGCTCCTACGAACAATACGGGCAGGTGCTGAGCAACGACGAAAGCTGGATGCTCACGCTCGATAAGCTCAAAGCAACCAACGAAGCCCGCGTGATGCATTGCCTCCCGGTGCGGCGCAACGTGGAGCTGAGCGACGAAGTGCTCGACAGCCCGCACAGCATTGTCACCCAACAGGCCGGTAACCGTGTGTGGTCGGCCCAGGCCGTTCTCGCCGAAATCCTCCGCAGCCGCCCATGAAGGAAGTAGCTGTCATCAAGATCGGAGGCAACATCATCGATGATGCCGCCAGCCTGCAACAGTTCCTGGTGCAGTTTGCCGCCGTGCCCGGACCCAAGGTACTGGTGCATGGCGGTGGCAAGCTCGCTACACGCCTCGCCGCCGACCTGCAGATCCCGCAGCAGCTTGTCGACGGGCGCCGCATCACCGACGCCGAGACACTGAAGGTGGTGACGATGGTCTATGCCGGTCTCGTCAACAAAACGATCGTAGCGGGTCTGCAGGCGCTGCATTGCCCGGCCATCGGGCTATCGGGTGCCGACGGTGATGTTGTTCGCGCGCGCAAGCGCAGCGGGGCGGCCCTTGACTATGGCTTTGTGGGCGACGTGGAAGCAGTGAATGCCGACCTGCTGCAAACGCTGCTCGAAGCCGGGCAAAGCGTGGTGCTCGCACCCATCACCCACGATGGAAAGGGACAGCTGCTCAACACCAACGCCGATACCATCGCACAGGAAACCGCTACCGCCCTTGGCAGCCTCTTCCGCGTGCGGCTCGTTTACTCATTTGAAAAAGCCGGTGTGCTCCGCGATGCCGACGACGACAACTCTGTAATTTCATCCATCGATCCCGACAGCTACCGCTCGCTCAAAGCGACGGGCGTGGTGTCGGGCGGCATGCTTCCGAAGCTCGATAACGCCTTCCGCGCGCTCGCCGCCGGGGTTTCGGAGGTCATCATAGGGAAGGCGGAAGAACTGCCCGCGCTCCTGTCGGGAACTAGCGGCACACGGATTCACCATGGCTAACTACACCCTCGAATCATTGCAATCGAAAGCGCTGCAGCTCCTGCAGGCGCTCATCGCGATACCCTCCCTGAGCCGGCAGGAAGCCGATACTGCGGCCTGTATTGCCGGCTTCCTACGGGCAGAAGGCGTTCCCGTAGAAATACAGGGATACAACGTCGTTGCCCGGAGTCGTCACTTGGACGAAGGAAAGCCCACCTGGCTGCTCAACTCCCACCACGATACGGTAAAGCCCGCCATCGGCTACAGCCGCGACCCGTTCGAGCCTTCGATCGAAGGGGGACGCGTGTACGGCCTTGGCTCCAACGATGCCGGCGGGCCGCTCGTGGCGCTGATCGCCGCCTTTCTTTATTATTGGGATGATGCCGGATGCCCCTTCAACCTGGTGCTGGCCGCTACCGCCGAAGAGGAGATCTCGGGACGAGGCGGCGTGGAATCCATCCTGCCGCTGCTGGGCGGCATCGACGGCGCGCTGGTGGGTGAGCCGACGCAGATGCAACTGGCCGTAGCCGAGCGAGGACTCCTCGTGATCGACGCGCTGGCCGAGGGACGCGCGGGACATGCTGCGCGCAACGAAGGCGAAAGCGCCCTGCTGAAAGCCGTAGCCGACATCAGCAAGCTGCAGAACCTTCGCTTCGAAAAAGTATCGCCCTTCCTGGGCCCTGTCAGCTGCAACGTTACCGTCATCGAAACGGAGAACAAGGCCCACAACGTGGTGCCGGCACAGTGCCGCTTCGTGATCGACGTGCGCGTGAACGAATGCTATACACTGGAAGAAGTGCTGGAGCGCCTGCAAGGTGAACTGACCAGCACGCTGATGCCCCGCAGCCTCCGGCTCCGGTCGTCGGTCATCGGCGACGAGCACCCGCTGCTCCGCGCCGGTAAAGCGCTGGGACGTGTGCCCTACGGCTCGCCGACAACATCCGACAAGGCGCTGATGCCTTTCCCGGCGCTCAAGATCGGGCCCGGCGACTCGGCACGCAGCCATACTGCCGATGAATGGATCGGCATCGACGAACTCAACGAGGGCATCGCCCTGTACATCGAACTCTTAAAGAAATCGGTATGAAACTCTGGCAGAAAGACAGTACGGCCGTATCGGCACAGATCGAAACTTTTACCGTAGGCCGCGACCGCGAGTTCGACCTTCTCCTGGCGCCCTACGACGTGCAGGGCTCGATCGCACACGTGACGATGCTGGGCGAGGTAGGCCTGATGACAGCGGAAGAATCGGCCACCGCGGTTGCTGCGTTGCAGGAGATCGCCCGTGAGATCGAAGAAGGAAGCTTTGTGCTGGAAGAAGGTGTCGAAGACATTCACTCGCAGGTGGAGCTGCTGCTCACCCGCCGCATCGGCGACATTGGCAAGAAGATCCACAGCGGCCGCAGCCGCAACGACCAGGTCGCTGTTGACAGCAAGCTGTTTCTCCGGGCGCAGCTCCTGCTGGTAAAGGACGATGTGCAGGCGCTTTTCGCACTGCTGCAGCAGCAAAGTGAGCGGTTTAAGCAGGTACTCCTGCCCGGCTACACGCACCTTCAACTCGCTATGCCTTCTTCTGTGGGTCTCTGGCTGGGCGCTTATGCCGAAAGCCTTGTTGACGACCTGCTCTTGCTGGCGGCTGCCTACGAGATGGCCAACAAGAACCCGCTGGGCAGCGGTGCCGGCTATGGCTCCTCGCTCCCGCTGAACCGCAGGCGCACCACTGAGCTGCTTGACTTCGGGGACCTGCATTATAACTCGGTGTACGCGCAAATGAGCCGCGGCAAAACAGAGCGCTTCACGGCCACCGCGCTTGCGGCCGTTGCGGCGACCGCGGGCAGGCTTGCCATGGATTGCTGCCTCTACCTCAACCAGAATTTCGATTTTATCTCCTTCCCTTCCGAGCTCACAACGGGCAGCAGCATCATGCCGCACAAGAAGAACCCGGATGTATTCGAGCTCGTACGCGGCAAATGCAACCGTCTTCAATCAGTACCGAACGAGCTGGCGCTGCTGCTCGGCAACCTGCCGTCGGGCTACCACCGCGAGCTGCAGCTGACCAAGGAAATTCTTTTCCCCGCCATCACCGAGCTGCGCTCCTGCCTGCAAATGATGGTGCTGATGCTCGAAAAGCTCCAGGTCCGCGAAGGCATCCTCCAGGAAGAAAAGTACCGCTACGTATTCAGCGTGGAGGCGGTCAACGAGCTCGTTAATCAGGGCGTTCCCTTCCGCGAGGCCTACCGAAGCGTGGGCAACGACATCGAGGCCGGCAACTTCCAGTACGATGCCGGCAAGGAGCTGAAGCATACGCACGAAGGCAGCATCGGCAACCTCTGTACCGCAGAAATACGGGCCGCTTTCGAGCGCGTGCTGGCACGCTTCGCGTAGCCGATGCAAACAGGAGATGAAAGTACCGGCCCTGCTCCGGGCGACCGGGTACTTTATTTCTTATCCCGACTGCTGCGTTGCCGATTAAAAAATACGTTAATCGCCCCGTAAAATCGTTCAGTTCGGCGTCGTGCTGCGATCTTTACCGCTCATGACCTTGCGCGCCCATACGCTCCGAATCGGCATCGTCGTTGCCACCCTGGTGGTCGCCACCATTATTTGTTTCCAGCTGGTCTGGCTCAGCAAGGTTTACCGCCTCGAGCAGAAGCAGTTTGATCATGCCATCGCGCGCACCGTCCGCTCCCTGTACGACGATATGGGCTTCCAGCTCAATCCCGCCTACAACCTCAACCAGCTGATCGAAACGCCCGACAGCCGCACCTACTTCATACGTCTCGACAAGCTGCCGCGGACCGACAGCCTCGCCGCGCTCGTCAACGACGAACTCGAAAGCGAGGACATCTTTACCAATACCTACATCGGCCTGTACGACGGTAAGACACGGCGCTATACCGATACATTCTACCTTCCTTCGCCCACGGCCCCGCGCAACGAGCGCCTGCACCTGCCCGAGCCGAAGGGAACGCATTCCTACCTCACGCTGTTCTTCCCGTACCGCGACCAGTATATCCTGTCGCTGATGAACATCTGGATCATCGCCTCGGTGATCCTGCTGCTGGTGCTGCTCGCGCTCGGCGGAAGCATCTACTACTTTTACCGGCAGAAGTTCCTGAACGAAACGCAGCGCGACTTCGTCAACAACTTCACCCATGAATTCAAAACGCCTGTCGCGGTAATTACGCTGGCCGCCGAAGTGCTCGAGTCGCCCACGATCATCCAGAAACCGGAAAAGCTCGAGCGATACGCAGCGATCATTAAAGACCAGGCGGCCTACCTGCAGCAACAGATCGAGCGCCTGTTGCAACACGCGCACGCCGAGTCGCACCAGCTTCACCTCGACCGGCAACTGCTCGACCTGCATGCGGTGGTGGAGCAGGCCATCGACAACGTGGAGCCGCTGGCTTCGGCCAAGGGCGCCGAGGTGCAGTGCACGCTGAAGGCCACGCGCACGACGCTGCTGGCCGACCCCGGCTACCTGCTCATCGTGATCACCAACCTGCTGGAGAACGGTCTCAAATACGCCGACCATCCGCGGCTGCAGGTGAGCACCCGCAACGAGAACGGGTCGGTATTGCTTTCGGTAAAAGACAATGGCCGCGGCATCGAGCAGCGGCACCTGCAGCGGATCTTCCAGAAGTTCTACCGCGTGCCTACCGGCGATGAAACGCCCGCGCGCGGATTCGGTCTTGGACTCGCATTCGTTCGCCGCATCATACAGGCCCACCACGGTAAGATCTCGGTACAAAGTATCCCCGGCGTCGGGTCGGAATTCGTGGTTAAATTGCACACAGCCAATCCCCCAGCGCATGGATAAACCTAAACGCGTGCTTCTTGCCGAAGACGATGAGCAGCTCGGCCTTCTGATCCGCGAAGGCCTCGAAGATGAAGGCTACGAGGTCGTGCATTGCCCCGATGGAAATACGGCCTGGAACCAGTTCCAGAAAGAGCTCCCCGACATCTGCCTCCTCGACGTCAACCTCCCGGGCCGCGACGGCTTCACGCTTGCCAAAAAGATCCGCCAGCGCAACGACGTGGTGCCGATCCTTTTTCTTACGGCAAAGTCGATGGAGGAAGACAAGCTCCAGGGCTTCTCGGCCGGCGGCGACGATTACATCACGAAGCCGTTCAGCATGAAAGAGCTGCTGAGCCGTATGCAGGTGTTCCTGCGCCGCACGGGGATGTTGCTGCCGCAAAAGCAGGACGAGCTCCGGCTGGGCAAGCTGCGCTTCCTTCCCGGCGAAAACCGCATCCTGAACGGGCCCGATGAAATACTGCTCACGCAGAAAGAAACGCAGCTCCTTGAATTCTTCTGCAGCAACCCCGGGAAGATCCTCCGCCGCGAAGACATCCTGCTGCACGTATGGGGCAAGAACGATTACTTCCTCGGGCGGAGCATGGATGTATTCATCACCAAGATCCGCAAGCACCTCAAGCTGGATCCGTCGGTACAGCTCGAAACGATCCCGCAGTCGGGGTACCGCCTGCACCTTCCTTCCTGACCTTATTGCTCTTCGGGCACGGGCACGAGGTTCCAGTCATAGCCGGCATTCTCGAAGCGCGCAAGCGGCTGCTGACGGCCACCGGTAAGCTGTTGCACCAGGGGATAGACGAACTGCTTCAGTTCGCGGACCGACAATCCTTCGTCGAAATTCCTGTCGAGGCTTCCAGCCTGGCGCAATGCCTGGAGAATGGAATAGGTAAACACACCGTTCTGCCATTGCTCCGATTCGTACGCGTAGGCATTGCCGGCAGTAGCCGCGATGATCTCGGCGCCGCTCTGCCCGCTGCTCATCGAAAAAAGACGGCTGAAGACCTGCGCGTTGCTCATTCCCTGCGGCCGTGGCAGCAGTACACCGCGGCTCCCGGGCGCGAGGCTGTGCTGCTCCTGCACCCCTGGCGCTGCCGCGGTAGCCGGTGCTGCTTCCCGGTCCACGTTGCCGCTGTTGCAGGCATCGATCAGGAGAAGCCTCCTGCGCGCCGGGATCCCAGTAAGGAGTCCTTCCATCTCGGCAAACGAAAACCCGTATTTCTTCGGATCGCCGAAGTCCATCGGCGCGGTGGCGTAGTAGAAGTTGTAGCTCGTATCAAGCATGCCGTGCCCGGAGAAGCTCAGTACCACGCGGTCTTCCACGCCCGTCTGCAGCAGCCTGCTGCGAAGCGCGCGAAGATTGGCGGGGGTAACCGCTTCGTCGAAGAGGGAGTCGGTGAGCGTATGCGCGGGATCCACGGCCCGGAACGCGGCCAGGAGGTCGCTGCCGTCTTTCACGGCAAAGCGCAGGCTTCGCGCCGTATCGGCATAGCGGTTCACGGCAACGGTTATGAGGATAGTGTGGGCAGGAACCGGCTTTTCCGGAGCATACACGATGCGGCGGAAAGCGGGCAGGCTGCTGTTGCCCCCTTCGTCGGTGGCCACTACCACTAATTGATTGTCGCCCGTTACGAGCTCCACCGGGAACTTCGCGGAGAAGGCGCGCTGTGGCGTAGCGAAGCTTGTATCCCAGACCGGCACCTGGTTGTCGTATACCCGCAGCCGCTGCAGCGGCGTGCTGCCGGCCGCGGCCTGTACATCAAGCTGGATGCGGCCCGCGGTGCTCCGGCTGTCGGCATCCGTCGCGAGCGAAAGCGTGGGGCTGCCCGGCGCGCCGCTGCGTAGTGAGAGGCCTGCTTTCTTTTGCGTAGCTGCCCGGAAGATTTTTAGAAGTGCCGCCACATCGCGCGTTGTCGTATCAGCCAGCTCCGCCAGCACCCGGTCGGGACGATTGAGCTCTGCATCCACCCACTGCGCGGGAATGCCGCGGCCGCCGCGCTCGAAGCCGACCGCAGGCACCGACGCCGGCGTGGCATAGTAGTAGCCGGAAGGCGCCTGCAGCACAAAGTTTTCGGCATCCTGTAGAAATACCTGGAAGTTGCGCCGTTCGCTCCGCAGGCTCCAATGCTCATAAAGCCCTTCGGAGATCGAGCCGATGACAACGTCGTCGTTGCCGGGGAGCAACTGTACAAAATCGATGCGCCCGTTGAGATCGGAGCGGAACAGGCGGGCCACCGTGTTGTTGTAAATACGCCGGCCCGTATCGAGGCTGATGCCATCGTGGCCGATATGCACCCAATAGCCGATGGCGGGATGGAAAAACGTCGCGGTGCTGTCGTGCCGCAATGCGCCCTGAAGCGGCAGCGGCGCCTGCGCGGTTGTCGTCAGCTGGAGCCGGTCGAACCGTAGTTCTACGTATCCCCGCTCGCCGCCCGTGCGGTGCAGCAGGAAGCGCCTTGCGACCGGGTCGTAGCCCGCCGAATCGGCAGCAAGGCCACGTCCCGCCCTGCGCACGGGCTGAAGCGTGAAGCGGTCCACCCAATCGTCGTTCGAAAGCAGCAGGCCGGTCGATTCGAGCAGGTAATGATTGCCGGTGCTGAGGTTCGGGTATTTGCCGGGGGCTTTGCGCACTGTGGCCTTGCGGCCGGGCGCATCGTACTCAACGACCCCGTTGAAAGAAGCCAGCGTTGCGATGTTTCCTTTGTCGGAAAGATCAAAGCCGTTTATCATCCAATCCTTGGGAAGGGGGACGAAGGTGAACTTCGAAAAAGCCGCGGGGGCCGGGGCTTCGGCGAAATACACGGAGCGCGCCGGTTGCTTCAGGTCGGCGAGGAAATAGCCGCTGCTCCCCTTGTAGGAATACGGGCAAAGGATCCGCCCCTGCGCATACCCGCCCTTCTGCCCCATCGACGAAAAGCTCTTTTCCTTTTCCACCCCGGCCGGAAGCGACCATTGCGCCGCGTAGGCCGTCACCCGGCGCGTAAGGGCGGCCGGCGCAAGCTGCCAGTCGTCTTCGCTGAGGCTGTAGGCCACGGCGCCGACGCATTCGCCATCCGAAAGCGGTCGCGCCTTGATCCCGCCCCAATCCTGGTAGCCCGCCGGGAGTTCCCTGCCCAGGCGAACGGCATTCAGGAAGCGCCAGTCCGGGCGCTGTACCCAGGCAGCCATGTAATAGCTGGAGTCCGATTGGAAGACTCCGCTGAGGATCTTAGTTTGCGGGTTGTACGCGAGGCTTTTGAGATCGATGAGGCTTTGGTAAATATTGCTCCCCGACCCGATGGCCGCATGTCGCAGCGGAAGGTTGCCCACAGGCCGGTCCCACTCGCCGATGCGGATGAATTCGGCCTGCTGGCCGCTGTAGCGAACTACGAAGGGCAGTCCCTCCAGGGCCACGAAGCGCTGCCCGTAGTCTTCGGCCAGCTGTCGGTATACCACGAGCTGCGCTTCCACGTCGATCACCTGCCACTCCGAGCTGTTGTACTCGAGCAGGTAGGGCGTACCCGGGATGCGGAGACGCTCGTCTGCGGCGAAGGGCAGCTGCACCCGCATCTTACGGTTGTCGGCGGTGGCCTCGGCCGGGTGTGCGCGCACCGTAATACCACGGTCGTCGATCAGGAGGCTGCGAACCGTATCGCGCAGCCGGAAGGCCATCGTGGGCACAGCATCGCGCAGGTCGTTGTGTTGCTGCACGGCACCATCCGCATTGAGAACCCAAAGCTCGTTTTCGGCGGTACGCTGCGCCTCGCCCAGCAGGAGCAGGCGATCACCCTGCACCGACACCCGTAGCACCTTGCTGTGTACAAGAGCCTGGTAAAAGATCTGGCGGAAGCCTGCGCCCTCATCGTAGCGATAAAGACCCCGCTCCACTTCGAGGTAAAGATGCGCGGCCGAAAACACCGACACGCGCTCGAGCGTCTGGTTGCGCAGCAATGTTTCGGCGCCCAGCGAATGGAGCTTCCCTGATGCAAAATCGACGGTGAACAGGTCTAGGGTGGACTGGTATTTTTCCGGCATGCTGCCCTTCAGGAGCAGCGGCTTTCCCTGGCGGTAGCCGGCACAACTGAGGTAGGTTGCCGCCACCGGGATCCGCGCCAGGACGCGCCCGCTCTCGAGGTCGATGCGGGCTACCTGGAAGTGATAGGCCTTCGGCTCCGCCACGACCGAGTTGAGCTCAAACTCGTACTGGGCGCCCGTTTCGGGAAGGCAATACAGGACCGCGCTGGCTTCGTGGCCGGCGCTGTCGACCGTGTAATTGAGCAGCTTGTAGCGAAGATCGGGAAACGAATCGCTGAGGGGCAGGTCGATGCGCTTCAGTTCCTGTCCCCGATCACTAAGGAGCAGCAACTGCTCGCGGGAATCCGGCTCATAATCACGCCCATAGAGCAGGAGGCGCGTGCCGGCTCCGTTCCATGCCGGCTGTCCCCAGGTGCCGCTGACAACTGCACTGTCGGCTACGACGAGCGGCGCGATATTGTAGAAATACAGGCGCGTGCTGCGGTCGCTTTGCGCCAGCAGCAGCTTGCGTCCATCGGGCGAAAGCCGGGTGGAAAGGTTGTGATCGTCCGCCTTGATGCCGGCAGGAAGCGCAACGGTTTGCTGGGCAGTGGCTGTCGTGCGGGCCAGCAGCAGCACGCCGAGGAGGGCAATGGAAAAAGCTTTGGCTTGCATCTTCCAAAATAAGCTTCTTCCGGCCACAGCCGCAATACCCTGTTCCGGGTACAAAAAATTGCGGCCCCCTTGTGGGAGCCGCGATGTTTAAGGTAGGTTAGCAACGATCCCGAAAGGCGGGATAAAAAATAAGGTTGAAGAAAGCGGCCGGCTCAAACACACTATCCGCTAAAACCCTCACTGCGGCGCGCTTGCTTCGTACCAGATATTCGAAGGATTGTGCCAGTTTTGCTGAACAAAATGCGGTGGACAGAGTGTTTCCGACTTTTCCCGAAATGCCCGCCGATCACCTCAAACCCGCTGCCCTGTGGCTACGGCCGGGCATAAGAATGGCGCCCGTATATGGGGCGCCCAGTAGAATTACAACCACAATTCGCTATGCGAAAAGCGCGGAGATGTCGATGTCGGCGAGATAGGGGTCGAGGTGGGTGGTGTCGCGGAAGGTGGCAACGCGGAGCACCACGTTGAAATGGCTGTGGTGCGTGACTTCCACGTAGTGATCTTCCATCTGGAACAAGCGCAGTGTGTGAAACCCCTCGGTGCGCTGCGCCAGCAACACGCCTTGCTCCCATATGGGGAGGATCGGGCTGCAGGAAGAATGGGGGCCTTTCATATCGGATTTGTTTCTATAAAGTTCCCACTCCTACTGCTTCCAAAAAAATTAAATAGGCCGTTCTTGGCTTTTTCACGGCAAACGGCCCCGGGCAGTCGCCAGGTATCGCCCCGGCCCCGCTCCGATCTGTGCCCCAAAAGCCGCAGTTCATCCCGGCTATGCGCTGTCCAGCCCGCCTCCACGCCCCTATTCGCCGGAAAGACAATAACTTGTAGCCTGATGAGCTGGCGCCTGCTGCATATCCCCCGGTACACGGGAAAGGACGGAACGGTACTGCTGAGCAGTATGCTGCCCCTGACCGTTTTCCTCAACCTCTTCCTCTACGGGAAGCGGTACTGGACGGAGGCCGACCTCGGAATCGGCAGCAGCGCATGTACGTTCGCGGTACTCGCCGGCACCTACCTGCTTTTCACCCGCATCGGCGTGCTGCTGGCCGACCGCTTTCCCGGGAGCCAGCATATGTACCGCCGCATGACGCTGGCGCTTTCCCTCTTCCTCCTCTCCGATTTCGTGATCCTGTCGCTGCTGCTCCGGGGCTACGACTACTATGGCTTTTTCGGTTACCACTACCAGGAAGGCGACTTCGTGCTGGTGTATTGCTTCTCGGCCATCCTGACCGTATTCCTTACGTTCCTCAATGAAGGCATCGCGCGCTTCGAGCGCTATAAGAATACGCTCGTCGAAACGGAGCAGCTCCGGCATACCTACCTCCAAAGCCAGCTCCTTGGCCTCAAGAGCCAGGTGAACCCGCACTTCCTTTTTAATTCCCTCAACACGCTCTCCTCGCTCATCCCCGAAGACGCGGCCGCTGCGGAAGCCTTCCTCGACGAGCTCTGTAAAGTATACCGGTACCTGCTGCGCAACAACGACGACTACCTCGTGCCCCTGGACCAGGAGCTGTCCTTTCTCCGCTCCTACGCCTACCTGCTGCAGGAGCGCTACGGGCCCGCCTTTCAGCTCGAGACCGACGCCGACGAGGCAGCCCGGGAGCTGCTGCTTCCTCCGCTGACACTGCAGTTCCTCTTCGAAGACATCCTGGAGCAAAACAGCTTCTCGCGCGACGAGCCACTGCGGATCCACGTCCGGGCGCAGGGCAACCGGCTCGTGGTGGAGCACAACCAGCGCGACCGCATCGGCAGCGAGCGCGTCCTCAGCGGCGAAGCCGTACTCGACAACCTCCGTGAAAAATTCCAGCTGCTCGTGGGCCGCGAGCTGCGCATCGAAGGCAGCGCCGGCGCCCGAAGCATCACCGTACCCTTAATCAACGAACACGAACACGCATGGACAACCAACGTGTAAACTGGACGAGGCCGACACGATCGGAGTGGCTGTCATTTCTGATAGCCATGCCCTTCCTGTCGATCCTGCTCTGCAACCTCCTTTTCAACATCCGCCTCTTCACCGACCGCGACGTACTGCTGTTTGCAGGACCTGCCGTGTTTGCCATCGGCATGGTCACCTGGTACGTACAAATACTGCTGATGCACTGGCTCCGCATCCGCCTGCCGCAGGTAAGCCAGACGACGAAGCGGCTTATCCTCCTTGCCATCGCGCACCTGTCGCTTAGCCTCGCCTGCTATACGGTCATCTTCTACGGGTTCGACGCGCTGCACTTTCTCGGGTACCGCTTCGACGCGCGCTACTACCGCTTTGCGCTGCTCACCGGATTGCTCGTAACGATGCTGGGTGCCGCGCTCTGGGAGGCCGACTATTTCTTCATCAAGCTCAAATACAGCCTCGACGAGAAAAAGCGCCTGCAGCAGCTCACCGTGCAACAGGAGTTCAATACGCTCAAGAGCCAGGTGAACCCGCACTTCCTGTTCAACTGCTTCAATACGCTCTCCTCGCTCATCTCCGAAGACAGCCGGCAGGCCGAAGCCTTTCTCAACGAGCTGAGCCAGGTATACCGCTACCTGCTCCGCAACAACCAGGACGGGCTGAGCACGGTGAAGACCGAGATGCGTTTTATCGAGTCGTACTTCCGGCTGCTGCAAACACGGCATGGCGATTCGGTGCAGCTGCGTGTGGAAGTGGACCGCAAATACGAGCCCTACCTCCTGCCCTCACTGAGCCTGCAGCTGCTGGTGGAAAACGCCGTGAAGCACAACATCCTGTGCCGCGAGCAGCCGCTGGTGATCGACATTTTCAGCACCGCCGGCAATAAGCTGGTCGTGAGCAATAACCTGCAGCGCCGCAACGCGCAATCGCATTCCAACAAGATCGGTCTCAAAAACATCGAGCACAAATACTCGCTCCTCGATCAGCCCGGTTTCCATATCCTGCAGGATGACAAAAATTTCTGCGTCGTGCTGCCGCTGATCTGGAGCAAGAATGTAAAACCTACCTTTATTACGCCAACTATCGCCAGCAAACAAAACGAAAGCTTATGAACATCCTCATCGTTGAAGACGAAGAACTCGCGATCAAGAAGCTGAAAAAAACCCTCTCCTCTGTCGACGACAGCGCCGTGGTGGTGGGTGAAAGCGACAGCATCAAGGGCACCGTGTCGTGGCTGGAGAAAAACCCGGCACCCGACCTGATCCTGATGGACATCGAGCTCGCCGACGGGCAAAGCTTCGAGATCTTCAACCACACCAAGGTCAAGAGCCCGGTCATCTTTATTACGTCGTACGACGAGTACGCCCTGAAAGCTTTCAAGGTGAACAGCATCGACTACCTGCTGAAGCCCGTACAGAAAGAAGACCTCGAGCAGGCGCTTGAAAAGTTCCGCCAGGTAAAGAACCTGTACCAGTCCGACAGCGTGGGGCAAAAGGTGAGCGTGGAAGATATCGTAAAGGAGCTGCAGCAAAAGCTCCAGACCAAGGACTACCGCAAGCGCTTCCTCGTAAAGCTTGGCCAAAAGCTCGTTTCCATCGAGGTCGACGAGATCGCCTTCTTCTTCAGCGATGGCCGTCTCAACTTTTTCAAAACCTTCGACAACCGCAAGTTCGTCGTGGATTATACGATGGATGAGCTCAGCGACATGCTGCGCCCAGACTCCTTCTTCCGCATCAGCCGCTCCTTCCTGGTGTCGGTCAACAGCGTCAACCAGATCCACGATTACTTCGGCAACCGCCTCCTCCTCGAACTGAAACCCGAGATCGACAAGGAAGCCGTGGTTAGCCGGGAGAAAGTGTCGGAGTTCAAAACCTGGCTGGGGAAGTAAGTTGGAAAGCCGGAAGTGCGAAGTCGGAAGTATAGCCGGCCGTTTACTAAGCCAACACTGTAATCTCGCTGCATAACATGCAAGGCCTTCGGGCCTTTTTTATTTTGCCCGCTTCCTACTTCCGACCTATTGACTTTTAGAGCACTACTCGCAACACAACCGACAAATTCGTATGGTCCTGCGTGATCTCGAGCAGCCCGTTCATCGCCTGTACGCGCGGGCCGACGGCCTGGCGGTAGCGGCTGCGAAACTCGGGTGCATCTTCCTCGCAGGCCGTGATGATCTCGAGGAGCAGCATCGGACCTTTCAACTTCAGGTTAACGAATACCTGGTCGCAGATAACATGCTGGAGGAGGAACTGCATTGACTCCTTGTAGAAAAAGAACAGCTCGTGGCGCAGCGCCATACTGAGCTCCAGTTGCTCCACTTTACGGTCGACGATAAAGTCGATATCCATCGTGTGGTTGCGCTTGATGCCGTCGGTAAACTCGCGGATCCGCATCAGCATTTTCTGCATCCCGTCATTGGCCGGGTCGATGCTCCAGAGCACGTCGTCCATCGCTTCCATCATGTGCCGGCTCTTGTTGCTGATCTGGTCGATGAAGGCCTTGGATTGCTCGAGGTCGGTGCCGGCGCGGATCTTGGCGATCTCGCTCAGCACGTGGATATCACCCAGTGTCGTTTCCACTTCCTGGTGCAGGTTGCCGGCGATCTGCGTGCGCACCTGCTGCAGCGCGCGCAGGCGGCGGATCCGCTCACGGTCCATCAGGTAGAGCGCGAAGGCGGCCAGGAGGATCATCAGCGCATAGAACCACCAGGTTTGCCACACCGGCGGACGCACACGCACCGGCACGGCGAGCGACACCTCGCTGGTAAGCCCATCGGCGTCTTCGCTCATTACCTTGAACCGGTAGTGGCCCGGGGGTATATAGTTATAGATCGCGCGGTTGTCGTTCTCGATATGCACCCAGTCCTTATCGAGCCCCTCGAGCATATAGTAGTAATGAAACTTCTTCTGCGGCGTGAACGAGAGCCCGCTGAACTCGAAGCTGAGCGCGTTGCGGTCGTAGCGCAGGTTGAGCGTGCCGGCGCTTTGCAGCGAATCGATTGGAAGGTTTTCTCCCTGCAGCGTTATCCCCGTGATCGCGGGACGCGGCGGCGCCACGCTCTGTGTAAAGCGGCGCGGATCGAAGGTGAGGATGTTGTGATCGGTGAAGAAGAGCAGTTTGCCGTTGGAAAGCAGCTCCACGCCCGAGCGGCTGAAATTATCGTACAGCATGCCGTCGCGGCGGTCGTAAAAAACAACGGTGCCTTTTGTGAGGTTGAGCCGGCAGAGGCCGTTGCTAAGGCCGATCCAGAAGATGCCGCGGTAGTCTTTCTGGATCGACATGGCGTTGTCGGAGGGAAGACCATCGGCCGTGCTGAAGTAGCGGATGCGACCCGTGCGGGTATCGAGGATGTTGATGCAACCAGCCGTTACGAGCAACGTGCTGTCGCTGAGTTGCGACATATCGGTGACCTGGTTGTTGAACAGGCGGTAACCTTCCGGTCCGCTTGCCGTCCAGGCCCGCTTCAATTTGCCTGTGGCCGCATTTACACAATACAGGCCGTCGAGAAAGCAGCCGATCCATACATTGCCAAGCCGGTCGCGGTGGATCTTCGATACCTGCCCGCCTTTCATGACTTCCTGGTATCCTTTCATCGGGTCGCCGCCGGCGCTTTCGAAATCCCATTTCAGCACGCGGCCATCGTTGAGACCGATCCACATGTTGCCGGCAAGGTCGGAGATGATCTGCCGCACGGTTTGCTCGCGGAGCGCGGGCGGGTTGAAGAGGCGTGCGGCCCTGGTTGCGGGCTCATACAGGATAATGCGCCCGGGCTGCAGCCCCATCCACACGGCGCCGCTGCGCCGGTTCACAGCCATATCCCAGAAGGAAAAATGATTCAGCGCCGCAAGGCTCGACGGCAGTGCAAGCGGGTTGAAATCTTTGTCGTAATAAAACAATCCCTGCGACCAGGTGCCGATGAAAAAGGAGCTGTCGGGAAGCTGGCAAACGGAGAGCACCGGTGCTTCCTTCGGCTCGCCGCCGGGGCGGAATAGTCCGTAGGAGGTGAACAGTTGCGCGTCGGGGTTGAACAGGAAAAGTCCGTTGTCGGTGCTGAGCCATACGTTCCGCTCGCTGTCTTCAAAAGACGCATACAGCTGGTCGTAGCGTATACTCTGCTCGAAACGCCCCTCGTTGGGCACATTGAGAAAGGGATGAGCCCGGTCCGTCCACTCGGCGAGAAAAGCATTGCCGTGCACCCAGGTGCGTCCCGAGCGCTGCTCAAGCATTCCCGTTACTTCGTGGTAGCCGATCGGCAGCTCGTTGGTCAGCGTATACGCAACACGGGTATGCAGCTTCTTGTCCACGCGCTGCACCATCGGGCTCGTCATTACCGGGAGCCAGGACCAGTAGTAGATATACCGGCTCGTTGCATATACATGGTAGCAGCGCGTGTCGCCGGCAAAGGCGGCAGCATCGGCATCGACCGCATGGCCGCGGCCGAAAAGCCGCTTCTGCTGCGGGTCCCAGGAGAAGAGACCTTCATCGCCGCAGATCCAGAACCGACCCGCCGCCGTGTCCCAGGTGATGCGTGCGCAGCCGCGCTTGCCCGCTGCCGCCAAGGGCAGCTCGCTTGTTTTGCGAAAAGAGAACGTGGCCGTATCGAGCCGGTAGAGCGGTCCGAAATGCTCGTGCAGGTAAATGGCGCCATGCGGACCGTTGAAGAGATTCTTGGAGAGGTAAATGGGCACGGTGTCTTTGCCCGGTTCTGTGCGGGCCTCCCGGTAACGGAAGCGGCGTGTATCCAGCAGGGCCACACGGTTGTTGGCGGAGAGGATCCAGATGCGCCCCTGCTGGTCGCCCCAAAGCGACTGCACTTTTCCCAACGGTCCGTCGGCCCTGCTTTGCGGCTGTGGCTGCACGGTCAGAAATCGGTTGCCATCGTAGCGCTGGATGCCGTTCTGCGTGGCCAGCCAGATAAACCCGTCCTTATCCTGGACCGTAGCATACACGAAATTGGACGCCAGGCCCTGGGCTGTCGTGAAATGCTGAAAAGTATATTGACGGGTTTGCTGGGCGCCGCAAAACAACGGTGCCAGGAAGAGCAGCACAAAAAGAACGGGACGCACGCAGGGTTTGTTTTGGTTTCCTAAAGGTACAGAGGCCGGCGGAGAAAACGAACGCAAATCATCGGCGGCAAAAGCAGTTCATCACAGGCCTGTTGCAGTTCGCCCGGAGCACGGGGTAGAAATACGGCAAACCCGCTCCGGAAGAGGCCTACAGCCCATACGACGATCGAAGCAATTCATGCGGGCGACCCTTGACCGCGCGCTTCGCCGCGACCATTTTTGCAGCACGAAACCAAGCCAATATCCTGTGAGATGCCGCCCGGATCCAATATCCTGATCAACCAGTAAACCACGAAACCAAATGAAACGCACCAATTTTTTCCAGCTCATTCACCAGGCGCTTCGCCGCCTGCTCTTTGATACGGCCACGCTGCTGCAGCACTGCGATTTTACCGATGAGGAAGCCGCGGGCCGCGCGCTCGATGCCATCCGCGAAACGATCCTGCTTTTCGAAACGCACGCCGCCCACGAAGACGCGCACTTCCTTCCCGCCGTTGCCACCTATGAACCTTCGGTTGCCGACTGCTTTGCCAAGGAGCATGTCGAAGACCTCCGCATCGGGCAGGAGCTTGTTGCCGCGGCAGAAACATTTTTCCTGGCAGCAGATGCCGAAAGCCGCCAGCAGAAGGGCTGTGAGCTACAGGTGGCCTACAACGCGTTCATTGCCTTCAACCTCCAGCACATGGCAAAGGAAGAGCGGCTGCTCAATGAATTGCTGCTCCGCTACTACACGGTGGCCGAGGTGCAGGCTCTCCAGCAGCGTGTCGTGCAGAGCACGCCCCCGTGGATCTACGACCGCGTGGCGCATTGGATGCTGCTCGGCAACAACGAAACCGACACGGCTCAGTGGCTTCGCGCTATGGCCTCTACGGCACCGGAGATCGTGTACGCCACGCTCCTGCAAAAAGCGGCGACGATTCTTCCAAACAGCCGCTGGGCTTCGCTCAGAGAGAAGCTCGACGTTCCTATGCTGGCCTGATATTTTTCGATTTCTAACAAACTTTAATACGTATGAAACAGACTGCTTTCGTGATCGGCACGTTCGTGCTCATCACCGCCTCAGCGCTACTCGCCTGCAACAACTCCAGCGAACCCTCCGCCAGCAAAGAAGGGATGACCAACAGCTCATCGACCACGACGACGGAGCAGCCTTCCGACGCGGAGCTCGTGGCCCGCGGACACTACCTCGTTTCGATCATGGGCTGCAACGACTGCCACTCGCCCAAGACGATGACGCCGCAGGGCCCGGTACCCGACACGGCCACCCTCCTCTCCGGCCATCCGTCGAAGCTCCCGCTGCCGGCCATTGATCCGAAGGTGACCAAAGACTGGATGCTGTTCCATCCCAACCTCACTGCATTCGTAGGTCCCTGGGGCGTTTCCTTCGCCGCCAACCTTACGTCCGACGAAAGCGGCATCGGCAACTGGACCGAGGAGCAATTCTTCCGCGCAATCCGTGAAGGCAAATCGAAAGGACTTGAAGGGGGACGCACCCTGCTCCCGCCGATGCCCTGGCAGGAGATCCGCAACGCGAAAGATGAAGACCTGCATGCCATCTTCCGCTACCTCAAATCGACGAAGCCGGTATACAACGTGGTGCCCGCGCCGATACCGCCAAAATCATAAACACCTGTAAGCAGTTAACCATGACAGCAAATGCATTGCTTTCCCTGAAACCAGGGACGAGGATCCTTTTTGCCTCCGTGCCCGCCGATGGCCACTTCAACCCGCTCACCGGCCTTGCCCGCTACCTGGCCGATGCCGGCTGCGATGTGCGCTGGTATACGTCGCCTGTATACGCCCGCAAGCTGCAGGCACTCGATATTCCCTTCTACCCTTTTCAGAAGGCGCGCGACATCAACATGCTCAACCTCGACGAGCAGCTCCCGGAGCGTGCGCAGATCGGGTCGCAGGTGAAGAAGCTCGTATTCGACATGATCCACGTATTCATCGAGCGCGCTCCCGAATACTACGAAGACATCCGTGCGATTCACACCGATTTTCCCTTTGAGGCAATGGTCTGCGACGTGGCCTTCGGCGGCATCTCCTTCGTGGCAGACCTGATGAGGATTCCCGTGTTTGCCATGGGTGTGTTTCCGCTCACCGAAACCTCCCGCGACCTGCCGCCCGCTGGTCTTGGCATGACGCCTTCCGCGAGCTTCCTGGGCCGGCGCCGGCAGGACCTGCTCCGCTTCGTGGCCGACCGATTGCTGTTTGCAAAACCCGATAAGGTGATGCGCGCCCTGCTGAAGAAATACGGGATACGCCCCGCAGGAAGCAATGTATTCGACCTCAACACACGGAAAGCTACACGCCTGTTCCAGAGCGGCACGCCGGGCTTCGAGTATTACCGCAGCGACCTCGGGCGCAATGTCCGCTTCGTGGGCGCCCTGCTGCCCTGGCGCAAGCCCGCGCTCAATCACAGCTGGTTCGATGAGCGTCTCAACCAGTACAACAAGGTGCTGCTGGTAACACAGGGCACCGTGGAGAAAGACTGCGCGAAGCTTCTTGTACCGGTGCTCGAAGCCTTCCAGGACAGCGACGCACTCGTGGTCTGCACAACCGGCGGCAGCGGAACCCGGGAGCTGCGTGAGCGCTTTCCCGCGAAGAACCTGATCATCGAGGACTTTATTCCTTTTGGCGATGTATTGCCGTACGCCGACGTCTATATCACCAACGGCGGTTATGGCGGCGTGCTGCTGGCCCTGGAGCACGGGGTGCCGCTGGTAGCAGCAGGTGTGCACGAAGGCAAGAACGAGATCTGTGCCCGCATCGGCTACTTCGGGCTCGGCGTGAACCTGCGCACGGAGACACCCGGTCCCGTACAAATACGGGAGGCTGCCAACCGCGTGCTCAACAGCCCGCTCTTCGCAGGCAATGCGCGGAAGATGGCGGACGAGATCGCGCAATTCCCGACCAACGAATTATGCGCCCACTATATGGCCGAATTACTCGGCGCAGCGCCACACGTGCAGGCGGCGGCGCTGGCGGAAGAATCTTTCTAGCAGTTTTTTGTTCGTAAACAAGCAAGGCGACAAGGCTACCTTTCCAGGTGGCCTTTCTCTTTTGCCGGGCAGTTGGCCCAATAAAAATGCCCTCCACGAGGGAGGGCACTTTTCAAGAGGCTATCTATCGATTCGATTAATAACGGTTCTTGTTGTAGCCGCCGGAGTTGCCGCCGCCGAAGCCACCGCCACCGCGGTTGCCGCCACCGAAACCACCACCGGGACGCTCGGGACGAGCTTCTTTCGGGCGGGCTTCCATTACGCGGATCGTGCGACCTTCAACGATACCGTTGTCCAGTTCGGCGATCGCCTTCTGGGCAGCCTCGTTGTCGGGCATTTCTACGAAACCGAAACCACGGCTCTTACCGGTGAATTTGTCGGTGATAACTTTGGCAGACGATACGTCGCCGTACTCGGTGAAGAAGGCGCGGAGGTCTTCGTCCTGAACGTTGAAGCTCAGGTTAGAAACATAAATGTTCATGCTTTACTTTTTAAAAAAAAGAACGATTAAAAATTTTGAGTAGTCGAGGCAAAAAAGTAAAGGACCGAATAACTGAGCAGCAGATGGAAAAACTGACTTAGATGAAATCACTGTACTTAACGCGAGGCACTCAAATAACGCTGCAAAGATAGGAGATTCCGCCGGCCGGTTTCCACTTTTCCATTAATCTTTCGTTAAGCAGCGGGCCCATTTCCTTGTAGAAAAGCCTCCCCAGCAGCCCGTCCATAGGCAGGGTCTGCTATTTGCCTTTCTGTAGTGGCCAACAGCCCGTTCCGATGTCTACAGAAAAAAATACTCCGCCCCCCATTCACCGCACTCCCCTGCAGCGCATCGCCCGCATTCTCCTCAAAACTGTGCTGGGACTGCTCCTGCTGGTGGTCGTGCTGGCGCTGCTTCTCCTGACGCCTCCCGTGCAGCGCTGGGCCAGCCATAAAACGGCCAGCTACCTGTCCAACAAGCTGCACACCCGGGTTGAGATCGGCTCCATCCGTATCGGGCTTCCGCGCCTCGTTACGATCGAGAACCTGTACATGGAAGACCGCACCCACGATACCCTCATCGCCGGGGGCCGCGTGCATGCCAACATCGACCTCTTCCGCATCTTCTCCAACGAGATCGCCATCAAGGACCTGCAGTTCGAGAACATCACCGCCAAGATCAAACGGGTGCTCCCCGACACCGTCTATAACTTCCAGTTCGTGGTGGATGCCTTTATGGGTGAGCAAAGCAAGAACCCCGATACCGCCGCTGCACCGGTGATGAAGTTCGAGGTGCGCAACCTGTCGCTGAAGAATTCGCATATCGTGTATAAGGACGTCCTTACCGGCAACGATATGGACGCCAGCATCGCCTCCATGTCGGCGAAGATCGATACCCTCGATCCTTACGGCTACCACTTCGCGATACCGCAGGTAGAAGCAAGCGGGGTGCGGGTGCGCTATTACCAGACGCGGCCCCTGACGGCGCCGCCCATCAACGCCGATGGCAAAGTGGCCAAAGTCCTGGTGCCCAGGATCAGGCTCGGGCAGGTGCGGCTCCGCGATTCGTGGATCGACTACGGCAACGAAACCTCGGCCTTTTATACCCAGCTGAAGATCGGCGACATCCTGCTGCAGGGCAAGGACATCGACCTCGAAAAACAGGTGCTCCACCTGGCTTCCCTCCGCCTCGACCGCAACGATTTCGTGATGCGGCTGGGCCGCAAGCCCGAGGCCCGCGAACTGGCAAAGGCCGTGGCGCACAAGGCCGACTCGGTGACCTCGGAGCCCTGGTCAGTCCGCATCGACGCCCTCGAGGTCAACGGCAACCATATCCGGTTCGACAACGACAATTCGCCGCGGCAGCTTCACGGCATCGACTATGCCCACTTCGACGGCAGCGACCTCACCCTGGGCATCCGCAATTTCGTGCTGACAAAAGACTCCATCGCCGCGGCCGTTACAAAAGGATCCTTCCGCGAGAAGAGCGGCTTCCAGCTCGACGAGCTCAGCGGCGACCTCCTGTATGCCAACCAGGTGGCCTATCTCCGCAAACTGTCGCTCCGCACCCCGGGAACGCGCCTGCAACGCTCCGCCGAACTGCGCTACGCCTCGCAGGACGCCCTCGTCAAAGACTTTGCCCATACGGTATTCGACATCGACATCCGCGACAGCCGCATCCAGGTGAAAGATATACTCGCCTTTGCCCCACAGCTGCGCAGCAATCCCGCTTTTCGAAACCCCGCCGCCGTGTGGTCGCTCAACTTCCAGGGCTCCGGCACCATGGACCGCCTCCAGATCGGGTCGCTGCAATTCAGCGGGCTCGGCAGCACGCGCATCGATGCATCGGGAACCCTTGCCGGGCTCAACAACCCGAAAGCGGCCGGCGGCACCTTTACCATTCGGCGCTTCCATACTACGCAAAACGACCTCGCCGTGTTTATGGGCAAGCGGCTCGACAACGCACAGATGGACCTCCCGGAGAACTACGACATGAGCGGCACGCTCTCGGGCAATATGCAGAACATGAGTGCGCATCTTGCGATGGCAACTGAATATGGCAACGCAGCCGTCAACGGAACCTTCAGCAACCTGACAGTCCCCGAAAAAGCGCGCTACAACACAACCGTCAGCACCCGCAGCCTCCGGCTCGACAAGATCATGCGCGGGAAGGCGCCCATCGGCTCGCTCACGGCGAACTTCCGCCTCAACGGCAGCGGCCTTACACCGGCTACGATCAACAGCAGCTTCAACGGCACGATACCCGCCGTTACCTACAATAAGTATAACTACAAGAACCTCCGCCTCGACGGACGACTGACGCCATCGACCTTCACGGCGAAAGTCGACGTGCACGATCCCAATATCGACCTCACGCTCAACACCTCCGGCACCTACGGCAAGGCCCTTCGCTTCAAGGTCAACGGGTTTATCGACAGCATCAAGACGAAGCCGCTCGGCTTTACTACGACGCCGCTCAGCTTCCGCGGCCGCATCAACGGAGAAGTGACCGAGCTGAGCACCGACCACCTCGACGGACGCCTCCTGATCACCGACGCGCTCTTTGTTTCCGGAAAGGAACGCGCGCCGGTTGACAGCATGAGCCTTGTGTCGTTTCACAACGGCGCCAACAACATAATGGAAGTACGCAGTCCGTTCCTCAATGCCGACCTCAATGGGCGCTACCGCTTTGCCGACCTGGGCTATATCATTCAGAACAACATCCAGCCCTACTTCGGTGTGGGCAGCAGCTACAAGGCCCAGGCGGTGCAACCTTACGATATCAACTTCCGCCTCGACGCAACGAACTCGCCGGTATTCAAGGCGCTGGTGCCGGGACTGACCTTCAACCAGTCGCTCCATGCCGAGGGCAGCCTCGCCAGCGGCCGTGGCATCAATGCAAAAGTCAATGCGCCTGACCTGGCCTTCAGCGGCAATACGCTCAGCGGCCTCAACCTCACGGTTACGAGCACGCCCAACGGCCTGCAACTGACAGGGGATCTCTCGCACTTTGTGAGTGGCAACACCTTCAACATCTACAACACGCGCCTTACTGCCACGGTGCAGAACAACGTGATCGATTTCAACCTCGGGGTGAACGATAAGGCCGACAATCCGAAATACCATCTCAGCGGGATCCTGCGCCAGCCTTCCAGCGGCACCTATGTATTGTCGCTGCGCCCCGACAGCCTGCTGCTGAACTACCAGGCCTGGAGCATCGGCGCCGGCAATACGCTCACGATAACACCCACATCGATCGGCGCGAATAACTTCGTGTTGAGCCGCGAAGGACAGTCGCTCGCCCTCAACAGCATCGGCGGCACCGGTGGCCCGCTCGACGTGCGCTTCAGCAACTTCCGTCTTGGCACCATCACCGGATTCCTGCGCGCCGACACGCTGCTGGCCGATGGCACGCTCAACGGGGGCGCTACGTTCCGCAACCTGCCGAAGAACCCGCTCTTCAGCAGCGACCTTACCATCTCGAACCTGAGCTTCCGCAAAGACACCATCGGCGATGTGGCGCTCAAGGTCAACAACGCATCCGGCGATCGCTATGTGGCCGACATTACCGTAACGGGGCATGGCAACGACCTGGGCATCACCGGTACGCTGACGCCGCAGGGCAGCGACATCGGTCTCAACCTCGATCTCGCCATCCGTGCGCTGCAACTGCAATCGCTGCGCGGCGCGCTCGCCTCGTTCATTACCGATGCATCGGGCACCATCACCGGCGGCGCCACGATCCGCGGCAGCACCGCCGCCCCGAAGGTCGATGGCAGTCTGCGCTTCAACAAAGCGTCGCTTACAACGGTGGCCCTCGGCGGTCCGCTCACGATCGACAACGAGGAGCTGAAGGTGAGCGAGCAGGGCTTCCGCTTCGACAACTTCTCGATCCTCGACTCCGCGCGCAACGCCCTTACGCTCGACGGCAACGTGCGTACGACCAATTTTATCAACTACAACTTCGACCTCAACGTCAAGGCCAACAACTTCCGCGCGCTGAATACGACGAAGCGCCAGAACAGCCTTTATTATGGCAAGCTGTATATGGACAGCCGTCTCCACATCGGCGGCACCGAGGCGGCACCCGTAGTCGATGGAAGCATCGGCGTGAAGGACGGGACAGCTCTCTCCATCGTCATCCCGCAGCGTGAGCCGGGTATCGTGGACCGCGACGGCGTGGTGGAGTTTGTCGACTTCAGCAACCCGGCCTCGGATACGCTTTTCAAAAATTACGATTCACTCAACCACACCCAGGTGCTCGGTTTCGATGTGTCGGTCAATATCGACATCGCGAAGGAGGCTGCCTTCAACGTGATCGTCGACGTGGCGCAGGGCGACTTCCTCAACCTGAAAGGCACGGGCAACCTCAACGCGGGTGTGGACCCAAGCGGCAAGATCACGCTTACCGGCACCTACGTCATCAACGAGGGCGCGTACCAGTTTGCGATGAACTTCCTTCGCCGCCGCTTCACCGTCGACCCCGGCAGCCGCATTACCTGGCTTGGCGAGCCGACGGCCGCGCAGCTCGATGTAACGGGCCGATACGAAGCCAACACGGCTCCGCTCGATCTCGTGGACCAGCAGATCGCTGAAACATCGCAACGCAACTATTACCTGCAGAAGCTGCCCTTCCAGATACTGCTTTACCTGAAGGGCGACCTGATGAAGCCCGATCTGTCGTTCGACATTCAGCTTCCTGCCGGCCGCAGCTTCAATGTGGCGGGCGACGTCGTGAGCACGGTCAACGTGCGCCTCGCGCAGCTGCGGCAGGAGCCCTCGGAACTGAATAAGCAGGTGTTTGCCGTACTGCTGCTCAACCGCTTCGTGGGTGAAAACCCGTTCTCGTCGAGTGCCGGCGGCTTCAACGCGGGCACCTTTGCACGAACGAGCGTTAGCAAGCTGCTTACCGAGCAGCTCAACAGCCTTGCTTCAGGGCTGATCAGCGGTGTGGACCTGAACTTCGACGTGGCCTCGAGCGACGACTATACCACCGGTGAGCGCCGCAGCCGCACCGACCTCAACGTGGGTCTCAGCAAGCGCCTTCTCAACGATCGCCTGCAGGTGACGGTGGGCAGCAACTTCCAGCTCGAAGGCCCGCAGCAAAGCAACCAGGCTTCGAACAACGTTGCCGGCAATATCCAGGTCAATTACCAGTTGAGCCGCGATGGCCGCTATATGCTGCGCTTTTACCGGCGCAACGACTACGAAGGCACTGTGGACGGATACGTGATCGAAACCGGCCTCGCCTTCCAGATATCGGTCGACTACAACCGCTTCCGCGAAGTGCTGCAGGGACGCCGCGTTCGTCGCGAAGTCAAAAAACTGGAAAAGGAAAAAGGGGAGCAACAGCCCCCGCAGAAGCAGGAAGGAACACCGGCAACGGCACCCGCCGCCACCACCGAACAAGGATCTAAAGAAACGGAACAAGAATGAGCAAGGCATTACTCGTATCGGCCCTCACGGGCTGCCTGTTGCTGGCTGCCTGCAGCGGCACCAGGCACCTGCCTCCCGGTGAGCACCTTTATACCGGGGCGCGGATTACCATCGTCAATACCTCCGACCTGACGGCACGCCAGAAGAAGGTGCTCGACGAAGACCTCGAGAACCTCGTACGCCCGCGCCCCAACTCGCGGTTCCTCGGCATTCCCTTCAAGCTCGGGATCTACAACCTGCTGCGCAACAAAAAGCCGAACTCATTTCTCGGGCGCCTTCGCAACCAGCTGGGCGAGCCGCCCGTGCTGCTGAGCAGCGTTGATCTCAACAACAATGTAAAGCTGCTCGACAACCACGCGCAGAACAAGGGATTTTTCCAAGTGCACAGCAGCGGCGATACCGTCGTTCATGGACGCAAGGGACATGCAAACTTCCGTGTCGAGGCCAACGCGCAATACACGATCAACTCGGTGCGCTTCCCGACAGACAGCATCGAGCTCACGCGCGACATCCTCGTGGACGCCGACAAAAGCCTCCTGAAGCCAAAGGAACCCTACGACCTTGACCTGGTGAAGGGCGAGCGCACCCGCATCGATGCGCGGCTCAAGGAGAAAGGCTACTTCTACTTCAGCCCCGATTACCTGCTGCTGCAGGTCGACAGCACGATCGGCAATCACAAAGTGGACCTGGTAATGGTGGTGAAAAACGACGCGCCGCAGGATGCGCTTGTGCCCTACCGCATCAACAACACCTACATCTACGCCAATTACCGCATCAACGGCAACAAGCCGGATACCATCGCATCCACAGCTGTATCGTATGAAGGCTTCCAGATCATCGACCGCCAGAAGCGCTTCAAGAACTGGTTCTGGCCGCGGATCATGGTGTTCCGCACGGGCGATCTCTACAACCGCGCGGATCACAACACGACGCTGGCGCGCCTCATCAACCTCAACGAATTCCGGTATGTGAAAAACCGCTTCGAGCCGGTGGGCGACAGTGCCAAGCTGGATGCATACTACTACCTCACGCCGCAGCAGAAGAAAAACCTGCGCGCGGAGGTCGGCGTTACTACGAAGTCGAACAACCTGAACGGGTCGCAGATCAACTTTACCTGGCGCAACCGCAATACGTTCCGGCAGGCCGAGCAACTCGTTATCTCCGGCTATATCGGCACCGAAACGCAGTTCGGCGGCACCTTCCAGGGCTACAACACCTACCGCGCCGGCGCCGAGGCAACCTTCTCCATCCCGCGCTTCGTAGTACCCTTCTTCAAGGTAAATACGACCAGCGCCTTTGTGCCGCGCAGCAACATCCAGATCGGCTACGACCTGCTGCAACGCAACAAGCTCTATACGGTCAACTCCTTCCGTGGCCAGCTCGGATACTCCTGGAAGCCCGATGCGCAGCACACGTTCGAGGTCAACCCCGTCGCCATCAACTACGTGCAGCCGATCAACGTAACGGCCGAATACCGCGACAGCCTGCTGCACCACCCCTATCTCCGCCACGTTGTCGACTCGCAGTTCGTGATTGGCTCCAACTTCCAGTTCAATTACAACGAAGTGGCCAACGGGCTGCTCAAGCTGAACTCGTTTTACTTCAACGGGCTGTTCGACATGTCGGGCAACATCGCCGGCCTCGTCACCGGCGCGACCAAAAAAACGCGCCCGCAGCGAATTGCCGGCGCCATCTTCGATCAGTACCTCAAGTTCGAAGTGGACGGCCGCTGGTACCGCCGTCTCTCCACCAAATCGGCCTGGGTCAACCGCCTCAACCTGGGCTACGGAATTCCCTACGGCAACTCCAACCAGATGCCCTACATCAAGCAATTTTTCGTCGGTGGCAACAACAGCCTTCGTGGTTTCCGCAGCCGCTCGGTGGGCCCCGGCACCTTCCGCGACACATCCGCCACCACGTTCCTTGGCGACCAGACGGGTGATATCAAATTTGAATTCAACAGCGAATACCGGCCCCATATCTCGGGACCACTGTACGGCGCCGTGTTTGTCGACGCCGGCAATATCTGGCTGGCGCACGAAGACCCGGAGCGTCCCGGCTCGGGCTTCAACGGCAACTTCTTCAGCCAGCTTGCCGTCGACGTCGGTATCGGTGCGCGCCTCGACCTGTACCTGTTCGTGATCCGTCTTGACGCGGGCTTCCCGATACGCAAACCCTGGGAACAGAACCCCTGGGTGATCAACGCGATCAAGTTTCAGGAAAGGGATTGGCGCAGGTCGAATATCGTCTACAACCTTGCCATCGGATATCCGTTCTGATAAGACTAATTCTGTAGAGAGGTTAGAGCGAAACTGATAGCGTTCAGAAATAGCTGAAACAAGATTGGGATTGCTGCGCGGCGTATTGTAGATTTACGGTTCGTCATCGTATTCAACATGATCGCCCAAACCAATACTACCACCCTGCTCAGCACCGTACTTTTCGTTGACGGCAACCCTGTCCGTTACCAGATTTCCCGCAACGGCGATACAGTACACCTGCGGCCCGATGCCCTGATGAACCTGCAAGCCGATCTGCCCGATATCGTGGCGCGGCGCAGCGGCTCCACATGGAAGCTGCAGCCGGCGATCGACCGCGACCTCGCCGCGCAGGTGCTCGAAGACCTCGGGCGTCTTTTTGAAGAGTAAGCTCAGAGTTTCATTTCGGGAATGTCGCCTTCGATAAGCAGCTTCCCGGCCGTCTTCGAACGGATCTCCTCGACAGAGACGCCGGGTGCGCGCTCCAGCAGGCGGAAACCGTCGGGCGTCACATCAAGCACCGCCAGCTCCGTCACCACTTTCTTTACACAGCCAACACCGGTGAGCGGCAGGCTGCACTGCGGCAGCAGCTTCGACTCCCCTTTCGGGTTAGTATGCATCATTGCTACGATGATGTTGCGGGCGGAAGCCACGAGGTCCATCGCGCCGCCCATACCCTTTACCATCTTGCCAGGTATCTTCCAGTTGGCGATGTCGCCCCGCTCGCTGACCTCCATGGCGCCGAGCACCGTGAGGTCGACCTTGCCGGCACGGATCATCCCGAAGCTCTCGGCGCTGTCGAAGAAAACGCCACCGGGCACTACCGTTACCGTTTCCTTGCCCGCGTTGATCAGGTCAGCGTCGATGGCTTCATCGGTAGGGTAAGGGCCCATACCAAGCATGCCGTTTTCGCTTTGGAGCATGATGAACATTCCCTGCGGCACGTAGTTGGCCACCAGTGTTGGAATGCCGATACCGAGGTTTACATACATGCCGTCGCGCAGTTCCTGGGCGATGCGCCGGGCGATACCATATTTGTCTAGAGCCATAGGGAAGTTATCTGGTTATCTCGGATCTCATTATCCCGGATCTGATTTGAGAATGATCCGGGATCACGGAGTTGAGATTAATGACTTAATTGAACAGTGCGTCGCTCGATGCGCTTTTCGTAATTGGTTCCTTCGAAGATGCGGTGCACGTAGATGCCCGCCACATGGATATCGTCGGGATCGAGGTCACCGGGCTCCACGAGCTGCTCCACTTCGGCAATGGTCACGCGCCCGGCCTTGGCCATCGACGTCGAAAAGTTGCGGGTGGTTTTGCGGAATACGAGGTTGCCGTAGCGGTCTCCCTTCCAGGCCTTGACGATGGCAAAATCCGCGTGCAGGGCCTTTTCCATGAGGTACATCTTGCCGTCGAACTCGCGCACTTCTTTGCCTTCGGCGATCTCGGTGCCATAGCCGGCCGGCGTGAAGAAGGCGGGAATCCCCATGGCCGCCATCTGGATGCGGGTAGCAAGCGTTCCCTGCGGGATAAGATCCACTTCGAGCTCGCCGCTGAGCAGCTGCCGCTCGAACTCGCCGTTCTCACCCACGTACGAGGCCATCATCTTGCGGATCTGGCGGCTTTGCAGCAGCAGCCCGAGACCGAAGTCGTCGACACCCGCATTGTTGGAAATGCAGGTCAGGTCTTTCACGCCGCGCTCCTGCAGGGCGTTGATGCTGTTCTCGGGAATGCCGCACAGGCCAAAGCCTCCCAGCATGATGCTGGCGCCATCGGCAATGTCGAAGAGGGCGGCTGCCGCATGATCGTAAACCTTATTCATATAGCACGTATAGGCGTCAAAAATAAGGAAGGGCGGCCGTTGCGGGCAGATAGTTATACACCGCTTAGTTCACAGGGCCACTCGGTGCGGTCTTGCGGCGCGGCGCCTTCGCCGGCGCGGCTGCGGGAGCGGCTACTGTATCGATATTGGGTTGCCGCTGCAACGTGTCGAACACATTGCGGAGCAGCTCCGGGTGCGCCTCGTAGTAGGCAAAGGAGCTGCGGAACTGCGCCTCGCTGATGCCCGCTTCCCGGAAGGCGGCGCGGTAGCGGTGGATGCGCTCGGCATTGGCATCGAACAGGGTATCGCGCTCGCGGCGGTAGCCCACCCACTCGTCGGCGATGAGCAGCTGCTTGAGCACGAGCGCCATCCGCGCCGGCGGCAGCACGTCCTTCGGCAGGCGATCACCGCCGCAGGAGAACAGCAGCACCAGGACGGCTACACAGAGGAAGCGCATCATTTGAGGTCTTTATACAATTGAATGTTGGTGATGTCGAGGCGCGTGAGGAGCTCACGGGCCCGCTGCTTCTGCTCCGGCTTTGCCTTGCTGAATACCTTGAACAGCTCGTTGCTCTTTCCCTGGAAGAAGACGGCCATGAACATCGAGTTCGGGTTGTCGCGGTTGAGGCTTTCGAGGTTGTTGAGTGCCGAAATCAGCGCTCCGCGGGCGGCATCCTCGTTCTCGACAAGCTGGTCGAAGCCGCCCCGGTAGTACGCGTAAATGGCGTCGTGGAAAAGCGTGAAGCGGTTGTCGGTGAGATTCTCCACGAGGCGGAAGCGGTTGCGCACGCCATCAAAGGCTTTCCAGCCCGAGATGTCGCGGCCCTCGGGCGCCTGGTTGACGATGTTGAGGGCCTTCATGAAATACGGATCGCCGCCGCGGGGGCTGAACGAGTCGTAGTCGAGGCCAATGATGATGTTGGCGTAATAGGCCAGCATCGCCGTGATATTCGAGGCGAGCGGGTCGTTGCCCTGCACGCGGTTCTCGTTGAACTCGATGGCCTGGAACTCAATATACTTGAAGACAAAGTCGTTGTCCTGGAAGTTGATCAGCGCCGACTCATAGGCCGTGCCCCATACCGGGCGTGCGGCCTGCACGGTCAGCGTGGCGCGGAAGACGTTGTTGCCCAGGTCTTCGTTGATCGTGACCAGGAAGTTGCACTTGATGCGCTCCTGCGGCTGCCAGGTATCGGTGGTCCATTTGCGCGCATTGACGAAGTTGGTGAGCGCCGTCTGCAGGGTGTTGAAGATCTTCTTGTCTACCTGCGACGACACGCGCTGGGCCACCACCGACACGCGTGCCTGCAGCTCCTGCGCCCGGGTGGCGCTGCCCCACAGCAGCAGGGCGATAACGAGTAATTTTTTCATTCAGATGAGTTCAGTTATTGCATCCACGATCGACCGGGCCACGTCTTTTTTTCCCTGCAGCGGCAGCGGCTGCTCGCGCCCGTCTTTATAGAACAGAGTCACTTTATTCGTATCGGTGCCGAAGCCGGCGCCTGCGTCGTTGAGCGAGTTGAGCACCAGTAGGTCGGCGCCCTTGCGTTGCAGCTTCTGCCGCGCATTCTCGGCCTCGTTTTCCGTTTCCAGCGCAAAGCCAACGAGCAGCTGCCGGTCCGTTTTCCGGGCGCCCAGGGTGCCCAGGATGTCGGCGGTCTTTTTCAACGACAAGGTCAACGCGCCTTCAGTCTTTTTGATCTTCTGCTCGCTTACCGTTACCGGGGTATAGTCCGCTACGGCGGCAGCCATCACGGCGATATCGTAGCCATGTGCTTCAAGGCAGGCATCGTACATGGCCTGCGCCGATTCCGTCCGTACGAGCTCCACGCCCTGCGGCGCTGGCAGCGAAACAGGTCCGGACACGAGGCGTACCTCGGCGCCGCGGAATGCGAGCTCCTCTGCGAGGGCATAGCCCATCTTACCGGAGGAATGGTTGCCGATAAAACGCACGGGATCGATCGCTTCGTATGTGGGGCCGGCCGTTACCAGCACTTTCTTTCCCGCCAGCTGGCCCCGAACGGCGAAGAAGCGCGCCAGCCGGTCACGGATCGTTTCGGGCTCCGCCATCCGGCCTTCGCCGATAAGTCCCGAGGCCAGCTCGCCATGCTCGGCGGGGAGCACCTGGACGCCCCAGGAGCGGAGCTTTTCGAGGTTGGCGCGCGTGGATCCGTGCTGCCACATGTCTTCATCCATCGCCGGCGCCACCAGCACCGGGCAGGTGGCCGAGAGCCAGGTCGCCAGCAGCAGGTTGTCGCACTGGCCGGTAGCCATCTTGCCAAGCGTATTGCAGCTGAGGGGCGCGAGCACGAACACATCGGCCCAGCGCCCAAGCGCCACGTGGTTGGCCCAGGCGCCTTCGTCGAACAGCTTGCTCAGCACCGCGCTTTTCGAAAGCGTGGAGAGGGTCAGCTCCGACACAAAGTCTTTGGCCGCGTCCGTCATCAGCACGCGTACTTCGGCGCCTTCCTTTACGAGGAGACGTACCAGCATGGGTATCTTGTAAGCGGCGATGGAGCCGGTGATGCCAATGAGGATCTTTTTTCCGGTTAATGACATGCGGGTTGATGATAGTGCAGCCAGAAAAATATTCAATTTTCAACGATCAATGCTCAATATTCAAGTGGAGTTCTCCTTTGACCTTGAAAATTGAGCATTGAAAAATCGAGCGTTCGGAAAGGAAAAGCCATATCGGCACGATATGGCTTTGTATACGATCGGTGGAAGGCGCCGCTCCTTAACGGAACAGGTCGTCCTCGTTCTTGCGGTGGTATACCTTGTCTTCCAGGAATTCCTGGGTAGCAAGGAGGGCCGGGTTCGGCATCTTCTCGTAAGCGCGCGAGATCTCGATCTGCTCTTTGTTCTCGTGTACTTCCTCGAGGCTGTCGGTGTGGCTGGCAAACTCCTCGAGCTTGCTGTGCAGCTCCTCTTTCAGGGAGATGTTGATCTGGTTGGCGCGCTTGGCGATGATCGAGATGGACTCGTACACGTTGCCGGTACGCGACTTCAGATCGTTCAGGTCCTTGGCCTCTACGTTGTTGGAGAGGTTGGCGCTATGCTGGCGTCTTAGACGGCTCATGGGTTATTGCTTTAATCTGGGTTTGTGACAAAGATAAGTATTGTTGCACCTCCTTGGCGTAAGTGCTTTGGGGGAAACGGTCCATGAAATCGGTGCAGGCATCCACCACACGGCCATAGCGCTCCTCGCGCTTTTCCTCCACGCTCATCTGTGCGAACAGGTAGTGCGATTTGATGGCCATGAACAGGTACATATCGGATTCCTGCGAGTCGGGGTAGTTGTTCATCACGGCCTCGAAGGCGGTGGCCGCGGCGCGGTACTGCCCGAGGTCGAAATAAAGCTGGGCGGCCTTGCGGTCCTTCACCTCGAGCTTCGTGCGGCAGGCATCCACGATGGCGCCAGCTTCCTTGTTGCGGGCCGAGCCGGGGTGCGTGTTGATGAAGGTCTGCATCATCCCCATCGCCTTGATGGTATTGGTCTGGTCAAGCTCGGGCTTCGGCGACTGGCGGTAGAAGGTATAGGCCCGCATGTATTCCATTTCCTCGGCGCGGGCGCTGTGGGGGAATACCTCGGTGTAGGTCTTGAACAGGTTCTCCGCGTTCAGCCAGTCACGCTGGTAGTAGGCGGTGTAGGCGTACTTGTAGTAGATATCCTCGAACTTCTGGGTGCCTTTGAAATAAGGCATGATGTCTTCGTAGATCTCCTGGGCGAAATTGTACTTCTTGCGGGCGAAGTAATTTTCGGCCTTTCGCAGCTTGTATTCCGGGTCCTTGCTTTTCAGAACCTTGGAAACGCTGTCGCAGCTGGTAAGCAGGAGGCCAAGGAATAAAACGACTAGTAAACGCATAAGGAGGGGCAAAGGTAATTAGTTCCGGCAATATTACCGTTTAAAGCAGGGGCAAGCCCGGCTCAGCCGTTAAGATTTCACTAAAAGGAAAGAGTACCGGCCTTTCCAGGCGCTCCCTGCTCCCGGCCTGGCGGTGGGCAGCAGCAGGCAAAAAAAAGCCCCTCTTGCGAGGGGCTTGGAGTATCACGGACTTAAAAGACAAGCCTTATTTGTTGGAACGCAGGTTCGGGTGGGGAGCCGGTACGTTAGCCGGGCCTTCCTCGCCTTCAGTGGCTGCGCGGAGGTCAACAGTGTTGCAATCGGTTCCTTCCTGACCATACTGGAAGATAAAGCGGTCGGCGCTGAGGCCTTCTTTCTCTACCATGTAGTTGATCACGGCGTTCACACGCTCCCAGCTGCGCTGCTGCTCGGCTTTCGTGCTCTGGCAGTAGCCAATCACTACGATCTTGCAACCAGGGCTGTTGCGCAGGCGGCCGGCAACCGAAGCAAGCATGCTCTGGGCATCGCTGCTGAGGGTAGCGCTGTTACCTGTGAACTTGATGGGAGGCAGCGAACCGAGAGCAGTTGCGCAGGCACCGGGCTTGGGACCACCACCACCGCAGCTGTCGTTCGGGCAGGGGCACTTACCAACACCTTCCGCATCTACAGGCTGGCAGTACGTCGGGGTGATCAGCTCCTTATCGCGGCAATCAGGTACACCGTCACCGTCGGTATCGCGGCTTACGCCATGGGCGTCAACCGGGCAACCGGCAGGCGTCTGCTCGAGGTCGAACTGGTCGGTAACGCCGTCGCCGTCGGTATCAGGCAGTACGGGCTTCGGCAGCTTCATGAGGCGGGGGTTGCGGATCTCGCTGTAAGCGTAGTCCAGCGGGTTGAGCCACCACAGGGGTTCTGTCGACTTCGAGCCCAGGTTCATGTTGAGACCGAGGGACGCGAAGTTGTAGGTATCGAAGTTCTGCGTGAGCACGGGCGAACCGGGGGTTTGCTCGGCCCAGCGCTGACCGTCGTACAGGTCGTCGTTGGTGAAGGTAAAGCGGTCTTCCAGGGCAACGTTGAAGCGGTTGCTCAGTTTGAACGCGATACCGAGACCTACCGTACCAACGGTCTTGTAGCTCATACCGAAAAGTTTCGGACGGAGCTCACCGTGGTTCTCGGCAGCGGTTTCGTAGGTGTTGTCCATCAGGCTCTTCAGGGCCTTACGGGTGTCCTTGCGGGTCTTCCAGGTACCGGAAGCCACCGTGTTGAAATTGTAAGCGGCGCCGTTGGCGTCCAGGGCGTTCACCTTGGCGTCGTAGAGCGATCCGCCCACACCGGCGATGGCGTAGAGGGCGTAGCCCGTCTTGGCGCGGTGGAAGCGTACGTTGTTCAGGGTGATGATGCCTTCCAGCATCAGGTCCTGGATGTTTGTCTTGTAGTTGTAGTAAACGGGAATGTCGCCGCCCGGGTTAGCGGGAACTGCAGCGGCACGGTAGCCGGGAACGTTATTCCAGGCGGTATTGTAGCGGTAGTTCGTCGAGGATTTCCAGTTGAGACCCTTCGCGATACCGTACATGTATTCGAGACGGGCGGAGAACAGGTAACCGAAAGCCTTGCGGATGTGGATACCGGCACCCCAGCTGGGCAGGGAAGCCACGTCGCCGGAGATGCTGAGAAGACCTCCCTTGATACCTACTTCCCACTGGTTGCGGGGTTTCGCGGGGAAGTTGTAAGAGCCGTTCATGAATTCCGTATGCTGCGGCATCCGGCGGGAGGGGATCACGGAAGAGTCGCTTACCGAGCTACGCCCCACCGAGGTGGAGGTACCGGTCTGGGCGAACCCGGCCGATGCCAACAGACACAATGCGCCTGTCAATAGAGTAATTTTTTTGCTTGCCATACACTGGGTGTTAAGATTTGAAAAACTAAGTCCTTGGCGGCAAAAATAAAACTTGACGTACAAAAACCAAACTTTTGTATTTAATTCAGTTAATTTCTACCGCTTTTGGAAACCGGGAAACAGCAATTCTTGTACCATAGTGAATTATTAATCAAGCCCTTTGTACCTTGCCAGCAATTTACGAATGCGGCTACCTGTTAATTTGATCGAGGAGGAACTTCGGATCTTTGAGCACAAGTTCAAGGAGGCCGCGAGCAGCCAGGTATCGATGCTGGACCGCATCATGCGCTATATCGTGAAGCGCAAGGGGAAGCAGCTCCGTCCCATGTTCGTCTTTCTCTCGGCAAAACTCTGCGGTACTGTAAATGAGTCTACCTACCGAGCCGCCTCTCTTGTAGAATTACTCCACACCGCCACTCTTGTACACGACGATGTTGTCGACGATGCACCGGAACGTAGAGGTTTTTTCTCGGTTTATGCCCTCTGGAAAAATAAGATATCGGTACTCGTGGGCGACTACCTGCTTGCCAAGGGATTGCTGCTCTCGCTCGACAACAACGATTTCCGCATCCTCCAGCTGCTTTCGGAAGCCGTGCGCCGCATGAGCGAGGGTGAGCTCCTGCAGCTGGAGAAATCCCGCACGCTCAACCTCGACGAGTCGGTGTATTTCGAGATCATCACCGGCAAGACCGCCTCCCTCCTTTCCGCCGCCTGCGCCGCGGGTGCCTTCGCCGCTTCGGGCGACGAGGCGCTGACCGCCACCATGGGCCGCTTCGGGGAAAAAGTGGGCATCGCCTTTCAAATAAAAGACGACCTTTTTGACTATGCGTCGGAAGACGTTGGCAAGCCCACGGGCAATGATATCCAGGAAAAAACGCTTACCTTACCTCTGATCTATACGCTGAACAACGCCGACCGCGCCACGCGGCGGAAGCTGATCTACATCATCAAGAACGAAAACAGGGACAAACGAAAGGTGCAGTATGTGCTCGACGCCGTGCAACAGCATAACGGCATTACCTACGCACAGGGGGTGATGCAAGGCTACAAGCAAGAAGCGCTCGACCTGCTCGCTACTTTCCCCGAGTCGCCCATCCGGGCCGGCTTTGCCGATCTCGTGAACTATGTAACCGACAGGAGGTATTGAAATGGATGCAAAAACGACGATCCCTGTAACCGCCAAGCGCTGGCGGATGGCCTATGCCGAACGCGACAAGGCCAGCGAGCTCTTCCGCTCGCTTCGTATTCACCCGGCTCTTTGCCAGGTGCTCGTGCAACGCGGCATCGAAACCTACGAAGCCGCCAAATCCTTCTTCCGGCCCAGCCTGGAGCAGCTGCACAGTCCCTGGCTGCTGAAAGACATGGACAAAGCCACCGACCGCGTGCTTCATGCCTTCAACGAGGGCGAGAAGATCCTCGTGTTCGGCGACTACGACGTGGACGGCACCACCTCGGTGGCCTGCATGTACCACTTTCTCTCGCGGCACTACGACCGCCTCGACTTTTACATCCCGCACCGCTACCGCGAAGGCTATGGCGTGAGCAAGGCCGGCATCGAACATGCGCATGCCAACGGATTTACGCTCATCATTGCGCTCGACTGCGGCATCAAATCGGTGGAGCTTATTGCCTATGCGAAAACGCTGGGCATTGACTTCATCGTGTGCGATCACCACCTCCCCGACGAACAGCTTCCGGAGGCCGTGGCCATCCTCAACCCCAAGCAACCCGGCTGCTCCTACCCGTTCAAGGAGCTGTGCGGTTGTGGCGTCGGCTTCAAGCTTATCTGCGCGCTCTGCGAGCGGATGCAGCTGCCCCTCGAGGAAGCCTACTGGTACCTCGACCTCGTTGCTACGGCCATCGCGGCCGACATCGTCTCGATGAGCGGAGAGAACCGTGTGCTGGCCTACTGCGGCCTCGAGAAAGCCAACCGCGACGCCAACTTCGGCATACGCGCGCTCAGCGTGCTCAGCGCCCACCAGGGACCGCTGCAGATCAACAACCTTGTGTTCATGATTGCACCGCGGGTCAATGCCGCTGGTCGTATGGACGATGCCCGAAAGGCCGTTCAACTATTCCTTTCGACGACGCTTGAAGAAGCGATGCGCTGGGCCGAGCAGCTGCATACCGACAACAGCCAGCGTAAGGAAGCCGATACCAGCATCACCGAGGAGGCGCTTGCGCTTATCGGTGGCGACGAAACATTACTCAACCGGCTCAGCACCGTGCTCTACCAGCCGCACTGGCACAAGGGCGTCGTGGGTATCGTGGCCTCGCGGCTCATTGAGCATTACTACCGGCCGACCATCGTGCTCACGCAAAGCGGCGACGTCGTGGCAGGGTCTGCGCGCAGCGTTACGGGCTTCAACGTATACGAGGCGATCCACCAGTGCCGCGACCTCCTGCTCGGCTACGGCGGGCACTTCTACGCCGCCGGCATGACGCTCCACCCCGACAATGTCGAGGCCTTTATCGAGCGCTTCGAGGAAGTGGTGACTGAAACCATTCACCCCGACCTGCTCGTGCCCGAGATCCTCATCGACATCGAGCTGTCGTTCCGCGACATCACACAGTCCTTCTTCAATATACTGGCACAGATGGAGCCCTTCGGGCCCGACAACCTCCGGCCCACGTTCATCAGCCGCCGCGTTCAGAACACGGGCTACAGCCGCGTGGTGAAGGAAAAGCACCTGCGTTTCTCCCTGCGCCAGGATGGTGTCACGTTCACCGGTATCGGTTTCGGCATGGCCGATAAGATGCCGCTGCTCGAGCAGAACCAGCCCGTGGATGTTGTTTACAAGATTGACGTCAATGAATGGAACGGTGAAAAAAGCCTGCAGCTGCGCGTCGTCGACGTGAAGCTTAGCCCCCTGTCGCCCGAAGGGGCCACTTTGGGCGAGTAATCCTTGTCTTTTCAACCGTCCGCTGAAGTTGTTTCATACGAAAGCCCCGCCGATGGCGGGGCTTTCCATTTGCAGTTGTGCTGTAGAAATACGGGAATAAAAAAGCCCTGCTCTTTCGGGCAGGGCTTTTTTTGTTGTAACGAACATTCGGCCTGGTTCCGCCAGCTGGCGGAGACAAGGCTTAGTGATTGATCACGATCGTCTGGCTGGCAACCGTTCCATCATTGTTCACCACGCGGAGCAGGTAGGTTCCGGCGGCCAGGCTGGCCGGGAACGAGATGCGCTCGTTGATGTACGTAGCCTGGATGTACAGGTTGCGGCGGTAGACCTGGGCGCCGTTGCTGCTGTAGAGCACGATGCCATGGTAACCCGGGGTAAGGCCGCTCAGCGTGAGCTGGAACGACTGTCCTGCCATTACCGGCATCGGCCAAATGCGGAGGCCGGCGAGGAGACCCGGGAGGGTCACGCTCTTAACGGCACCGTAGCCGGTGGCGCCGGCGTTGCGGGCATAAGCGCGGTAGTAGTAGGTCATTCCCGGAACCAGGTTCGACACGTTGACGAGGTAGCTGGCGCCTGTCGGGATTCCCGTGGCGGCCACCTGCGTGCCGGTGCCGGCTGCGAAGTTGGGGATCACGCTCCACTCAACACCGGTCTCGGTAAGGGCCGAGCAACCGTTGGCGAGGACGGCACCGCGGAGCGATACCGAGCCGTAGCTGATGTTGGTCGAATCCAGGGTGACCACTGTGGGCCCCTGTACTTTGCCAACGCCGGTCGCGAGCACGTTGAGGATGGTCGACGCACCGCCGCCGCTGACGGCGATCGATCCGTTATAGGCCTGCACGGCCGTGGGCGCGAACTGTACAAATACGGTCTGGCTGTACGAGCCGCCGGTTTGTGCCAGCGCAAGGGCCGGGCTGTAGGGGCCAGCTGCAGTTGTGGCAAACTGGTACCCGTTGGCCGCTGCCACCGTGATATTGCCGGCCGTGAGGTTAGTGCCGGTAATGACGAAGGTATGCGGAGCCGACACCGTGCCCACACACACCGAATCAAACGTAGCCAGTGTGGAGGCCGTAAGGCTGATCACCGGGCCGGCGGCCGTGGTGAAGGTGCCCTGCGTGCTGTAAGCCGTGCCACCTGCATTGGTAGCGAAAGCATGGTAGTAGTAGGTCGTGCTGGCTGTCAGGCCGCTCAGTGCCGAGCTGAAGGAGCCGGCGGCGAGGTTGCTGGCAGGTGCCTGTGTGCCCGAGCCGTTGGCAAAGCCGCTGGTCGTGCTGTACTCGATGCCATAAGCCGTAACCGCGGTGCAACCGTTGTTGCCGATGGTGCCCGGAACCGTAGCCGTGGTGTTGGTCACAGACGTTGCCGCGCCGGCAGTAACAGTCGGTGCGTTGTTGGCGCCCGCACCCGAGGCAGCTACGTTGATGGCCGATGCACCGGCACCCGAAACAGGGATGTTGCCGTTGTACGACTGGACCGCCGTCGGGGTGAACTGTACAAATACGGCCTGGCTCAGTGCACCACCCGTTGTGGGAATCGTCAGCGTGGAGCTGTAGGTACCACCCGAGGTCGTGCTGAAGGAGTAGCCGGCCAGCGGGCCTACCGTTACGTTGCCGGCCTGGAGGGCCGAGC